>NZ_CP013940.1:2400000-3600000 GCF_001277215.2 Cronobacter malonaticus LMG 23826 | reverse complement strand
GGACGATACGCGCGTCCGCCAGGCATGTTTTCACAGCCCGCCAGAATACCGGTCACGTTCACCGGCAGGTTCAGCTCGGCCACCATGCGCATCACGCCATACACCGCCGCCGCGCCGCACATGTCATATTTCATCTCGTCCATCCCTTCGGACGGTTTAATCGAGATGCCGCCGGAGTCAAAGGTCAGCCCTTTGCCCACCAGCACTATCGGACGGGCGTCCGGCTCGCTGCTGCCTTTATATTCAATTACCGACATCAGGGATTCGTTCTGCGAGCCTTCGCCCACCGCGAGGTACGAGTGCATGCCCAGCTCTTTCATCTGCTGCTCGCCAATCACGCGGGTGACGACGTTTTTGCTGAAGGAATCCGCCAGCTGGCGCGCCTGAGAGGCGAGGTACGCGGCGTTACAGATGTTCGGCGGCATATTGCCCAGATCTTTGGCCGCTTTAATGCCGGAGGCGATCGCCAGACCGTGCTGGATAGCGCGCTCGCCGCTGGTGAGTTCACGGCGGGTCGGCACGTTGAACACCATTTTGCGCAGCGGGCGACGCGGCTCGCTCTTGTTCGTTTTCAGTTGATCGAAGCTGTAGAGCGTCTCTTTCGCCGTCTCTACCGCCTGGCGCACTTTCCAGTACGTGTTGCGGCCTTTGACGTGCAGCTCGGTCAGGAAGCAGACCGCTTCCATGGAGCCGGTATCATTCAGAGTATTAATGGTTTTCTGAATCACCTGCTTATACTGACGCTCATCCAGCTCGCGCTCTTTGCCGCAGCCGATAAGCAGGATACGTTCTGACAACACATTCGGAACGTGATGAAGCAACAAGGTCTGGCCCGGTTTGCCCTCCAGCTCACCGCGACGCAGCAGGGCGCTGATATAGCCGTCGCTGATTTTATCGAGTTGTTCGGCGATGGGAGAGAGACGGCGCGGCTCAAAGACACCTACAACAATGCAGGCACTGCGCTGTTTTTCCGGGCTCCCGCTTTTTACACTGAACTCCATGCACTACGCTCCTGAATCTTAAAGACAACGGCGGCGGCTACAGATAGAATTGACCACTTCGTAACTCTTGCTCCGCTGTTGCGATGACTTCGTGTTAATCTTAACGAATGTTGTTTTGGTTTCGGCTCGTCGGCAACGCTTGAAGCGCGAAGCCGTTAAGATAAGTAATCTTAGCGATCTTTTCGACGACTCAAGAGAATAAATGACGTTTAAGCCATGAAACAAGCGATTTTCCTGCAAAAAGACTCGTATTCACAGGCGTATTTAATGTGATAATCATAAGATATCTGGTTCGGGAGACGCTCAAAAGCCAACTGGCGATTTTGTTCATCCTGCTGCTGATCTTCTTCTGCCAGAAGCTGGTGAGAATTCTTGGCGCGGCGGTGGACGGCGATATTCCGACAAACCTCGTGCTTTCGCTCCTCGGCCTGGGCGTGCCCGAAATGGCGCAGCTCATCCTGCCGTTAAGCCTGTTCCTCGCGCTATTGATGACGCTTGGCAGGCTCTATACCGAAAGTGAAATTACCGTCATGCACGCCTGCGGGCTGAGTAAAGCGGTGCTGGTGAAAGCCGCGATGGTGCTCGCGCTGCTGACCGGCATTGTCGCGGCGGTGAACGTGATGTGGGCAGGCCCGTGGTCGTCGCGCCATCAGGACGAAGTGCTCGCGGAGGCGAAAGCCAACCCCGGCATGGCGGCGCTCGCGCAGGGCCAGTTCCAGCAGGCGACCGACGGTAACGCGGTGCTGTTTATCGAAAGCGTGGACGGCAGCAAATTCAAAGACGTGTTCCTGGCGCAGCTGCGCCCGAAAGGTAACGCGCGTCCTTCTGTGGTTGTCGCCGACTCCGGCGAGCTCTCGCAGCGTAAGGATGGCTCGCAGGTGGTGACGCTCAATCAGGGCACCCGCTTTGAGGGCACCGCGATGCTGCGCGATTTCCGCATCACCGACTTTAAAGATTACAAAGCAATTATCGGCCACCAGGCCGTGGCGCTGGACCCGGACGACGCCGAGCAGATGGACATGAAAACCCTCTGGCAGGCGGATTCCAAATCGGCGCGCGCCGAGTTCCACTGGCGTCTGACGCTGGTGTTCGCGGTGATTGTGATGGCGCTGATGGTCGTGCCGCTCTCGGTGGTGAACCCGCGTCAGGGCCGCGTGCTCTCGATGCTGCCCGCGATGCTGCTGTATCTTATCTTCTTCCTGCTCCAGACTTCGCTGCGCTCCAACGGCGCAAAAGGCAAGCTTGATCCGCTGATCTGGATGTGGGCCGTTAACCTGCTTTATCTGGCGCTGGCCGTGGCGCTGAACCTGTGGGACACGGTGCCGGTGCGCCGCATCCGCACCCGCTTTGCTCGTCGGGGAGTGATCGATGCTGGGATTTAGCGTTCTCGACCGGTACATCGGCAGAACAATTTTCAACACCATTATGATGACGCTGTTCATGCTGGTGTCGCTGTCGGGCATTATCAAATTCGTCGATCAGCTGAAAAAGACTGGCGAAGGCAGCTACACCGCGCTTGGCGCGGGGACGTACACGCTGCTGAGCGTGCCGAAAGACATCCAGATCTTCTTCCCGATGGCCGCGCTGCTTGGCGCGCTCCTGGGCTTAGGGATGCTGGCGCAGCGCAGCGAGCTGGTCGTTATGCAGGCCTCCGGCTTTACCCGGATGCAGGTGGCCGCCTCCGTGATGAAAACCGCCATTCCGCTGGTTATCTTTACGATGGCTATCGGCGAATGGGTGGCACCGCAGGGCGAGCAGATGGCCCGCAACCTGCGCGCGCAGCAGATGTATGGCGGTTCGCTGCTCTCAACCCAGCAGGGGATGTGGGCAAAAGACGGCGATAACTTTGTGTATATCGAGCGCGTGAAGGGCGAAAACGAGCTGGGCGGAATCAGCATCTACGCCTTTAACGACAAGCGTCGTCTGGAGTCAGTCCGTTACGCCGCCAGCGCGAAGTTTGACGCTGAACACAAGCTGTGGCGCCTGTCGCAGGTGGATGAGTCGAACCTCAAAAACCCGCAGCAGATCACCGGTTCTCAGACGCTGACCGGGACCTGGAAAACTAACCTGACGCCGGACAAGCTCGGCGTCGTGGCGCTGGATCCAGACGCGCTGTCGATAAGCGGGCTGCGTAATTACGTCAAATATCTGAAGGCGAGCGGCCAGGATGCCAGCCGTTATCAGCTCAACATGTGGAGCAAAATCTTCCAGCCGCTCTCCGTGGCGGTGATGATGCTGATGGCGCTGTCGTTTATTTTCGGGCCGCTGCGCAGCGTGCCGATGGGCGTGCGCGTCGTGACGGGTATCAGCTTCGGCTTTATTTTCTACGTGCTGGACCAAATCTTCGGGCCGCTGAGCCTGGTGTACGGCATTCCGCCGATTATCGGCGCGCTGCTGCCGAGCGCCAGCTTCTTCCTGATAAGCCTCTGGCTGCTGATGAAACGCGCCTGATGCCTTGCGCACTTCCTCACTTGAGGGAGTGCGCTTTCTCTCTTTTCTCGTTTGCGTGAAGCCATGAAAAGACTCGCCTCGCTGTTACTCCTGTTTTTCGCCCATCTTGCCTTTGTGCCTGAGGCACTCATCCTGATTCTGATAGTGGGCGCTTACTTTTATTTTCGCGATCCGCTGCCGTGGCTGGTCTTTGAGGGGGCCGTGTTCTCTGTGCTGGCTCTGCTTTTCGCACTGCTCGCGCGGCATGTGGACCGCCGCAGCCTGGCGGTAGGCGTGGTGATCGCCGGTTCCCCACAGGAGAAAGAGGCGGACGAGGTGCTGCGCCTGTTCTCGCTTGGCGAACATCTGCTTTTTGCAATAGCCAGCGCCACGCTGCCGTATTTCATCCTGAGCTTTTTTATTTTCGACGGACGCGTCGCCTTCTGGCTGCACACCGCCTTTCTGGCTGCCGTGTTAGTGGGCGTTCACTATGCTGGCCGATGGCTGGATCGCCTGCAAAAGCGGCGCGGTTACGGCGAATACGGGCTCTGACCGCCGCTTGCCTGCGAAACGGCTATGCTTTTCATACCGTTCACTGATTCGCAGGAAACCATGTCCAGATTCTTTTTTGACGACCGTAAACGCCTTATCAACGACGCCGTTGATGGGCTTCTTCTCACTGCCCGCCACCAGAACCTCACCCGCCTTGATATCGACCCGGCGATTCGCATCGTGGCTCCCCGCGACTGGGATAAAAGCAAAGTTGCGGTGATCTCCGGCGGCGGCTCCGGCCACGAGCCCGCGCACGCAGGCTTTGTGGGTAAGGGAATGCTCACTGCCGCCGTCTGCGGCGATCTCTTCGCCTCGCCGAGCGTGGACGCCGTGCTGAACGCCATTGTGGCGGTGACGGGCGACCGCGGCTGCCTGCTCATCGTGAAAAACTACACTGGTGACCGGCTGAACTTCGGCCTCGCGGCGGAGAAAGCCAAACGCCACGGGCTGAAAGTGGAGATGGTTATCGTCTCCGACGACGTGGCGCTGCCGGATAACAAACACCCGCGCGGCATCGCCGGCACGGCGCTGGTGCATAAAATCGCCGGTTTCGCCGCCGAACAGGGCAAATCGTTAAGCGACGTGCGCGCGCTGGCTCAGCAGGCGAGCGACGCGGTGAAAAGCCTCGGCGTGGCGCTACAGACCTGTAGCCTGCCGGGCAGCACCGAAGACGGGCGCATTAAGCAGGGCGAGGCGGAGCTGGGGCTCGGCATTCACGGCGAGCCCGGCGCCAGCACCATCAGCACCCAGAACAGCCGGGAAATTGTGGCGACGCTGGTGGAACGCCTGACGCCGCAGGTGCCCGCCGACGCGCGGCTCGCGGTGCTTATCAATAACCTCGGCGGCACGTCCGCGCTGGAGATGGCGCTACTGACGCGCGAGCTGTCGCGCTCGGCCCTGAAAGACCGCATCGACTGGCTTATCGGCCCCGCGCCGCTCGTAAGCGCGCTTGATATGAAAGGTTTTTCGCTCTCTCTGTTGCCACTCAATGACATCTTTACGGAGGCGCTGAACGCGCCGGTGGAGACGGTGGGCTGGCTGTCGCCGGTGGCGTTTGGCGAGCCGCACGCGCAGTCGCTCCCGCTGGTGCGGGACAGCGTTGAGGCCGCGCCTTCCGATAACCCGCGCGTGCGCACGCTCCTGGATCGCGCCACGGCCTCGCTTATCGCGCAGGAAGCGCACCTCAACGCGCTTGATGCGAAAGTGGGCGACGGCGATACCGGCTCCACCTTTGCCGAAGGCGCGCGGGATATCGCGAAGAAGCTGGCGAACAACCAGTTGCCGCTGAACGACGCCGCCGCGCTGTTACAGCTTATCGGCGAGCGCCTTGCAACGGTGATGGGTGGCTCCAGCGGCGTGCTGATGTCGATTTTCTTTACCGCCGCCGGGCAGAAGGTGGCCGAGGGCGCTGCGCTGCCCGACGCGCTGCTGGCGGGCCTTGCGCAGATGAAGCATTACGGCGGCGCGGCCCCTGGCGACCGGACGCTGATCGACGCCCTGCAACCGGCGCTGGAAGCGTTAAGAGACAAAGGGCTTAGCGCCGCCGCGCAGGCCGCGGAGCAGGGTGCAAAAGCCACCGCGCAGATGGGTAAAGCCAGGGCCGGACGCTCGTCCTATGTAGGGAGCGATAACCTCGAAGGGGTGGAAGATCCGGGCGCCGTGGCGGTCGCAGGCGTGTTTAAGGCGATAACCCAGGGCGAGTGAGTTTTGGGTAAGGCGGGTGTAGAGCGTGGCGTTAAGGCGGGTGCGCTTCGCTTACCCGCCCTACGGTGAGCCCAGGGTTTTGTAGGGTGGGTAAGCTTCGCGCACCCACCATATCAATACCCACTTCCCCACCAGAATCAGGAGCATAGCCTTGCGCCTCGCTATGCTACCATTCCGCCTCTTCCCCCTTAAAAAGCGATGAGCGGCCCACTCTGACGGCGGCCTGCATTTTGACGGGTCATTTCGCCTGAGGAGATATCATGAAAGACGCCTGGCTTGCCGCCTGCGATACCACCATCCAGAACTTCGTCCGCGACTCCACGCGCCTTGAGCCGGGCGAGCTTAGCGTCGTGCCTGTCGACTATATCGATTTCTACTACCAGATAAGCCTTCGGCTGATTTTTAACGTCCGCACCGACACGGCAACCCAGGCGGGGCGGGTCTCCGCGGGCCTTAATACCGATGTCTGCCACTCGCGCGCGGAGTACGAGCGCGCCTTACAGGCGCAGACCAGCGCCATCCTCGCTCGCGACAAAACGCTGGATGACGCGCGGGCGTCGCTGCTCTCGCGACCTTACGGCGACTGGAAGAGCGAAGAGGTGGTCTATCTTCACCCAATGCAGGTCTGCCTCACGGAAAACTGCAATAACTGCCACGGCAGCGGCTCGGTCAACTGCGGCCAGTGCCACGGCTCCGGGAAAACCTCCTGCTGCAGCTGCGGCGGCAGCGGTCAGGTACTGCGCCATCGCAGCTATTACGATCACTACAGCAAACAAAACCGTACCGAAAGCTATTACGAGAGCTGCAGCAGCTGTTACGGCGGCAGGGTGACCTGTAACGGCTGCGGCGGCTCCGGCAACAAACAGTGCTCGCCGTGTAGCGGCACAGGGATTATTTCACACATCACCTCGCTGAAAGCGACTGCCACGCCGGACTACCAGCTCGTCTACCCGCAGGCGGACGTGCCGGAGTATATCCGCGAGGGGTTATACAAGGCGGGCGTACCGTCGCTCGGCAGTTACGGGCCCGTTGCGTTAACGTACAACGATGTCGATTACGCGCGCCGCGATGTACATGTTCTCTATGACGCGAACGTGCCCTTTGGCCGAATGGAGAGCCCGCTGCCGGAAGCGGGCGAGGAGCCCATCCGCTGGATCCTCTACGGCGTGACGCCGCATATTCTCGACGCCGGGCACGTATTGCAGGCGCTGCTGAAAAACGATCTCGATATGCTGGTGCGCCAGGCGACGCCGGGCAAACGCCGCAACCCGCGGGTAGGGGCCGCCAGCCGTAGAACGGTGCAGACGTTTATGGAATCGGAAGCGCACCAGGCGATGCTTATCGAACATAGCCGCGGCAAGCGGGGCGATGCGCTGCGGGAAGCGCTCAACCGCGCCTTCGCCACGCCGTATCTTAATGAGGCAATCGAAAGCCTCGGCGGTCTTGTCAGCGCGGTGCAGCGCTGGTCGCTGGCGAAGTGGAGTGTATTTACCGCGCTGATGATGTATCTGCTACTGCCAGTAGTAACGACCTGGCAGCGGCAGGGAATGATGAACTTCGATACCGGGCGCATTTACCTGACCGTCCCTGGCCATATCAATGGCGTGTGGAACGTGGAAGCCGGGCTACGAGGTATCGCGATGGTGCATGGCATACCGATGCTATGCATCGCGCTGGTCGGCACGCTGGTGGGGTACCTGTGGCGAAGCCACTGGCTGAACCGGCAGTTCGGCAAGCCGCTCACCGCGTGGGGCAAGCAGCAAGGGCGGTTGCGTAGCCGCTGGCTGCTCGGCGCGGTGCTTTCGATGGTTATCGCCACCGCGCTGCTGCTGGTGGCCCCGGTCTGGATATCGCAGGACGAGATGCTCTATGGCGTGGTGCCGGTGCATGAGGTGATTCAGAAAGTAGTGGCGTTGAGGCAGTAAGCGCGTTGCTGGCGGCGGCAGTAATGGCGGGTGCGCTGCGCTTACCCGCCCTACGGAGAACGTTCATAGGTTGTGACGGCGGGTGCGAGTGGCTTACCCGCCCTATGGTGAGCGCAGGGTTTTGTAGGGTGGGTAAGCGAAGCGCACCCACCATGAAATCCACCGCTACACCCGCCCTTTAAAACCTCTCGCGAACCTACTTCTGCAACGGTTAAAAAAGGCGCCCTGCGGCGCCTTTGCTTTTTACGCTTACCAATCAGAAATCCGCTTTCAGCACCACGCGGTAGCGCGCTTTGCCGTCGCGCACGTGTTGCAGCGCCTCGTTAATACGCGACATCGGGAACTCTTCGGTTTGCGGGGTCACTTTGGCGCGCGCCGCCAGCTTCATCAGCGAGCGCAGCTCGTGCGGCGAGCCGGTCGCGGAGCCGGTGACGCTGCGATCGCCCATAATGAGCGAGAACGCAGGCACTTCGAACGGCTTCATCACCGCGCCGACGGTGTGGAAATTCCCGCCCCAGGCCAGCGCCTGGAAGTACGGCATCCAGTCGAGCGACACATTCACCGTGTTGATAATCAGATCGAACTGACCGGCCAGCGCCTCAAGCGCTTGCGGATCGCGGCTGTTCACCACTTTATCCGCGCCCATCGCCAGGATCTCTTGCTCTTTCGACGGGTTCGAGCTAAACGCCGTCACTTCGCAGCCCATCGCGCGCAGCAGCTTGATGGCGATATGGCCGAGACCGCCGATGCCGATCACGCCGACGCGGCTGGTGGCGGTAATGTGATGCATCAGCAGCGGTTTAAACACCGTAATGCCGCCGCACAGCAGCGGACCGGCGGATGCGGCGTCGATGCCTTCCGGCATCGGGATCACCCACTGCCAGTTCGCGCGAATTTTATCGGCGAAGCCACCGCGGTTCAGAATGGTCGGCACGCTGCCGTGCTGACAGTTCACCTGGTTGCCGCTGATACAGGCGTCGCAGTGCTCGCAGCTTGACGCCGTCCAGCCGATACCGACGCGCTGACCCACTTTCAGGCCCTTGTTCTGTGCGCTGCTACCCAGCGAACTGACGCGGCCAATCACCTCGTGGCCCGCAATCAGCGGATACGCCGAAATGCCCCATTCGTTATCGATCATCGAGAGATCGGAGTGGCAGATGCCGCAGTACTCAACCTCAACCTCCACATCCTCAGGCTTCAGTTCGCCTGCGTCGTACTCATAGAGCTCAAGCTCTGCGCCAGCTTCGTGCGCGGCGTAACTTTTGATGATAGTCATCGCGGTTTCCTTTGTTGTGGACACTAGCAAGGAGTGTAGTCATTCCACTGCCCCGACGCAGCCCCGCGCGGTTTTGACCGCTCATATCGTTAACATTCGAACGATTAACCGACACTATTCCCAATGGCATGGGCCGTTTTCCTGCTTCAGCGCCCGCCATCCGGCGAATATGTCGCCGGTTTCCCGCCCGGTAATGTGGCTCCTGCGAATTCGCATCGCGACGTACTTACACACTCACAGGAGTAAGCATTATGGATTCTCAATTTATCGGATCGGTCATTAATGCGCTGCCGCTGGAGCACATGATTGGCGGGCCGCTGCAGGCCATGATCAAAGCGCAGGTGCAGGCCAGCAAAGCGTATGCCGACTTCCTGCTTTCCGTCTGTATCAAAGACGGTAAGGCGGAGGCGGTGCAGTTCGACTACGACGAAACCGTGGTCGATGAAAAAGGCGTGATTCAGGGTGTGGTGAAAAAGACCATGCGCATCCCGCTGCTGGCGGCGATTTCTCACCCGAACATCAGCATCGAAGAAGGGACCATCGACTTCGAGCTGGAAGTCTCCCAGAGCGAATCCAGCAACAGCGAAACCGAGGCGGAAGCGTCGCTGGAGGCGTCTGTGGGCTGGGGCCCGTTCAGCGTGAAAATCAGCGGGCGCGTCTCGCATAAAGCGCAGCAAACCCGCTCCACGGATACCCGCGCGAAATACAGCATCCACACCCAGGTGAAACGCCAGCCGCCGCCGGAGGCGCTGATGCGCGTGATCGACTTCCTGACCGATGCGGCCACGCGCCCGGCTATTTTGCCGTCCGAAGCCAAAAAGCTGGATGACAAAACGCTCGACGCCTACCCCGTCACGCCGGCAGCTCCTGCTAACGCCAACGCTGGCGGTACGGGCGCAGCTAACCCTCGCTGACATTCAACCCTGAGGCTGCGTTGCAGCCTCATTTCTCACGGAGCGCACTATGTCACTGAAAGACTGGATACGCGGCAACCGGGAAGCGGGGGCGGGACGCAGCCAAACGCCGTTAAACGCGGCAAGCACGCAGGGCACCGCAGCGGTGGACCCGCCGGATGCGACTGCTCAGGATAGCGCCGTCGCGCCAGAGATCACGCCGCCGGACCATGTTCCGCCCGGTCCGCCACCGGGAGGCGGCACGCCGCCGCCATCAGGGCCGTCACCGCGCGGTATGCCCATCACGCTTGCGGATATCACGCGCGGGATGCAGCACGCGGCGACCTCCGCAAACCAGCTTATCGCGCATCAGTATATGCAGGCGCTGGATCCGTTCTTCGAGCACAGCGACGACGGGCGGCTGGTGCCGAAAGTCATCGAAATGCAGCTCGATGATAACCACCACTTCAAACTGCCGCTGGTGGCGCTCTCCACGCCGCGCGGGCTGATGCTCGAAAAAATGAAAGTGTTCCTGACGGTGCGCACGGATGCGGTTGAACAGCAAAGCGCGGCGGCGGGCGTCTCGGACGATGCGGTGGGGCGCTTTCACGTCAGCATGTCGCCGCAAAGCCGCGATAAAAACGGGCGCGACAGCGATCACGTGGATATCGAAATGCAGTTCACCGTACTGGAGCCGCCTGAAAGTGTGATGCGCCTGATTGAGGAATACACCAATCAGGTTCTCCCTAAACCGACAGACAGGAGTAACGACAATGGCTAATATCCCCACCAACACCGGCGTACCCGGCGTGGAATTAATTAAATCGTTTGAAGGGCTGCGCCTGGATAAATACCAGGACGCGATCGGTAAATGGACCATCGGCTACGGCCATCTTATTTTACCGAATGAAAACTTTCCGCGCCCTTTAACGCTTCAGGAAGCGGAAGATCTCCTGCGTGCTGATTTGGGCATGACCGAGCGCGGTATTCGTCAGATGGTGAAAGTGGATCTCAACCAGAATCAGTTTGATGCGCTGGTGAGCTTCGCCTTTAACGTCGGCCTCGGCAATCTGCAAAGCAGTACACTGCTGCGATTACTGAATCAGGGCAGTTATCGTGAGGCGGCGGATCAGTTTTTACGCTGGAATAAAGCGGGCGGGAATGTGCTGGCTGGATTAACCCGCCGCCGTGAAGCCGAGCGTCTGTTATTTCTGACTGCCCTTTGATGCGCTGATTAAAGGAATTACCTATGAAACATAGTAAATACATGCCGCTCGGCATGGGGCTTGCTGCATGCCTTTTTATCGTGCCGGGTTATGCCAGCCTGCCGGAATGCGATCTGGTGGTAAATAACGCGAATAAGGAGCTGACGGCGCAAAATAAAAAGCCCGTTAAGGATATCGCTAAACTCACCGGGTTATTACGCACGCTGAATAAAGACGACGTGCTGCCCCGTGAATATGTGACGCGCGAGGAAGCCCGCAAGCTTGGCTGGAGCGGCAATCCGCAGGATTCGCTGTGGAACGTCTGGGCGCTGAATAAAAAACAGCTCGGGGGCGATCGCTACACCGGCGCGCCGCTGCCGGAGCCCGGCGAATGGTACACCGCCGATATTGACAGCGTGCGGGGCATCAGCAGTGGTCGGCATCTTATCTACAGCGCGCAGAGCATGACGCGCTATCTCTCGACGGATAACGATGCCAGCGCTGTGGTACTTCCTCCCTGTCAGTAACCGCCGCGGCCTCAGTGCCTTCTGCGCCGGGGCCGCTTTTTCGAGGTGCCGTTATGGCAGATCACAACATTCATGAGCTATTAAGCCAGTGCCTTGCCGCGCTCGCCGGATTATTTGGCGGGCTGAGCGTGTCGTTCTTCTGGCAGCCTAAAAAACTGCATCAGCATGGCCGACTGGCGGCAGGCGTAATTATCGGCGCGATCAGCGTCAGTACCACGTTTACGCTGGGCGGGTTTATTTCGCACTGGCTCGGCATGAACTTCCGGGACAGCGATATCGCCATGGGGATCGGATATTTCGTCGGCGCGCTGAGCGTCGGGATGATCGCCTGGGTCGCCAACTTTTTTAACCGTCGCGAAGGTCACGACATTTTGCAGGTCGCGGACGAGCTTAAGCGCGTCGCCCGCGGCGTGGCGAAACGCGCGCCGGGGCGCAGACGCGCACCCCGACGCCCGAAATCAGGAGAGACATAATGCCATCCATTAAATTACTGTTCTGGGCCGTGACGCTCATAGATATCACCGTGGCTATCGTAATTTTTATCAGTGCGCTGAACACAAGAATGCTGTTAATTCCGTTATGGTATCGGCTCGGGTTATTAGTCGCTGCATTTGGTTTTGCAGCCCAGAGCGGGCTTAACTTACCCTATTTATTATTCGACACTAATATTATGGTACAGACGCTACCGTTCTGGATCTTAAAAGATATGGGCGTGGGGCTGGTGGCGATTTATTATTTCTGGAATATGATATCGAGCCGGAAAACCGCATCGACTCCGCCCAAACGTAAAGCCGCTGCACCCGCCAGGAAAAAATCCCCACCGCGCACGCCACGAAAGAAAACGGCGCAATAATCGATTCCCGGAATAGCTGGAAAGGTTATTCCGGGGAAATGGCCCAGGCTAAACGACGCTGATTTTACGCCTCCTGGCAAATATGCCTGATACTCTCCTGAATTTATTTTATCCCTGCGATTTCGCATTCCCTTTCATTTAATTGCAGGAGAGAGATATGTTTACTGTTAATCTGTTTTCAGGCAAAACCAAAAACCGCGTATTGTCCGGCGCTTTTGCTGCCACATTCATGGCCTTTTCTTTTAGTAGCTGGGCGTTAAATGGCCCGGCGTGTAATTTCCCGCAGGCGGGGGGAGAGGCCGCCTGGGCGGCGGCGCAGGATAATGCGGGCGGTCATCTGGTGCAGTGCCATATCGGGCAGAATCAGGCTTGGCTTACGCAGCGCGTTAATGGTGGCCAGCCTGGGTGCCCGCAGACGGCGACCGCGTCGGCATGGCTTTCGGCGCAGGCGATGTGGACGCAGGTGGGGGCTGATATTCAGGCGTTCTGCGCACAACAGGTTCTGAATCAGAACCGCTTTGTGATTAATACCCAGATGAACGGCAACGGTGCAGTCAATGTTGGACTGGGCGTTAATAACAATGGCGCGTTTAATATTGCCAATAACCGTACCGCGATTACCGTCATGCAAAATGTGAACGGTCAATGGCACGTATTAACCAGCTATCCGCAGTAAACAAACAGGGGCATTATGCAGCGCATAATGCCCCATAAATGTCTGCGTTAATTTATCCTGCGTTAACCTGGGCGCAGGGATTTATTCATCCCCTGAATACATCATGGCCGCCTGAGTGCGATTGGTCACGTTAAGACGGCGGAATATCGATTCCAGATGGGCCTTCACCGTGCCGGCGCTGATATTCAGATGGCGGCTTATCTGTTTGTTTGATTCCCCTGCCGCCAGCAGCTTGAGGATTTCACGCTGGCGCTCGCTCAGCCGTGCCAGCGCGCCGGGGCCGCTGTCCAGCAGTGACACGCTCTCCTGCGGGAAGCAGAGCATCCCCATCGCAGCCGCGCGCAACGTCTGAACAATGGCTTCCGGCGGTGAATCGCGCCGCACGAACGCTGCCACATGATGACGCAAAAACAGCCGCAACAGCGCGGGCTGGCACTGATGAACCAGCAACACCACCGGAATGGCAGGGTGGCGTTGCGCCAGATCATCCAGCAAATCGAGGTTTACGTTTTTACCCGCATCACCATCCAGCAAAATCAACGAGGCCGGAAAATAACCGAGTGTGCTATCTATCTCATCCGGGTTATTTAACCCGCGGATGGTTATTTCTGGAATAAACTGCTTCAACACCGATGCCATTCCTTCAATAAATATCGATTGCTTGTCAATCATTAACACATTCATTGTTAATCTCCATGCAGTAGCGCTCGTTGGGAAGTCTATAAACTGCAAGAGTATTCAAAGGTACGAAAAAAATAAAAGAGGCTATTTGCCATAGGTCTTTTTGCCGATGGGTTCAGTGGCATAATTAAAAATCGAAAAAAATTCTTAAGAAAATATCATATATAGCAGGGTGTTAATTTATGTATTCTTTATTTGTGGCTGATTTATATGGAAAGATAAAAGCACGCACAGCCATTTATTGGTTATTAACAAATCCAGGCGCGGTTTTAAAAGCTCGCGGCATTATTCCACGGACAATATCAATAAACCAGGCCTGTGAATAACGTCACAATATTAAAATGAAGAGGCTTTAGCGCTTTACAAGCAACCCATTCAGCCACTGCTCGGTGCGCTCCGGGCGTTTATCCTGCGTTACCCATAATGCCTGCGGCGACAGCTCAGGAAAGGCGGCCAGCAGCGTCGTCAGGCGGGCTTCGTTCATATCGGTAAAGCGCCGCCCCTGCTGTTCGCGCTCGCCGTCACCATATTTAAACGAGAGATACCAGACGCCGCCGGGCTTCAGCGCGGCCAACAGCTTTTGCATGGCTGCGGGCAGTTCGTCATGCGAGAGATGCAGCAGCGACGCGCAGCACCAGATGCCGTCGTAGCGTTCAACCGCATCAAGCTCACTAAACGTCATCTCCTTTACCGGCAGGCCGCTGTGGGCCCGCGCCAGCGCGACCAGTTCGCCGCAGGCGTCGAACGCCTCGACTTCATAGCCCATCTGACGGAACGCGAGCGCATCGCGCCCGGAGCCGCAGCCTGCGTCCAGAACGCGCGTGCCCACAGGCAGGTGCGGGGTGAATGCGTCATATAACGAGGACATATCGACCGCGACGGTGCCCTCGAAAAATTCATGCGCGTGCGCCTGATAATAGTTCTGCGTCATCAGAAAATCAGCTCCTGTTGCTGCTCGGGCGCCCACTGCCGCAGGCGGTTCGCAAAGGCGGCGTTCCAGGCATCCTGCAAAAAGGTTTTACGCTGGCGCTCATTATTACCCGTCTGGTTAATGATTGCCTCATGCAACGGCAGGCGGCTGTTAATAAAGTATTCGTTACGGGCATGCAGCCGTGCCAGTAGCGCAAGCGTCGGGACGCGGGCGGATTTGCCGTTTTCGCCGCGGTTACAGCTGCGACACGCAAGCACCAGATTCCAGACGCCGTTGAGGTTAACGCCCGGCAGTTGAGCGGCAAGCGGCAGAAAGTGATCGACATCGGCAAGCGTCGGGTCATGCTTCTCAAGGCTGATGGGCGCGTTGCAGTAAAAACAGTGGCCCTTCTGGTAGCCGTTCAGGCTGTTGCGACAGCTCGTCAGCGCGATGCGCGATGAGCTTAAGCGGGTGAAGAGGGTTTCCTGCTCGGGATCGTAATGGACATCCAGCAACTGCGGCGGCAGGTTCATCTGCCAGGCTTTTTCGACCAGCCTCCAGCGGGCGTCGGTTTCATGCGTAAGATTCGCGAACTGCGTGGTTTCCGTGAGGTGATAAAAGTCATCGGTCAGGCGGATGGCTTTGTGGGCGCGCGGTTCGTTGATGAAAAACGGTTTCGCGATCGGCCCGCCGCTGACATTGTGAAACGCCTTCAGCACGACGTTAAACCCGTGCCTGACCGTCGCCTCGATAAGCTGCCCCTGCGTTATCTCCTGCTGGTTAAACTGCTGGCAGGCAAGGATGAACTGACCAGGACGCTTTATGTTGAGGATTTGCTTAGGCGCTTCTCTGAGGTGCGCGCAGATATGCGCGCTGAACGGCAGCGCCAGGTCTTCGAGCTTCACGAGGCTGTTTTCGCGCTTTACCTCATACAGCGCCTGCGCCAGCGCGAACTTGTACGTGGCGAAGTTGTTTCCAAAAAGGATCACGCCGCGCCAGTAGTTTTCCGGCGTGGGATCTTTCTCGAAAAAATCCATATGTTGTCCTGTCAGGGGAGGAGAGGGCGAGCCGTATGGGTAGTGAAGCCCGTTACGGGATCACATAACAAATGAAAGGTGATGTAAACCTGCAAATGATTGTTTTGATGAATTTGTGAGCGGGGAGAAGAAGGAAAGGATGGAGAAAGGAGGAGGCGTTATGCTGAAATTTTCAGCACTCGGCAGGACGGCGCAAGAGCGCTGCTTGCATGGCGGCCCCTGACAGGTATAATCCCAACGTTTTCCGCATCCCTTCCGTGCCGGAGTGGCGAAATCGGTAGACGCAGTTGATTCAAAATCAACCGTAGAAATACGTGCCGGTTCGAGTCCGGCCTTCGCACCATAAAGCATTGCGTGAAAAAGAAGCTGCCCACAGAGGCGGCTTTTTTTGTGTCTGAAATTCAGCTGTTACCTACCTATCCCACTATATCAACTCTCTAGGACAACCGACTTCAACGTACATCGACCAACAGATGTTAGTACAGATGATGGTATTTCCGATTCGAGATAATATTTGTACCAACAGAGAGGGATAAGCATGGCTCTAATAGATATTAAGGTCAGAACAGCTAAGCCAACGGTCAAACAATATAAGCTGACCGATGGTAATGGTATACATCTTCTCGTCCACCCAAATGGTTCAAGATACTGGCGTCTGCAGTACCGCTTTGGTGGAAAGCAAAAGATGCTGGCTTTAGGAGTTTACCAAGATATCTCTTTTGGCGAATGCCTGCGATCTGTAATAGCCCATACTGGCTGCTTGTGTATAACTATGGAAAAATGGAGAGGAATATCACGGCAACGGAGGGGGGCTTATGTCGGTTTTTCATAACTGGCTTTCTTGTATCGCAAGCGGAAATTATTTTGTCTACATAAAGCGGCTGTCCGCCAATGATACCGGCGCAACAGGCGGTCATCAGGTCGGGCTTTATATCCCTTCAGGTATTGTTGAAAAACTGCTTCCGTCTATCAATCATACCCGGGAGCTGAACCCTTCTGTCTATCTCACAGCGCATGTTTCCTCACATCAATGTCCTGATAGTGAGGCCCGGGCCATCTATTACAACAACCGTTTTTTTGGTGGGACCAGGAATGAAAAGCGTATCACACGATGGGGAAAAGGCAGCCCACTGCAGAATCCTGAGAATACCGGAGCTTTGACGATCTTGGCTTTTGAGCTCGATGAGCAGAGAGGCGATTGTTCGTCTGTGCAAATCTGGGTCTGCGTCAGCCCAGATGAAGAGAATATTATTGAGTCCGCTATCGGCGAAATTATTCCAGGAACGCTGATATCTGGACCTGCCGGAGAAATTCTTGGTGGGCTATCTCTTCAGAATGCAACTGTTAATCACAAATATGCTATCCCTGAAAACTGGAAGCGGCGTTTTCCGTCAGGAAGCGAAATAATTGAGTATGCCGCTGGACATTATGTGAAAAAATCCGACGATCCGGATGAACAGCTTATTGAACGTCGTCGCGTCGAGTACGATATATTTCTGCTTGTTGAGGAATTACATGTTCTTGACATTATCCGAAAGGGATTTGGATCTGTAGATGAGTTTATTGCGCTGGCCAACTCTGTAAGTAATCGTCGTAAATCCCGGGCCGGAAAGTCGCTAGAACTGCATCTTGAACACCTTTTTGTTGAGCATGGTCTGCGGCACTTCGCTACGCAGGCAGTCACTGAAGGTAATAAAAAGCCGGACTTTTTGTTTCCGTCTGCAGAGGCTTACCACGATACAGACTTTCCTGAAGAAAAACTGCGTATGCTGGCCGTGAAGACAACCTGTAAAGATCGCTGGCGTCAGATACTGAACGAAGCAGACAAAATCTCGCAGGTGCATTTGTTTACGCTGCAGGAAGGGGTTTCTCAGGCTCAATATAGAGAGATGCAGGATGCTGGGGTCAGGCTGGTTGTGCCATCGTCACTACACAAAAAATATCCGGAAGCAATCAGAGAAGAACTGTTGACGTTAGGAGAGTTTATTGCGGAGCTCACTGGGCTTTATGCAGAGCTGACTTAAGCAATGCCTGGCATGAATAGGCAGCAACATGCCAGGCTATGTTAGTTAGTTCTTTTCAGCCTTATCAGCATCGGCAGCAACAGCTTTCAAAATGTAAGGTTCCAGCAGTCTAGCGACGGCTTCAAACACCGGCACTACAACGGAGTTACCGAACTGACGATATGACTGCGTGTCAGAAACCGGAATACGGAAGGGTTTACCGTCTGGTTTTTCAAAGCCCATCAAGCGTGCGCACTCACGGGGGGTTAGCCTGCGTGGACGACGAGCTTGGTTTTCTTCATTTAAAAAGTCGGCTTCACCTGTGGTCATATCCCAGCCACGATCTATCAGAATTTCGGATCCGTCTTTGTGATAGCGAGCAGAAAGCGTGCGGGCAATGCTTTCCTTATTTTCAGGATTAACGAGGCCAAAACCGAAACCATTCCCTTTAGCCGCATGCTTTTTAGCATAGTTATAGAGATATTCCCAAAGTTTGGGCGACAGGATATATTTACTGTCAACGACGGGTTCCAGCAGCTCGTGAATTGATGGTCGTCGATCCGGATAAAAACGACTCACGTCGCGCAGGGTAAAGCCATTGTGAATATTCAAGTCGCGGCGGAATCCGACCAGAACGATACGTTCACGGTGCTGAGGCAGGAAATGTTTTCCATCGATAACTTTAGGATCGCTTTTCCCGACATCAGCCGCATCTGCAACTTCATAGCCCAGCTCGTCGAGAGTCTCCATGATTACTTTAAAGGTTTTACCTTTGTCGTGACTCTTCAGGTTTTTCACGTTTTCCAGCACAAATATGGCCGGTTTTTTGGCCCGAATAATACGCGCCACGTCAAAGAAAAGCGTCCCCTGTGCCTCGCATTCAAAACCGTGCGCACGGCCTAGTGAGTTTTTTTTACTTACGCCAGCAAGGCTGAACGGCTGGCAGGGAAAGCCTGCCAGAAGCACATCATGATCCGGTACATGCTCATCGATATGGATATAGGCGTCGGTTTCCGACACTTCAGGTTTGTTACTGAGAGTGACTTCCCGGATATCGAGATTGAATTTATGTGTGTGCTCATCATTAAACCAGTTGGCTTTATAAGTGCGCACAGCTTCTTTATTCCATTCGCTGGTAAAAACACACTGGCCTCCGATAGCCTCAAAGCCTTTTCGAATACCGCCAATGCCAGCAAACAAATCAATGAAGCGGAACGCATAATCTGGATGATGTGCAGGCGGATCCGGCAGCATCTTACGAAGAAGCTCTTCTTCTGCTGAAGTCAGGGATTTAGGTGGACATTTACCATTAATCCAGCGGTTAAGCGTTTCCCGGGTCCAATCACTTTTGCCGACTTTTCTTAATAACTCAGCCACGTACTTCTGGTCATAGATTTCCAGAACCTGTTTGATCAGGTTTTTATCATTTTCCTGTCGCTGTTTTTCTTCTGCTTCTGCTTTTTCTAGCAGATCCTGCGCCAATAATTCAAATTCAGACATAACGCCTCCATTGGGTCTTATGGGTGAAACTCTATCACTCATTTGACCCAGATGAAATGCTTTTGTCTGGATATTTAAACAGTGCTTATTGTTAATTGTTGTCGATTTTCAAAAGCGCTACAGTAATTTTTTATGCAAGAGTAAAGCGGCTCCCTGTAATAATATGTGCAAACATTGGCTTTAAGACACGCTTCTTTATTTTTAAAGTACTATTTTTCAGTGACTTAATTAGGACGTCTTTCTCAGAAGAAGCTTGGCATCCTGGCCGAGATAGATGAGTTCGTCGCGAGTGCGCGTATCAACCGCTACGAAAAGGGCGTTCATCAGGCAAGTATCGAAATCGCACGCAAACTGGCGGACGCTTTAGCGGTTCCACTGGCTTACTTTTACACTGAAGACGATCAGCTTGCAGAGTTGTTGCTCCGCTGGAAGCAGCTTGATCAAGACGCTAAAAAAGCCATCCTGAGTCATATTAGGTAAGATTTTCGGATGATTAATACAATCCTTAATTAATTATCTGAAAATTAAAACATAAGATTTAATCTGTTCAATAAAATTTCTATTTGATTAATATAGGGTTACGAGTTCTTATAAGGTTTATTTTATAGAAGCAATTAATAAATTCCCCTTTTCTTACCTCTCTTGTCTGATAAATACTAAACGCAAAATCATATTTGCGTTTCAGGGACAAGATGATGCAAAACGATGTTGAAGGGTCATTACGGCTGATGACGCTTGGTGAAATTGCGATGGCGAAGCGTGTTTTTGGTCACAGTATAGTGTATAGCCGTGTATGGATACATTGTGATAGTTATTTACCTTTTGGATTGCAGAGTACCAGGTTTGCAATGACGCCAAATGGTGAATTGTGGTTCAGAAAAGAGAAATATGCAGCCGATTACTCAGACACATCTGTTACTCCAGGCTCTAAGCACTTATTTATTCACGAGATGGGACATGTCTGGCAGCACCAGACCGGCAGGTGGGTTAGATTACGTGGGGCGTTTAGCTGGGCTGCTGATTATACGTACAGACTTGATAAAGAGAAAATTACAGACTATACCCTCGACCAGCAGGCAGCAATTATCGCAGATCATTGGTTTTTATTAACCTATGGAATAAAGGTATGGCGTGATAATCAAGGGCCTAATCTATTAGGAAATTACAGGGGAGTAGACTCTTTAAAAGATGTGCCAATGCTTTATAGAAAAATTATTTATGGAGGAGGGTAGGATGAATAAATATACATTAATTGCGATGGTGTTTCTGTTGACTGGCTGCCCAGGCCCGATGGATGCTATCCCTGTTGAGGAACCTGCACAGGTCAGACTTATCAGCAATGAGGTATGTATTACCACTCCAGCCCGCACGGGTGAAAAGATATTTTCTGTACATATAAGCAATGGTGCCGAGCAGGAAATATATAAAACTTTCGGTCGTTATGCGCAGCAACCTGTCGTCGTCCAGGGGGAGTGCCTTCCCGCCTTTGGCTTTGAGTTTAAGCCTGGAAACAGGTATGCGGCTTTTTATCAAATAGAAAAAAACACTACTGAGCCGGGCAAGACGTATGTTGCGAGATTCTCGCTGGAGCAGGATGAGAAGGGTAGCTTGAGGTTGACACCATATGGTCGAGCTGGCTGATTAACTGTTGCGAGTCTCTTACCACCACTATGTTTTCTCTTCGCACCACTATTATATTCATGATAGCCAGTCAGATTATCTACATGGCGAGGCGGTTATACGCCATGTACAGCGCGTCGGGTAATGATTCGCAATATCGCCCCTTTTATTGGCCGGACTATTCCTTTGCTCGGTGTTATTATTTTGTCGGCAGATGTCTCACAAATTATTTTCTGTACGATACGCGATTACAACGCTATCGCCAGAGGAGATGACAAAATATGGTAGACAACCTCGAAAAGCAGATTTACGAACTCATTCGGCCTTACGCTGGTACGTATCTCTTCACGGGGAAGGAAGTCCCGTTGACGCCGGAAACGGATTTAGATACCGATCTGCAAATAGACGAGGCTGAAATAGAGGATTTGATGGATGCCTTTTTTACCACATTTAACGTGGATCGCGCCGGGTTTACGATTAAAACCTATTTTCCTGACTCACCTTTCTCATGGAATATCTTTAAAAAACCGGAACCCATTCCGGTGCCGGGTTTCACTATTGGGATGTTGATCGCCTCTGCCAGAGCTGGCCGCTGGTTATATGAATAAATCCTGAATCTGGTTTTCGTTGTATTGGTCAGGGCTTTTCAGGGATGCAGGCCTCAGAAAGAATCAATATATGGATAAGCTTTCACGCGCCAAACCGCCAGGGCCGGTATAGCGGAAATGACAACCTGCGTGACATACCACGGCTGTATCGCAAAATCGTAACGGTAAGAGAGTAAGTGATAAGAAAAAGTGTAACGTTATTTCCGCTTTTCCTGCTGGCAGGATGCCCCGGCCCAGGCGATCGCCTGCCGGATAAGGTACCTGCGCAAGTGACGCTTTCTGGCAACAACGTTTGCATTACCTACCCGGTGACGCCAGGCGACTATATTACGTCTGTCCAGATTGGTAGCGAACAGAATGATTTCGTCTATGACGTATTTAACGATAAGCCGGTTCATCCGGCGCGTAACCAGTGCTTGCCTGTTTTTGGTTATCACTTTAAACCGAACAAAAACTACACGCTGTATTACGGCCTGAACAATAAAGAATACGACTTCCGGAAGCTTATTCACGCTGCATTCGTGATTCCTGAAAACAGTTCTGCTAATACCGATAAAAACAACCAGCAGAAGTAATGCATAAAAATCCCCGCCGCAGCGGGGATTTTTTCAAACAACACGCTTTTAAACACAACCACTCACCGCGCTTATTCCCATTCCTGCAAAAAGCGCTGGCCGTACTGGTCGGCAACCAGCAGTGCGGCATACACCTGCTCAGGCGACACGCCACCCGGCATATTGTGAATGGTTTCGCTCTCCGTGCACGCCGCCTGCGCCACCAGGCGCATTTTGGTTTGCACATCCTCTTTAATATCAAGTTGCGCGAGCGTAATGGGCAGCCCGACGCTGTGGCAAAGCGCGGCAACCGTTTCAATCTCCTCTGACGGCGCATTTTCCAGCACCAGCTGGGTGAGCGTGCCGAAGGCGACTTTCTCGCCATGGTAGTAATGATGCGCGTCCGGAATGGCGGTAAGCCCGTTGTGGATAGCATGGGCTGCGGCCAGGCCGCCGCTCTCAAAGCCCACGCCGCTCAGGTACGTGTTGGCTTCGATAATGCGCTCAAGCGCCGGGGTGACGACGTGCTGTTCGGCCGCCAGCATCGCTTTTTCTCCCTGCTCAAGCAGCGTGTTGTAGCACAGCTCGGCAAGCGCCAGCGCGGCCTGGGTGCATTTGCCGCCCGCCATGGTGGCGGCACCGCTACGCGAGCAGGCGCGCGCTTCAAACCAGGTGGCCAGCGCATCGCCAATGCCGGATGCCAGCAGGCGCGCCGGGGCGCCCGCCACAACCTGAGTATCGACGATAACGATATTCGGGTTGTGCGGCAGCATCAGGTAGCGGTCGAACTCGCCGCTGTCGGTATAAATCACCGAAAGCGCACTGCACGGCGCGTCGGTGGAGGCGATGGTCGGCGCGATAGCGACCGGCACCGCCATAAAATGCGCCAGCGCTTTTGCGGTATCGAGCGTTTTCCCGCCGCCGATGCCCAGCACAGCGGTACAGCTGGCGCTATCGGCGAGCTTACGCAGCCGGTCGATTTCATTTTGCGAGCACTCGCCGCCAAACGGCGCGATTTCGACGCTAAGCTCCGCCTGTTTAAAACTCTGACGCAGCGTCTCTTCTGCAAACCCGAGCACGAATTTATCCCCGACGACCAGCCAGCGTTCGGCGAGCGGTTTTAAATAGTCGCCGATGCGGGAGAGCACGCCTGCGCCCTGAATGTATTTACCGGGTGACTGAATAATGCGATCCATAACATTCCTCCTTCAGAGAGTGAGTTAACCTGCTGTGTTTCCTTGTCTTGCTCAGACTTCTCAGCCTCTGACTCTACTGCCGGGCGCGCGCGCATTTATTGCGCTATATCTATAGGAGGTGCGATTGCGTCACGCCTGCGGGCAGGGAATTCAACGCGTTAAATCATTTTTATTAAACGGTATTGTCGTCATCCGGCAGAATACGTAATTATTTTTGCGCTGTTTTTTGCTGATGGAGTGCTTCCAGATATTTCATGCCTTGCGCTGAAATTTGATAATGATCCATGCCCGCAGGTATTGAAGGCGTTATGTCGACTAGTCCCGCCTCGTTAATTATCATTATTTTCCCTTAATAACTGGTGGCCTTGTGGTGATACGCGATAACGAGGCTTTGAGGTGTTCTCGGTATACACAGTCTCAACCATTCCATTATTCACAAGGCCGGTAACAATATTCGCAACATTGCTAAACCCTTCAATGCCACGAATGGCAAGAGTGCGATCCAGCATTATCCACGTCCAGTCGGTCTCTTTTTCTGCCATGACTCTCAGGACATTAAGTTCCGTATGGGGTATTTTCATTTCAGTGCGTCCGGATGCAATAAAACACGCTCTTTAACACTGCGCGACGTCAGACCATTAATCCATTCACTGATCAATCCCCTTCGCCACGCCCTCCGCTTGCGTTATGCTGCCTGTGATATCTCATCACTACTTCGCCATTTTTTAATTTAAGTGAAATTAACAGGGAAAGAAAATGAAGTGCATCCAGTGCAATGAAAATGAGCCGAACAAAGAGTCGGGGCTATGTCATGCTTGCGAAAAAGCGGAAGCCAGTAAAATTAACGGGTTACTGTACTTGCCAGCCGCCGGGCTTATTTTCAGCCTGATCTTTCTGCCGGTGGAGTTTTTTGATCTGATCAGTGCGATAAGCGCGTACTTCAGCCGCTCGGGCATTATTACGTGGTATGCCGCAGGCGCGGTGGTGCTGTTAGTGGCGCTTATTGGCATCACGGCGTATGCGAGCTGGCATTTCTTTCAGCGTAAGCGGCACACGCCCCGCGCGATGGTTATCTACTATCTGGCAGGGGTGGTAAGCGCGCTGTGGTTTGCTGTGCTGCCGGTGAGCCTGTTTGGGGCGAGCTGGGATAACAGCAGCATTCGCAGCGTCCTGTCGGCGTTTATCGGCGTCACGTGCTGGCTCCCATATTTTTTAAAGTCCCCGCGCATCGCGCAGGTGTTTGTACGGTAATAACGGCTCAGAGCAGGCGGGGTATCTGCGACAACAAATACAGCACCAGCCCGATGGTGCCGCCGACCAGCGTGCCGTTGATGCGGATAAACTGTAAGTCTTTGCCGATGTTGAGCTCTATCTGCTGCGACATCTCGCGCGCGTCCCAGCTTTTTACCGTGTCGCTGATGTGGCGCGTCAGGAATGTGGCGAACTCGGGCGCGACGGTGGTCGCGGCCTGTTCAAGATGCTCGTTGAACGAGGCGCGCAGGGCGCTGTCGGCCATTAGCGATTCGCCGAACCACTGCCCGGCATCGGCGATCCGCTGGCGCGTGCGGGAATCCTCCGCCTGCATGTCGTTCTTCAGCCAGCCGCGCACATCGCCCCACAGCTCCGCCAGGTAGCGGTTAAACGCCTCGTCCTCTTTCAGGTACGCCTTAATACCGTCGGCGCGCTCGGCCATCTCCGGGTCGCTTTTCAGCTTCTCGATAAAATCTACGGTGATGCGGTCAAAGGCCAGACGCAACTGGTGCGCCTGGTCGTGGCTGATGTCGTCGAGCATGGAATTGACGGCGCTGGAGACCAGCTCGGCGCTGTGTTCGCCAAGCCACTCGGTAGGCAGAATTTTCGCTTTCCGCGGGTGTTCGGTCTTCAGCCAGTGGACAATCTGGCGGGCGATAAAATCGCGCGTGCTCTGCTTCTGCACCAGGCGAATCAGCCTGCCGATAAGCGCATCCAGCAGCACCTGATGACGGTTGTTTTTGGTCATGCTCTCCAGCATCAGCGCGCTGGTCTGGGTGAGATCGACCTTATCAATTGCCTTATGCACCGCGCGCTTTAGTAAACCCTGAATGCGGCTATCGTCGGTGAGTTCCAGAAAACCGCTCATCACCTGCACCAGGTTCTGGCCGACGCGCTGCGCATTGGCGGGCTGGCTGAGCCACTGGCCGAGCAACTGCGCTGGTTCGTGGCGGCGGATCAGCGCGACCAGCGAGTCGGTATCGAGGAATTTCTCCTGCACAAACTGCCCGAGGTTTTCGCCGATGCGGTCTTTTTTACGGGGAATAATCGCGGTGTGGCGCGAGATAAAAGGAATGGGCACCCGGCGAAACAGCGCCACCACGGCGAACCAGTCCGCCAGCGCGCCCACCATCGCGGCTTCCGCGATAGCCTTAACGCCGCTGACCCAGAAACCGGGCGGCAAAAACAGCGTAGTGACAAAAGTGGCCGCCGCCGTCAGCAGCAGGCCGAGCGCCAGACGCTTGGCGCGCTTTAATTCAGCTAATTTTTCCATGCGTTAAGCATATAACCCATGCGGCGGTTGCGACAGGGGATAACTCCGGAGTCTCAGCTCTCTTCCATGGCGTGATGCAGCGCTTCGCCAATCTGTTGCAGCGCCTCACGGTAATGCTCGCTGGCAGGCAGCGCGCAGTTGATGCGCAGGCAGTTGCGGTATTTGCCCGAGGCGGAAAAGAGCGAGCCGGGGGCGACACGAATTTCCAGGCGCGTTAACTGGCGCGCCACGCAGACAATATCGACGCTCTCTGGCAGTTCTATCCAGAGCATAAAGCCGCCTTTAGGGCGCGTGACGCAGATGCCGCACGGGAAATATTCACGCACCCAGCAGGTGTAGGTTTCCATCTGGTGCTGATAGTGCTGGCGCATCCGGCGCAGGTGGCGGTGATAGTGGCCGTCGCGGATAAACGCCGCTACCGCGAGCTGCGTGGCGGGCACGTTGGTGCCGCTGGCGGCGTATTTCATCTGCAGCACTCGCTCGTGGTAACGCCCCGGCGCTATCCAGCCCACCCGCAGGCCGGGGGCGAGGGTTTTCGTGACTGAGCTGCACAGTATGACGCGCCCGTCGATATCCCAGGATTTGATGGTGCGGGGGCGCGGGTAGTCTGTCGCCAGCTCGCCGTAGATATCGTCTTCAAAAATGATGATGTCGTGACGCTGGGCCAGCGCCAGCACCGCGCGCTTGCGGGCATCGGGCATGATAAAGCCGAGCGGGTTATTGCAGTTCGGCACCAGGATGATGCCCTTAATCGGCCACTGTTCCAGCGCCAGCTCAAGCGCTTCGACGCTGATGCCGGTCTGCGAATCGGTCGGGATCTCAATGGCTTTGATATCGAGACTTCGCAGCAGCTGCATGGTGCCGTAGTAGCAGGGCGATTCCACGGCAACGATATCGCCGGGCTTGCAGACGGCCAGCAGAGCGACAGAGAGCGCATTGTGGCAGCCGCTGGTGATAATCAGCTCGTCAGCGCTGATGTTCGCGCCGCCATCCAGCATCAGGCGGGCTATCTGCTGGCGCAGTTCCGGGCGGCCCGCCAGATCGTCATAGCTAAAGACATCCAGCTGATTGTGTTGCACCACTCGGCTCATCTCGCGCCAGAGCGGTTTAAGCGTGGGATGCGTGATGTCCGGCGCGCCGCCGCCAAATGTGGTCAGGCTTTTATTGCCGCGCCCGTCAAGGAGCGTCATTACTTCATCCCATTGCGTCACTTCGACCGGGCGCTGTACCGGGCGCGTCATCGCAGGCACCGGCGGCTGCATTTTACGCGGCGCGACAAAATACCCCGAGCGCGGGCGCGGCACGATGAGCTGCTGATTCTCCAGCACCAGATACGCCTGCTGTACGGTGCTGATGCTGACGCCGTGCTCCTGGCTCAGGCTGCGTACCGACGGTAGTTTTTCACCGTGGCGATAAAGGCCCTGTTCGATACGCTCCGCCAGCAGGCAGGCGAGGTGCTGATAACGCGTCATGCTGTATGCTCCCTTGATACAGTACAGATCACAAAACCGGTACAGATAACGGCACAATACGCCTTTCAGCCGTGTATGTCGCGCTTCTGTATGGCTAACAAATAGATTTTGTGAATCTGTATTGTTGCGGGCGATCCCGGCCATCATAAGGCTCAGCCTGACACAGGAGAGCGACGATGGAATTTCACGAGAACCGACCCCGCAGACCGTTTATTGGCTTCATACTGATCTGGCGCGCCTGGAAGGCCTGGCGGCGGCGCGCGCAGACCCGAAAAGTGCTCAGCAGAATGAACGAGGCGCAGCTGCGCGACGTCGGGCTGCGACGCGACGATACGTATTAAACCCCGGCGCGGGCGGCATGTTGCCCGCGCGCATTCACACTTTCTTTTTACGCTTGCCGGCGATGACCTCGATAAACTCCTGCACCTGCTGTTGCTTGCGCACCGACAGCTTGCAGACGCGGCGCAGGGATCTCAGCAGCGGCGGATCTTCCGGCTCCGGCGCGCGCGCCGTGATGACAATACAGCCAGGCATCACCCGCACGTCTGCATCGGTGCCGGTAGGGAAACCGGCTTCCTCCAGCCATTTGCCGCGAAGCGTCAGCGCGGCCAGGTTCACGCCGTCATGAAAACGGCTGGCGTAGCTCACGCGGATGCGGCGCGGCTCGGTCAGCGCGACGGGCGCTGGTAACGCCAGCGCCTCAGGTAAAACTTCAGGGAGTACGGATGACATCGACATAGTTCCTCCTTAAACGGGCAATAAAGGCAGTCTGTGAAATACTGGTATTATATACAGTATTGGAGGGAGGGGATCTTTGTGAAATCCGAAAAGCAGCGGGAAAATCGTCGGCCCGCCCTGGGCCGACGCAGGAGGAAATTAATGCGCGTGCGGGATGTCGGTTTCGGCGCTGATGCGCAGGCCGTCGGCGTCAAACACCATACAGTCGCGCGGGTTAAAGCCCACTTCCACCGCCTGCCACGGGCTGAAATGCACGTCGCCCGGCAGCAGAATTTTCACGTTGTCATGCCCGTAACACTGGCCAAACAGATAGGTGTTGTTGCCAAGGCGCTCCACCACTTCACAGTTAAACGTTAACGAGGCTTCCGCCTGCGTGCCGGTGGAGAGATGCTCCGGGCGAATGCCCAGCGTCACCGCATCGCCTTGCTTCAGCGGCGCGGTATGAATGGCGAGCCGCAGCGTTTTGCCCTGCGAGAGCGTGACGTCCAGCGCGCCGTCTTCCCAGCGTGCCACGGTGGCTGGCAGGAAATTCATCTTCGGCGAGCCGATAAACCCGGCCACGAATTTATTGACCGGGTTGTAGTAAAGCTCCATCGGCGAGCCCATCTGCTCCACTTTGCCGTAGTTCATCACCACGATTTTATCGGCGAGCGTCATCGCTTCAATCTGATCGTGAGTGACATAGACCATCGTGGTTTTCAGCTCCTGGTGGAGCCTCGCGATATGCAGGCGCATCTCAACGCGCAGTTCGGCGTCAAGGTTGGAGAGCGGTTCGTCAAACATAAACACCTGCGGGTTACGCACAATCGCGCGGCCAATCGCCACGCGCTGGCGCTGGCCGCCGGAGAGCTGCTTGGGTTTGCGGTCCAGCAGGTGCGAAAGTTGCAGCGTTTTCGCCACCATCTCTACCTGATGGCGGATCTGATCTTTCGGTACTTTATTGACCTTCAGCCCGTAGCCCATGTTCTCCGCCACTGTCATGTGCGGGTAGAGCGCGTAGGACTGAAAGACCATCGCCACGCCGCGGTGCGCGGGCGCGACGTCATTCATCACCTCATCGCCAATCAGCACCTCGCCGTCGCTCACCTCTTCAAGGCCCGCGATCATGCGCAGCAGCGTGGACTTTCCGCAGCCGGACGGCCCGACGAACACCGCAAATTCGCCGTCGGCAATATCGAGATTGATATTGTGCAGAGTTTCGGTTTTCCCGAACCGTTTGGTGACATTCCTCAGTCTTATGCTGGACATCAGGGTTCCTCGAAAGTGTAAGCCGTGGTGGCCGCGGGCGTTTCTGACGGGCGCTGAACCTTATTTTGTATTACGTGTAACAAGTCAGCGGAGTGATACGCAACGGCTTTAAATCAGTGTCATGACTATAACTTCCCCGGATTTCGCCCCCTATCGCCGGTTTTCATTTCTGTAACGACGATCACACAACGCACAGTTTTTTGTAGAGTTATCAGGGTTGTAAGCGTAGCGTATAACAAAATGAAAACTCGCTGAGTGGGCTTTTGCAGGCTGCGTGGTTACAGCGATTGAGTTTTAAAACAGAAGCGAAGCACGTAATAAAAACGACGTAATTGTTATACCTTCACATGAGGTTGATAATGAAAAAGAACATCCTTACCGCCCTGGTTATCTCCGCCCTGATGGTCAGCGCTGGTGCCAGCGCGGCGACCCGACAGCTTAACGTGTGGGAAGACATTAAAAAATCCGCCGGAATTAAGGATGCCGTGGCGGCATTTGAAAAGCAGTACGACGTGAAAGTGAACATGCAGGAGATGCCGTTCGCCCAGCAGCTGGAAAAACTGCGTCTCGACGGCCCGGCGGGGATCGGCCCGGATGTGCTGGTGATCCCAAACGATCAGCTGGGCGGCGCGGTGGTGCAGGGGCTGTTATCGCCGCTGACGCTTGATAAAGCGCAGACCGACGCCTTTACGCCGTCTTCCGTCGCGGCGTTCCGCATGGATAACGCCCAGTACGGCGTGCCGAAAGCCGTCGAAACGCTGGTGCTTATCTACAACAAAGATCTGGTGGAAAAGCCGTTCGACAGCCTCCAGGCCTGGTATGACTTCTCGAAACAACAGCGCGCGAAAAACCAGTACGGCCTGCTCGCCAAGTTCGACCAGATTTACTACAGCTGGGGCGCTATCGGCCCGATGGGCGGCTACATTTTCGGGAAAAACGACAAAGGCGGCTTTAATCCGCTGGATGTCGGCCTCAACAAGCCCGGCGCGGTGGAAGCCGTCACCTTCCTGAAAAAATTCTATGCCGATGGCGTCTTTCCGGCGGGGATCATCGGCGATAACGGCCTGAACGCTATCGATTCGCTATTTACCGAGAAAAAAGCGGCGGCGGTGATTAACGGCCCGTGGGCGTTCCAGCCTTACGAAGCCGCAGGCATTAACTACGGCGTGGCCCCGCTGCCGACGCTGCCGGATGGCAAACCGATGAGCTCGTTTCTCGGCGTGAAAGGCTACGTGGTTTCCACCTGGAGTAAAGACAAAGCCCTGGCGCAGCAGTTTATCGAGTTCATCAACCAGCCGCAGTATGTGAAAACGCGCTACATCGCGACCCGCGAGATCCCGCCGCTGGTGGCGCTGATGGACGATCCGGTGATCAAAGGCGACCAGAAAGCAAGCGCGGTAGCCGTACAGGCGGCGCGCGCCAGCGCGATGCCGGGCATTCCTGAAATGGGCGAAGTGTGGGCGCCTGCCAACGCGGCGCTGGAGCTGAGCGTCACTGGCAAGCAGGAGCCGAAAACCGCGCTCGATAACGCGGTGAAACAGATAACCATGCAGATTGAAGCGATGCAGGCCAGTAATCAGTAAGCCGTACCCGGCGGTGTCTGCGGGCGTTGCCGGATGAACCGTTAAAGGCGGGAGGGACACCTCCCGTTTTCAGAAGGAGCCGTGTGTGATTATCAGTCCCAGCGAAAAGATGCCCGTTGCCCGAGGGGCGGGCCGACACGCCTGGTGCGCGCTGCTCTGCGCTCTGTTGCCGGGCGTGGGTCAGTTTTATAACCGTCAGTGGCTAAAAGGCGTCACCTTTCTGGTGCTGCTGGCAAGCTTTCTCGGGGTATTTCACGATTTCCTGCGTGTGGGGCTGTGGGGGCTTTATACGCTGGGTGAAGAGGTGCCGCGCGACAACTCCATCTTCCTGCTGGCGGAAGGGATTCTGAGCCTGCTGGTGGTGGGCTTTGGGCTGACGGTCTATTACTTCTCGCTGCGCGACGCCTGGGTAAACGGCAAGCGCCGCGACGAAGGGCTGACGCTTAACAGCGTGCGTAAACAGTATCAGTTGCTGCTCTCGGACGGCTTTCCGTATCTGATGATTGCGCCCGGCTTTATTCTGCTGGTGTTCCTGGTGGTGTTCCCGATCCTTTTTGGTTTCGCCATCGCGTTCACCAACTACAACCTCTACCACACGCCGCCCGCGAAGCTGGTGGACTGGGTGGGGCTTAAGAATTTCGTCAATATTTTCACGCTCTCCATCTGGCGCTCGACATTCTTTGACGTGTTGCAGTGGACGGTGGTCTGGACGCTGCTCGCTACCACATTCCAGTGCACCGTGGGCGTGCTGCTGGCGATTCTGGTGAACCAGAAAGATCTGCGCTTTAAGCCGCTTATCCGCACTATTTTCATTCTGCCGTGGGCGGTGCCGGGCTTTGTCACCATTCTGGTGTTCGCCGGGATGTTTAACGACAGCTTCGGGGTAATTAACAACGCGATTCTGGCGTTTTTCAACATCGCGCCGAAGCCCTGGATGACCGATCCGTTCTGGACCAAAACCGCGCTCATCATGATGCAGACGTGGCTTGGCTTCCCGTTTGTCTTCGCGATGACCACCGGCGTGCTGCAGGCGATCCCGGATGATTTGTATGAAGCCGCGAAAATGGACGGGGCCAGCACCTGGACGCGCCTGCGCACCATTACGCTGCCACTGGTGCTCTACGCGATTGCGCCCATCATCATCACGCAATACACGTTCAACTTTAACAACTTCAACATCATCTACCTGTTTAACAACGGCGGGCCTGCGGTGGCCGGCTCCAACGCGGGCGGCACCGATATTCTGGTCTCGTGGATCTACAAGCTAACGATGTCTTCGTCCCAGTACGCCATCGCCGCGACGATAACCATCCTGCTCTCCATTTTTGTGGTGGGGCTGGCGCTGTGGCAGTTCCGCGCCACAAAGTCGTTCAAAAATGACGAGACGGCATAAGGAGACACCATGGCTAAAAGACAAAGCATGAAACAGGAAAAGTGGCTGCGGCTCTCGCTCTCGTGGCTGGTGATCCTGACGGTCAGCACAATCATTATCTATCCGCTGATCTGGACGGTGGGCGCGTCGCTGAACGCGGGCAACAGCCTGCTCAGCAGCTCGATAATCCCGGAAAACCTCTCGTTCCAGCACTACGCCGATCTCTTCAACGGCCAGGTGAATTACGTCACCTGGTACTGGAACTCGATGAAAATCAGCTTCATGACGATGGTGCTGACGTTAATCAGCGTCAGCTTCACCGCCTATGCGTTCTCGCGCTTTCGCTTTAAGGGCCGCCAGAACGGGCTGATGCTGTTCCTGCTGTTGCAGATGATCCCGCAGTTTTCCGCGCTGATCGCCATTTTCGTGCTCTCGCAACTGCTCGGGCTGATTAACAGCCACCTGGCGCTGGTGCTGATTTACGTCGCCGGGATGATCCCGATGAACACGTACCTGATGAAAGGCTATCTGGACGCTATCCCGAAAGACCTCGACGAGTCCGCGCGCATGGACGGCGCCAGCAACTTCCGGATTTTCATCGAAATCATCATGCCGCTCTCTAAACCGATTGTGGCGGTGGTGGCGCTGTTCTCTTTTACCGGGCCGCTCGGGGATTTCATTCTCTCCAGCACCATTTTGCGCACGCCGGATAAATACACGCTGCCGATCGGGCTTTATAACCTGGTCGCGCAGAAGATGGGTGCGAGCTACACCACCTACGCCGCGGGCGCGGTGCTGATTGCGGTGCCGGTCGCGATTCTCTATCTGGCCTTACAAAAATACTTCGTCTCCGGTCTGACCTCCGGCAGTACCAAAGGATAATCTGATGAAACTGTGTAAACCTGCACTGCTTGCTGTCTCGCTGGCCTGCTGTTTTTCCGCTTTCGCCGCCAACATGACGCAGATAACGCCAAAGCCGCTTAACCTCCCGGCGGATTTTATCAAGGGCGCGGATATCTCCACGCTGCCGGAGCTGGAACGCCAGGGCGCGAAGTTCTACGACGCCGATCACAAGCAACAGGACGCGCTGACCATTTTGCGCGAGAACGGCGTGAACTACGTGCGCCTGCGCCTGTGGGTTGACCCGAAAGATAGCGCGGGCGCGCCTTACGGCGGCGGCACCAACGATCTCGCCACCACGCTTGCGCTGGCAAAACGCGTGAAAGCGCAGGGAATGCGCCTGCTGCTCGATTTCCACTACAGCGATTTCTGGACCGATCCTGGCAAGCAGTTCAAGCCGAAAGCCTGGGAAAACCAGAATTACGACCAGCTTAAAACCACGATTCACGACTACACCCGCGACACCATCGCCGAATTCAAAAAGGCGGGCGTGCTGCCGGATATGGTGCAGATCGGCAATGAAATTAACGGCGGCATTCTGTGGCCGGAAGGCAAAAGCTGGGGGCAGGGCGGCGGCGAGTTTGATCGTCTCGCGGGCCTGCTGAATGCCGCCATCAGCGGCCTGCGCGAAAACCTGACCCAGGGCGAGCAGGTGAAAATCATGCTGCATCTGGCCGAAGGCACCAAAAACGACACCTTCCGCTGGTGGTTCGATGAAATCACCAAACGCCAGGTGCCGTTCGATGTGATTGGGCTCTCGATGTACACCTACTGGAACGGCCCCATCAGCGCGCTGAAAGCCAATATGGACGACATCAGCAAACGCTACAACAAAGATGTGATTGTGGTGGAAGCCGCCTATGCGTACACGCTGGAGAACTGCGACAACGCCGAAAACAGCTTCCAGCAGAAAGAGGAAAAAGAGGGCGGCTACCCGGCGACGGTGCAGGGCCAGTACGACTACGTGCATGACCTGATGCAGAGCGTGGCGAACGTCGAAAACCATCGCGGCAAAGGCATTTTTTACTGGGAGCCGGCCTGGATTGCCGTACCGGGGAACACCTGGGCGACGCCTGCGGGTATGAAATATATCCATGATGAATGGAAAACCGGCAACGCCCGCGAAAACCAGGCGTTTTTCGATTGCCACGGCAACGTGCTGCCATCGGTAAAAGTCTTTAATTAATCCTTTTTATTCCATTTATACCCTGATGCTCTCACCCGGCAGGCCGCGCGCCCGCCGGGTGACGCCGGACGGGTATGCCGTATCAGGAAGCCTCTAAATGAACAAATTTGCGCCTTTAAGTCCGAAGGTCAGCGCCCTTTTGCACGGTGCGGACTATAACCCGGAGCAGTGGGAGAACTACCCCGGCACGGTAGAGAGCGATATCGCCATGATGCAGCAGGCGAAATGCAACGTGATGTCGGTGGGCATTTTTAGCTGGGCGAAACTGGAGCCTGAAGAGGGCGTGTTTCGCTTCGAGTGGCTCGACGAGATTATCGACAAGCTGTATCAGGGCGGCATTCACGTGTTTCTCGCCACGCCGAGCGGCGCGCGTCCGGCCTGGATGTCGCAGAAATACCCGCAGGTGCTGCGCGTCGGGCGCGACCGCGTTCCGGCGCTGCATGGCGGCCGTCATAACCACTGCATGAGTTCGCCGGTCTATCGCGACAAAACCGCGACCATCAACCGCCTGCTGGCGGAGCGTTACGCGCACCATCCGGCGGTGCTCGGCTGGCATATCTCCAACGAATATGGCGGCGAGTGCCATTGCGATTTATGCCAGGAGAATTTCCGCGGCTGGCTGAAAGCGCGCTACGGCACGCTCGATAAACTGAACGAAGCCTGGTGGAGCACGTTCTGGAGCCACACCTTTACCGACTGGTCGCAGATTGAATCTCCGGCGCCGCAGGGCGAAAACTCTATTCACGGCCTGAATCTCGACTGGCGGCGCTTTAACACCGCGCAGGTTACTGATTTCTGCCGTCACGAACTGGCCCCGCTGAAGGCGGTGAACCCGGAATTACCGGCCACCACCAACTTCATGGAGTATTTCTACGATTACGACTACTGGCAGCTCGCCGAGCCGCTCGACTTTATCTCCTGGGACAGCTACCCGATGTGGCACCGCGATAAAGACGAAACCGAGCTTGCCTGCTACACCGCCATGTACCACGACCTGATGCGTACCTTAAAGCACGGCAAACCGTTCGTGTTGATGGAATCGACGCCGGGTACAACCAACTGGCAGCCCACCAGCAAGCTGAAAAAGCCGGGCATGCATATTCTCTCTTCGCTCCAGGCGGTGGCGCACGGCGCGGATTCGGTGCAGTACTTCCAGTGGCGCAAGAGCCGCGGCTCGGTAGAAAAATTCCACGGCGCGGTGGTGGATCACGTCGGTCATCTCGACACCCGTATCGGGCGCGAAGTGGCGCAGCTTGGCGATATCTTAAGCCAGCTTGATCCGGTGGTCGGCGCGCGCGTGGATGCGCAGGTGGCGGTGATTTTCGACTGGGAAAGCCGCTGGGCGATGGATGACGCGCAGGGGCCGCGCAACCTGGGGCTGGAGTATGAAAAGACCGTCGCCGAGCACTACCGGCCCTTCTGGGAGCAGGGGATCGCGGTCGATATCATTAACGCCGACGCCGATCTCAGCGGCTATAAACTGGTTATCGCGCCGATGCTCTACATGGTGCGCGACGGGTTTGCGCAGCGCGCCGAAGCCTTTGTCGAACAGGGTGGCCACTTTGTGACCACCTACTGGAGCGGCATCGTCAACGAGACCGATCTCTGCCATCTCGGCGGTTTCCCCGGCCCGCTGCGTAAGCTGCTGGGCATCTGGGCGGAAGAGATCGACTGCCTCGCCGACGGCGAACGCAACCTGATTCAGGGGCTGGCGGGCAACGAGGCGGGCTTGCAGGGGCCGTATCAGGTGCGCCATCTGTGCGATCTCATCCACACCGAAGGGGCGACGGCGCTTGCCACCTATCGCGACGATTTCTATGCCGGACGCGCGGCGGTGACGGTGAACGCGTTTGGCGCGGGCAAAGCCTGGTATGTGGCCTCGCGTAACGATCTCGCCTTCCAGCGCGATTTCTTCGCCAACATTATTAACGAGCTGGCGCTTACGCGCGCGCTGGCGGCGGATTTCCCGCCGGGCGTCACCGCGCATGCCCGTCATGATGGCGAATCCGCGTTTATCTTCGTTGAAAACTACACCGGCGCGCCGCAGTCGGTGACGCTGCCGGAGGGCTGCGCCGATATGCTGACCGGCGACGCGCTGAGCGGCAGGCTGTCGCTCGCCCCGTGGGGCTGTCGCATTCTGCGTCGCCGCCTCGCCTGAGTTGTTCCCTGCGCGCCCGTTCACCCGAACGGGCGCTTTTTTATTATCTGGTCTGAAAAAGGAGCCGCTATGGTTAGCCTGAAATCGTTTCTGCACCACGTCACCCGCCCGCAGCCCGCCACTACCCAGACGTTAACCGAAGAGGAGCGCGAGCAGATCGCGCGTCTGGTGGCAGATTTCGGCGGGCAGGAGAATATTGAGAGCGTGGACGCCTGCATGACGCGTCTGCGCGTCAAAGTCAAAGAGCTGACCCGCGTCGATACCGAGGCGTTGCAGTCGGAAGGGGCATTAGGCGTGATTATTCTCGGCCAGGAAGTCCATGCGATTTTCGGTAAGCAATCCGACGCGCTGCGCAAACTACTGGATGAGCGTTTCAGAAACGCGTGATAAAAAAGCGGGATAACCCTGCATAAAAGGTTATCCCGCAAAAGGCAACGAGGGTGCATCAGAGGCCGTTACGCCTTGATGGCAGTGCCATAACTCAGAGATACAACGCTTACTCTGCGTGTCTGCATCAGACAACGCCTGCGGACAGCGGTTTCGGGCCGCCGCCCGCACAGCCTGACGCGTGGTGAGCGCCAGGAACTGTTTCTTACCACCAGGCTTCGACCTGAACGCCGAAGTTCCAGGTGTCGTCCGCCGTGCCGTCCTGCAGGGATTTACCGTTCTGCGAATCGTTCAGATAAGAGGCGAACACACGCAGTTCCGGGCGTGACATAAATTCCGGGCCATCGGCGAGGCCAAGCGCGATAGTGTATTTTTCGCCGCTCTGCTTGTAATCCGCGCCGTTGTTATAGGTGTCCTTCTGCCAGAATCCGCCCACTTCCCCGATGAGGCGCACATACTGCGTGAACTGGTACTGACCGCGCCCTACCAGCGACAGCAGGCGTGATTTATCGGTCGTGGCGGTGATGTCGTCCGCCGAGCCCCAGGTCAGCACATGGTTAAACGAGAACTTGTCGGTGATCGGAATCAGGCCGGTGTTGATCACGCGATAGCCGGTAGCGTCGTTGACGTAGTTCCACATGTCATACCAGCCGCCGCCCTGCGACACCATGTTCTGCGCAAGGCCCTTATTAGCGTACTGCAACACCAGTTTGTTATAGCCGCCGAGCATGTCCTGGCTGATTTCGCCGGTCAGCATCACGCCGTTATCGGCTTCATACAGGCCGCCGTACTCTTTCTGTTTGTCGGTCGGGTTTGGCATGGCGTAATCGATGCCAAACTCCGTCCAGGCGCCTGCCCACGGCTTCCAGCCCGCGTAACGCAGATCGAGATAGTTGATGTTAACGTCGTTATCGCCATCGACGCGGTAGTCGAGATCGTTGGCGTCGCCGCGGATCCACGCGAAGGAGATCGCGCCCGGGCCTAAGGTGTAGTTTTCGATCCCCGCGCCAGAGCCGGAGATGTTCCAGTATTTAGTATCGATGATGTGCAGGTCGTGGCGCTGGTAGTAGCGCTTGCCGCCCCAGATCACCGCGTTCGGATCGCCCGGGATCAGCCCTTTAATTTGCAGGTTTAACTGGCGCAGGCCGAACTGGGCGTCGTCGTTAAGCGTGCTTTCGTTATCGTGGGAGCCGTCGGACACCATGCTGACCATGCTGTCGACATAAAAGCTGACTTCGTCTTTTTTGTAAACTTCAGAGCCCAGTTCAACTTCGCCATAGGTGTCGGTTTCGTTACCCAGACGCCCCAGCTTGTTTTTCTGCCACTCTTCCTGGCCACCATCCTGCGAGACGCCCACGCCGCCACGCAAATAGCCATGAAAATCAATGGGTACAGAAGATGAAGCGGCCAGCAGACAAGGTGAAGTCAGCGCGGCAGCTAACGCAACGGCCACTGTGCGTAGCGTAGTGTTCATAGTAACCTCTTTTATTGTTTTGTATTACGTTCACATAACCGAGGCCATAAAACGCCTTTGCAGAATTTCAGGCAATTTTGATCTTAATTAATTGTGACTCAGTGCAAATAAATCAGCCATTTTTGTAACGAACGGTGATGTTTCTCACGAGTTTTATGTATTGTGAACGTAATACTTGGTTAAGAGAGTGGATAACGGGGATTTATGCAGAAAAGGCTTTTCCGGCTGGTGCCTGTTACAATCAGCGCAGCCCATGAAAAAGGAACCGGAACATGAAGTCTAAAAGCGCCACACTGGAAGACGTCGCTCGCCATGCGGGGGTTTCCTACCAGACGGTGTCTCGTGTTTTGAATAAGTCTGCGAATGTCTCTGAAGCCACGCGCCGCAAGGTGGAGGAGGCAATCGCGCATCTGCGTTATGTGCCTAACCGACTGGCGCAGCAGCTGGTCGGCAAGCAGAGCATGACGCTTGGCCTGGTCACCACATCGCTTGCATTACATGCGCCGTCGCAGGTGGCGGCGGCGGTGAAACGTTACGCAAATCTGGATGGCTACCAGGTATTGATCTCAATGATCGATGAGAACGTCAGCCAGGGAATTCAGGATTCCATCAACGAACTCAAGTCCCAGCTGGTGGATAAGGTTATCATCAACGTACCGCTGGAGACCCAGGAAGCGGAGAGAATCGCCGCCGATAACGACGATATCCTGTGCCTGTTCCTTGATGTGGACCCGTACAGCTCGGTGTTTAACGTCTCTTTTAATCCGGCGGACGGCACGCGCGCGAGCGTGAAGTATTTATACGAACTGGGGCATCGCGATATCGCACTGCTGGCGGGGCCGGAGCGCTCGGTGTCCGCGCGGCTGCGCCTCAAAAGCTGGCTTGAGACGCTGGAGAGCTACGGCCTGACGCCAGTGACGGTGCTGCATGGCAACTGGGACGCGCAGAGCGGCTACGCGGGCGCGCTGCAAATGCTGCGTGAAGCGCCGCATTTCACCGCCGTGCTGGTGGCGAACGACCAGATGGCGCTTGGCGTGCTGAGCGCGTTTCATCAGCAGCAGCTCTCCATTCCGGGGCAGAAATCGGTGATTGGCTATGACGACACCTACGAAAGCTCGTTTTTCTATCCGGCGCTGACCACCGTCTCGCTCGATCTCGACATGCAGGGCAAAGAGGCGGTGCGGCGGTTGCTGGAAGCGAGCGAAAGCGACGCCTCACGGCTTTCTTCCATTCTCCCGGCGCGGCTGGTGATTCGTCACTCCACCGGCCCGCGTGAAGACGACGCGCCTGATATGCGCAAAATCGCCGATGAGCTGCGTCTTATCGCAAGCCGTCTCAGCCAGTAATCACGCCTGGTTATCACGGGCCGCGCAGCCGGTGCCGCGGCCCGCGCCTTTCGCAATCCATGCTTTTCTCCCGCCTGTTTCTTGATACTTACCCTGATAAGTATTAATTTGCCCTCCCGCTAACTGAAGGGAGCCCCCAATGACTGAAGATGAACGGTTCGCCCGCCGTCCGATGGGCATGCGCATGGCGATGATAGTGCGTCAGTGGCGCGCCATTATCGATAGTGCGATTACCGACACCGGCCTGACGCAGTCTGGCTGGACGGTGCTGATGCAGCTCGATCAGCAGGGGGATAATCTTTCGGTCAGCGAACTGGCGCAGGTGCAGGGCATTGAACTGCCGCCGCTGATGCGCACGCTGGCGTGCCTTGAAAGTAAAGGTTTGCTGGTGCGCACTACGTCACCCTGGGACAAACGCATTCGCCTGGTTTCGCTCACCGACGAAGGGCGGGCGATGCTTGCCACGCTTAACACGGTGATTGCGCGCTACCAGGCGCGCGTGTCACACAATATTCCCGCGCAGGATATGGACATCTTCAGCGACACCTTAAACCAGATCGCGCGTAATCTGCGCACGATCCGCGACGAAGACGCTAACAACGCACAATAACTATGATGACTCCGGAACAAAAATTTGCCCGCTGGGTAAGGGTGAGTATTGCCACTTTCCTGGCAATGTTCGTTTACTTCATTCTCGCCGATATCTGGATCCCGCTGACGCCGGATTCCACCGTGATGCGCGTGGTGACGCCTGTTTCATCGCGCGTGTCGGGCTACGTGGCGGCGGTGCATGTCGCCAACAACAGCCATGTGAAAAAGGGCGATCTGCTGTTTGAGCTGGATGCCGCGCCGTTTACCAACCGCGTCGAGGCGGCGGAAATCGCGCTGCGCCAGGCGCGGCTTGCCAACGAGCAACTGGACGCGCAGATTGTCGCGGCCAGGGCCAGCCTCAACACCGCCCGCCTGACGGCGCGCAACGATAAAGTCACCTTTGACCGCTATCAGCGCCTGAGCACGATGCAAAACGTCTCGCAGCAGGATCTCGACAAGGTGCGCACCACCTGGCAGACCAGCGAACAGGCGGTGGCGCAGCTGGAGGCGAAAATCAACGAACTGACCATCGAGCGCGGCGAACGGGACGACAACCGCAACGTGACGCTGGAGAAATACCGCAACGCGCTACAGGACGCGCAGCTTAATCTCGGCTGGACTCAGATCCGCGCCGAAGCCGACGGCACCGTCAGCAACCTGCAGTTAAGCCCCGGCTGGTTTGCCGCCGCCGGTACGCCCGCGCTGGCGCTGGTGAGCGAGCACACCGATATCGTGGCCGATTTCCGTGAGAAGAGCCTGCGCCACACGCACGCGGGCACCGACGCCGCCGTGGTGTTCGACGCGCTGCCAGGCCAGGTGTTCCACGCGCACGTCACCAGCCATGACGCCGGGATACTGGCGGGCCAGCAGGCGGTGAATGGCCAGCTGTCGCAGCCGGAGGAGTCGAACCGCTGGGTGCGCGACGCGCGGCGTATGCGCATTCACGTGGCGCTGGACGAGCCGTTGCCTGCGACGCTGCCGACCGGCGCGCGCGCCACCGTGCAGCTCTATAACAGCGAAGGTCCGTTCGCCCGCTTCTTCTCGGGCGTACAGATCCACCTGATAAGCCTGCTGCACTATGTGTATTAACCATGTCTATTAACACACTGGCGCGGGTCTTTACCCCGCACGGCAACATCGTCTATACGGCGAATGACTTCCGCCAGACGCTGCGCATCATGGTGGCGGGCGTCATCGCGCTCAGCATTTCGAGTTTCTACAACACCAGTTATGGCGTCTTTTTTGTTATCTACCCGATCATGCTGCTGTCACTGGTGCCGGTTTTTAACCGCCACGTCGCGAAGCAGTTTATCTTCAGCGCCGCGCTGAACTGTGTCGAAATGGTGATTATTGTCGGTTATCTGTGGCAATGGCCGGTGATCATGACGGGCGTGGTGTTTGCGCTCTACGTGATGCGTTTTCGCTTTATGAGCAAAGGCCCGCTGTTTCTCTTCGGCTCAATGGGCGTCGTCTGCCAGAGCGTGATGCTCAACTTTATGAGCTACCCGACCAGCGACTGGCACACGCTGCTCTTTTCCAATATGGAAGCGAGCGTGATGGCCGTAGGCCTAAGCGCGCTGATGCACTATCTGCTACCGGATGTCGAACCGCGCAAGCCGCCGCCGCTGATTGAAAAAGACGCCGCGCGGGTGCGCCATGAATATTTGCTTTCCGGCACGGTGGCGACGCTCAATTTCGTGGTGTTTCAGATGGCGGATTTAAGCGATTCGCTCTCGGCGCTGATGGCGGGCATCCTGATCCTCTTTCCCATGCATTATCGCGGCGCGGTGTTAAGCTCGCTGTGGCGCGTGGTGGGCGTGGTGATTGGCTGTCTCTATGTGCTGCTGGTGCAGCTGGTGCTCTACGATCACAGCAGCCACATGGTGCTGATGATGCCGCTTATCGCGCTCGGCTTTGCCTTCAGCGCCCGCCTGCACGTGATGGAAAAGGTCGGCGCGGGTGTCGGGTTCGCCAGTATCACCACGCTCGGCATCATGTTCGGGCAGAACCTTCACCCTGATACCGATCTCGTTTTCAGCGATCTCTACCGCATCAGCTCCGTCACCGTGTCGCTGCTTATCACGCTGACGATGGTGTTTTTAGTGCACCTGATTTTGAACCGCTTCCCCGCCACCCGTTACGTGGTGAAAAGCGAGCCGTAGGGTGTCTTGTGCGAATCTGAAAACGGTCATTTTTCGGCGCGTCGACAGGCGCGCCCGCAAGCAACGCGATACTCTCGCACACCTGGAAATGTGAAGGGAAAGGGAAGATGAAACGCCTGCTTGTCGTGATGCTAACCGGTTTACTGACGGTGTGTCCGTCTGGTGCGGACAGGATATCTCTTGAAGAGCCAGCCACGGTAATGGCGCGCGGCGATACGGTCTGTTTGCTGGTGGCGAATAAACCTGATGAGGTCATTCGCTCGGTTGAAATATACAGCGAGAGGGGAGAGTCCTTAATGGAATCGCAGTTGCCCGAGGCGAAACGCCACGTGGCGCGCGGGCAGTGTTTACCCGATTTGGGTTTCAGTTACCGCCCCGGCAACCGCTATTCTGCGTACTACTATTTCCAGAGCCTGAAAGGCGGTCCGCTCCGTTTATTCGCCGCGCATTTCGCGACGGCGCAGACTTTCCCGTTAAAAATCAGCGCCACTTACGATCGGGCGCAGTAAGGCCCATTCCCCACCGAATCGCGCAGGATAAACTCTGAAACGAACAGGTTATCGCGCGAGAGATAGCCGCCGTCGAGCATCGCTATCAGGCGGTTTATCGTTTCATGCACCATATCCGTGACGGGGTCTTTCACGCTGGCGAGCGCCGGGCTTAAAAAGGGCGCGGTGGGGCTGTTATCAAAGCCTATCAGCGACACCTGCTGCGGCACCGGAATGCCCGCGTCCGTCAGCGCTTTCAGCGCGCCGACCGCCATATCGTCGTTGCTGGCGATAAGCCCGCTAAATGACGTGCCGCTTTCCAGCAGCGTCTTTACCGCCTGCGCGCCGCTCGCGGGCGTCCATTTGCCTTCCACAATCAGCGACGTTGCAGGCGTAATGCCGTGCTGGCGTAGCGCCTCTTTGTAGCCCGCCAGACGCTCCAGCGCGGTAGGGGAATCAGGCGATCCGGTGATAAATGCGATCTCGCGATGCCCGCGCTCCAGCAGCGCGCGGGTGGCGTTAAAGCTCGCGTTTTTATGGTCGCAGCAGACGCAGTGGCTCTGGTGTTTCCGCAGCTTACGGTTCACCACCATCACCGGCTGGCGGGTCTGGCTGATGATCTCGTCAATCTCGTCAACACCGAGAAAGCGCGGATAGAGGATGATGGCGTCGCAGCGTAAATCGAGCAGAAACTCAATCGCCTCGCGCTCTTCGCGGGCGCTGTGTTTACCGTCCACCAGAATCAACTGGCGGCCATTTTCTTCCAGCTTTTTCGCTGCGCGCGAGAGGATCTCGCTGAAGTAGCTGCCGCTGTAGAGCGTGTTGGTGACCACCATCCCTATGCACTGGGAGGTATTGGTCGCGAGATTGCGCGCCAGCAGATTGGGCCGGTAGCCGGTGGCGTCGATGGCCTCGAACACCTGTTTGCGCGTCTCTTCGCTGACATACCCTTTGCCGGAGAGCACGCGAGACACGGTGGCCTTAGAGACGCCCGCTTTTTTGGCCACTTCCTGCATTGTCGACATGTAATCCCTCCGGCTCGGCTGATGTGCCGCACATTCTACACATTTCCCGGTAAAGCGGCAGGCATGTCGCGCACGCTGACGACCGCCTGATGGCGATCCGCATCACAGATTTTAAAGCCCGATTAAATTTCAGTTGATCTGTTTTATGACCACAACCACTCTAATGTGGAACCGGTTACCTATTACATCATCCTGTCAGCGCGATGCGGCGTTTAGCGCCGTAAATCCTGACAAGTACCTGAATTTAAAATAATAAACGCGCAGGGGCGGCTCTGGTGCCACGGCGTGTGATAACGAGAGAGTTCACCATCATGTCAAAGAATTACGTAGCGCTGGCGGGCGCGGTCGTCGAGGCGATTGGCGGTGGCGGTAACGTGGCGGCCGTCACGCACTGCATGACGCGCCTGCGCTTTGTGCTGAACGACGACAGCGCCGTGGACGCGGCGCGCCTTAAGGCCATTCCCGGCGTGCTCGGCGTGGTACGCAATGAGAACCAGTGCCAGGTCATCATCGGCAACACGGTGTCGCAGGCGTATGCCGAAGTCCTGAAACTGCTGCCGGAAGGCGCGCGGGTCGAGCGCGCGCTGCCGCGTAACGACAAAATCACCCTGCGGCGCATCGGCGCGGGCATTCTCGACGCGCTAATTGGCACCATGTCGCCGCTGATCCCGGCGATTATCGGCGGTTCGATGGTCAAACTGCTGGCGATGGTGCTGGAGATGTCGGGCGTTTATGAGAAAGGCGCGCCGACGCTCACCATTCTCAACGTGATTGGCGACGGCGCGTTTTTCTTCCTGCCGATCATGGTGGCCGCCTCGGCCGCATTGAAATTCAAAACCAATATGTCGCTGGCGATAGCCATTGCGGGCGTGCTGGTGCACCCAAACTTCGTTGACCTGATGGCCAAAGCCGCGCAGGGGCAACCGGTGGATTTCATTGGTATTCCGGTCACGGCGGTAAAATATACCTATACCGTGATCCCGGCGCTCTGCATGACCTGGATACTCTCCTATATTGAACGTTGGGTGGACAAAATCACGCCAGCGGTGACCAAAAACTTCCTGAAACCGATGCTGATTGTGCTGATCGCCGCGCCCATCGCCATCATGCTGATTGGCCCGATTGGTATCTGGATTGGCAGCGGCATTTCGTCGGTGGTATACACCATCCACAGCTATCTGGGCTGGCTGTCGGTAGCGATTATGGGCGCGCTCTGGCCGCTGTTAGTCATTACCGGAATGCACCGCGTGTTTACGCCGACCATCATCCAGACCATCGCCGAAACCGGCAAAGAGGGCATGGTGATGCCGTCGGAGATCGGGGCCAACCTGTCGCTCGGTGGGTCGTCGCTCGCGGTCGCGTGGCGCACCCGCAACCCGGAACTGCGCCAGACGGCGCTGGCCGCGGCGGCATCCGCCATTGTGGCGGGCATTTCAGAGCCTGCGCTGTACGGCGTGGCGGTGCGGCTGAAACGTCCGCTGGTGGCGAGCCTGATTAGCGGCTTCGTCTGCGGCGCGGTGGCGGGGCTTGCCGGGCTTGCGAGCCACTCGATGGCCGCGCCGGGGCTGTTTACCAGCGTGCAGTTTTTCGATCCGGCCAACCCGATGACGATCGTCTGGGTCTTTGGGGTGATGGCGCTGGCGGTGGTGCTGTCGTTTATCCTGACGCTGGTGCTGGGCTTTGAGGATATTCCCGTCGAAGCACCCGAACCCGCCCGCGATAACCCGCAGCCTGCGGCTTTCACCGCGCAGGCGCCCGCAGTAAAACCGAATTAATCAGAGGACACGTATGGATAACAACACTTTTCCAGAAGGATTTTTATGGGGCGGCGCGATTGCGGCAAACCAGGCGGAAGGCGCGTGGCGCGAGGGCGGCAAAGGGCCAGCCACGGTTGATATGCTGCCGCACGGCCCGAATCGTCTGGCGGTAAAGCTTGGGCTCGATAAGCGCACCGGCTGGCGTGACGATGAATTTTATCCGAGCCACGAGGCGATCGATTTTTATCACCGCTATAAAGAAGATATCGCGCTGATGGCCGAGATGGGGTTTACGGTGTTTCGCACGTCCATCGCCTGGAGCCGTCTCTACCCGAACGGCGATGAACAGACACCGAACGAAGAGGGCATCGCGTTTTACCGCGCGCTGTTCAGCGAGTGCAAAAAATACAACATCGAGCCGCTGGTGACGCTGTGCCACTTCGACGTGCCGATGCATCTGGTGAACGAATATGGCTCCTGGCGCAGCCGTAAAATGGTGGAGTTTTTCACCCGCTACGCGCGCACCTGTTTTGAAGCGTTCGACGGACTTGTGAAATACTGGCTCACGTTCAACGAGATCAACATCCTGCTGCACAGCCCGTTCTCCGGCGCGGGCCTGGCGTTTGAGCCGGGCGAAAACCATGAACAGGTGAAATACCAGGCCGCTCATCATGAGCTTATCGCCAGCGCTATCGCCACCCGTATCGCGCATGAAGTGAACCCGCAAAACCAGGTGGGCTGTATGCTGGCGGGCGGTAACTTCTACCCTTACTCCTGCAAGCCGGAAGATGTCTGGGCAGCGCTGGAGAAAGACCGCGAAAACCTGTTTTTCATCGACGTGCAGGCGCGCGGGGCGTACCCGGCCTACACGCAGCGCCTGTTCCGTGAAAAAGGCATCGTGATTGAAAAAGCGCCGGAAGATGATGAAATCCTTAAAGATACCGTCGATTTCGTCTCTTTCAGCTACTACGCCTCGCGCTGCGCCTCGGCAGATATGAACAGCCAGGTAACGAATGCGGCAAACATCGTGAAATCGCTGAAAAACCCGTATATCGAGGCGAGCGAATGGGGCTGGGGAATCGATCCTCTGGGGCTGCGCATCACCATGAACATGATGTATGACCGCTACCAGAAACCGCTGTTCCTGGTGGAAAACGGCCTCGGCGCGAAAGACGCCTTTAATGAAAAGGGCGAAATCGAAGATGACTACCGCATCAGTTATCTGCGCGAGCATATCCGCGCGATGCGCGAAGCCATTGAAGACGGCATTCCGGTGATGGGCTACACCACCTGGGGCTGCATCGATCTGGTGTCGGCCTCCACCGGCGAGATGAGCAAACGCTACGGTTTTGTCTGGGTGGATCGCGACGACCAGGGCTGCGGCACGCTGGAGCGCAAGCGTAAGAAATCGTTCTGGTGGTATAAAAAAGTGATCGCCAGCAACGGTGTCGATCTCGACTGATCCCGCCATCCGCTATAACGCGCGTCGCCGCTCAGAGCGGCGCGCGTCTCCCGACGACAGTGCAAACCGCGCCGCGTTGCACAATCGCAGGGCGTGGTTTCTCTGCTGATGCCGGATATATCCGTCATTTCGCCCGCCGATTCCTGGCACATAACTTGCTGAATCTCTGTCCACACGCGTTTTATCTTCGCAGAGGAGCCGTTATGTCAGCCAACACCGAATTCCCGTTAAGCGAGGCACCCGCCGCCGGGCGCAAGGGCCTGCTCTCCATTTCTATGGTGCTGTTCAGCTTTACCTTTTTCACCGGCACGATGTTCGCAGGCGGCAAGCTCGGCGTCGCGTTTCCGATTGTCGAGATGCTCTGGATAGCCACGATTGGCAACCTGCTGCTGGCGCTGTATGCGGCGGCGCTTGCCTGGATAGCTGCCCGCAGCGGGCTGAATACTGTGCTGATGGGGCGCTTCTGTTTTGGCGAGAAGGGCAGCAAGCTCTCCGATTTCCTGCTCGGCTTCGCGGAGCTGGGCTGGTACGCGTGGGGCACCGCCACGGTCGCCATCACGCTCGTGAAACTGCTGGCGTTGCCGGAATGGCTCACCACGCCGCTGATGGTGTTCTTCGGCCTCGCGTTTTGCGTGACGGCGCTGGTGGGCTATCGCGGGCTGGATCTGCTCTCGCGCGTTTCGGTGCCGCTGATGTTTATTTTGCTGGTCGCCTCGATGTGGATTGCGACCCGCCACGCGGGCGGCTGGCAGGCGATGCAGCGCATTGAACCCACCGAAACCCTGGGCTGGTCGGCGGCCATCACGATGGTGTTTGGTACGTTTGCGAGCGGCGCGACTCAGGCCACCAACTGGACGCGCATGGCGCGCAGCAGTGGCACCGCCATTACCGGCAGCCTGATTAGCTTTCTCATTGGCAACGGGCTGATGGTGGTCGCAGGCGCATGGTGCGCGGTGGTCTATCAGCAGGCCGATATCGTGGCGGTCATGACGTTGCAGGGGTTGTCGGTGGCGGCGGTCATCATGCTGTGTCTGAATCTGTGGACCATTCAGGGGCCGACGATTTATAACGTTTCTGCCGCCGCCTGCCATTTACTGCGCAGCGAGCGCCGCCGCACGCTCACCGTCGCGAGCGCGGGCATCGGCATTTTGCTGGCTATCGGCGGGATGTATGAGCTGCTGATCCCGTTTCTGGTGCTGCTCGGCAGCATTATTCCGCCGGTCGGCGGGGTGATCATCGCCGACTATGTGTTTCACCGCCGCGGGCGTTATCCGGCGCTGAGCGAGGCTCGCCTGCCGCGTTTTAACTATGCGGGGCTTGCCGCTTATTCGCTTGGCGCGCTGACCGCCTATTTTTCACCGTGGGTGGCCCCGCTGGTGGGCATCGCGGTGTCGGCGGCGAGCTATCTTCTGTTTGTGCGCCTGGCGCGCGTGCGGGAACAGCGTCGCGCGCTGGCACAGCCGCAGCCGTGAGCCACACTCACCGTCTTACTCAAAGGAGCCGTTATGAATATCGTTAATGCCCGTTTACGCCGCCGCGAAGGCTGGTTCACGCTCGTGCTGGATGACGGGATCATTAAAGCCATTACGCCGCAGACGGCGATGCAGGCCCCCAACGAAGGCGATCTGGATGCGCAGGGCGGGCTGGTTATCCCGCCGCTGGTGGAGCCGCATATTCATCTGGACGCCACCCTGACGGCGGGCGAGCCTGAGTGGAACATGAGCGGCACGCTGTTTGAAGGCATTGAGCGCTGGGGCCAGCGCAAAGCGACCATCACCCATGAGGACACCAAACGCCGCGCGCACGCGACCATCGGCATGCTGCGCGACCACGGCATTCAGCACGTGCGCACCCATGTGGATGTGACCGACCCGACGCTCGCCGCGCTGAAAGCGATGCTGGAAGTGAAAGAAGAGGCGCGCCATCTTATCGATCTGCAAATCGTCGCGTTCCCGCAGGAGGGCATTGAGTCCTTCCCGCAGGGGCGGGCGCTGATGGAGCAGGCCGTGGAGATGGGCGCGGATGTGGTTGGCGGCATTCCGCATTTTGAGAACACCCGCGAGCAGGGCGTCAGCTCGGTGAAATTCCTGATGGATCTGGCCGAGCGCACCGGCTGCCTGGTAGATGTGCACTGCGATGAAACCGACGACGCGCAGTCGCGCTTTCTGGAGGTGCTGGCGGAAGAGACGCGCGTGCGCGGCATGGGCGCGCGGGTAACGGCAAGCCACACGGTGGCGATGGGCTCTTACGATAACGCCTATTGCTCAAAGCTGTTCCGCCTGCTCAAACGCGCTGGCTTAAGCTTCGTCTCCTGCCCGACGGAGAGCATTCATCTGCAGGGGCGTTTCGACACCTGGCCGAAGCGGCGCGGCGTGACGCGCGTGGCGGAGCTGGATCGCGCTGGCCTGAACGTCTGCTTCGGGCAGGATTCGATTAAAGATCCGTGGTATCCGCTCGGCAACGGCAACATTCTGCGCGTGCTCGACGCCGGGCTGCATATCTGTCAAATGATGGGCTATGAGGATCTCAAGCGCAGCCTGGATTTCGTGACCGACAACAGCGCGCGGGCGATGAACCTCGGCGATAACTACGGCCTCTGTGAAGGGCGTCCGGCAAATCTGGTGGTGCTCGACGCGCCGGATGATTACGAAGTGGTGCGCCGCCAGGCGAAGGCGCGTTATTCGGTGCGCCACGGCAAGGTGATCCTGCGCCGGGAGCCGGAAACGCTGCATTATGCGTAAAAGAATGTCTGCCCGGCAGTGCCGGTAAAGATCCCTCCATTTCATCAGCGCCTGCGGGCGCTTTTTTTACCTCATACCTGCGGTATTTCTCTGAATAAGCACAAGGTGGTTATTTTTCACTCGCTTTTAAGAAACATCTTAAAAGCCTGAAAATGCGCCATAGGCTTTTTTGATTTTTATTTATGCATAATTAAGAAATGCGTCGTAAATATTATGTCTGGTCGTTTTCTTTATTTATATTTTCAGTGAAATACTATTTATATGCTTATAGTTCATTGTAGGTAATCGGTTAATTTTACATGGTTTTCTGCCAGGCGCTAAAATAAGCGAAGCGGCAAAAAGAGGTCATGCTACATGAAAACGTTTTATGCCACGCTTTTTTAACCCTCTGAAACGTTATAAAAGATAGAAAAATAATATGACGTAGCTCACCTTTTTAATTTTACCCCCTCTTTATCGGTACTGGCGCAAATAAATAAATTCTGCTTAACATTGATATTCGCAGCGGCCGCCGTGGCCGCGCGCAATACCTATGACAATAAGGGCCGGCGCGTCTGGCCCCTTGCAAACTCACAATCAATGGACGGTCTCTGGGATGATCAACAGAAGCAGAGCAGCAGAACCTGTTCAGGCGGGATATTCGCCTGTGCGGGGCGGGCGTCGTATTCGCATGAGCGCGGTGGCGATAGCATTAGGTCTGGCCGGTATCGGGCAGGCGGGGGCGAGTAATTATATTGAGCAGGGCAAAGCGGGCGATGCCGCCAGCTGGCGCAGCAGCGAATTTAATGCGGAGTGGGGCCTTGGCGCTATTCACGCCGATGAAGCCTACGCGGCGGGATATACCGGTAAAGGCATTAAGCTGGGTATTTTCGATCAGCCAGTTTATGCAAAGCACCCGGAATTCTCCGGCACCGATAAAGTCATTAACCTCGTCACCGAAGGGATCCGCGAATATACCGATCCGTATATTCCGGTGAAAAAAGGCGACCCTTTCCGCTATGACGGTACGCCGTCTGTGGATTCCGATGGCGAGCTGGGCGCGCATGGCACCCACGTTGGCGGTATTGCGGCAGGCAGCCGCGACGGCGGGCCGATGCACGGCGTTGCATTTAACGCCCAAATTATCAGTGCTGAAAACGGCGACCCCGGCCCGGAAGACGGGATTATTCTCGGCAACGACGGCGCGGTGTATGAGGCGGGCTGGCATGCGCTGATGGACAGCGGCGCACGCATTATTAACAACAGCTGGGGCATCGGCATCACCGAGAAATTCGATCAGGGCGGAAAAGATCCGGCCTATCCGCACTTCACCGTGTCCGACGCCCAGGCGCAGTTCGATCAGATCAAACAGATCCTCGGCACCAAGCCGGGCGGCGCGTATCAGGGCGCTATCGACGCGGCCCGCAGCGGCATCGTCACCATTTTCGCCGCCGGTAACGACTACAACCTCAACAACCCGGACGCGATGGCGGGCCTCGCTTACTTTGTGCCGGATATCGCGCCGAACTGGCTTTCTGTCGCGAGCGTGATGAAAGATCCGGCCTCTGCCAACAGCGTGCCGTACACCATCAGTACGTTCTCCTCCCGCTGCGGCTACACCGCGAGCTTCTGCGTCTCGGCGCCAGGCAGCCGGATTTACAGCTCGGTGATTGAAGGCACCAGCCTGGAGACGCTGACCACCGGTTACGCCAACTACAGCGGCACCTCGATGGCCGCCCCGCACGTGGCGGGCAGCGTGGCGGTGCTGATGGAGCGCTTCCCGTACATGACCGGCGAGCAGATAGCCCAGGTGCTGAAAACCACCACCGTGGATATGGGCGATCCGGGCATCGACGCGCTTTACGGCTGGGGGATGATCGATCTCAGCAAGGCGATCCACGGGCCAGGCATGTTCTACACCGTGGAAGATATTCCTGAAGAATTCCGCGTACCGGATCCGGACGGCGTGGCTTACGGCTCGTCACAGTTTATCGCTGATATTCCGGGCATTGGCGAAGAAGTGGAAGCGGGTACCAAACTGGCGCGCACCTGTAGTGATATTCAGTGCGCGATGGATGTCTGGTCGAACGATATCTCCGGCCACGGCGGCCTGACCAAACAGGGCGCGGGCGCGCTGTGGCTCACCGGTACCAGCACCTACTCCGGCCCGACGCTGGTCAACGACGGCCTGCTGGTGGTTAACGGCTCCGTCACTTCCGACGTTACCGTGCAGCAGCAGGGCGTGCTGGCGGGTAACGGTACGGTCGGCTCGCTGACGGCGGCGCGCGGCGGTACGGTCGCGCCGGGTAACTCTATCGGCACGCTGAATGTGAATGGCGACGTGACGTTCCAGCCTGGCTCGCGCTACGCGGTGGAAGTGTCGCCGGACGGGCGCAGCGACGTGATTAACGCTACGGGCGCTATCGCGCTGAACGGCGGCGAAGTCGCGGTGTCGCTTGAGAACAGCAGCAATCTGCTGAGCCAGGCGGAAGTGCGCAGCCTGCTCGGCCAGCAGTACAACATTCTGTCGGCGGCGGACGGCATTACCGGCCAGTTTGACAGCGTGGCGCCGGATTATCTGTTCCTCGGCACTTCGCTCGGCTATACGGGTGGGCAGGTGACGCTGGATGTGGCGCGTAACGACACCACGTTCGCGAGCATCGCGGATACCGCCAATGGCCGTGCGGTTGCTGGCGCGCTGGAAACGCTCGGCGCGGGCAACCCGCTGTATGAGAGCCTGCTTTCGACCGGTTCGGTAGCGCAGGCGCGTCAGGCGTTCCGCCAACTGGGCGGCCAGATCCACGCGGATATCGCCTCGGCGCAGATTAACGACAGCCGCTACCTGCGCGATACGCTGAACGAGCGTCTGCGTCAGGCGGAAGGGCTGACCAGCGTTTCGCCAGTGGCGGCCGATGACGGCGGCGCGTGGGCGAAGCTGTTAGGCGCGTGGGATCACGCCTCCGGCGATGAAAATGCCACGGGTTATCAGGCATCGACCTATGGCGTGCTGCTGGGGCTCGATTCCGCTTACGCCGACGACTGGCGCATGGGCGTGGCGACCGGCTACACCCGCACGTCGCTTGACGGCGGTTATGGCTCCAATGCGGACAGCGACAACTACCATCTGGCGGTCTACGGCGGTAAACAGCTTGGCGAGCTGGCGCTGCGTGCGGGCGCGGGCTACACCTGGCACCGTTTTGACACCAGCCGTTCCGTAAGCTTTGGTTCGCAGTCTGACCGTGCTGACGCGAAATATAACGCCCGTACCGAGCAGTTCTTCGCCGAGGCGGGTTATCAACTGGCGGCGGGGATGGTAAACGTCGAGCCGTTTGCGAATATCTCTTACGTGAACTTTGAGAACAACCGCATCAACGAGCAGGGCGGGGCCACGGCGCTGCATGGCGACAAACAGCACACCGACGCCACGTTCTCCACGCTGGGCCTGCGTTCAGGGCTGGAGTGGGACGCCACCGCAGAAACGACCGTGGCGCTGCGCGGCGAAGTGGGCTGGCAGCATCAGTATGGCGAGCTTGATCGCGCCACCGGCCTTAAATTCCGGGGCAGCAGCACGCCGTTTGTGACCAACAGCGTGTCGGCCTCGCGCGATGGCACGGTGCTGAAAGCGAGCGCGGAAGTCGCGGTAAACCGCAACGCGCATCTGTCTCTCGGCTACAGCGGGCTGATTTCCGAGAACTATCAGGACAACAGCGTCAACGCGGGCTTTAGCTGGGACTTCTGATAACCCGGCATCGCTTGCGGTAATCAATAAAGGCGCCTGCAAGGGCGCCTTTATTGTTAACGGGGCGGGATTAAAATGCACAGAAATAAATATTTTTATGTGGGTGTTTTAAACCTTTTTTTCAGGTGTATTGTAACCTGACATTGATTTATTAAGGGAATAGCAATGAGCACAGAGGGTGCACAATTAAAAACGCTGGCAAAGAAAATCGGTAAATATTTCGTCGCGTTATTACCTTATTCGACAATACTTTCAGGCGTCATTATCTGGAGTTATCTTTCCAGCGTCGGCCGTGTTGATCTGTTAATGGGGGCGTTTTCATTTAACATCGGGTTGATATCGCTTTTGATTTCAGCCGCTGTGTTTTCGCTGATAATCTCTGTCACGCTGGTTTTGCCCAGTGCGATTTTACTGGCGCACAGTGAATTTTATCTTGAAAAAGACGATCAAGAACACAATAACTATTTGCCTCTGATATGTTTTGCTGTTTCGGTTATTTATCTTACGCTGATATTTTTATTGAGCGCGATATTTACCGAAGAACTACCTTTCAGTAACTGGATTATCTTTATTATCATCTTCCTCTTCGCAATATGGGCTGCTTACTATTTTAAAGTCGGCTTGATCAAGCATCCTTTTAATCAGCAAGAAAGGAAATGGTGGCTACCATATTTTAACCTCTTGATATTGCTTGTTAATATGCTTTTTATTATGTTGCCAGGATTATCGATATCGATACCAGCAGCGCTTCTTATTCATTCCAGTCGTGGTGAAGGTTTGTGGGCTCTATTTGTCGCATGGGCATTTATGAGTCTGTTTGCTTTCCTGGCTTTTCTGCCTGCGATTGTCCATTACTTACGTAACCGTAAGAGCCAAAACGATGCAAGCCAAAACAGTGAAAGTAATAATAGCCAGAAAGGTATCGATGCCCTCAAACCTTTTTTATTGACTTCAGTAATTGCAGTCATCTGCATCGTCCTGCTCTTTCCGACCCTGTGGAGCACGCTTGTTTTTGGCTCGCTGGTCTCTATTGGTCTGGTCGATCCACAGCCGCATTACTACCGGGTTGATGACGAGAAATTTTCACCTGCGTTGTTTCCGCAAGCCGTCTGGCAGACGCAGGAAATGCCAGGCCGCGATGAAAAAGCCTTTTTTATCCGCGGTGTAAATCTGTTTTCCACCGGCAGTGTCAATCTCATCTGCCCGGCTTATATTGTCAAACTGCGCGCGCAGGCCACGGCACGCGACTACGCGAATTTCATCCCCGGCAATAACGAAGCTTCGGTACGCTATTTCCGCCAGATGATGAAAGGCTGTGTCGCCTTTGAAACGGGCGAGATCCGCCGTTGGGATACGCTGTTTGACGCGAATGGCGCGATTAAAAAATAAATGCCTCTGAGAAAAACAGAGAGTGTCTCTGTTTTTCTTTTTTTCCTCACTTTCGAGCAAACCGCTAACGTTTTGCGCTTAGGCATTATTTTGTCATGCTGAAATCAGAAATTAAGCGGCGCTTAATTTGTATTCCTGAAAGTAACAACATGACCTGCGTCACACACTGCGTATTTATGGTGATTTTCCCACCAAACTTAGTACAAAAATCGGGCCTGAGCGGTGCTTATCCTTATAAAGTTTTTGGGTTTAATGCCGAAACTCTCTCCATCTGTCGTATCGGGAAGAGAAACCATGTTAAACCGCATCAAAGTTGTAACCAGTTTGCTGTTTGTTCTGGCCCTGTTCGGTCTGCTGCAAATGGCTTCCGGTGGCCTGTTCTTTAATGCCATCAAGAATGACAAGGAAAATTTCACCGTTCTGCAAACCATCCGTCAGCAGCAGTCCACGCTGAACGGCAGCTGGGTTGCCCTGATTCAGACCCGTAACACCTTAAACCGCGCCGGTATCCGTCACATGATGGATGCGAACAACATCGGCAGCGGCGCGACGGTGCAGGAGCTGATGCAGATTGCCAGCAGCTCGCTGAAGCAGGCGGAAACGCACTGGGCGGATTACCAGGCGCTGCCGCGTGACCCGCGTCAGAGCGAAGAGTACGCGCAGGAAATTAAGCGTAACTATGACATCTACCACGGTGCGCTGGCGGAGCTGATTCAGCTGCTCGCGGCCGGGAAAATCAATGAATTCTTCGACCAGCCGACCCAGAAATATCAGGACGGTTTCGAGAAAGCCTACACCGATTACATGGCGCAGAATGACCGCCTGTATGACATCGCCGTGGAAGGCAGCAACAGCTCCTATAGCATGGCTATCTGGATCCTGATTGGCGTGCTGGCCGTGGTGCTGGGCGTGATTGTCTGCGTCTGGTTCGGTATCCAGAACACCCTTATCACTCCGCTGAACCGCATCATTGAGAGCATTCGTCATATCGCGAGTGGCGACCTGGCGCGTCAGATTGACGTGGACGGCACGAACGAAATGGGCCAGCTGGCCGCCAGCATTAAACATATGCAGGGCGAACTGGTGCGTACCGTGGGTGAAGTGCGTAACGGCGCCGATGCCATCTACAGCGGCGCGAGCGAAATCTCTGCTGGTAACAACGATCTCTCTTCCCGCACCGAAGAGCAGGCCGCGTCTCTCGAAGAGACCGCCGCCAGCATGGAAGAGCTGACCGCCACTGTGAAACAGAACGCCGAAAACGCCCGTCAGGCGAGCCAGCTTGCGCTGAGCGCGTCGGAAACCGCCCAGAAAGGCGGCAAAGTGGTGGATAACGTGGTGCAGACGATGCGCGACATCGCCGGCAGCTCCCAGAAAATCGCGGATATCACAAGCGTGATTGACGGCATCGCCTTCCAGACCAACATCCTGGCGCTGAACGCCGCGGTAGAAGCCGCGCGTGCAGGCGAACAGGGCCGCGGCTTCGCCGTGGTGGCGGGCGAAGTGCGTAACCTGGCGCAGCGTAGCGCCCAGGCCGCGAAAGAGATTAAAGGGCTTATCGAAGACTCCGTCAGCAAAGTGGACGTGGGATCGACGCTGGTGGAAAGCGCCGGTGAAACCATGGGCGAGATCGTCAGCGCGGTCACCCGCGTAACCGACATCATGGGCGAAATCGCCTCTGCTTCTGACGAACAGAGCCGCGGCATCGACCAGGTCGGTCTGGCCGTCGCCGAGATGGACCGCGTGACCCAGCAGAACGCCTCGCTGGTGGAACAATCCGCCGCCGCCGCGAGCGCGTTGGAAGAGCAGGCGAGCCGCCTGACGCAGTCCGTCGCCGTGTTCCGTATCAGCCAGAGCGCGCAGGGCAAGCCGCGTAGCGTAAGCCCAGTTCAGACAAGCGTCGCGCCGGTCGCCGCGCCGAAACCCGCGGTTGCGCAGGGTAACGATAACTGGGAAACGTTCTAAGCGTTTCGTTAGCCGGTAAAAAGCCCTCGTCGCTCACGCGGCGGGGGCTTTTTTATGCCGGACGTTCAGCGCCCTGGCGCGCCTGCGAAAACGTGCGCCTGGCCCGATTCATTTATAATAAGAATCGGTTAACGACTTCTATAATTTAACTGTTTACCAGAATAATCAAACCGGGGCGTCTTTCTTACGCATGCACGCCATGTCATGTTCACACCTTTTTGACGAACGGGATCCTCTGTGCGCATCGCAACGATGACCAACATTGCCTATGGCGCGACGGTAGCGTTAACCCTGATTTCCGGGGTCGTGCTGATGATGGCCTCCGGCGCCGACAAGGCGGAGCGGGCGGCTGTGCGCCAGAGCGCGGCATACGACAGCCTGACGGAAACGGTAGAACAGGAGACTTACGCGCTTACAGAGCTGGCGCGCGTTTACGTGGTCGAGCGCAGGCCGCAGGATTTGACCGACTGGCAGGCGAAAAAGGCGCAGGATGATAAAGATGAAGCGCATCTGGCGCGGCTGCGGGATCTGGGCGCTACGCCTGAAGAGTTAGAACATCTGCGCCAGGGCATGGCGGTGGCGCATGCCCTGGAACAGGAGCAGCAGCAGGCGATGGACGCCGTAGCGCGTGGTGATAACGCACGCGCTCTGCAACTGCTGTTTGGCGTGAATTATGAGCATGAACTCGACCGGGTAGACCTGCAGTTCGCGCAATTTCGCAGTCTGCTTGATTATCGCACCGGCATGTCGATTAAGGCCGCGACCGAGGCCTCACAGCGGCTGCGCACGCTGTCGGAAATTATGGTCGGTCTCACCGCGCTGCTGTTTCTCTTCGTGCTTGGGTTTATCCTTAAGCGCCGCATTCTGCAACCGGTGGTGAAGCTGAGTGACGTGGTCAACCGTCTGGCAACGCAGGATTACGCGGTGGAAGCGCCGCTGTTACAGCAGGTGGATGAGATTGGCGACATGGCGCAGGCTATCCACGTGTTTCGCGAAAACGGGCTGGCGCGTCAGCGCCTGGAGCAGGAGCGCGACGCCGACTGGGCTATTCGTGGGCTGCTGTCGCGCATGACCCAGCGGCTGCAGGGCAGCGAATCGCGCGGCGATATTATTGAACTGGCCCGGCTGTTTGCCCCGCAGATAGCGCCGGGGCTGGCAGGCAGACTCTATGTGCTGGATACGCACGAGCATTTGATGGTTTGCGCCGCCCGCTGGCCTGAGACGTCCGGCGGCGATACGGCGTTTACCCCGGACGAATGCTGGGCGCTGCGTCGCGGGCAGACGCACAGCCCTGGCCGCGATCTGGTGGATATCCCCTGTAAACATCTGCCGCCCGCAGCCGCCATGCGGGCTATCTGCGTGCCGCTCATCGCCCAGAATGAAACCATCGGGCTGCTGTCGTTTGAAAAAATCAGTGAGGAGAGGGAGCCGCCTTACGTCTATCTGGAGCTGATGGCCGAGACGCTGGCGCTGGCGCTCGCCAACCAGAAGCTGCGCGATGAGCTAACCGAAAAGGCGATGTACGATTCACTGACGGGCCTGCGCAACCGCTATCACCTGGAAGACGCGCTGCACGCCTGCATCAGCCAGGCGGAGACGACCGGCTCGCCGGTGAGTTGCCTGATGATAGACATCGATTATTTCAAAACGCTTAACGATCGGTATGGCCATGACGCGGGCGATGCGGTGCTGAAAGAGGTGGCGCGGACAATCCGCGCGGTGCCGGGCGAGACGGCGCAGGTGTTTCGCTACGGCGGTGAAGAGTTTCTGATGCTGCTGCCCGGTATGCCCCAGGCGCAGGCTCATGCATTGGCCACGCGCATTCTGACGCAGGTCAGCGAGCTGTCGCTGCGTTATAACGGTCTGGAGATTGGCCCGGTATCCGTCTCCATTGGCCTCGCCACCTGGCCGGATCACGCGCGGCGCGACAGCCTGATAAAAAATGCTGATATCGCGCTCTATCTGGCCAAAGAGATGGGCCGCTCACGCATTGTGGTGGCGAACCGACTGAAGCCGGGAGCCTGACGGCGCGGTTACGGTTAGTCTGAAATTCGCGCCGCGTAAGTGCCGTCAGGCGCGTGCGGCGGCGGATAACCGTCGTCCGGACCATCTGCAACACCGCCTGCCGTTTCGTAAATCCGCTATTTTTCCTCCTATACTCACCCGTTTATCCCAATATATTTTCTGGCAGAATGCTTCCCTTACCACAGGCGGGCGCGCTGCTACTGACGCGGAGGCAGAACATGAAATTTCCTGGTATCCCTGAAAATGAAGAAGAGCGACTGAAGTCGCTGTATATGATGGATCTGCTTGATACCAGGGATGATGAGCGTTTCGAACGGCTGACGCGGGTGACAAAAAAGCTGTTTCGCGTGCCCGTCGCGCTGATTAGTCTGCTCGATCGCGACCGCCAGTGGCTGCTGGCCTGCCAGGGTCTTAACACGCGCGAAACCACACGCGACGTCTCGTTTTGCGGACACGCGATTTTGCAGGAAGGGCCGTTTATCGTGAACGATGCCCGTCAGGATGAGCGCTTTCACGATAACCCGCTGGTGACTGGCGAGCCGTTTATCCGTTTTTATGCGGGTTATCCGGTGCATCTGCCGGATGGCGCGGTGGTCGGCACGCTTTGTATTATCGACGGCACGCCGCGCGATTTCAGCGATGACGATATCGCGACGCTGAAAGATCTGGCGTTTATCGTTGAAGATGAGTTTCACGTTATCAGTATGGCGATGACCGACAGCCTGACCGGCATTCCGAACCGCCGCGGTTTTTACCGCAGCGGCGAGCGGCGTTTTCGCGGGTTACGGGAGAACGCCGAGCCGTTCAGCATTCTCTATTTCGATCTCGACCGCTTTAAGCCGATTAACGATTTGTGGGGCCACGCGGAAGGCGACGAAGTGCTGAAAGTGTTCGCGAGCCTGTTACGTCAGCATCTCGGCCCGAAAGATATCGCCGGACGGCTGGGCGGCGATGAGTTCGCGGTGCTGCTGACCCGCGAGAGCGACACGCAGCCGTTTCTGAATAACCTGCGCGCGAGCCTGGACGCGCATAACCAGCGCGCCGGTAAGCCTTACAACATCAACTACTCGTACGGAATGCTGCATCGCGATTCGGGCAATTACGACTCTTTGCTTGAGATGATCAAAGAGAGCGACAACGTGATGTATTCCGAGAAGCGCAGAAAGCGGATCGGCTAACGAGCGGGATCACCCGCTCGCGTTGATCACCTTGATGGACACCATGCCGATACCGAGGCGGCGCGGCGAATGGCCAAGAATGTTGCCTTCGTTGGTTGACTGCGGCTCCGGCGGCACAATCACCAGCGTGTTGCTGCGCGTCGGGTTCTCGAAATGCAGCGTGGTGGTGGAGACTTCGTTGCCGAGCGTCAGCGTCTGTTCGCTGTCGCCCACCTTCACCGGCACCGGTTTCCCGGCGTTCGGGCCGAACGCTTTGGCGGTGATGACTAAATCGAATTTTTCCGGCAGCGGCCGGTTATATTCTATTTTCACTTCTTCGCCGAGCTGCGCGTTAGACCAGCGCCCCCAGGATTCCGGGCGTGAAATGCCGGAGAACTGTTTCACCTCTTCCGGCGCGCCCGCCACGTTGAAGATAAAGCTGTCGGCCTGATAGCGGATGTCGTTATCCATCACTTTGAGCGTCTCGACATTGCGCTGGTAGCGCGCGGTGTCGATAACCGTATCGCGAAACGCCGCTTTGCCCTGCCAGGTGGCTTTATCCACGCGTTGCACCTTTTGCTCGCCGCCGAGCTGGCCCTGCGAGACGCAGTAATCGGTGGAGAGCGCCAGCGCAGGCGCCCACAGACGCGCCATCTTGTAGCAGTTATCCACCCACAGGAAGTTATCGCGCGGGGCGAAATCCGCCAGCTGGAAGCGCAGCGGCGCGGAGTATTCGCTCTCCGGCAGCGGCTCGATACGTTTATCCGACACGCGCAGCAGCAACGGCAGGCGGAAATGGCTGCCGGAGAACGTGATGGTCTGTTTTTGTGTGTCGACAGTAAAGCTGTCGATTTTCGACGGGAATTTCCACAGGCTGATGATATCGGGCTTCCACGCCAGCACTTTCGATTTCATGTTCAGGAACACGGTCGAGAGCGACTGGCCGGAAAGACTGCTACGCCCGAGCCCCAGATAGTTGTCGCCGCCCAGCACATCGAGCACCGTCGCGCCGTTATCCATCGTGTTGCGTTTCACCGCCAGCACGTCTTGCTGCGGCTGATCGCCACGCAGAATAAAGAACAGATTATTACGATCCTGTTTGCTGAGATATTTATAGGCGGTGTTGTTCATCGCCAGATGATCTGACGAGACCACGATGACGGTGTTCTTGAAATAGGGCGACGCTTTGATTTTGTTGATAAACGCCGCGATATGCTCCTGGCTGCAGGTGACCGCGCTGAAAGACTGGTTCGGTTTGCCTTCGAACGGGTAGCTCTTGCGCGCGCAGGTGCGCGAGACGAAACCGTCCGGATGATGCGTATCAACCGTCAGCGTGAAGAGCGAAAAGCGTTTGCCTGATTTTGAGAGTTCCTCAAATTTTTTCCACGCCTGATCCAGCACCGTATCGTCATAAAAGCCCCAGTCGTTGCGATAGGTTGGGTCCGCCACCGCGCTTTTTAACTCTTCGGCGCCATAAAGATGATCAAAACCGTGCGATTTCAGGAAGACGTCTTTTCCGGCAAAGCGCAGGTTGGCGCCCTGAATAAAGTAGTTCTCATAGCCGGAGTTTTTCAGGATATCGCCCAGGCAGACGTTTTGCGGGAAAAAGCTCGACATTGAGGCGGACGCGTTGCCCTCAAAGGGCGCGAAGAGCGGAATGCCGCACTGCGAGGCGACCATACCCGCGATGGTGTAATCGGTGCCGGGAAGCTGCGCGGTATGGCTGAAATCGATGCCTTCGTTTTTCAGCGCGCCCAGCTCCGGCGTCAGGTTCGGAAACGCGTCGTTATCAAAATAGGTGCGCTCCAGACTTTCGCCGTAGATATAGACCAGGTTGAGTTGCGGGTTGTCGATGCGCTTTTGCGGCTCTTGATAATACGCCGCAAAGTCTGGATCGCCCTCGGCGGTCTGGGATTTCACCAGCTCCGTTATCTGGCGAAACGCCGGACTGGCGTCCACCGAGGCCAGCGCCAGCAGCAGTGCCGCGAAGCTGTAGCCGAAGTGATAAGGCAGATGGCGGCGACGGCGCAAAATCCATGTCAGCAGGCCAAAGACCGCCAGCAGCGCTGCGACCAGCCCGATACCGGGCAGGATGTATTTGCTGACGCCCGCGCCGGTGAGGCTGTTGGTAAGAGTGTAGAGCACCGCGTCATTAATGCCGTCGCCAGTAAAATAGTTGCTGGCAAGCAGCGTCAGATTCAGGATAACGAACAGCCCTAACACCACCAGGGTGGCGATAAACCACCAGGTGTTACGGCCCGCCTTGAAGGCGTAAATCGCCACGGAGGCGATAAAGAAAAGTATGGAAAGCCACTCTGACAACACGACATCCTCGAAGCGAAGGCGCCAGGCCCGTTGGGGTTAAACTGCTTTTTTAACATCGCAATATAACTTTCCTGTCATATTCGTACCATTTTAGCGTCATCTTTTTATGGAGCAGTTCAGATAAGGTTTAGATATGCGGAATTATGAGCCGCGTCTCATCGCCTGTGGCGCGGATGTGGCGCAGGACAGCCGCAGAAAAGAGGTGTTTAGTAATACACAGTAATCGGAAGCGCTAAAAAGCGACTTCTTTTATGAAAATTTTATGACGGCGCAGATTTCACTACAAAGACGCAAAAATTAAGCGAGACGGCAGGGAAGGTGAAGTGACGGGGCGCAGAAAAAACGCCCCGTAAAGCGAGGTTTAATACTCTTTACCAGTGACGCGGCTGCGGTAGCTGTCCCAGTTAAAGTTTACCCAGAGGCTGTTGCCAAGGCGCATACGATCCATCACGCGCTCGCCGAGAAGCTTGGTCATCTCTTCCATGTTCTGGTTGGTGAGCATGCCGGTCGGACGCTTGGACGACGATCGGCGATCCACCAACTGGTTGATGATCACTTTCTCGTAGCGCGATTCGCTCTGCATACCGATCTCGTCGATCACCAGCAGATCGACGCTGCTCAGATCTTTTAAGAGCTGCTCTTCGCTGGTTTCGCGGTTGCCGAACGTGTCTTTCATGGCGGACATGATATCGGCGACGGTAATGATCATCACCGATTTACCGCGCAGCAGCAGTTCATTACAGATCGCGGCGGCAAGATGGTTCTTGCCGGTGCCCGGTTTACCGGCGAAGACAAAGCTCGCGATATTGCCGTCGAAGGCATCGACATACTGGCGCGCTTTATTGACGGCGTTCATCTGCCCGTCGTTTTCGACACGATAATTGTCAAACGAACAGTTTTGATGCAGCGGACGAATACCAGAGCGGTTGAACGTGCGCTGCATTTTCATGGCGCGGTTTTCGCGCTCGATGGCTTCTGAGCGAATCCGCCCCTGCTCCTGCTGCCAGGCGATAAGCTCTTCACCCGTTTTAAAGGCCGGTTTAACATCGGGCGGCATTAGCCGCTTCAGGCGCATCATCAGGTCAGTGACGTTTTTCATTGTTACCCTCGAAAGCCGTCAGGAATATGGTCGTCCGGCTGCGCGATAGCGTTCACGTCGCGGCGCGCCGATGACGTAAAGGTGGCGCGGTTCATCTGAATACTGCGCGCCAGCTTCTGCTGCCACTGGATATGGTGGAAGACTTTACCTTCCGCCTGCCAGTAGGCGACAAACGAGGCCAGCTCTTCGCTGGTGACCGGCTGCGCCAGCGGAATGCCCCAGAGCGCGGCCATGCGCTGGAACTCCGGGTCGGGCTGCCAGCCCGGATACATGGCGAATTTGCCCATCGGCACCGGCACGGGCTGGGCGACGTCGTTTCCTTCGTCGAAAAATTGCGCTTCCAGCGCGACATCGGAGCGGGGCGCGGCGAGCTGTTTTTCCAGCGCCAGCAGTTCCGCCATGCGCGCCGGCGTCACGGCATAAAATGCGGGCGCATTGTTATCAAACACCGCCACGGCCCCACGTTCGGCGTGCGCCAGCGCGCTGCCGGGATTGCGCCGGAAGGCGTCAATATCAACGACATCAGGGGTCAGGATTCTGGAAGACATAAAACGTTCTCAATCAAAGCGTTATCAGACACTGGCGCATAAATGGCCAGCAGAGGCGATAATTCCTTCATAGTAGCATAGTCAGACGCGCGGTTTGAGCTTATTGGCGCGCGGAAACGCACGTAAAAAAAGAGCGCGCCATGACATCTGGCGCGCTCCGCGTCCCCTGGTGAGGGCAGTTTCGTTTTTTATTTTAAGCTTCCCCGTTACTGGGGATAGCGTCAGGCAATGATGTTCAGAGTGACGTCGATGTTGCCGCGGGTCGCGTTAGAGTACGGGCAGACGATATGCGCCGCATCGACCAGTTTCTGCGCTTCTGCCGCGTCCATCCCCGGCAGATGAATATTCAGCTTCGCTTCGATACCAAAACCGGTCGGCAGCGGGCCGATCCCGACTTCGCCTTCGATAAACGCGTCTTTCGGCATCGCGATTTTGTCGCGAGCGGAGACGAATTTCATCGCGCCCAGGAAGCAGGCGGAGTAGCCCGCGGCAAACAGCTGTTCCGGGTTAGTGACGTCGCCGCCCATGCCGCCCATCTCTTTCGGTACGCCCAGCTTCACATCCAGCACGCCGTCAGAAGAGGTGGCGCGGCCGTCACGGCCTCCGGAGGCTTTTGCTTTGGCGCGGTAGATGACGTTTTCTAAAGACATGCAATATTCCTTATTTAAGTTTTAGGCTATTTAATCGCGTGCTACTTATTTGGGGCTTTCACACCACCCGAAGATGGCGCTTACTGCTGATTCAGATTGTGACGTAATGCGTCGAGCTGATCTTTCAGATCCAGCAAGGTTTCTTTGTCGCACGCGGTAGCGCAGAGTACCGAGCCCGGTATGTTGTGGGCTTCAGCCTTGAGCTTCCGGCCTGCGTCAGTAAGCGTGACGATCACTTGTCGTTCATCCTGACGCGAACGCTGGCGCATCAGCAGCCCCGCGGTCTCCATCCGCTTTAACAGCGGCGTCAGCGTGGCGGAGTCCAGATACAACCGCTCGCCGATGTCAGAAACGGTTACGTCGTCCTTCTCCCACAGCACCAGCATCACCAGGTATTGCGGGTACGTCAGCCCGAGCGGCGTCAGTAACTGGCGGTAAATTTTATGCAGCGCCAGGTTTGTCGAGTAGAGCGCGAAGCAGAGCTGGTTGTCTAAATCCAGCGAGAGCGCTTCGCTTTTTTGTTGTATCGTCTTCATGCTTTCAATATAGGTAGTGCGCGATTTAATTGCAAGTTAGTTTTTAGCTGTCGCTGTGATAGCCCTATACCCGCGGGCGTTTTCGATAGAGCCACAGGCCGGGCAGCGACAGCCCGATAGAGAGCGCGCCAACGGTTGAAGCCGCTTTAAGAAAGTTAGTGACCAACGAGACCATTAACGCGTCGGTGTAACCGAAGTGGCTGATTTTCACGGCAGCTATCATCGCTGAATAGGCCGAGATGCCAGGGAACATCGGGATCACCGCCGCAACGGTAAACACTTTCGGGTGTGCCAGGTACCAGCGCGACCACTGGATACCGATGCAACCGACGAGCATTGCCGAGAGAAATGTTCCCCATTCGATATTCAGCCCCATCATTATCATGACGGTGCGCGAGCCGTGACCGACGGCGCCCAGCAGCGCGCACCAGGGCAGGGCGCGACGTGGCACGTTAAACACCATCGCAAAGCCCGCCGCCGGAATCGCGGAAAGCAGCATATCTTCCAGCATCAGCGTAATAATACGGATTACATCCATCCCCGCAGCCCCCATAACGCCATCGCCATAATCACGCCAATGCAGGTAGCGAGCGTCAGCAGGCTCGCCATCGCCCAGCGGGCAAGACCGGTATTCACATGGCCTTTAAACATATCGGCCACTGCATTGATAAGCGGAAACCCCGGCACCAGAAGCAAGACGCTTGCGGCCATCGCCACGGCGGAGGTGCTGGCAAACGGCGGCAGCGCGAGCAGCAGGCCGGAGACGGTGGTCGCGACAAAGGCCGTCAGGCAGAAGTTAATTTGCGGGTGGAGGTGGCGCTGCGTCAGCGTCTGGCGCACATACATCGCCAGGGTGCTCGCGATAAACGTCACCAGCGCGCCGTCCCAGCCGCCTTTATTCATTTTGCAAAAGCAGGCGCAGGAGAGGCCGACCATCAGTACCACCTGCCAGCGCGGGTAACGCAGGGGCTTGAGCTGCGAGAAGCGTTTCTCAACGTCGTGCCGGTCCAGCAGCTTATGTTCGGCCATAATGACGATGTGCTGTACCTCGGTCACCATGTGCATGTTGATGCCGCGATCGACATTTTTCCGTGTCGTCGTCAGACAGTGGTGATCTTTGATGGTGGTCAGCACAATGGCGTTGGCAGAAATCGAGCTTTCCACGCTGTCCATGCCCAGCGCACGGCCAAGACGCGTGGTGAGTTCTTCAATCAGCGCGCTTTCCGCGCCATGCTGTAACAAATAAAGCCCGCACTGAATACACAAACGGGTCACATCCCGCTGCGATAAAGCATCCGCTTCCATATTCGGTCCTGGTGTTAAAAAGCGCCGGCGCGCCAGAAGTGTCCATTATTAACATGCGTGGCGCGATACAACCGCGGAGGCAGATCAAGCTTGCCGCATTTTTCGGCGTAGTTTCAGGTGACATGTGATGCGGCGAGCCGACAAGGGCAACACCATAAACGGGAGCGCGGCCTGTGATTTTATTTATTTTAATAATGAGTAGTGCGACAGAATTAATTAAACAGGTATTAATGTTGTGTCTATAAATAGACATTTTTTATCTTTTTACTATGAGAATATCCTTTAAACGAAAGCGGCGTATTTTTAGCCTTGTTTGTCGTTGACAGTAAAATAAAGGGTTCATAGAATGCCAGTGTTTACCCGGACAGAAATTCTTTTTGTCCACTTATATACATTATCTGCTTGTGCTTCTGCTGTTTTTCTTTATTCAGATATTGAGGTTTATTTACTTAATCCGATAAATGAGTTTCAAAAATATGTTTGGCCGGAAGGATATAACCGGAGGAAATATGTTACCAGGACGTTGCAAACAAGGCATTATCATTAGCCAGATTCCCGTTATGCATACCGGGCTGGAGGCCATTATGCGCCGCCATTTTCCGGAAACTGAACTTTATCATTACAACAACAGCGCAGAGATCTCGCTGCCGCTACTAAACCCGATCGATATGGTGTTGGCTGAACTGCCGTGTACACCAGAAGACGCGCGTCGCGAATGCGAAGGCTACTACTCGCTGGTGGCGCAAGCACCGGGCATACACTGGATTTTCCTTGTACCTGCGGCCTCGTTTAGCCTGGCAGTGCAAATGCTGATGCGCCCGGAGACTACGCTGCTTTCAACGGCGGAGCCGGTGGAAGGGGTCGTGAATGCCGTGCGCCTTGGGCGCGAAAAAGCGGAAAGGGTAAGCCAGATGTTAGTGACACCGCGCCAGACGCAGGAGAAAGGGCCTGCGGCTGCCGTAATGCTCACAACATCGGAAAAACAAGTATTACGTTTGCTTGGTAAAGGCTGGGGAATAAATCAAATCGCCCAGATGCTGAAAAAAAGTAATAAAACCATCAGCGCACAGAAAAACAGTGCCATGCGACGCTTATCTTTACGCGGTAATGCCGAAATGTATGCATGGATAAGCAGCTTGCAGGGGTTGAAGGAATTAAATTTGCTTTCATTACATAAGGAACAGGCTGAATGGAACACGGAGTCGAAAAACGAAACGTTGCGCTAATTGAAAAATGCGTAATGAGCGGCGAAGGAATACGATCGTTGCTGCAGGGAAATAATTCGACGTCATGCCGCCTGGAGATATTTTCCGACCATCATGCATTTATTGAAGCGCTGACACACCGCCACTTTTCCGCGGTCATCTTTTCGCTTGAAGGGACGCGCGAGCATCGGCGTGACTGTCTGCAGTTCGTCAGTGAAATGGCGAAAGCCTGGCCGCGCATGAAACGTATTGTGATGGTGAATAACGTGAATGAGGCGAAACTGATAAGCCAGCTTTCTCCTACGCCGTTACAGGGAATTATTGATAAATCTGAGACGCTGGCGCGCTTTACCGATGAGCTGATGTCTGCGATGAGCGATTCCGTTCGTGTTAGCGAGTCGCCTAATAAAATCTGGTACGCCACGCAGGGCTCGCGACTGCTAAGCCCAACCGAGCGGATTATCCTGCGCTACCTGACGGACGGTTATTCGGTATCGCAAATTGCCAGCCGTCTGGAGCGCAATATTAAAACCATTCGCGCGCATAAATTTAACGCGATGCTGAAGCTCGGTGTACATACCGATGCCGGGTTGCTGAATGCGGCGGATATTCTCCTGCATCGGGCAGGCTTGTTTTAAGCCTGCAGTTAGGCTGTTACTGCGTTACGCACATCACTTACAGACACACATCCACCCACTGCGCCTGGGTCAGTTCCGCCAGGCGAGTCGGCGAAATACGGACAGCGCTGTGAATAGCGCCTGCTGCGGGCAGCACTTCGTCATACTGGCGCAGTGAAACGTCGCAATAGACCGCCAGCGCGTTCTCCAGACCAAACGGACAGACGCCGCCAACCGGGTGGCCGGTCCATGTCACCACTTCGTCGCTGCTCAGCATCCGCGCTTTCGCACCGAACGTGGTTTTCAGCTTTTTGTTATCAAGCCGCGCATCACCTTTAGCAACCACCAGAATCACCTCGTTTTTGACTTTCAGCGAGAGCGTTTTGGCTATCTGGCCGGGTTCAACCTGATGGGCAGCGGCGGCCAGCGCGACGGTGGCAGTGCTCTGGTTAAGCTCAATAATTTCAATATCGGGGGCGTTTTCGACAAAAAACTGTCGTACGGATTCCAGACTCATTTATTTCTCCTGAAAATAGCTCTCCTAATCTGGCATACCGCACCAGGTTTTGTAAATTATCGGAAAAGCGCTTTTCTGCGGCTATCCGGTGTTTTCTGGATCTTCTTCACAATCAAAGAAACCGGTTACTGTAACCGGTTGCAGAGCGACCATCGCGGATTAATACTGGTGATGTAACCTCCCTCTGTAACCAATAATAAGAGCCGTCTATGAAACCTTTCTTTCTCAGTTACGCCGCTGGCAAGGCAGTCAGACACTGTTGCAGCCCGGAAGATTTCACTGCGCAGGAAGCAGAGCGACATACCCGGTTACGGTTTTCAGTTCAATGGATTATGGGATGATGCGCGATGGCCCCCGCCGCGTATTCACGTTGATTGCCTGACAGGAGAACCGCCATGTCTGCCAACCATGCTGCCTTTAATGTGATATTTCGCTTTGTTGAAAACTATGTCAGCCCGATAGCTTCCCGTATTTCCGCGCAGCGCCACGTGATGGCGATCCGCGACGGGTTTATCTCCGCCATGCCGTTTATGATTGTCGGCTCATTTTTACTGGTGTTTGCCTATCCGCCGTTTTCGCCCGACACCACGTTAGGGTTTGCCCGCGCGTGGCTGGATCTGGCGAAACAGTTTGAAGGGCAGATCCTCACGCCGTTTGATATGACGATGGGGATCATGTCTATCTACATCTGCGCCGCCATCGCTTATAACCTTGGCAAGCATTACGTGAAGTCACACCAGTTAGATCCTTTTATGTGTGCGATGTTGTCATTGATGGCGTTTATGCTGGTGGCCGCGCCGAAAACGAAAGGTACGCTGCCGGTGGACAGCCTCGGCGGTACGGGCATTTTCACCGCGATTCTGGTGGCGATTTACTGCGTGGAGATGATGCGTTTTCTGAAAGCGCATAACATCGGCATACGCCTGCCGGATCAAGTGCCGCCGATGATCAAAAATTCCTTCGATCTGCTGATCCCGGTGCTGGTGGTGGTTCTGACGCTCTACCCGCTAAGCCTGCTTATCCAGTCACAGTTCGACCTTCTGATCCCGCAGGCGATCATGGCTATCTTTAAACCGCTGGTCTCGGCAGCGGATTCGCTGCCCGCGATTCTGCTGGCCGTGTTGATTGCGCATCTTTTGTGGTTTGCGGGCATTCACGGCGCGGCGATTGTCTCCGGCATGCTGCAGATGTTCTGGCTGACCAACCTCGGGCTTAACCAGACAGCGCTGGCGCAAAGCGCGCCGTTGCCGCACATCTTTATGGAGGCGTTCTGGACGTTCTTCATTGTGATTGGCGGTTCCGGGGCGACGATGGGGCTGGTGTTCTGCTACCTGCGCAGCCGCTCGGCGCATCTGCGTTCGATAGGACGGCTCAGCGTGGTGCCCAGTATTTTCAACATCAATGAGCCGGTGATTTTCGGCACGCCCATCGTGATGAACCCGGTGTTCTTTATTCCGTTCCTGCTGGCCCCGATGCTGAATGCGGTGCTGGCCTGGGCGGCGATGAAATTCGATTTAATCGGCCGCGTGATTTCTGTGGTGCCATGGACGGCTCCTGCGCCGGTTGGCGCGGCCTGGGCGCTGGGCTGGGATTTCCGCGCCGCGCTGCTGGTGATTGTGCTTGCGGTGGTGTCAGCCATCATCTACTTCCCGTTCTTTAAAGTTTACGAGAAGCAGTTGCTGGCGCAGGAGGCGGAAGAAGCGCTGAAAGAGGCGCAGGGCGCGGGCGAACAGGCCGCATGATGAGAAAACGGCGGGGAGACCCGCCGTTGATTATTTGAGTGTACAGTCGCCGCACTGCTGCACGTCAGGCAGCTTATAGCGCTGGCAGCAGGTGCGGCGCACCAGTAACCCTTCACGCATAACGACGGTACGAAACAGCGGGTTTTCCTCGCCATTCAGCAAGGTTTTTTCGAAAAAGCAGCTCTGGCGCAGCGCACTGACAGTCTCGTCGCCGAGCCAGTCGCGCCATTCGCCAAAACACCAGTTAATGAGATAACCGGTGTTGCTCCAGATAAGCTTGCCGTTGATATCGCCGGAGGCTTCCAGCGCCGCAACGACCGGAGTCATCACGTCCAGCAACAGTTTTTCCAGCCGCTCGCGCGCCGAAAGAGGAGTTGCGCGCGCATCTTCTTCCACCGTCAGATAAAAGCAGGCCGCGCGGCCCGTTTCGTGAAATTCGACGGCAATATTCTCTTCGCTCAGATCCAGCGCCTGTGGCTGTGTCAGGAGCGCCAGCATTAGCGGCGGCACGAGTAGCCCGAGATACCACTGCGCCCAGAGCGATTTCAGCGGCTTGTTTTCACGTACCGCGTGCGGCTGATTGCGGTAAATATGATCGGAGTAGAGCGCCATTAATGTGGCGAACGTCGCGGGCTGTGTCCATTCGCGAAAGGAGAGCGCCGCCGAAGGTGGCGTTTCGTCAAGCTTCATAATGTCGTGAAAATGCGCGCGGTGCGTCGTAAACGCGTCGCGCAGGCGCACCGCCAGCGTCGACGGCGGACGATGCAACGGGGCGCGCCAGAGTAATTCATCAACTGAATGAAGAGAGCGATAAGCCATAGCGTCTGTGAATAGCAAATCTAAATGATAATGATTGCCAATCCTAACTATAGGCCAAAGCGATAGCAAGTAGTTTGACCAGAAACCCGGCGCGCCGCAGCGCGCCGACGGTAGTCATGCGGCGCGCAGGGCGTCGTGATAAAGGATATGATTGCGACCCTGATTTTTGGCGGCGTAAAGCGCTTCATCGGCGCGGCGCAGCGCATCTTCAATGTCGTCGTTTTCCAGTGGCGCGATGCCGATGCTCAACGTGACGTTGGTTGCCACACTCTCGTTGAAAATATGAGGAATGCGCAAATCATAAACCCGCTGGCGAATACGCTCGGCGGTAAGTCGGGCGTTCTTTTCATCCGCCTGCGTCAGGAGCACCATAAATTCCTCACCGCCGTAGCGGGTGACGATATCCCGCGAGCGCACACAGTCGCGGATCGCCGCCGACACGCGCGTCAGCGCCTGGTCGCCCATCATATGGCCGTAGTTGTCGTTATAGGCTTTGAAATGGTCGATATCCATCAGCAGCACAAACTGCTGACCAGCATCTGGCGGCAGGTTAGCAAAACGGTTTTCAAAGCCACGCCGGTTACAAAGGCCGGTGAGTGGGTCCATCATACTGAGATCGCTGAGCGTGGCTTTTTCGTCTATCAGCGTCTGCATCATTTGTCGTGCGGAAATATCGTTGCGTCTGCCGATAACGTGCTGAATAACCAGCCCAGTTAAGGGCAGTATCAGCGTGTACGCATAAAGCACAGGGTGCTGGATTTTATCCAGCCACAGGATTGTTGCGATTATTGGCAGGCAGAAAGCAATACCCGGCCCGGGCATATTGATAAATGACAGCGCCGCAATAAACAGCGCGCCGAGCGAAGTAATGAGCAGGCCAGCACCGTCATGAAAAATGCCCCACGAGCTTTTAAACCAGATATTTATTGACCATAACGCGCCGGTCAAAAGCGCTGTCAGGGTAATTGTCTTAAGGCTGAATGCTCGCGTGCGCGTTCGCAGCAGAAGGGCGGCGCAAAGCGCCATCAGGCCTACGGCCGCCCAGGGAATATGTGGAGAGTCATAGAGCGGATCCACAAGATTAAACAGCGCGGAGAAGAGATTAAGAAACAGAAAGCATTTCAGTGAGAGCTGATATTTTTTTTCCGTCAGGGCTCGCCAGTTATTTGCAGTCATATCCATTGGTGACTTATTCAGCGCTATCAGGTGCTTATAAAAGCCGGATAAAATCGAGGCTTATTATACCGCGAAACAGGGAGTAAGAATTTTCTTAACCAGAGCGGCTAATTTATCACCTTCATTCTGATATGTCATTACTTCTTAACTACAGTAAAGCACCGCTAAACTCATATTCGCTGACAAATGAGAATTTATATCATATGATATTGTTTATCATTATCGATACGAGAGGCGAAACGATGTTGTACAGGCGACTGGAAAGTGGTTGGGCCGTCATTTTGCCAGGAGCGGTGGTCGCGATGCTGGCCTGGAAGGAGCTAAGCTGGGAAGCGTGGCGGGTCATTATTGTGCTGGCGCTACTGGCGACCATCGGCATGCTCTATCATCCGCGGCTGCGGCACTATGTATTGCTGCCATCCTGCATCGCTTTCGCCAGCGGATTAATGCTGATCGTATCGCACCTGCATCTGGCGCTGAATTAATGCGGGTTGTGGGACAAACAGGAAATAAACCACAGAAAAAAGCAGAGGGAAGCAGAAGAAGGGATAAAAGAAGTGGTGCGAGGGGGGGGACTTGAACCCCCACGTCCGAAGGACACTAACACCTGAAGCTAGCGCGTCTACCAATTCCGCCACCTTCGCACTGTCTCTTTTATCGTATCGCCATCGCATTGGTGCGAGGGGGGGGACTTGAACCCCCACGTCCGAAGGACACTAACACCTGAAGCTAGCGCGTCTACCAATTCCGCCACCTTCGCGCAGTGCGAGCGATACTTTCTTGCGTGGTCTTTGGTGCGAGGGGGGGGACTTGAACCCCCACGTCCGAAGGACACTAACACCTGAAGCTAGCGCGTCTACCAATTCCGCCACCTTCGCATACCAGCAATACCGGGAAGTATTGCAACCACGGAGGCGCATTCTAGATGTTTTCTGGACTTCGTCAACACTTAATTGCATGCCGCTTTTCCAAATGATGCAAAAAGCGGCATTCGACGCGTGAATACCCTTAACGCTTCGCGTTGCGGCCCATTACGGCGCGATACACCTTAAAGCGGCCGGTCTGCGCCAGCACTTCATGGTTGCCGAAGGTTTCGTCGAGCACGTTGGGATACGGCAGAAACGCGTTCGCCACAATACGCAGTTCGCCGCCGATGTTCAGATGGCGCACTGCGCTGCGAATGAGCGTCTGCGCGGCTTCAAAACTGGTCTCCATGCCGTCGTGGAACGGCGGGTTGGAGATAATCATATCGAAGCGGCCTTTGATTTCAGAGAAGACGTTGCTCGCGACCACTTCACCTTCAAAACCGTTCGCGGCAAGCGTGGCGCGGCTCGCTTCCACCGCAGGCGCGCTCACGTCGCACAGGGTCAGACGCACTTTCGGCGAATGGCTTGCCAGCACTGCGGCCAGCACGCCCGCGCCGCAACCCACGTCCAGCACTTTGCCTTTCGTATGTGGCGAGAGGGTTGAGAGCAGCAGATCGCTGCCGACATCCAGCCCGTCGCGGCTGAAGACGCCCGGCAGGGTTTTGATGGTCAGATCGTCGACCTGGTATTCGCCCCACCAGCCATCGGCATTGAATTCCGGCTGTTTTTCAAGGCGACCGTGATACAGCCCGCAGCGACGCGCGCTATCGACTTTATTAAGCGTGCAGTACGCTTCCAGCATCGCCTCGGCGCTGCGCACGCCGCTGCGGTTTTCGCCCACCACGAAAACATCGGTGCCGACCGGCAGCAGCGACAGCAGGTTCATCAGCTGGAACTGGGCTTCCGGTTTGTTCTTCGGCCAGTAGTAAATCAGGGTATCGCTGTCCGCCACGATATCGGCGTCGGCCACCAGGCCATAGCGCGCGTTATCGCCCATCGGCTTGCTCAGCACCTGCCAGTGGTGGAACTGCTGCGTATGCGCGCGGCTTTGCGCGGTATCAAAACGCGCCGGCAGGTCATCCTGCATATCGCCGGCAAACAGAACGCGGCTTTCGGTAAAATCATCACTGTGGCGCAGCAGAACTTCGCTTGCCGGGGAAAAACCAGACATGAAACACTCCTTCGGAAACTTGAGGGGCGATTATAGTGGTTTGTTGGCGCATGTTCGACGGATTTGCTATATTTGCGGCCCTTCGGCACTGATTCAGGCATCCCTATGACATCCCGACGAGACTGGCGATTACAGCAACTGGGCATTACCCAGTGGGTATTGCGTCGCCCCGCCGCGCTGCTGGGTGAAATCGCCATTGTGCTGCCTCCTCATATTCGCCTGGTCATGGTGGCCGCCGAGCCGCCGCCGCTCACGCAGCCCTTAATAAAAGATGTGCTGCGCGCGCTGGCGCTTAATGCCGATCAGGTGATGCAGTTAACTCCCGATCGCGTGGCGATGCTGCATGACGCCCATTGCAACAGTTGGTGTCTGGGCGTGGACGCGCCGCCTGAGTTGCCCGGCGCCCGGCTGGTGACGCCGGGGCTGGAAACGTTACAGCGCAGCGGTCCGGCGCGCGCCGATCTCTGGCAACAAATTTGTGAGCATGAAGATGATTTCCTTACTGCAGAGCGCTGATCTGCCAGCGGCTTTCGCGATTGAACAGCGGGCTCATGCCTTTCCCTGGAGCGAAAAAACCTTTGCCAGCAACCAGGGCGAGCGCTACCTGAACCTGTGCCTGGATGTCGACGGTAAAATGGCCGCGTTCGCGATTACCCAGGTCGTGCTGGATGAAGCCACGCTGTTTAATATCGCGGTCGACCCGGCCTTTCAGCGCCGCGGCCTGGGCCGCGCGCTGCTGGAACATCTTATCGAGGCGCTTGAGGCGCGCGGCGTGCTGACGCTCTGGCTCGAAGTGCGCGCCTCGAATCACGCGGCGCGCGCGCTCTATGAAAGCCTGGGCTTTAACGAGGCGACGATTCGCCGCAACTATTACCCGACGTCCGACGGGCGCGAAGACGCCATTATCATGGCGCTACCGTTGGGCTGATAATCAAGAAAGGTGACGTAATGAAGTGGGACTGGATTCTTTTTGACGCTGACGAAACGCTGTTTACTTTCGACGCCTTTGGCGGCCTGCAGCGCATGTTCCTGGACTACAGCGTAACGTTTACCGAGCAGGATTTTCACGAATACCAGGCCGTGAATAAACCGCTGTGGGTCGATTACCAGAACGGTGCCATCAGCGCGTTACAGTTGCAGCACCAGCGTTTTCAGGGCTGGGCCGACCGTCTGAGCGTGCCGGCAGGCGATCTGAACAGTGCCTTTTTGAACGCGATGGCGGAGATCTGCGCGCCGCTGCCGGGGGCGGCGTCGCTGCTGGAATCGCTCAAAGGCAAAGTCAAACTGGGCATCATTACCAACGGCTTTACGGCGCTGCAGCAGATCCGTCTTGAGCGCACCGGTTTTCGCGACTATTTTGATTTACTGGTTATCTCCGAACAGGTTGGCGTGGCGAAACCCGCCCCGGAAATCTTCGACTATGCGCTGGAGAAAATGGGCAACCCCGATCGCTCGCGCGTGCTGATGGTGGGCGACACGGCGGAATCCGATATTCTGGGTGGCATCAACGCGGGGCTCGCGACCTGCTGGCTCAACCACCACGGACGCACGCTGCCGGAAGATATCGCCCCGACCTGGCAGGTCACCTCGTTAAGCGAACTGGAGCAACTGCTGTGTAAACAATGATTGTCTGACCCTGGCAGATGGGTAAAATAGCCGCATTTTTCGCTCACTCGCCGCGTGGCGCCTGGCCGCGCGCTTACACAGAAGATTGATTATGACGTTGTCTCCTTATTTGCAAGAGGTGGCCAAGCGCCGCACTTTTGCCATCATTTCGCACCCGGACGCTGGTAAAACGACGATCACCGAAAAGGTGCTGCTGTTCGGACAGGCGATTCAGGTCGCCGGTACGGTAAAAGGCCGCGGTTCCAGCCAGCACGCGAAATCGGACTGGATGGAGATGGAAAAGCAGCGCGGGATTTCTATTACCACTTCCGTGATGCAGTTCCCTTACCATGATTGTCTCGTTAACCTGCTGGACACCCCGGGCCACGAAGACTTCTCGGAAGATACCTACCGCACGCTGACGGCGGTGGACTGCTGCCTGATGGTTATCGATGCCGCGAAAGGCGTTGAGGATCGCACCCGTAAGCTGATGGAAGTCACCCGTCTGCGCGACACGCCGATCCTGACCTTTATGAACAAACTCGACCGTGACATCCGCGATCCGATGGAACTGCTGGATGAAGTGGAAAACGAGCTGAAGATCGCCTGTGCGCCGATCACCTGGCCGATTGGCTGCGGCAAACTCTTTAAAGGCGTTTACCACCTTTATAATGACGAAACCTACCTGTACCAGACCGGTCAGGGCCACACCATTCAGGAAGTCCGCATCGTTAAAGGGCTGGACAACCCGGAGCTGGATCAGGCCGTGGGCGACGAGCTGGCCGCGCAGTTGCGCGACGAGCTGGAACTGGTGAAAGGCGCTTCGCATGAGTTTGACCGCGAACTGTTCCTGAGCGGTGAAATCACGCCGGTGTTCTTCGGGACTGCGCTGGGTAACTTTGGCGTCGATCACATGCTGGATGGCCTGGTGGAGTGGGCGCCTGCGCCGATGCCGCGTCAGACCGATGGCCGCGTGGTTGAAGCAAGCGAAGAGAAGTTCTCCGGTTTCGTGTTTAAAATTCAGGCCAACATGGACCCGAAACACCGCGACCGCGTGGCATTTATGCGCGTGGTATCCGGTAAATATGAAAAGGGCATGAAGCTGCGCCAGGTGCGTACTGGTAAAGATGTGGTTATCTCCGACGCGCTGACCTTTATGGCGGGCGACCGTTCGCATGTCGAAGAGGCGTATCCGGGCGATATTATCGGTCTGCACAACCACGGTACGATTCAGATTGGCGATACCTTCACGCAGGGTGAAAGCATGAAGTTCACCGGTATCCCGAACTTCGCCCCGGAACTGTTCCGCCGTATTCGCCTGAAAGATCCGCTCAAGCAGAAACAGCTGCTGAAAGGGCTGGTTCAGCTCTCAGAAGAGGGCGCGGTGCAGGTGTTCCGTCCGCTCTCCAACAACGATCTGATCGTTGGCGCGGTTGGCGTGCTGCAGTTTGATGTCGTTATGTCGCGTCTTAAGAGCGAATACAGCGTTGAGGCGATTTACGAATCGGTCAACGTGGCGACGGCCCGTTGGGTGGAGTGTGACGACGCGAAGAAATTCGAAGAGTTCAAACGTAAGAACGAGGTTCAGCTGGCGCTGGATGGCGGCGACAACCTGACGTATATCGCCCCGACCATGGTCAACCTTAACCTTACACAGGAGCGTTACCCGGACGTGACCTTCCGTAAAACGCGCGAGCACTAATCCCCTTCAGGACGCGGCAAAGCCGCGTCCTGCCTCGTTTTCCCTCCTTTTCTCCGCCATGCGGAATGTTCTTAAATTCCTGCTTTCTCTGCTGTTTTGGCGATTTTTCCCGCCGTTGCCCAGGCGTTTTTGCGAAGCTGATCTATATTTAACAATGTGATGACAACGTCGTCGGGATGAAATGCCGCTAAGCGCTTCTCATCCGGTGATTCATCATCATAAACGTTATTATTGCCATATTAATAACTGAGTTTTCGCAACGCGACGGCTGTCTGACTGACCCTCTGACGATGCCTTGCCGGCGCGGCGCGAATAACTCATCAGCGGTGCTTATGCCTGCTGTTAGGAAAGCCGCTGACGTGGCGGCTTGCGGCTCAAATTCTGAGCAAACTACAGGAACGAATCGATGAACAAGACTAAGATTTCAAAAACTCTGCTGGCTGTTGTGTTGGGTTCTGTCATGGCGTCCTCTTCTGCATTCGCAGAGAACTCCGCCGTTGAAAGCACCAAATCTACCGCGGATAGCGCAGGGCAAAAAATCGATAGCTCTATGAATAAAGTCGGTAACTTCATGGACGATAGCGCCATCACCGCTAAAGTTAAAGCGGCGCTGGTAGATGACGAACAGATTAAGAGCACCGACATCTCTGTTAAAACTGAGAAAAGCGTGGTGACGCTGAGCGGCTTCGTTGAAAGCCAGGCCCAGGCCGAAGAAGCGGTGAAAATCGCCAAAGGCGTTGAAGGCGTTTCTTCTGTCAGCGACAAGCTGCACGTACGCGACGGTAAAGACAAGTCGGTGAAAGGTTATGCGGGTGACGCGGCCACCACCAGCGAAATCAAAGCGAAACTGCTGGCGGATGACATCGTTCCTTCGCGTAATGTGAAAGTCGAAACCACCGACGGTGTGGTGCAGCTTTCCGGTCACGTCGAGTCTGAAAAACAGTCTCAGCGCGCAGAAAGCATCGCAAAAGCAGTTGATGGCGTGAAGAGCGTCAAAAACGATCTAAAAGTGAAGTCGTAACAGGCATGCCCCTCTCCCGGTTCGCGCCGGGAGGGAAGGTAAGCACTATCAGCTGGATGACACCGCCAGTGGACGCTGCGTTCATTAAGAAGCGGTATAAAGATTAACTATGGTAAAGGAGAGTCTTATGTTTCGTTGGGGCATTATCTTTCTGGTTATCGCGTTGATTGCGGCCGCTCTGGGCTTTGGTGGCCTGGCAGGTACCGCAGCAGGCGCAGCGAAAATCGTATTTGTTGTTGGTATTATTCTGTTCCTGGTTAGCCTTTTTATGGGCCGTCGTCGCCCATAGTGTGATAAAAGATAACTGACAGACGGCAAAGCCAGTCCCTGTGACTGGCTTTGCTGGTTTATGGCACCGTAAAACGTTCGCGCGGCGCGCGACGGATAACAACAGGAAAGCAGGGTGGGACAACGTATTCCCGTAACGCCGGGCAGCATAGCGCCGCTGGCGGTGAAACCGTTTCGTCCCGGTAAGCTGGCTATCGTCTGTGAAGGTGGCGGTCAGCGCGGGATCTTTACTGCCGGCGTGCTGGACGAATTCATGCGCGCGCAATTCAACCCGTTCGACTTCTTTCTCGGCACCTCTGCCGGGGCGCAAAACCTGTCAGCGTACGTCTGTAACCAGCCTGGCTACGCCCGGCGCGTCATTACCCGCTTTACCACCTCTCGCGATTTCTTTGACCCGGTGCGCTTTGTGCGCGGCGGCAATCTTATCGATCTCGACTGGCTGACCGAAGCCACGTCCGCCCGTATGCCGCTCAATATGGGCAACGCGATGCGGCTGTTTGACGACGGCAAAGCGTTTTATATGTGCGCCTGTCGACGCGATGACTACTCGCCCGGCTATTTCGCGCCGCAGGAGAGCAACTGGCTGGAGATTGTTCGCGCCTCCAGCGCCATTCCGGGCTTCTATCGCCCCGGCGTAGATATCAACGGTGTGAACTATTTTGACGGCGGCGTGAGCGATGCGATTCCGGTGCGCGAGGCGGCGCGCCTCGGTGCCACGACGCTGGTCGTTATCCGCACCGTGCCGTCGCAGATGTACTACACGCCGCAGTGGTTCAAGCGCATGGAGCGCTGGTTGACCGACAGCAGCCTGCAGCCGTTGCTCAATCTGGTTCAGCACCACGAAAAAACCTATCGCGAGATTCAGGAATTTATTGAGAACCCGCCCGGTAAACTGCGGGTTTTCGAAATTTCTCCGCCCCGCGCGCTGACCAGCATGGCGCTCGGCAGCCGTCTTCCGGCGCTGATGGAAGATTACAAACTGGGGCGTCTGTGCGGGCGCTATTTCCTGGCCACTGTCGGCAAACTGCTGGTCAGCAAGCCGCCGCTGCGCCGTTACGGTACGCGGCCAGTGCTGCCGATTGCTGAACCGGCCGCGGTTGCCGCGGCGGCTGAAGTGCTGGCACCTGTCGTACCGGAAACCACCATCGTGGTGCCGCCGGCGACCGTCGCTAACGATGCGCTGGACGCGCCGCTGGTCAAAACCGAGCAGGCGAACGACGCGACGTTCAGCGATGAGGATCTGGCATGATGCGACGCTTTATCGACACCCACTGCCATTTTGATTTCCCGCCCTTTACCGGCACCGAGGCTGAAAGCCTGGCGCAGGCAGCGTCGGCAGGCGTTGAGCATATTATTGTGCCTGCGGTGGAAGCCGCGCGCTTCGCGACAGTGCTGGAGCTTGCCACACGTTTCCCGGCGCTGTGGGCGGCCATCGGTTTGCATCCTATTGTTATTGGCAACCATAACGATGCGAGCCTCGCGCTGCTGGAGCATCATCTGCAACAGCAGGCGGAAAAACTGGTGGCGATAGGCGAGATTGGGCTCGATCTCTACATGGAAAATCCGCTGTTTGAACGCCAGGAAGCGATACTCGACGCCCAGTTGCGGCTCGCGAAACGCTATGATCTGCCGGTGATCCTGCATTCGCGCCGCACCCACGATAAACTCGCGATGCACCTTAAGCGCCACGCGCTGCCCTGTACCGGCGTGGTGCATGGCTTCGCGGGCAGCCTGCAACAGGCGCAACGCTTTGTGGATCTCGGCTACCGGATCGGCGTGGGCGGCACCATTACCTATCCGCGTGCGCAAAAAACGCGTGACGTTATGGCAAAACTGCCGCTGTCTGCGCTACTGCTGGAGACCGACGCGCCCGATATGCCGCTGAACGGCTGGCAGGGGCAGCCGAACCGCCCGGAGCGCGTTAACGGCGTGTTTGAGGTGCTTTGCGAGTTGCGCCCTGAGCCGCCGGACGTTATCGCTCATACTCTCTTCGAAAATACCCGCGCGCTATTCCCACGTCTCAAAATGTGACCCACTGTCCACGCTTGTTTAAAAAAGCGTAAAGCGTCTGGATTTCAGCAGATTCCCTGTCGTTAAATCGCGCCGCCTGCCTGCGCGGGACAACATAATTCACTCATATCTCAGGGATACTGTATGCAAATATTGATGGGCCTGGTGGGAATGCTGGCGCTGCTTTTCATCGCGGTCGCACTCTCCAGTAACAGAAAAGCGATTAATCTTCGCACCGTCGTGGGTGCCTGGCTGATTCAGATTGCTATCGGCGCGCTGGTGCTCTACGTGCCTGCGGGGCGCAAAGTGCTGCTGGCGATGTCTGAAGGGGTAGCGAACGTTATCGCTTACGGCAATGACGGCATCTCGTTTCTTTTTGGCGGGCTGGTGTCGGACAAAATGTTTGAGGTGTTCGGCGGCGGCGGGTTTATCTTCGCGTTGCGCGTTCTGCCGGTTATCGTCTTCTTCTCCTCGCTTATCGCGGTGCTCTATTATCTCGGTATCATGCAACTGGTGATCCGCCTGCTGGGCGGCGCGCTGCGTAAAGTGCTGAAAACCTCCCGTACTGAATCACTCTCGGCGACCGCCAATATTTTTGTCGGCCAGACCGAAGCGCCGCTGGTGGTGCGCCCGTACATCGCCACGATGACCCGCTCTGAGCTCTTTGCCGTGATGTGCGGCGGCCTGGCGTCGGTGGCAGGCTCAGTACTGGCGGGCTATGCCCAGATGGGCGTGCCGCTGGAATACCTGATTGCGGCGTCCTTTATGGCGGCCCCTGGCGGACTGCTGTTCGCCAAAATCATTATTCCGGAGACGGAAACCCCGCACGACGCGCCGCAACTCGATACCACGCAGCGCGATCCCGACAGTCCGTCGAACGTGCTGGACGCCGCCGCCTCTGGTGCGTCCGCCGGGATGCAACTGGCGCTTAACGTTGGCGCGATGCTGCTGGCGTTTGTAGCGCTTATCGCGCTGCTGAATGGCATGCTCTCCGGCATCGGCGGCTGGTTTAATCACCCGGAGCTATCGTTGCAACTGATCCTCGGCTGGCTGTTCTCGCCGGTGGCATGGCTGATTGGCGTGCCGTGGGATGAGGCGATGGTCGCGGGCTCGTTTATCGGTCAGAAGCTCATCATCAACGAATTCGTGGCATATATGAATTTCGGCGAATACCTGAAAGAGGACGCTGCGGTAGCGGCGGCGGGCTTGCAGGTGCTCTCTGACCATACTAAAGCGATTATTTCTTTCGCGCTGTGCGGATTTGCTAACCTTTCTTCTATCGCCATCCTGATTGGCGGCCTTGGCAGCATGGCTCCCAACCGTCGTCATGAAGTCGCGCAACTCGGGCTTAAGGCCGTAGCGGCCGGTACGCTCTCTAACCTGATGAGCGCGACGATTGCTGGACTGTTTCTCGCGCTGTAGCAGGATGTGAGAATGTTATTATTTTCACATTTTCGGTGATATTCAGGCTGGCGTCGCGCCAGCCTTTTTTATTTCCGGCGCACGATTCCGACTGTCATAATGTTGTGTTAATCACATATAATGGCGCAAAGTATGCAAACAGTACTTTGTAATTTGTGAAACAAGACACAAAATCACCCTGCCTGTCGGTGTTAGAATTTTAACATTGATAGCAATGATGTGCGGTGAGACGGATCTCAGCGTGACGGCGGATGACGCCGCTCTTCTTCATGGAACCACGACCGCTCCAACGTGTTGAGTTTCTCACCCGAGATGCATTTTTTAGTTGGAGAAAGTTATGACCGATTTAACCAAAAGCAGCCTGCGTGCGCTGCAACTGATGGACCTCACCACCCTGAATGACGACGACACCAATGAAAAAGTGATCGCCTTATGTCGTCAGGCTAAAACCCCGGTGGGCAACACCGCCGCGGTCTGCATCTACCCGCGCTTTATCCCGATCGCCCGTAAAACGCTGAACGAGCAGGGGACGCCGGATATCCGTATCGCCACTGTCACTAACTTCCCGCACGGTAACGACGACATCGACATCGCGCTGGCGGAAACCCGCGCGGCTATCGCCTATGGCGCAGACGAAGTGGACGTGGTCTTCCCGTACCGCGCGCTGATGGCGGGCAATGAGCAGGTGGGCTTTGACCTGGTGAAAGCCTGTAAAGACGCCTGCGCGGCGGCCAACGTGCTGCTGAAAGTGATTATCGAAACCGGCGAACTGAAAGAAGAAGCCCTGATCCGCAAGGCGTCTGAAATCTCCATCAAAGCGGGTGCTGATTTCATCAAAACCTCAACCGGTAAAGTGCCGGTGAACGCGACGCCGGAAAGCGCCCGCATCATGCTGGAAGTGATCCGCGATATGGGCGTGGCGAAAACCGTGGGCTTTAAACCGGCAGGCGGCGTGCGCACAGCGGAAGACGCGGCCAAATATCTGGCGGTCGCCGATGAACTGCTGGGTGCCGACTGGGCCGATGCCCGTCACTACCGCTTTGGCGCGTCCAGCCTGCTGGCAAGCCTGCTTCAGGCGCTTGGCCACGGCGACGGCAAAAGCGCCAGCAGCTACTAAGCCACGTTGTGCCTGATGGCGTTTTGCCATCAGGCCAACCGAAACACCGGGCGGGGGCTTCGCGTGACCCGCCATCGTTCTTCCTTATTCACGGGGGGTACCGTGTTCCTCGCTCAAGAAATTATTCGTAAAAAGCGCGACGGCCATGCGCTCAGCGACGAAGAGATCCGCTTTTTTATTAACGGCATTCGCGATAACACCGTGTCCGAAGGCCAGATCGCCGCGCTGGCGATGACGATTTTCTTTCACGACATGACCATGCCGGAGCGAGTCTCGCTGACGATGGCGATGCGCGATTCCGGCACCGTGCTGGACTGGAAAAGCCTGAACCTTAACGGCCCGGTCGTGGATAAACACTCCACCGGCGGCGTGGGCGACGTGACCTCGCTGATGCTTGGCCCGATGGTGGCGGCGTGCGGCGGTTACATTCCGATGATTTCCGGGCGCGGGCTGGGCCACACTGGCGGCACCCTCGATAAACTGGAAGCGATCCCGGGGTTTGATATTTTCCCTGACGACAATCGCTTTCGCGACATTATTAAAAACGTCGGCGTGGCGATAATTGGCCAGACCAACTCGCTGGCACCGGCGGATAAACGCTTCTACGCCACGCGCGATATTACCGCGACCGTTGATTCTATTCCGCTTATCACCGCTTCTATCCTCGCGAAAAAGCTCGCCGAAGGGCTGGACGCGCTGGTGATGGACGTGAAAGTGGGTAGCGGGGCATTTATGCCGACCTATGCGCTCTCTGAAGAGCTGGCGCAGGCGATCGTCGGCGTGGCGAATGGCGCAGGCGTGCGCACAACCGCGCTGCTGACCGACATGAATGAAGTGCTGGCTTCCAGCGCCGGTAACGCGGTGGAAGTGCGTGAGGCGGTGCGCTTCCTGACCGGCGATTACCGCAACCCGCGCCTGCTGGAAGTGACGATGGCGCTGTGCGTCGAGATGTTGCTCTCCGGGGGGCTTGCGAAAGACGAGACCGAAGCGCGCGCGAAGCTACAACAGGTCCTGGACAACGGCCAGGCGGCGGAGATTTTCGGGCGCATGGTGGCCGCGCAAAACGGCCCGGCGGATTTTGTCGACAACTACGATCGCTACCTGCCTGCGGCCACGCTCAGCAAAGCGGTTTATGCCGACCGTTCCGGCTTTGTTACGCAAATGGATACCCGCGCGCTCGGCATGGCGGTCGTGGCCATGGGCGGCGGTCGCCGTCAGGCGTCCGACAGCATTGATTACAGCGTCGGCCTGACCGATATGGCGCGTCTTGGCGAACAGGTTGACGGCGAGCGTCCGCTGGCCATCATCCACGCGAAGAGCGAAGCGAGCTGGCAGGAAGCGGCGGCGGCCGTTAAAGCGGCCATCAACGTTGACGATACGGCGGCGAAAACGTCACCGGTTGTCTATCGCAGAATCAGCGAATAAGTGGCATACTGATCTGATCACTTTTTTACAGCGCAATAGGTACGGAGAAAATATGAAACGTGCATTTATTATGGTGCTGGACTCCTTTGGTATTGGCGCGACAGAAGACGCGGAACGCTTTGGCGACGCGGGTTCTGACACCCTTGGCCACATCGCCGAGGCCTGCGCCAAAGGTGAAGCAGACATCGGCCGTAAAGGCCCGCTGCATCTGCCGAATCTGACGAAGCTGGGCCTTGCAAAAGCGCATGAAGGCGCCACTGGCTTTATTCCTGCCGGCATGGACGGCAATGCGGAAATCACCGGCGCATACGCCTGGGCGCATGAGCTTTCCTCCGGTAAAGATACGCCGTCAGGCCACTGGGAAATCGCCGGTGTGCCCGTGCTGTTCGACTGGGGTTATTTCACCGACGAGAAAAACAGCTTCCCGCAGGAGCTGCTCGACAAGCTGGTGGAACGCGCCAACCTGCCGGGTTACCTCGGTAACTGCCACTCCTCCGGGACGGTGATTCTGGACGAGCTGGGCGAAGAGCATATGAAAACCGGCAAGCCGATTTTCTACACCTCCGCCGACTCCGTCTTCCAGATTGCCTGCCATGAAGAGACGTTCGGCCTGGACCGCCTTTATGAGCTGTGCGAAATCGCGCGTGAAGAGCTGACCGAAGGCGGCTACAACATTGGCCGCGTTATCGCGCGTCCGTTTGTCGGCGACAAAGCGGGCAACTTCCAGCGTACCGGCAACCGTCACGACCTGGCCGTTGAGCCGCCGTCGCCGGTCGTGCTGAAAAAGCTGGTGGACGAGAAGGGCGGTCACGTGGTGTCTGTCGGTAAAATCGCGGATATCTATGCCAACATGGGCATCACTAAAAAAGTGAAAGCCACTGGCCTTGACGCGCTGTTTGACGCCACCATCAAAGAGATGAAAGAAGCGGGCGACAACACCATCGTCTTCACCAACTTTGTGGACTTTGACTCCTCCTGGGGCCATCGACGCGATGTTGCAGGCTACGCGGGCGGCCTTGAGCTGTTTGACCGCCGCCTGCCGGAGCTGCTGGAGCTGGTTGGCGAAGATGACATCATCATTTTTACCGCGGATCACGGCTGCGACCCGACCTGGAAAGGCACCGATCACACCCGCGAGCATATTCCGGTGCTGGTCTACGGCCCGAAAGTGAAACCGGGCTCGCTCGGTCACCGCGATACCTTTGCTGATATCGGCCAGACTGTCGCCAAATACTTTGGCCTGTCTGACATGGAATACGGCAAGGCTCTATTTTAACTGACGATAGTCAGTTGCAGGCCGGGTGTGCCGCCGCCGCCCGGCAACATAAAAAACTAAAAAGGAAACAGAGATGGCAACCCCACATATTAACGCTGAGATGGGCGATTTCGCGGACGTTGTGCTGATGCCGGGCGACCCGCTGCGTGCAAAACACATTGCAGAAACCTTCCTGGAAGACGTGCGCGAAGTGAACAACGTGCGCGGCATGCTGGGTTTCACCGGGACTTACAAAGGCCGTAAGATTTCCGTTATGGGCCACGGCATGGGTATCCCGTCCTGCTCTATTTACACCAAAGAGCTGATCACCGATTTCGGCGTGAAGAAAATCATCCGCGTCGGCTCCTGCGGCGCGGTGCGTGCAGACGTTAAGCTGCGCGATGTGGTTATCGGCATGGGCGCGTGCACCGATTCCAAAGTGAACCGCCTGCGTTTCAAAGATCACGATTTCGCGGCGATCGCGGATTTCGACATGGTGCGTAACGCGGTAGACGCGGCGAAAGCGCTGGGCGTGGAAGCGCGCGTAGGTAACATCTTCTCCGCAGACCTGTTCTATACGCCGGACCCGTCAATGTTCGACGTGATGGAGAAATACGGCATCCTGGGCGTGGAAATGGAAGCGGCAGGCATCTACGGCGTGGCGGCGGAATTCGGCGCGAAAGCGCTGACCATCTGCACCGTGTCCGACCATATCCGTACCCACGAGCAGACCACCGCGGCAGAGCGTCAGACCACGTTTAACGACATGATCAAGATTGCGCTGGAATCCGTGCTGCTGGGCGATAAAGAGTAATTTTCGCTGGTTAAAGTGAAAGAAAAGGGCGCTGCGGCGCCCTTTTTTATTGGGCGGGAAAAGGCAAAGGAAACGGCGGGTGCGCTGCGCTTACCCGCCCTACGCACGGAAAGGCTATGTTTTGTAGGGTGGGTAAGCGAAGCGCACCCGCCAGTGGCGCAGGGTTTTGTGGTTTTGTAGGGTGGGTAAGCGCAGCGCACCCACCAGTGTTGACTTAACGCACCGCCTGCGCCATCCACGCGCCTACTTCGCGTAACTCCGTGGCCTGGTCGGGAAACTCATTCACTAACGCCTCGCAAACTTCCTGCAACGCGCTGGCCTGATACACGCAGCCCTGCAACCGGCTCGCCAGCGCCTCCAGCGGCGCGGGGTTCAGGCTGTCGGTAAAAAGCTGCGTGCGGGTGATATGCCCTTTTTCCACGTCGAAATGCAGCTCCACGCCGCCCCAGACAAACCGCTCGTCGAGTTGATGCGTAAAAGCGGGTGCCTGGCCGAAATTCCACTCCCAGCTACTCTGGCGCGCGAACGTTTCGGCAAAGCCGGGCAGATCCGGAAACGCGTCCGGGGAAATCACCTCGGCGGCCACCCGCTCACCGTAATACGTGAAAAACGCCTCCGTCACGGCCTCGCAGATCTGCGCATGCGTCACGCCGGGTTTGAGATCGTGAATATTGGCGACGCGCCCGCGCACGGAGGTGATCCCCTTCGCCTGGAGCTTTTTCTTATCGGGGTTCAGGTAATTCGCCAGCCGGCTTAAATCGGCGTTCAGCAAGAGCGTGCCGTGATGGAAGCCGCGATCCATCGTCTCGCGGTAGGCGGAGCCGGAAATTTTGCGCGGCCCTTCGGCGGTTTCTACCACCAAATCGTTGCGCCCGGAGGCTGATGCCGGAATGCCAAGCTGCGTCAGCGCGTTAATCACAATCGCGGTCGAGACGCTTTTGTCATATTCCGGTTTGCCCGCCATAAAGGTAAAACAGGTGTTGCCGAGATCGTGGAACACCGCGCCGCCGCCGCTGCTGCGCCGCGCCAGACGCACATTATCTTCCTCCATCCGGCGCGTGTTGCACTCTTTCCACGGGTTCTGCGCCCGGCCAATCACGACGGTGTCGGCGTTGCGCCAGAGGAACAGCACGCGCTGGGTGGCAGGCATCTGGCGGAAGATGCACTCTTCCACCGCCAGGTTAAACCAGGGATCGTAAGAATCGGAAATAAGCAGGCGTAAAGAGGACACAGGCGTTTTCCCTAAAGCATTGAAGAACGCCCATTATATCACGCGGCGTCAGGCGCGTTTGTCGTCTGCGGGCGTCTCAGGCTCGCTCTCTTCTTCCGGCACCGATCTGCTGGCGGTGAGCAGGAACGGCGACTGTTGCCAGCGCGTGCGTTTGCCCTGGAGCAGCGTGCGGGTCAGTACGATGCCGATAGCGAGCGCCAGTAACATCATCAGGCGCAAAATATTGGTGGTGTTATCCACCTGGCGCGCTTCGGTCGGCAGGCTGTGGGTGTCGAGCGTGAGCCGCAGGTAGCCCACCGGGCCGCTCTTATCCTGCACCGGCTGAACGATCTGCTGGTTGAAGTAACTGCCCGCTTTTTTGCCGTCGAGCGCCAGCCGGTCGCGTACGTTGACGCTCTCGCCCGCGCGGGCGATCAGTTCGCCCTGCTGGTCATAGACGCTGGCGTCCAGAATGCGGCTCTCGTCGGTCAACTGGTTCAGCATGGCCGCGACGCGTTTTTCATCCGGATTTTCGCCCTTAATCAGCGGCGCGAGGCTGTAGCTGACCTGGCGGGCCAGCGTGCGGGCAAGCTCTTCCATCTGAATATTGCGCGACTGCTGATGGCTCTGGCTAAACCAGGACGCGCCCTGCATCAGCGCCACCAGCAACGCCAGACAGATAAGTACAATCACTGCGCGATGCAGCCGAAATTTGAGTTTTGCCCGGGCCATAAAGTACCTGCTTAAATTTTGAAGCTTAATGTTGCCAGAAGCGCCGCAGACAAGGTAGCCTCATGCGTTGTTTTGTCCCGCCCCGATACTATTTACAGGAGCCTGAATGCCGAACAGTCTTACCTGGTGCGACCTGCCAAACGAGGTCTCCCTCTGGCCTGGATTGCCCCTTTCTTTAAGCGGTGATGAAGTGATGCCGCTGGATTATCACGCTGGCCGCAGCGGCTGGCTCCTGTACGGACGGGGTTTAAATAAGCAAAGCCTGACCCAATATCAGCACAAACTCGGCGCGGCGATGGTTATCGTTAACGCGTGGTGTGTGGAAGATTATCAGGTGATCCGCCTTGCGGGTTCGCTGACGCCGCGCGCGACGCGCCTGGCGCATGATTCAGGTTTAGACGTCGCGCCGCTTGGCAAAATTCCGCACCTGAAAACGCCGGGTCTGCTGGTGATGGATATGGATTCCACCGCGATTCAGATTGAATGCATCGATGAAATCGCGAAACTTGCCGGTACGGGCGATGAAGTGGCGGACGTCACCGAGCGCGCCATGCGCGGCGAGCTGGATTTCGCGGCCAGCCTGAAAGCGCGCGTCGGTACGCTGAAGGGCGCGAGCGCGGAGATCCTGCATCAGGTGCGCGACGCGCTTCCGTTAATGCCAGGCCTCACCTCGCTGGTGCTGAAGCTGCATGCGCTGGGCTGGAAAGTGGCGATCGCCTCCGGCGGTTTTACCTTCTTCGCGCAATATTTGCAGGACAAACTGCATCTGGACGATGTGGTTGCCAATGAACTGGCGGTGGAAAATGGCGTCTTTACCGGTGAAGTGACCGGCCAGATCGTCGACGCCCAGTTCAAGGCGCAAACCCTGCAACGACTTGCTGAAAAATATGAGATCCCGACGGGCCAGACCGTCGCGATTGGCGATGGTGCCAACGACCTGCCGATGATCCAGACGGCGGGGCTGGGTATCGCCTATCACGCTAAACCGAAAGTGAATGAAAAGACGGAGATCACTATCCGTCACGCTGACCTGATGGGGGTTTTCTGTATCCTTTCGGGCAGCCTTAACCAGAAATAAAGAGGTAAAAGGTGGCGAAAGCTCCAAAACGCGCATTTGTCTGTAACGAGTGTGGTGCGGATTATCCGCGCTGGCAGGGGCAGTGCAGCGCCTGTCATGCCTGGAATACCATCACGGAAGTGCGCCTCGCCGCCTCGCCGCAAGCGGCGCGCAATGAACGTCTCTCCGGCTACGCGGGCAGCGCAGGCGTGTCGAAAGTGCAGAAGCTTTCCGACATCAGCCTGGAGGCGCTGCCGCGCTTCTCCACCGGTTTTAAAGAGTTTGACCGGGTGCTTGGCGGCGGCGTCGTGCCGGGCAGCGCCATTCTGATTGGCGGCAACCCCGGCGCCGGGAAATCGACGCTGCTGCTGCAAACGCTCTGCAAGCTCGCTGAGCAGATGAAAACGCTCTATGTTACCGGCGAAGAGTCGCTGCAACAGGTGGCGATGCGCGCGCATCGTCTCGGCCTGCCCACCACCAATCTCAACATGCTCTCGGAAACCAGCATTGAGCAGATCTGCCTTATCGCGGAAGAAGAGCAGCCGAAACTGATGGTGATCGACTCCATTCAGGTGATGCACATGGCTGACGTGCAGTCGTCGCCGGGCAGCGTCGCGCAGGTGCGTGAAACCGCCGCCTACCTGACGCGCTTTGCGAAAACGCGCGGCGTGGCGATTGTAATGGTGGGGCATGTGACCAAAGACGGTTCGCTGGCGGGCCCGAAAGTGCTCGAGCACTGCATCGACTGTTCCGTCCTGCTGGACGGCGACGCCGATTCCCGTTTTCGCACGCTGCGCAGCCATAAAAACCGCTTCGGCGCGGTCAATGAGCTAGGCGTGTTCGCCATGACGGAGCAGGGGCTGCGCGAAGTCAGTAACCCGTCGGCCATCTTCTTAAGTCGGGGCGATGAAGTTACATCCGGCAGCTCGGTGATGGTCGTCTGGGAAGGAACGCGCCCGCTGCTGGTGGAGATCCAGGCGCTGGTGGACCATTCGATGATGGCGAACCCGCGGCGCGTGGCTGTGGGTCTTGAGCAGAACCGTCTCGCAATCCTCCTCGCCGTACTGCACCGTCACGGCGGCCTGCAAATGGCGGATCAGGACGTCTTCGTCAACGTGGTTGGCGGGGTGAAAGTGACTGAGACGAGCGCCGACCTGGCGCTGCTGCTGGCGATGGTATCAAGCCTGCGCGACCGGCCGCTGCCGCAGGATCTGGTGGTGTTTGGCGAAGTGGGCCTCGCGGGTGAAATTCGCCCGGTGCCGAGCGGCCAGGAGCGTATTTCCGAGGCGGCGAAGCACGGTTTTCGCCGCGCGATTGTTCCTGCCGCCAACGTGCCGAAAAAGGTACCGGAAGGCATGCAAATTTTCGGCGTCAAAAAGCTGGCGGATGCGCTGGCCGTTTTTGACGACCTATAATCAGTAAATCACTGTTTTCTGGCGGGTCGTACACCGTGACCCGCCCTTCGTATTTTCTCTGTCCGGCACGCTCATTCAGCAGGAGGCTCTTGTGTCATCATTCGACTATCTCAAAACCGCGATTCGTCAGAAAGGCTGCACGTTGCAGCAGGTGGCGGATGCCAGCGGCATGACCAAGGGTTATTTAAGCCAGCTTCTCAACGCCAAAATCAAAAGCCCCAGCGCGCAAAAGCTTGAAGCGCTGCACCGTTTTCTGGGGCTGGAGTTTCCGCGCCGTCAGAAGCGCGTCGGCGTCGTCTTTGGCAAGTTTTATCCGCTGCATACCGGCCATATCTATCTGATCCAGCGCGCCTGTAGCCAGGTCGATGAGCTGCATATCATCATGGGCTATGACGAAAAGCGCGACCGCACGCTGTTTGAAGAGAGCGCGATGTCGCAGCAGCCGACCATCAGCGACCGTCTGCGCTGGCTGTTGCAGACGTTTAAATACCAGAAAAACATCCGCATTCATGCCTTTAATGAAGAGGGCATGGAGCCGTATCCGCACGGCTGGGACGTCTGGAGCGAAGGCATTAAAGCGTTTATGGAGGAGAAGGGGATCGAGCCGGATTCCATCTATACCTCCGAAGAGGCCGACGCGCCGCAGTACCGCGAACATCTCGGCATCGAGACCGTGATTATCGACCCGAAACGCACCTTTATGAATATCAGCGGCGCGCAGATCCGCGCCAATCCGTTCCGCTACTGGGAGTACATCCCGACCGAAGTGAAGCCGTTCTTTGTGCGTACGGTGGCGATTCTGGGCGGCGAGTCGAGCGGGAAATCGATGCTGGTGAATAAGCTCGCCAATATTTTCAATACGACGAGCGCCTGGGAATATGGCCGCGATTATGTGTTTTCTCATCTCGGCGGCGACGAGATGGCGCTGCAATATTCCGATTACGATAAAATCGCGCTCGGTCACGCGCAATATATTGATTTCGCGGTGAAGTATGCCAATAAAGTGGCGTTTATCGACACCGATTTCGTGACCACGCAGGCGTTCTGCAAAAAGTATGAAGGACGCGAGCATCCGTTTGTGCAGGCGCTGGTGGATGAATACCGTTTCGATCTCGTGATCCTGCTGGAAAACAACACGCCGTGGGTGGCGGACGGGTTGCGAAGCCTCGGCAGTTCGGTGGATCGCAAAGAGTTTCAGTCGCTGCTGGTGTCGATGCTTGAAGAGAACAACATCGAATATGTGCATGTCGAGGAGCCGGATTACGACTCCCGTTTTCTGCGCTGCGTGGAGTTAGTGAAGCAGCTGATGGGCGAGCAGGCGTAGCGGGCGGTTGTTGTTGGGGGAGGCGTTATTGGTGGGTGCGCTGCGCTTACCCACCCTACATGAACATATTCTGTTGTAGGGCGGGTAAACGGAGTGCACCCGCCATTGATGTGAATGTTCAAAAGTGGGTGCGCTGTGCTTACCCACCCTACGAAGAGAGCCAGGTAGGGCGGGTAAACGACGTGCACCCGCCGTGGCCCGCCGGAATTAAAATTCTACCACCACCTTGCCGCGCATATGGCCTTCCAGCACCTTCTCATGCGCCTTGCTGATGCTCTCAACGCTCAGACCGTGGAAGGTTTCACTCAGCGTACTCTCCACTTCACCGGCATCCAGCAGTTTCGCTACTTCATTGAGGATCTCGCCCTGACGCGCCATATCGGCGGTCTGGTACATGCTGCGGGTATACATAAACTCCCAGTGCAGCGCGGCGGATTTCGACTTCAGCGCATCCTGATCCAGCGGGTGCTCATTCTCCACGATGCTGCAAATATGCCCCTGCGGCGCGATAAGCTGGCTCACCGCTGCCCAGTGACCGTCGGTGTCATTCAGGATGAAAATATAATCGACAAATTTAATCCCGTGTTTCGCCAGCTCACCCGGCAGATCGTGATAATTCACTACCAGATCGGCACCGCGATCGCGACACCACTGCGCGGAATCCTCACGCGAGGCGGTGGCGATAATTTTCGCCTTGCTGTGCAGACGTGCGAACGGAATAGCAAGCGAGCCTACGCCGCCTGCGCCGCCGATAATCAGTAGCGTCTTGTCTTCACCGGCGTCCTGAATCGCCAGACGTTCGAATAACCCTTCCCACGCAGTCAGCGCCGTCAGCGGGATGGCCGCCGCCGCCGCCCACGGGAGCGTGTGCGGTTTATGCCCCACAATGCGGGAATCGATTAACTGATGGCTGGCGTTGCTGCCAGAGCGGGTAATATCGCCAGCGTAATAGACTTCATCGCCCGGTTTAAAACCGCTGACCTTGCCGCCGACCGCCGTCACCACGCCGCTGGCGTCCCAGCCCAGCACGCGCGGCTCCTGCAATCCATTCTTTTTAAGGCTTGCGTGCACTTTGGTATCTACCGGGTTGATGGATACCGCTTTGACTTCCACCAGCAGGTCGAAATCGCCTGGCTGCGGCATCGGCTGGGTAATTTCGATAAAGCTTTCCGGGGCGTTCGGATTCACAGCAATCGCTTTAACAGACATATCAGGTTCCTTTCGTGCATTCAGAGGAGGATGTGTTGACTGTAGTCTATGCAGCCTGAAAGAGGGTGATAAGATGTACAATCCAGAACGGCGTGTTCGTGAGAGATGAACAATCATGTTTAAGCAACTGCAGGATATGGCGCTTTTCGCGCTGGTGGCGGAGACGGGCAGCTTCACGGCGGCAGCGCAGAAGGCGGGGCTGCCGAAGTCCAGCGTAAGCCAGCGCATTAGCCAGCTTGAGGCGCATGTCGGGCTGCGGCTGCTTAATCGCACCACGCGCAAGCTCAGCCTGACGTTTGCCGGTGAGCACTATCTGGTGCACTGCCGTGAAATGCTGGATGCCAGCGAACGCGCCGACCTTGCCATCCAGCGCCTGCGCGATAACCCCAGCGGCCGGCTGCGCATCACCAGCCCGGCAGGAATTGGCGCGACGCTGCTGGCGCGCATGAACGCCGAATTTCTCGCGAAATACCCGGAGATCACGCTGGAGGTGTTTATCTCTGATGACGTGCGGGATCTTGTGATGGAAGGATTTGACGTGGCGCTGCGTACCGGTAAACCGCAGGATTCCTCATTGATTGGCCGCAAGATTGGCCTCTGCCCGCGCTATCTGCTCGCTTCACCCGCTTATCTGGCGCGTCACCCTGCGCTGACGCACCCCTCGCAACTGGTGGATCACCGCGTAATTGTTCATCGTGCCTGGTCGGAGTGGCTGCTCCAGCGCGACCGTGAGCTTTACCGCTGCCATCTGAACCAGATGCACCAGACCGATAATCTCCTTTATGCCCGCGAAAGCGCGCTGGCAGGTGCCGGGATCACGCTGCTGCCCGCCTTTCTGCTTGATGAAACCCTTACACAAGGCGCGCTGGTCAATGTGCTGCCTGAATGGACCGTCACCGGGAACGATCTTTATCTCGTGTATCCTGGGCGCAAGCTCAACGCACCGGCGCTGGTCAGCTATATCAACTTTGCACTGGAATATGAAGGTGTGACGCAATTTTACGATAATTTATCGGCTTTCGTCTCATAGTGGCTATTTTTTATTATTAAAGGGATAAAAACAGATAGATGGAAAACAATCTCTCTAAAATAAGAAATCTAAGATAAGTTATTTATGGAGATGATGTTTTATGCTATTTTACGCGCCTGAATTATTGTAACGCCCTTCTGTTGCTGCAATAATAATTGCGGTAAATAAATCACAAGGTTTAATTAATTCTGCTGATATTCACGCACGATGATGGGCGTGGTGGTGCTATTTATTTCTGGTGGCGGGAGTGCATTTTATAAAATGCTATGGGTAAATCCCATCGCGGTAGCCTGTTCGCAACCCTGAAACAAGGATGTGTTTATGAAAAGGCATGGGCTGAATGTCCAGCGCGCCACCGTAATGGCGCTATTTTTAAGGGAAATAAAAACTCGCTTTGGTAAGTTTCGCCTGGGCTACTGCTGGGCGCTGCTTGAGCCATTACTGCATCTCGTAATATTGCTGTTTGTTCTGGATTTTGTGATGGAACGAACGCTGCCGGATATCTCTTTCCCCATCTTTTTATTAAGCGGCATTATTCCCTATTTTATATTCAATCATATTACGAGTCGTTCTATTAATGCTATTGAGGCGAATCAGGGGCTTTTTAATTATCGCCCGGTAAAACCGATTGATACGATTATTGCAAGAACGTTACTGGAAGCGGGAATTTATATTGCCGTTTATCTGGTGCTGCTCGCCCTGCTGGCCATACTGGGGGAGCCGTTCACCTGCACTCATTTGCTGGTGCTGTTTGTCGTCTGGAGTTGTCTGGTTATTTTTTCCTTCGGTGCCGGGCTGATTTTTATGGTCATCGGCAGTGCATTTCCGGAGGCTGAAAAGTTCCTGCCGCTGCTGACGCGCCCGCTCTATTTCATCTCCTGCGTGATGTATTCGCTAAATACAATTCCCCAGGAATATCAACGCTGGGTCGCCTGGAATCCGCTTGTGCACGTCGTGGAACTCACGCGCGAATCGCTGGCCACAAGCTATGCGAGCGAAGGCGCCAGCCTGACGTATCTTGCGGTTAGCACGCTGGTGGTATTGTTTACCGGGCTTGCTCTTTACCGCTATCAGGAAGAGGCGATGCTGACCTCATGATTACTATCGAAAACCTCACCAAATCGTACCGCACACCCGCCGGGCGACATTATGTTTTCAAAGATCTCAACCTGACGCTGCCTCCCGGCAAGAGCGTGGCGCTGATAGGGCGTAACGGGGCAGGGAAATCCACACTACTGCGCATGATTGGCGGCACGGATAACCCGGACCGCGGGCGGATTGTCTCCGGCTCCACCATCTCCTGGCCGGTCGGGCTGGCGGGAGGGTTCCAGGGCAGCCTGACGGGGCGGGAAAATGTAAAGTTTGTAGCGCGCCTTTATGCGCCGAAAGAAGAAGTCCGGCAAAAAGTCGCGTTCGTTGAGGAGTTCGCCGAGCTTGGAAAATATTTTGATATGCCGGTGAAAGCTTACTCCTCCGGCATGAAAGCGCGTCTTGGGTTCGGGCTGAGTATGGCGTTCAAATTCGACTACTACCTGGTGGACGAAGTAACCGCCGTGGGCGACGCGAGCTTTCGTAAAAAATGTGAAACCCTTTTTGAAGCCCGCCACCGTGAATCGTGCTTTTTGATGGTGTCGCACAATCTCAACTCGCTAAAACAGTATTGCGATGCGGCGGTGTTTATCGGCCGGGAAAACCAGGTGCATTTTTACGACAGCGTTGATGATGCCATTAACGCCTATAAAGCACAGGAGAACCTGTAGAAATGCAATACAGAAAAGTAAAAAAACTGTTTACGTCGCCAGGCCTGTTCTTACGTGATTACCTGCTAAAAAAACACCCGCTGATCCTTAATGAAATAGACTGCCCACAGGGTGAAGAAAGCATATTGATTAAGCATGATCTCTCGCTGGAAAGCATGGATGAGGTCACGTTTCCGGTAGATGTGGTATTCACGTGGGTGGATAACTGCGACAGCCAGTGGCGTCGTAAATTCGAGCTCTACCGGCATCAGCATCTGCAAGCGCAACTGGGGGTTAATCACGATCCAGCCCGCTTTGATAATCACAACGAAATATTTTATTCAGTACAAAGCGTGCTGACATTCATGCCTTGGGTGCGCCGGATCTATATTGTTGCTGACGGACATCCGCTTCCGTGGGCTGAAGCGATTGAGAAAGTGACTATCATTTCCCATAAAGAGATTATTCCAGCACGCTATTTACCGACATTTAACTCACACGTTATCGAAGCCCATTTAGATGCGATTCCCGATCTTGCCGAGCATTTTATCTATTTTAATGATGATGTCTTTGTTGCGCGTCCACTTCCGCCAAGCCATTTTTTCCGGGGGAACGGGCTGGCTTCGCTCTTTCTTGCCCATAAGAGCCTGACGGCAATGACGCAGCGCGGGCGGCATACGGCTGCGCTTTCTGCCTCGCTAAATTCCCGGACACTGCTTTCTCAGGATATCGGTTTCGCGCCAGATATGCCGCTGGCGCATACGTATGTTCCGCTGCGCAAGAGTCTCTTTACCGAAACCCGGCAGCGCTACAACAAACGCATCAGCGCCTTTTTGTCATGTAAATTCAGAAGCGATAGCGATGTAAATCTGCCAACGTTTCTGGTGCCCTGGTTTACCTATGCGCGGGGGCTTGCCGTCCCGGCGAGAGATATTTGTTATTACTTCAACGTGCGGTCGCCTGCCGCTAACACGCACTATCGCGCACTGATTAACAGACAACGGCAGGGCGTTTCACCGCACTCCTTCTGCGCTAATGATTTTTCTTCACGTAACCAAAGCGTCAATAATTATCAGGAACAACTGATTGCAATGCTTGAAACATATTTTGAAAATGGAACTCACAAAAATGTTTAATAATAAACTTCGCAAGCTGGTAAGGGACCCCAAACTTTTTTTCAGCGATATGGCTGCCAATCAGGCGCGTAAACTCGACAAATTGCGGTTCAAAAAAGAAGATGGACACTATAACTACACTGTTGTTTCGGCAGTGTATAACGTAGGCGCTTTTCTTGATGATTATTTTGAAAGTTTTATTAGGCAGCGCCTGAAGTTCAAAAAACATATCCAGCTTATCATGGTGGATGATGGTTCAACGGATAACTCTGCGGAGATTATTAAGTGCTGGCAAAAGAAATATCCGAATAATATTACTTATATTTATCAGGAGAATGCTGGGCAGTCTTCTGCGCGTAACAACGGGTTGCAGCATGTCACGACGGAATGGGTCACATTTATCGATCCGGATGATTTTGTTGATGTGAATTATTTTTACAACCTTGACGGCTTTCTTTATCAGCACCGGGATAAAGACGTTAAAATGGTGGGTTGTAATATTATCATGTTTTACGAGGCTAAGAACCAGTATAAGGATGGTCATCCTTTAGCTTATAAATTTAAGAAAGGTAATCAGTTGGTACTACTTTCCGAAATGGAAAAAGAAGTACAGCTTTCTGCAAGTACTGCATTTTTCAGAACGGAATCGATTCTGTTTAACGATGTACTCTTTGACAGCAAAGTTAAACCTGCTTTTGAAGATGCACACTTTATTGCCAGATATCTGTTAAATAACCAGCATGGTTATGCTGCGTTTCTTGGCGGCTCTAAATACTATTATCGTAAAAGGGGAGATGGAACATCAACGTTAGATACGGCATGGCAAAAAAAAGAACGGTTCTTAACTGTCCCCAAATATGGATATCTAACTATATTAAATCAATATGCAGAATCAATAGGGTATGTGCCTAACAATATTCAAAGGACAATGCTTTATGAAATAACATGGTTTATGAAGTGGTTGATAAATCGTGGTGAAAGGGCTGCATTTTTATCCTCCATTGAGAAGCAAATTTGTATTGGGTATTTGAAAGAAGCTTTTGTTCATTTAAATAAAGAAAATATTATTAATTTTGATTTGGCAGGCGCATGGTTTTTTCATAAAGTGGCAATGCTTTCATTTTTTAAAAGTATGCAACCGGATGCACAAATTATTTATGTAGAAAAGTATGATGCTTTTAAAAACATGGTGCAGCTTCGATATTTTACAAATCCTGTGGGGCTTGAACAGATATCGCTGGATGGTATTGACGTTATCCCTAAGTTTGCTAAGACCATTCGTCATGATTTTTTAGATGAAACGCTGATTCTTGAGCGCCGTCTTTGGGTGGCGCTTGGTGATGCAAAAAAGATCAATATGTCTGTTTCGAAGCTGCCGACTCGTCTCTCTCTTGGCGGTAAACAATATAAAGAAGGTTTAAACGCTGCTGATATCAAAAAGCATTTCATTGACCTGATGCCAGTATATGAAAAGAAAAAAGAATATCATCAGGCATGGATTTTTATGGACAGGGATACACAGGCAGATGATAACGCGGAACATTTATACCGTTACGTCCGCGAAAATTATCCTCAACAGAATATCTTTTTTGCCCTCCAAAAAGGATCTCATGACTGGTCACGGTTAGAACAAGAAGGATTTCGGTTGCTTGAGTTTGGCTCTCGCGAGCATAAACTTGCACTTGGCTCTTGCAGCAAGGTTATCAGTTCGCATGCGAATCGCTACGTAACCAATTATCTTGGGCCGAAAATGTTAGCGGGTAAACACTATGTTTTTCTCCAGCATGGCGTAACTAAAGATGATATTTCGAGCTGGTTGAACAGCAAGGAAGATATTAACTGTTTTATTACTACTTCTCCTTACGAGTATCAATCTATCCATGAAGATGGAAGCCGTTATTATTATACTAAAAAGGAAGTGGTATTAACCGGGTTCCCACGCCATGACAAACTGGTTGCCGCCAGAAATAATGAACGCCTGATCGTAATTATGCCTACGTGGCGACAAACCATTGTCGGGCCTGTGACGGGGGATGGAGAAGCGCGGGCGCTTAACCCTGACTTTATGGAAACGGAATTTGCCAGAAGCTGGTACGGCGTTATTCATTCTCCTCTGCTAAAAAAATACGCGGAACAGTATGATTTTAAAGTCGCTTTTTTCCCTCATGCCAATATTCAGCCTTATCTCTCCTTTTTTGAGGTGCCAGACTATATAGAGGTGATTACTCACGCAGATGGGTCTATCCAGAATGTGTTTAATCGCGCATCGATGATGATCACTGATTACTCTTCTGTAGCTTTTGAACTGGCCGTACAGAACAAACCGGTAATTTATTATCAATTTGATGCGAAAGCGTGTTTTTCAGGGGCGCATATTTATTCCAAAGGCTACTTCGATTACCGCAAGCATGGTTTTGGCCCAGTGGTAGAAACCGAAAAAGAGCTGTTTAAAGAACTGAATACGCTGCTGAAGAACGATGCGGTACCGTCTGCGAAAATCCTTAAGCGTATCAGTGACACCTTCCCGTTCCGCGATGGGCTTAACTGTGAGCGTACGTATCAGGCGATTGCCTCGCTGGATGCGCCGTTGCCGGAAGGCTTTGCGGATAAAGAGATTTATTATCAGTACGCGAAACAGGCCGCCGCAGCTCGCCGCTGGGCGCTTGCTGAAAAGCGCTGGCAGGCGTACCTGGCGCTTTCGCTCACTCAGGATGAAGAGGCACACGGTTGCGCCGGGCTTGCTGAAGCACTGCGTAAACAGGGGAAAACCGTTGCAGCGCGCAACGCTATACACCACTGGTATGCGCGTCATCCTGAACAGCGTCATACGGCGCTTTCCGCAAGTATGGCGATGGTCGAAATGGCTGAACATCACTGGGAAAAGGCCACTTCGTACTGGCAAGACGCTGGTGAAACCAGTATTGATAATGCCCGTTATTGCTACTGCCTGTACCGCAGCGGCCAGGCCGCAGTGCTGGAAACCCTGTGCAAGAAAACGCGCCCGACGGCGGGTTTTAGCTATGCCCGGTTCTGTTTACTTCTGGCGAAGCAAAAATGGGCTGAAGGGATTGCTTATGTAAAAGAGCAGGGCGTCGATGTGACATCTGCGGAAAGTCTTGAGAATAAACTCCTGATCACGCTTTCTTATTGCTATCAGCAACTGAATAAACTCAATGACGCCCATCAGTGTCTGGTGAAATATGAAAAACATATTGAAAACGATCCGCAGTGCCGTCTGAAAATCGCCCGTCTCGCCTTTTTGCGTCAGAACTGGGAGAAAATTCTCTCTCAGCTCAATAAAGCCAGCGCGGATATTAATCATCTTCCTGATGAGCATCTCTATTACTATTGCGTGGCGCTGCTGCGCACCGACAAGTTTAAAGAGATGTATACACTGTTTGGTACGCTGAATGATGCGTTGAGAAGTGACGTAAGGTTCCTGAAAATTTATGCGCAGGCGTGTCTGGCCCTGAAAAAGCCCGACGAAGCGATTGCCATTTTTGAGGTGCAAAATAAACCGGACGATGCCTTCTGTCTTATTTATGCGGAAGCCTTACGGGATACCGGGCGTTTTAGCCAGGCGCTTTCGGTGGTTCGCAATAAAATCAGCCGCTATAACCAGAGCGCGTGGATGCTCCGGTGCGAGCTCGCTCAGCTTTGTGAAGACTGGGATGACGCCTACGATTGCTGGCTGAATCTGTTGCGTCACTATCCGCAGAATATGCCTGACAATGCGGCAGAAAAATTACAAAACCTCCGGCTGCTGCGTGAGTTTTCTGTTAAATCAGATGCGTAACCTTAAACATTAATAATTTAAAAACAGGCGCGACCATAACTCGCGCCTGTTTTTATGGAGTGAATATGTCAGAGCAAATGGAAATTATTAATGGCGTGCGGATTAAATATCGCTATAAAAAAAGGAAATATGACACTCAACATATGCTTTTTATTTTTAGCGGCTTTGGCGGTGCCGGGATGTTTACATGGGATTTTGCTAACGCTCTCCAGGATTGCCCCGCACACGTGGTGTGGATCAAAGATGACTTTCATGATGCCTGTACCTATTATCTCTGCCATAACAACGATTTTTATGTTGAGCAGGCGGTTATTGCGTTTGTTGAAAAAATGCTTTTCCGTCATAATCTTAACAAAACACAGTGTACCCTCGCAGGGTTTTCTAAAGGCGGCAGTGCCGCGCTCTGGTACGGCCTTAAATATAATTTCAAAAATATTATTTCGACGGTTCCGCAGTTTCATATCGGCAGTTACGCCAGAAACCAATGGCCTGAGGTTTTTATGCATATGACGGGGGAGGCGAGCGAAGCAGCGGCCCGACAGCTTGATGCGTTATTACCACACCAGTTAACTAATGACAGAGCGGTGGATAAAAATATTTATCTGCTGACATCCGAAGCGGATATCCAGTACGAAAGCGAAGTGAAGCCCTATATTCCTGAATTCAGGAAATACCAAAACTTTAATCTTTTTATGGCGCGGTCAATGCTTATCAGAGAGCACAACCAGGTAACGTCATACCATGTGCCACTCCTGTTGGGGATCTTCTACTCGCTCTCACAGGGGGCGGTTCCCCGCTATGGCGACTGTGAACTGACAGCGGATAATACTCTGCTGCCTTGTCCGCTCAAGCCGCAGCCGGTCGCAGTGTTGAAAAAAGTTGCCGTCAAAAATGCTTTGTTATTTCCGGAAGGCATTGCGGTACTTAAGGGGCTGGATTGCACGGAATATCAGGATATTCAGGTCGATCTGGTTTTCAAAGCGGATAATTTTGAAGAGGTTTTTCGTATTGCAAAGGCACATCGCCCGATTCTGACCCGCCAGCTTTATGACGGTGGCTTTGTCAATTATGACAAGGGCTGGTTTTGTACTTTGCGCTATGAAGGTCTCTCGCTTGAAGCGTTACCTGCGGGCACTTATCAGCTTTTTCTTGATATCACATGTCAGCAAACCTGGGCACGTAAAGCGCTCGAAACCGAGCCCTCGCAGGCAAACGCTATGCTCGCCGTCAGTGAAGCGCTGGAAGTGTTTAGTCATGAAGGAAATGTTTATATCACCCGCAAAGCAGGTCTATAACCCGGAGAACGGATTTTCACGGCTGTAAAAAACGGTATTAAGCTGGGTTTTTCGCATCAGATAGTAGCGAAACGTAGAAAACAGCGTGTGATCGGGGCGGAAAGAGGCTTGCCAGAAGGCGTCCAGGCGCCCCTGAAATGTTATCCCTTCCATGTCATACAGCGCTCTTCCCATCACTTTCAGGGGCTTGTTATGAATGAGCGCTGAGATCCCCACCGTACTGTTAATCGTCACGACGCCTGCGGCGTTGCTAAGCAGCTCTGGCAGCGGCAAGTCATGCACATAAACAACGCGTCCACTCACACCATAGCGTCTGCTCAGCGTTTTAATCAGCGAACGATACTGCCGGTGCCCTCTGTCCATCGGATGGTGTTTGATTGCCAGCATCTGCGAGGGTAAAGCGCCGCGCGCAAAAGAGCCTATCGCTTCCTCAATAAAGTCGCGCATATCGCTGTAGTCGCTGTGATGCTGTAACTGGCTATCGTTAAATACCTGTAGCACGGCGAGAAAATAACGTCCGCGATATTCAGAGGACAGCGAATGTCGGATGCCCCGCTCCGCAACGCAATACCCGATCTTACGGAGTGCCGCCCGTACCCAGCAGACGCCTTCATGCCACGGCGAGAAGCATTTATGGTGCTGATAGAGTGGAAATGCGCGATGGAAGTAACAGCCCATCAGATAATACCAGGACGCGTGGCCGATACGCCGCAGGAGTGAAGGAGCGATACGCCGTACATCCGGTACCGGCAGAAAAGACAGGGCACGATAAAAATCGGCCTCCCGCGGCAGACCGGAAAACCCGTTCACGCCGTTTTCTTCAAGCGTGATAAAGCACGGGCGCAAATAGCCCTCTTCAAAGACCAGAAAACGTATCCCCTGCGCTTGTGCCCACTGGCGCGCGGCCTGATGCAGCGGTCTACAGTCGCCAAAGCAGACCAGCGTATCAAACGACCATGCGCTTCGCGTTGCTGCTAACCACGCGCCGAATTCCTCAGGCGTGCCCTGATAAGGCAGGCTTTTCTCTTTGCGGCGGTAGAACCAGTCACCGCCGTTAAACACCACCTGTTGCACCTCGCGGCCTTTGCTCTCCAGCCAGTTACCGAGATCGCGGAAAAACGGCCCCATGGGCCCCTGCAATAGCAGGTAGTTCTGGCCGGAAAGCAGGGTATCAAGCGCGCTGCGGTTCATCTGGGGCACCGGGAATGAAAAAACGCGTGAAAGAGATTGCGGGCTTTATTGACGAGCCGGGTAAATGTCTTTCCGCGACACTGCAGCGCGTGGTTTTGCCGGGGTGACGCGCTAAGCAGCGCGACCGCTTCTTCCACGCTCATCGGTGTTTTGCGCGTCGGATGGAGGTAAAGGGGATAATCGATAAGTGCGGTGTGTATTAGTGCGTTAAGCGTCAGCCGCCTTGTGCGGCGCGGGCAGGGGTATTCGTCATGCGTCAGGCCCCAACCGGCGTAAAACGGCATGCCGTAGCAGAAGACACTTTTGCCACGCAGAAGCGCCTCAAAACCGGCAAGCGACGTGAGCGTATGCACTTCGTGTACCTGATCGAGCACATCGACGATATCCGCCTGTGTCGCGAGACAATCCGCCCAGCGCAGCGCGTCTTGCTCGCTGGGTTCGCCCTGGCGGTTGCCGCAGGCTACATCCGGGTGGGGCTTGAAGACGATATACGCCTGTGGATTGCGGGTGCGAACGGTACGCAGCAGTGCGGTGATCGACCGCATCTCCTGTGTGCCGCCGGCAAGCGACGCGTCATCAATGACCTGGCCCGGCACCAGCAAAACCCGGCGGCCCGATGCTGATGAAGGCAATCGCCACGCGCCGCCCGCGTTGTACTTACTGAGCCGGCTTTCGATAATCTGCCGACGCAGCGCTGCGGCGCGCGCTTCTTCGGCAGGCCTCAGATGGACTGCATTAAGGGCGATTTCCAGATCGCTTGCGCGCGTGGCGTCGTAATAGATCCCACGTTTATCGAGCACCAGCGAGAGCGGCGCAAAGAGATCGGAGCCGAGCCCCGCCGAGCGCAGAAACGCGTCTTCCATTCGCCACACGGGCATACCGCGCGCCTGCGCCGCTGACTGCCAGCGTGTTTCACCCGTGGTTCCCCACACCACGCAGGCATCAGCCTGCGGCGCGCGGCGGGTAAAGCGCAGCCGGTTATACGGCGTGGCGAGAAAGGGCTTCACGGTGCTGCGTTTCCAGAACGACAGCCCCGGCACCCATAGCGTGCCGCGCAGCGCCAACTGATGGCGGCGCTGCAGCGCCAGCCATTCCAGCACCTCGAACAGCGTGCCTGGCTGATTCGTTTGTGGGTTAAGGTAGCGTGCATAGCGTAAATAGGCGGCGCTGAAAAGCGTAAGCAGTGACGCGTTACCCCGACGCGCGGCAAGTATGGCCGCCGCCGGATGCCTGTCGTCCGTCAGCCCCCATCCGGCATACCACGGCTGCCCGAAGCAGACGACCGGCTTGCCCGCCATCAGCGCTTCGAAGCCGAAATGCGACGTCACCGTATAGACACGTGACACGCAGCGCAGCAGCGACTGCGGGCTGGCGTCTTCGGTTATCAGCCGGATACGAGCCTTTGCGCTGACGTCCTGCAAATAGCCACGTTTGTTGCCGTGCACGACATCAGGATGCGTTTTTACCCAGATGTCGGCGTCGGGGTTTTCGGCACAGGCCGTCTCCAGCATTAGCCGGAACGACGCCGCACTGGCATTGCCAAAGGTGACAGACATATCGCCTGCCGTCTGATCCACCACCAGCACCGCGCGGGCATCTGGCGAACCCTCGAACGGCGGCGCGTGGTTATACTTCGCCAGATCGCCTTCTACGATAAGCCGCATCGCCTCGCGCGCCGCTTCACGCAGCGCCGCGTTGCCGGGGGCGTCCTGAATCAGTTTCTCCAGCGTGCTCGGCTGGCTGGCGTCGTAGTAAATACCGTCGTAATCGATAACCAGCGAGAGCGGTGGATGACCATGGGCTGCCGGGCCGACAGAGCGGATAAACCCATCCTCAAGGCGCATCACCGCAAGCCCGGCCTTGCGGGCGCGGGTGATGGCCGCCGCCGTGCTGGGGCGGTTCCCCCAGACGGCGATAGCCGTGATGTCATCAGGAATCGCCCGACGCGGCGCGAGTTTCCGGCAAGGCATCGGCAGCATTTGAGCCAGCCCGGGGATGCGCCAGATGCCTTTCGAGAAAATGCCGGTGACCATATTTTTCATCGGCTACAGCGTCAGGATCACTTTCGCTGCAACTGCCAGCTGGTACAGGATGGTCGAAATACCGCGCGTGACTTCGATATTCTTCGACTCATACTTCGGCAGCACCATTAGCTCATCGCCCGGCTGCATGTCATCAACATCTTCGGCGTTGAGCGCTTCACCGTTCTGGCGGATAACAATGACTTTCGCGCCGCTGGCTTTCTGCGTCATGCCGCCGCATTTGGCGATGTAATCGTCAGGCTCCAGCCCTTTCTCCCAGGTGACGGCGTTGGGGAACAGCACTTCGCCATGCACCATGACGAGCGACGTTTTTTCCGGGATGGTGATGACATCGCCATCTTCCAGCAGCACGGAGTCGAGGTTTTTCTCATTCAGCACCACTTCGCCCTGCGGCACCACGGTACGGGCCTTCGCCACGAAACGGCTGACCAGTTGCGCCTCCTGCATACGCAGGCGCGACTCCTCCTGGGTGGATGACTGCGCGGAAAGCGAAGCCTGCTCCAGCTTTTGCAGCGCCAGATCGAGCATCTCTTTCTGACGCAGCGCGACCGAGCGGCGATAGAGTTTGATGGCGTTTAACTGCGACATCGTATTCGGGCGCAGTTTCGCCATCACCTGACGCAGCGTGGCACCGTAAGGCAGCACCATCGCGTGTTCGCCGGAGTGCGCGCCTTCAATACGCACCTGAATGGTGCCCGTGTAGCGATCGGAGCTCACCACCATTCTGTCGCCATCCTGAAGCGTGCGGCGCGCGGCGTCGCTAATCGGGAAATATTCGCTCTGCTTCATCGCGCCCTGTTGACGCACCAGAGTGATATGCGTGGCGCCGGGTTTGGGCCGCGCCCAGCGCAGCGCTTCGGAGACAGATATGCTCTCGTCGGTAAATTCAAAATCGTAGCTGTTAAAGACATCGCCCTCGACGCCGAAGGTGTGCTGGCGCGGGCCGACGATAATGGTGTCGCCGTCGGCGAACTGCGACAGGCTAAGGCTGCCGTTGAGCAAAAAGTCATAAAGGTTCACATGCGAGCGTGTTTTCTGGCCGCGTTTGACGGTGATATCCACATAGCTGCCGCGTTCGCTGTCCACGCCGCCCGCTTTGCTGAGATATGAAAGCAATGAATCGGATGCCACGCCGCCATACAGCCCCGGCGTGCGGACATAGCCCGTCACAAACACTTTCACCGGCTGCGCCTGAACCAGCGAGGCGTAGACATTTACATTCGCCTGGTAAACCTCTTTTACGCGCATGATCACCAGCGTGTTGAGCTGGCTGTTGGTCACGCCCGCGACTTTCAGCGGGCCCACGTTCGGCAGGAAAATATTGCCTTTCGGGTCGACGGTTAATGTGCCGTCATAGGTAAAAGCGCCCCACAGACGTACCTGGATGGTGTCCCCAAGGCCAATCACGTAGTTGGGGTTAAAGGCGATGCCAGCTCCGCCTTCGGCGTTTTGTGAGGTAAAAAGCTGCGCGCCGAACATGCGGCTCATGACCGTGGCGGGTGCGGGCGGCGGTGTGTTATCAAAGCCGTCCGCGCTGACCGGTGACGAAGGCGACGGCGACAGAATCGGTGCCGCGCCGGTCAGCGCCGGGTCAGCGGTGAGATCAAGCGCGCTGGCGCTGGCCGATAAACAGAAAAAGATCAGTGAGGCGGATGAAATGTGTTTCATAACTCTCTCGGGTGTTAATGCGGCAAGGTTAAGCGCGGTGATCGTCGATAATGGCCAGCAGCAGTTTGATCGTGCCAAACAGCAGGCAGCAGATGAGCAGACAGCTGGCTAACAGGTAGAGTTTTTCCGGGTAGCGGGGCTCTTCCGCGAGCTGGGGAGAGCTAATCACCGCCAGACTTTTCAGTTTGCGGGCCGATTCCACGCGCGTTTTTTCAATCGCCGTGAGCGCAAGCTGGTACAGGTCTGTATCGAACGTCACGCGCGATTTCAGCTCGTCGAAATCTGCCGCCACACGATTAAGGCGGTCGCCTTCCGGTGCCGTGATGCTGCTTTTCTCTTTTTCTATTTGCGCGTTAATGGAGGCCAGCGTGTTTTTCGTGGTGATGACTGGCGGCGCATCTTCACGCAGGTAAGTCAGTAGCGTGCGCAGCTCCGTCTCCAGACGGATTTTCTGCTCATTCAGGTTGTTGACTGCTGAGCTCGCCGCCACGGCGGAAGCCTGCGGATCGAGCATCTGGTTGCGGTTCTGGAAGGCGAGCAGGGCGCTTTTGCTGGCGTCGAGACGCTTACGCGCTTTGTCGAGTTCACTTTCGGCAAAGGTTTGCTGGTCGCGTGCAATATGATGCGAAAGCTCGTTGATAAAGCGCTCGGACTCTTTCAGTACCGCCTGGTTGAAACGCAGGGCGAACCCGGGTGTGAAACCCTGGGTCTGGATGGTCAGCAGGCCATTTTTGTTGTCGTAATTGATAGTGATGCGATGACGGTAGTAATCCAGAAATGCTTCTGCGGTAGCGCCGGAGTAGAGATGGTAAAAGAGATCCAGACCGCTTGCGCCAAAGGCGTGTTTGAAATCAAGCTGTTTATCGAGCGTGGCTAAGAGATCCGGCGAGTGCAGATACTCTTTCAGATAAAGCGCATCTTCGGCAGATGTGGGGTTAGAAGCCCCCATCAGCAGGCCGATATTCAGGCTGCCGTTTTCTATATCACTGGCGCGCTTGATGGCCACCTGTGATTCGCTCACATAACGTGGCTGGCTGAAAATGAGCAGGTAGATCATCAGCAACAGAAATGGCGCGCCAATGACGATTTTCGCGCAGTGGCGCTGAAACAAAATAAGCAAGCGGGAATAATTCTGACGCCGCATCCATGCTGAAAAACGTTTTATTTTAGTGAGCACTGTGTGAATACCATTAATCTAATGAATAAATGATAGAGATATATTTCTATAAAAAATGCTTTAACGGCTGTCTGCGTTTTTAATAACGTCAATATGCCAGAGCTATCGTTGCCGGTATAAAGAAAGCAGCCAGCATAGCGAGAGGTTTCGGCTCATGTCGGTAGTAAAACTACAAACTATCTGTTGTTTTTATGTATTGACGCTGAAAATGATGAAAAGCGAGGAGAGATGAGGTTAACGACGTGCAGGCGGCGGCCCGCTTACCCTGACAACGATTCCGTGACATTTCCATTCCATGAAAATCATAGCGCTAATAATAAAAATTCCCTCAGTCATGAAATATCATATAAAAATGGAGGGATATGATTTACTAATTACCATAACAAGGGTGAATGGACAATTGGTCAGAAATAAATCGGAGTAAAGGGCAGGTATTTATCTGAAGGGAACCGCGAATAAAAACGGCCTTCATAAAGAAGGCCGTTGCGGGAATTACTTGGCGATACGTTTGTATTTGATACGCTTCGGCTCCAGCGCTTCGGCGCCCAGCGTGCGTTTCTTATACTCTTCGTATTCGGTGAAGTTACCTTCGAAGAACTCCACTTTGCCTTCATCCTGGTAATCCAGAATATGCGTGGCGATACGGTCCAGGAACCAGCGGTCGTGCGAGATAACCATCGCGCAGCCCGGGAATTCCAGCAGGGCGTTTTCCAGCGCGCGCAGGGTTTCGATATCCAGGTCGTTGGTCGGTTCATCGAGCAGCAGCATGTTGCCGCCCACCTGCAACAGTTTCGCCAGATGCAGACGGCCGCGCTCACCACCGGACAGCTCGCCCACGCGTTTGCCCTGGTCCACGCCTTTGAAGTTAAAGCGGCCAACGTACGCGCGGCTCGGCATTTCGGTGTTGCCGATCTTCATGATATCCAGCCCGCCGGAGACTTCTTCCCAGACGGTTTTGCTGTTATCCATGGCGTCGCGGAACTGGTCAACAGACGCGAGTTTCACGGTTTCACCCAGCGTGATGGTGCCGCTGTCCGGCTGTTCCTGGCCTGACATCATGCGGAACAGCGTGGATTTACCCGCGCCGTTCGGACCGATGATGCCGACAATCGCGCCTTTCGGCACGGAGAAGCTCAGATCGTCGATCAGCACGCGGTCGCCGTAGGATTTACGCAGATGGCTGACTTCCACCACTTTATCGCCCAGACGCGGTCCCGGCGGAATAAAGAGTTCGTTGGTTTCGTTACGTTTCTGGTATTCGGTATTGTTAAGCTCTTCAAAGCGCGCCAGACGGGCTTTGCCCTTGGACTGACGGCCTTTCGCGCCCTGGCGCACCCACTCCAGCTCTTTCTCGATAGATTTACGACGCGCGGCTTCCTGAGAGGCTTCCTGCGCCAGACGCTGATCTTTCTGCTCAAGCCAGGAAGAGTAGTTGCCTTCCCACGGAATACCTTCGCCGCGGTCCAGTTCGAGGATCCAGCCTGCGACGTTATCAAGGAAGTAACGGTCGTGGGTGATCGCCACCACGGTGCCTTCGAAGTCGTGCAGGAAGCGCTCCAGCCAGGCGACGGATTCGGCGTCCAGGTGGTTGGTCGGTTCGTCGAGCAGCAGCATGTCTGGTTTTTCGAGCAGCAGACGGCAGAGCGCCACGCGGCGGCGTTCACCACCGGAGAGATTCGCGACTTTCGCATCCCAGTCCGGCAGGCGCAGAGCGTCGGCCGCGCGTTCCAGCTGCACGTTCAGGTTGTGGCCGTCATGGGCCTGGATAATCTCTTCCAGTTTGCCCTGCTCGGCGGCGAGCTTATCGAAATCGGCATCCGGGTCGGCGTACAGCGCGTACACTTCATCCAGACGCTTGAGCGCGTTAACAACTTCCGCAACCGCTTCTTCGATCGATTCGCGCACGGTATGTTCAGGGTTGAGCTGCGGCTCCTGCGGCAGGTAGCCGATTTTGATGCCAGGCTGCGGACGGGCTTCACCTTCGATATCTTTATCGATGCCCGCCATGATGCGTAGCAGGGTGGATTTACCGGCACCGTTCAGGCCCAGCACACCGATTTTGGCGCCAGGGAAAAAGCTCAGAGAGATATTCTTCAGAATGTGTCGCTTCGGCGGAACGACTTTGCCGACGCGATGCATGGTGTATACGAATTGAGCCACGTTGGACTTCGCCTCTTATCATGATTAAGGGTTTCTCAGCTGCGGAGTTTAGCTGTTTTCAACGCTTAATCCCAGCCAGCGACGCCGCGAATGCGGCGTAAGAGGCATTAATGGGCGAATAGTAAAAAAATGTTCGCGACATGGCGCAACGGCCTTCGCCTGGTTAGCATGAAGTATCTGAGAATTTCAGGCGGCATGAGGCTGCCGGTCAGTCAATTAACATGAGGAAGGATTGTGGGAACATCCAGACAGGTCGTCTGGCGGTGGCTGGCGGCGGGCGTCTGCCTGCTGACGCTCGGCCAGGCCGCACGCGCCGATTCGCTCGACGAGCAGCGCAGCCGCTATGCGCAGATCAAACAAGCGTGGGATAACCGGCAGATGGACGTGGTGGAGCAGCTGATGCCCACCCTGCAAACCTATCCGCTCTATCCCTATTTGCAGTATCGCCAGCTTACTGACGATCTCATGAACGAGCCGACCATCGCGGTGCAGCAGTTTATTCAGGCGAACCCGACGCTGCCGCCGGCGCGCACGCTGACGTCCCGTTTTGTCAACGAACTGGCGCGCCGCGAAGACTGGCGCGGCCTGCTGGCGTTCAGCCCGCAGCCGCCTGGCAGCACCGAGGCGCAGTGCAACTACTATTACGCGAAGTGGAACACCGGCGACGCGCAGGGTGCCTGGCAGGGCGCAAAAGATCTCTGGCAGACCGGCAAAAACCTGCCTGCGGCGTGCGAGCGTCTCTTCCAGGCGTGGCGCACGTCCGGCGCGCAGGATCCGCTGGCCTACCTTGAGCGCATTCGCCTCGCGATGAAAGAGGGCAACACGTCGCTTGTCAGTTCGCTCGCAAGCCAGCTGCCGCCCGATTACCAGACCATCAGCAGCGCGCTGGTGAGCCTGGCGAACGATCCCAACAGCGTGATGACTTTTGTGCGCAGCGTCGGCGCGACCGATTTCACGCGCCAGATGGCCGCGGTGGCGTTCGCAAGCGTCGCCCGTCAGGACGTGGAAAACGCCCGGCTGATGATCCCGTCGCTCATCCAGGCGCAGCAGCTTAACGACGCCCAGGCGCAGGAGCTGCGCGATATCGTGGCGTGGCGGCTAATGGGCAATGATGTCACCGCAGAGCAGGCCCGCTGGCGCGATGACGCTATCATGCGTTCAGAATCCACATCGCTTATTGAGCGCCGGGTGCGTATGGCGCTCGGTATCGGCGATCGCAGCGGGCTAAACACCTGGCTTGCGCGTCTGCCGATGGAGGCGAAGGAAAAAGACGAATGGCGCTACTGGCAGGCCGATCTCCTGATGGAGCGCGGGCGCGACGACGAGGCCAAAACCATTCTGCATTCGCTGATGCAGCAGCGCGGTTTCTACCCGATGGCGGCGGCGCAGCGGCTTGGCGAAGATTACCCGCTGCGTGTCGATAAAGCGCCAGCGGTAAACGCCGCGCTGTTTGAAGGCCCGGAGATGGCGCGCGTGCGCGAGCTGATGTACTGGGGGCTTGATAACACCGCGCGCAGCGAATGGGCGAACCTCGTCACCAGCCGCAGCAAGCAGGAACAGGCGGCGCTGGCGCGCTACGCGTTTGACCGCAACTGGTGGGATCTGAGCGTGCAGGCGACGATCGCCGGTAAGCTCTGGGATCAGCTCGAAGAGCGCTTCCCGCTGGCCTATAAAGATCTCTTCGCCCGCTACGTGAGCGACAAAGCCGTTCCGCAGAGCTACGCGATGGCGATCGCCCGCCAGGAGAGCGCCTGGAACCCGAAAGTGCGCTCGCCGGTCGGCGCGTCCGGTCTGATGCAATTAATGCCGGGCACCGCCACCCACACGGTGAAGATGTTTAATCTGCCAGGTTACAGCAATAGCGCGCAGCTGCTCGACCCGGAAACCAACATTCAGATAGGCACCAGCTATTTGCAATATGTCTATGGCATGTTCGACAACAACCGTATTTTCGCCTCTGCCGCCTATAACGCCGGGCCGGGGCGCGTGCGCACCTGGCTTGGCAACAGCGCCGGGCGTATCGACGCGGTCGCGTTTGTCGAAAGTATTCCGTTCTCCGAGACGCGCGGTTATGTGAAGAATGTACTGGCGTATGATGCCTATTACCGCTACTTCATGGGCGGTAAGCCGGTGTTGATGAGCGATGCGGAGTGGAGCCGTCGTTACTGATCGGCGGCGTTGTGCTATCCTGTCGTACTAGTGAACGAGTATGGCGGCATCTGATGACTCAACATTCAACCTATTCCGCGGCCCAGGCCGAACAGAGTAATCAGGAGTGGCTGCGCTTTGTGGCGCTCCTGAAACAATCTTTCGACAACGACCTGCATCTTCCTTTGCTGACTCTGCTGCTGACGCCGGACGAACGCGCCGCGCTCGGCACGCGCGTGCGGATCATAGAAGAGCTGCTGCGTGGAGAGATGAGCCAGCGCGAGCTAAAAAGCGAGCTGGGCGCGGGGATCGCGACGATCACCCGCGGCTCCAACAGCCTGAAAGCGGCGCCGCCGGAGTTGCGCCAGTGGCTTGAGCAGGAGCTGTTACAGGCTCAGCGGTAAATCGCGTTATGAAAGGGGCTTAAGGCCAGGATCACCGCCTGATGGTAGACGCTGCTGCGCGTCAGCTTACCGGCGGTGAAAATGCCGATAGCCCCTTCTTTACGCCCGATTTCATCAATGCCTGTCCAGGCAGACATCACCGGCCCGAGCGCTTTCCCGGCGCGCACTTCATCAAGAATCGCCGCAGGCAGCGGCAGCGTCGCCGAGCGCGCTTCGCCACGCTGGTCTGCGCTCTCAATCACCACCCAGCTAAAGGTGCTGTCGTCATCGATACCCGCTTCAATTGCCACCCAGTAATCGGCTTGCGGACGCAGCGCGCGGGCGTTGATAACGCGCTGGCGCGCGCCGGTGCGCGTTTCTTCACTGCCGAGCGGCTGTTCCGGTACGCCACTATCGACGGAGACGGCGTCGATATGGCAGGATGCTTCGCCAAAAATCTCGTTAAAAGCACGCAGAATCGCCTGAATTTTGGCTGGATTCGTCGTGGCGCAGACAACATGGTACATAATTCAATTCACACTCACAGACGTTTAAAGTCGCAGCAGTATAACGGATAAAAAGCATGTTACAGGTATATCTGGTTCGCCACGGTGAAACGCAGTGGAACGCCGAGCGACGCATCCAGGGGCAATCGGACAGCCCATTGACGGAAAAAGGGGAACGCCAGGCCATGCAGGTGGCGCAGCGCGCTAAAGCGCTTGGCATTACGCACATTATCACCAGCGATCTGGGGCGCACGCAGCGCACCGCCGAGATTATCGCGCAGGGCTGCGGCTGCGAAGTGATACTCGATCCGCGCCTGCGCGAACTGGATATGGGCATTCTTGAGCGCCGCCATCTCGACACGCTCAGCGAAGAAGAAGAAGGCTGGCGCCGTCAGCTGGTTAACGGCACGCCGGATGGCCGTATTCCGCAAGGGGAGTCGATGCAGGAGGTGAGCGAGCGTATGCACGGCGCGCTGAACGCCTGTCTCGATCTGCCGCCGGGAAGCCGCCCGTTACTGGTGAGCCACGGTATGGCGCTAGGCTGTCTCGTCAGCACCATCCTCGGCCTGCCCGCGTATGCGGAGCGCCGTCTGCGCCTGCGCAACTGCTCGATTTCTCGCGTGGATTATCAGCAAAGCCCGTGGCTCGCGTCCGGCTGGGTGGTGGAAACCGCAGGCGATGTGTCGCATCTCGATGCGCCTGCGCTGGATGAGCTACAGCGTTAACGGCGGATGGGGATCAGGTACTCGCAGCGCAGGTTGATATCGCGCTCCTGCGCGCTGGCCTCTTCGGCGAGTAAATAGCGCTCGATATCCTGACCACGGCGGCGCGTCAGCCCCAGTGCGGGCATACAGGTGCCGTAGACGGTCAGGATAAACTCCTGCACGCCGGTGCCTGGCCCTTCATAGGTAAACTGCACATAGTCGCCGCCCTCCAGCGTCACCGGATGGGCGTGCTCCACGCAGCCTTCCGCCAGCGGCTCCGGCAGCGCCGTGGTGTAAAAGACTTCCTGCTCGTCATCTTTTTCCACGCTCGGGCGCGATTCGTTCAGGCCGTAAAAGACTGTCGGGATCGTCGGGCAGTTCGCCAGGAATTCGCGCCAGAATTGTACGCGCATCTGCTGGCGGAACACCGAAATTTGCTCAAGCGAGCAGGTATAGCTTTGGGTGAGGCCGGTGAGGTGCATTGGCGCGAGCGTGACAAACTCATGCGGCGGCGGCGTAAACGGCTCAAGGCGGATCGGCGGACGCATACCCTGCGCGCTCCAGTCCTCCGAACGGCGATAGAGCGCTGGCGTGAGTGAAAACTGCTTTTTAAAGGCGCGGGTGAACGTCTGCTGTGAGTCGAAACGGTATTGCAGCGCGATGTCCAGGATCGGGCGCGCGGTCAGACGCAGCGCGACAGCGGATTTCGACAACCGGCGCGCGCGGATATACGCGCCAATCGCGTGGCCCGTCACCTCTTTGAACATCCGTTGTAAATGCCACTTGGAATACCCGGCTTTGGCCGCCACATTGTCCAGAGACAAGGGGTGATCAAGATGGCTTTCCAGCCAGACGAGCAGATCCCGAATGATCCCAGACTGATCCATATTTAATCCTCATCCTTAAACGCAGTGCCTGAAAAAGTGGGTAGCGAATAGTAGCATTTTTTGCTCTTCTGGCATTCAGTGTTTTCTTTTGCGGTTCCGGCAAGATGGACTGCTGCAAAACCGCGTTTTTGAGTAACAATGTGATATGTAAGGTTTTTTGTTCTAACGGTGAATAGTCACTAAATGTAACCTTTAATGAATGGTAACAATATGAAATATAGGATGTTATTAGTTCCAGTAATGTTTATGGCCTTAAGCGGCGGTTTACGCGCCGAAGAAATCGGATCGGTCGATACCGTATTTAAATGGCTGGGGCCGGATCACAAAATCGTGGTGGAAGCGTTTGACGATCCGGATGTCAAAAATGTGACCTGTTACCTGAGTCGCGCCAAAACCGGCGGTATCAAAGGTGGACTGGGGCTGGCGGAAGATACATCCGATGCGGCGATCTCCTGCCAGCAGGTCGGGCCGATTGAGCTGAGCGATAAAATCAAAGCCGGAAAAGCGCAGGGTGATGTGGTGTTCCAGAAGCGCACGTCGCTTATCTTCAAAAAATTGCAGGTGGTGCGTTTTTACGACGCGAAACGCAATACGCTCGCCTATCTGACCTATTCCGATAAAGTCGTCGAAGGCTCGCCGAAAAACGCGCTGAGCGCCGTACCAATTATGCCGTGGGGTCAGGCCCGGTAATTCACAGGATTATTCAGGATGAATCAGACAACCGTCTGGCTGGTGGAGGATGAGACCAGCATCAGCGAAGCGCTGTCGTATGTCATGCAGCTTGAAGGATTTACGGTACGGACGTTTGAGCGCGGGCTGCCCGCGCTAGACGCCGCCCGGCAGACGCTGCCGGACCTGGTGGTGCTGGATGTGGGCCTGCCTGATATCAGCGGCTTCGAGCTGTGTCGTCAGCTTCTGGCGGCACATCCGGCGCTGCCGGTGCTGTTTCTGACCGCGCGCAGCGAGGAGGTCGATAAGCTTATTGGCCTGGAAATCGGCGCGGATGATTACGTCGCCAAGCCGTTCTCGCCGCGTGAGGTTTGCGCCCGCGTGCGCACCATTCTGCGGCGTCTGCAAAAGCAGCAGAGTAGCGCGCAGACCATTGTGCGGGCGGGGCGTTTCGAACTGAATGACGAGGCTGCGCACATCGCCTGGTGTGGCCAGCCGCTGTCGCTCACCCGCTATGAATATCTGCTGCTGAAAACGCTGCTGCTGGCGCCGGGGCGTGTCTACTCGCGCCAGCAACTGATGGACATCGTCTGGGGAGATGCCAACGACAGTTTCGATCGCACCGTCGATACCCATATTAAAACGCTGCGCGCCAAGCTGCGCGCGGTCAATCCTGACGCGTCGCCGATCGCCACGCACCGGGGGCTGGGTTACAGCCTGGCGGTTAACTAATGCGCATCGGCATGCGGCTTCTGCTGGGCTACTTTCTGATCGTCGCCGTGGCGGCCTGGTTCGTGCTCACGATTTTCGTGCAGGAGATCAAACCCGGCGTGCGGCGCGCGACGGAAGGCTCGCTTAACGACACCGCCACGCTGCTGGCGGAGATCGCCCGCGACGATCTGCTGGCGGGCCATCCGCGCGACGGACAACTGGCGCAGGCGTTTGAGCGGTTAAACCATTACCCGGTAAACGCCAACATCAGCGGTATTAAAAAAGAGCGCAATGAATACCGCGTGTACCTGACCGACGCCCAGGGGCGCGTGGTGTTTGACTCCAGCGGCGCGGCGGTCGGGCAGGACTATTCGCGCTGGAACGATGTCTGGCTGACGCTTCGTGGCAAGTATGGCGCGCGCAGCTCGCCGCTGCACCCGGACGACCCGGACAGTACCGTAATGTATGTCGCCGCCCCCGTGCGCGACGCCGGACGCATCATCGGCGTGCTGAGCGTGGGCAAGCCGAATATCGCGCTCGCGCCGGTGATCAGGCGCAGCGAGCATCGGATCATGATGGCGGGCGTGGCGCTGCTCGGTATCGCGCTGCTGACCGGCATCGTTATGGTGCTGTGGATTAACCGCTCCATCGGCACGCTGGTGCGCTACGCCGATTCGGTCACGGAAGCCGCGCCGCTGCCGTTGCCGGACCCTGGCAGCAGCGAGCTGCGGCGTCTCGCGCAGGCGCTGGAAAACATGCGCGTGCGGCTGGAAGGCAAAAATTACATTGAGCAGTATGTCCATGCGCTGACGCACGAGCTGAAAAGCCCGCTTGCGGGCATTCGCGGCGCGGCGGAGATCCTGCGTGAATCGCCGCCGCCGGCGGTGGCACAGCGCTTTTGCGACAATATTCTTGAGCAAAACGCGCGTATGCAGGCGCTGGTGGAGAAGTTGTTGCACCAAGCCAAACTCGAAAACCGGCTGGAGATCACGCCGGAGCCGGTGTTGCTGGCGCCGCTGTTCGCTACGCTTGCTGAACTCCACGCCTCAACGCTGCTGCAAAAAGCGGTGCGGCTCACGCTCGATCCCGCCCCTGGCAGCCTGCGCGTGGCAGGCGATGAGGCGCTGCTGCACCAGGCTATCGGCAATCTGCTTGTTAACGCGCTCGACTTCACCCCGCCAGGCGGCGAGATAACGCTTGGTGCGTGGCAGGAAGGCGATCGCGCAATTGTGCGCGTCGCGGACACCGGCAGCGGCATCCCCGACTACGCACTGGCGCGTATCTTCGAGCGTTTCTATTCACTGCCGCGCGTGAGCGGGCAGAAGAGCAGCGGACTCGGCCTTGCTTTTGTGCAGGAAGTGGCGCGGCTTCATCAGGGCGAGATCGCGCTCGCCAACCGGCCGGAAGGCGGCGTTGAGGCGCGGCTGACGTTACCGCTCGCCTGACTTCACCGGCGCTTCACATAACTTCATTTCCACCCCACATAAGCCCTCTATCTTCGGCAGCATCGAAGAGGAGAGGCTTATGTTGAAATCACCACTGATGTTAAAAGGGCTGGCGCTGCTGGGCTGTATGGCGCTGTTGTTAATTCCGCTGCGTATTCTGAGCGTGGTTATCGACGAGCGCGCCGACTACCGCGACGATGTCTCACACTCGCTTGAGCAGAGCACCAGCGGGCCGCAAAAGCTGGTCGGGCCGCTTATCGCCATTCCGGTAACGGAAATCACCACCGTGACGGAAGGGGGCAAAGACGTCACCAAAGAGCGCAATTTTATCCGTTACTGGCTGCCGGAATCGCTGGTGGTCACGGGAAAGCAGGCGGTTGAGCCGCGGTATATCGGCATCTACGAAGGGCAAGTCTGGCGCAGCGATATCTCGCTGGAAGCGCGCTTCACCTTGCCTGAACAGGCGCTGAACCCCGGTGCGCAGTACCATCTGGGCGACGCGCGGCTGGTGATGGCAGTGGGCGATGCGCGCGGCATCGGTAACGTGGGCGCGCTGAAAATCAACGGGCAGGCGCTGTCGGTGGAGCCAGGTTCCGCTCTTGAAGAGGGCGGGCAGGGGCTACACGCCGTCGTACCTGCTGCGCTTTTGAACTCCCCGACGCTCGCGGTCAGTTTTTCGCTGGAGCTGAACGGCACCGGCGCGTTTTCCGTCGTGCCGCTGGGCCGCCAGAGCGAGCTGTCGCTTATCAGCAACTGGCCACATCCGGGGTTTTACGGCAATTTCCTGCCGACGACGCGGGAGATTTCCGCCAGCGGTTTTGCGGCAAAATGGCGCAGCAGCTGGTATGCCAACAATATCGACAGTGAATTTCACGACGCGCAGAGCGTGACGCTTCGCAACTTGCCTGCGTTTAGCGTGACGGTGGCAACGCCGGTGGATCAGTATCAGCTAACCGACCGGGCGGTGAAATACGCCGTACTGCTGATAGCGCTCACCTACATGGCGTTTTTCGTCTGTGAAACGCTTTGCGGCATTACGATGCACCCGGTGCAGTATCTGCTGGTGGGGCTGTCGCTGGTGATGTTTTACCTGCTGCTGCTGGCGTTTTCCGAGCATATCGGCTTTAACCTGGCCTGGCTTGCCGCGAGTCTCGCGGGCGCCGGACTAAACGCGCTCTATCTTCAGGCGGTGCTGAAAGGGTGGCGGCGCAGCCTGATGTTCGCAGGCGGTCTGCTGGCGCTTGATGGCGTGCTCTGGCAACTGCTGCGCTCGCAGGATTTCGCGCTGTTGCTCGGTAGTGGGCTGCTGTTCGTCGCGCTGACGGCGGTGATGCTGCTGACGCGTCATATCGACTGGTATGCGCTGACTCCCGCGAAGCCGCGCTATCAGCGCCTGACGTCTGCGCCGCAGGAAGAGCGGTTCCGGCTCTGGAAGTAAAACGCGGGCAATAAAAAAGGGCGGAAATTCCGCCCTTTTTGCGTTGCGCCGAAACGCCTTATTCCTGCAGATCGCCGCAGAAACGGTAACCTTCGCCATGAATGGTGGCGATGATTTCCGGGGTGTCCGGCGTGGACTCGAAATGTTTACGGATGCGACGGATGGTCACGTCAACAGTACGGTCATGCGGTTTAAGCTCGCGACCGGTCATTTTCTTCAGCAGTTCCGCACGGGTCTGGATCTTGCCCGGGTTTTCGCAGAAATGCAGCATCGCGCGAAATTCGCTGCGCGGCAGTTTATACTGCTCGCCGTTAGGGCTAATCAGCGAACGGCTATTGATATCAAGCTCCCAGCCGTTGAACTTGTAGCTTTCCACGCTGCGGCGCTCTTCGCTCACCGTACCGAGATTCATGGTGCGGGAGAGCAGGTTGCGGGCGCGAATAGTCAGTTCACGGGGGTTGAACGGCTTAGTGATATAATCGTCGGCGCCAATTTCAAGGCCTAAGATTTTATCCACCTCGTTATCACGGCCGGTCAGGAACATCAGTGCGACATTTGCCTGCTCGCGCAGTTCACGTGCCAGCAACAGGCCGTTTTTACCCGGCAGGTTGATATCCATGATAACCAGGTTGATATCATTATCAGACAGGATCTGGTGCATCTCGGCGCCATCGGTGGCTTCAGACACATCATAGCCTTCTGCTTCGAAAATACTTTTTAACGTGTTGCGTGTAACCAACTCGTCTTCAACGATAAGAATGTGCGGGGTCTGCATGTTTGCTACCTAAAAATTGCCAACTAAATCGAAACAGGAAGTACAAAAGTCCCTGACCTGCCTTATGCATGCCATAAATTAACATGCCCGGCCTAACATGACTAAAGTACGTAATTGCGTTCTTGATGCACTTTCCATCAACGTCAACAACATCATTAGCTCGGTCGTGGGTACTTTTCCCTCTGGACCCGACGGTGTCAAAAACGGCAGTCATCCTAACCATTTTAACAGCAACATAACAGGATGATACGATACCAACACCCAATAAAACTACTCTTCGTTGACATATATCAAGTTCAATTGTAGCACGTTAACAGTTTGATGAGATCGTCGCAGCGAAGAACTAACTTTGGTTACATTTGAATAACAATGAGGATAATTTCATATCCTAATTAATAAACAAGGTGAATCCGATAAGCAAGCGGAATTTATATGGCTTTTTTTGATACTAAACAGCCTCATAAGCGGGATTTAAAGGCATCATTAAACGGTTTTATTTCTAATTATTCATAACTATTTTTTATCTTTTTTGCCGTCCTTTGCAGAACGAAATTGTATATAAAATGTAAATTCGCGACGCGTATTAATTAGCGCGCTGATATTTACCTCCACAACAGGATCACTAAGAGCCTTATGCGTTTGCCAATTATTCTGGTGTCTCCCGCCAGACCTGAAAACGTCGGTGCCGCCGCGCGCGCCATGAAAACCATGGGATTTACCGAACTGCGTATTGTGGAAAGCACAGCGCATCTCGACCCGGCGGCGCGTCGCGTCGCCCACGGCGCGGGCGATATTCTTGATAATACAAAGCACTACGACACGCTTGCCGCTGCGCTTGAAGACGTGGATTTTACCGTCGCTACCACGGCGCGCAGCCGCGCCAAATTTCACTACTACGCGACGCCGCAACAGTTATTGCCGCTGCTTGAAGAGAAAGCGGCCTGGCTGCCGGTGACGGCGCTGGTTTTCGGGCGCGAAGATTCGGGGCTTACCAACGACGAGCTGGCGCTCGCCGATGTGCTGACCGGCGTACCGATGGTGGCGGATTACCCGTCGCTGAATCTGGGCCAGGCGGTGATGGTGTACTGCTATCAGCTAACGTCGCTGATGCAAAACACGCCTGCCGTCGCGCCCGCCGCCGATGAGCAGCAACTGAAAGCGTTACGTCTGCGTATTGATGCCTTGCTGGCAACGCTCGGAGTGGCAGACGACCTTAAAATGGCCGACTGGTTACAACAGCGTCTGGGGCTGCTTGAGCAGCGCGACACCGCAATGCTGCATCGTTTGCTGCATGATATTGAAAAAAAAGTGGCGGGCTGAAATGCTGATATGTCTCCACTGAATAGCATTAAATGCTAAATCAACAGGGTATTCGCCGGTTTTTCGGGCCGTGAGAGCGGCTTTTATCGGTATCCGTGGGGAAAGTTTCGGCCGGTGCGTAAATGAAATATTCGTTGACTTAACCTGACGATTACTTTAACCAATAGAGATACAGGACAGAAAACAGAAAAGTACAGAGCACACAACATCCATGATTCGCATCAGCCTGACTACCATTATTACTACCACCACCATTACCACAGGTAACGGGGCGGGCTGACGCGTACAGGAAAAACTGAAAAAAGCCCGCACCTGAACAGTGCGGGCTTTTTTTTCGGCATAAAATCAAGGGGTAACAACAATGCGAGTGTTGAAATTCGGCGGTACATCGGTCGCGAACGCAGAGCGCTTTATGCGTGTCGCCGACATTCTGGAGAGCAATGCCAGGCAGGGGCAGGTAGCGACCGTTCTTTCTGCCCCCGCAAAAATCACCAACCACCTGGTGGCAATGATTGAAAAGACCATCAGTGGTCAGGATGCCCTGCCGAATATCAGCGATGCCGAACGTATTTTTGCCGAACTGCTGAAAGGCCTCAGCGACGCCCAGCCTGGATTTCCGTACGCGCAGATGAAAGCGCTGGTGGATCAGGAGTTCGCCCAGATTAAACATGTGCTGCACGGCATCAGCCTGCTCGGCCAGTGCCCGGACAGCATCAACGCGGCGCTGATTTGCCGCGGCGAAAAATTGTCGATCGCTATTATGTCGGCGCTGCTGGAAGCGCGTGGCCATAAAGTCACGATCATCGACCCGGTAGAAAAACTGCTCGCGGTCGGCCATTACCTTGAATCCACGGTCGATATCGCCGAATCCACTCGCCGCATCGCGGCCAGCAAAATTCCGGCGGATCACATGATCCTGATGGCCGGTTTCACCGCCGGGAACGATAAAGGTGAACTGGTCGTGCTCGGGCGTAACGGCTCTGACTACTCCGCCGCGGTGCTGGCGGCGTGCCTGCGCGCCGACTGTTGCGAGATCTGGACCGACGTCGACGGCGTTTACACCTGCGACCCGCGCCAGGTTCCGGACGCGAGGCTCCTGAAGTCGATGTCCTATCAGGAAGCCATGGAGCTTTCCTACTTCGGCGCTAAAGTTCTTCACCCCCGCACCATCACCCCCATCGCCCAGTTCCAGATCCCTTGTCTGATTAAAAATACCGGTAATCCGCAGGCGCCAGGCACGCTGATTGGCGCGTCCAGCGATGAAGACGGCCTGCCGGTGAAAGGCATCAGCAACCTGAACAATATGGCGATGTTTAACGTCTCCGGCCCCGGCATGAAAGGCATGGTGGGGATGGCAGCGCGCGTATTCGCGACTATGTCCCGCGCCGGGATCTCGGTGGTGCTGATCACCCAGTCGTCGTCAGAATACAGCATCAGCTTCTGCGTGCCGCAAAGCGACTGCGCCCGCGCGCAGCGGGCAATGGAAGATGAATTCTATCTGGAACTGAAAGAAGGGCTGCTGGAGCCGCTTTCTATTATGGAGCGCCTGGCGATTATCTCGGTGGTGGGCGACGGCATGCGCACGCTGCGCGGCATCTCCGCCAAATTCTTCGCGGCGCTTGCCCGCGCCAACATTAACATCGTGGCGATCGCACAAGGCTCGTCAGAGCGCTCTATCTCTGTGGTGGTGAGTAATGATGACGCCACCACCGGCGTGCGCGTCACGCACCAGATGTTGTTTAACACCGATCAGGTGATTGAAGTGTTTGTGATAGGCGTCGGCGGTGTTGGCGGCGCGCTGCTGGAGCAGCTTAAGCGCCAGCAGGCGTGGCTCAAGCAGAAGCATATCGATCTGCGCGTCTGCGGTGTTGCGAATTCCCGCGCCTTGCTGACCAACGTTCACGGTCTCGATCTTGAGAACTGGCGCGCGGCGCTGGAAGAAGCCAACGAGCCGTTCAATCTTGGCCGCCTGATCCGTCTGGTGAAAGAGTATCACCTGCTGAACCCGGTGATTGTCGACTGTACGTCTAACCAGGCGGTGGCAGATCAATATGCCGACTTCCTGCGTGAAGGCTTTCACGTCGTGACGCCGAATAAAAAGGCCAACACCTCGTCGATGGCGTACTACCACCAGTTGCGCCACGCCGCCGCCGCGTCGCGCCGTAAATTCCTCTACGACACCAACGTTGGCGCGGGGCTGCCGGTTATCGAAAACCTGCAAAACCTGTTGAATGCGGGCGATGAGCTGCAACGCTTCGCGGGTATTCTCTCCGGTTCGCTCTCTTTTATCTTCGGTAAGCTGGATGAGGGCATGAGCCTTTCTGAAGCAACCACGATGGCGCGCAAAATGGGCTATACCGAGCCGGACCCGCGCGACGATCTCTCCGGCATGGATGTGGCGCGTAAACTGCTGATCCTGGCGCGCGAAACAGGCCGCCATCTTGAGCTTAGCGATATCGTTATTGAGCCGGTGCTGCCGGAAAGCTTTGATGACAGCGGCGATACCGAAAGCTTTATGGCGCGTCTGCCGCAACTGGACGACGAGTTCGCCGCCCGCGTGGCGCAGGCCCGCGATGAAGGCAAAGTGCTGCGTTATATCGGCACCATTGAAGAAGATGGCGTCTGCCGCGTGAAGATCGCCGCCGTTGACGGCAACGATCCGCTCTATAAAGTGAAAAACGGCGAGAACGCGCTGGCGTTCTACAGCCGTTACTATCAGCCGCTGCCGCTGGTGCTGCGCGGTTACGGCGCCGGGAATGATGTCACGGCGGCGGGCGTGTTCGCCGATCTGCTGCGCACCCTGTCATGGAAGTTAGGAGTTTAAGATGGTTAAAGTGTATGCCCCGGCCTCCATTGGCAACGTCAGCGTGGGGTTTGACGTATTAGGCGCGGCGGTGTCGCCGGTAAATGGCGAGCTGTTGGGCGACTGCGTAACGGTGGAAGCGGCGGCGGAATTTTCGCTGACCAACACCGGGCGCTTTGTCAGCAAGCTGCCCGCCGAGCCGCGCGAAAATATCGCCTGGCAGTGCTGGGAGCGTTTTTGTCAGGAGATCGGCAAAACCGTGCCGGTCGCCATGACGCTTGAGAAGAATATGCCGATAGGCTCCGGGCTTGGCTCCAGCGCCTGCTCCGTGGTCGCGGGCCTGATGGCGATGAACGAATTTTGCGGTAAGCCGCTTAGCGACGACCGCCTGCTGACGCTGATGGGCGAGCTGGAAGGACGCATCTCCGGCAGCATTCATTACGATAATGTCGCGCCCTGTTTTCTGGGCGGGCTGCAGCTGATGCTGGAAGAAAACAACATTATCAGCCAGCCGGTGCCGTGTTTTGACGAGTGGCTGTGGGTAATGGCATATCCGGGCATTAAAGTCTCCACCGCCGAGGCGCGGGCGATTTTACCGGCGCAGTATCGCCGTCAGGATTGCATCAGCCACGGGCGTTATCTGGCGGGCTTTATTCACGCCTGCCATACGCGCCAGCCGCAGCTTGCCGCTAAACTGATGCGTGACGTCATCGCCGAGCCTTACCGCACAAAACTGCTGCCGGGCTTTAGCGAGGCGCGCCAGGCGGCGCTGGAGACCGGGGCGCTCGCCTGCGGGATCTCCGGCTCCGGCCCAACGCTGTTCGCGGTCTGCGATAAAACCGACACCGCGCAGCGGGTGGCAGAGTGGCTGAAGCAGCACTATCTGCAAAATCAGGAAGGCTTTGTACATATTTGCCGTCTCGACACGGCTGGCGCACGAGTACTGGGATAACGCATGAAACTTTATAATCTGAAAGATCATAACGAGCAGGTCAGCTTTGCGCAGGCCGTCACGCAGGGACTGGGTAAAAATCAGGGGCTGTTTTTCCCGCACGATTTGCCGGAATTCAGTCTGACTGAGATCGATGAAATGCTGGAAATGGATTTTGTCTCCCGCAGCAGCAAAATTCTCTCCGCTTATATTGGCGATGAAATCCCGGCGGACACGCTGCGTCAGCGCGTGGAAAAGGCGTTCACCTTCCCGGCACCGGTAAGCCAGGTAACGGAAGATATCGGCTGTCTGGAGCTGTTCCACGGCCCGACGCTGGCGTTCAAAGATTTCGGCGGCCGTTTTATGGCGCAGATGCTGACGCAAATCAGCGGCGATAAACCGGTGACCATTCTGACCGCAACGTCCGGCGACACGGGGGCGGCGGTGGCCCACGCGTTTTACGGCCTGAAAAACGTGCAGGTGGTTATCCTCTATCCACGCGGCAAAATCAGCCCGCTGCAGGAAAAACTGTTCTGCACGCTTGGCGGCAATATTGAAACGGTCGCTATCGACGGCGATTTCGACGCCTGCCAGGCGCTGGTGAAACAGGCGTTTGATGACGAAGAGCTGAAAGCGAAACTCGGCCTGAACTCCGCTAACTCCATTAACATCAGTCGCCTGCTGGCGCAGATCTGCTACTACTTTGAGGCTGTCGCGCAACTGCCGCAGGAAGCCCGCAACCAGCTGGTGGTATCGGTGCCGAGCGGCAACTTCGGCGATCTCACCGCCGGGCTGCTCGCGAAATCCGCCGGGCTGCCGGTGAAGCGCTTTATCGCCGCCACCAACGCCAACGACACCGTGCCGCGTTTCCTGCAACACGGCGAGTGGCTGCCGAATGCGACGGTCGCGACGCTCTCGAACGCCATGGATGTGTCACAGCCGAACAACTGGCCGCGCGTGGAAGAACTCTTCCGCCGTAAAATCTGGCGTCTTAACGAACTGGGTGTGGCGACCATCGACGATGAAACCACGAAGGCGACCATGCGCGAACTGCGCGAGCTGGGGTATCTGTCTGAGCCGCACGCGGCGGTGGCGTACCGCGCGCTGCGCGATCAACTGCGCCCTGGCGAGTACGGGCTGTTCCTCGGCACCGCGCACCCGGCGAAATTCAAAGAGAGCGTGGAAGCCGTGCTTGGCGAAACGCTGGAGCTTCCGTCTGAGCTTGCCGAGCGCGTCGATCTGCCGCTGCTGTCGCATTCGCTGCCAGCGGATTTCGCCGCGCTGCGTGAACTGATGATGAGCAAAGCGCCGTAAGCGGCGCAGACTGAATGAAGGGAAAAGCCGCCTGTTTCGCAGGCGGTTTTTTTATTGCTCGTGGCGCTTAAACACCAGTTCGTTGCCCGCGGAGGACGCTTCATCAAAGAAGTAACCTTCGCTGTCGAACGCCGTAAGCTGTTCCGGCTTCGTCAGGCGATGTTCAATGATGTAACGGCTCATCAGGCCGCGCGCTTTTTTGGCGTAGAAGCTGATGACTTTAAACTTGCCGTTCTTCTCATCGAGGAACACCGGCTTGATGATTTCCGCGTTCAGTTTCGCAGGCTTCACTGCTCTGAAATATTCATCTGACGCCAGATTCACCACCACGTTATCGCCCTGGGCGGCGATCGCCTCGTTGAGTTTTTGGGTGATCGTCTCGCCCCAGAAGCTGTAAAGATCTTTGCCTTTTGGGGTAGCGAGCCGCGTGCCCATCTCCAGACGGTACGGCTGCATCAGATCGAGCGGGCGCAGCACGCCGTAAAGCCCGGAGAGCATCCGCAGGTGTTGCTGGGCGAAGTCGAAATCCGCGTCGCTGAAGGTTTCCGCCTGCAGGCCAGTGTAGACATCGCCTTTAAACGCCAGAATCGCCTGACGGGCGTTATCCGGCGTGAAATCCGGCTGCCAGTCATTAAAGCGGGTGGCGTTCAGCGACGCCAGCTTGCTGCTGATGCTCATGAGAGAGGCTATCTCTTCATCAGTTAAGCGGCGAGCCACATCAATCAACTGTTGTGCGTGATCGAGCAGTTCGGGCTGCGTGTAACGTGTCGTGGCAAGCGGACTCTGGTAATCCAGCGTCTTGGCGGGGGAAATAAGAATCAGCATGACGTTTCCTTTCTTGGTTTTCCCGAAACTCTACCAAAGAACGCCGCAAAGTGAACCAATGGCTGCGATTGAAAGTGTTTACTCCAGCGGCGCGCTGCGCCAGACTTCCGGCTCCACCTGACGCGCTATCTCCGGGTAGCGGTCAGAGTTGAACACCGGCTTCAGCCCCAGTTTGCGCTGGCGCAGGTAGTCATCGGCAATACACTTTACCACCGGTGAGAGTAGCAGAATGGCGGTGAGATTCATGACCGCCATTAACGCCATCGCCACTTCGGCGACCTGGCGCAGCAGCGGCAGGTTCAGAAACGGCCCGGCGAACACCATCGCGATTACCGCCGCGCGCAGCAGCCAGCGGTATGGCGGCGTATAGCGGCGCAAAAACACCAGGTTGTTTTCGGCGTAGGCGTAATTGGCGACGATGGAGATAAACGCGAACAGCACAATCACACCCGCCACCAGATCTTTCGCCCAGGGGCCTGCGAGCAGCCCCAGCGATTCGCGCGCGAGCTTCAGCCCGTCGGTCGCCGCCGGAGAAGGGTTCGCCAGCAGCACGATAAACGCGGTGGACGAACAGATAACCAGCGTGTCGATAAACACGCCGATCATCTGCACGATGCCCTGCGCGGCGGGGTGGGGCGGCCATGAGTTGGCGGCCGCCGCCGCATTAGGCGACGCGCCCATGCCCGCTTCGTTGGAGAACATGCCGCGCTGAAAACCGCTGGTCAGCGCCTGGCTTATTGTCCAGCCGGTGGCACCGGCGGCGGCTTCATGCCAGCCAAACGCGCTACGAACAATCATCCAAAGAATTTCGGGCAGCGCGGTGATGTGCATCACCATCACCACCAGTGCCGTGATAATCCAGATGCCTGCAATCGGCGGTACGGCAAAACGCATCAGGCGCGCCACGCGGTTAAAGCTGAGCACCAGCATCGGCAGCAGACACAATGCCAGCACTCCGCTGCTGGCAATAACCGGAAGGGTAAGCGCGTTGCTGAGCGCTTTTGAGAGCGCGCCTGCCTGAGCGGCGTTAAAGAGAAGTCCGAAAGTGAAGATTAAAAACAGGGAAAAGAGCACGCCCATCCAGCGCATACCAAGCCCCCGCTCCATATACCAGGCCGGGCCGCCGCGGAAATAACCGTCTCTGTCGCGCCCTTTATAAAGCTGTCCCAGTGAGCTTTCGGCAAAAGACGTCGCCATGCCGATAAGGCCTGCGACCCACATCCAGAATACCGCGCCCGGCCCGCCGCTGATAATGGCGAACGCGACGCCCGCGATATTGCCGCTGCCGACGCGCGCGGCGATGCTGGTGCAGAGCGCCTCAAACGCCGTCAGCCCGCTGCCGGAAGGGCGCAGGCTGCGGCTTAACGCGCGCGGGAAATAACGCAAATAACGAAACTGAATGTACCGCGTGCGCCAGGAGAACCAGAGACCCGCGCCCGCGAGCAGGTACAGCATCGCTGATTCCCATAATATTTCGCTGATAAATAACAGAAAATCCGACATGCCTGTTCCTCGCAGCGTAGCTCTGGCTTATCGCCTGCGGCGGGGATGCCGACATGCCTTCCATGAAAGCGCAGAGCCTGAAATAAAAGCAGTTTATCACATGCCAACGACGCGATTGCCCCGGTTGCGCTCGAAAAGTCTCGTGATATCATCACCGCAGACCGATTACATTCCCTGACACGTAGTTCAAAAGAGAAACACTATCATGACGGATAAATTGACCTCCCTTCGTCAGTTCACAACCGTGGTTGCTGACACTGGAGATATCGCGGCGATGAAGCTGTACCAGCCGCAGGATGCCACGACTAACCCTTCTCTGATCCTCAACGCCGCACAGATCCCTGAATACCGTAAACTGATTGACGACGCGGTGACCTGGGCGAAAAGCCAGAGCAGCGACCGCGCGCAGCAGGTCGTGGACGCCACCGACAAACTGGCAGTGAATATCGGTCTGGAAATCCTGAAGCTTATCCCTGGCCGTATCTCTACCGAAGTGGACGCGCGTCTGTCCTATGACACCGAAGGCAGCATCGCCAAAGCCAAGCGCCTGATTAAACTCTACAACGACGCCGGCATCAGCAACGATCGCATCCTGATCAAACTGGCTTCCACGTGGCAGGGTATCCGCGCGGCGGAACAGCTGGAAAAAGAAGGCATTAACTGTAACCTGACCCTGCTGTTCTCCTTCGCGCAGGCGCGTGCGTGCGCAGAAGCGGGCGTGTATCTGATCTCTCCGTTCGTGGGCCGTATCCTCGACTGGTACAAAGCCAACACCGACAAGAAAGAGTACGCGCCGCAGGAAGATCCGGGCGTGGTGTCTGTGACGGAAATCTACCAGTACTACAAACAGCACGGCTATGAAACCGTGGTGATGGGCGCAAGCTTCCGTAACGTCGGTGAAATCCTTGAGCTGGCGGGCTGCGACCGTCTGACCATCGCGCCTGCGCTCCTGAAAGAGCTGGCGGAAAGCGAAGGTGCGGTTGAGCGCAAACTGGCTTTCAACGGCGAAGTGAAAGCGCGCCCGGCGCGTCTGACCGAATCCCAGTTCTTCTGGGAGCACAACCAGGATCCGATGGCGGTGGACAAACTGGCGGACGGTATCCGCAAGTTCGCCATTGACCAGGAAAAACTGGAAAAAATGGTCGAAGAACTGCTGTAATCCTTCCGTGGCCGGTTCCGCCGGCCACGTTTCTTGCACTCCCTCCCTGTCTGCAAACCGCGCTGGCGTGTATCATTTCGCAAAACTGCACTGATTTTCGGAAATGATATGGATACGTTACGCATAGGCTTAGTTTCAGTTTCTGACCGCGCTTCCAGCGGTGTTTATCAGGATAAAGGCATCCCGGCGCTCGAGGCGTGGCTTACGCTGGCGCTGACGACCCCGTTTGTGCTGGAGACACGTCTGGTGCCTGACGAGCAGCCGCTGATTGAACAGACGCTCTGCGAACTGGTGGATGAAATGGGCTGCCACCTGGTGCTGACCACTGGCGGCACCGGCCCCGCGCGTCGCGATGTGACGCCGGACGCTACGCTCGCTATCGCCGACCGTGAAATGCCGGGCTTCGGCGAGCAGATGCGCCAGATAAGCCTGAACTTTGTGCCGACGGCGATTCTGTCGCGCCAGGTGGGCGTCATCCGCAAGCAGGCGCTGATCCTTAATCTTCCCGGCCAGCCAAAATCCATTCAGGAGACGCTCGAAGGGCTGAAAGATGAGCAGGGCAAGGTCAAAGTGGCAGGAATATTTGCCAGCGTGCCGTACTGCATCCAGCTGCTGGATGGCCCTTACGTTGAGACTAACGCCAACGTGGTAGCGGCATTTCGCCCCAAAAGCGCAATTCGCGACGTAAAAAACTGATTATTTGTTGTTCCTGGCATAAAGGCCCGTTGAGCGTGGCGTGTTCGTGATTTAACGATATAGTCACTTTTAGTTTACGTTTTTGCAGTAAGCTAATTCACGCCCACCTCTTTACAAACGGTTCGTTATGGAACAGCAAACACGCCCTCTCAATCGTCAGGATTATAAAACCCTGACGCTGGCGGCCCTTGGCGGCGCGCTGGAATTCTACGATTTCATTATCTTCGTCTTTTTCGCGGCGGTGGTAGGGGAGCTTTTTTTCCCGCCGGATATCCCGGAATGGCTTCGCCAGGTGCAGACGTTTGGGATCTTCGCCGCGGGCTATCTGGCGCGGCCGCTTGGCGGCATTATCATGGCCCACTTTGGCGATCTGGTCGGGCGCAAAAAGATGTTTACCCTGAGCATCCTGCTTATGGCTGTGCCGACGCTGCTGATAGGCTTGCTGCCGGATTACGCCGCGATGGGTATCGCCGCACCGGTGTTGCTGCTGCTGATGCGTATTTTACAGGGCGCGGCGATTGGCGGCGAGGTGCCCGGCGCGTGGGTGTTTGTGGCGGAACATGTGCCGGAAAAACGCATTGGCATCGCCTGTGGCACGCTGACGGCGGGGCTGACTGTGGGCATTCTGCTCGGCTCCGTCGTCGCCACGATTATCAACACCAGCATGACGCAGCAGGCCATTCATGACGGCGGCTGGCGTATTCCTTTCCTGCTCGGCGGCGCGTTTGGGCTGGTGGCGATGTATCTGCGCCGCTGGCTCCAGGAGACGCCGATTTTCCTTGAGATGCAGCAGCGCAAGGCGCTGGCGCAGGAGCTGCCGGTGAAAGCCGTGGTGGTGAAGCATCGTCAGGCGGTGGTGATTTCAATGCTGCTGACCTGGCTGCTCTCGGCGGGGATTGTGGTTGTGATCCTGATGTCGCCGGTGTGGCTGCAAAAACAGTACGGCTTTGCGCCCGCGGTAACGTTACAGGCTAATAGCATCGCGACGATGATGCTCTGCGTCGGTTGCCTGCTGGCCGGGCTTGCCGCAGACCGCTTCGGCGCAAGCCGGACGTTTATTGTCGGCAGCGTGCTGCTGGCGGCCACCAGCTGGGCGTTTTATCACCTTTCCGGCCCGCACCCTGAGCAGCTTTTTCTTCTCTACGGGCTGGTGGGGCTGTGCGTCGGCGTGGTGGGGGCCGTCCCGTTCGTGATGGTGCGCGCGTTCCCGGCCGAAGTGCGCTTTACCGGCATTTCATTCTCCTACAACGTGGCATATGCCATTTTTGGTGGGCTAACGCCTGTCGCGGTGACAATGCTGATGGGCGTCTCGCCGATGGCACCCGCGTGGTATGTGCTGGCGCTTTCCGTCATGGGGCTTGGGCTAGGCGTGTGGCTTGGCCGAAAGCGGCAGGTTGAAGGCCGGAGCGCGGTAGCGGCGCAGCCTTAGTTCAGGCAGGAATAATAAAGAAGCGACGTCGTGCCCGCAGGCACGACGTCGGATAAATCAGCGTTTCTCGCCGATCGGCAGTACGGTACGGCCATACTGTTCGTTCAGCACTTCGCCCATCGCCAGCCAGATAGCGCTGGCGCCGCACACCAGGCCAATCCAGCCTGCGATATGTACGATGCTTTCGTTATCCAGCAGATGACCGATTGCCAGCAGCGCAAACAGCACCGTCAGGCTCAGGAACACAAACTGCAGCATGCGGGCGCTACCCAGCGTGCCAAAGAACATAAAGAGCGTGAACACGCCCCAGATGCCTAAGTAAACGCCGAGGAAATGCCCGTTGGCCGCGTCCGCCAGGCCCATTTTCGGCAGCAGCAGAATAGCGACCAGCGTCAGCCAGAACGAACCATAGGACGTAAACGCCGTTAAGCCGAAGGTATTGCCTTTTTTATATTCCAGCAGACCGGCAAAAATTTGCGCGATACCGCCATAGAAAATCCCCATCGCCAGAATAATGCCGTCCAGCGGGAACATCCCGATGTTGTGCAGATTGAGCAGAATGGTAGTCATACCAAAGCCCATTAACCCCAGGGGGGCCGGATTAGCCAACTTAATGTTGCCCATAAACCCTCAAAAGAATAAGAAAATTTGCAAAAAGTAACGCCCCGTACGTTATCTTCCGTGGCGGGGCGCGGCATCATAATCAGGCCGTTTCGCGCCGTCTATGATCCCGGAGGGGAGAAAATAAAAAAATTTTGCGTATTGCCCCTTGATGGCGGACAAGCCGACCCCATCTTGTAGTCAACCGCAAAGGATGAGCCTGAAAAAAAAGGGCGGTGGACGGTTGAATCCCCACCGTTAGCCCGCATAACAGGTTCATACCACATGATGACGATTTTTTAGTGGAGACGTTTAGATGGGTAAAATTATTGGTATTGACCTGGGTACAACCAACTCTTGTGTAGCGATTATGGATGGCACTCAGGCTCGCGTGCTGGAAAATGCGGAAGGCGATCGCACCACGCCTTCAATCATTGCATACACTCAGGATGGTGAAACTCTGGTAGGTCAGCCGGCTAAACGTCAGGCAGTGACTAACCCGCAGAACACCCTGTTTGCGATTAAACGCCTGATCGGCCGCCGCTTCCAGGACGAAGAAGTCCAGCGCGACGTGTCTATCATGCCGTACAAAATCATTTCCGCTGACAACGGCGATGCCTGGCTGGATGTGAAAGGCCAGAAAATGGCGCCGCCGCAGATCTCTGCGGAAGTGCTGAAAAAAATGAAGAAAACCGCCGAGGATTACCTGGGCGAGCCGGTGACTGAAGCGGTCATTACCGTTCCGGCTTACTTCAACGACGCGCAGCGTCAGGCGACCAAAGACGCCGGCCGTATCGCGGGTCTGGAAGTAAAACGTATCATCAACGAACCGACCGCCGCTGCGCTGGCTTACGGTCTTGATAAAGAAACCGGCAACCGCACCATCGCGGTCTATGACCTGGGTGGTGGTACGTTCGATATCTCTATCATCGAAATCGATGAAGTTGACGGCGAAAAAACCTTCGAAGTTCTGGCGACCAACGGTGACACCCACCTGGGTGGTGAAGACTTCGACAGCCGCCTGATCAACTATCTGGTAGAAGAGTTCAAGAAAGATCAGGGTATCGACCTGCGTAACGACCCGCTGGCGATGCAGCGTCTGAAAGAAGCCGCAGAAAAAGCGAAAATCGAGCTTTCCTCTGCGCAGCAGACCGACGTGAACCTGCCGTACATCACCGCAGATGCGACCGGTCCGAAACACATGAACATCAAAGTGACTCGCGCGAAACTGGAAAGCCTGGTGGAAGACCTGGTAAACCGTTCTATCGAGCCGCTGAAAGTCGCACTGCAGGATGCTGGCCTGTCGGTTTCTGACATCAACGACGTTATCCTGGTCGGCGGTCAGACCCGTATGCCGATGGTTCAGAAGAAAGTGGCTGAGTTCTTCGGTAAAGAGCCGCGTAAAGACGTTAACCCGGACGAAGCTGTGGCTATCGGCGCAGCGGTTCAGGGCGGCGTACTGACCGGCGACGTGAAAGACGTACTGCTGCTGGACGTAACCCCGCTGTCTCTGGGTATCGAAACCATGGGTGGCGTGATGACCCCGCTCATCACCAAAAACACCACGATCCCGACCAAGCACAGCCAGGTGTTCTCCACCGCAGAAGACAACCAGTCTGCCGTGACCATCCATGTGCTGCAGGGTGAGCGTAAACGCGCTGCGGATAACAAGTCTCTGGGTCAGTTCAACCTGGATGGCATTAACCCGGCGCCGCGCGGTATGCCGCAAATCGAAGTCACCTTCGACATCGACGCCGACGGTATTCTGCACGTGTCTGCGAAAGACAAAAACAGCGGTAAAGAACAGAAAATCACCATCAAGGCTTCTTCTGGTCTGAATGAAGAAGAAATCCAGAAAATGGTGCGTGAAGCAGAAGCGAACGCCGAAGCTGACCGTAAGTTCGAAGAGCTGGTGCAGACCCGTAACCAGGCGGATCACCTGGTGCACAGCACCCGTAAGCAGGTTGAAGAAGCAGGCGACAAACTGCCTGCTGATGACAAAACCGCTATCGAATCTGCTCTGAGCGCGCTGGAAGCGTCCCTGAAAGGCGAAGACAAAGCGGATATCGAAGCGAAAATGCAGGCGCTGGCGCAGGTTTCCCAGAAGCTGATGGAAATCGCTCAGCAGCAGCATGCTCAGCAGCAGGCAGGCTCCGCTGACGCTTCTGCGAACAATGCGAAAGATGACGACGTCGTTGACGCTGAGTTCGAAGAAGTTAAAGACAAAAAATAATCGCCCTGATGCAGGGTAGATAACACTGGCACGGGCGTAGGAGTTTCTCCACGCCCGTGCACGCATGTCAGGGGCAGATAAAACATGGCGAAGAAAGACTATTACGAAATTTTAGGCGTCCCGAAAACGGCGGACGAACGTGAAATAAAAAAGGCGTATAAGCGCCTGGCCATGAAATTTCACCCGGACCGTAACCAGGGTGATAAAGAGGCCGAAGCCAAATTCAAAGAGATTAAAGAAGCTTACGAAATCCTCACCGATGCGCAGAAGCGTGCCGCCTACGATCAGTACGGCCACGCGGCCTTTGAACAGGGCGGTATGGGCGGCGGCGGTTTCGGCGGCGGTTTTGGTAATGGCGCAGACTTCAGCGATATTTTTGGCGATGTCTTCGGCGATATCTTTGGCGGCGGACGCGGCCGTCGCGCCTCCCGCGGCGCGGATTTACGCTACAACATGGAGCTGACGCTTGAAGAAGCGGTTCGGGGCGTGACGAAAGAAATTCGTATCCCGACGCTGGAAGAGTGTGAAGTCTGCCACGGTAACGGTGCCAAACCGGGCAGCCAGCCGCAGACCTGTCCGACCTGTCATGGCGCAGGCCAGGTACAGATGCGCCAGGGCTTTTTCGCCGTACAGCAGACCTGTCCACACTGTCAGGGCCGCGGTACGCTGATTAAAGATCCGTGCAATAACTGCCACGGTCATGGCCGTATTGAGAAAACCAAAACGCTGTCGGTGAAAATCCCGGCGGGCGTGGATACCGGCGACCGCATCCGTCTGGCTGGCGAAGGAGAAGCGGGCGAGCAGGGCGCGCCGGCAGGCGATCTGTACGTTCAGGTGCAGGTGAAACAGCACCCGATCTTCGAGCGCGAAGGCAATAATCTCTACTGCGAGGTGCCAATCAACTTTGCGATGGCGGCGCTCGGCGGTGAGATTGAAGTACCGACGCTGGACGGCCGCGTAATGCTGAAAGTGCCGAGCGAAACCCAGACCGGTAAGCTGTTCCGCATGCGCGGTAAAGGCGTGAAATCGGTTCGTGGCGGCGCGCAGGGTGATTTACTGTGCCGTGTCGTGGTGGAAACGCCAGTGGGCCTCAACGATCGTCAGAAAGCGCTGCTGCAGGAGCTGCAGGAAAGTTTCGGCGGCCCTACCGGTGAGAAAAACAGCCCGCGCTCTAAAAGCTTCTTCGATGGCGTGAAAAAGTTCTTTGATGATTTGACCCGTTAACCATTCGGTTTTAACGAGTATTAGATTAGCCTGAAACGGTATTAGCCGCTTCAGGCTTTTTTTATGCTCAGCTTTTACTTAATCATAATAAATAGCAGTAAAACGAATATTAACATCTGCCTGCTGCCCCTAACCAGCCAATGAAAAAATAGTGTGGTTCATGCCGCTATTTTAGATAAGCGCGATGACTACATAGATAAATTGATTTTGCCAGAGGCCGCCGGAGCTTATATTTTGTTACCTTTCCCTGGCGCCAGGACACTCTGCGATATGAAGAAGAAGAATGGTGTCAAAGAGTTTGATTATAACCTAATCAAAGTCCTTGATGCGGTGATTACAGCGGGTAATGCTACTCGCGCTTCCCGGCAACTTCAGGTCACTCCCGCCGCTATTACACTCGCTATTCAACGCCTTCAGCAAACCTATAGCGAAGAACTCTTTATTCGTACCCGTGAGGGCCTGACACCGACGCCACGCGCCCATCAGATTCATCGGGCCTATAGCAGGGTGCTGGATATGATTGACGCCACCTTTGAACGCGAAACCAGACTGGCACCCTGGTGCGAAATGAAAATCATGGGTGAGGATGTGAGTGAGCAGTACTACATTTCGCAACTGTTTGATATGGAAATGTTTGAGCGTTTCCGTTTGTATTACACTTCAGCCGTAGGGAAAGATCATTCGAGGAGAATCAACGATCTAAAGAGCGGGAAATGCGATTTGCTGATAACCAGCGATTATTGCAGCGACCCGGATATCGAGCAGATCGTTCTTGATCAATACCGGTGTTATACGGCGGTCTGCCACGATCAAAACCCGCTTTGTGAGTTACAGCAGTTAACGCTCGCGAATCTTTTCACCTCGCGGCATGCCGTTTATCACCCGTATGCGATAACCCCAAGGCTAAAAAAAGATATCATTAATAATGAAAATACCTCATTTTTTAATAATCAATTTTCTATCGGATATAATACAGATTCAATAAATGGTTTATTAAGCATTATTGAAAACTCATCGATGATTACAGTTTTACCAGAGAAAATAGCGCGCTTTTTTAAGAATCAGGGACGGTATCGGATCGCATTGATTAATCTTCCCGACACGATAGAGTTTGAAATAATTAAAGTTTATGCCAGCTGGTACCGCAGTAACCCGCAACGCGATCAGAACAGAGATGTTATCGCAATGCTGCAAACTCTTATCAATTACCGTAAATAGTTTCTCGCATACCTGTAAATCACATGAGAATACACATTTTATAAAAAACACAGTCAGTCTAAAAATAAGCCTGCGGTAGGGACCGTGAGATTAAATGATTCGCATGCTACTGGTTAGGTTGCTAACTTTATCGCATCGCCAGACGGCGTATTTGTTTATCGTCCATTTATTACCGAGGTTTATTATGTCTATTGCAGCGCATATCGCAACGCCAAAACTGGTTCTGGTTGAACTGGAAATCTTATTAACGATTATCGCCATCGGCGGATGGGGCGGTTTCGTCAGTTATCTGATGAAGCGTGAAAGGAATGAGACCCATAAGGACATCATGGATTGTCTGGCTCAAATAGCTATCTCATGCTTTACCGCTTTTCTGTTGAGCGTAGCGGCAATCGATCGCAACATGAGTTTTAATATGGTACTGATGGTCGCGGGCCTGGGCGGTGTATTTGCCACGCCGATATTGCGGGTGCTGAGTGAGAAGGTGAAAAACTTCCTGAGCGGTGCCTCTTTATTAAAATAAGTACAGAAAAAGCCCGCTGGTAATAGCGGGCTTTTTTACAGAACAGGTCAGGAGAGCGTGATTCGTTCACGTAACCAGCCATAGATAAATGCCTCGTTCGCCTCCCGCTTTTCCGTAATCTCCAGATAGTAATCACCTTGTGTGCAGTTCAGCGCTTTGACCAGTACGCCTTCACCCTCCTTGCCACGATAATCGAGGTACTCCTTGAGCGCATTGAGCGTGTTTTTGCCGATAACACCATCTACCGTTAAGTCTTGGTAAATGTTCTGCTGGCGGTTAAACACATTCAGCCAGCGCTGCAACCAGCGCGCAGGGACAGCAGGACCGATATTCGTACCTGCCTCACACAGCTCAAATGCAACCGGTAGCGAATATTGCGCGACCCGGTCAAAACCAGGCGCGGTCCAGTAATCTTCCTCCAGAATACGGTAAGCTTCTTCGCGGCTTAGATCGCGCATATCTCCTTGATAACCATGTGCTCTTGCCGTCTTCTCGGTAATTCCCCATTTGGTAGGGCCACCGCGATCGGCCGGATGATTCACATAGCTCCCTTCAATATTCAGGATTCCATCAATGACAGGATTCATAGTGATTCCTCGCAACAGAGATTAGGGGTTACTCACATCCGTCAGAGTCAAAAGCGTCAGGACGCAGAGGACAAACACGGCAAAGACCGCTACCGTCCAGAACGCGCGTTTAGGCTTTTTCTTTTTTTCTTCGGTCAGAATGTCGACCGGCACATCATCGTTGACTTTGATGCCGAGCTTGGGGATGGTGACAAAAAAATCGTTGATGCCGAGGGTGCGTAAATCCCGGCGAAGCAGATAGAGCACCTGCGTCAGGTTCGCGTCACTGATGAACTGGCCACGATTTCCCCACAAGACAGCGGCGATTTGCTGCTTTTCAATCACGCCGTTTTTAGCGTTTTCAATAATAAAACTTAAGCATCGTGCTCGCATGGTGGTCATTTTAACGACACATGCGTTATCAGTATTTTTTAATTCGTTATTAGCCTCAGAGAAAATGCAATTATGGTTGATCAGATAACTTTTCATATATCACCTGTGAACAGATATCAATATATGGCGGGAGGTTTTCTGGCGCTTTTAAGCGTAGGGAGATGCTTAATTAATTTCCACAGAATAGAATAAAAATATTTTTTTATTTAACGAAACGGCAATCTGGATCACGATTTTAATGGCTTTTTAAATATCTTTTAAGTTGGAATTAACGACCGTTTAATTTTTAGTGTATGATATATAGCTTTTCAAACTTTTGAATTTACTAATAAAAAATGGAAAAGATGTATTTTTTTCATTCTTTTTAAAGCACCATTCCAATCTTTTTTGTTTTATTAGGTTATTTTTATTTATTGTGACTGGAGGAATAGAAAGTGGCCGATCATGATAGTTAGCGCAGAAAGTACTGCACTCACTTTTCACGAAGGAAAATAAACATGGCTACAAGTAAATTAATTCAGAGTGACAACCTGACCGAAACCAGTAACGCCGCCGATGGCTTTACTCCAGCAAGCGAAACTGAAAAATACAGTTATACTGCAGCCCGCGTGGCGAAACCGGTATATAACAAATATAAGGCTGCTAATAAACCAAAAGTGTTTGGCTATTATACCGACTGGTCGCAATACGATGGGCGTTTACAGGGCGATGACAGCCCCGCTAACCGCGGCCGCGGCTATGATCTGGCGAAGGTATCGCCTACCGCCTATGACAAAATCGTTTTCGGTTTCCTGGGGATCGTCGGTGACAAAGGCGAAAAGCAGTACACCATCGAAAACGCTGCGCGCCAGACCAATAAAAACACCAACGAACCGACCTTTCTCGATCCGTGGGGCGATTTCCAGTCTTACGTTAACTGCGGACATACGACCAGCGGCTGGGATATCGATCCGGCAACGGTAACCCAGGCGACCAGTAAAGGCCTGTTGGGCGGTCTGCGCGATTTGCAGCAAAAAGCGAAGCAGCAGGGGCACAATCTGGTGCTGTCGATGAGTATCGGCGGCTGGACCATGAGTAACGGCTTCCATGAGATGTCGAAAACCGACTCCTCACGCAAAACTTTCGCCGCAGGCGTGGTGAAACTGTTCAAACAGTTCCCGATGTTCAGCGAAGTAGATATCGACTGGGAATACCCGAACGCGGAAGGCAACGGCAACCCGCATGGCCCGGAAGATGGCGCGAACTATGCGCTGCTTATCGCTGAACTGAAGAAGCAGCTCAGCGCGGCAGGGCGCAGCGATGTCAAAATCTCAATTGCCAGCTCAGCTGTTGTGTCTACGCTGGAGTATTCCAACGTTAAAGCGCTGCTGGATGCCGGTCTGTACGCCATCAACGTTATGACCTATGACTTTTTTGGCACGCCGTGGGCCGACACGCTAACGCACCATACCAACCTGACGCCGCTCACCGCGGGTGGCTGGAGTATCGAGGCGGTCGTGGATTATCTGATTGCCGAAGGCTTCCCGTCCGACCGTATTAACATCGGTTACGCCGGTTATACCCGTAACGGCCGCAATGCAGTGATTGAAAGCTTTTCACCGCTGAAAGGATCTTATTCTCCGGGCAATGGCACGACTACCGGGACCTTCGAATCCGGCAGCACCGAATGGTATGACACCATTTACAACTACCTGGATCTGGAGAACCAGAAAGGGCGTAACGGTTTTAACGTCTATACCGATAAAGTCGCGAATGCAGATTACCTGTATAACCCGCAAAGCAAACTCTTTATGTCGCTCGATACGCCGCGTTCGGTCAAAGCCAAAGGCCAGTATGCCGCATCGCGTAACCTCGGCGGGTTGTTCACCTGGACGATTGACCAGGATAACGGCGTGCTGGTGAATGCCGCCCGTGAAGGGCTGGGTTATGAAATCCAGACTCAGACTATCGATATGAAGCCGTTCTACTTCGAAGGCATTAACGTTTCTGAGCCGGATAACAGTAGCAGCGACAGCGAGCCGCAACCGACGGTGAACCATGCGCCTGTGGCGGCGATTCAGCTACGTGTAGTCGGCGGTTCGCGTATTCAGCTCTCCGGCGAGGCGTCGCATGATGACGACAACGACGCGCTGAGTTTCAGCTGGGGCGTGCCGTCAACGATCACCGTGGCGGATAAGAGCGCCGCCGTGATTGAGTTTGACGTGCCGGTTGTCACCCAGAGCACCGAGTACCAGTTCACGCTGTTTGTGCGCGACAGCAAAAACGAGCCTTCTTCGCAGCAGCGTTTTGTCGTGACCGCCGTGCCGGGTAATGCATCGGCTGGCGGCGATACCCCGACGCCGACGCCTGAACCCACGCCGGAGCCGACACCTGAACCGACCCCGACTCCAACTCCAACCCCGACCCCGACCCCGACCCCGGATACCGGCAACGCGCCTTATCCGCTGTGGAACGCCAGTACCATTTATGGTGCGAAATGGGGGACCTTTGAGAAGGTCAGCTGGAAAGGGCATAACTACCAGGTGAACTGGTACTCCCAGGGTGAACAGCCCGATCTCAACAGCGGGCCTTATCAGGTCTGGACCGATATTGGGACGTATTGAGCGTCTGGCTTCACGATGAAATTTGCCGCTCTGCCCGTTGTTGAGCGGTATTCTGGCCCCGGATAAGGATCACCGGGGCTTTTTTTATGTCTTACTCCGCTAAATGCCTTTCATTTCGTTTTAATCGAGTTTTTTACCCAGAATAAACTGCTTTTCCGATGAGTAAAGACCGCTATCCTTATACCCTGAATAAGTAAGTGAATATATGGCGCTATAACTCTGGATGGACAATGATGATAAAAACAGTACAACGTTTCTTTAAAAGTGACGCTGCGGGCGGCATCGTGCTGATTGCCGCTGCCGCGCTGGCTATGCTGCTGGCGAATATGAACGCCACACATGAACTTTATGAAGGCTTTCTCAGCACGCCGGTGGAACTTAAAGTCGGCGCGCTGGAGATTAAAAAGAACATGCTGCTGTGGGTGAACGACGCACTGATGGCCGTGTTCTTTCTGCTGGTGGGGCTGGAGGTGAAGCGTGAACTGGTGCAGGGATCGCTCGCCAGCCGTCGTCAGGCGTCACTGCCGGTGATTGCTGCGCTCGGCGGCATGGTGCTGCCTGCCGCGCTGTATCTGGCGTTTAACTTTCAGGACCCGGTAACGCGCGCGGGCTGGGCTATCCCGGCGGCGACAGATATTGCGTTCGCGCTGGGCATTCTGGCGCTGCTCGGCAGCCGCGTGCCGCCTGCGCTGAAAATTTTCCTGATGGCGCTGGCTATCATCGACGATCTGGGTGCGATTGTAATTATCGCGCTGTTCTATACCAGCTCGCTGTCAATGATGTCGCTGCTGGTGGCGGCAGGCGCTATCGCTGTACTGGCTTTGCTTAACCTTTGCAACGTACGCCGCACGGGCGTCTATATTCTGGTAGGCGTCGTGCTCTGGACGGCGGTGCTGAAATCGGGCGTCCATGCCACGCTCGCAGGCGTGATTATCGGCTTTTTTGTGCCGCTGAAAGCGCAGAACGGGCATTCACCCGCAGGATCGCTTGAGCATGCGCTACATCCGTGGGTGGGTTTCCTGATCCTGCCGCTGTTTGCCTTCGCCAACGCGGGGGTTTCGCTTGAGGGCGTGACGCTGGCAGGCCTGACGTCGCTACTGCCGCTTGGCATTATTGCCGGATTATTTATCGGCAAGCCGCTCGGTATCAGCCTATTTTGCGCGCTGGCGGTGAAGCTTAAGTGGGCAACGCTTCCGCCGGGCGTCAGCCAGAAGACGATTCTGGCCGTCGGCGTGCTGTGCGGTATCGGGTTTACGATGTCTATTTTCATCGCGTCGCTGGCTTTCGGCGATGTCGACGCAGCCCTGGTGACCTGGGCCAAACTTGGCATTCTGGTCGGCTCATTACTGGCAGCGGTTATTGGGTATGCGCTGTTGCGCAGCCATTTATCGCGGGCGCGCTAACGCCCGCTTTATCATGCGGTCTTTCGGAGTGAAGGCCGCTTTTCCCTCATGGACTCCAGAGAGAACGCGCTTATGCCTCATATCAATTACAACCACTTATATTATTTCTGGCAGGTTTGTAAGGAAGGCTCGGTCGTCGGTGCTGCCGAGGTGCTCTACCTTACGCCGCAAACCATCACCGGACAGATAAAAGCGCTTGAGGAGAGGCTACAGGGTAAACTGTTTAAGCGTAAGGGAAGGGGTCTTGAGCCGAGCGAGCTGGGGCAACTGGTCTTTCGTTACGCCGATCGCATGTTTACCCTGAGCCAGGAGATGCTGGACATTATCAACTACCGCAAAGAATCTCACTTGTTGTTTGATGTTGGCGTGGCGGACGCCCTTTCGAAAAGACTAGTCAGCGGCGTGCTGGATGCGGCGGTGGTGGAAGATGAGCAAATCCACCTGCGCTGTTTTGAATCGACGCACGAGATGCTGCTTGAGCAACTGAGCCAGCATAAGCTCGATATGATTATCTCCGATTGCCCCATCGACTCTACGCAGCAGGCAGGCCTTTTCTCCGTCAAAATCGGCGAGTGCAGCGTCAGCTTCTGGTGCCAGAGCCCGGCGCCGACAAAGCCGTTTCCGGCGTGTCTTGAAGAGCGCCGGTTACTGATACCTGGGCGTCGCTCCATGCTCGGGCGTAAATTACTGAACTGGATCCACTCGCAAGGGCTGAAAGTGGAAATTCTCGGCGAGTTCGACGACGCGGCGCTGATGAAAGCCTTCGGCGCGGCGCATAACGCTGTGTTTGTCGCGCCAAGCCTCTATGCCCACGATTTTTACGAGGATGAGAATATTGTGGAGATAGGGCGCATGGATAACGTGATGGAAGAGTATCACGCGATTTTCGCAGAGCGAATGATTCAGCATCCGGCGGTGCAGCGCATCTGCAATCGTGACTATTCGGCGCTGTTTGTGCCGCCCAAATAAATCAGCAGGCATAAAAAAACCCGCATAAGCGGGTTTTTTTAACAAGCTGTTTGCAACAAGCGACAGCGAATGGCGATTAAGCCAGTTTGCTGATCTGTGCAGCCAGGTTAGCTTTATGACGAGCAGCTTTGTTTTTGTGGATCAGACCTTTAGCAGCCTGACGATCCACGATTGGTTGCATTTCGTTAAATGCTTTCTGTGCAGCAGCTTTGTCGCCAGCTTCAATCGCTGCGTACACTTTCTTAACGAAAGTACGCATCATAGAGCGACGGCTTGCGTTGTGCTTACGGGCCTTTTCAGACTGAACGGCACGCTTCTTAGCTGATTTGATATTAGCCAAGGTCCAACTCCCAAATATGATCTATGTGGACAATTCAAAGGCCGAGGAATATGCCCTTTCAGCCTTCTTTTGTCAATGGATTTGTGCAAATAAGCGCCGTTGTTATGCGGCGCTCGTTACGTAGTGATGGCGCAAGATTCTACCAGCTTGCCTCGTGCGAATACAGTCTTTGTGGGACAAAATTCGCGTTCAGTGCGAAACCCTGACGCAGCGCGATGAAATCGTTGCCGGTTTATGGCTGACAGGGCCAAATCGTCGGTTAACCTTAAAGGCTGTACAAGGTATAATCCGACGATTTTCACTGTTCTGAGCCAGTCATGAAGCTGATACGCGGCATACATAATCTCACCTCTGAGCATCACGGTTGCGTGCTGACCATCGGCAATTTCGATGGCGTGCATCGTGGGCACCAGGCTTTGCTTGCCGGGCTATGCGCGCAAGGGCGCGAACGCGGCCTGCCCGTTATGGTCATGATTTTCGAGCCGCAGCCGCTTGAACTTTTCGCGGCCGATAAAGCGCCCGCGCGGCTCACCCGGCTGCGCGAAAAGCTGCGCTATCTCGCCCGTTGCGGCGTGGATTACGTGCTGTGTATTCGTTTTGACCGCCGCTTTGCCGCGCTGACAGCTCAGAATTTCGTCAGCGATCTGCTGGTCAAGCGTCTCGGCGTAAAATTCCTCGCCACGGGTGACGATTTCCGCTTTGGCGCTGGTCGCGAAGGGGATTTCTTGTTATTACAGAAAGCCGGGCGCGAATATGGTTTTGAAGTCACCAGTACGCAAACGTTTTGCGAAGAGGGCGTGCGCATCAGCAGTACCGCCGTACGCCAGGCGCTTGCACAGGATGACTTAAGCCTCGCGGAAAACCTGCTCGGACGGCCGTTCGCCATCTCCGGGCGTGTGGTTCACGGTGACGCGCTCGGACGCACCATAGGTTTCCCGACGGCGAATTTACCGCTGCGCCGTCAGGTTTCGCCCGTTAAGGGCGTTTATGCGGTGGAAGTGCTGGGCATCAGCGACAAACCGCTGCCCGGCGTCGCCAATATCGGCACCCGCCCGACGGTGGCCGGCCTGCGCCAGCAGCTGGAAGTTCACTTGCTGGACGTTGCAATTGACCTCTACGGCCGCCATATAGATGTAGTGCTGCGTAAAAAAATACGCAATGAACAGCGGTTTGCCTCGCTTGATGAACTCAAGGCGCAAATCGCCAGAGACGTGATCACCGCCCGCGACTTTTTTGGGCTACCGACACCGGCGTAACGCCTGAATCGGCTAATTATCAAACCGAAATACGGAACCGAGAATCTGATGAGTGACTATAAATCAACCCTGAATTTGCCGGAAACAGGGTTCCCGATGCGCGGCGATCTCGCCAAACGCGAACCGGGAATGCTGGCGCGTTGGACCGATGATGACCTCTACGGCATCATCCGTGCAGCCAAAAAAGGCAAAAAAACCTTCATTCTGCATGACGGCCCTCCTTATGCGAATGGCAGCATTCATATTGGTCACTCGGTTAACAAGATTCTGAAAGACATTATCGTGAAGTCCAAAGGGCTTGCCGGTTATGACTCTCCGTACGTGCCGGGCTGGGACTGCCACGGTCTGCCGATCGAACTGAAAGTGGAGCAAGAGTTTGGCAAGCCGGGTGAGAAATTCACCGCGGCCGAATTCCGCGCCAAATGCCGTGAATACGCGGCGACCCAGGTTGACGGCCAGCGTAAAGACTTTATCCGTCTGGGCGTGCTCGGCGACTGGTCGCACCCGTACCTGACCATGGATTTCAAAACCGAAGCCAACATCATCCGCGCGCTCGGTAAAATCATCGGCAACGGTCACCTGCACAAAGGCGCCAAGCCGGTGCACTGGTGCGTCGACTGCCGCTCCGCGCTGGCCGAGGCGGAAGTGGAGTATTACGACAAAACGTCGCCTTCTATCGACGTGGCCTTTAACGCGGTAGACCCGGCGGCGGTCGTGGCGAAATTTGGCGCGCAGAACGTCAACGGCCCGGTATCGCTGGTTATCTGGACCACCACCCCGTGGACGCTTCCTGCTAACCGCGCTATCTCTCTGCACGCCGAGATTGACTATGTGCTGGTACAGATTGAAGGCCAGGCGCTGATCGTGGCGAAAGATCTGCTTGAGAGCGTGATGAAGCGCATCAACGTCTCCGATTACACCGTGCTTGGCGAAACCAAAGGCGCGCAGCTTGAACTGATGCGCTTTACGCACCCGTTCATGAGCTTTGACGTTCCGGCTATTCTCGGTGAGCACGTGACGCTCGATGCCGGTACCGGCGCGGTGCATACCGCAGGCGGCCACGGCCCGGACGACTACACCATCAGCCAGAAATATGGTCTGGAGATTGCGAATCCGGTCGGTCCGGACGGCGCGTATCTGCCGGGCACGTATCCAGGTCTGGATGGCGTTAACGTCTTCAAAGCGAACGATCAGATTGTTGAGCTGCTGCGTGAAAAAGGCGCGCTGCTAAATGTCGCGAAGCTGCTGCACAGCTATCCGTGCTGCTGGCGTCACAAAACGCCGATCATCTTCCGCGCCACGCCGCAGTGGTTCGTCAGCATGGATCAAAAAGGCCTGCGCGCGCAGTCCCTTAAAGAGATCAAAGGCGTGCAGTGGATTCCTGACTGGGGCCAGGCGCGTATCGAATCGATGGTCGCCAACCGCCCGGACTGGTGTATCTCCCGTCAGCGCACCTGGGGCGTGCCGATGTCCCTGTTCGTCCATAAAGAGACGCAGGAGCTGCACCCGCGCACGCTGGAACTGATGGAAGAAGTCGCAAAACGCGTTGAGCAGGACGGCATTCAGGCGTGGTGGGATCTCGACCCGCGCGACATCATGGGCGATGACGCCGATGTCTATGAAAAAGTGCCGGATACGCTGGATGTATGGTTCGACTCCGGCTCTACCCACTCATCTGTGGTTGACGTGCGCCCTGAATTCGCAGGCCATGCGGCGGATATGTATCTCGAAGGCTCTGACCAGCATCGCGGCTGGTTTATGTCCTCGCTGATGATCTCCACCGCGATGAAAGGCAAAGCGCCGTATCGCCAGGTACTGACCCACGGTTTCACCGTTGACGGCCAGGGCCGCAAGATGTCGAAATCCATCGGCAACACGGTCTCTCCGCAGGATGTGATGAACAAACTGGGCGCTGATATTCTGCGTCTGTGGGTGGCATCCACCGACTACACCGGCGAGATGGCGGTCTCTGACGAGATCTTAAAACGCGCCGCCGATGCGTATCGCCGTATCCGTAACACCGCGCGCTTCCTGCTGGCGAACCTGAACGGTTTCGATCCGGCAAAAGACATGGTGAAACCGGAAGAGATGGTCGTGCTGGATCGCTGGGCGGTCGGCTGCGCCAAAGCCGCGCAGGACGATATCGTCAAAGCGTATGAAGCGTACGATTTCCACGAAGTGGTACAGCGCCTGATGCGCTTTTGCTCCATCGAAATGGGTTCGTTCTATCTCGATATCATCAAAGACCGTCAGTACACCGCGAAAGCCGACAGCGTGGCGCGCCGCAGCTGCCAGACCGCGCTCTATCACATCAGTGAAGCGCTGGTGCGCTGGATGGCACCGATCCTCTCCTTCACCGCGGATGAAGTGTGGGGCTACCTGCCGGGCGAGCGTGAGAAGTATGTCTTTACCGGTGAATGGTACGATGGCCTGTTTGGCCTTGCCGATACCGAAGCGATGAACGACGCTTACTGGGACGCGCTGCTGAAAGTGCGCGGCGAAGTGAACAAGGTGATTGAGCAGGCGCGTGCTGATAAGAAAATCGGCGGCTCGCTGGAAGCGGCGGTCACCCTGTACGCGGAGCCTGAGCTGGCGGCGAAACTCACCGCGCTTGGCGAGGAATTGCGATTTGTCCTGTTGACCTCGCAGGCGAAGGTTGAGGATTATGCCAGCGCCGCCGCGGATGCCCAGCAGAGCGAACTGCTCAAAGGGCTGAAAGTGGCGCTCGCAAAAGCCGAAGGTGAGAAGTGCCCGCGCTGCTGGCACTACACCACCGATATCGGCAAGGTGGCGGAACACGCAGAAATCTGCGGTCGCTGTGTCAGCAACGTCGCCGGTGACGGCGAAAAACGTAAGTTTGCCTGATGAGTAAACCGATTCTTTCAACCGGTCTGCGCTGGCTGTGGCTGGTGGTGGTCGTGCTGATTGTCGATCTGGGTAGCAAGGCGTTAATCCTCCAGCATTTCGCGCTGGGGGAAACCGTCTCGCTGTTCCCGTCGCTCAATCTGCATTATGCGCGCAACTACGGCGCGGCGTTCAGCTTCCTCGCGGACAAAGGCGGCTGGCAGCGCTGGTTCTTCGCCGGTATCGCTATCGGTATCTGCGTGCTGCTGGCGGTCATGATGTATCGCGCGAAGGCGAGCCAGAAGCTCAACAACATTGCTTACGCGCTGATTATTGGCGGCGCGCTGGGCAATCTGTTTGACCGTCTGTGGCACGGCTTCGTGGTCGATATGATCGACTTCTATGTCGGCGACTGGCACTTCGCGACGTTCAACCTGGCCGACACCGCCATTTGTATCGGCGCGGCGTTAGTCGTGCTGGAAGGCTTCCTGCCTTCTAAACAGAAAGCCACGGCGTAACCTCTGGCCGGGCGGCGTCTCGCTGCCCGGCCCACAGAATGTGCGGCCTTCTGTAGGCCCGGTACCGGGTAAACAGACGACCCAAAATAAGTGAGCAACCTGCATGTCTACATCAATACAGAGCAACAGCGCGGTGCTTGTGCACTTTACGCTGAAGCTTGAAGACGGCTCCACGGCGGAGTCCAGCCGCAACAGCGGCAAACCCGCGCTGTTTCGCCTGGGCGACGGCTCGCTGTCGCAGGGCCTGGAGCGCGAGTTGCTCGGCCTGCACGCCGGCGACAAAAAAGCGTTTACGCTCCTGCCGGAAGACGCTTTCGGTACCCCAAGCCCGGATCTCATCCAGTACTTCTCCCGCCGCGAGTTTATCGATGCGGGCGAGCCGGATATCGGGGCTATCATGCTCTTTACCGCAATGGATGGCAGCGAAATGCCGGGCGTTATCCGTGAAATCAACGGCGACTCCATCACCGTGGATTTCAACCATCCGCTCGCCGGGCATACCCTTCATTTTGATATAGACGTGCTGGAAATCGATCCGGCGCTGGAGAGTTCTGATGCAGATCCTGTTGGCTAACCCGCGCGGCTTCTGCGCAGGCGTGGACCGCGCTATCAGCATTGTGGAAAACGCGCTGGCCATTTACGGCGCGCCTATTTACGTTCGCCATGAAGTGGTGCATAACCGCTACGTCGTGGACAGCCTGCGCGAGCGCGGCGCGATTTTTATTGAACAAATCAGCGAAGTGCCGGATGGCGCGATCCTGATTTTCTCCGCCCACGGCGTCTCGCAGGCGGTACGCAACGAAGCGAAAAGCCGCGATCTGACGGTGTTTGACGCTACCTGCCCGCTGGTGACCAAAGTGCATATGGAAGTGGCGCGTTCCAGCCGCCGTGGTGAAGAAGCCATTCTTATCGGCCACGCCGGGCACCCGGAAGTGGAAGGCACGATGGGCCAGTACAGCAACCCGGAAGGGGGCATGTATCTGGTGGAATCGCCGGAAGATGTCTGGAAAATTACCGTGAAGGATGAGAATAACCTCTCCTTTATGACCCAGACGACGCTGTCGGTGGACGACACTTCAGAAGTGATCGACGCGCTGCGCAGCCGTTTCCCGAAAATCGTCGGGCCGCGTAAAGATGACATCTGCTACGCCACCACCAACCGTCAGGAAGCCGTGCGCGCGCTGGCGGAGCAGGCGGACGTGGTGTTAGTGGTGGGGTCGAAAAACTCCTCCAACTCCAACCGTCTGGCAGAGCTGGCCCAGCGCATGGGCAAAACGGCGTATCTTATTGACGACGCCAACGACATTCAGGAAGCCTGGGTGAAAACCGCCGCCTGTGTCGGCGTGACCGCGGGCGCCTCGGCACCGGATGTTCTGGTGCAGAACGTCATCACGCGCCTCAAAGCGCTCGGCGGTAGCGACGCCCGTGAGCTGACCGGTCGCGAAGAAAACATCGTTTTCGAAGTGCCGAAGGAGCTGCGGATCGACGCGCGCGAAGTGCAGTAATTTTTTTTACGCGCGTACCAGAACAACATGCCGGACGGTGAAGATCGTCCGGCATTTTTTTATCCTGACGGCAGGCCAGACAACAAGGAGCGCTCATGACAAAAACGCCGATTCTTCTCGATACCGATCCCGGCATTGACGATGCCGTGGCTATCGCCGCCGCGCTGTTTTCACCAGAGCTGGATTTACAGCTCATCACCACTGTCGCAGGGAATGTGTCCGTAGAGAAAACCACCCGCAACGCGCTGCAACTGCTGCATTTCTGGAATGCTGACGTGCCGGTGGCGCAGGGTGCCGCCACGCCGCTGGTGCGCGCGCTGCGCGATGCCGCGTCGGTGCATGGCGAATCGGGAATGGAAGGTTACACGTTTGTCGAACACGACCGGCTGACGCTTGACGTTCCGGCGTTTCAGGCGATTTACGAACGCCTGATGACCGCCACGGAGCCGCTGACGCTCGTCACCATCGGGCCGCTGACTAATATCGCGCTGCTGCTGACGCACTATCCGGCATGTAAAGCGAAAATCAAACGGCTGGTGATGATGGGTGGCTCGGCGGGGCGCGGTAACTTTACTCCCAATGCTGAGTTTAATATTGCTATCGATCCCGAGGCCGCTGCGCGGGTGTTTGAAAGCGGCATTGAGATTGTGATGTGCGGGCTGGATGTCACCAACCAGGCCGTGCTGACGCCTGATTATCTCGCGGCATTGCCCTCGCTTAACCGCACCGGAAAAATGCTGCACGCGCTGTTCAGCCATTACCGCAGCGGCAGCATGACGACGGGCCTGCGTATGCACGATCTCTGTGCCATCGCCTGGCTGGTTAAGCCTGAACTGTTTACGTTAACGCCCTGCTTCGTGGCGGTAGAGACGCGCGGCGACTACACGGCGGGCACCACGGTGGTGGATATTGAAGGCAAGTTAAACCGGCCTGCGAACGTGCAGGTCGCGCTTGGTATCGACGTAGCCGCGTTTCGCGACTGGGTTGCGCAGACGCTCACGCTGGCGCCTTAGCACAGCTTTTCCGTCAGGTAGTCGATAAGCGCCCGGATTTTGGCGGGCATATGGCGACTCGTCGACCACAACAGCCAGAGCCTGCCGGAATAGCTGCTGATAAATTCCCACTCCGGCAGCACCTGAACAATCTCGCCTGCCGCCAGCGCGTCGCTGGCGGTAAAACGCGGCAGGCTGCCGATGCCCAGATGGCGCTTCACGGCATCAAGACGCACGCCGGTATGGTTGGCGGCGTAACGCCCGTGCGTCTGCACCACCACGTTTTTCCCGTCGCGACGAAACTTCCAGCGCGCGTCCGTCGCCGTTTCGCCAAGGCTGATACAGCTGTGATGACGTAATGCCTGCGGCGTTTCCGGCGTGCCGTGGCGCGCGAGATAGTCCGGCGTGGCGCACAGCAGATGCTCTATTGGCATCAGCGGTTTACCGTACAGGCCGGGAGAAGGGGAATCGGTAATACGCAGCGCCAGATCCACCTCGTCATCGATCAGATCCATATACCGGTCTTCCAGCCGCAGGCAGATATCCACCTGCGGGTAGCGCGTCAGAAACTCTTCCATTAGCGGATGGATCACAAAACGGCCCACCGCTTTCGGCACGCCAAGCGTCACGCGCCCTTGCGGCGCGTGTGACGCCGTGCCGCCCTGAGCCATCACGTCGCGGGCGGCATCCATCATACTGGCGGCACGCTGAAACACGCCGTTGCCCGCCTCGCTCAGGCGCAATTTGCGCGTGGTGCGAACCAGCAGCTTGCAGCCCAGCTCGCGCTCCAGGCGGGAGACGCTGCGGCTGACGGAGGAGGGCGTGCTGCCAAGTTTACGCGCGGCGGCGGAGAAACTGCCGCTCTCCACCACCTGAACGAAAACCGCGATATCGGGCAGAAGGGCTAAATTCATATTTGTGCGCCTGATGCAAAGGTTCGTTGTCGTAAGGCAGGATTATCGCTGCGGGAATAATAAATATACTGTGTGATGAACCCGGAGGACAACGATGACACACAGAGAGTACTACCTGAGCGACGCGCTTCAGGGCGAAGCAAACGTGCTGCGCTGCGAACAAAACGCGCAGGGCGATTATGAAGTGGAGCTGGATTCGACGCTATTTCACCCGCAGGGCGGCGGACAGCCCTCAGACAGCGGCACGATAAACGGCCTGCCGGTGCTGCGCGTCGAAAACCGCGGTGATACGGTCATTCACCTGCTGGCGCAGCCGCTGGCGACCGGCCCCGCCACGCTCGTTATTGATGACGTGCTGCGTAACCGCCATACACGCTGGCACTCGGCGGGTCATCTGATTGGCTATGCGGGCGAGCAGCTCGGCTGGCAGCCGGTAAAAGCGCACCACTGGCCCGGTGAAGGGAAAATTACGTTTGCCCCGGCGCAGTCGTCAGACGCGCCCGAAGCCTGCGCATTAAGCGAGAAAATCGCCGCGTGGGTTGCCGCCGATCTGCCGCGCTATGTTGATTTCGTTGACGGGCGGCGTCAGGTGCGCTTCGGCGAGCTGCCGGCCTATGGCTGCGGCGGTACACACGTGGCGTCGCTCTCGCAGGTCGGTGAGGTGACGCTCACCAGCATTAAAGTCAAGAAAGGCCAGCTGCTGGTGGCTTACCAGGTAGCAGAGTAAGCCTCGCGGCAGGCTCCGCGCCTGCCGTTTCAACGCTTAATACCCACAAAAATAACAGGCAGTTGCAGCCTTTTACTGATATCCCTCCCTGTTTATCATTAAATTCTAATTATCCATGTTTTCAGCTGGCAGCCTGCGGGCTGGCTGGTTAACCTGAGAACGATTTCTAAGCAATCTGAAGAGTATAACTATGCAAGAAGCACAGGTCCGCGTCGCGATCGCGGGGGCGAATGGCCGTATGGGACGGCAGTTAATCCAGGCAGCAATTGCGATGGACGGCGTGGCGCTCGGTGCCGCGCTGGTGCGCGAAGGCTCAACGCTGCTCGGCGCGGATGCGGGTGAACTGGCGGGCGCAGGCACGACCGGCGTCACTCTCAATAGCAGCCTTGAGGCGGTGAAAGATGACTTCGACGTGCTTATCGATTTTACGCGTCCGGAAGGCACGCTGGCGTATCTGGCGTTCTGCCGCGCGCATAATAAAGGCATAGTGATTGGCACCACCGGCTTCGACGATGCCGGTAAAGCGGCCATCCGTGAAGCCGCCACGGCGATCCCTGTAGTATTCGCCGCTAACTTCAGCGTTGGGGTGAACGTGATGCTGAAGCTGCTTGAAAAAGCCGCGCAGGTGATGGGCGATTACACCGATATCGAAATTATTGAAGCGCATCACCGCCATAAAGTGGATGCGCCGTCCGGCACCGCGCTTGCGATGGGCGAGGCGATTGCCGGCGCGCTGAATAAAGATCTTAAAAGCTGCGCGGTTTATGCGCGTGAAGGCCACACCGGCGAGCGCGTGCCCGGCACCATTGGGTTTGCGACCGTGCGCGCGGGCGATATCGTCGGTGAACACACCGCGATGTTTGCCGACATTGGCGAGCGTATTGAAATCACCCATAAAGCCTCCAGCCGGATGACATTTGCTAATGGTGCCGTCCGGGCGGCGCTGTGGCTTAAAGCGCAGAAAAAGGGTTTTTTTGATATGCGGGATGTGCTTAATCTGAATGATTTGTGATTCTTATTACCCATCGTGATGTGGTTATTACAATCATAAGTTTCTGATTGGAAGGGCAATAATTTATTGCCCTTTTTTGTTTTATTTATTTTTGCGACTTTCGTGATTAAGTTAAGTTTGTCTGCTTAAAATTGATGGTTTTTGACTGCTTTTGCGTTAATGGTTTGTGAATTTTGACCGTTTGGTCCATTTTAAAAGCTGTGCTATGCTTCGTTTTTACTTTTCTTGCCGGGCAACCGTTTTCTGCGCTTCGTTTTCTTTGTTTTTTGCCCTTCATTTCCTGTGTTTTCCTCAAAGCCTTCAAAAAAACAATAAAAGGTGCGTTTTCAGGTAGACTTCCCCCTGAGTTATCTCTAGAATGCCGCCGTTTGCCAAAAATTCGCTGTTCAGGCGTTTTTGCGTTGATTTAGCCATACTGGTTGAATTAATATGCAAATAAATTGACTGTTTATTCCCTGGAGGACGTTTTGATTAAGTCAGCGCTGTTGGTTCTGGAAGACGGAACCCAATTCTACGGTCGGGCCATCGGGGCAACAGGTACGGCAGTAGGGGAAGTCGTTTTCAATACTTCAATGACCGGTTATCAAGAAATCCTCACTGATCCTTCCTACTCCCGCCAGATTGTCACTCTCACTTATCCTCATATTGGTAATGTCGGCACTAACGATGCTGACGCTGAATCCTCCCAGGTACATGCGCAGGGTCTTGTGATCCGTGATTTACCGCTGATTGCGAGCAACTACCGCAACACCGAGGATCTCTCTTCTTACCTGAAGCGCCATAACATCGTGGCGATTGCCGATATCGATACCCGCAAGCTGACGCGTCTGCTGCGTGAGAAGGGCGCTCAGAACGGTTGCATCATCGCAGGGGATAATGTCGATGCCGCGCTGGCGCTGGAAAAAGCGAAAGCCTTCCCTGGCCTGAACGGCATGGATCTGGCGAAAGAAGTGACCACGACGGAAGCTTACAGCTGGACGCAGGGCAGCTGGACGCTTTCAGGCGAACTGCCGGAAGCGAAAAAGGAAGAAGAACTGCCGTATCACGTGGTGGCGTATGACTACGGCGTGAAGCGCAACATTCTGCGCATGCTGGTGGACAGAGGCTGCCGCCTGACGGTCGTCCCGGCGCAAACCTCCGCCGAAGACGTCCTGAAAATGAACCCGGACGGCGTGTTCCTCTCCAACGGCCCTGGCGACCCGGCACCGTGTGATTACGCCATCGAAGCCATCCAGAAATTCCTCGAAACCGACGTGCCGGTCTTCGGCATCTGCCTCGGCCATCAGCTGCTGGGGCTGGCGAGCGGCGCGAAAACCGTGAAGATGAAGTTCGGTCACCACGGCGGCAACCATCCGGTGAAAGATATCGACAACAACCGCGTGATGATCACCGCCCAGAACCACGGATTTGCGGTAGATGAAGCGACCATGCCGTCTACGCTGCGCGTGACCCATAAATCCCTGTTCGATAATACGCTCCAGGGGATTCATCGCACCGATAAACCGGCCTTCAGCTTCCAGGGGCACCCTGAGGCGAGCCCCGGCCCGCATGACGCCGCGCCGCTGTTTGACCACTTTATCGAATTAATTGAGCAGTACCGTAAGACCGCCAAATAATCGGGAGAAAGAGAACAATGCCAAAACGTACAGATATTAAAAGCATCCTGATTCTTGGCGCGGGCCCGATTGTCATCGGCCAGGCGTGTGAATTCGACTACTCCGGTGCGCAGGCGTGTAAAGCGCTGCGTGAAGAGGGCTACCGCGTCATTCTGGTGAACTCCAACCCGGCGACCATTATGACCGACCCGGAGATGGCCGATGCGACCTACATCGAGCCGATCCACTGGGAAGTGGTGCGTAAAATCATCGAAAAAGAGCGCCCGGACGCGGTACTGCCGACCATGGGCGGCCAGACGGCGCTCAACTGCGCGCTGGAGCTGGAGCGTCAGGGCGTGCTGGAAGAGTTCGGCGTGACCATGATTGGCGCGACCGCCGATGCGATTGATAAAGCCGAAGACCGTCGCCGTTTTGACGTCGCGATGAAGAAAATTGGCCTCGACACCGCGCGCTCCGGCATCGCGCACAATATGGAAGAAGCGCTGGCAGTAGCGGCGGATGTCGGTTATCCGTGCATTATTCGCCCGTCGTTCACCATGGGCGGCACCGGCGGCGGCATCGCGTACAACCGCGAAGAGTTCGAAGAGATTTGCGCCCGCGGCCTGGATCTCTCGCCGACCAAAGAGCTGCTGATTGATGAATCGCTGATCGGCTGGAAAGAGTACGAGATGGAGGTGGTGCGTGATAAAAACGACAACTGCATCATCGTCTGCTCGATTGAAAACTTCGACGCCATGGGTATCCACACCGGCGACTCCATCACCGTGGCGCCAGCCCAGACGCTGACGGATAAAGAGTATCAAATCATGCGTAACGCCTCGATGGCGGTACTGCGTGAAATCGGCGTGGAAACCGGCGGCTCCAACGTGCAGTTTGCGGTGAACCCGAAAAACGGCCGTCTGATTGTGATTGAAATGAACCCGCGCGTGTCGCGCTCCTCGGCCCTGGCCTCCAAAGCGACCGGCTTCCCGATTGCCAAAGTGGCGGCGAAACTGGCGGTGGGCTATACGCTGGACGAGCTGATGAACGACATCACCGGCGGCCGTACCCCGGCGTCGTTCGAGCCGTCCATCGACTATGTAGTTACCAAAATCCCACGCTTTAACTTCGAGAAATTCGCTGGTGCCAACGACCGCCTGACCACGCAAATGAAATCGGTGGGCGAAGTGATGGCGATTGGCCGCACCCAGCAGGAGTCGATGCAGAAAGCGCTGCGCGGCCTCGAAGTGGGCGCGACCGGTTTTGACCCGAAAGTGAGCCTTGACGATCCGGAAGCGCTGACGAAAATTCGCCGCGAGCTGAAAGACGCGGGCGCCGAGCGTATCTGGTACATCGCCGATGCCTTCCGCGCCGGTCTGTCGGTGGATGGCGTGTTTAACCTGACCAATATCGACCGCTGGTTCCTGGTGCAGATTGAAGAGCTGGTACGCCTCGAAGAGCAGGTGGCCGAGCAGGGCATTAACGGTCTCAGCGCCGATTTCCTGCGTATGCTCAAGCGTAAAGGTTTCGCCGATGCGCGACTCGCGAAACTCGCGGGCGTCAGCGAATCGGAAATCCGTAAGCTTCGCGAGCAGTACAACCTGCACCCGGTCTACAAACGTGTGGATACCTGCGCGGCGGAGTTCTCAACCGATACCGCCTATATGTACTCCACCTATGAAGAAGAGTGCGAAGCCAACCCGAACCAGGATCGCGAAAAAATCATGGTGCTGGGCGGCGGGCCGAACCGTATCGGCCAGGGCATTGAGTTTGACTACTGCTGCGTCCACGCCGCGCTCGCGCTGCGTGAAGACGGTTACGAGACCATTATGGTTAACTGTAACCCGGAAACGGTCTCCACCGACTACGACACCTCCGACCGTCTCTACTTCGAGCCGGTGACGCTGGAAGACGTCCTGGAAATCGTGCGTATCGAAAAACCGAAAGGCGTTATCGTGCAGTACGGCGGTCAGACCCCGCTGAAACTGGCGCGCGCGCTGGAAGCGGCAGGCGTGCCGGTTATCGGCACCAGCCCGGACGCAATTGACCGCGCGGAAGACCGTGAGCGCTTCCAGCAGGCGGTGGATCGCCTGAAGCTCAAGCAACCGGCGAACGCCACCGTGACGGCCATCGAACAGGCTGTTGAGAAGGCGAAAGAGATTGGCTACCCGCTGGTGGTGCGTCCGTCTTACGTACTGGGCGGCCGCGCGATGGAAATCGTCTATGACGAAGCCGACCTGCGTCGTTACTTCCAGACGGCGGTGAGTGTTTCCAACGACGCGCCGGTGCTGCTGGACCGCTTCCTGGATGACGCGGTGGAAGTGGATGTCGACGCCATCTGCGACGGCGAAATGGTGCTGATTGGCGGCATCATGGAGCACATCGAACAGGCTGGCGTACACTCCGGCGACTCCGCGTGCTCTCTGCCGGCGTATACCTTAAGCCAGGAGATTCAGGACGTGATGCGCCAGCAGGTGCAAAAACTGGCCTTTGAACTCCAGGTGCGCGGCCTGATGAACGTCCAGTTCGCCGTGAAAGATAACGAAGTCTATCTGATTGAAGTGAACCCGCGCGCCGCGCGTACCGTGCCGTTCGTCTCCAAAGCCACCGGCGTGCCGCTGGCGAAAGTGGCGGCGCGCGTCATGGCGGGCAAAACGCTGAGCGAGCAGGGCGTGACCAAAGAGATCATCCCGCCGTACTACTCGGTGAAAGAAGTGGTGCTGCCGTTCAACAAATTCCCAGGCGTCGACCCGCTGCTGGGGCCGGAAATGCGCTCCACCGGCGAAGTGATGGGCGTGGGCCGCACCTTCGCGGAGGCGTTCGCCAAAGCGCAGCTTGGCAGCAACTCCACCATGAAGAAACAGGGCCGCGCGCTGCTCTCGGTGCGTGAAGGCGATAAAGAGCGCGTGGTGGATCTCGCCGCCAAGCTGCTGAAATTCGGCTTCGAGCTGGATGCCACCCACGGCACCGCGATTGTGCTGGGCGAGGCGGGCATCAACCCGCGTCTGGTGAACAAGGTGCATGAAGGTCGTCCGCACATTCAGGATCGCATCAAGAATGGCGAATACACCTACATCATCAACACCACCGCAGGCCGCCAGGCGATTGAAGACTCCAAGCTGATTCGCCGCAGCGCGCTGCAATACAAAGTGCATTACGACACCACGCTGAACGGCGGCTTCGCCACCGCGATGGCGCTGAACGCCGACGCCACCGAAAAAGTGACGTCCGTTCAGGAGATGCATGCGCAAATCACGAAGTAAGACGTCGTGAACCCCACAAAAGCCAGCGTAAGCTGGCTTTTTTTACTGGCGCCCCCCTAAATTTAATAGCCAATTAGTTTTTCACTCCTGCGCGGCCATCCGTTACCCTTCAGGCTGTCTCGTTTGCCGAATTCCCGGTTCACGTTTAAGGAGAAACACGTGTTAAAAAAAGTCCTGCTTCTGGGTACCTGTCTGGCATTAACCGCCTGCTTTGGCGGTAGTGACAGCAAAGAGTTCCTTATTGATAACCCGACCGGGAAACCGCTCGCCATTTCGGTAGACGATCAAAAAATCACCGTTCCGGCAGAAAAATCACAAACGATTAAACTGGACGCGGGCCAGCATACGCTGACGCTTGAGAATGGCGACAAGGTGAAATTCAGCGTCTTTAGCGCGATGCCTCGCTCGGGCGTGAGCGGTCTTATCAACCCGACCCGTACCCGTTACATCTACGTGATACAAAAATATCTGGCGGAAGGCGTAACACCGTCCAGTGAAAACGGCGATGTTCACACTCTGACCATTGACGGGCAGACCGTGACCGGCCCGTTTGAAGATATGGGCAGCGGGCTGTTTATCGATAATTTTACGAAAGAGTGGGAGCTGAACCCGACAGAGCCTTTCCCGGAGTCGATGTCATCGACGTCTGCGGATAACTACAAAACCAAACTTTTCCGTCTCGAAGAGTTTAAGGATTATTACAACAATCAGTTTTCGCCCTCCGTGGAATACACTGAAAACATGCGTATCACGGAGTCGCGTTATCAGCCGCCTGAAATCACCGCGCAGTTTACTTCGCCTGAACTCCAGCAAAACCTGAATGAAGCCACCAAAATTTATAATGACTTTATTCATGCCGAATCGGCAGGTGACCAAAAAGATCTGCTCAAAGCGTTCGATAAACAGAACCGCGAGAAATGGCGTAACCCTAAAGCGGGCGGTGAAGAGTTGACCCGTTATTATGAAATTATGACCAACCTTAATCACACCATGATGAGCTCCATTCTGGAGCTGAAGCAGTAATCTCTGACCGCCGGGCATCGGCATTCAGGATGCCCGGCCTCAGAACCGTCTGTATTTCCATCTGTTATCAGTAAGTTAATCTAAAATAATAAAGTAAGTCATTAAAACACACTGAAAGCAGGGGAGAACACCATGCGATCGAAACTACTGATTACGTCCATTTTTGCTGCCGCTACGCTGTTTACCGTGGCGGGCTGTTCATCCAACCAGGCCGTTAAGACGACCGATGGTAAAACCGTGGTCACCGACGGTAAGCCGGAAGTCGACAGCGATACCGGGCTGGTCTCTTATAAAAACGCCCAGACCGGACAGACCGAGCAGATTAACCGCGACCAGGTAAAATCCATGAGCGAGCTGGATAACTAATTACCGCGTTTTTATCCTCACGCCTGAAAAAACGGATGCTGATGCATCCGTTTTTTTTACCGCAAAACGCTTTATGCCCGCCGGTAAACCGCAGCAAACCCTTTCTGTTTCATCCCTGCCCAATACCCCTGCGGATTGTCCCTGTAAGCGCGCCCGTTAACTGGCTACACTCATTGCATTCCCACGGTGGGCAGGACACAGGCAAGGTTATGATTTTAATTATTTATGCGCACCCCTATCCGCATCACTCCCATGCCAACCGGCGGATGCTGGAGCATGTGCAGGGGCTGGACGATATCGAGGTGCGCTCGCTTTATCAGCTCTATCCCGATTTCAACATCAACGTGCCCGCCGAGCAGGAGGCGCTGGCGCGCGCCGATCTCATCGTCTGGCAGCATCCGATGCAGTGGTACAGCGTGCCGCCGCTTTTCAAACTCTGGATAGACAAAGTGTTGTCGCACGGCTGGGCCTATGGCAAAGGCGGAACGGCGCTCAGGGGCAAAAGCGTGCTGTGGGCCGTGACGACCGGCGGCGATAAACACCATTTTGATCTTGGTGACCATCCTGGCTTCGACGTGCTCGCGCAGCCGTTACAGGCCACCGCGCTCTATTGCGGCCTGAACTGGCTGGCGCCCTATGCGATGCACCGCACCTTTGTCTGCGACGACGAAACGCTCGAAGGCAAAGCGCGGGAATACCTGAAACGCTTAACCGACTGGCAGGAGCGCCATCATGGATAGTCATACGTTGATACAGGCGCTGATCTACCTCGGGTCGGCCGCGCTGATTGTGCCCGTCGCGGTGCGCCTCGGACTTGGCTCGGTGCTGGGGTATCTGATTGCCGGAGGGCTGATTGGCCCGTGGGGGTTGCGGCTGGTGACGGACGCGCAGGCGATTCTGCATTTCGCGGAAATCGGCGTGGTGCTGATGCTGTTTGTCATCGGGCTTGAGCTTGATCCGCAGCGCCTGTGGAAGCTGCGCGCCTCGGTCTTTGGCGGCGGCGCGTTGCAGATGGGCGCGTGCGGCTTGCTGCTCGGCGGCTTTTGCGTGGCGCTCGGGCTGCGCTGGCAGGTGGCGCTGCTGATTGGCCTGACGCTCGCGCTCTCTTCAACGGCCATCGCCATGCAGGCGATGAACGAGCGTAACCTGACGGCGTCGCAAATGGGGCGCAGCGCCTTTGCTGTGTTGTTGTTCCAGGATATCGCCGCGATCCCGCTGGTGGCGATGATCCCACTGCTGGCCGCGAGCGGCGAGGCGACGACCGCCAGCGCGTTTCTCCTCTCGGCGCTGAAAGTGGTCGGCGCGCTGGCGCTGGTGGTGCTGCTCGGGCGTTTTGTCGCGCGACCGGCGCTGCGCTTTGTGGCGCGCTCCGGGCTTCGCGAGGTGTTCAGCGCCGTGGCGCTGTTTCTGGTGTTCGGCTTCGGGCTGCTGCTGGAAGAGGCCGGGCTGTCGATGGCGATGGGGGCGTTTCTCGCGGGCGTCTTGCTGGCAAGCTCGGAGTACCGCCATGCGCTGGAGAGCGATATCGAGCCGTTCAAAGGGCTGCTGCTGGGGTTATTTTTTATCGGCGTCGGGATGTCGATTGATTTCGGCACGCTGGTGGCGCATCCGCTGCGCGTGCTTACGCTCCTGTTCGGCTTTCTGCTTATCAAAACCGTCACGCTATGGCTTGTCGCGAAACCGCTGAAGGTGCCCGGGCGTCAGCGGCGCTGGTTTGCGGTGTTGTTAGGGCAGGGAAGTGAGTTCGCGTTCGTGATTTTCGGCGCGGCGCGCAGCGCAGAGGTGCTGGATGCAGAATGGGCGAAGGCGCTGACGCTCGCGGTGGCGCTCTCTATGGCCGCGACGCCGCTGCTGCTGGTGCTGTTAACCCGGCTTGAGAAAGCGGGCCAGCAGCAGGCGCGTGAAGCTGATGAGATTGATGAGGAGCAGCCGCGGGTGATCATCGCGGGCTTCGGGCGATTTGGTCAGATAGCCGGTCGTTTGCTGCTCTCCAGCGGCGTGAAGATGGTGGTTCTCGATCACGACCCGGACCATATTGAGACGCTGCGTAAATTCGGCATGAAGGTGTTTTATGGCGACGCGACCCGCGTCGACTTGCTGGAATCGGCGGGCGTGGCGAAAGCTGAAGTGCTGATTAACGCCATTGACGATCCGCAGGCGAATCTGCAACTGACGGAGCTGGTGCAGACGCACTTCCCGCAGGTGCGGATTATCGCCCGCGCCCGCGATGTCGATCATTATATTCGCCTGCGTCAGGCGGGTGTCGCGCAGCCGGAGCGTGAAACGTTCGAAGGCGCGCTGCGGGTAGGGCGCATGGCGCTGGAAGAGCTGGGCATCGGCAGTTACGAAGCGCGCGAGCGCGCCGATCTGTTCCGCTGCTACAACCAGCAGATGGTGGATGAAATGGCCGAAGGCGATAACGACACGTCGGCGCGCGCCGCCACCTTTAAGCGCACCAGCGCAATGCTGACGGAAATCATCAGCGAAGACCGCGCGCACTTGTCGTTGATTCAGCGCCACGGCTGGCAGGGGACACAGGAAGGCAAACACACCGGCGACGACGCCGACGAGCCGGAAGTGAAACCGCAGCCATAAAAAAACGCCCCTGTCGGGGCGTTTTCTTTTGCGTGAAAGCAGGGCGCGGTTTTAGCTCAGCGCTACTTTAATGCCGAGCGCCAGCAGCATGCCGCCCAGCAGTTTGTCGATGACCTTTTGCGCTTTGGTCAGGCCACGGCGCACCGGCTGGCTCTGAATCAACAAGACCAGCAGCGGCCACCAGACCAGCGTCAGCGCGACGATAATGCCCGCGTACCAGAGTTTTTCCATCAGGCCGGAATTTACATTCAGCACCTGGGTGAACATCGCCAGGAAGAACAGCGTGGCTTTAGGGTTTAGCAGGTTACAGAGGTAGCCCTGAATAAACGCTTTTTTCAGCGAAGTACTCTCCTGCGCCACGCCATCGAGCGCCAGGCTGGTGGTGCCGCGCGCCAGCAGCGCATTCACGCCAAGCCAGACCAGATAAGCCGCGCCGACATATTTCAGCGCGCCGAAAAGCCAGGGCGTGGTGGTGATGACCACCGCGATGCCCGCCACGCAGTAGGTCATATGCGTCACAACGCCTGCGATGACGCCCGCGGCCGTCATCATCGCGGCGCTGCGTGGATAGCGCGCGGCGTTTTTGATAACCAGAAAGAAATCGGGGCCCGGCGACAGCATGCCCAGCGCCGCAATGGTGGCAACAAAAAGTGTGGTTTCCAGCATGGTCAATCCTCACATCAGCAAGCGCGCACTATAAAGCATTCAGTACATTTTGACATCTGGCGCCTTCTGGCGACACAGCGGCTTTACGCGGGTGTAAAATCGAAACGCTTTTAGTTTCATAGGTATACCACCGCGGCGAAAAACGCTGCATCGTGCCCTGCACAGCAGAACAAAAAAAATTCTCTGCCTGGTTCCGGTCGCCAGTCGACTAAAGATTGCGCTTTCCGTATAGTGGCGGCAATTTTTTACACCTGGGAAATTATCAATGATCAGTCTGATTGCGGCTTTAGCGGTGGATCGCGTGATTGGTATGGAAAACGCCATGCCGTGGGACCTCCCTGCCGATCTCGCCTGGTTTAAACGTAACACGCTTAACAAACCGGTTATCATGGGTCGCCTGACCTGGGAATCGATCGGTCGCCCGCTGCCGGGCCGGAAAAATATCGTGCTCAGCAGCCGTCCGGGCGACGATGACCGTGTGGTCTGGGTGCGCTCTGTTGAGGAAGCGTTACAGGCCTGCGGCGATGCCGAAGAGGTAATGGTGATTGGCGGTGGGCGCGTTTACGAGCAGTTCCTGCCGCGCGCGCAGCGTCTTTATCTCACCCATATCGATGCGGAAGTGGAAGGCGACACCCATTTTCCGGATTACGAGCCGGACGAGTGGCAGTCGGTGTTCAGCGAATTCCATGACGCCGATGAGAAGAACTCACACAGCTATTGTTTCGAGATTCTTGAGCGCCGTTAAGCCGCGTCTGGGTTGACGGTGATGTTGAAAAAGCGGATGCGCATAGCGCGTCCGCTTTTTTTATGGGGCTGCGACGGCGGGTGCGGTTTACGGCGGGTGCGCTTCGCTTACCCGCCCTACGGGGATGGTGATGATGAAAGGTAGGGTGGATAAGCGAAGCGCATCCACCTTTTATATGGCGGGTGCGCGCTGCTTACCCGCCCTACGGGGATAGTGGTGAGAAAAGGTAGGGTGGATAAGCGGAGCGCATCCACCTTTTACAGAAAAACAATCAGGATGCGATCGCGGCTTTGTCGTCGTCGCTGTCGGTCTGACGGTTAGAGTGCTGCGTAAACACTGCTTTATCTTCCCAGCGCAGGCAGGTCAGCGTGCCGCCCCAGCAGCAGCCGGTATCCAGGCCGTAGATATTCTCCGGCGTGCCTTTACCTTCCAGCGACGCCCAGTGGCCGAAGACGATGGCGTACTCCTGCGCCACCGGCCCCGGAATGGCGAACCACGGTTTCAGCGGCGCGGGCGCGTTTTCCGGGCTTTCTTTGCAATACATATCGAGCTGGCCGTTCGGGAAGCAATAGCGCATCCGGGTAAAAGCGTTCGAGATAAAGCGCAGGCGCGCAAGGCCGGTTAGCTCCGGCGACCAGTTGTTCGGCATATCACCGTACATCGCGTCGAGGAACAGCGGATAGCTGTCGCTCGCCAGTACCGCCTCGACATCGCGCGCGCACGCCTGAGCGGTAGCGAGATCCCACTGCGGCGTAATACCCGCGTGGGCCATCACCAGCTTTTTCTCTTCATCCACCTGCAACAGCGGCTGGCGGCGCAGCCAGTTGATAAGCTCGTCGGCGTCCGGCGCTTCGAGCAGCGGCGTCACCCGGTCTTTCGGTTTATTGCGGCTGATGCCCGCGAAAACCGCCAGCAGATGCAGATCGTGATTGCCCAGCACCATGCGAACGGAATCGCCGAGCGAACGCACGTAGCGCAGCACTTCCAGCGAGCCGGGGCCGCGGGCCACCAGATCGCCGGTCAGCCAGAGCGTATCCTGGCCTGGTGTAAATTCGACCTGCTGTAACAGCGCGACAAGTTCATCGTAGCAACCATGAACGTCGCCAATCAGATATGTAGACATGGTATTAATGGATCAGTGTGGGAACGGCGAGGCGGAAAACCGGGATATCAAGGTGAAAACCGTTGCCCTGATCGTCCACCATCTCATAGTGGCCCTGCATCGTGCCGAACGGCGTTTCAATGACCGCGCCGCTGGTGTACTGGTATTCGCCGCCGGGCTGGATGTGGGGCTGAACCCCTACCACGCCTTCACCCTGGACTTCGGTCTCTTTACCGTTGCCGTTGGTGATAAGCCAGTAGCGGCCCAGCAACTGAACAGGCGTTCGCCCCAGATTGCGGACGGTGACGGTATAGGCAAAAACGAAACGCTCATCCTCCGGTGAAGACTGGGCTTCGATATAAACGCTTTGTACCTGTACGCAAACGCGGGGTGAATCAGCCATGTTTAGCTCTCCTTCGAGGGCGGATTATCTGCTAAATAATTCGCCATCTGGCAATACTGCGCAACAGAAATATTCTCGGCGCGCATAGCCGGGTCGATGCCGAGCGATGTCAGAATCTCAGGGCTGAACACATTGCCGAGGCTGTTGCGAATCGTTTTACGACGCTGGTTAAACGCTTCGGTGGTGAGGCGGCTTAACAGACGCAGCTCTTTCACCGGATGCGGCGGCGTGGCGTGCGGCACAAGGCGCACTACGGCGGAATCCACTTTAGGCGGCGGCGTAAAGGCGGTCGGCGGCACTTCAAGCACAGGAATAACCTGGCAGAAGTATTGCGCCATCACGCTTAAGCGACCGTACGCCTTGCTGTTCGGCCCCGCCACCAGACGGTTGACCACCTCTTTTTGCAGCATAAAGTGCATGTCGGCAATCGCATCAGTATAGCTAAAGAGGTGGAACATCAGTGGGGTCGAGATGTTGTACGGCAGGTTACCGAACACGCGCAGCGGCTGGCCCATCTTCTGCGACAGTTCGCCGAAATCCATGGTCATGGCGTCCTGCTGATAAATGGTCAGCTTCGGGCCAAGGAACGGATGCGTTTGCAGGCGCGCCGCGAGATCGCGGTCCAGCTCGATAACGGTGAGCTGGTCAAGGCGTTCGCCCACCGGCTCGGTTAACGCGGCAAGGCCCGGGCCGATTTCTACCATCGCCTGGCCTTTTTGTGGGTTGATAGCAGAGACGATGCTGTCTATAACGAACTGATCGTTAAGAAAGTTTTGCCCGAAGCGTTTGCGGGCTAAATGGCCCTGATGGACTCGATTATTCATTGATTCTTACTGTTCACAATCATGCTGATGGCGAGATTAAGCGCCGTAATAAAACTGCCGACGCTGGCGTTTCCGGAACCTGCCAGCTCCAGCGCGGTGCCGTGATCGACCGACGTGCGGATAAAGGGCAAGCCGAGCGTAATGTTCACCGCGCGGCCAAATCCCTGGTATTTTAGCACGGGCAGGCCCTGATCGTGGTACATCGCCAGCACCGCATCGGCGTTTTCGAGGTATTTGGGCTGGAAAAGGGTATCGGCGGGCAGCGGGCCGGTGAGACGCATCCCTTTCGCGCGCATCTCTTCCAGCACCGGGATAATCGTATCGATCTCTTCGGTGCCCATATGACCGCCTTCGCCCGCGTGCGGGTTCAGGCCGCAGACCAGCACATGCGGGTTCGCGATACCGAATTTGCTTTGCAGGTCGTGGTGCAGCGTCGTGAGGATATGGCGCAGGAGATCCGGCGTAATGGCGTCCGCCACCGCTTTCAGCGGCAGATGCGTGGTCACCAGGGCGACGCGCAGCGCTTCGGTGGCGAGCATCATCACGACTTTTTCGCTATGACTGCGCGCTTCAAAGAACTCGGTATGGCCGGTAAACGGAATGCCTGCGTCGTTGATAATCCCTTTGTGCACCGGGCCTGTGACCAGCGCGTCGAATTCGCCGCTAAGGCAACCATCACAGGCGCGCGCCAGGGTTTCCACCACGTAACTGCCGTTCGCCGCATCCAGCGTACCGGGCACGACAGGCGCTTTTAGCGTAACGGGCAGAAGTGTTAGCGTACCTGCCGCCTGAGGGGCGGCAGGTTTATCAGACGAGAAAGGCAACAGCGTGAGTGGTAAACCGAGCTGCACCGCCCGCTCGGTGAGTAGCGACGGGTCGGCGCAGACGACCAGTTGTGCAGGCCAGCTATTCTGGGCCAGCGCGACAACCAGGTCGGGGCCAATCCCGGCGGGTTCGCCGGGCGTAATGACCACGCGAGGGGTTTTTACCATCAGTTGCTCAGAATTTTCACGTAGGCGCTGGCGCGTTGTTCCTGCATCCAGGTCGCCGCTTCTTCGGAGAATTTGCGGTTGAACAGCATACGGTAGGCGCGATCTTTCTGCGCCGCGTCGGTGCGGTCAGACTTGCGGGTATCCAGCAGTTCGATCAGATGCCAGCCGAAAGAAGAGTGTACCGGCGTACTCATTTGGCCTTTGCTGAGGTTCATCAGCGCATCGCGGAAAGCCGGATCGTAAACGTCCGCTGCCGCCCAGCCGAGATCCCCGCCCTGGTTAGCAGAACCCGGATCCTGAGAGAATTCACGCGCGGCCTGAGCAAACGTGGTTTTACCACTCTTGATATCAGCGGCGATCTCTTCAAGTTTCTGACGCGCCTGCTGATCGGTCATGATCGGCGACGGCTTCAGCAGAATGTGACGCGCATGCACTTCAGTGACCGACACTGTCTGAGACTGGCCGCGCAGATCGTTCACTTTAATGATGTGGAAGCCAACGCCTGAACGAATCGGGCCAATCACGTCGCCTTTCTTCGCGGTGCTCAGCGCCTGGGCAAATACAGAAGGCAGCTCCTGAATACGGCCCCAGCCCATCTGGCCGCCTTTCAGCGCCTGCTGGTCTGCGGAATAGGTAATCGCAAGCTTGCCGAAATCACCGCCGTTACGCGCCTGATCGATAATCGAACGCGCCTGGGCTTCGGCTTCGCTCACCTGATCGGCGGTCGGGTTTTCCGGCAGCGGGATCAGGATGTGGCTCAGGTTCAGCTCGGTGCTGGCGTCGTTCTGATTGCCAACCTGCTCGGCCAGCGTTTCCACTTCCTGCGGCAGGATAGTGACGCGACGGCGCACTTCGCTATTACGCACTTCAGAGATAATCATCTCTTTGCGGATCTGGGCGCGATAGGTGTTGTAGTTCAGGCCATCATAAGCCAGACGGCTACGCATCTGATCGAGCGTCATATTGTTTTGTTTGGCGATGTTAGCGATGGCCTGATCGAGCTGGTCGTCGCTGATTTTTATGCCCATTTTCTGGCCCATCTGCAACATAATCTGATCCATGATCAGACGTTCCAGAATCTGATGACGCAGCGTGCTGTCATCCGGGAGCTGCTGGCCTGCCTGGTTCGCGTTAAGCTTTACCGACTGCATGAGGCCATCAACGTCACTTTCCAGTACCACGCCGTTGTTCACGACGGCTGCAACTTTATCGACAACCTGCGGAGCAGCGAAGCTGGTATTCACCACCAGGGTGATACCGAGAAGCAGCGTTTTCCAGTTCTTCATACCTTTTCCATTTCGTTTAACCGCAAAGCGGAGGATGTTTCAAAATCTGAGCATTACATGGAGCGCTGATACGGCAGAATATTCGAGCGCAGCATCTGCTGCGTGCCGAGGCCGTAGTTGGAACTCAGGCCGCGCAGCTCAATGTTGAAGCCAATGACCTCATCATATTTGCTCTTATCAATATCCCAGCCGTTGAGTTTCCGCTCATAACCGACGCGGATGGCATAACAGCAGGAGTTATATTGCACGCCGAGCATCTGATCGGCCGCTTCGTTGGCGTTAGTGTCGTAGTAATACGCGCCAACCACCGACCAGCGATCCACAATCGGCCAGCTCGCCGTCATGCCCACCTGATTAATACCGTCTTTATACTGCTCCGCCGTTGAATAGGAAGGCAGTGTCGCCTGGATATACTCCGGACTTGCGTAACGGTAGTTCAGCTGTACCACGCGATCTTCGTCGCGACGATATTCGAGGACGCCATTGCCGGTGGCAACGGCAGCCAGGCGGGCGTCATACTGCACGCCGCCGCGCAGGCCCCAGCGATCGCTGATGCGCCAGTAGGTATCGCCGGCCCAGACCATCGACCCCGTATCTTTGTTCTTCTCCCAGTTGATATCGTCATCGCCGGTACGGGACTGGGTGAAGTAGTAGATTTGACCTACAGAAACGTTAAAACGTTCAACGGAGGCGTCATCATAAATACGTGACGTGACGCCGGTCGTGACCTGGTTTGCGGAGGCGATACGGTCAAGGCCGCCGTAGGTGCGGTCGCGGAACAGGCCGGAGTAGTCAGACTGCAGCAGCGAGGAGTCGTAGTTATTAATGTTGCTCTGATCGCGATACGGCACGTAGAGGTACTGCGCGCGCGGCTCCAGCGTCTGGGTAAAGCCGTCGCCGATGAGATTCGCGTCGCGCTCGAAGACCATTTTCCCGTCGAGCTTAAACTGCGGCAGGACGCGGTTAACTGAGTCTTCCAGATTGTTGGCCGCCTCGTTATTGCCGCCGCGATACGTGCGGTAACGATCGAGATTGTCCTGCTGATAGTGGGTCGCCAGCAGTTTTGCCTCGGCATTCAGGCTGCCCCAGTCGTTAGACATCGGCAGGTTGATGGTCGGCTCCAGATGCAGACGCGTCGCTTCCGGCAGGTTTTCGTTCACGTTGGTAAAGTGTACCGCCTGAGCGTAGAGACGCGTGTCGAACGGCCCGACGTCGTTCTGGTAGAAATTGACGTCAAGCTGCGGCTCGGCGCGGTAAGAGCTGCCCCGATTAGCATCAAATACCTGGAACTGGCGCGCGGAAAGCGTCGCGTCGAAGTCCTGAACCGCATAACCGACGCTGAAAAACTGCGTCGCGTAGCCGTCGGTGCTCGAACCGTATTTGGAATCGAAATCGTTAAAGTAATTGGTGTCGCTGACTTTGGTGTAGTTAACGTTAAAGCGCCACACCTGATCCATCACGCCGCCATGCTGCCAGTAGAACAGCCAGCGGTGCTTAGAATCCATGTCCGGATGCTCATCCTGATAGACGTTATCCGACGGCAGATAGTCGAACTCCATCAGGCCCGTACCCGCCTGTGTCAGGTAGCGGAATTCGTTCTGCCACTGTACGTTGCCGCGCTTATGCATATAGTGCGGCGTAATGGTGGCGTCGAAGTTCGGGGCGATGTTCCAGTAATACGGCAACGAAAACTCGAAATAGTTGCTCTTACTGTATTGCGCGTTCGGGATCAGGAAACCCGAGCGGCGTTTATCGCCGACCGGCAGCTGCAAATAGGGGCTGTAGAACACCGGCACCGGGCCGAGCTTAAAGCGGGCGTTCCAGATTTCGGCGACCTGCTCCTCGCGGTCGTGGATAACTTCACTACCGACCACGCTCCAGGTATCGGAACCGGGCAGACACGAAGTAAAGGAGCCGTTTTCCAGAATGGTGTAGCGGTTTTCACCGCGCTGTTTCATCAGATCCGCTTTGCCGCGGCCCTGACGTCCTACCATCTGGTAATCGCCTTCCCAGACGTTCGTATCTTTAGTATTTAAATTCGCCCACGCTTTAGGACCTTTCAGGATGACCTGATTGTCGTCATAGTGCACATTACCCAGGGCATCGACCGTGCGCACAGGCGTTGGCTGGCCTTCCACCTGCTTTTGATGAAGCTGTACTTCATCGGCCTGCAGGCGACCATTACCTTGCTGAATATCAACATTACCAGTAAATACCGCGTTGTCGGGGTAGTTACCTTTAGCGTGATCGGCGTTAATCGTTACCGGCAACTGGTTAGGTTCGCCCTGCACCAGAGGACGATTATAGGTGGGTATGCCAAGCTTACACTGAGAAGCAAGATCGGCAGCCATGCCTTGTTGGCTGTAGAGGGCTGTGCCAATCATGGTGGCCAGCAAGGTGGGAATACGTTTTTTCATACGAGTTATTCGTGGTTCCATCATCAATGGCTTCGCGTCGGCAAACGGTCAGAGACTAACTTACTCATCACTACAGCGCCAGTGTTATCCTGTCTGCTTTTCTGCCTGCCGGTTAGGCACCGCTTTGAATGGCAGGTATGATAAAGGAATTTCTGGCTGACGGCATGACCATTTGGGGAGTATATGCAGTATTGGGGAAAACTGGTTGGAGGGCTCACCGGGCTGCTGGTCGGCGGTGGAGTCTGGGGCGTCATCTTGGGCCTGGTGATAGGCCATATGATAGACAAAGCGCGCAGCCGCCGTACCGTCTGGTTCACCAGCCAGCAGGAACGTCAGTCGCTCTTCTTCGCTACTACGTTTGAGGTGATGGGACACCTGACCAAATCGAAAGGTCGTGTCACCGAAGCCGATATTCAGGTGGCGACGCAGTTTATGGATCGCATGAACCTGCACGGCGCGTCGAGAGACGCGGCCCGCAACGCGTTTCGCGTGGGCAAGGAGAATGGCTATCCGCTGCGCGATAAAATGCGCCAGCTGCGCAGCGTCTGCTTTGGCCGTTTTGATCTGATTCGGATGTTTCTGGAAATTCAGATCCAGACCGCCTTTGCGGACGGCTCGCTGCACCCGAAAGAGCGCGACGTGCTGTATGTCATTGGCGAAGAGCTGGGCATTTCCCGTATGCAGTTCGATCAGTTCCTGCGCATGATGCAGGGCGGCGCGCAGTTTGGCTCCGGTCAGCAATCCTGGCACAACGGCGATGCGCAGCAGGCGCCGCGCGGGCCGACGCTGGAAGACGCCTGCAACGTGCTGGGTGTGAAAACCACCGATGACGCCACGACCATCAAACGTGCGTACCGTAAGCTGATGAGCGAGCATCATCCTGACAAACTGGTCGCCAAAGGGTTGCCGCCGCAGATGATGCAAATGGCGCAGCAAAAGGCGCAGGAGATCCAGAAAGCCTACGACATGATTAAGACGGCGAAAGGGTTTCGTTAAAGCAGCCTGAGACCAATAAAAAAGAGACGCGTCTGCGTCTCTTTTCATTTATGGGTGACTAAGTATGGGTTACCGGAGACTGGCTCAGAAATCGGCGGGTGCCCTGAACGTCATCGGCGTGCCATAGGCCGGATGCGTAATCGTCAGCTGCTCGGCGTGCAGCTGCAGACGCGGCGCGCGGGCAAACGCCTCGGGTGTGGCGTAAAACTTATCGCCCAGAATCGGATGCCCAAGCGCCATCATATGTACGCGTAGCTGATGTGAACGCCCGGTAATCGGCCTGAGCAACACGCGGGCGGTATTATCGTCCGCGTACTCCAGCACCTCATACTCGGTTTGCGCCGCCTTACCGGTCTCATAGCAGACCTTCTGCTTCGGCCGGTTCGGCCAGTCGCAAATCAGCGGTAAATCCACAACCCCCTGCGCTTTCTCCGGGTGTCCCCAGACGCGCGCCACGTAGTGCTTCTTCGGCTCGCGTTCGCGGAACTGCCTTTTTAGCTCGCGCTCCGCGGCTTTGGTAAGCGCCACCGCAATCACCCCGCTGGTGGCCATATCCAGCCGGTGTACCGACTCCGCCTTCGGGAAATCGCGCTGAATGCGGGTCATCACGCTGTCTTTGTGCTCCTCAAGCCGTCCGGGCACAGAAAGCAGGCCGCTGGGTTTATTGACCACCATAATATGCTCATCCTGATAAAGAATGAGCAGCCACGGGTCTTGCGGCGGGTTGTAGGCATCCAGCATGTTTCGCTCCGGTTACTGGTGAGTCACTACGATAAGACGCAGCGCATCCAGTCGCCAGCTCGCCTGGTTAAGATTCTCCAGCACCTGCTGACGGTTATGCTCGATCGCCGCCAGTTCGTCGTCGCGAATGTTCGGGTTCACGGCGCGTAGCGCTTCGAGACGCGACAGCTCGGCGGAGAGTTTGTCATCGGCTTCCTGACGCGCCGCGTCGATAAGCTCGCGTGCCGCTTTCTCCACCTGCGCTTCGCCGCCCTGCAGAATCGCATGCACTTCCTGCTGCACCGCGTTCACCAGCTTGCTGCCGGTATGACGGTTCACCGCGCTGAGCTGGCGGTTGAAGCTTTCAAACTCCACCTGGCCTGCCAGGTTATTGCCGTTTTTATCCAGCAGCATGCGGACCGGCGTCGGCGGCAGGAAACGGTTAAGCTGCAACTGCTTCGGCGCTTTGGCTTCGACCACGTAAATCAGCTCCAGCAGCAGGGTGCCGACCGGTAACGCTTTGTTTTTCAGCAGCGAAATGGTGCAGCTGCCGGTATCGCCGGAGAGGATCAGATCCAGACCGTTGCGGATAAGCGGATGCTCCCAGGTAATAAATTGCGCGTCTTCGCGCGACAGCGCCACGTCGCGGTTAAACGTAATGGTGCAGCCATCTTCCGGCAGGCCAGGGAAATCCGGCACCAGCATGTGATCGGACGGCGTAAGTACAATCATATGCTCGCCGCGGTCGTCCTGATTGATGCCAACGATGTCGAACAGGTTCATGGCGAAATTCACCAGGCCCGTATCGTCATCCTGTTCAGCGATGGCATCAGCCAGCTGCTGGGCTTTTTCACCGCCGTTGGAGTGGATCTCCAGCAGGCGGTCGCGGCCCTGCTCAAGCTGCGCTTTCAGTTCATCGTGCTGTTTGCGGCACGCCTGAATCAGCTCGTCAAAGCCTTCGGTGTTCTCCGGGGCGGCCAGATAACCAATCAATTGCTCATAGACGCTGTCGTAAATCGCGCGTCCGGTAGGGCAGGTGTGTTCGAACGCGTCCAGCCCTTCGTGATACCAGCGCACCAGCACCGACTGCGCGGTTTTCTCAAGGTATGGCACATGAATCTGGATATCATGCGCCTGGCCGATACGGTCCAGACGGCCGATACGCTGTTCCAGCAGATCGGGGTTGAACGGCAGATCGAACATCACCAACTGGCTGGCGAACTGGAAGTTACGGCCCTCGGAGCCGATTTCCGAACAGAGCAGCACCTGCGCGCCGGTATCTTCTTCGGCAAACCAGGCTGCCGCGCGGTCGCGCTCGATAATCGACATGCCTTCATGGAACACGGCGGCGCGAATGCCTTCACGCTCGCGCAGCACCTGCTCCAGTTGCAGCGCGGTGGCCGCTTTCGCGCAGATCACCAGCACTTTCTGCGAGCGGTGGCTGGTCAGATAGCCCATCAGCCACTCCACGCGCGGATCGAAGTTCCACCAGGTGCCGCTGTCGCCTTCAAACTCCTGGTAAATCTGCTCCGGGTAGAGCATATCGCGCGCACGCTCCTCGGCAGATTTACGCGCGCCCATGATGCCAGAGACTTTAATCGCGGTCTGGTACTGCGTCGGCAGCGGCAATTTAATGGTATGCAGTTCGCGCTGCGGGAAGCCTTTTACGCCGTTGCGGGTATTACGGAACAGTACGCGGCTGGTGCCGTGGCGGTCCATCAGCATGGAGACCAGCTCCTGGCGCGCGCTTTCAGCGCCGTCGCGGTCGCTGTTGGCGGTTTGCAGAAGCGGCTCGATATCCTGTTCGCCAATCAGTTCGCTTAAGGTATTGAGCTGTTCATCGTTCAGGTGCGTGCCCGCCAGCAGCAGCGCCACGGCGTCCGCCACCGGGCGATAGTTCTGCTGTTCTTCGACAAACTGCGCGAAATCGTGGAAGCGGTTCGGGTCCAGCAGGCGCAGACGCGCGAAGTGGCTCTCCATACCAAGCTGTTCCGGCGTTGCGGTTAGCAGCAATACGCCTGGCACGCGTTCGGCCAGCTGTTCAATCGCCTGATATTCACGGCTCGGGGCGTCTTCGCTCCAGACCAGGTGATGAGCTTCATCCACCACCAGCAGATCCCACTCGGCGTCGCACAGATGCTCAAGGCGCTGCTTGTTGCGGCGCACAAAATCCAGCGAGCAGATAACCAGTTGTTCAGTATCGAACGGGTTGTCGGATTCATGCTGGGCTTCGGCGTAACGCTCGTCGTCAAACAGCGAGAAGCGCAGGTTGAAGCGGCGCAGCATCTCCACCAGCCACTGGTGTTGCAGCGTTTCCGGCACGACAATCAGCACGCGCTCGGCCGCGCCTGCAAGCAGCTGCTGATGAATGATCATCCCGGCTTCGATGGTTTTGCCGAGACCCACTTCATCGGCCAGCAGCACGCGCGGCGCGTGGCGGCGGCCTACGTCATTGGCGATATTGAGCTGGTGCGGGATAAGGTTCGTGCGCTGGCCACGCAGGCCGCTCCACGGCATCCGGTACTGTTCGCTCTGGTATTTGCGGGCGCGATAGCGCAGGGCAAAGCGGTCCATTCGGTCAATCTGACCGGCGAACAGGCGGTCCTGCGGTTTGCTGAACACCAGTTTGCTGTCGAGGAACACTTCACGCAGCGCGACATTTTCCTCAAGCGTATCCAGACGGGTGCCGATATAAATAAGTAAGCCGTTTTCTTCCTTTACTTCATCCACTTTCAACTGCCAGCCTTCGTGGCTGGTCACGGTATCGCCCGGGTTGAACATCACGCGGGTGACCGGGGAGTCATTTCGGGCATACAGACGATTTTCACCGGTAGCCGGGAAAAGCAGAGTCACCATGCGGGCGTCGATAGCCACCACAGTGCCCAGTCCCAGTTCGCTTTCCGTATCGCTGATCCAGCGTTGACCAAGTGTAAAAGGCATATATATCGGCTCTATTCTCTTATCAGATTTGCAGGCAATAGTATGACTCCCGCCTGCGTGCAGGCGGGGGGTCGCAATCAGGGTGATGTGAAAAGGGCGCTATGGTACTGGATGGCAGGACGTTCGTCACGTGTCAAAAAAGCCCCATCTGCCCTGTCATCAGTGTAGCAAAGTCATCCTCCATGAAAGGCAGGATGCCGTCCGCGACGGGCTGTAACTGCTTCGTTAAATAGTGATCGTAGTCGGGCGCGCCCTGCTGATAATCCACAGGCTCCGGGCCGTTCATCGTCCAGACATATTTAATCGTGCCGCGGTTCTGGTACTGTGCCGGACGCCCGAGGCGCGCGTTGTGCTCATCGGCAAGCCGCGCGGCGCGCACGTGCGGCGGCACGTTGCGCTGGTATTCGCTGAGCGGGCGGCGCAGGCGTTTGCGGTACACCAGTTGATCGTCCAGCTCGCCCGCCATCAGCCGCGCGATAGTGTCGCGAATGTAATCCTGGTACGGCTCGCGGCGAAAAATACGCAGGTAGAGATTTTGCTGGAACTGCTGCGCGAGCGGCGTCCAGTCGGTCCGTACCGTTTCCAGCCCTTTAAAGACCATGCGCTGGTGGTCGCCCTCCTGAATCAGACCGGCGTAGCGCTTTTTGCTGCCCATCTCCGCGCCACGAATGGTCGGCATCAGAAAACGGCTGAAGTGAGTTTCGTACTCCAGCTCCAGTGCGCTCTCAAGGCCCATACTCTCTTTAAGGTGACGCTGCCACCAGGCGTTAACGTGTGCAATCAGCCGCTGGCCTATCTCTGCTGCCTCGTCTTCCTTGTGCGCCCGCTTAAGCCAGACAAACGTGGAATCAGTATCGCCGTAAATTACCGTATAGCCCTGGGCCTCGATAAGCGCTTTGGTCTGGCGCATGATCTCATGCCCGCGCATCGTGATAGAGGAGGCGAGGCGCGGATCGTAGAACCGGCACGCGCTGGTGCCGAGCACGCCGTAAAACGCGTTCATAATGATCTTCAGCGCCTGGGAGAGCGGCTTGTTGCCGAGGCGTTTGGCCTCTTCGCGCCCCTGCCAGATCTGCGTGACGATCTCCGGCAGGCAGTGTGTCTCGCGTGAAAACCAGGCACCGATAAAGCCTTCCACGCTTGCCGCGGGTTCCGGCGCGCCCAGCCCTTCCACCAGACCCACCGGATCGATTAAAAAGGTGCGAATAATCGACGGATAAAGGCTTTTGTAATCCAGCACCAGCACCGAATCATACAGGCCGGGCTGCGAATCCATCACATAGCCGCCGGGGCTCGCCTGTGGCGGCACCGCGCCGAGATTCGGCGCAACAAACCCCGCGCGGTGCATACGCGGAAAATAGAGGTGGCTGAATGCCGCGACCGAGCCGCCGTGGCGATCCACCGGCAGGCCGTTCACGGTGGCGCGCTCCAGCAGAAACGGCATAATCTCCGTTTTATGGAAGATGCGCGTTACCAGCTCGCAGTCTTTCAGGTTGTAGGTGGCGAGCGCGGGTTTATCCTCCGCGAAGCGCCGGTCGATTTCATCCATGCGCTGCCACGGGTTGTCGATGGCTTTGCCTTCGCCCAGCAGCTCCTGCGACACCGCCTCCAGCGAAAACGATGAAAAATTCCAGAAGGCGGATTTCAGGGCTTCAATACCGTCGATGATTAACCGCCCGGCGGCCTGCGCGAAAAAGACGCCGTTTTTAAAGCCGTGTTCGCGCCACTCCAGCTCGCTGTTACCGCGCCCAAGCCGAAGGGGCACGCCATAACGCTCGGCATGCTTTTGCAGCATACGCAGATCGAACTGGATAACGTTCCAGCCGATCAGCACGTCCGGATCGTGCCTCGCAAACCAGGCGTTGAGTTTTTCAATCAGTTGCGGGCGGCTTGCGACATATTCCAGTTCGAAATCAAGGCCGCGGGCGTTGCCATTTTCCGGCCCGAGCATGTAAACCACGCGCGAGCCGCAGCCTTCAAGACCAATGCAGTAAAGCTCGCCGTGGCGGTTGGTTTCAATATCCAGCGACACCCATCTGAGCGGCGGGCGGTAGTGCGGGCTCGGCTTCAGGCGTGCGTTAATCAGCCGCTCGCCCTGACGCTCGCCGCTGACCCACACGGGTGCGGTGATAAACCGCTCCATCAGAAAGCGCTCCGGCGGGCGAATATCCGCCTCATAGACCGTGACGCCGTTTTCGCGCAGCAGCTTTTCAAGCCGCATCAGCTGGCGGTGCGAGCGGCAATAAAGGCCGCACACTGCCTGACGCTGAAAATCTTTCAGTGAAAGTGTCGCGAAGCGCGCATCGTGTTCCTGCGCAAGCAGGCTTTCGGCGCGTGCGCGTTCGGCTTCGGGAATAAACGCGACGGACTCCTGCGGTGGCAGGCAAACCCGCAGCGGCCCGGCATCCGTCGCGAGCCAGAATTCGATCTCCGTTCCCTGCGGTGTATCCCGCCAGTGACGGCTTAAAATAAACCCCTGATGCGCTTCAGACACGCGGCGTACTCACGTAAAAAACCAGGCGTGATTATAGCCTGGTTGCGTCTGTTTTGCTGGGGTTTTATACAGGTGCGCGGTGATATTACAGGTTGCCCGCAAGCCCGGCAAGCGTTGCGCCACCGGGCGCGGTTTATTGCCCGTAATACGCTTTCGCGCCATGTTTGCGCAGGTAGTGTTTATCCAGCAGCGTCTGCTGCATCGGCGGCAGTTCCGGGGCGAGCTGACGGCAGAAGATTCCCATATAGGCGACTTCTTCCAGCACGATGGCGTTATGTACCGCATCGACCGCATCTTTACCCCAGGCGAACGGGCCGTGAGAATGCACCAGCACGCCAGGCATCTGGGCCGGATCGATATCGCGCTGGCGGAACGTTTCGGCGATCACCACGCCGGTTTCCCACTCATACGCGCCGTTGATCTCGTCATCCGTCATTTTGCGGGTGCAGGGGATCTCCCCGTAAAAGTAGTCGGCATGCGTGGTGCCGGTCGCCGGGATCGGCAGCCCTGCCTGCGCCCAGATCGTCGCGTGGCGCGAATGAGTATGCACAATGCCGCCGATCGTCGGGAACTGCTGATAGAGCAGGCGATGCGTTGGCGTATCGGACGACGGCTTTTTCGTGCCTTCCACCACCTCGCCGGTCTCGATGCTGACCACCACCATATCTTCTGCGGTCATCACGCTGTAATCGACGCCCGAGGGCTTGATGACAAACAGGCCGCGCTCGCGGTCAACGGCGCTCACGTTGCCCCAGGTGAGCGTCACCAGATTATGCTTTGGCAGCGCCAGATTGGCTTCCAGCACCTGACGCTTAAGTTCTTCTAACATGCCTCTCTCCACGCCGGATGGCGCGTCGCAAGCGAGCCTGCGAAACACAGGCCCGATAAGCGACGCGCCACCGGGCACCTGGGTTTAACGTTTGAAACCGTAATAGACTTCGTTCCAGCGCAGCGCGTCTTTAAACGCAGGCAGGCGGGTATCGTTGTCGATCACGGCGAGTTCAAGGTCATGCATCTCCGCGAACAGGCGCATATCGTCGAGCGTCAGCGCCTGGCTGAAAACGGTGTGGTGCGCGCCGCCGGCCAGAATCCAGGCTTCAGAGGCGGTCGGCAGATCCGGCTGCGCTTTCCACAGCGCGTTGGCCACTGGCAGCTTCGGCAGGTCGTGCGGGGTTTTTACTGCGTCGACGCAGTTCACCAGCAGGCGGAAGCGATCGCCCAGATCGATAAGGCTGGCGTTCACGGCGGGGCCGGTGGTGGTGGAGAAGATCAGGCGCGCCGGATCGGCTTTACCGCCGATACCGAGGTATTGCACGTCGAGGATCGGTTTTTCCGGCGTGGCGATGGTCGGGCAGACTTCCAGCATATGGGAGCCGAGCACCATGTCGTTGCCGTTCTCGAAGTTATAGGTGTAGTCCTCCATAAAGGAGGTGCCGCCTTCAAGGCCAGTCGACATCACTTTCATGATGCGCAGCAGCGCGGCGGTTTTCCAGTCGCCTTCGCCCGCAAAGCCGTAGCCCTGCTGCATCAGACGCTGTACCGCAAGGCCCGGCAGCTGTTTAAGCCCGTGCAAGTCTTCAAACGTGGTGGTGAAGGCGTGGAAACCGCCATCTTCCAGGAAACGCTTCATGCCAAGTTCGATACGTGCGGCATCAAGAACGTTCTGGCGCTTGTCGCCGTTAATTTGCGCGGCAGGGGTCAGGCGGTAGCTGCTTTCATATTCATCCACCAGCGCGTTGATATCGCCTTCGCTGACGTCGTTAACTACGGCCACCAGATCGCCCACGCCCCAGGTGTTCACCGAGAAGCCGAACTTGATCTGCGCGGCGACTTTATCCCCTTCGGTGACGGCGACTTCACGCATGTTGTCGCCAAAGCGCGCCACTTTCAGGTGACGGGTATCCTGTTTCGATACCGCCTGACGCATCCACGCGCCAAGACGCCCCTGAGACTGTTTGTCCTGCCAGTGGCCCGTCACCACGCTATGTTGCAGACGCATACGCGCGCCGATGAAGCCGAACTCGCGGCCGCCGTGCGCGGTCTGGTTCAGGTTCATAAAGTCCATATCGATGCTGCCCCACGGGATCTGCGCGTTGAACTGGGTATGGAATTGCAGCAGCGGTTTATTAAGGATGGAAAGACCGTTGATCCACATCTTCGCAGGCGAGAAGGTATGCAGCCAGACCACCAGACCCGCGCATTTGTCGTCATAGTTGGCGTCGCGGCAAATGGCGGTGATCTCGTCCGGTGTGGTGCCGAGCGGCTTCAACACCAGTTTGCACGGCAGCTTCGCTTCAGCGTTCAGCGCGTTCACCACCTGTTCGGCGTGCTGGTTGACCTGACGCAGCGTTTCAGGGCCGTAAAGGTGCTGGCTGCCAATCACAAACCACACTTCATACTGATCGAAAATTGTCATCATCGTGTCCTTAATGTGTCAGGGCCGCCTGGCCTGCGCGCTCGGCAGACTGCGGGGTAGCGGCTGAAGGGAGATAGTGTTGTTCCGCGCTTTGCGACCATTGCTGGAAGCGGCGGTAGAGTTGTTCGAAGCGCGCGGCGCTCTCCGGCTGCGGCTGTAGCGTGCTTTCAATCTGACTTGCCATCGCCTGCTGCGCCTGCGGGATATCGGCATGCGCGCCTGCGGCGACCGCGGCGAAAATGGCAGCGCCCAGCGCACAGCACTGATCGGAAGCGACGATTTGTAGCGGGCGGTTCAGCACGTCGCAGCAGACCTGCATGATCACCGGGTTTTTACGGGCGATGCCGCCGAGCGCCATCACGTTATTTACTGCGATGCCCTGATCGACAAAGCACTCCTGAATGGCGCGCGCGCCAAAGGCGGTGGCGGCGATAAGCCCACCGAAGAGCAGCGGCGCGTCGGTGGCGAGGTTAAGATCGGTAATGACGCCTTTCAGGCGCTGGTTGGCGAACGGCGTACGGCGGCCGTTAAACCAGTCGAGGATCACCGGCAGATGATCGAGCGACGGGTTCTTCGCCCAGGCTTCCGTAAGCGCAGGCAGCAGCTGTTTTTTGCTGGCTTCAATCTGGGGTTTCAGTTCCGGGTGCTGCTTCGCGAGCGTATCCAGCGGCCAGCCGAGCAGACGACCAAACCAGGCGTAAATATCGCCAAAGGCGGACTGCCCGGCTTCGAGGCCAATGAAATCCGGCACCACGCTGCCATCCACCTGACCACAAATACCTTTCACGGCGCGCTCGCCGACGTCCGCTTTCTCCGCCACCAAGATGTCGCAGGTGGAGGTGCCGATCACTTTCACGAGCGTATTCGGCTGTGCGCCCGCGCCGACCGCGCCCATATGGCAGTCAAACGCGCCGCCGGAAATCACCACGCTCTCCGGCAGGCCGAGGCGCTGCGCCCAGTCGGCGCACAGGTTGCCCACCGGAATGTCGGCGGTGAAAGTGTCGGTAAACATCGGGTAATCGAGATGCTGGTTAATCAGCGGATCAAGCTCATCGAAGAAGCTTGCCGGCGGCAGGCCGCCCCAGCTTTCATGCCACAGCGATTTATGACCGGCGCTGCAACGGCCGCGGCGAATATCCGCCGGGCGGGTGGTGCCGGAGAGCAGGGCGGGCACCCAATCGCACAGCTCAATCCACGAGGCGGCAGCCTGCGCCAAGGCGCTGTCCTGGCGTGTCACATGCAGGATCTTGGCCCAGAACCATTCGCTGGAGTAAATCCCGCCGATGTAGCGCGAATAGTCCGTTTTGCCAGGCGTATGGCACAGGCGGGTGATTTCTTCCGCTTCCTCCACCGAGGTGTGATCTTTCCACAGCACGAACATCGCGTTGGGGTTGTCCGCGAACTCCGGGTTAAGCGCCAGCACGTTACCGTCGGCGTCAATCGGGGCGGGCGTGGAGCCAGTGCTGTCAACGCCGATGCCAACCACGGCGGCGCGCTGCTCAGGCGAGAGCTCTGCCAGCACGGTTTTTAACGCCGCTTCCATTGATTCAATGTAATCCCGCGGATGATGGCGGAACTGGTTACGGGCCGCGTCGCAATAGCGCCCTTCCTGCCAGCGTGGATACCACTCCACGCTGGTGGCAAGCTCGGCACCGGTGGTGCAGTCCACCGCCAAAGCCCGAACCGAGTCGCTGCCAAAATCGAGTCCCAGCGCAATAGCCATCTTCATACTCCATGCGATAAACAAACATGGAGAGAACATTAGTTTTACCCCGTCAAAAGGGTCAGGGTGGATCCGCTGAACTTATGGACGAAAATGCTGTGAAGCGAGAATTTGTGACGCCACGCAAATATTCGATGTGGACATTTCTGCCGCGCTTATAGACACTTCGGTTATGGATTAAAAAGCCTGACAGCGAAGGCAATACAGGTTATTTTCTGTAATAAAGCGGGCTTAAGCCGCCGCCGCTGTTATGCAGAGCGCTCAGGTGCCTGCCGCTGCTGGCGAAAATAACGATATGGACAAATGGTTTCTTCACTCTCGCTTCGGAGCGCCGTGAAAATGGCTGAAACGCAAAACGATCCTCTGCTGCCTGGTTACTCGTTTAACGCCCATCTCGTGGCCGGACTGACGCCGATTGAGGCCGACGGCTGGCTCGATTTTTTCATTGACCGGCCGCTCGGCATGAAAGGTTATATTCTCAACCTGACGGTGCGCGGCGAAGGGGTGGTGAAAAATCAGGGTAAGGAATATCTCTGCCGCCCCGGCGATATGCTGCTGTTTCCGCCGGGTGAAGTGCACCACTATGGCCGCAACCCGGAGGCCAAAGAGTGGTATCACCAGTGGGTCTATTTCCGCCCGCGCGCTTACTGGCATGAATGGCTGAACTGGCCCGCCATTTTCGCCAATACCGGTTTTTACCGCCCGGACGAGGCGCATCACGAACAGTTTTCTTCGCTGTTTCAGTCGATTATCGACGCCGCCCAGGGGCCGGGGCGCTACGCCGAGCTGCTGGCGATAAACCTGCTGGAACAGTTGCTGCTGCGCCGCGTTGAGGCGATTAGCGAATCGCTGAAAGCGCCGCTCGACAGCCGCGTGCGCGACGCCTGCCAGTACATCAGCGATCACCTGGCCGACAGCCATTTTGATATCGCAAGCGTCGCGCAGCACGTTTGCCTGTCGCCGTCGCGCCTGTCGCATCTCTTCCGCCAGCAGTTGGGCGTCAGCGTGCTGAGCTGGCGCGAAGACCAGCGCATCAGCCAGGCGAAGCTGCTACTCAGTACCACACGCATGCCGATAGCCAGCGTCGGGCGTAACGTGGGTTTTGAAGATCAGCTCTATTTCTCGCGTGTCTTCAAAAAATGCACCGGGGCGAGCCCGAGTGAATTCCGCGCCGGGTGTGAATAACGCAACGTGGGTTTCGTGTCATGCCCGGTAAAGTAAAGTATGGTTAAAGAAGGATGGCTTGACGCAGAGCATAGCGCTCAGGAGAATCCTCTGTTCCACACTTTACCGGATGCGTTATGGAAGCCTTTCTGGAACACTTTATCACTCAGTCAGTCGCCTATTCGCTGATTGCTATTGCGCTGGTAGCGTTCCTCGAATCCCTGGCGCTGGTCGGGCTGTTGCTGCCCGGCACCGTGCTGATGGCCGCCCTGGGCGCGCTCATTGGCAGCGGCGAGGTTAATTTCTATGAGGCCTGGGCCGTGGGGATTATTGGCTGCCTGCTCGGCGACTGGATCTCATTCTGGCTCGGCTGGCGCTTTAAAAAGCCGCTGCACCGCTGGTCTTTCCTGAAAAAACACAAGGCGCTGCTCGATAAAACCGAACACGCGCTGCATCAGCACAGCATGTTTACCATTCTCGTCGGGCGCTTTGTCGGGCCGACGCGCCCGCTGGTGCCGATGGTGGCGGGAATGCTCGACCTGCCGGTGCGTAAATTCCTCCCGCCGAATATCGTCGGCTGCCTGCTCTGGCCGCCGTTTTACTTTCTGCCGGGCATTCTCGCGGGCGCCGCTATCGATATCCCGCCGGAGATGAAAAGCGGTGCGTTTAAATGGCTGCTCGGCGGCGTGGCGCTGCTGGTCTGGCTGGCGGCGTGGCTGCTCTGGCGCTGGTGGCGCAGCGGTAAAACGCAGGATCGCCTCACGCGCTATCTGCCGCGCGCGCGCCTGCACTGGCTGGCCCCCGGCGTGGCGGCAGCGGCGGCCGTAGCGCTGTTCGCCATTCAGAGCCACCCGCTGATGCCGGTATATCGCAGTATTCTGTGGAAAGTGGTGACCGGCGCTCAGTGAGGCGTAATGCCGAGCAGCGCCGACGCGCTGGCTTCGCCGCTCAGCAACTGCGCGGTGGGGCCGTCCCAGACGATGCGTCCTTCGACGACCACCAGACTGCGCGCGGCGATACGCGCCGCATCTTCCACGCTGTGCGACACCATGAGCAGCGTCGTGCCTTCCTCCTCGCACAGTTTTTCCAGCAGCGTCAGCATCTCCTGACGCAGCGCCGGATCGAGCGCGGAAAACGGCTCATCCAGCAGCAGAACGGGGCGCTTTCGCACCAGACAGCGCGCCAGCGCCGCCCGCTGACGCTGGCCGCCGGAGAGCGCGCCCGGCAGCCGCTCCAGCAGATCGCCAATCGCCATGTTGTCGGCTATCGCCTCGACCTGACGCTTCTGCTGTGCGTTCAGCCGCAGGCCGGGCGACAGCCCGAGCGCAATGTTCTGGCGCACCGTCAGATGGTTAAAGAGATTATTTTCCTGAAACAGCATCGACACCGGGCGTTTTGACGGCGGCGTGCGGGTGTGATCCGCGCCATTGATAATGAGCGAGCCGCTGGCGGGCGCGAGAAAACCGGCAATCAGATTGAGCAACGTACTTTTGCCCGCGCCGCTTGGCCCCAGCACCGCCACGCGTTCGCTCTCACGCACGTCCAGCGTAAAGCGCATCGGCAGGTGGTGATACAGCCAGGTGAGATCAGTCAGTGTCAGCATGGCGCCCCGGAAGTTTTTCAATCAAGGTGAACAGCAGGAAACAGAGCAGCAGCAGCAGCAGCGCCGTGACCGCGCCTGCGTCGCTGCGGTAGGCACCGATCTGCTGGTAGAGATAAAAGGGCAGCGTGCGGAAATCCTCATTGCCAAACAGCGCCACGACGCCGAAATCGCCAATCGACAATACGCAGGCGAACGCCATCGCCTGGGCGAGCGGTACCCGCAACGCGCGAGTTTCCACCAGCCGCAGCCGGTTCAGGCCGCGTATCTCAAGCGACGCGCAGAGCGCGCCGTAGCGCGCGGCGATATCGCGCATCGGGTTATCGAGCACTTTCAGCGCGTAAGGAATAGCCATCAGGGCGTTGGTGAAAATCACAATCGCGTCGGCGCGCTCCGGCAGTCCGATGGTGGCGTTCAGCAGCAGGAAAAATCCGGTCGCCAGTACAATGCCCGGCATCGCGAGGATCAGCACGCCGCAAAGCTCCAGGCTTTGCCCGACGAGACGATGCTGGCGCAGGTACAGCTCGCGTGTGCTCCAGAGCAGCATCATGGTCAGGATAACGCACAGCACTCCGGCGCAGAGCGCGATACGCAGCGACGTCCAGAGCGCGCGCCACAGCGCCGGGTCGGCCAGCGCATGGCTAATGTCGCCGCGCAGGCCGTCCACCAGCACCGCCAGCAGAGGCGGCAGGAGAAGCAGCAGCGCGGCACCAATCAGCAGTGAATCGATGAGTTTGCTGCGCCATGAATCCTCCGGGTTGCGCCAGCCGCGCACCAGCGTCGCGCCGACAGGAATCGCTTTGCTGAGCCGCTGGCTTAACAGGATAAGCGACAGGCAGCAGCCCATCTGGATAAGCGCCAGCAGCGCCGCGCGCCCCGGATCGTAGTCATAGCTCAGCGCCTGGTAGATGGCGAGCTCAATGGTGGTTGCCTGCGGCCCGCCGCCGAGCGCCAGCACCGTGGCGAAACTGGCGAAGCAGAGCATAAAAATGAGCGCCGCTACCGGCGGGATCTGGCGGCGCAGCCAGGGCCACTCCACCAGCCGGAAGAAATCCCAGCCGCGCATACCGAGCTGCGCGGCGAGCTGGCGCTGTTCGCCGGGGATCTGCGTCAGCGTCTGGTACAGCAGGCGAGTCGCCATCGGCATATTAAAAAAGAGGTGCGCCAGCAGGATGCCCTGAAGGCCATAAGGCGAAAACGTCCATTCAATACCGAGCGTCGCGCAGAGCGCGGCGAGCCAGCCGCTGCGCCCGTAGACGCTAAGCAGGCCGAAAATCGCCACCAGCACCGGCAGGATAAGCGTCATGGCGCACAGGCGCAGCAGCATTCGCCGCCCCGGAAAGCGGCGGCGGTAGAGCGCGCGGGCGAGTGGGATCGCAGGCACGACGGAAATCAGGGCAGAGAGAAACGCCTGCCAGAACGAGAAGCGCACCACATGCCACAGGTAGCTGTCGTGTAGCAGCGCGCGTGCATCGGTGTGCGGCGCGTGTGTCCAGAGCGCTGCGAACGCCGCCATCGCCACCGCCGCCATCAGCAGGGCGGCGGTGAGGCCGGGCCAGAGCCAGCCGGGGATCAGCGGCTCACGGCGCGTTGCCATTCACTCGTCCATTGCGCGCGCTGTGCGGCGACTTCCTGTGAGGTGAATTGCAGGGTGGTCTGCGGCCGGGTCAGCGCGTTAAAGCCTTCCGGCAGCGCGACGTTGGTCACCGGGTACATCCAGTTGCCCGCGGGGATCGCATTCTGGAAGGCGGGCGAAACCATAAACTTCAGGAATTTCTCCGCCAGTGCGGGCTGCTTGCTGGCGGCGGTGCGTGCGGCGACTTCCACCTGCAGATAGTGGCCTTCGCTGAAATTCGCCGCTGCGTAGTTCTCTTTTTTCTCTTCAATAATGTGGTAGGCGGGCGAGGTGGTGTAGCTCAGCACCAGATCGCCTTCGCCTTTCAGGAACAGGCCGTAGGCTTCGCTCCAGCCTTTGGTGACCGTAACGGTTTTCGCGGCGAGCTTCTGCCAGGCGTCCGGCGCTTTATCGCCATAGACTTTTTGCATCCACAGCAGCAGGCCCAGCCCTGGCGTGCTGGTGCGCGGATCTTCATAGATGATGCGCCATTTCTGGTCGCTCTCAACCAGCTCTTTCAGGCTTTTCGGCGGGTTTTTCAGTTTGTTTTTATCATAGACGAAGGCGAACCAGCCGTAGTCGAACGGCACAAAGGTGTCGTTATTCCAGCCGCCCGGCACGTTAACTTCACCCGCCGGAACGCCGCTTTTGGCGAACAGCCCGGTCGCGGTCGCGGCCTGAAGCAGATTGTTATCCAGGCCCAGCACCACATCGGCTTTGCTGTTTTTGCCTTCCATGCGCAGGCGGTTAAGCAGCGAGACGCCATCTTCCAGCGCCACGAATTTCAGCTCGCAGCCGCAGTCGGCTTCAAAGGCGGTTTTAATTTTCGGGCCAGGGCCCCACTCCGAGGAGAAAGAGTCGTAGGTGTAGACGGTCAGGACAGGTTTGGCGAAAGCCGGAGCGGCGGCGAGCGCCAGCAGAGGAAGCAGTTTTTTTAACACTTTGCACCTTTATCAAATGGGGGCAAAGGATTTTGAGCGGTAGCCTCAAATCCCTTCGCCGGCGTTATCCGGATCAGGTTCGACGGGTATTATCTCAGCGCACCGGTCAGTCGGCAGCACCCCGTTGAGAACGGCTCATTGTAATGATTTGCGTAATGTTGCGAAAGGGTTACGGCTCCGGCGGTGCAAACCAGGCGGATTTAAAATCAAACCAGCCGAGCGTGTTCATGCGCACGCCGCGCATACTGCGCTGGCCCTGTAGCATCAGCCAGTGGTGAATGAGCGGCAGAATATCCTGACGCTCGAGCATCGTGCGGCACCACTGCGGCAGGTTCAGCGCGCCGGTGCGCCAGCGCTGGGCGTCGCCCTGCCAGTCGAGCGGGATGCAGCGCTGAATGAGCGGCACTTCGCACAGGTGCGCGAACAGCGAGAAATCGAGCGGCAGCGTAAAGTTGGCGCTGTTAAGCCATAGATCGCTGGTAATGTCGCCCTGATACCACTCCTCATAGCTCACCTCTCGCAGTTCCAGCTCCACCTGCTCCTGCGCCAGGATATCGCGCAGCAGCGCGCCGATAATGCGGTTTTCATTGTGGTCGCCATAGAAGGTGAGCGTAAGACGCTCCAGCCCGGCGGGCTTCTGCGCCTCAGGAATTTGCGGCGCGTGGTGCCAGCGCGGCAGCAGGCCGTAAGCCGGAAACCAGATGCGCTGATAGTGCGGCGCGGCGCGGTGCAACAGGCGGGCGGGCGTAAAGCGCGAGCTTATCCAGCGGCGCACCTCCGGCATCGCGCCGACGCGCGAGCGGGAATCAAACAGCAGGTAGTAGCAGCCTTCTTCGAGGCGGCTCTCCACGGCTTTTTCGTCGACGTCGCGTGTCGGGCCTTCAAGCTGAACGGCGCAGCTCAGCTCCTCGCCTATCTCCGGCAGCACCCAGAAGTTCACCTCATCAATCAGCGCGCGGTAGCCAAAATAGTCATCAAAGGCGTGGATTTTTAGCTGGTTGCTGTTATTGCGTACCACCGCGTAAGGGCCAGTGCCGACGGGCTGGCTCGCGAATTTCGGCATTTCCGGCCACTCCCGCGGCAGGATCATCGCCGGCACGCTGCCCATCAGCCACGGCAGCCAGTCGTCCGGCTCGCTCAGGTGAATATCGAGTGTCCAGGCCGTGGGAGAAACGACCTGGCGGATATGCGCGTAAAGCGGCAGGGCGCAGATGCGCTGGAGCGAGCTGATGACATCGAGCATGTCCAGCTCGCGGCCGTGATGAAAATGGATGCCGGGGCGTAAGAAAAAGCGCCAGTGAAAAGGGGAAATACGCTGCCAGTGGTGCGCAATATCGGCTTCCAGTTCCCCGTTTTCCTCGTTTATGCGCGTCAGACCGTTGAAAATCTGCCGGGCGATATGGGTTTCTGAACGGCGCAAGGCGCTGCCGGGCAGCAGGTTTTGCAGTGGGCGGTAATAGAGCACGCGCAGAATATGGCGTCCCTGACGGAAGCTGCGGCCCAGGTGTGAAAGTAACATCTGACGCACCGTGGATTTGTCACCGACGATCTGCACCAGCTGATCGATTCTGTCCTGCTCCAGCAGATCTTCCGCCCGCTGTTGCTGCAGCGCGAGTCCGGTATAGAGGAACTGCAGCCTGGAGCGTTTGCCGCGTCCGGCCTCGGCTTCCCATGTCAGCCAGCCGCGCGCCTGCATGGCGTTCAGCAGTGTGCGCATGTGGCGGCGCGAGCAACTCAGCAGCTCGGCCAGTTCGTTGAGCGTCGTTTCCTGCGGCTTGCCATCACAGCATTGCCACAAACGAATGAATTGTTGTTGCAGACGACCTGAAGGCATAAAAGAGGAACTCCGGCTCGAAACTCATCAATTTAATATTCCCTATATTACGGCAATACTTCTCTTCGATGAAAGCGGAGGGGCTTATGAAAACGTCGTCAACATGCAGGTTTTATCAGCAGTATTTCAGTGCAACGCAACGTCTTTACGGCTCATGGCTGGCCCGCCTGAACGGTAAAACGCCGCAACGAATGCTCGATGAGATCATGCAGTGGGAGGTGACATTCCCGGTGACGTTTAAGCGCCGCTAAGCGGACATCACGTGTAACTGAGTATTGGTGCTTTTCACCCGCCAGCAGTGTGCTACTGCTGGCTTTTTTCGTCTATCATGAGCACGATTTCGCCCGCCTCAACTGAAAGGATGCGCCCGATGCTGTGGTTTCTTACGTTTGTCCGACGGCTCAATGTCGTCTATCTCGCTTTTATGGTCGTCGCCTTCATGATGGGCGTGGCGGGCGCGCTACAGGCGCCGACGCTGAGCCTGTTTTTAAGCCGTGAAGTGGGCGCGCCGCCGTTCTGGGTCGGGCTCTTTTATACGGTGAACGCGATTGCCGGGATTGCCGTTAGCCTGTTGCTGGCGAAGCGCTCCGACAACCGGGGCGACCGGCGCAAGCTGATCCTTTTTTGCTGCCTGATGGCGGTCGGCAACTGCGTATTGTTCGCCTTTAACCGCCATTACCTGACGCTGATTACCGCAGGCGTGCTGCTGGCGTCGCTTGCGAATACCGCCATGCCGCAGCTTTTCGCGCTGGCGCGCGAGTATGCCGATAACTCCGCCCGCGAGGCGGTGATGTTCAGTTCGGTGATGCGCGCCCAGCTCTCGCTTGCGTGGGTTATTGGGCCGCCGCTGTCGTTTATGCTGGCGCTGAGCTTTGGCTTTACCACCATGTTTTTAATCGCCGCCGGGATTTTTATCCTGAGCCTGGCGATTGTCTTTTTCGCGCTACCGTCGGTGGCGCGTATCGAGCAGCCTGCCGATGTGGCCATCACGCAGGTCAGCGGCTGGAAGGACAAAAATGTGCGGATGCTGTTTATCGCCTCTGTGCTGATGTGGACCTGCAATACGATGTATATCATCGATATGCCGCTATGGGTGAGCCAGGAGTTGGCGCTGCCGGAGAGTCTCGCGGGCGTGTTGATGGGCACCGCGGCGGGGCTTGAGATCCCGGCGATGCTGCTGGCCGGGTTTTACGTGAAGCGGTTCGGTAAAAAGCCGATGATGCTGGTGGCGGTGGCTGCTGGCGTGCTGTTTTACGCCGGGCTTAATCTCTTTCACAGCCGCGAGGCGCTGCTGGGGTTGCAGCTCTTTAACGCGGTGTTTATCGGGATTGTCGCCGGGATTGGCATGGTCTGGTTTCAGGATTTAATGCCGGGGCGCGCGGGGTCTGCCACCACGCTTTTCAGTAACAGTATTTCGACGGGTGTGATCCTGGCGGGTGTGGTGCAGGGCGCGCTGGTGGAGAGCTTCGGGCATTACGCGGTGTACCCTGTGATGACCGGGGTGGCGCTGGTGGCATTGTGGCTGACGAGCCGGGTGAAGGACGTTTAAGGCGTGGTGATTGTCTGATGGCGGGTGCGCTGTGTTTACCCGCCCTGTGGCAAACAGGGCAAGGGCATGATATGGCGGGTGCGCGGGGCTTACCCGCCCTACAAACTCTTAAACGTATTTCTGTAGGGCGGGTAAGCAACGCGCACCCGCCGTAAACACTGGGGAAACCGCAAAAACTCACCCCATAAACGCGGGCTGTTTTTTCTCATACGCCGCGATGGCGTCGTCGTGCTGCAACGTCAGGCCGATGCTGTCCAGCCCGTTCAACATGCAGTGGCGACGAAACGCGTCAATGTTAAAGCTATATGTCTTATCGCCCGCTTTCACCACCTGCGCTTCCAGATCCACTTCAAAGCGAATGCCGGGGTTGGCCTTCACCAGCGCAAACATCTCATCCACTTCTTCATCGCTGAGCGTCACCGGCAGCAGCTGGTTGTTAAAGCTGTTGCCGTAGAAGATATCGGCGAAACTCGGCGCAATCACCACTTTAAAGCCGTAATCGGTCAGCGCCCACGGCGCGTGCTCGCGCGATGAGCCGCAGCCGAAGTTTTCACGCGCCAGCAGGATAGACGCGCCCTGATATTCCGGGAAATTCAGCACAAATTCCGGGTTCGGCTGCTCGCCTTTGTCATCGAGAAAACGCCAGTCGTTAAACAGATGCGCGCCGAAGCCGGTGCGCGTCACCTTTTGCAGGAACTGCTTCGGGATAATCGCGTCGGTATCCACGTTCGCCGCATCCAGCGGAACCACCAGACCGGTGTGTTGGGTAAATTTCTCTGCCATGGGGTTCCCCTTATTTCAGACTACGGATATCGGCGAAACGGCCGGTCACAGCGGCGGCGGCGGCCATTGCCGGGCTGACCAGGTGCGTGCGCCCGCCGCGGCCCTGACGGCCTTCAAAGTTACGGTTGCTGGTGGACGCACAGCGCTCGCCCGGGTTCAGGCGGTCGTTGTTCATCGCAAGACACATCGAGCAGCCAGGCAGACGCCATTCAAAACCGGCCTCAATGAAAATCTTATCCAGCCCTTCGGCTTCCGCCTGCGCTTTCACCGGGCCTGAGCCTGGCACCACCAGCGCCTGCACGCCCGGTGCCACTTTACGACCGCGAGCGATTTCAGCCGCAGCGCGCAGATCTTCGATACGCGAGTTTGTACAGGAGCCAATAAACACTTTATCGATAGCCACATCGGTCAGCGGCACGCCAGGCTTGAGGCCCATGTAGGCCAGCGCTTTCTCGGCGGAGGCGCGCTCAACCGGATCGGCGAACGAGGCCGGATCGGGAATGGCGTCGCTTACGGCGATCACCTGGCCTGGGTTGGTGCCCCAGGTGACTTGCGGGGCGATCTCTTCAGCATTCAGCGTGACAACCGCGTCAAACTGCGCGCCGTCGTCGGTTTTCAGGGTTTTCCAGTACGCCACGGCCTCGTCGAAATCCTGGCCTTTAGGCGCATGCAGACGGCCTTTAACATAGTTAAAAGTGGTTTCATCCGGCGCCACCAGGCCCGCTTTGGCACCCATTTCAATCGCCATATTGCACAGCGTCATGCGGCCTTCCATGCTGAGCGCGCGGATAGCGTCGCCGCAGAACTCCACCACATAGCCGGTGCCGCCGGCGCTGCCGGTTTTACCAATAATCGCCAGCACGATATCTTTCGCGGTGATGCCCGGTGCGGCGCGGCCGTTGACCTCGATTTTCATGGTCTTCGCGCGGCCCTGTTTGAGCGTCTGGGTTGCCAGCACATGCTCCACTTCCGAGGTGCCGATGCCAAACGCCAGTGCGCCGAACGCGCCGTGGGTCGCGGTGTGGGAATCGCCGCAGACGATGGTCATGCCCGGCAGGGTGATGCCCTGTTCTGGCCCCATCACGTGCACGATGCCCTGATACGGATGGTTCAAATCGTACAGCTCAACGCCGAACTCGTTGCAGTTCTTAATCAGCTCCTGCATCTGAATGCGGGCCATTTCACCGGACGCATTAATGTCTTTCGTCTGGGTGGAGACGTTGTGATCCATGGTGGCGAAGGTTTTACGCGGCTGGCGCACCGGGCGGCCATGGGCGCGCAGGCCGTCAAACGCCTGCGGCGAGGTGACTTCATGCACCAGATGACGGTCGATATAGAGCAGCGGCGTTTCGTTCGGGGCCTCATGAACCACGTGAGCGTCAAACAGCTTCTGGTATAAGGTCTTTGCCATGGTTACACCCCTTCGGTCACATAGCGGGCGATGATATCGCCCATTTCATCGGTGCTGACAGCCTGGCCGCCGCGGGCCAGGTCGCCGGTACGCACGCCTTCTGCAAGCGCGCGGTTAATCGCGTTTTCAATCGCCGTCGCCGCGTCGTCGGCTTCCAGGCTGTAGCGCAGCAGCAGCGACAGCGAGAGGATCTGAGCTATCGGGTTGGCGATGTTTTTCCCGGCGATATCCGGCGCGGAGCCGCCTGCCGGCTCGTACAGGCCGAAGCCCTGCTCGTTGAGGCTCGCGGAAGGCAGCATCCCCATAGAGCCGGTGATCATGGCGCATTCGTCAGAGAGAATATCGCCAAACAGGTTAGAGCAGAGCAGCACATCGAACTGCGACGGATCTTTAATCAGCTGCATGGTGGCGTTGTCGATATACATGTGCGCCAGGTCGACATCCGGGTACTCTTTGCCGATTTCATTGACGATTTCGCGCCACAGGAGCGACGTTTGCAGCACATTCGCTTTATCAATCGAAGTGACTTTATTACGGCGTTTACGCGCCGACTCAAACGCGATGCGGGCGATGCGTTCGATTTCAAAACGATGGTAGACCTCGGTGTCGAACGCTTTTTCATGCATGCCGCTGCCTTCGCGGCCTTTCGGCTGGCCGAAGTAAATACCGCCGGTCAGCTCACGCACGCAGAGGATGTCAAAGCCGTTAGCGGCGATATCGGCGCGCAGCGGGCAAAATTCTTCCAGACCCGGGTAGAGCTTCGCCGGGCGCAGGTTGCTGAACAGTTTGAAGTGTTTACGCAGCGGCAGCAGCGCGCCGCGCTCCGGCTGCTGCGCCGGCGGCAGATTTTCCCACTTCGGGCCGCCGACCGAGCCGAACAGGATGGCATCGGCCTGCTCGCAGCCTTCTACGGTGGCCTGCGGCAGCGGGTTGCCGTGACGATCGATGGCGATGCCGCCAACGTCGTAATGGCTGGTAGTAATACGCATATCAAAACGACCACGAACGGCATCCAGTACTTTCAGGGCTTGCGCCATCACTTCCGGGCCAATACCGTCGCCCGGCAAAACTGCAATATGATAATTTTTAGACATCACACGGTTTCCTGATTGTGTTCTTTATTCTGTGCTTTGCGTTGCAACTCTTTCTCGACTTCACCGGCGCGCCAGATGTTGTTCAGCACGTTGATCATCGCGCGGGCGGAGGATTCGACGATATCGGTCGTCAGCCCCACGCCGTGGAAGTGGCGGCCGTTATAGCTGACCACGATATCCACCTGGCCCAGCGCGTTTTTGCCGTGGCCTTTCGCGCCTAACTGGTATTTCACCAGCTCAATGTCGTAGTCGGTGATGCGGTTGATGGCCTGATAGACCGCGTCGACCGGGCCGTTGCCGTTGGCGGCTTCGGCTTTGATTTCCTCGCCGCAGGCGAGCTTCACAGAGGCGGTCGCCATAGCGCTGGAGCCGGACTGCACGCTGAAGTATTCCAGACGGAAGTGCTCCGGCTCTTCCTGCTGTTTATTGATAAAGGCCAGCGCTTCCAGATCGTAATCAAACACCTGGCCTTTTTTGTCCGCCAGCTTCAGGAAGGCGTCGTACAGGTCATCCAGGTTGTAGTCGTTTTCGTGGTAGCCCATCTCTTCCATGCGGTGCTTCACGGCGGCGCGGCCGGAGCGGGACGTCAGGTTCAGCTGCACCTGATTCAGGCCGATGGATTCCGGCGTCATGATTTCGTAGTTTTCGCGGTTCTTCAGGACGCCGTCCTGGTGGATGCCGGAAGAGTGCGCAAAAGCGCCGGAGCCGACCACCGCTTTGTTCGCCGGGATCGGCATGTTGCAGATCTGGCTCACCGTCTGGCTGGTGCGCCAGATCTCATGGTGGTTAATGCGGGTGTGGACGTTCATCAGGTTCTGGCGCAGCTTGATGGCCATAATGACTTCTTCCAGCGCGCAGTTGCCCGCGCGTTCGCCGATGCCGTTTAACGTGCCCTCCACCTGTCGCGCGCCCGCCTGTACGGCGGCCAGGGCGTTGCCGACGGCCATGCCCAGATCGTCATGGGTGTGGACGGAGATAACCGCTTTGTCGATGTTCGGTACGCGCTCGTACAGGCCGCTGATAATATTGCTGAATTCGAAGGGCAGGGTGTAGCCTACGGTGTCCGGGATATTAATAGTGGTGGCGCCGGCGTTAATGGCGGCTTCCACCACGCGCGCCAGGTCTGCAATCGGGGTGCGCCCCGCGTCTTCACAGGAAAATTCAACGTCATCGGTATAGTTGCGGGCGCGTTTGACCATATAGACGGCGCGCTCAATCACTTCATCCAGCGTACTGCGCAGTTTGGTCGCGATGTGCATCGGCGAGGTGGCGATGAAGGTGTGAATACGAAACGCCTCGGCAACTTTCAGGGATTCGGCGGCCACGTCGATATCTTTTTCCACGCAGCGCGCCAGGGCGCAGACGCGGCTGTTTTTCACCTGACGGGCAATGGTCTGTACCGATTCGAAATCGCCCGGTGAAGAGACCGGAAAACCGACTTCCATAACATCGACACCCATGCGCTCAAGCGCCAGCGCGATTTGCAGTTTTTCCTTTACGCTCAGGCTCGCCTGGAGCGCCTGCTCACCGTCACGCAATGTGGTATCAAAAATAATGACTTGCTGGCTCATGGTTGGTGTCCTTATTTGTCATGGGGCGCCTTGCGTGAGCATAAAAAAACCCGCGCAGCGGCGCGGGTTTTCGTATTTCTGATGACCTGACTCAAGCGTTACCGCTGAACGTCGCGCACCAGTCTACCGCGCACTGAGGATGCGTTTAGTAGTAGTAGACCAGCGAAACGAACGATGCGAATCATGAATCATGTCCCGAATAAATGCGTTAACAGGCTTTTAGTGGTACTTGATCCGACAGACCGTGTCAACCCTTGTCTGTAATTCTACAGTTAACGTAACGGAGTCGCACCAAATGCTGATTTAGTGGATTATGCTGATTAATCACTTTTATATAAAATATCCGTATACGTTAAGCGAAGTATAAGTTTTACCACCGGAAGGATGCGCATTTTTGGCTTCTTTTTATGGGGTTTATTGCGCTAAATTATTCGCCGTATCAATTAATTGATGCGACTAAATGGGGCGTGATGGCATTTAATTCAGACTTTCCGGAAGGCTGTTGGCGTATTTATGAAAAAAGTGAAGTATTTACGAAAACTGAATTGATAATTCATAAAGTGAATTATTGTTTATTCGTGTTTTTTATGATTTGATCGGGCTGTAAGAAAAGTAACATGATAAACAAAGTCCTAAAATATCAGGAGATTTCATTTTATTGTCTATTAATGAACTTTTAATTCAAAACAGCAGCTTTTTATGATTTTTTGAACCTCCTCTTTTGCCTGAAATTGCTACATGATAAACGGAATGTTCTGGGTAATGCATGCAAAGGGAATAATGTATCAGTGGAGTAGATTATGTCTGGTGATCATATTGAACACTTACCCGCGCCCGAAGGGCTGAAACCTCAATTACGCACGGTCGACCTGAATTTATTGACGGTTTTTGATGCGGTTATGCAGGAGCAAAACATCACCCGCGCCGCGCATATGCTGGGAATGTCTCAGCCCGCCGTCAGTAACGCCGTAGCACGCCTTAAAGTGATGTTTAATGATGAGCTATTTGTGCGCTACGGGCGCGGCATTCAGCCCACGGTCCGGGCGTGCCAGCTATTCGGTTCGATTCGTCAGGCGCTTCAGCTGGTGCAAAATGAGCTGCCCGGCTCTGGCTTCGAGCCGCTCAGCAGCGAAAGGCTGTTTAATCTCTGCGTGTGTAGCCCGCTGGATAATCTGCTGACCTCTATTATTTACAACAGCGTAATGAATATCGCGCCTAATATTCATTTGGTATTTAAATCTTCACTGAATCAGAATATCGAACATCAGTTACGCTACCAGGAGACAGAGTTCGTCATTGGTTACGATGAATTCCGTCGCCCGGAGTTTACCTGCGTTCCGCTATTTAAAGATGAAATGGTGCTGGTGAGCAGTAAAAGCCATCCGCGTAAAGATAATTTGTTACGCGAAAGTGAAGTCTTTAAAGAACAACATGCCGTGGTGGCGTTAGATCGTTTTAGTTCTTTTAGTTTGCCGTGGTACGACACGGCGGAAAAACAGTCCGCTATCGCTTATCAGGGTATGGCGCTGACGAGCGTTTTAAATGTGGTATCGCGCACAAATCTCATTACCATCGCGCCGCGCTGGCTGGCGCAGGATTATGAACACGCGCTGCAACTGCAAATCATGCCGCTGCCGTTTAAATTAAACAGCCGCACCTGTTATCTCTCCTGGCATGAAGCGGCCGGGCGCGATAAGGGACATCAATGGATGGAGGAGCTGTTATCGAACGTCTGTCGGCGTTAACCGGTAATCAAACAGACGGGCGGTATTAACCGCCCGTTTTTTCTGTGTATAGCCCTTTTTCTGCTATTTTATTCTGTCAGCAACATCCGTCTTCCGGCACACCGCGTTCTCTCTCTGTTTTTTGATTTATCACTGTCAGAAATGGGCGTCGCGAAATTAACGGTCATAAGCGCCGCTTATATTCAGCATATCTCTCCGTTTAAACGCTTTTCTTCAGGGGCGTACCGCTATTTCGCATGTCCGGCGATGCCTGATTGCTAATTGCCTGCCTCATTTTCAGCGGTTATGTTAGGGAGGAATCCATAACGATAATTAACGACAGGACATCACACCTGTACCAGTGACCGTGCGGAAAATGACTTCTGCCGTCAGTCCGTAAACAAAAGCCTGGAGGCAAACCATGGAGATGTTGTCTGGAGCCGAGATGGTCGTCCGATCGCTTATCGATCAGGGCGTGAAGCAAGTATTCGGTTACCCCGGTGGCGCGGTGCTTGATATTTATGACGCGCTACATACCGTTGGCGGGATTGATCATGTGCTGGTGCGCCATGAGCAAGCCGCGGTGCATATGGCGGATGGTCTGGCGCGCGCGACCGGTGAGGTGGGCGTGGTGCTGGTGACTTCCGGCCCTGGCGCCACCAACGCGATTACCGGTATCGCGACGGCTTACATGGACTCCATTCCGCTGGTGGTGCTGTCAGGCCAGGTGGCGACCTCGCTGATTGGCTACGACGCTTTCCAGGAGTGCGACATGGTGGGGATCTCCCGCCCGGTGGTCAAACACAGTTTCCTGGTGAAGCAAACCGAAGATATTCCGACGGTGCTGAAAAAGGCATTCTGGCTCGCCGCCAGCGGCAGGCCTGGCCCGGTAGTGGTCGATTTGCCAAAAGATATTCTCAACCCGGCGAAAAAACTGCCGTATGTCTGGCCGGAAACCGTCAGCATGCGCTCCTATAACCCGACGACGCAGGGGCATAAAGGGCAGATCAAACGCGCCCTGCAAACGCTTATCGCCGCGAAAAAGCCGGTCATGTATGTCGGCGGCGGCGCGATTACCGCGGCCTGTGAAAATGAACTGCGCGCCGTGGCGGAAAAACTCAACGTGCCGGTGGTCTCTTCATTAATGGGGCTGGGCGCGTTTCCGGGCACGCACCGCCAGGCGCTGGGGATGCTCGGGATGCACGGTACCTTTGAAGCGAACATGACGATGCACAATGCGGACGTTATTTTCGCAGTCGGCGTGCGCTTTGACGATCGCACGACCAACAATCTCGCGAAATACTGCCCGAACGCCACTGTGCTCCATATTGATATCGACCCGACGTCGATTTCTAAAACCGTGGCGGCGGATGTGCCGATTGTTGGCGATGCGCGCCAGGTGCTGAGCCAGATGCTGGAGCTGCTGGGTCAGGAAGAGAGTCAGCAGCCGCTGGATGACATTCGCGACTGGTGGCAGCAGATTGAACAGTGGCGCGCCCGCCAGTGCCTGAATTACGACCGCGAAAGCGGCAGCATTAAACCGCAGGCGGCCATCGAAACGCTGTATCGCCTGACCAAAGGCGACGCCTACGTGACGTCTGATGTTGGCCAGCATCAGATGTTCGCCGCGCTGCATTACACCTTTGATAAACCGCGTCGCTGGATAAACTCCGGCGGGCTTGGGACGATGGGCTTCGGTCTGCCGGCGGCGCTGGGTGTCAAGCTGGCGTTACCGGAAGAGACCGTGGTGTGCGTCACCGGCGACGGCAGTATCCAGATGAACATTCAGGAGCTTTCCACCGCGCTGCAATATGAGTTGCCGGTGCTGGTGCTTAACCTCAACAACCGCTATCTGGGCATGGTGAAGCAGTGGCAGGACATGATTTACTCTGGCCGCCACTCGCAGTCCTATATGGAATCACTGCCGGATTTCGTCAAACTGGCGGAGGCTTACGGGCATATCGGGATTTCCATCACCCGCCCGGAAGAGCTGGAAAGCAAACTCAGCGAGGCGCTGGAGCATGTGCACAATAACCGGCTGGTGTTTGTCGATGTCACCGTGGACGGCACCGAGCACGTTTATCCGATGCAGGTTCGCGGCGGTGGAATGGATGAAATGTGGTTAAGCAAAACGGAGAGAACCTGATTATGCGCCGGATATTATCAATATTGCTGGAAAACGAATCGGGCTCGTTGTCTCGTGTGATTGGGCTTTTCGCACAGCGCGGCTATAACATTGAAAGCCTGACCGTGGCGCCGACCGACGATCCGACGCTCTCCAGGATGACCATCCAGACGGTCGGCGATGAAAAAGTCCTTGAGCAGATCGAAAAGCAGCTGCATAAGCTGGTGGACGTGCTGCGCGTCAGCGAGCTGGGGCAGGGCGCGCATGTCGAGCGTGAGATCATGCTGGTGAAAATCCAGGCGAGCGGTTACGGACGTGAAGAGGTCAAACGCAGCGCGGAGATTTTCCGCGGGCAGATTATCGACGTCACCCCGTCGCTTTATACCGTGCAGCTGGCGGGCACCAGCGAAAAGCTCGACGCGTTTCTCGCGAGCATTCGCGACGTGGCGAAAATTGTGGAAGTGGCGCGCTCCGGCGTGGTGGGCCTCTCCCGCGGCGAAAAGATCATGCGTTAACCGTATTACCGTCTTGTTATGCATCCGCCCGGCGCCTGCCGGGCTTTTTTTTGCAGCGGGCGCGACAGGCGCGCGCAAAAGCAGTTGCTCAGGGTACTATTCTGCGCTTAGATGTTAAGGATTTTAACTTATAACCCTTGAAAGGTTATGGAGTAACACTCTTGTTAAGGGGTAAACGTGAAACTGGATGAAATCGCGCGGCTGGCTGGCGTGTCGCGCACCACGGCGAGCTATGTCATTAATGGAAAAGCCCGGCAGTACCGTGTGAGTGATAAAACCGTTGAGAAAGTGATGGCGGTGGTACGTGAGCATAACTACCACCCGAACGCCGTCGCCGCGGGCCTGCGCGCGGGAAGAACGCGCTCCATTGGTCTGGTGATCCCCGATCTTGAAAACACCAGCTATACCCGCATCGCCAACTATCTTGAACGCCAGGCGCGCCAGCGCGGATACCAGCTGCTTATCGCCTGTTCCGAAGATCAGCCGGATAACGAAATGCGCTGCATTGAGCATCTGCTGCAACGCCAGGTTGATGCCATTATTGTTTCCACCTCTTTACCGCCTGAACATCCCTTTTACCAGCGCTGGGCGAACGACGCGTTTCCGATTGTCGCACTTGACCGTGCATTAGATCGCGAACACTTCACCAGCGTCGTCGGTGCCGATCAGGATGACGCAGAGATGCTGGCAAGTGAGCTGCGCACGTTCCCGGCCGAAACCGTACTTTATCTTGGCGCGCTGCCGGAGCTCTCGGTAAGTTTTCTGCGCGAGCAGGGCTTTCGCACCGCGTGGAAAGACGACCCGCGTGACGTGCACTTCCTTTATGCCAACAGTTACGAGCGTGAAGCCGCCGCAGCACTGTTTGAGAAATGGCTGGAAACGCACCCGATGCCGCAGGCGCTGTTCACCACCTCTTTCGCCTTGTTGCAGGGCGTGATGGACGTAACGCTGAAGCGTGAAGGGCGCTTGCCGTCGGAACTCGCGATTGCGACGTTTGGCGATAACGAACTGCTCGATTTCCTGCAATGTCCGGTACTTGCCGTGGCGCAGCGCCATCGCGATGTCGCGGAACGCGTGCTGGAGCTGGTGCTGGCAAGCCTCGACGAGCCACGCAAACCGCGGCCTGGCCTCACGCGTATTCGCCGTAATCTTTATCGTCGCGGCAGCTTAAGCCGCCGGTAATGCGCAGAGAAAAATGACAAAAAGGCAGCTCCGGCTGCCTTTTCTTTTGATTCGGATAATTCCTGCGCGTTTTTACACATTCTGACACTCCGGCTGCTCACTATGAAGAGAAGGTGTGGCGTACCGTATTAGTGGTAACTAATCATTTCTTATGTGTAAATTTGTAACCATCACAATTCATCAAACCGCAGACGGAAGGTTTTTAATTTCAGCCGTTTCCCGAACGGTTGAGAAAAGCGCGCTAAACCACAGCTGACGCTGTTAACTCCAGGGCTTTTCCCTTAAAATGCCGCTCGCGTCGCAAACTCAACACTTAGTCCTCTTCATCGATCGTATTAAGTGGTTTTTAACGGTCCTGTGTGTATTCGTCATTTTTCTTACAAATATTCATAGCGTTAATTTTGCCTCGTCAGGATGGCAGGGATTTTATTTGCCGCTTTCTCTTTGTCAGCGCCGAATCTTTTGTTGAAGGCTGCCCCGGTGCTGGCTTGACAAGCTTTTCCTCCGCTCCGTAAACTCCGGTGGGTGGGATTTTGTGGGATAAAGTGGTGAAAAAGGGCAGAGCTCAGTGAGGCTTTAATGTTTCGTGGCGCAACGTTGGTGAATCTCGACAGCAAAGGGCGGTTATCCGTTCCGACGCGCTATCGCGATTTGCTGAACGACGCCTCGTCCGGCCAGATGGTTTGCACCATCGATATTCACCATCCCTGCCTGTTGCTTTATACCCTGCCCGAATGGGTCATTATCGAACAAAAATTGTCGCGTCTGTCGAGCATGAACCCCGCAGAACGTCGCGTGCAGCGCCTGCTGCTGGGCCATGCCAGCGAATGCCAGATGGACAGCGCGGGCCGTCTTTTATTAGCACCCGTTTTACGGCAACACGCCGGATTGACCAAACAAGTGATGCTGGTCGGGCAGTTCAATAAATTTGAGCTGTGGGACGAAGTGACCTGGCATCAACAGGTCAGGGAAGACATCGACGCTGAGCAGTCATCTTCTGAAGTGTTGTCGGAGCGGCTGCAGGATTTGTCTTTATAAAATATGATGGAAAATTATAAACATACGACGGTGCTCCTGGACGAGGCCGTTAACGGCCTGAATATACGTCCAGACGGCATTTACATTGACGGCACCTTTGGCCGCGGCGGACACTCGCGTCTTATCCTCTCTCAACTGGGCGAACAAGGCCGTTTACTGGCGATCGATCGCGATCCGCAGGCGATCGCGGCGGCTGCCGCCATTGACGATCCGCGCTTCTCCATCATTCATGGCCCTTTCTCGGCGCTTGGCGATTACGTTCGCGAACGCGAGTTACAGGGCAAAATCGACGGTATTCTTCTCGATCTCGGCGTTTCATCGCCGCAGCTTGACGACCCTGAGCGCGGCTTCTCCTTTATGCGCGACGGACCGCTGGATATGCGCATGGACCCTACCCGTGGACAATCTGCCGCCGAATGGCTGCGCAACGCGGAAGAAGCGGATATCGCCTGGGTGCTGAAGACCTTCGGCGAAGAGCGCTTCGCGAAACGTATCGCGCGCGCCATTGTCGAGCGCAACCGCGAACTGCCCATGACCCGTACCAAAGAGCTGGCGGAAGTCGTGGCCGCCGCGACGCCGGTCAAAGACAAGTTCAAACACCCGGCCACCCGCACCTTCCAGGCGGTACGCATCTGGGTGAACAGCGAACTTGAAGAGATTGAGCAGGCGCTGAAAGGCGCGGTCGAGGTGCTGGCGCCGGGCGGACGCCTTTCTGTTATCAGCTTCCACTCGCTGGAAGACCGTCTGGTGAAACGCTTTATGCGCGAGCAGAGCCGCGGCCCGCAGGTACCTGCTGGTTTGCCGATGACCGAAGCGCAACTGCAAAAGCTCGGCGGCCGCGAACTGCGTGCGCTCGGCAAGCTGATGCCGGGCGAGGCGGAAGTGGCTGAGAACCCGCGCGCGCGCAGCTCCGTACTGCGTGTCGCCGAGAGGACAGGCGCATGATAAGCAGGGTGACAGAGACCTTAAGCAAAGTAACCGGATCGCTTAGCAGCACGGAACGCCATGCGCTGCCTGCCGTGATCGGCGGCGATCTTCTGCGCTACGGGAAACTGCCGCTCTGTCTGTTTATCGCCATTATCGTGACCGCGATTTTCGTGGTCACCACCGCGCACCATACTCGCCTGCTGACCGCGCAGCGCGAGCAACTGGTGCTGGAACGCGATGCGCTGGATATCGAATGGCGCAACCTGATCCTTGAAGAAAACGCGCTCGGCGATCACAGCCGGGTAGAACGGATCGCAACGGAAAAGCTGCAAATGCAGCATGTCGATCCCTCGCAGGAAAATATTGTGGTGCAGAAATAAGGACCGACCAGGCGAATGAAAGCAGCAGCAAAGACGCTTAAACCAAAACGTCAGGAAGAACAGGCCAACTTTATCAGTTGGCGTTTTGCGTTGCTTTGCGGCTGCATTTTGCTGGCTCTGGCGTTTCTGCTGGCGCGCGTCGCCTGGTTGCAGATTATCGACCCGGACATGCTGGTGCGTCAGGGCGATATGCGCTCGCTGCGCGTGCAGGAAGTCTCCACCGCGCGCGGCATGATAACCGACCGCTCCGGCCGACCGCTCGCAGTCAGCGTGCCGGTAAAAGCTATCTGGGCTGACCCGAAAGAACTGCACGACGCGGGCGGCATTACGCTCGACAACCGCTGGAAAGCGCTCTCCGACGCGCTGAAAATTCCGCTCGATCAACTGGCTGCGCGCGTGAATGCCAACCCGAAAGGCCGCTTCATCTATCTCGCGCGCCAGGTCAACCCCGATATCGGCGACTACATCAAAAAGCTTAAGCTCCCTGGCATTCACCTGCGCGAAGAGTCGCGCCGTTACTATCCTTCCGGCGCAGTGACCGCTCACCTCATCGGCTTTACCAACGTCGACAGCCAGGGGATTGAGGGCGTCGAAAAAAGCTTCGATAAATGGCTCACCGGCCAGCCCGGCGAGCGTATCGTGCGTAAAGACCGCTATGGCCGCGTTATTGAGGACATCTCCTCGACCGACAGCCAGGCGGCGCACAACCTGGCGCTCAGCATCGATGAACGCCTCCAGGCGCTGGTTTACCGCGAGCTTAACAACGCCGTCGCGTTCAACAAGGCGGAATCCGGCAGCGCCGTGCTGGTGGATGTAAACACCGGTGAAGTGCTGGCAATGGCCAACAGCCCCTCTTATAACCCGAACAATATTACCGGTACGCCGAAAGACGTGATGCGTAACCGCACCATTACTGACGTCTTCGAGCCGGGCTCCACGGTGAAACCGATGGTGGTGATGACGGCACTGCAGCGCGGTGTGGTGCAGGAAAACACGGTGCTCAACACCGTTCCATACCGGATTAACGGTCACGAAATCAAAGACGTCGCCCGCTACAGCGAGCTGACGCTCACCGGTGTGTTACAGAAGTCGAGTAACGTCGGGGTTTCCAAACTGGCGTTAGCGATGCCCTCCTCAGCGTTAGTAGATACTTACTCACGCTTTGGACTCGGAAAGTCGACCAATCTGGGGCTGGTCGGAGAACGCAGTGGCTTATTCCCACAAAAACAACGGTGGTCTGACATAGAGAGGGCCACCTTCTCATTCGGCTACGGGCTAATGGTAACGCCGTTACAGTTAGCGCGAGTCTACGCGACCATCGGCAGCTATGGCGTCTACCGCCCGCTGTCGATTACCAAGGTCGATCCGCCTGTGCCGGGCGAGCGTATTTTTCCGGAGTCTATCGTGCGCACCGTTGTGCATATGATGGAAAGCGTGGCGCTGCCGGGCGGCGGCGGTGTGAAAGCGGCCATCAAGGGCTACCGCATTGCGATTAAAACCGGTACGGCGAAAAAAGTCGGGCCGGACGGGCGTTATATCAACAAATACATTGCTTACACCGCAGGCGTTGCACCTGCCAGCAATCCGCGTTTCGCGCTGGTGGTGGTGATTAACGATCCGCAGGCGGGCAAATACTACGGCGGCGCCGTTTCCGCGCCGGTTTTCGGTGCCATTATGGGCGGCGTGTTGCGCACCATGAACATCGAGCCGGACGCGCTGACAACGGGCGAAAAAAGTGAATTCGTAATTAATCGAGAAGAGGGAACAGGTGGCAGATCGTAATTTGCGCGACCTTCTCGCTCCGTGGGTAGCTGGTCTGCCTGCGCGAGCTCTGCGGGAGATGACCCTGGACAGCCGCGTGGCGGCGGCGGGGGATCTCTTTGTGGCGGTGGTCGGTCATCAGGCGGACGGGCGTCGGTATATCCCGCAGGCGATAGCGCAAGGTGTAGCTGCCATCGTCGCTGAAGCGAAAGGCGAGGCGACGGACGGCGAAGTCCGTGAGATCCACGGCGTGCCGGTTATCTATTTAAGCCAGCTTAACGAGCGTCTCTCGGCGCTGGCGGGGCGTTTTTATGATGAGCCATCCGAGCGTCTGCGCCTGATTGGCGTGACGGGCACCAACGGTAAAACCACCACCACGCAGCTTATCGCGCAGTGGTGCCAGCGGCTGGGCGAAACCAGCGCCGTGATGGGCACAGTAGGCAACGGGCTGCTTGGCAAAGTGATCCCGACGGAAAACACCACCGGCTCTGCGGTGGATGTTCAGCATGTGCTGTCAGGTCTTGCCGCGCAGGGCGCGACCGTGGCCGCGATGGAAGTCTCTTCCCACGGTCTGGTACAGCATCGCGTGGCGGCACTGAAATTCGCCGCCACGGTATTTACCAATTTAAGCCGCGATCATCTCGACTATCACGGCGATATGGAACATTACGAAGCGGCGAAATGGCTGCTGTTTTCCGCGCACCATTACGGGCAGGCGGTGATCAACGCCGATGATGAAGTGGGCCGCCGGTGGCTGGCGAAACTGCCGGATGCCGTCGCGGTGTCGATGGAAAACAACATTAATCCGGATTGTCATGGCCGCTGGCTGCGCGCGGATGCGGTGGAGTATCACGACCGCGGCGCGACGCTGCGCTTTAGCTCCTCCTGGGGCGATGGCGAAATCGAAAGCCGCCTGATGGGTGCCTTTAACGTCAGCAATCTGTTGCTGGCGCTCGGCACGCTGCTGGCGCTCGGTTATCCGCTCGCCGCGCTGCTCGAAAGCGCGCCGCGCCTCCAGCCGGTCAATGGCCGCATGGAAGTGTTCAGCGCGCCGGGCAAACCGACCGTGGTGGTCGATTACGCCCACACGCCGGACGCGCTTGAAAAAGCGTTGCAGGCCGCGCGTCTGCACTGTGCGGGCAAGCTGTGGTGCGTATTCGGTTGCGGCGGCGATCGCGATAAAGGCAAACGCCCGCTGATGGGCGCGATTGCCGAGCAATTCGCCGATGTCGTGGTGGTCACAGATGACAACCCGCGCACCGAAGATCCGAAGGCGATCATCGCCGATATCCTGACCGGTATGCTGGATGCGGGCCGCGCGCGGGTCGTTGAAGGCCGCGCCGAAGCCGTAACCAACGCCATTATGCAGGCGGCGGAAAACGACGTCGTGCTGCTGGCGGGCAAAGGCCATGAGGATTACCAGATTGTCGGCACCCGCCGACTTGATTATTCCGATCGCGTCACCGCGGCGCGTCTGCTGGGAGCAGTGGCATGATTCGCGTATCTCTGAGCCAGCTTGCCGCCATTCTGAATGGCGAGCTGCACGGCGCCGATGCTGACATCGACGCGGTAACGACCGACACCCGCAAACTGACGCCAGGCTGCCTGTTTGTAGCGCTGAAAGGCGAGCGTTTCGACGCGCACGATTTTGCCGACCAGGCGCAGGCGGGCGGCGCGGGCGCGCTGCTGGTGAGCCGCAAGCTGGATATCGACCTGCCGCAACTGGTGGTCGCCGACACGCGTCTGGCGTTTGGCGAACTGGCGGCGTGGGTCAGACAACAGGTGCCCGCGCGCGTGGTCGCGCTGACGGGATCTTCCGGCAAAACCTCGGTGAAAGAGATGACCGCCGCCATTCTTGGCGAATGCGGCAACACGCTCTACACCGCAGGCAACCTGAATAATGACATCGGCGTACCGATGACGCTGCTGCGCCTCACGCCGGAGCATGAGTACGCGGTAATTGAGCTTGGCGCGAACCATCAGGGCGAAATCGCCTGGACCGTGAGCCTGACGCGCCCGGAAGCCGCGCTGGTCAATAACCTGGCGGCGGCACATCTGGAAGGCTTCGGCTCGCTCGCGGGCGTGGCAAAAGCCAAAGGTGAAATCTTCACTGGCTTGCCGGCAAACGGCATCGCGATTCTGAACGCTGATAATAATGACTGGCTGAACTGGCAGAGCGTCATTGGTGATCGCAAGGTCTGGCGCTTCTCGCCGAACCTCGACACCAGCGATTTCAGCGCCACCAATATTCATATCACCAGCCATGGCACCGAATTTACGCTGCGTACGCCAACGGGCAACGTGGACGTTCTGCTGCCGCTACCAGGGCGTCACAACATCGCTAACGCGCTCGCGGCCTCTGCACTGGCGATGGCCGTCGGCGCGCCGCTTCAGGCGATTAAAGCCGGGCTTGCGAAGCTTAAAGCAGTGCCAGGGCGTCTGTTCCCGGTGCATCTCGCTGAAAATCAGTTACTGCTGGATGACAGCTACAACGCCAACGTTGGCTCTATGACCGCCGCCGCGCAGGTGCTCTCTGAAATGCCCGGCTATCGCGTAATGGTGGTGGGCGACATGGCGGAGCTTGGCGATGAAGCCGAAGCCTGCCATCAGCAGGTGGGCGAAGCGGCGAAAGCCGCGGGCATCGATAAAGTCCTGAGCGTCGGTACGCTCAGCGAAGGCATCAGCCGCGCCAGCGGCGTGGGCGAACATTTCCGCGATAAGCAGGCCGTGATTGCACGCCTGAAGACGCTTATCAACGAGCATTCCATCATTACCCTTTTAGTGAAAGGTTCACGTAGTGCTGCCATGGAAGAGGTGGTGCGCGCATTACAGGAGAACAGGACATGTTAGTGTGGCTGGCCGAGCATCTGGTCAAATATTATTCCGGCTTTAACGTCTTTTCATATCTGACGTTTCGCGCCATCGTCAGCCTGCTGACCGCGCTGTTTATCTCCTTATGGATGGGGCCGCGCCTGATCGCGCATTTACAGAAGCTTTCCTTCGGGCAGGTTGTGCGTAACGACGGCCCGGAATCGCATTTCAGCAAACGCGGTACGCCGACCATGGGCGGCATTATGATCCTCACCTCTATTGTGGTGTCGGTGCTGCTGTGGGCTTACCCTTCCAACCCGTATGTCTGGTGCGTGCTGTTTGTGCTGGTCGGTTACGGCGCGGTGGGCTTCGTTGATGATTACCGCAAGGTGGTGCGTAAAGACACCAAAGGTCTGATCGCCCGCTGGAAATATTTCTGGATGTCGTTGATTGCCCTGACCGTGGCGTTTGCGCTTTACATCACCGGCAAAGGCACACCGGCGACCGAACTGGTAGTGCCGTTCTTCAAAGATGTGATGCCGCAGCTCGGCATTTTCTATGTGCTGCTCGCTTATTTCGTGATTGTCGGCACCGGCAACGCGGTAAACCTGACGGACGGTCTGGACGGCCTCGCCATTATGCCTACCGTACTGGTGGCAGGCGGTTTCGCGCTGGTGGCGTGGGCGACAGGTAACATGAATTTCGCAAGCTATCTGCATATCCCGTATCTGCGTCACGCGGGTGAACTGGTGATTGTCTGCACCGCGATTGTCGGCGCGGGCCTGGGCTTCCTGTGGTTCAACACCTATCCGGCGCAGGTCTTTATGGGTGATGTCGGCTCGCTGGCTTTAGGCGGTGCGCTCGGCATTATCGCCGTACTGCTGCGTCAGGAATTCCTGCTGGTCATTATGGGCGGCGTCTTTGTTGTGGAAACCCTGTCGGTCATCCTGCAGGTCGGCTCCTTTAAGCTGCGCGGACAGCGCATTTTCCGCATGGCGCCTATCCATCACCACTATGAACTGAAAGGCTGGCCGGAGCCGCGCGTGATCGTGCGCTTCTGGGTGATTTCGCTGATGCTGGTGCTGATTGGCCTGGCTACGCTTAAGGTACGTTAAACATGGCAGATTATCAGGGTAAAAAAGTCGTCATCATCGGGCTTGGGTTAACCGGCCTTTCCTGCGTGGACTTTTTCCTGGCGCGCGGCGTGACGCCGCGTGTGATGGATACCCGAATCTCCCCGCCGGGGCTGGATAAGCTGCCGGAAGAGGTGGAGCGCCATCTCGGCTCGCTCAACGAAAACTGGCTAATGAACGCCGATCTGATTGTCGCAAGCCCAGGCATTGCGCTCGCGCATCCGGCGCTGAGTGCGGCGGCGGAAGCGGGCGTTGAGATTGTCGGCGATATCGAACTGTTTTGCCGCGAAGCGCAGGCACCGATCGTCGCCATTACCGGATCGAACGGTAAAAGCACCGTGACGACGCTGGTCGGTGAAATGGCGAAAGCGGCGGGTGTTAATGTCGGCGTCGGCGGCAATATCGGCCTGCCCGCGCTGATGCTGCTGGAAGAGGGGCGCGAGCTGTATGTGCTTGAGCTTTCAAGCTTCCAGCTCGAAACCACCTTTAGCCTGAAGGCCGCCGCTGCGACCATTCTTAACGTCACCGAAGATCATATGGATCGTTATCCGCTCGGGTTGCAGCAGTATCGTGCGGCGAAGTTACGGATTTATGAAAACGCGACGGTGTGCGTGGTGAACGCCGACGACGCGCTGACTATGCCGGTTCGCGGCGCCGACGAGCGCTGCGTGAGCTTCGGTATTGATGTCGGGGATTATCACCTTAACCGTCAACAGGGCGAAATCTGGCTGCGCGTGCGGGGCGAGAAAGTCCTCAACGTGAAAGAGATGAAGCTCGTAGGCCAGCATAACTACACCAACGCCCTGGCGGCGCTGGCGCTGGCGGATGTCGCGGGCTTGCCGCGCGCCAGCAGCCTGAAAGCGCTCACGACGTTTGGCGGTCTGGCGCACCGTTTCCAGCTCGCTTATGAGCATAACGGCGTACGCTGGATTAACGATTCCAAAGCCACCAACGTCGGCAGCACTGAGGCGGCGCTCAATGGCCTGCATCTCGACGGCACGCTGCATTTGCTGCTGGGCGGCGACGGCAAATCCGCTGATTTCTCTCCGCTCGCGCATTACCTGACGGGCGATCGCGTGCGTCTGTATTGCTTTGGCCGCGATGGCGACGCGCTGGCGGCGCTGCGCCCTGACGTTTCCGAGCGCATGGAAACGATGGAAGAGGCGATGAAAGTCATCGCCGGACGCGTGAAGCCCGGTGATATGGTCTTGCTCTCGCCTGCCTGCGCGAGCCTCGATCAGTTTAAAAACTTCGAACAGCGCGGCGACGTCTTTACGCGTCTTGCGAAGGAGCTTGGCTGATGCGCTTATCGCTTCCTCGCCTTCGCCTGCCGCGGTTCCCTGGAATGGGCATTCTTGCCTGGATTTTCCGGGCGCTTCGCGGCTGGGTGATGGGTTCGCGCGAGAAGGACACCACCAGCCTCGTCATGTACGACCGTACGCTGCTCTGGCTGACGCTCGGGCTTGCGGCGATTGGTTTTATCATGGTGACGTCGGCGTCAATGCCGGTTGGCCAGCGTCTGGCGAACGATCCTTTCCTGTTCGCCAAGCGTGACGGCCTGTATCTGCTGCTGGCGTTTGGCCTGGCGATGGTGACGCTGCGCCTGCCGATGGAGTTCTGGCAGCGCCACAGTGCGGCGATGCTTATCGCCTCGATTGTGATGCTGCTGATCGTGCTTGTAGTGGGCAGTTCGGTTAACGGCGCGTCGCGCTGGATTGCGCTCGGCCCGCTGCGTATTCAGCCGGCGGAGTTCTCCAAACTGTCGCTCTTTTGTTATCTGTCGAACTACCTGGTGCGTAAGGTCGATGAAGTGCGCAACAACCTGCGCGGCTTCTTAAAACCGATGGGCGTTATTCTGGTGATGGCGGTGCTGCTGCTGGCGCAGCCTGACCTCGGTACGGTGGTGGTGCTGTTCGTGACGACGCTTGCGATGCTCTTTCTCGCCGGCGCCAAGCTCTGGCAGTTCATCGCGATTATCGGCATGGGCATTTCGGCGGTCGTGCTGCTGATCCTCGCCGAGCCTTACCGTATTCGCCGCGTTACTTCGTTCTGGAACCCGTGGGAAGATCCGTTCGGCAGCGGCTACCAGTTGACCCAGTCGCTGATGGCGTTTGGCCGCGGCGAGTTGTGGGGGCAGGGGCTTGGGAATTCGGTGCAGAAACTGGAGTATTTACCCGAAGCGCATACCGACTTCATCTTCTCCATTATTGGGGAAGAACTGGGATATATCGGTGTGGTACTGGCGCTTTTGATGGTATTCTTCGTGGCTTTTCGCGCCATGTCGATAGGGCGTCGCGCGCTGGAAACCGATCAGCGTTTCGCGGGCTTTTTGGCCTGTTCTATCGGTATCTGGTTTAGTTTCCAGGCGCTGGTTAACGTCGGCGCGGCGGCGGGTATGCTGCCGACCAAAGGCCTGACGCTGCCGCTTATCAGTTACGGCGGTTCGAGCCTGCTGATTATGTCGACGGCGATTATGTTGTTGTTGCGCATAGATTATGAAACGCGTCTGGAGAAAGCCCAGGCGTTTACACGAGGTTCACGATGAGTGGTCAACCAAAGCGGCTGATGGTGATGGCGGGCGGAACGGGCGGACACGTCTTTCCAGGGCTCGCCGTAGCGCACCATCTGATGGCGCAGGGATGGCAGGTTCGCTGGCTGGGGACCGCCGATCGCATGGAAGCAGACCTGGTGCCGAAACACGGCATTGAGATCGATTTTATTCGGATCTCCGGCCTGCGTGGTAAGGGCCTGAAAGCACTGGCGCTGGCGCCGGTGCGTATTTTTAACGCCTGGCGGCAGGCGCGGGCGATCATGAAGCGTTTTAAGCCCGATGTCGTACTGGGTATGGGCGGCTATGTATCTGGCCCTGGCGGGCTGGCGGCGTGGTCGCTCGGTATTCCTGTCGTCCTGCATGAGCAGAACGGCATCGCGGGACTGACCAACAAATGGCTTGCGAAAATCGCGAGCCGCGTGATGCAGGCATTCCCCGGCGCGTTCCCGAACGCGGAGGTCGTAGGCAACCCGGTGCGTACCGACGTACTGGCGCTGCCGCTGCCGCAGGCGCGTCTCGCGGGCCGTGAAGGCCCGGTGCGCGTGCTGGTGGTCGGTGGTTCGCAGGGCGCGCGCATCCTGAACCAGACGATGCCGCAGGTGGCGGCGCGCCTGGACGATGCCGTGACTATCTGGCATCAGAGCGGTAAAGGCGCGCAGGAAGATGTCCAGCAGGCGTATGCCGCTGCGGGCCAGCCGCAGCATAAAGTGACCGAATTTATCGATGACATGGCGGCAGCCTACGCGTGGGCGGATGTGGTGGTATGCCGCTCCGGCGCGCTGACGGTGAGCGAAATCGCCGCCGCCGGGCTGCCGGCGCTGTTTGTGCCATTCCAGCATAAAGACCGGCAGCAATACTGGAATGCGCTGCCGCTTGAGAAAGCGGGCGCGGCGAAGATTCTCGAGCAGCCGCAGTTTACCGTTGAGGCGGTGAGCGAGACGCTGAAGGGATGGGATCGCGCCACGCTGCTTGAAATGGCTGAGCGGGCAAGAGCGGCCGCCATTCCCGACGCGACCGAAAAGGTCGCTGATGAAGTACGCGCGGTCGCCCGCGCGTGACGATTGCGGATAATGTTTGTTCCGCGTGATTGATGATGTTATGGCGTTTGCCAAAGGCTTTTAAAGAATGAATACACAACAACTGGCGAAACTGCGTTCTATCGTGCCCGAGATGCGTCGTGTCCGGCACATTCACTTCGTTGGCATCGGCGGCGCCGGTATGGGCGGCATTGCGGAAGTGCTGGCGAATGAAGGCTACCAGATCAGCGGGTCCGATCTGGCGCCGAACGCTGTCACGCAGCAGTTGACGGCGCTGGGCGCCACCATTTATTTCAACCATCGCCCGGAAAACGTGCTCGATGCGAGCGTGGTGGTGGTGTCGAGCGCTATCTCTGCGGATAACCCGGAGATCGTGGCGGCGCATGAGGCGCGTATTCCCGTTATCCGCCGCGCCGAGATGCTGGCGGAGCTGATGCGTTTTCGTCACGGTATCGCCGTTGCCGGCACGCATGGCAAAACGACGACCACTGCGATGGTGTCGAGCATTTACGCCGAAGCGGGCCTCGACCCGACGTTCGTCAACGGCGGTCTGGTGAAAGCGGCGGGCACGCATGCGCGCCTAGGCAACAGCCGTTATTTGATTGCCGAAGCCGACGAAAGCGACGCGTCATTCCTGCATTTGCAGCCGATGGTCGCGATTGTGACCAATATCGAAGCCGACCACATGGACACTTACCATGGCGACTTTGAGAACCTGAAGCAGACGTTTATTAACTTCCTGCATAACCTGCCGTTTTACGGCCGTGCGGTGATGTGTGTTGACGACCCGGTGATCCGCGAGCTGCTGCCGCGCGTCGGGCGTCAAATTACCACTTATGGTTTCAGTGAAGATGCCGATGTACGTGTGGAAAATTATCGCCAGACTGGCGCGCAGGGGCACTTCACGCTGGTGCGTCAGGACAAGCCGGAACTGCACGTGACGCTGAACGCGCCGGGCCGTCATAACGCGCTGAACGCGGCGGCGGCGGTGTCTGTGGCGACGGAAGAGGGGATTGAAGACGAGGCCATTTTGCGCGCGCTGGAGAGCTTCCAGGGCACCGGGCGTCGCTTTGACTTCCTCGGCGAGTTCCCGCTTTCGAACGTGAACGGTAAATCCGGCACGGCGATGCTGGTGGATGACTACGGTCATCATCCGACGGAAGTGGATGCAACCGTGCGCGCTGCCCGCGCAGGCTGGCCGGAGAAAAACCTGGTGATGATTTTCCAGCCGCACCGCTACACCCGCACGCGCGATCTGTATGACGATTTCGCTAACGTGCTGTCGCAGGTCGATGTACTGCTGATGCTGGATGTCTATCCGGCGGGTGAAGCGCCGATCCCGGGTGCCGACAGCCGCTCGCTGTGCCGCACGATCCGCGCGCGCGGCAAAGTAGACCCGATTCTGGTTTCCGATCCGGCACAGGTCGCCGCGATGCTGGCACCGGTGTTGTCGGGCAACGATTTGATTCTGGTTCAGGGCGCGGGCAATATCGGTAAAATCGCGCGCCAGCTGGCGGAAGCGAAGCTGCAACCCGAGGAGAACGCGCATGGTTGAGAAAATCGCTGTACTGCTGGGCGGTAATTCGGCGGAACGTGACGTCTCCCTGCAATCCGGCAGCGCGGTGCTTGCGGGCCTGAAAGAGGCGGGCGTGGACGCGTACGCTGTCGATCCGCGCGACGTATGTGTGACGACGCTGAAAGAAGAAGGGTTCGATAAAGTTTTTATCGCGCTGCATGGTCGCGGCGGCGAAGACGGCACGCTGCAGGGGATGCTGGAGTATCTCGGCCTGTCTTATACCGGTAGCGGTGTGATGGCGTCGGCCATCACCATGGATAAACTGCGCACCAAACTGCTCTGGCAGGGCGCAGGGTTGCCGGTAGCGCCGTGGGTGGCGCTGGAGCGTCAGGACATCACTGGCGGCCTTAGCGAGGCATTAAGCGCGCGTATCGCGGCGCTGGGCCTGCCGGTTATCGTGAAGCCGAGCCGCGAAGGTTCAAGCGTCGGCATGTCGAAAGTCGACAGCGCGGAAGCGTTACTGCCCGCGCTCGAACTGGCGTTTGAACACGACAGCGAAGTGCTGGTAGAGAAATGGCTGAGCGGCCCGGAATTTACCGTCGCCATTCTCGGCGATGAGATCCTGCCTTCGATTCGCATCCAGCCTGCCGGCGTGTTTTATGACTACGAGGCGAAGTATCTCTCGGATGAGACACAATATTTTTGCCCGGCGGGCATTGACGCTGAACGCGAGCAGGCGTTACAGGCGCTGGTGATGGACGCCTGGCGTGTGCTGGGCTGCCGGGGCTGGGGCCGCGTGGACGTGATGCAGGACAGCGACGGTGAGTTTTATCTGCTTGAGGTAAATACGGCGCCTGGCATGACCAGCCATAGTCTGGTGCCGATGGCGGCGCGTCAGGCGGGCATGAGCTTCTCGCAGCTGGTGGTGCGTATTCTGGAGCTGGCGAACTGATATGTCGCAGGCTGCGCTGAACACGAAAAATCGTCCTGAAGAAAATACGGTTTCGCGCCGTAATAATGGGACCCGTCTCGCAGGCATCGTCTTTCTGCTGGCGGTCGTGTTAACCGTGATATTCGGCGGCTGGATGGTGCTGGGGTGGATGGAAGATGCCCAGCGCCTGCCGCTTTCAAAGCTGGTGGTAACGGGCGAGCGCCATTACACCCGCAATGATGATATTCGCCAGTCCATCCTGGCGCTGGGCGCGCCGGGTACGTTTATGACGCAGGACGTGAATATCATCCAGAATCAGATAGAACGTTTGCCGTGGATTAAGCAGGCGAGCGTAAGAAAGCAATGGCCGGACGAATTGAAGATTCATCTGGTTGAATATGTGCCGATAGCACGCTGGAATGACCAGCACATGATCGACACCGACGGTACGGCCTTCAGCGTGCCGTCCGATCGCGCCAGTAAGCAAACCTTACCGCTACTGTATGGCCCCGAAGGTAGCGAGAACGAAGTGCTGCAGGGTTTTCGCGCGATGGGGCAGGTGCTGGCGAAAGATAAATTTACACTGAAGGAAGCGGCGATGACCGCGCGTCGCTCCTGGCAGGTGACGTTGAGCAATAATATCAAGCTCAATCTTGGCCGGGATGACACAATGAAACGCCTGGAACGCTTTGTAGAGCTGTACCCGGTTCTGCAACAGCAAGCGCAAACTGACCATAAGCAGATAAGCTATGTCGATTTGCGCTACGACTCCGGCGCGGCGGTCGGCTGGGAGCCGGCCCCCACTGAGGAAATTAATCAGCAACAGAATCAGGCACAGGCAGAGCAACAATGATTAAGGCGACGGACAGAAAACTGGTAGTTGGACTGGAGATTGGCACTGCGAAGGTCGCCGCTTTGGTAGGGGAAGTTCTGCCCGACGGTATGATCAATATCATTGGCGTGGGAAGCTGTCCGTCCCGCGGGATGGACAAAGGCGGCGTTAACGATCTGGAATCGGTGGTGAAATGCGTTCAGCGCGCGATTGACCAGGCCGAACTGATGGCGGATTGCCAGATCTCTTCCGTCTACCTGGCGCTTTCCGGCAAGCATATTAGCTGCCAGAACGAAATCGGGATGGTGCCGATCTCCGAAGAGGAAGTGACGCAGGAAGATGTTGAAAATGTTGTCCATACCGCAAAATCAGTACGCGTACGCGATGAACATCGCGTATTGCATGTGATTCCTCAGGAATACGCTATTGATTACCAGGAAGGGATTAAAAACCCGGTTGGCTTATCCGGCGTTCGCATGCAGGCGAAAGTACATTTAATCACCTGCCACAATGACATGGCGAAAAACATCGTCAAGGCAGTGGAACGTTGCGGTCTGAAAGTTGACCAACTTATTTTCGCGGGCCTAGCATCCAGCTACTCCGTTTTAACGGAAGACGAGCGTGAACTGGGCGTCTGCGTGGTGGATATCGGCGGTGGTACAATGGATATCGCGGTCTACACCGGCGGTGCGCTGCGTCACACTAAAGTGATTCCGTATGCCGGTAACGTGGTGACCAGCGATATCGCATATGCTTTCGGCACGCCGCCGAGCGATGCCGAGGCGATTAAAGTGCGCCATGGCTGTGCGCTTGGGTCGCTGGTCGGTAAAGACGAGAGCGTTGAAGTGCCGAGCGTGGGTGGCCGTCCGCCGCGCAGTCTGCAGCGCCAGACGCTGGCAGAAGTGATTGAGCCGCGTTATACCGAGCTGCTTAATCTGGTCAACGAAGAAATTTTGCAGTTGCAGGAGCAGCTTCGCCAGCAGGGTGTGAAACATCATCTTGCGGCAGGGATTGTATTAACCGGCGGCGCGGCGCAAATTGAAGGTCTGGCGGCGTGCGCGCAGCGGGTGTTCCATACGCAGGTGCGTATCGGGCAACCCTTAAATATTACTGGCCTTACCGATTACGCCCAGGAGCCTTATTACTCCACGGCGGTGGGTTTACTTCACTATGGTAAAGAATCGCATTTAAGCGGTGAGGCGGAAGTGGAAAAACGGACTTCAGTCGGCTCGTGGATCAAACGGATCAACAGCTGGCTGCGAAAAGAGTTTTAATTTTTTTCAGAGACCGGACAAAATTAGCGGTCTCAGGCGAAAGGCACAAAACGGAGAGACATTATGTTTGAACCTATGGAACTGACCAACGACGCGGTGATTAAAGTCATCGGCGTCGGTGGCGGCGGCGGTAATGCCGTAGAACATATGGTGCGCGAGCGCATCGAAGGTGTTGAGTTCTTCGCAGTCAACACCGATGCCCAGGCACTGCGTAAAACCGCAGTCGGCCAGACCATCCAGATTGGTAGCGGCATCACTAAAGGTCTGGGTGCGGGCGCAAACCCGGAAGTGGGTCGTAACGCTGCGGAAGAAGACCGCGAAGCGCTGCGTGCCGCGTTAGATGGCGCTGACATGGTGTTTATCGCAGCCGGTATGGGCGGCGGTACAGGCACCGGTGCTGCGCCAGTTGTCGCTGAAGTGGCGAAAGACCTCGGCATTCTGACCGTGGCTGTCGTGACCAAGCCGTTTAACTTTGAAGGCAAAAAGCGTATGGCTTTTGCCGAACAGGGTATTGCCGAGCTCTCCCGCCATGTCGACTCCCTGATCACCATCCCTAACGACAAGCTGCTGAAAGTGCTGGGTCGCGGGATTTCCCTGCTGGACGCGTTCGGCGCGGCTAACGACGTGCTGAAAGGCGCGGTGCAGGGTATCGCCGAGCTGATTACGCGTCCGGGCCTGATGAACGTCGACTTTGCAGACGTGCGCACCGTGATGTCTGAAATGGGCTACGCTATGATGGGTTCGGGCGTTGCAAGCGGCGAAGACCGTGCGGAAGAAGCGGCCGAAATGGCGATCTCCAGCCCGCTGCTGGAAGATATCGATCTGTCTGGCGCGCGTGGCGTTCTGGTCAACATCACGGCGGGCTTCGACCTGCGTCTTGATGAGTTCGAAACCGTGGGTAACACCATCCGTGCCTTCGCATCGGATAACGCGACCGTGGTTATCGGTACGTCTCTCGACCCGGATATGAACGACGAACTGCGCGTGACTGTGGTTGCGACCGGTATCGGCATGGATAAGCGTCCGGAAATCACGCTGGTCACTAACAAACAGACGCAGCAGCCAGCCATGGATCGTTATCAGCAGCACGGTATGGCGCCGCTGACCCAGGAGCAGAAACCGGCTTCTAAAGTGGTTAACGACCCGACGCCGCAGACGGCAAAAGAGCCAGATTATCTGGATATTCCGGCGTTTCTGCGTAAGCAGGCTGATTAAGAATAAGCCGGAAGTTGGGCATATTCGCTCTTTGTGCTAAAATGCCCCACCGGTTGTGATGTACACTATCGGTAAGGTGAATTATTTGGCGAGATTATACGATGATCAAACAAAGGACTCTTAAACGTATCGTTCAGGCGACTGGCGTCGGTTTACATACCGGCAAAAAAGTCACCCTGACGCTGCGCCCTGCGCCGGCAAATACCGGGGTCATCTATCGTCGCACCGACTTGAATCCTCCGGTAGACTTCCCGGCCGATGCCAAATCTGTGCGTGATACCATGCTCTGTACTTGCCTGGTTAATGAGCATGATGTGCGGATTTCTACCGTTGAGCATCTGAACGCCGCGTTGGCTGGCCTCGGTATCGACAATATCATCGTCGAAGTGGATGCGCCTGAAATCCCCATTATGGATGGCAGCGCCGCACCGTTTGTTTACCTGCTGGTTGATGCAGGTATTGATGAGTTGAATGTCGCGAAGAAATTCGTGCGCATTAAAGAAACCGTGCGTGTTGAAGATGGCGATAAGTGGGCAGAGTTTAAACCGTACAACGGTTTTTCTCTGGACTTTACTATCGACTTCAACCACCCGGCCATTGATGCGAGCAACCAGCGCTATTGCATGAATTTTTCTGCAGAAGCGTTTATGCGCCAGATCAGCCGCGCTCGTACTTTCGGTTTCATGCGTGATATCGAATATCTGCAGTCCCGTGGTTTGTGCCTGGGCGGCAGCTTCGATTGTGCCATCGTTGTTGACGATTATCGCGTACTGAACGAAGACGGCCTGCGTTTTGAAGACGAATTCGTACGTCACAAAATGCTGGACGCGATTGGTGACCTGTTCATGTGCGGCCACAACATTATCGGCGCGTTTACCGCCTATAAATCTGGCCATGCGCTGAACAACAAATTGCTGCAGGCGGTTCTTGCTAAACAGGAAGCCTGGGAGTATGTCACCTATGAAGACGAGGCTGAATTGCCTCTGGCTTTCAAAGCGCCTTCGCTGGTGCTGGCGTAACAGCATAGTCTGACTAAAGACGACTGGTAGACCAGGTACTCTCTCCGGCCTGTGTTCACCAGTCGTTTTTTATTGCTCTTAAACAGCCATTTTTTCTCTTCGCCTTTTACCCTGCTTTACCATCTCCCTGCTGATGATTAACTGCTGGTTTCTTGTGCGGATTGCGTAAGGTATCGCAGCGATACTACTGCCGCCTCGTGGGAATGATGGTAATATTTATCCCCTTATTAACAGACAATATAACGTGGGCAAAGGCCGGCGTTATCTGGTGGGTTACAGTGCCTGGTATATTCATGCGTTGGCGACAGTTTGGAAGACGCTATTTCTGGCCGCATCTCCTTCTGGGGATGGTCGCGGCCAGTCTTGGCCTGCCTGCGCTCAATAACAACGCTGAACCCGCCGCGCCTGCAGAGGCCAGCACCAGCCATACCGGTACGCTGCGCAGTTTTGATTCACTGGCGCTTATCAGTGAAACATCCAGACGCTCTGCGGCGTTTGGTGTCGATTACTGGCAGCAGCACGCCATCCGCACCGTTATCCGTCATCTCTCTTTCGCCATGGCGCCTCAGGCGCTGCCGATGGCGATGGAAGAAAGCCTGCCGCTAAACGCGCATCATCTGGCGCTGCTGGATACCCTTAGCGCGATGCTGACGCAGGATTTGCAGCCTGCCGCCGCGCAGGTGCAGCCCGCACCGCGTTTGCTCCCTCATCTTTCCTTTACGGTCTCCGCCTGGATTCGCCAGGTGCACGGTATCCGCGCCGGTCCTCGTCACCTCGCCTGAGTATTTTCATTCTTATTCACTTAATTTTTGCCTGTGCGAGGCTTCAGAGAATTTATTATGTTGATCAAAATGTTAACCAAGGTATTTGGTAGCCGTAACGATCGTACTTTACGTCGTATGCGTAAAGTCGTTGCGCTTATTAACGGCATGGAACCAGCGCTGGAGAAGCTCTCCGATGAAGAGCTGAAAGCGAAAACCGCAGAGTTCCGTGCGCGTCTGGAAAAAGGCGAAACGCTGGAAAACCTGCTGCCGGAAGCGTTCGCGGTGGTGCGTGAAGCGAGCAAGCGTGTTTTCGGCATGCGCCACTTCGACGTGCAGCTGCTGGGCGGTATGGTGCTTAACGATCGCTGCATCGCAGAGATGCGTACCGGTGAAGGTAAAACCCTGACTGCGACGCTGCCAGCCTATCTGAACGCGCTGACCGGCAAAGGCGTTCACGTAGTGACAGTTAACGACTATCTGGCGCAGCGTGACGCCGAAAATAACCGTCCGCTGTTTGAATTCTTAGGGATGAGCGTTGCGGTTAACATGTCCGGCATGCCGGCACCTGCCAAGCGTGAAGCTTACGCCGCGGATATCACCTACGGCACCAACAACGAATATGGTTTCGACTATCTTCGCGACAACATGGCGTTCAGCCCGGAAGACCGTGTGCAGCGGAAGCTTCACTATGCGCTGGTGGATGAGGTGGACTCCATTCTTATCGATGAAGCGCGTACGCCGCTGATTATTTCCGGCCCGGCCGAAGACAGCTCCGAGCTTTACAAGAAAGTGAACAAAATCATCCCGCATCTGGTGCGTCAGGAGAAAGAAGACTCCGACACGTTCCAGGGCGAAGGCCACTTCTCGGTAGACGAAAAAGCGCGCCAGGTTAACCTGACCGAGCGCGGTCTGGTGCTGGTGGAAGAGCTGCTGGTGAAAGAAGGCATCATGGATGAAGGCGAATCGCTCTACTCGCCGGGCAACATCATGTTGATGCACCACGTCACCGCCGCGCTGCGCGCCCACGTGCTCTTTACCCGCGACGTTGACTACATCGTCAAAGATGGCGAAGTTATCATCGTCGATGAACACACCGGCCGTACCATGCAGGGCCGCCGCTGGTCTGATGGTCTGCATCAGGCGGTAGAAGCCAAAGAAGGTGTGGAAATCCAGAATGAAAACCAGACGCTGGCTTCGATCACCTTCCAGAACTATTTCCGTCTCTACGAAAAACTGGCGGGGATGACCGGTACCGCAGATACCGAAGCGTTTGAGTTCAGCTCTATCTATAAGCTCGATACCGTCGTGGTGCCGACCAACCGTCCGATGATTCGTAAAGATCTGCCGGATCTGGTCTATATGACCGAAGCCGAGAAGATCGATGCGATCATTGAAGACATCAAAGAGCGTACCGCGAAAGGCCAGCCGGTGCTGGTGGGGACTATCTCCATCGAGAAATCTGAAGTGATCTCTCAGGCGCTTACTAAAGCAGGCATCGAACACAACGTCCTGAACGCTAAATTCCACGCCCGCGAAGCGGATATCGTCGCGCAGGCAGGTTATCCGGGCGCGGTTACCATCGCGACCAACATGGCAGGCCGTGGTACCGACATCATGCTGGGCGGTAGCTGGCAGGCGGAAGTTGCCGAACTGGAAGCGCCGAGTGAAGAACAGATTGCGCAGATCAAAGCCGACTGGCAGAAACGCCACGACGCGGTGCTGGCCTCTGGCGGTCTGCATATTATTGGTACCGAACGCCACGAATCACGTCGTATCGATAACCAGCTGCGTGGCCGTTCTGGTCGTCAGGGCGATCCGGGCTCTTCTCGTTTCTATCTCTCGATGGAAGATGCGCTGATGCGTATTTTCGCCTCGGATCGTGTCGCCAACATGATGCGTAAACTGGGTATGAAACCGGGCGAAGCGATTGAGCACCCGTGGGTGACCAAAGCGATTGCCAACGCGCAGCGTAAAGTGGAAAGCCGCAACTTCGATATCCGTAAACAGCTGCTGGAATATGATGACGTAGCCAACGACCAGCGTCGTGCGATCTACACCCAGCGTAACGAACTGCTGGACGTGGCGGACATCAGCGAAACCATCAACAGCATCCGTGAAGACGTTTTCAAAGCGACCATTGATGCCCATATCCCGCCGCAGTCGCTGGAAGAGATGTGGGATATTCCGGGCCTGGAAGAGCGTCTGAAAAACGACTTCGATCTGGAGCTGCCGATTGCGCAGTGGCTGGATAAAGAGCCGGATCTGCACGAAGAAACGCTGCGTGAGCGTATTCTGGAAAGCGCGAAAGAAGTGTATGCGCGTAAGGAAGAAGTCGTGGGCGCAGAGATGATGCGTCACTTCGAAAAAGGCGTGATGCTGCAGACTCTGGACTCCCTGTGGAAAGAGCACCTGGCGGCGATGGATTACCTGCGTCAGGGTATCCATCTGCGCGGCTATGCGCAGAAAGATCCGAAGCAGGAATATAAGCGCGAATCGTTCGCCATGTTTGCTGCCATGCTGGAGTCACTGAAATATGAAGTGATTAGCACCATCAGCAAAGTACAGGTGCGTATGCCGGAAGAAGTGGAAGCGATGGAACAGCAGCGCCGCGAAGAGGCGGAGCGCCTGGTGCAGATGCAACAGCTCAGCCATCAGGACGACGAAACTGCTGCAGCCGCAGCGCTTGCCGAGCAGACCGGTGATCGTAAAGTCGGCCGCAACGATCCTTGTCCGTGTGGCTCTGGTAAAAAGTATAAGCAGTGCCACGGCCGCTTAAGCTAACCGGTAGTTAACTGACATAAAAGGCGCAGATATCTGCGCCTTTTTTACAGGAAGAAATGCATGAAAAAATTACAGATTGCGGTGGGTATCGTGCGTAACGCGAAGGGCGAAATCTTTATTACGCAGCGTGCCGCTGATGCGCATATGGGGAATAAATGGGAATTCCCTGGCGGTAAGATTGAAGCGGGTGAAACACCCGAATCGGCGCTTCGCCGCGAGCTTCAGGAAGAGACCGGCATAACCGTAACCTCCGCCACCCTGTTTGAGACGCTGGACTACGAATTTCCGGATCGCCACATCAGCCTGTGGTTCTATCTGGTGGAGAGCTGGGAAGGGGAGCCGTGGGGCAAAGAAGGTCAACCGGGGCACTGGGTACATCAACAGGCTCTGGATGCGCAGGCGTTTCCGCCTGCCAACGAGCCTGTGATTGCAAAGCTTCGCGCGCAGCCTTAAGGCAGGTTTTCTTCCTCGCTCCAGCCATCGGTGTCGGAGCGATCGCCGCTGCTGGGAATACGTTTCTCTTCAGCGGCCCACTCTCCCAGATCGATAAGCTGGCAGCGTTTTGAACAGAACGGGCGAAACGGGCTGTTGTCGCCCCAGATGACTTCTTTGCCGCAGGTCGGGCAGTTAACGATGGTGGCGTCTGACATCATAATTCCTCAACAACAGGCCAGTTCAAAATCAAACCGTTCCGGTACGCGCCCGTGCTCGCTGTCGAGCGGCATAAAGCGGATGGCAAAACGGCTTTTGTGGCCGGAAATCTGTGGGTAAAGCGCTTCCTGAAGTGGCAGTTGCAGGCGCAGCAGGTCGGCATCGTCGCCGTTATCCTGATAAAACCCGTTCAGGCTGGTTTGCTTGCGAAACGGCGCTGACTGCCGAATGAGATCGAGGATCATATCCAGCGTATGCGTCAGCGGTTGCAGCGTGGCAAGCCAGCTGTTGACCTGAACGTCACGCTCTTCCTGCGGTGAGCAGAGCCAGACGTGCAACAGCGGTAAATCGAAGCTGCAACAGCCGCCAGGAATACTCAGGCGCTGGCGCACCAGGGCGATAAGGCGATCTTCACGCAGCGTTTGCCCGAGGCGAGGCGCGGCCATCAGCATGCTGCTGCGTGCTTTCAACTCCCGGCGCAGCGATTCAATACGCTCGTTATCAACACCCGGCACTTCAGCCCAGCTTTGCAGCTTGCGCTGCTGACGTTCCAGCTCTTTTAAGAGTTCCGTGCGGGTATCGCCGCGCTCAAAGACGTCCAGCAAATCGCCGACGTTGCGAAAGAAGTGCAGCGCAGAGGCATGATCGCTGACAGGCAGCAGCGCTTTCATTTGCTGGATGAGAAATTCGATACGCAGCCAGGTGCGCATTTTTTCATTCAGGGGATGTTCAAAAAGAACGTGAGTCTGCATTACTTATTTTCCTGTGGTACGGCCTGCGCCGCCAGTTGCAGATAGCGTTGATGCAGGCGCGCCACATCCCCGGCTATCGTTTCCGGCGAGCCGTTATTATCTATGACGTCATCAGCAATCGCTAACCGGGCCTCGCGGGTGGCCTGCGCGTTAAGGATAAGCTCAGCATGCTCACGAGAAACCCCATCGCGCTGCATGGTGCGCTGTATCTGCGTTTCGGGTGTGACATCCACCACCAGCACACGGTTAGCTTTACTGTGTAATTGGTTTTCAATCAGCAGCGGAACGACCCAAAGCACATAGGCCGACGCGGCGCGTGCGATTTCACTCTGGGTTTGCTGATGAATAAGCGGGTGCAGGAGGCCATTCAGCCAGGCTTTTTCCTGCGGGCTTGAGAAGATGATTTCGCGCAGCGCGCGGCGATTAAGCGTGCCGTCGGGAGCGCAAATAGCCTGCCCAAAACGCGTGATAATGGCGTTTAATCCTGGGGTTCCTGGCTCCACAACCTGGCGTGCGATGATATCGGCATCAACGACGGTAACGCCAAGACGGGCAAAGGCGTCAGCGACTGTGCTTTTGCCGCTTCCGATACCGCCCGTCAGTGCTACCGTATAAACCATAAAGCCATCGTCCCGAATCGTTGAAATACGCATGATTAGTATGAAAGTGATTATTTTTCATACCGTTGAGGGTGCTGAAAAAACAACGCCAGCCGGCTCGTTTATCGACCCTGCGCACAAGGTAAATTTATAGGATTGTAGCGTAAAAAAGCGCGCTTTCGCAGTCTTGCGGCGCCATTATTAGTGCGTATGATAACGTCACTGGAGTTGGCAGTTGTCCCGCCGCACATGTTCCGTGCTCATCGCCATTAACCAGGAATCGCAAATGCGTATTGAAGAAGATTTGAAGTTAGGTTTTAAAGACGTTCTTATCCGCCCGAAACGCTCTACCCTGAAAAGCCGCTCTGATGTTGAACTTGAGCGCCAGTTCACTTTTAAACATTCCCGCGTTCAATGGTCTGGTGTTCCGATCATCGCTGCCAATATGGATACCGTCGGCACTTTCGCGATGGCGCAGGCGCTGGCCGCTTTCGATATCCTGACGGCGGTGCATAAACATTACAGCGTGCAGGACTGGACCGGGTTCATTGATTCAGTCTCTCCGGATGTGCTGAAGCACGTCATGGTGTCGACCGGCACTTCCGACGCTGACTTTGCCAAAACCAAAGAAATTCTCGCGCTTTCTGCGTCCTTGCAGTTTATCTGTATCGACGTGGCGAACGGCTATTCAGAGCATTTCGTGCAGTTCGTTGCTAAGGCACGTGCCGCATGGCCTGATAAAGCGATCATTGCTGGCAACGTCGTTACCGGTGAAATGTGTGAAGAGTTGATCCTTGCGGGCGCCGATATCGTCAAAGTCGGTATCGGTCCTGGCTCCGTCTGCACCACACGCGTAAAAACCGGTGTGGGTTATCCGCAGCTTTCTGCGGTTATCGAGTGCGCCGATGCCGCGCACGGCCTTGGCGGTCAGATCATCAGTGATGGCGGCTGCACCGTACCAGGCGATGTGGCGAAAGCCTTTGGCGGCGGCGCGGATTTTGTCATGCTGGGCGGTATGCTGGCAGGCCATGACGAAAGCGGCGGCACCGTTGTTGAGCAGAATGGCGAAAAATTCATGCTCTTTTACGGCATGAGCTCTGAATCCGCCATGAACCGTCACGTCGGCGGCGTGGCGCAGTACCGTGCCGCTGAAGGCAAAACGGTTAAACTGCCGCTGCGTGGCCCGGTGGATGATACGGCGCGTGACATTCTGGGCGGCCTGCGTTCTGCCTGTACCTATGTCGGGGCTTCTCGTCTGAAAGAACTGACTAAGCGCACCACTTTTATTCGTGTGCAGGAACAGGAAAACCGGGTGTTCAACAGCCTCTGAACCGATTAGCATCATGCTGGCGCGCCCCTTGCGCCAGCATTAATTCATACCGCTCATCGCATCCCCCAGCCGGAATATCGGCAGATACATTGCCACCACCAGCGTACCGACAATTAACCCAATAACCATCATCATGAGCGGCTCCAGCGTGGCGGCCAGCGTCTGCGCGCGTTCAGACGTTTGACCGAGATGCCATTCTGCAAGTTTCTCTAGCATCAGATCCAGCGAACCGGTTTCTTCACCGGTGCGAACCAGTTGGATGCACAGAGCCGTAAAAACAGTTTCTTGTTCCAGCGCTTTCCAGAACGGCAGCCCGCCAGCGATGCTTTCCTTTACGCGTCCGACAGCCTGACGCCACAGCGGCGATGCCAGCGTACCCTCCACACTTCCCAGGCTCTGAAGTAACGGAATACCGGCGCGCTGCATGAGTGACAGCACCGTATAGATTTGGCTGAGCTGCTGGCCGCGAATCAGCGGGCCAAAGAGCGGAAGTTTTAAAAGCCACGCGGCTTCATGTAACTGCCACTGCGAACTGCGGCGAAGCCTGACAATGACCAGAGGCGTGATAACCAGCACGCTGAGCCACCATGTGGCGTGCTGTATCAAAGCTTCAGATAGTCCAATAACGGCGCGCGTTACCAGCGGCAACGGCGTATTAAATGAGCGGTAGATTGCCGTAAACTGCGGGAGGACAAAGCAGGTCATTCCCAGCGTCAACAGCAGCGCGACGGTAAAAATAAAGGCCGGATAGCGCAGCGCTTTAATGACCTGTTTACGCAGTTTTTGCTGATCTTCCTGCTGTTGCGCCAGTTGCTGGCAGCATACGTCCAGCTTCCCGGTCAGTTCACCGGTTCGCATGAGCAAAATATAGAGTGGCGGAAAAACTTTCGGCCACTGGCGCAGTGTTTCGGAAAAGGCGATGCCGCGCCCGAGCTGCTTTGCAAGCTGCCCAAGCAAAGCGCGCCACTGCGTGACAGGATGCTGGCTTGCAAGCATCGTCAGGCCCTGCGTCAGGCTGACACCCGCCTGTAGCAGCGCCGCTAGCTGGCGGATCGCCAGAATTTTATGTTCGCTGCTCCAGTACCGCTTGTTTACGCTGGCGCGCTTAAGCATTAGCGGATGCACCTCGTCATCCATTAGTTGCAGCGACGCGCTGATTTTATCTGACGCCCAGACCATGCCTTCGCAACTTGCGCCTTCTTTATTTACCCCGCGCCAGCGCCACAATAAGTTATCCATGCGGCACACCCGATACGCGGTAAAGCTCTTCAGGTGTAGTAAGCCCCGCTTCTATGGCCTGTAACCCATGTTCAAAAAGTGTGGTCATGCCTTGTGCACGCGCTTGTGAAGCGATTTCTTCAGGCGGCGCACCGCTGGCAATCGTCTGGCGCAGCGCCGTATTAATGCTGAGCAGCTCGAAAAGCGCGATGCGCCCGTAATAACCGCCATAGCATCGTTCACATCCGCAGGCCTTATAGGGGTGAATCGGGCGTGGCCAGAGCGAGGCCGGGAGCGTCACCGGCTCCTGTGAAAAGACCCGGCAGTAAGGGCAGAGCTTCCTGACCAGCCGCTGTGCAACAACCAGCTCCAGCGCAGAGGCCAGCATCCAGCGCGGTAACCCCATCTGTTCGAGGCGCACCAGGGTTTCGGTTGTGGAATTAGTGTGAAGCGTTGAGAGGACTACGAATCTCTTATGATAAACTCCTGTTAAGTCTATCATGGTAACTTACTAGCTCATGCCAAAAGCAATCTCATACATTCGATTTTCCTCAAGAATTCAGGCATCTGGAGACTCAACCAAACGCCAGAACAAGTACATAAATGAATGGCTCAAGAATAATCCAGACTATCATTTGGATGAATCGCTCAGGTTCCAAGACCTCGGCATAAGTGGTTACTCTGGTGCTAACGCTAAATCAGGTGCATTTGGTGAATTCTTAGCCGCTGTTGAATCAGGGGTTATTGAGGCAGGTTCAGTGTTGTTAGTTGAATCACTGGATAGGGTAAGCCGTCAAGACATTGACACTGCAAGAGAGCGTCTGCGAAAGATTTTATTAGCTGGTGTTGATGTGGTCACATTGGCTGATAACTCATGGTACAAGAAGGAAAGTCTTAATGACCCTCTCAGCTTGATTAAAGCTGTACTTATCATGCAACGAGCTAATGAAGAATCCGCTACGAAATCAAAGCGGTTAAGGTCTGCATGGGATGCAAAACGAGAAGAAGCGGCTAAGGGTAAGATAATGTCACGGCGCTGTGTGGCGTGGCTCAGAGTGTCTGATGATATGTCTCACTTTGAGCTAATACCCGATAATGTGAAAGCGGTTCAGCGTGTCTTTCAGCTACGTTTAGAGGGCTTGCCTTTTGTACGAATCGCCAGACAGATGAATGAAGAGGGCTTCTATACTCTGAACCAGCGCAACCCGGTTAAAGGTGCATGGTCTCACACTACTGTTAAAGCACTCTTGGATAACCGCTCTGTGATTGGTTTCAAAGTGCCGTCTAATTGTACAGTTACGAAAGGGGTAAAGGAGATACCCAATTATTACCCTGCCGTCATTAGTGAAGAACATTTCTATGCTGTACAGCAGTTAAAACAGGGCGCAGGCCGTAGACCATCATCAGAAAAGCCCTTACTTACTAACCTCTTCAAAGGTGTAATGCGTTGTGCTGAATGTGGCTTTGTGACCATTGTTAACTGTGCAACTGAAAAATGGCATGGGGTCTATAGATGCTCAATGAGATATGAGGGGCGATGTCATGCCAAAAGTATCAACCGTCGATTGGCTGATAAAGCCCTTGTTCAGGGGCTTCTGTATAACACTAACCGTCTTTCCCTCAATCGTGATAACGGGTCTGCTATTGGTTCTCTTCAGAGTGAGTTAGAACAGCTTCAGAAACAGCGTGAGAGGCTCATTAAGCTGGCGATGCTGGCAGATGATACCGAATCAATGGCTAAGGATTTGAAAGCCCTGAATAGTCAAATTAAGGACGCTGAAAAGGCTATTTCTGATGTTCACCAGCGAGAGCAATCAACCCAGCTTGAGACAATCAGCCATCTGGATTTAACCGTGAAGAAAGACCGTATAGAGGCTCAAATTATCATTAAGCGGATAGTGAAAGAAATCCGACTTAACACGGCTGGAAAGAAATGTGATGTCTTCTTACATAACGGCTTAAAGCTGCTGAATTTCCCATTGGATAGGGTGGTAGACGGTGCTCAATGGCTGGAAGTTTTGCCGCTGATTGACGGTGATGAATTCGACTTTGAAGGGTTCACGACTAAGCCCCGTTACATAGCCTTAGAAGAGGCTCCAAATTGGGTGAAAGAGATGGAAGAGCAATCTAATCAGCCATAGTGAAAAGTTTGCTTACATTCAGGTTTGTAACGGCTAAAATGTCAGTAACTGACTAAGCGAGAGGCTGGCTATGAACTCCCCCGTTTTACAATTGCAAGCACTAGCTGAAGACCCAAAAACAGAAATTCTAGCTGTATTGCTTAAGGCGAAATCTATCGCTGTAAAATTGAATCTGCTTGATTTAATTACGTGGGTTGAGCATGAAATCAATGGCTATCCCAATAAATCTGATGTTCCTGATTATCGTACAGGGCATGGAATTGTTAAGGGGTTTAATTATGTCCAGGGTAGATATTTGCCTCTCGATTTAAACGGTATGACAGCAGAGATGATAGACAAGATAACTACCTATACTCTTTATGAATCAATATCATCAATGGATAATCGGGATAATAAAGGTGAGATGATTAGGCTGCCTCTTAATCCGCGTCAGGTTGAAATACTATTAGGGGCGGGGAAAGGTGGCATGGAATTATGCTGGTTTTTTAGCTCTAATAAACTAGAGCATATTGTCACCACTGTGAGAAATAAAATTCTTGATTGGTCTCTGGAGTTAGAGAAGCAAAACATATTTGGTGAAGACCTGCGTTTCAATCAGCAAGAAAAAGAGGTGGCTCCTGTGACGGTTAAATATATTTTCAACGATGTGTTTACTAATAATGGTGTGTTTGCTCATCAAGTTGAGGGTGACGTAAACCAGCAGAATAATATAACATCAGGTGATTTCTCATCTCTGGCTGATTATCTCGAAAAGTTGGGTGTTGAAAAGTCCGACATCAGGGAGCTTGAGGGAATTATATCTGATTCACCTGTTCCCGAATCATCTGAAAATTTAGGCGCTGGAATTGGTGGTTGGGTGGGTAATATGATTGGCAAGGCTTATGCTGGTGGCTTAAACATAGCTGGTGCTGCGGCTCCGGCAATACTCACAAATGCAATATGCCATTTCTTTAACATACCTGTTTGAATACATAAATAATGATGGAATATGGACTTGTATATTTAAGGTAGGTCTATTTATATATGGCAATTTTTTAAAGCGAGGGTGCTATGGGCGAAGTTACTAAAGAACCAGTTGAGCAGGTCAAACAAGCCTTTAAAGACAGGATTTCAAGCCCTTTGTGGGGTTATGTTTTTTTCTCATGGCTTGGTTTCAATTGGCAAAATATTGCTAAGTTATTTATGAGCAAAAGAGAGGTTGAAGTAAGGATTTCGGAAATAACCTCTCAGGAGTGGTTTTTTGTTCACTACATCGTATTACCAGTGATTGTTGGTGCTGCTCTGGCTGCCGTTTCCCCCTATCTTCAGCAATGGCTTTCAGCAGCCCATAAGCGTGCAGAAAAAAATCAACGAGCAGACCTGAAACAAAAAATAATTGATAAATATGATGATGATATTGATATAGCTGGAAAGAAAGTTGAAGCAAATAAAGCTCAAGAACTTGCTGAGGAAAAAGAGCATACAAAGGTTGTTCAGGAGCAAGAAAAACAAAAAAGAGCAGTTCTCGACACAAATGCACTAGAAGAAAACCTCAAGCAATTGGAAAAAAGAAAATACGAAATTGAATCCGCAATAAAAAAACTAGAAGAGCAGGGGGAAAACAGAAGATATGAGATTGAATCCTCAATAAAAAAACTAGAGGAGCAAGGAGAGAAAGTCCAGAAAGAGACTGATTTCTGGAGAAACAGGGTGTTCAAAGTTATCAAATTAGTTAATGGCTTCAATAATGTTTCAGACAGCCGCTCACTGAACAGTATCAAAGACGAGCTTTCCAGCCTATTCAGTGATGAAGAGTTAGAGATTGCTGGCTATGTCGTAGAGTATCAGGAAGAGCGAAATAAAATCCTCATGGAAACCATATCAAATGCCTTATCCCTTATTAAGGACATCCGTGAGTCGTATAACCAAGAACTTGATTATGGCGTTACCACGAATATCAGCAGACACAAAGAAATGGATTTGCTTATCAATGAGCTTTCATCGACACTGAAAATTATCAACAAAAATGTCTATATGAATAACTCAAAGAAAAACAAGAACATAATTAACAATATCAAAAACAGGGCTGTAATTTCAGGGACAACAGCCGGATGATTAAGGTTGCCGTCAGACTAGACGGCCTTTCTTTTTCATTTCAAAAAAATGCATAGTTATACATTAAGAACCCGCAAATACTGACCAATTTGAATGGTTATTCATTGTTTTAACAGTGATTAACAGTTTTCTTACACTCCATGTTTTCTTCTTCGATGGCTTGCCAGCCCTGACCTCAGGCCACTTTTCTGTTTTGTGGTGATTACAGTGAACTTACTGGTAATTTACACGCTGCTTCCGGTCTGGTTAAGGTATACCTCAACAAGCACCGATTTAGTGAACCAGTTCACCTCAAAAATGGTTTATTGAACCACGTAAAACAGACTGATATAATTGAACCATCTTAAACAGACTGCTACGGTTCACTATCATGACTTCACGTGTCTACGCTTACCTCAGAGCTTCCACCACTCAGCAAGACGCAACACGCGCCAAAGGTCAGTTGGGTGAGTTCGCTACAGCCAACGGTATGACTATTTCAAGCTACTTCACAGAGAATGAATCTGGTGCATCTCTAAAGCGTCCTGAGTTGTTCAGATTGCTGGATATTGCGCAGAAGGGAGATGTTCTCTTAGTGGAGCAGGTAGACCGCCTGTCACGTTTGAGCGGTGAAGACTGGAACAAGTTACGGTCACTGATTAATGAGAAAGGTGTGAGAGTCGTTGCCTTAGACCTGCCAACAAGCCACCAGCTTATTCAGTCAGGGGATGAGTTCACCAGCAGGATGCTTGAGGCGTTAAACGGGATGATGCTGGACATGCTCGCCGCTATTGCCAGAAAGGATTACACAGACCGTAAGAGAAGACAGGCTCAGGGGATTGTTAAGGCCAAATCAGACGGAAAATATAAAGGCCGTCCAGAGGACACACAGCGCAATGAGAGAATAGCCAAGCTGTTACAGGCTGGGATGTCTTACAGTGACGTAATGGAAACGGTGAATTGTTCAAGGGCAACGGTGGCAAAGGTCAGTAAGAGCCTCAAAGAGGTGGTTTAATCGAATTGTTGAAGATTTACGCCCTGCTTTGTGCGGGGCTTTTTTATGTCTGACATTTATCAGGATCCCTGTAACGCATTCTAAGCAGTCTTTATATTATCCTGTGGGCTAGGTTGCCATCATTAAACAATCGCTTAGAACGCTGTACAGGCTCAGATATGTTCATTTTTTGCCATTGGTACGGAACCTTTGAAAAGGGCGCTACTAAGTAGAGAGATTCAGACTATCCAAAATCTTCAAAGGTGCTCTAGATATGCTGAAAGTTTCCGGTGAAGCTGAAATAAAAATAGGTCTGGAAATTTTTTAGAAAGATAATATTTGTGAAAATTCATCCACCAGCTTCAAAGCCTCTTTCACGGATCCCGATATGATTTACTGTCAAGGCTACAAGGTGGAAACCAGAATCACCGATAAGCGAAGCTAGGTGAGATTTATATGATTGGTGATTCGGGAATTTAACTTTCTGTTAAGTTTTATTGATATCCTTTGTAAGTGAATCAATCAAATTTCATGGCTTTTGCGTTAGCCATGTTTATTGAAGTGAAACAAAAAGACTCAATCAGTTAACTTAACAGATAACTCTATTTATATCATATTTTCATGAATTTTTATTAACAAAAAGTGCTAAATATGTATTTGTGCCATCCCATTCACCCCGCCCATAATAATTACTCATCAAAGTCTGTAATAACAATAAACCACTGGACAAAAACACATATTCGTATGATAATAATACAGTAAACTCATTTATCAAAATTGGTCAACAGGGTCTTAGATAGGTGAGAATCATTGAAAGGTCACTTTCTCAGGTTTTATCATGGGGAGTGACCTTTTCTGTTTAGGGACTATTAATATGAATGAAAAAGAAATACTTTATCGTTGTAGCTGAGAAGACACATCTTTTCTATATGCAATTCAAGAGACTTTCCGAATTAACAGGAATTACATCTTCCTCCAATTACACCCCGCCTCGTATGATGACTAAAACCAGACGGTACGAAATCATTAAGGCTATCTGTCAGAAGCTGAAACCTCTTGACGGAATTTAACAATACGTTAACATTTGTGTATTGAATTGATTTTCTGACAGATTAATGGCTTTCCTGTGGCATCCTTCCTCGGAGACAGGTTAGCCAACCCCTTACATATTCCAGATTACACTACACGGGTTACGTAAAAAGACGGCCTGTGTGGTGTATTTTTGTATCTGAATTTCACGAGAGAGTTACTAATGACAACCTTGAATAAAGCCGTATCAATTAACCAACCCATCGCAAGTATTAACCATCTGCTACCTTTTGAACAACGTCAGCATATTGAGAAGCTCTATTTCCCGAAGGTTCAACAGGCCACTGACAAGATGTCTAAAGCAGAATCTGAATATCGGGATGCAGTAGAATCACGCCAGCAATTGATTAACCGGAAAACTGCCGAATATCTGGCTAATCCTTCAGAACGTCACGGTTTCATTGTGAAGCAGGTTTACCCAACGAACCAACAGCAGATTATTGAGTCAATGGCTTATTCTGGCTACATGGTTCACCGCATGGGTATCGGTGTAATTAGTTTCATTCGTGTGCCAAAGAACGCTAAAGATAATCCTCTTCAGGACATAACTGATAAGGCTACAGCAGAGGCTGAGTCAACTATTGATAAGATGATTGAACGTCTGAAGGTAAAAGCCTCTGAAGCTGTCCATCAGCGAAATAAAATCGTAATCGAAGCCCGTAAAGCTCTGGATTCGATTAAATTATTTGAAAGCTATTTAAACGTGATTGTAACTGACTCTGAAGAGGTAACAGAATAATGATTACTCCAATGAAAGGGCTGTCCAAACGTGGCAGCTATAACCCTAATACTGACTCAATGGAATTCAAATATTTCAACGGTCAAAAAGAAATCAGTGAAGCAACTTATAAATCACTCTCTTCAGGCAGTAAGCCTAAACCAACTGTGAAACCATCGAAAGCAGTCACCACTTACAAGGTTAAGCCAAAGCCAACAATTGAACAGCAAAGAGATACAGCTCTCAAAGATGCAATCAGGAAAATGACAGGAGGGCTGTAAATGAATCAACTCTTCAATGCTTATGGTCAGCAAGTACGAGCAAACATAGCTCTGAACCTTCACTCTTTTTATTTGGGGAAACTGGAAAGGCTGGCAAACCGAATCGGTGACGGAATTAAGTCAGAAGAACAGCGTCTAATACTGGCAATTGGTGAGATGCTACGAAACGTGGAGACTGAACAATGAACCTTTACGCATTCAACCCACTGAAACAAAATGATAAGCAAGAGGTGCTTACCCCCGTAGCCTTTAATTTGGTCTTATCGCTACCTGAGCAGCTACTTAAAAGGCTGGATAAGGTCGGCTATGAACTGGTTAAGCGATACGGTATTGCAGGGTGTAGTGATAAGCAGCGACATCACATCGTTATTGTTCATCTGCTTGAAAAACATACATTTCGATGATGACTTGTACCTTAAAGAATCAGGCACTTTGTACCGTCAGGGTTTAGAAGCAAGACATCACCCCTCACCTCCATAGACGAAATGCAAATTTCACTGAAATCAAAATCTCCCAGCTTTCTCAGATGGTTTTGGACTTTAACTCTTGCCCCCTGTGGGGTAGCCGCATGAACCAGAAACTTATAGATAACGCTGCTTTTTGACGTCAACTGAACCCGCGAATCATAAGAGGACATAAGTAATCTCCTGAATGCTACTTGCTTTATCACGATTCACTGTAAATAAAACCAGCGTAGGAATCAATTGGAACTGTCTGGCAAAGCTCTAAGCCATATCCTTGAAGTCGCTTAACATCTATACAAATCGAAGTTAGTTATTAGAGAGTTGTAATTAGCACCAGATGCCCGGTCTGAGCCGCTTTTACGGCGATTTCCGCAGTTTCGAGATCGCGAATCTCACCAATCATAATAACGTCCGGATCCTGCCTGAGCAGCGCGCGCAGCACCGCCTGGAACGTCAGCCCCGCTTTAGGCAGCACCGGCGTCTGGTTAAGACCTGTCACAGGGATCTCGACCGGATCTTCTACGCTGCAGATATTTACCTGCGGTTCATTCAGCGTACTAAGCGCAGTATACAGCGTGACGGTTTTGCCGCTCCCCGTGGGGCCGGTAACCAGTATCAGTCCCTGCGGGCGCTGTAACGCCTGGCAAAAGAGCGTTTGCTGCGCTGGCGATAGCCCCAGGGCCTGCACTTCCAGCGGCTGCTCCGTTTGCTGTAACAGACGTAAAACCACTTTCTCGCCGCAGCGGCAGAGCAGGGTAGAGATGCGAAAAGAGACCGTTCGCCCACCAAGTTCGATGCTGAACTGTCCATCCTGCGGAAGCCTGCGTTCCGCAATATCAAGATTGCCCAGCACTTTGAGACGCGCCGTCAGCGCGCTGGCAAGTGCCGCAGGCAGCGGCGGCAAGGGATGCAAAACGCCATCTATTCGGAATCTTATCTGGTAGTGCGCTTCGGCGGGTTCAAAGTGGATATCGGATGCGCGCCGCTGTAGCGCCTGTTGCAGCGTCTGGTCAATCAGCCCCACCACAGAAGCACTTTCATCCTGCGCGGCCGGACGTAACGGCTCAGCCGCCAACTGCCGCTCTTTTTCCAGCCGTTCGGCGCTCCAGCACTCGATATCAATATGCCGGTGCGTGGAAAACCGTAGCGCATCCATCAATTCATTACTTGGCTCACCCGCCACGGCGATGTGCACCGTGGCGTCGTCGATATTCAGGACCAGCGCGTTATGACGCTGGCATAACGTATGTAAATAATCGAGTGGCATCGCAGCGTCCTCATTTAAGGTAACGAACTGCGGAAGACATCTTCACAGGCCTGTTGCATCGCGGTATCGCTGGTTGCGCAGGTTCGCTTCCAGCCTTCCATGCCATTAGCGCTGTTCCACTGCGGCGTGAGCATGACCGACAGACCGTTAAGGCTGTCCTGCCCGGTGGCGCTTATTACGCCCTGTGCAACGGTCATTTCACTCACATAACGCGTCGTTTTCGGTGCCGGAATGCCATTTGTGCCCGCATCGCAACTGCTAAGCCCGCCGCGATCGATAACGCAAAGCTCAATCGCGGTGCGATAAGGGATAACCGTTTGCAGCATGTCCGTCAGCGCCGCTTTGCGCAGGTAGTTCTGGTATGCAGGTACGCCGATGGCGCTAAGAATGGCGATGATGCCTATCACCACCATTAGTTCGATTAGTGTGAAGCCGCTCTGTCTGTTCATGGTTCCTCCTTGTTTGGGTGACGCCACTCTGTCAGGCCGTGAAAAGCGTCTCCAGACAAAGAAACCGATTCAGGAATCTGTCTTCAGAAGAGAATTATTGTGTTGCACGAAACTGCGACGCAGTTGCGTAAAGTCTCGCAAATTCTTTAATAAACAACAGAGTGTTAAAAAAATACCGAGACAAGAAAGCGAGGAAACAGGAAGATTACGGCAAGAAAAGGAGAGGGCAGGCGAAACCCTGCCCTGCGGTGAGTTAGCGAAAACGCATAGAGAGGTCGAGAGCGCGAATATGTTTAGTCAGGGCACCCACAGAGATGAAATCCACGCCGGTTTCTGCGAATTCGCGCAACGTTTCCAGCGTGACGTTGCCGGAAACTTCCAGCCGTGCCTGGCCTGCAGTACGTTTAACCGCCTCGCGCATCTGAACGACGGTAAAATTGTCGAGCATGATGATATCGGCACCGGCTTTCAGCGCGGCGTCCAGCTCTTCAAGCGATTCCACCTCAACTTCTACCGGCACGTCAGGATGCAACCAGAACGCTTTTTCCACCGCCTGGCGCACCGAGCCGGAGGCAATAATATGGTTTTCTTTGATAAGAAACGCATCGGAGAGGCCAAGGCGATGGTTGGCGCCGCCGCCGCACAATACCGCGTATTTCAGCGCGCTGCGCAGGCCCGGAATGGTTTTGCGGGTGTCGAGCAGTTGCGTGTGCGTACCTTCCAGCAGCGATACATAGCGGCGCACTTCGGTGGCCACGCCCGATAGCGTCTGGACGAAATTCAGCGCGGTGCGTTCGCCCGTCAGCAGAACGCGCGAGGCGCCTTCAAGCTCAAAAAGCGGCTGATCGGGCTGCACGTCGTCACCATCCTCGACGTGCCATGTGACGCGGACATCGCCGCCAAGCTGGATAAACACCTCGTCCACCCAACGTTTACCGCAGAAAACGCCCGCCTCACGTGTAATGACAACCGCATGCGAGCGACTCTCTGGCGGTAACAACTGTGCGGTAATATCGCGGCTGGCATCGGTCTCGCCGCCGAGATCTTCACGCAGAGCCTGAGCGACGGTAAAGGGGATATCCAGGGCGATTCGTTCCAGTAGCGCGTCACGTCGATGGTCCGGATTGTAACGGCGAGGCGGCATGATATAACTCCAGATTGGTGGCTAATCAAAAGAATGAATCATGCTACTCTGAAGCGAGTTTGAGTACCACAGAAAGGAGAATTGCACATGCAGGTGAAAGATGGCTGGCTGGTGGATGCCCGGCACGCACCCTCGCCGCATCACGACTGTCGGCCAGAGGATGAAGCGCCTTCGTTGCTGGTGGTGCATAACATCAGCCTGCCGCCGGGCGAGTTTGGTGGTCCGTGGATCGACGCCCTGTTCGCCGGTACGCTTGACTCGCAGGCGCACCCTTATTTCGCGGGCATCGCCCATCTGCGTGTGTCGGCTCACTGCCTGATTCGCCGCGACGGTGAAATTGTGCAGTATGTGCCTTTTAATAAACGCGCCTGGCACGCTGGCGTATCCTGCTATCAAGGGCGCGAGCGCTGCAACGACTTTTCTATTGGCATTGAGCTTGAAGGAACGGATGTACAGCCATACACCGATGCGCAGTACCGGCAACTGGCCGCCGTGACGCGCACGCTGATAAGCCTTTACCCGGCGATGAAAAATCATATGACCGGACACAGCGATATCGCGCCTGAACGTAAAACCGATCCCGGTCCGGCTTTTGACTGGACGCGCTTTCGCGCGCTGGTGGCCGACCCGTCTGATAAGGAGATGAGATGACGCTTTTCACCCTGCTGCTGGTGCTTATCGCCGAACGGCTTTTCAAACTGGGCGAACACTGGCAACTGGATCATCGCCTTGAGCCGCTGTTTCGCCGCGTACGCCACTTTTCACTGTTCTTTACGCTCGGTATGGCGGTGCTGGCAATGCTGGTGGTCTTCCTTTGCCTGAACGCGCTGGAAGGCTGGTTCTTTAATGTACCGCTGCTGATTTTCTGGATCCTAATCGGCGTGCTGTGTATCGGGGCAGGCGGAGTACGCAGGCACTATCACGCTTATCTTAAAGCGGCGAGCCATGATGACAGCCACGCACGCGAAAACATGGCGTATGAACTGACGCTCATCCACGGCGTGCCGCCGGGTTGCGATGAGCGTGAATATTTGCGCGAACTGCAAAACGGCCTGTTATGGATTAACTACCGCTTTTATCTGGCACCGATGTTCTGGTTTGTGGTGGGCGGTATGTGGGGACCGGTGACGCTGACAGGCTATGCCTTTTTACGCGCCTGGCAGAGCTGGGTTGCCCGTCATCACACCCCGCACCAGCGATTGCTGTCGGGCATTGATGCAATACTGCATGTGCTGGACTGGGTGCCGGTGCGCCTGGCAGGCGTGGTGTATGCGCTCGTTGGACATGGGGAAAAAGCGCTGCCCGCGTGGTTTGCCTCACTGCTTGATCGCTATACCTCGCAGTATCAGGTGCTGACGGGCCTGGCGCAGTTTGCGCTGGCGCGTGAACCGCACGTGGATAAGGTGGCAACGCCGAAGGCGGCGGTGTCGATGGCGAAGAAAGCGACGCTGGTAATTGTGGTGGTGGTGGCGTTGTTAACGATTTACGGCACGCTCATGTGAGCGTGCCGCTGAAAGTACCTTAGGGATGATCGGCGAGTGGAGTGCCAAACTGGGGCATGCCGTCATCATCCCACGTAATCAGCTTCACGCGGGTATGGCGGTTCGGGTCCCAAAGCGGATCGCCTTCGATTTCCGTATAGTTGCGCGCATGGTACACCAGCACATCCTGACCATCCGGGGTAGTCGTGAAGCTGTTGTGACCTGGGCCGTACTGCCGGTTTTCATAGCTGGTGGTGAAAACCGGCTGTGGGGATTTATGCCAGTTACGCGGGTCGCACAAATCCGCCGCCTGATCTATCCAGAGCAGCCCCATGCAGTAGTTTTCATCGGTTGCACTCGCAGAGTAAGTCACGAACAGGCGTTCGCCGTGCTTTACCACTGCCGGGCCTTCATTGACTAAAAAGCCGCGGCACTCCCACTCGAGCTCAGGCTTGCTCAGCATCACCGGCTCGCCTTTCAGCGTCCACGGGTTTTCCATTTCGCACAGGTACAGATTGGAATTACCCGGAATATCCGGCGCTTTTTGCGCCCACAGATACCAGAGCTTGCCCTGATGTTCGAAGGTCGTAGCGTCCAGTGAGAAGGTATCGTAAGGCGTCTGAATCTGGCCTTTATCCGTCCAGGTGCCGGTCAGCGGGTCGCTGTCTGCACACTCCAGTACATACATCCGGTGCTGAAACATGTTGTCTTTCAGCGCGCGCGTCGGGGCTGCGGCAAAGTAGATGTACCATTTGTTGTTAATATGATGCAGCTCTGGTGCCCAGATAAGCTCGCTCATCGGCCCGGACTCCGGCTTACGCCAGACCACGACCGGTTGCGCCTGGCGCAGCGATTCAATCGAGGGCGCGCGGCGAATTTCCAGCCGGTCATACTCCGGTACAGAGGCGATAAAATAGTACTGGCCCTGATGACGCAGGATAAACGGGTCGGCGCGCTGCTCAATCAGCGGGTTCGGCCAGGGAGAAGTATTCATCATCGCTCCTTAAGGTTTAACTTCCACAGGTTTGGTCTGCGGGTATTCAGAAAGCTCGCGGTAGTTTTCGCGGCGTTTTTCGAGGTCGCTCTGAATACGCGCCATCAGTTCACGATCCACTTTCAGCAGGCGCACAACGCCCGCGGTAATCAGATACCCGACGCCCGGGATTACGGTAAAGAGCATGACGATGCCGTTAAGTGCCGTGGCGCTCTGGGCTTTGGCTCCCGCGTCGTAGCCATACCAGGAGAGCAGAAAGCCCACCAGCGCGCCGGCAATCGCCAGCCCTAGTTTCAGGAAAAAGAGGTTGCCGGAGAAGCTAATGCCGGTAATACGCTTGCCGGTTTTCCATTCGCCATAATCATCCACGTCCGCCATCAGCGACCAGTGCAGCGGCGATGGGATCTGATGCAGCACGTTCAGCAGGAAATACATCACCACAATCAGTACGGTGGCGTGCGGATTCAGGAAGTAGAAACCGCTGGAGAAAATCGCCAGCACGATGTTGGTCCAGAAGAAAACTTTCAGCTTACACCAGCGGTCGGTCAGCACTTTGGCAAGCGTGCTGCCAATCATCATGCCGATCACGCCGAGGCTGATAAACATCGTGGCGAAACTGGTGCTCTGCTGCATAACCCAGGTGACGTAATACATGGTCGCCGCCATGCGGATAAAGCCCGGGCAGACGTTGCAGATGGTCAGCAGCAGAATGCGTACCCACTGGTCGTTTTTCCAGACATCTTTCAGATCGGCTTTTAAGTCGTCATTGGTCGGCACCGCCGGGCGGATGCGCTCGCGAACCGTAGCGAAACTAAACAGGAACATGCACATGCCGATCAACGCCAGAATGGTCATGGCGATTTGATAACCTTTGGCTTTGTCCCCGCCGCCAAAGTAATCCACCATCGGCAGCAGCGTCAGGGAGAGCAGCAGCGTGGCGATACCCACCATCACAAAGCGATAAGACTGACAGGCGACGCGCTCTTTCGGGTCATTGGTTATCACGCTGCCAAGCGAACAGTAGGGAATGTTGATGGCGGTGTAGGTAATGGAAAGCAGGAAGTAGGTCACAAAGGCATAGACAACTTTGCTGCTGTAGCTCCAGTCCGGCGTGGTAAACATCAGCACGCTGAATAACGCGTAGGGGAACGCTATCCACAGCAGCCATGGACGAAAACGCCCGAAGCGGCTGCGGGTGCGGTCGGCGATGGCACCCATAATCGGGTCGGTCACTGCGTCAATCACGCGAATCGACAGAAGCAATACGCCAACCAGCGCCGGGGCCAGGCCAAAAATATCGGTATAGAAGTAATTAACAAACAACATGATGGCGCCAAAGATAATATTGCAGCCGGCGTCACCCATTCCGTAGCCGATTTTTTCTTTGACAGAGAGTCTGCTGTTTTCCATCGACACATCTCCGGTGAATGATATGGACGGAAGTATCATTCGGCCTAAGCAAAACTGCGCAGCAGTAATAAGTCGCAGAGATGGATAATCGTGTTGTGCGAAGGAATTTGTGAGGAAGGTAACAACCCTCACCCGGCCGGGTGAGGGTTTGATAGCTTAGCGGGCGTGCGCCGCTTTCGCTTTTTTCTCTTTGACGAAATAACCAATTGCCAGGATAAGCAACCATACCGGGATCAGCCACACGGAGATCGCCATACCCGGCGTCATCAGCATAATGACCAGCACCGCAGCCATAAAGAGCAGGCACAGCCAGTTGCCGAGCGGGTAGAAAAGCGCCGGGAAGCGCGGCGTCACACCCTGCTGCTGTTTGGCGCGGCGAAAACGCATATGGGCAAGGCTAATCATCGCCCAGTTAATCACCAGCGCGGAGACCACCAGCGCCATCAGCAGGCCAAAGGCTTCCTGCGGTGCCAGGTAGTTAATCAGCACGCACAGCGCGGTAAAGGCGGCGGAGACCAGAATGGTGTTGACCGGCACGCCGCGTTTATCGACTTTCTGCAGCGCTTTCGGGGCGTTGCCTTGTCTGGCGAGACCGAACAGCATACGGCTGTTGCAGTAAACGCAGCTGTTATAAACGGAGAGCGCGGCAGTCAGCACCACGATGTTGAGCGCGTTTGCCACGAGAGAGTCGCCCAGCTCATGGAAAATCAGGACAAACGGACTGGTATCGGCCGTGATACGCGTCCACGGCAGCAGTGAAAGCAGTACTGCCAGCGAACCCACATAGAAAATCAGAATGCGGTAGATAACCTGGTTGGTGGCTTTCGGAATGCTTTTTTCCGGCTCGTCGGCTTCCGCCGCCGTAATGCCGACCAGCTCCAGACCGCCGAACGAGAACATGATAATCGCCATCATCATGACCAGCCCTGAGACGCCATGCGGCAGGAAGCCGCCATGCTCCCACAGGTTGCTCACCGTGGCCTGCGGGCCTGCGGTGCCGCTAAAGAGCAGCCAGGCGCCGAACAGGATCATCGCGACGACCGCGATAACTTTAATAATGGCGAACCAGAACTCCATCTCGCCGAAGACTTTTACGTTGGTCAGGTTGATGGCGTTGATAACCACAAAGAAGACGGCGGCAGAGGCCCAGGTAGGAATCTCGGGCCACCAGAACTGGATGTATTTACCGACCGCGGTCAGCTCCGCCATCGCCACCAGCACATACAGCACCCAGTAGTTCCAGCCGGACGCGAAGCCTGCGAAACCGCCCCAGTATTTATAGGCAAAATGGCTAAAAGAGCCTGCCACCGGTTCTTCCACGACCATTTCGCCAAGCTGGCGCATGATCAGAAAGGCAATAAACCCCGCGATGGCGTAACCGAGAATAATCCCCGGCCCTGCGGACTGGATTACGGAGGCGCTGCCCAGAAACAGGCCCGTACCAATAGCACCACCCAGCGCGATAAGCTGAATATGGCGGTTTTTGAGGCCGCGCTTCAGCGTGTCGCCGTGCTGTTGACCTTCCATCATAAAACCTCGTTTATGGTTATTTTTAATCCGCAGCGTGGCGCTGCTGTAATGTTGTTATGTCGCTGTGTGTAGTCTTTTCTTTACAGCCAATAAGGATGAAATTTCTAATAACGACTACCGCAGCGCCAAGAATAGTGATAAGCGCTGCCAAATGCACCTGCTTTCTCAGGGGGCGCTCGCGGAGTGAATAAAAAGAAACCATTTGTAAATCGCTGCGGTTATTTCACGGACGGACGCGCTTATTCATCTTAAACGCAAATATTGAATAGATATTCATATTTTAAACTAATGAATCGGTTCAGGTTGCACGCCTTTACGTTTCATTTGAGTTAAATCTACTGCTTTTGAGGTAACGGGTTCATTTGTGCGGAGTTACATTTCTGAAACGTTATTTCTTTATCATTGTTAAAATATGCGGGCTTTCCTGATTTCAATCAAAACCAGGATGGACAGAAGGTGAATACTTTGTTACTTTACCAACACGAACGTTAAATTGGTCATACCAATTGACTCCGGGCGAATGGCAGAGACAGGGAATAATGGCCTACAGCAAAATCCGCCAACCAAAACTTTCCGATGTGATTGAGCAGCAACTGGAGTTTTTGATCCTCGAAGGGACGCTGCGTCCCGGCGAAAAACTGCCTCCTGAGCGCGAGCTGGCTAAACAGTTCGACGTTTCCCGACCCTCCCTGCGAGAGGCGATTCAGCGTCTCGAAGCGAAGGGCCTGCTGCTTCGTCGCCAGGGCGGCGGTACTTTTGTTCAGAGTACGCTCTGGCAAAGCTTCAGCGACCCGCTGGTAGAACTCCTCTCTGACCACCCCGAATCCCAGTTTGATCTTCTTGAGACGCGTCACGCGCTGGAAGGTATCGCCGCCTATTACGCGGCGCTGCGCAGCACCGACGAAGACAGAGCCCGGATGAGCGAATGTCATCAGGCCATTGAGCGCGCTCAGGAGTCCGGCGATCTGGACGCAGAATCAAACGCGGTGGTGCAGTATCAGATAGCGGTCACGGAAGCCGCGCATAATGTCGTGCTGCTTCATCTGCTACGCTGCATGGAGCCGATGCTGGCGCAAAACGTCCGTCAGAACTTCGAATTGCTCTACGCGCGACGTGAAATGCTGCCGCTGGTGAGCGGCCATCGCACCCGGATTTACGAGGCGATTATGGCGCGGGAGCCGGAGCAGGCGCGGGAAGCCTCGCATCGTCACCTGGCGTTCATTGAAGAAATTTTGCTGGACCGCAGCCGTGAGCAGAGCCGTCGTGACCGCTCGCTGCGTCGTCTGGAGCAACGTAAGAATTAATGTTTTTCCGGCTTTTGTCGGAAGATTTGTACCAAAAGCGCCATTGAAGCGCGGCAACTAAACCCAGAACCTGTCTTATTGCGCTTTGTTAAGTGCCCGTAGTTCAGGTTGCATCGCGGCGGCAAGATGAAGCCCTTAAAAGAAAGGGGGCGCACAGCCGCTACAGACGCAGCCGGACGCTGTAAGAGCACAGAGTGCAATGGGACAGGTTCCAGATAAATCAACGTATTAGATAGATGATAAGGAATACCCCCATGTCAGAACGTTTACAAAATGACGTGGATCCGATCGAAACTCGCGACTGGCTACAGGCGATCGAATCGGTAATCCGTGAAGAAGGTGTTGAGCGTGCTCAGTATCTGATCGATCAGTTGCTTTCCGAAGCCCGTAAAGGCGGCGTGAACGTAGCGGCGGGCAGTGCCGCCCGTCAGTACATCAATACCATCCCCGTTGAAGAAGAGCCGGAATACCCGGGTAATCTGGAACTGGAGCGCCGTATTCGTTCTGCTATCCGCTGGAACGCCATTATGACCGTGCTGCGTGCGTCCAAAAAAGACCTCGAGCTTGGCGGCCACATGGCGTCCTTCCAGTCTTCCGCGACCGTCTACGAAGTGTGCTTTAACCACTTCTTCCGTGCGCGCAACGAAAAAGACGGCGGCGACCTGGTGTACTTCCAGGGCCACATCTCTCCGGGCGTTTACGCGCGTGCGTTCCTTGAAGGCCGCCTGACCGAAGAGCAGATGAATAACTTCCGTCAGGAAGTTCACGGCAACGGTCTGTCCTCTTACCCGCACCCGAAACTGATGCCGGAATTCTGGCAGTTCCCGACCGTATCCATGGGCCTTGGCCCGATCGGCGCTATCTACCAGGCGAAATTCCTGAAATATCTGGAACACCGCGGCCTGAAAGATACCTCTGAACAGACCGTTTACGCGTTCCTCGGCGACGGTGAGATGGATGAGCCGGAATCTAAAGGCGCCATCACCATCGCGACCCGCGAAAAACTGGACAACCTAGTCTTCGTTATCAACTGCAACCTGCAGCGTCTGGACGGCCCGGTCACCGGTAACGGCAAAATCATCAACGAACTGGAAGGCATCTTCGAAGGCGCCGGCTGGAACGTTATCAAGGTTATGTGGGGTTCCCGTTGGGACGAGCTGCTGCGTAAAGACACCAGCGGCAAACTGGTTCAGCTGATGAACGAAACCGTTGACGGCGACTACCAGACCTTCAAATCCAAAAACGGCGCGTACGTGCGTGAGCACTTCTTCGGTAAATACCCGGAGACCGCAGCGCTGGTTGCAGACTGGTCTGACGATGAGATTTGGGCGCTGAACCGTGGCGGCCACGATCCGAAGAAAATCTACGCTGCATTCAAAAAAGCGAAAGAAACCAAAGGCAAAGCGACCGTTATCCTTGCTCACACCATTAAAGGTTACGGCATGGGCGACACCGCCGAAGGTAAGAACATCGCTCACCAGGTGAAGAAAATGAACATGGACGGCGTTCGCTACGTCCGCGATCGTTTCAGCGTGCCGGTGGCCGACGAAGACCTGGAAAAACTGCCGTACATCACCTTCCCGGAAGGCTCTGAAGAGTACAAGTACCTGCATGAACGCCGTCAGGCGCTGCACGGCTACCTGCCGTCTCGTCAGCCGAACTTCACCGAGAAGCTGGAGCTGCCGGCGCTGGAAGATTTCCGCTCCCTGCTGGATGAGCAGAGCAAAGAGATCTCCACCACCATCGCTTTCGTACGCGCCCTGAACGTGATGCTGAAGAACCCGTCTATCAAAGACCGTCTGGTTCCTATCATCGCGGACGAAGCCCGTACCTTCGGTATGGAAGGTCTGTTCCGTCAGATCGGTATCTACAGCCCGAACGGCCAGCAGTACACCCCGCAGGACCGTGAGCAGGTGGCGTACTACAAAGAAGACGAGAAAGGCCAGATTCTGCAGGAAGGGATCAACGAGCTGGGCGCAGGTTCTTCCTGGCTTGCCGCTGCGACCTCTTACAGCACCAACAACCTGCCGATGATCCCGTTCTACATCTACTACTCCATGTTCGGGTTCCAGCGTATCGGCGACCTGTGCTGGGCAGCAGGTGACCAGCAGGCGCGCGGCTTCCTGATCGGCGGTACTTCCGGTCGTACCACGCTTAACGGCGAAGGTCTGCAGCACGAAGATGGCCACAGCCACATTCAGTCGCTGACTATCCCGAACTGTATCTCCTACGATCCGGCTTACGCTTACGAAGTCGCTGTCATCATGCATGACGGTCTGCAGCGTATGTACGGCGAAGCGCAGGAAAACGTGTACTACTACATCACCACGCTGAACGAAAACTACCACATGCCGGCGATGCCGGAAGGTGCCGAGGAAGGTATCCGTAAAGGTATCTACAAACTCGAAACCCTCGAAGGTAGCAAAGGTAAAGTTCAGCTGCTGGGCTCCGGCTCTATCCTGCGTCACGTTCGTGAAGCGGCAGAGATTCTGGCGAAAGAGTACGGCGTAGGCTCCGATGTCTACAGCGTGACCTCCTTCACCGAACTGGCGCGCGACGGCCAGGACTGCGAGCGCTGGAACATGCTGCACCCGCTGGAAACTCCGCGCGTACCGTACATCGCTCAGGTGATGAACGACGCTCCGGCAGTCGCTTCCACCGACTATATGAAACTGTTCGCCGAGCAGGTTCGTACTTATGTACCGGCTGATGATTATCGCGTACTGGGCACTGACGGCTTTGGCCGCTCTGACAGCCGCGAAAACCTGCGCCACCACTTCGAAGTTGACGCTTCTTACGTGGTTGTCGCTGCGCTGGGCGAACTGGCTAAACGTGGTGAAATCGATAAGAAAGTGGTGGCTGACGCTATCACCAAATTCAATATCGATGCAGAGAAAGTCAACCCGCGTCTGGCATAAGAGGTAAAGAAAGAATGGCTATCGAAATCAATGTACCGGACATCGGGGCGGACGAAGTTGAAGTCACCGAGATCCTGGTCAAAGTGGGCGACAAGGTTGAAGCTGAACAGTCGCTTATCACCGTAGAAGGCGACAAAGCCTCTATGGAAGTCCCGTCTCCGCAGGCAGGCGTGGTCAAAGAGATCAAAGTGTCCGTGGGCGACAAAGTCGAAACCGGCAAACTGATCATGATTTTCGATTCCGCCGAAGGTGCAGCAGCCGCTGCACCTGCGAAGGCTGAAGAGAAGAAAGAAGCCGCTCCGACAGCAGCACCTGCAGCCGCGGCAGCAAAAGACGTTAATGTACCGGACATCGGCGGCGACGAAGTCGAAGTCACCGAGATCCTGGTGAAAGTCGGCGACAAAGTTGAAGCCGAGCAGTCTCTTATCACCGTAGAAGGCGACAAAGCCTCTATGGAAGTGCCGGCACCGTTCGCGGGCACCGTGAAAGAGATCAAAATCAACACCGGCGACAAAGTCTCCACCGGCTCTCTGATCATGGTCTTCGAAGTGGCGGGCGCTGCGCCTGCGGCTGAAGCCAAACCGCAGGTCACCGAGCAGGCGGCATCTGCGCCGGCGGCAGCCGCTGGCGCGAAAGACGTCAACGTGCCGGATATCGGTGGCGATGAAGTCGAAGTGACCGAAGTGCTGGTGAAAGTGGGCGACAAAGTCACCGCTGAACAGTCTCTGATCACTGTAGAAGGCGACAAAGCTTCTATGGAAGTGCCGGCACCGTTCGCAGGTACCGTGAAAGAGCTGAAAGTGAACGTGGGCGATAAAGTCTCCACCGGCTCTCTTATCATGGTCTTCGAAGTGGAAGGCGCAGCGCCTGCGGCGGCTCCGGCTGCGAAACAGGAAGCGGCAGCTCCGGCTCCGGCGGCGAAAGCTGACAAACCGGCTGCGGCTCCGGCGAAAGCCGAAGGCAAATCTGAGTTTGCTGAAAACGACGCTTACGTCCACGCGACGCCGCTGATCCGCCGCCTGGCGCGCGAATTCGGCGTGAACCTGGCGAAAGTGAAAGGCACCGGTCGCAAAGGCCGCATCCTGCGCGAAGACGTTCAGGCTTACGTGAAAGACGCTGTTAAACGTGCAGAATCCGCTCCTGCCGCTGGCGCGACCGGTGGTTCTCTGCCGGGTCTGCTGCCGTGGCCGAAAGTGGACTTCAGCAAGTTTGGTGAAGTGGAAGAAGTGGAACTGGGCCGCATCCAGAAAATCTCTGGCGCGAACCTGAGCCGTAACTGGGTGATGATCCCGCACGTTACGCACTTCGACAAAACTGATATCACCGATCTGGAAGCGTTCCGTAAGCAGCAGAATGCCGAAGCTGAGAAGCGTAAGCTGGATGTGAAGATCACCCCGGTTGTCTTCATCATGAAAGCCGTTGCCGCTGCCCTTGAGCAGATGCCGCGCTTCAACAGCTCGCTGTCTGAAGATGGCCAGCGCCTGACGCTGAAAAAATACATCAACATCGGCGTGGCGGTAGATACCCCGAACGGCCTGGTTGTACCGGTGTTCAAAGATGTGAACAAGAAAGGCATCATTGAGCTTTCTCGCGAGCTGATGACCATCTCCAAAAAAGCGCGTGATGGCAAGCTGACCGCTGGCGAAATGCAGGGCGGCTGCTTCACCATCTCCAGCATCGGCGGCCTGGGCACCACCCACTTCGCGCCGATCGTGAACGCGCCGGAAGTGGCTATCCTCGGCGTCTCCAAGTCTGCGATGGAGCCGGTGTGGAATGGTAAAGAGTTCGTGCCGCGCCTGATGCTGCCGATCTCCCTGTCCTTCGACCACCGCGTGATCGACGGTGCTGATGGTGCGCGTTTCATCACCATCATCAACAACACCCTGTCGGACATTCGCCGCCTGGTGATGTAAGCGAAAAGCCGGCCTGACGGCCGGCTTTTTTCTGGTAATTCCGCCTGACTGTGCGAAATTATCAGGTGCCAAAAAGATTCGTCTGCCGTTTGTTGTTTCAAAATTGTTAACAGTTTTGTAAAATGCGAGCGGATAGAACGTCCCGGTGGATGATGGGCGTTAAAACTTAAGCGTCAGACCCGCCGGAAAATTACAAAGAGGTCATGATGAGTACTGAAATCAAAACTCAGGTCGTGGTACTTGGGGCAGGCCCGGCAGGTTACTCTGCGGCCTTCCGTTGCGCTGACTTAGGTCTGGAAACCGTAATCGTCGAGCGTTACAGCACCCTGGGCGGTGTTTGCCTGAACGTAGGCTGTATCCCTTCTAAAGCGCTGCTGCACGTAGCGAAAGTTATCGAAGAAGCCAAAGCGCTTGCCGAGCACGGCATCGTTTTCGGCGAGCCGAAAACCGACATCGATAAAATCCGCACCTGGAAAGAAAAAGTCATCAATCAGCTGACCGGCGGTCTGTCTGGTATGGCCAAAGGCCGTAAAGTGAAAGTGGTGAACGGCCTGGGTAAATTCACCGGCGCGAACACCCTGGAAGTGGAAGGCGAGAACGGCAAAACCGTGATTAACTTCGACAACGCGATCATCGCGGCGGGTTCCCGTCCGATTCAGCTGCCGTTTATTCCGCATGAAGATCCGCGCGTATGGGATTCCACCGACGCACTGGAACTGAAAGAAGTGCCGAAGCGTATGCTGGTTATGGGCGGCGGTATCATCGGTCTGGAGATGGGTACCGTTTACCACGCGCTGGGTTCAGAGATCGACGTGGTTGAAATGTTCGACCAGGTTATCCCGGCTGCCGACAAAGACGTCGTGAAAGTCTTTACCAAGCGCATCAGCAAGAAATTCAACCTGATGCTGGAAACCAAAGTGACTGCCGTTGAAGCGAAAGAAGACGGTATTTACGTTTCCATGGAAGGCAAAAAAGCGCCTGCGGAAGCGCAGCGTTACGACGCCGTGCTGGTGGCTATCGGCCGTGTGCCGAACGGCAAAAACCTGGATGCAGGCAAAGCGGGTGTGGAAGTGGACGACCGTGGCTTTATCCGCGTTGACAAACAAATGCGCACCAACGTGCCGCACATCTATGCGATCGGCGATATCGTCGGTCAGCCGATGCTGGCGCACAAAGGCGTTCACGAAGGTCACGTTGCCGCTGAAGTTATCGCGGGCATGAAACACTACTTCGATCCGAAAGTGATCCCGTCTATCGCTTACACCGAGCCGGAAGTGGCATGGGTGGGTCTGACCGAGAAAGAAGCGAAAGAGAAAGGCATCAGCTACGAAACCGCCACCTTCCCGTGGGCGGCGTCTGGCCGTGCTATCGCTTCCGATTGCGCAGACGGTATGACCAAACTGATTTTCGACAAAGAAACCCACCGTGTCATCGGCGGCGCGATTGTCGGCACCAACGGCGGCGAGCTGCTGGGTGAAATCGGTCTGGCTATCGAAATGGGTTGTGACGCGGAAGATATCGCGCTCACCATCCATGCGCACCCGACCCTGCACGAGTCTGTAGGTCTGGCGGCAGAAGTGTTCGAAGGCAGCATTACCGACCTGCCGAACCCGAAAGCGAAGAAAAAGTAAGTTTCTCGCTAAATCAACGCCTCTTCGGAGGCGTTTTTTTCACCGCCATTCGTAAGCGCGCGTCCTCTCTTATTGTTAACCACCTAATCTGGTAGGGAATTTTTGCTAATCCTCTTCCTTGTACCGCCGATAACAACGTAATAAAGGCGTTTTTGCCGCCGACGGCACGCCCTGAATATCAGGACTGTGATGACAAGGATCGTATTCATTCCCTCTCTGCTTTCCTCACATCAGCATAGTGACGGCATCTGGCTGTCCGCGGCACGCCTTTTTTTTCACTCGGGTGACTTTCAATAAAAAAGGAAAAGGTATGTCTGTAAAAAAACTGGCTGTCGTTGGCCTGGTATTAGCCGCGTTTACCCTCACTGGCTGCGGAGCAATGACCACCGCTATCAAGAAACGCAATCTTGAGGTGAAAACCCAGATGAGCCAGACCATCTGGCTTGAGCCGTCTTCTGAGAAAACCGTGTATATCCAGGTGAAAAACACGTCAGACAAAGACATGAGCAACCTGCAAACCCTGCTGGCGAACGATCTCTCCGCCAAAGGGTACAAAGTCACCAGTTCGCCTGACTCTGCCTACTACTGGATCCAGGCGAACGTCCTGAAAGCAGACAAAATGGATCTGCGTGAAGCGCAGGGCTACCTGAAAACCGGTTATGAAGGTGCCGTCGCGGGCGCAGCGCTGGGTGCTGGCATCACCGCGTACAACAGCAACTCTTCCGGTGCGGCGTTAGGCGTTGGCCTGGCGGCGGGGCTTATCGGCATGGCGGCAGACGCGATGGTAGAAGATGTGAACTACACGATGGTGACTGACCTGCAAATTTCCGAGCGCAGCAAAGCGGCGGTGACGACGGATAATATCGCCGCGCTGCGTCAGGGCACCTCCGGCGTGAAGCTGCAAACCAGCACCGAGCAGGGTAATCGTGCGAAATACCAGACGCGTGTGGTGTCCAGCGCTAACAAAGTTAACCTGAAATTCGAAGAAGCTAAGCCTGCACTGGAAGCGCAGCTGGCGAAATCTGTCGCCAGCATTCTGTAAGCGGCATAACGATGGGCCGTGTCCTCACGGCCCATCGGTCTTTTGCGTAAAACCCTTACGGAGCGACGAGGTGCCACGTTTTATCGAGATGCGCCGGGTCAATAACGCTGACGCGCTGCGCCGTGTCCGTCCCCAGGTTTGCCTCAAGCACCCGATCATCCTGTTTTACAATAAAACTCATCACGCCCGTTTCGCCGTAGCTCACAGGCCAGGCTAACATCGCAAAGCCGTTGTCATGAGTGGGCAAAAGACGGAAATGGTAACCGTGATAGCCCATATCCTGCTGTTGCGGGCTGAACGCCGGGCCAAGCGGACTTGGCGCTTCGCCGGGTTGCATCGGCCAGTAGAGGCCATCTTTTTTTCCCTCGCTGCTGACAATTTTCTCTGCGTAACGCTGATTCAGGGCGTAATAGCTCTGCTGCGCGTCAACAGCGGCATGGAGTGCGGCAATTGCGGCGAGTTCGTTGCGCCCGATCGTTCGGGTGACGATTTCATCGGCCGCGCCCTGCATATCGAACTGCCAGCTCTGGTCGTGTTTAACGACCGGGATCGGTAACTGCCAGTTCTGCGCGCCTACCTGCAGATGCGCCGTATCGCCCTGTTGGACGACGCGGTGACTCGCTTTCCAGTCGCGCAGGAAACGGCTGACCGCTTCCGGGTCAGCCCCTTCAGGCGGCAAAATCCGCCGCCAGTCATCGCCGAGAAGATGATTTAAGGCCGCCTCGTCGTGTGTTGAAATCGCCTGCGTCAGGGCGTCAGCGGCTTGTTCTGGTGAGGAAAATTGCGCCAGCGCGAAAGCGTGGGTTGATGCCAGACTGAACGCCAGCGCGGCGAGGAATGTCGATTTCACCTTTTTTCTCCTTAACGATGACGTTCATGCGCACGATGTTCAACGTTGCGCGCTTTTACCGGCGCGTCTGCATGACGGGCGGCCAGATGACGGCTCTCTGAACCACGCTGCTGCTGTTCCTGCCAGCGGGCGGAACGGCTGTCGTTACCGCTGAACGCGCTGGCAGGCAGCGCGCGATAAGGCGCGCTTTGTGTCGCGTGATGGAAAGGGAGTTCCGGCGCGTTTTGCACACGTTTCGCCAGCCGTTGCACGTCGGGCTTACTGACATCGTAACCGCGGTAGCTGCTACGCTGGGCGCGCGCCTGTAACGACTCTCGGGCGGCCTGGTGCGGGGTATTCAGCGTGGCGCTGTGCCCCGTCGCCTGCTGAAAGCGCGCGGCCGCCGCCTGACGCTGCGAGGCGCGATCGACCGGTGCTTGCGCTGTGCCCAGGCCGGTGGCGCTGGAAGGGGAGTGAAACTGTGCGGCGACACGGCTATCGGCATAGCCGATACCGTTGCGATACGCCGGGTTATGGTGCCAGGGTATCGTGTTCCCCGGCCGGTTTTCACCGGTGATTCTGTTGTAGTTATTCACATTAATGTTGATGTTATCGCCGTTATGCGCGTAGCCATCGTGATGATCGTGGTGGTAATAATCATCGTCATGATGGTGGTGATGATCGTCATCTTCATCCCAGTCAATCGCGCTAAAGAGTGCATAAGTGGTGGCGACACCAAGACTGTAGCCTAATCCCCTGACAAAACTGTTGCCGAACTGCTCGCCAGGCGTTGGTGGTAAATAAACAGGCGGGTACGCCGCGTTTGGCCAGGAGCCGTAAACCGTCGCCGGGTTATAGGTGGGCACGTAAACCACGTTGGGCGTCGCCGGTTCAATTTCGATAACGGTTGTACTGCGCGGTGCGGAACCGGGTTTTTCCGGTGAGACAGGCGGTGCCGTTTTGGTCACTGTTGTAACCTTTTGCTGCGGCGAAGTGGTGAGCGCGCCGGTCTGTTGGGCCAGCGCGCGCAGGCGCTGTACCGACGCCATCACGTCATCAGGCTGCGCCAGGAAGGCGTCGCCGAGATTTTGTATCCACGGCGGGTTTTGCCCCAGCAGTGACATTAATTGCGGGAACGCCACCAGGGATTTGACGCTGGCGTCCCACGGTTGCCCGGCTACCGCCTGAATGGCGGCGTCGCCCTGTAGCGTGGGATGGTCCTGTGACCACTGCGCTGCCTGCACCATATTCATCGGGTAAGTGGAGGCCATCAGGATCTGCGATAACAGCGCGTCAGGGTAGAGCGCGATGGGCGCGACCCATTGGTCGATTTGCGCCGTTGAAAAGATCGGCGCAGGCGTGTTTGCAGGCGCGGGTTGCGGCGGCACCGGCGCGGTGGGTGGCGCGGCGACAGGCGTTTCGGCAGGCACCTGACTTTTAACAAACAGGACGCCCGAGGCGCCGAACAGCCCTGCGCTGCACAGCAACGCGAGCAGGTGTGGCTTTAAAGGCAACTTCATAGATGACTCCGGGGCTTATGGCGCCATAAGACGTTGATGTTGCCGCGAGTATTATCTACGCGAGTTTTCCTGTTTTAACGTAAATGGGGAAAGAGACTATATAGTCCGGAATAAGAGTGTGAGTATTTATTACGCAATTATAACTGATAACGAAGCGTGCTCCTGGACGATGTAGAAGACCGCCCTTGCGGGCGGTCAGCAGCTTAATTGCCCAGATTTAACACCAGCAGCACCGTGATGTCGGAAATATTCCAGCCACCGTGTGATGCCGCCAGCAGTAAACCCAGCGCAACGATGAGCGCAAAAAGCCAACGCATCTCCATTGCGAGTAGTCCCGAAGGCGCTACGTTGATCCTCTCTTCACCGGGAAAGGCAGAACCAGGCAAGTGTGTCGTACTCGCCACGTAGGTTGTTGGAACTGCTTCCGGGCCCGGTGACTGGCTGCTACACCAGCGAAGCAGGCCAGGCGCTACTGTAGCGAGCCGGAGAAGAGGCTCAAAGGGCTTTTCGGCGTTTGCAGCGACTTACATGTAAATTCTGAAAGCGGTACGCAAAACGTACATCTGGGCTTGCGGGCTTTCCGTTCTGATGCCATCATTCGCCCTGTGTCGTACTTGCCACATAACTGTGCAACGGTGTCTGCTACCACTCGCGCACAACAAAAAAACCGCCACCCGGCGGTTTTTTTGTGCCCGAAAACACACTTCTGAAACGCGTTATGCGTAGCTTAACGATTCAGCAAAGATTTAATGTTGCTTTTTTGTAAACAGATTAACACCCCACCAAATTCCTGCTATTCTGCCCGTCGCGGATCCGGGCATTTACCCTACAAACTGCTGTCTCACAGGAGCGTGAAGAGAGAAGCCTGGCTCCCACTATGACAATGAGAGCGAGGAGAACCGTCGTGCTAGAAGAATACCGTAAGCACGTAGCTGAGCGTGCCGCCGAGGGGATTGTAGCCAAACCCTTAGATGCAACCCAAATGGCCGCACTCGTCGAGCTGCTGAAGAACCCGCCCGCGGGTGAAGAAGAGTTTCTGTTAGACCTGCTGACCAACCGTGTACCCCCAGGCGTTGACGAAGCCGCCTATGTAAAAGCAGGTTTCCTTGCCGCTGTCGCCAAAGGCGAAGCCACCTCCCCGCTGGTTACCCCTGAAAAAGCCGTTGAACTGTTAGGCACCATGCAGGGCGGTTATAACATTCATCCGCTGATCGAAGCGCTGGATAACAACACGCTGGCACCGATTGCTGCCAAAGCGCTGTCCCACACCCTGCTGATGTTCGATAACTTCTACGATGTGGAAGAGAAAGCGAAAGCGGGCAACGCGTACGCGAAGCAGATTATGCAGTCCTGGGCTGACGCCGAATGGTTCCTGTCGCGCCCGGCGCTGGCAGAAAAAATCACCGTCACCGTGTTTAAAGTGACCGGCGAAACCAACACCGACGATCTCTCACCTGCGCCGGACGCCTGGTCGCGCCCGGATATCCCGCTGCACGCTCTGGCGATGCTGAAAAACGCCCGTGAAGGCATTGAGCCGGATCAGCCGGGCAGCGTTGGCCCGATTAAACAGATTGAAGCGCTCCAGCAGAAAGGCTTCCCGCTGGCCTATGTGGGCGACGTCGTGGGTACCGGTTCATCGCGTAAATCCGCGACTAACTCTGTGCTGTGGTTTATGGGCGACGACATCCCGCACGTGCCGAACAAACGCGGCGGCGGCGTGGTGCTCGGCGGCAAAATCGCGCCGATTTTCTTCAACACGATGGAAGATGCGGGCGCGCTGCCGATCGAAGTGGATGTGTCAAACCTGAACATGGGCGATGTGATTGACATCTACCCTTACAGCGGCGAAGTACGCAACCACGAAACCGGCGAACTGCTGGCGAATTTTGAACTGAAAACCGACGTGCTGATCGACGAAGTACGCGCGGGCGGTCGTATTCCGCTGATCATCGGCCGCGGCCTGACCACCAAAGCGCGTGAAGCGCTGGGCCTGCCGCACAGCGACGTGTTCCGTCACGCGAAAGATGTGGCTGAAAGCAACCGTGGCTACTCGCTGGCGCAAAAAATGGTGGGTCGCGCCTGCGGCGTCGCGGGTGTCCGTCCGGGTGCGTATTGCGAGCCGAAAATGACCTCCGTGGGGTCCCAGGACACCACCGGCCCGATGACCCGTGATGAACTGAAAGACTTGGCGTGCCTCGGCTTCTCCGCCGATCTCGTGATGCAGTCCTTCTGCCACACGGCGGCGTATCCGAAGCCGGTTGACGTCACCACGCACCACACCCTGCCGGACTTCATCATGAACCGCGGCGGCGTGTCGCTGCGTCCTGGCGACGGCGTGATCCACTCCTGGCTGAACCGTATGCTGCTGCCGGATACCGTCGGCACCGGCGGCGACTCCCACACCCGTTTCCCGATCGGGATTTCGTTCCCGGCGGGCTCTGGCCTGGTGGCGTTTGCTGCCGCGACTGGCGTGATGCCGCTCGATATGCCGGAATCGGTGCTGGTGCGCTTTAAGGGCCAGATGCAGCCGGGCATTACGCTTCGCGATCTGGTACATGCGATCCCGTATTACGCCATTCAGCAGGGCCTGCTGACCGTTGAGAAGAAAGGGAAGAAAAACATCTTCTCGGGCCGCATCCTGGAAATCGAAGGCTTGCCGGATCTGAAAGTGGAGCAGGCGTTTGAGCTGACTGATGCCTCTGCCGAGCGTTCTGCGGCTGGCTGCACCATCAAGCTCAATAAAGAGCCGATCATCGAGTATCTCAACTCCAACATCGTGCTGCTGAAGTGGATGATTGCGGAAGGCTACGGCGATCGCCGTACGCTGGAGCGTCGTATTCAGGGCATGGAGAAGTGGCTTGCCGATCCGCAACTGCTGGAAGCGGATGCAGACGCGGAATACGCGGCGGTGATCGAGATCGATCTCAACGAGATTAAAGAGCCGATTCTCTGCGCGCCGAATGACCCGGACGATGCGCGTCTGCTCTCTGACGTGACCGGCGATAAGATTGACGAAGTGTTTATCGGTTCGTGCATGACCAACATCGGTCACTTCCGTGCGGCCGGTAAGCTGCTGGATACCCATAAAGGCCAGCTGCCGACCCGTCTGTGGGTGGCACCGCCGACCCGTATGGACGCCGCGCAGCTCACTGAAGAGGGCTACTACAGCGTCTTTGGTAAGAGCGGCGCGCGTATCGAGATCCCGGGCTGCTCGCTGTGCATGGGTAACCAGGCACGCGTGGCGGACGGCGCGACGGTGGTGTCCACCTCGACCCGTAACTTCCCGAACCGTCTCGGTACCGGCGCGAATGTCTATCTGGCGTCTGCCGAACTCGCCGCCGTCGCGGCGCTGATTGGCCGTCTGCCGACGCCGGAAGAGTATCAGCAGTTCATGTCCCAGGTGGATAAAACCGCCGTGGACACCTACCGCTACCTGAACTTCGACCAGCTTGATCAGTACACTGAGAAAGCGGACGGCGTGATTTTCCAGACCGCGGTATAACGCACATCTGCCCGGCGTCATTGGCGTCGGGACAGACAGTAAAAAGGGAAGCCACTGGCTTCCCTTTTTTATTACGGTTAACGGTTCACGACTCCGCTTTGCCGTCGTAGCGCGGCAGGTTCACGACCGGGTAGGTAAACTCGCCCTCCACCTGACAGCGCTCCGGTTTCTGCTTGCCAGCGTCAAACAGCACATAGCGCTCTTTTTCCGGGAAATAGATCAGATCGTCGCCGTTACGAAACGAAATCATTTCATAAGGCACGCCATTATCGGTTTTGCTCTTTTCAATGCCGGAGGCTATCTGGAAGTGATCTTTCCACTTCATGGTGGAGAGGTGATATTTGAAAAACGAGACCAGCACATTGCCGCGATTAACGCATTCAAGGCGAACCGCTTCACCGGCATACGCGTGGGAGAGCGGCAGCGCGACGAGCAGCAGCGCGCGGCGCAGAAGAGTAAAGTTCACAGGCAACCTCAATACAACAGCACTTAAGATAAACCAAGAGTAACACAGCTCATGCAACGGCTTGTCTACGAGGGGGTTTTCTGTTTCGTCGGCGGCTGCGCTTTTCTTTCCGTTTCATGCTGCGATAATAACAAGAGATAAACAAAGCAGCGGCCAGGCGACGCCCGGCCAGAGGAAAACACCATGGATTATGAATTTTTGCGCGACATCACCGGCGTGGTGAAAGTCCGCCTCTCAATGGGCCACGAAGCGCTCGGGCACTGGTTCAACGAAGAGGTGAAAGGCAATCTGGCGCTGCTGGATGAAGTTGAAGCGGCGGCGCGTGACGTCAAGGGCAGCGAGCGGCAATGGCAGAAAACCGGCCATGAATACACGCTGTGGCTGGATGGCGAAGAAGTGATGGTGCGCGCCAATCAGCTGGAGTTTTCCGGCGACGAAATGGAAGAAGGGATGAGTTACTACGACGAAGAGAGCCTGTCGCTCTGCGGCGTTGAGGATTTCCTTCAGGTGGTGCAGGCGTACCGCGATTTTCTGGCGCAATACGGATAACGGCGGCGCTTCCTTGCGCCGCGCAGGATCATACGGACGGGATATTGCGTCCGTAATAGATTTCACGCATCTCTTTCCAGAGCTGGTCAGTAATGACCTTGCGCTCTTCTTCGGTTAACTCTTCCGGCCGGGTGTGGAACATGTAGTGCTTAAGGTCGAACTCTTTAAGCAACATTTTGGTATGGAAGATATTTTCCTGATAAACGTTCACGTCCATCATGTCATACAGCGACTTAATGTCGTCTGACATAAAGTTCTGTATCGAGTTAATCTCATGATCGATAAAGTGTTTCATACCGTTGACGTCGCGGGTAAAGCCGCGTACGCGGTAGTCGATAGTCACGATATCGGACTCAAGCTGATGGATTAAATAATTCAGCGCCTTCAGAGGCGAAATCACGCCGCAGGTTGATACTTCAATATCGGCGCGAAAGGTGCACAGGCCGCCTTCCGGGTGGCTTTCCGGGTAGGTGTGTACGCAGATATGGCTCTTGTCGAGGTGCGCGACCACGGTTTCCGGCAGCGGGCCGGGGTGCTCGGTTTTGTCGATAAGCTGCGGGTCGACCGGCTCTTCGCTCACCAGAATCGTGACGCTGGCGCCCTGTGGCTCATAGTCCTGGCGTGCGATATTCAGAATATTGGCGCCGATAATCGAGCAGGTTTCCGTCAGGATTTCCGTAAGACGGTTGGCATTATAGAGTTCATCGATATACGCGATATAGCCATCGCGTTCTTCCGCCGTTTTGGCGTAGCAAATATCGTAAATACAAAAACTCAGGCTTTTGGTCAGGTTGTTAAAGCCATGCAGTTTCAGCTTTTTCAATTTTTATCACCTCCTTAGGATGCCTGAGACGCCAGGGCATCTTGCAAATATTGCGGCAGAGCGAATGCTGCCGTATGAATGGCCGGATTGTAATAACGGCACTTCAGCCCCGCGGTGTGGAAGCGCGCCTGTAAGGTTTCGAGCGGGAGTTTGCGTAGCGCTTCGTTATCGGTCGCCCAGGCGAACGTCATGATGCCCCCGTAGTAGGTGGGGATCGCCGCCTGGTAGAAGCTAACGTCGCCAAAGTAGTGGCTGAGCTTTTTATGGCTGTCGATGGCTTCATCCTGCTGGAGAAAGCAGACGCCGTTCTGCGCGACGAAAATCCCGCCCGGATTCAGGCAGCGCTTGCACCCTTCATAAAACGCCGACGTGAACAGGCTCTCTCCCGGCCCGATAGGATCGGTGCAGTCGGAGATAATCACATCAAACTTCTGGGTGGTCTGGTTGACGAAATTTACGCCGTCGTCAATGACCAGCGTAAAGCGCGGATCGTCGTAGCTTCCGGCGTTGTGGTTAGGCAGGTGTTCGCGGCAAAACGCCACCACGCCGGCGTCGATTTCCACCATCGTGATGGATTCCACGCTCTGATGACGAGTCACTTCACGCAGCATCGCGCCGTCGCCGCCGCCGATGATCAGCACGCGCTTCGCGTGGCCGTGGGCCAGCAGCGGCACATGCGTCATCATTTCGTGATAGATAAATTCGTCGCGTTCGGTGGTTTGCACCACGCCGTCCAGCGCCATCACCCGGCCAAAGGCGGAGTTTTCGAAAATAATCAGATCCTGATGATCGGTCTTTTCGCGATAGAGCACTTTATCGACGGCAAAGTATTGACCAAACTGATCGTGCAGCGTTTCGTGCCACATAGGATTCTCGGTCACTGGCTGATACCTCCTTCGTTAACAACCCTTAAAAACGGGCGCAACATCATAGCTAACTATGACCGTGGATGCACGGTCACCCTTTCAGCGAAGGAGCGGGGGAGGGGATTACTTCACGTAGGCAAGCAGGCTTAACGAATCACGTGCCAGGGCTTTGCACTTTTTAGCGGTAGGAATAGCGATGCCGCTCAGATCGCGGTAACTGTCCTCGCCGAGCGCCTTCATATTAAAGCTGTCGTAATTGCTTAAATCCCACTGATTCTGCTGGGCGAAGAAGACCAGCGCGCGGCGGATCTGCCCGTTCGGCAGGTTCTGGTAGCCACAATCATTTTTCAGAAATACAAAAACAGCCGTCAGGTCGGCCATGTCTTCCGCTTCTGATTCACTGAGCGCAAAACTGTTAGTGGAAAAGGCCAACAGACAGCCCAGAAACATTAGCCTGACTACTTTTCTCATCACGTCTACCACTCGCCAACCAATACCCAACGATAGCACATTTCGTTCAGGCGCGACGAGGAGATTTGCGCGCAGACGGCGGTTCCAGTGGCTTTCTGAACGCGTAGTTATTCACAAATCTGCCGTCAGTATTCTTTTATAGGGCGTCACACTTGACCTTCCCGCAAGGGGAGGGTTTAAGCTCAACGGGTGCACGTTGACGATAAGGACGGGAAGATGCAACGCCGAGAGTTTATCAAGTACACCGCCGCGCTGGGGGCGCTCAGCGCGCTGCCGACATGGAGCCGGGCCGCGTTTGCCGCAGAGCAACCCGCGCTGCCCATCCCCGCGCTGCTGATGCCGGACGCCCGCAGCAGCATTCAGCTGACGGTTCAGGCCGGCAAAACCGCATTTGCCGGTAAAAATGTCACGACCTGGGGGTATAACGGTTCTCTGCTTGGCCCGGCGATTAAGCTGCGCCAGGGCAAACCGGTCAATATCAATATCCGCAATAACCTCGCTGAAGAGACCACGGTGCACTGGCATGGTCTGGAAGTGCCGGGCGCGGTGGACGGCGGCCCGCAGGGCATTATCGCGCCGGGGCAGACGCGCAGCGTAAGCTTCACGCCCGAGCAGCGCGCCGCGACCTGCTGGTTCCATCCGCATCAGCACGGCAAAACCGGGCGTCAGGTGGCGATGGGGCTGGCGGGGCTGGTGCTTATCGACGATACCGAAAGCCAGCAACTGATGCTGCCCAAAATCTGGGGCGTCGACGACGTGCCGCTGATTATTCAGGACAAGAAATTCACTGCCGACGGCAATGTCGATTATCAGCTCGACGTAATGACCGCCGCCGTCGGCTGGTTTGGCGATACGCTGCTGTGCAACGGCGCGGTATATCCGCAGCATACGCCGCCCAAAGGCTGGCTGCGTCTGCGTCTGCTGAACGGCTGTAACGCGCGCTCGCTGAAAATTGCCGCGAGCGATAACCGACCGCTGTATGTTATCGCCAGCGACGGCGGCCTGCTGGCGGAGCCGGTGAAAGTGACCGAACTGCCGATGCTGATGGGCGAGCGTTTTGAAGTGCTGGTGGATACCAGTGACGCGCGGCCTTTCGATATCGTGACGCTGCCGGTCACACAGATGGGCATGACGGTCGCGCCGTTTGATAAACCGCAGCCGGTGGTGCGCATTCAGCCTGTCGTGGTGCCCGCCTCGGGAACATTGCCGGATAAGCTGGTGGAGGTTCCGGCGCTGCCTTCGCTCGACGGGCTCCAGGAGCGCTGGCTGCAATTAATGATGGACCCGATGCTGGATATGATGGGCATGGATGAACTGGTGAAGCGCTACGGTAAGCAGGCGCTTGCGGGGAATTCGCACGGGCAGATGATGGGCCAGATGGGACACGGGAAGATGTCGCACGGCGGCATGAACCACGGCGGCCACGGGTTCGATTTCCATAACGCCAATAAGATTAACGGCAAAGCGTTTGATATGAACGCGCCCGCGTTTGGGGCGGCGCTTGGCAAATATGAGCGTTGGACCATATCCGGCGAGGGCGACATGATGTTGCATCCGTTCCATATCCACGGTACGCAGTTCCGTATTTTGACCGAGAACGGCAAGCCGCCCGCCGCGCATCGCGCCGGATGGAAAGATACCGTGTGGGTTGAAGGCGCGCGTAGCGAAGTGCTGGTGCGGTTTGATTACGCGGCGTCTGCGGAGCATGCCTATATGGCGCATTGCCATTTGTTAGAGCATGAAGACACCGGGATGATGTTAGGGTTTACGGTGGCGTGATGGATGTTTGGGCGGAGTGTTAACGGCGGGTGCGCTGCGCTTACCCGCCCTACAAATAAAGACGTTGGTTTTTGCGTAGGGTGGGTAAGCGCAGCGCACCCACCGGTTCCCGAATAAATCCGCTCCACAAACCCCACCCATAAAAAAAGCCCCTCAATGAGGGGCTTTTTGCTTTCCGATACGGTTTTACTTCGCATCATCCGGCAGAGCATAGGCAACGATATAGTCGCCCATTTTGGTACCGAACGAGCCGTGGCCGCCTGCGGAGATCACGACATACTGCTTGCCGTTCACTTCATAGGTCATTGGCGTCGCCTGGCCGCCAGCCGGCAGGCGGGCTTCCCACAGCTTCTCGCCGTTGGTCACGTTGTACGCGCGCAGATAGTTATCTGCGGTTGCACCGATAAACAGCACGTTGCCGCCGGTGGTGATCGGGCCGCCAAGCATCGGCATACCCATGTTAAACGGCACCGGGAACGGCATCGGGAACGGCATGCTGTCGCGCGGCGTACCGATACGTTTTTTCCACACCACGTCGTTGGTCTTCAGATCCAGCGCGGAGATATAACCCCATGCCGGCTGCTTACACGGCAGACCAAACGGAGAGAGGAACGGGTTCAGGGTTACGCCGTACGGCACGCCGTACTGCGGCTGGATACCGGCTTCAGTACCGGTGCCCTTCGCGTCTTTCGGCTGCTCCATCGGGTTGCCCGGACCACGCGGGATAAGCTTCGATACGAACGGCAGCGCCATCGGGTTGGCAATCGCCACCTGACGGTGCGGGTCAATGGCCAGGCCGCCCCATTCGAACATTCCCAGGTTACCCGGGAACACCAGCGTGCCCTGCTCGGACGGCGGCGTAAAGATGCCTTCGTAACGCAGGCTGTGGAACATCACGCGGCAGACCAGCTGGTCATACATCGTGGCACCCCACATATCCGCGCCGCTCAGATCTTTCTTCGGACGGAAGGAAAGGTCAGAGAACGGCTGCGTCGGCGTCACGTAGTCGCCTTTCGCGGCACCCTGCGGAACCGGTTTTTCCGGTGCCGGGACGACGAGCTTACCGTTACGGCGATCCAGTACGAAAATGTTACCGGTTTTCGCTGGCGCGTAGATGACCGGAACGGTTTCGCCTTTCACGGTAATGTCCGCAAGGGTCGGCTGCGCCGGCAAATCCATATCCCACAGGTCGTGGTGAACGGTCTGATAAGACCATACCAGCTTACCGGTGGACGCGTTCAGCGCGACGATAGAACTTGCATAGCGCTCCTGCTCCGGCGTGCGGTTACCGCCCCAGATATCCGGCGTCGTTACGCCCATCGGCAGGTAAACCATGTCGAGCTTCGCATCATAAGACGCCGGCGCCCAGGAGTTCGGGGAGTTCAGCGAGAAATGATGCTCGTCAGCCGGGATCGCGTTCGGGTCTTTCGCACCCGGATCGAAGGCCCACAGCAGTTTACCGGTGTTGATATCAAAACCACGGATGACGCCGGACGGCTCACGGGTGGAGAAGTTATCGGTCACCGCGCCGGCAATCACAATCACCTTGTCAGTGACGATAGGCGGCGAAGTCGGCTCATACATACCCGGCGTAGTGACCGGCATGTTGGTCTGCAGGTTCAGAATGCCTTTATTAGCGAAGCTTTCACACAGCTTGCCGTTATCCGCATTCACTGCAAACAGACGACCATCGTTCACCGGCAGGATAATACGACGCGGACAATCCGCGACGACATCCGGGCTGGCGTTCGCGGCTGTCGCTTCGTGATACGACACGCCGCGGCAGGTCACATGCTGGAATGACGGATTAGTATTCAGCTGCGGATCGAAGTGCCATTTCTCTTTACCGGTTGCGGCATCAACGGCGAAAAGACGCTGGTGCGCGGTGCAGAGGAACAGGGTGTCACCGACTTTAATCGGCGTTACTTCGTTGGTTATCTCACCCGGATCGGTCGGTAGCTTCAGGTCGCCGGTGCGGAACACCCAGGCTTCTTTCAGCTTATGAACGTTGTCGGTGTTGATCTGCTTGAGCGGAGAGTAACGCTGGCCTTCCTGGTTACGCCCGTAAGCCGGCCAGTCGCCGTCAGGAATGCTCTGGCTACCGTTCACGGCGGCAGGGGTGCTGTCCGCGCTGAGGGTGCCGTTGATTTCCTGCGGATCGTTAAAGCCTGCCCAGAAGAGCAGCCCCGCGGTGATGATAAGCGAGACCAGCAGCGCCGGTACGCCTGCGCGGGACGGCGTGCTGAGGCGACGCCAGACGAATGGCAGAATCAGCCATACGCCGAAGAACACCAGGACGTCGCAGCGCGGCGTCAGCGCCCAGAAGTCGAAGCCGACTTCCCAGATGCCCCACGCCATCGTGCCTAATAAGATGATAGCGTAGAGCCACAGCGCCGCAGCGTTACGTCTCCACAGCAGCCAGGCGGTCGCCAGCATGCCTACCCCGGCGATGGGGTAGTACCAGGAACCACCGATTGAAACCAGCCATATACCACCAACCAATAAATACAGCCCTGATAATGCTGCGAACAGGGCTGTGAGAATCACGAGAAGTCGTGATTGTGTCTTTTTTGTTTCTGCCATAACCACACTCTTAATTTTTAAGTAGCAAGTTATTATAGTTGTTAACATATGTGATCTTAATCACAAAAAGAGCTTTTCGCACTTTTCTGTCGGACGGGCGTTTTACTGGTATACTGCCCCGCTTATCGAGCGTTACCGGCGGCAGGCGCCGCTGGTAACGCTGATTTATTTTTAAATCAAACGGTTAGCGATATGAAACATACTGTTGAAGTGATGATTTCCGAGGCGGAAATTAAGGCGCGCGTTGAAGAACTGGGCCGTCAGATTACTGAGCGTTATCAGGACAGCGGCAGCGAAATGGTGCTGGTAGGGCTGCTGCGCGGCTCTTTTATGTTCATGGCGGACCTGTGCCGTCAGGTTCACGTGGCCCATGAAGTCGATTTTATGACCGCCTCCAGCTACGGCAGCGGCATGTCCTCCACGCGCGATGTCAAAATCCTCAAAGATCTGGATGAAGATATCCGCGGTAAAGATGTGCTGATCGTCGAAGATATTATCGACTCCGGCAACACGCTCTCCAAAGTGCGTGAAATCCTGAGCCTGCGCGAGCCGAAATCGCTCGCCATCTGCACGCTGCTCGATAAACCGTCGCGCCGTGAAGTGGACGTGGAAGTGGAGTATGTCGGCTTCTCGATCCCGGATAAGTTTGTTGTCGGCTATGGCATCGATTATGCCCAGCGCTATCGTCATCTACCGTATATCGGCAACGTGGTGATGCTGGAAGAGTAAGTCCGGCGCACAAAAAAGGGGCCACTGGCCCCTTTTTTATTGTCACGCTCGCCCTTATTTATGGCTGGCGTGTGTTTTCTGGATGTTGGATACGCCTTTGCGATAACCCTGTTCCAGGGTGTCGCGGTCGGTCGCGGTCACGTCCAGATCGCGCAGCAGGCCGTCGTGAATGCCATACGCCCAGCCGTGCAGCGTGACGTTCTGGCCGCGTTTCCAGGCGGACTGCATGATGGTGGAGTGGCCAAGGTTATAGACCTGCTCCATCACGTTCAGCTCGCACAGGGTGTCGAGACGTTTTTCCTGCGGCAGCTCGCTCAGCAGCGCGTTGTGTTTCAGCCAGATGTCGCGAATGTGCAGCAGCCAGTTGTTAATCAGGCCCAGCTCCGGGTTTTCCACCGCCGCCTGCACGCCGCCGCAGCCGTAGTGACCGCAGATGATGATGTGCTCAACTTCCAGCACGTCCACCGCGTACTGAACGACGGAAAGACAGTTAAGGTCGGTGTGGATAACCAGGTTCGCCACGTTGCGGTGAACAAAGATCTCGCCCGGCTCAAGGCCAGTGAGACGTTCAGCCGGTACGCGGCTGTCGGAACAACCGATCCACAGGAAGCGCGGTTTCTGCGCCTTCGCCAGACGTTCAAAAAAGCCGGGGTCTTCTTTGACCAGCATTTTTGACCAGATTTCGTTATTACTAATAAGTGTGCTGATATCTTTCATAGAGGTTAACGACCTGTAACCAGACAATTGCGTTCGGGTAATATAGGGCAACTAAACTTTTTTTTAAACCACACAACTTCTGCAAGAAAATAAGGTGACTGTACTTTCATGACCATTGCACTGGAACTGGAGCAGCTTAAAAAGACGTATCCCGGCGGCGTACAGGCGCTGCGCGGCATTGATTTACAAGTCGAAGCGGGAGATTTCTACGCGCTGCTGGGGCCGAACGGGGCCGGTAAATCCACCACCATCGGTATTATCAGCTCGCTGGTCAATAAAACGTCCGGTCGGGTGCGCGTGTTTGGGTACGATCTGGAACGGGATGTGGTTAACGCCAAACGCCAGCTTGGGCTGGTGCCGCAGGAGTTTAACTTCAACCCCTTCGAGACCGTGCAGCAGATCGTCGTCAACCAGGCGGGCTACTACGGTGTTGAGCGTCGCGAAGCGATTGAGCGTAGCGAAAAGTATTTAAATCAGCTCGATCTGTGGGAAAAACGCAACGAACGCGCGCGTATGCTCTCGGGCGGGATGAAGCGTCGTCTGATGATCGCCCGCGCGCTGATGCATGAGCCGAAACTGCTGATCCTTGATGAACCGACGGCGGGCGTGGATATCGAACTGCGCCGTTCGATGTGGGGCTTTCTTAAAGATCTTAACGATAAAGGCACCACGATTATTCTCACCACTCACTATCTCGAAGAAGCGGAGATGCTGTGCCGCAATATCGGTATTATTCAGCGCGGCGAGCTGGTGGAGAACACCTCGATGAAATCGCTGCTTTCTAAGCTCAAATCGGAGACGTTTATCCTCGATCTGGCAGCGAAAAGTCCGCTGCCGAAGCTTGAAGGTTATCAGTATCGTCTGGTGGATACCTCGACGCTTGAGGTAGAAGTGCTGCGCGAGCAGGGCATTAACAGCGTCTTTAATCAGCTGACCGCGCAGGGCGTTCAGGTGCTGAGTATGCGCAACAAAGCGAACCGTCTTGAAGAGCTGTTCGTCACGCTGGTGAATGAAAAACAAGGAGAGCGCGCATGATGCAGCTTTACTGGGTCGCCCTGAAAAGTATCTGGGCGAAAGAGGTGAACCGTTTTGCCCGTATCTGGGTGCAGACCCTGGTGCCGCCGGTCATCACCATGACCCTCTATTTTATTATTTTCGGTAATCTTATCGGCTCACGTATCGGCGAAATGCATGGCTTCACTTACATGCAGTTTATCGTGCCGGGCCTTATCATGATGGCGGTGATCACCAACTCTTACGCGAACGTGGCGTCGTCATTTTTCAGCGCCAAGTTCCAGCGCAATATCGAAGAGCTGCTGGTAGCGCCGGTACCGACGCATGTGATTATCGCCGGTTACGTGGGCGGTGGCGTGGCGCGAGGGTTGTGCGTCGGTATTCTGGTGACGGCGGTGTCGCTGTTCTTCGTGCCGTTCCATGTGCACTCGTGGCTGTTTGTCGCCCTGACGCTGCTGATGACCGCCATTCTGTTCTCGCTCGCCGGGCTGCTGAATGCGGTATTCGCCAAAACGTTTGATGATATCAGCCTGATCCCGACGTTCGTGCTGACGCCGCTGACCTATCTCGGCGGGGTGTTTTATTCGCTGACGCTGCTGCCGCCGTTCTGGCAGGCGCTGTCGCACCTGAACCCCATCGTCTACATGATTAGCGGCTTCCGCTTTGGTTTCCTCGGGATAACCGATGTGCCGCTGCTGTTTACCGTCGCGGTGCTGGCGTGCTTTATCATCGCGTTCTATCTGCTGTGCTGGTATCTGATCAGCCGCGGGCGCGGTCTGCGTTCGTGATCGGCTAAGCGCGTCGGCGTGGATAAATTCGCGCCGGCGCGTCGCCCGTTACCTGAATCCCCGCCTATGGGCGCACGATAAATCGCGGCCGGGCTTGGTATTCATGTCACTTTTGTTAAAATGTGCATAATTTCACCTCTGGCAGTCACTGTTACACCACTCCTATGCTAAATCGTCTCTTTTTCTGTCTGCTCCTTCTGGCCACAGGCGTCGCGCAGGCCAGTCTCCTCGGCAGCGAACAACCCCGCGAACAATATATGCAAATCACCGAAGATGCCGCGATCTGGGCGAAGGTCGGTGATAACGTGCAGACGGTTGGTATCATTCGTGAAGGGCAGTTGCTCGCCGTGGTGCCGATTGCCGCTGACTACTATGAATTTCGCTTCGGCTTCGGCACCGGGTTTATCGACAAAGCGCATCTGACCGACGTGCAGGGCAAAAAACGCGTGACGGACAGCCTGGGCGATCTGAATAAGCCGCTCAGCAATCAAAATCTACTGACCTGGCGGGATGTCACTATTTATAACGAACCGGATGTGAACAGCGAACCGTTCGGCACGCTGGCGGAAAATCTGCGCTACCCGATTGTCGGCAAGCTAAAAGACCGCCTGAACCAGACCTGGTATCAGATCCGCATTGGCGACCGGCTGGGGTATATCAGTAGCCTCGACGCGCAGGAAGATAACGGCATCCCGGTGCTGACGTACCATCACATTCTGCGTGATGAAGAGAACACCCGGTTTCGCCATACGTCCACCACCACGTCTGTGCGTGCCTTCAGCAACCAGATGACCTGGCTGCGCGACCAGAGCTACGCGACGATAAGCCTCTACGATCTCGACGGCTACGTGCATAACCGCATTAATCTGCCCGCCCGCGCGGTGGCGATCACCTTCGATGACGGCCTGAAATCGGTTTATCGCTACGCGTATCCGGTACTGAAAGAGTATGGCTTTAAGGCGACGGCGTTTATTATCTCGTCGCGCATCAAACGTCATCCGCAGCGCTGGGACCCGAAATCACTCCAGTTTATGAGCGTGTCGGAGCTGAAAGCGATTCAGGACGTGTTTGATGTCCAGTCGCATACTCATTTTCTGCACCGCACCGACGGCGCGCGCCATCCGATTTTGTTAAGCCGCACGTATCACAATATTCTTTTTGATTATCAACGCTCGCGCCGTGCGCTCTCGCAGTTTAATCCGCATGTGCTGTTTCTCTCTTATCCGTTCGGCGGGTATGACGATAAAGCGGTGAAGGCGGCGGGCGACGCCGGGTTTCATCTGGCGGTGACGACGGTGAAGGGCAAAGTGAAGCCGGGCGATAACCCGTATCTGTTAAAGCGGCTCTATATTCTGCGTACCGACTCGCTGGAGACGATGGCGAAAATCATCAGTAATCAGCCGCAGGGATAAAAAAAGCCCTCGCGAGGAGGGCTTTATTGTTGTGCGCAGCGTTACGCTACCTGCACCGGCACCGCTTTGGCGATGCGTTTCATCTCGTTGTCGCCGTCGAAATAGGCGACTTTCGGCTGCCAGCTGCGCGCCTGCTCATCCGGCATGGTCACGTAGCTTGCGATAATCAGGATATCTCCGACATCCGCGCAGTGGGCCGCCGCGCCGTTCACCGAAATGATCTTCGAGCCGCGCTCGCCCGCGATGGCGTAAGTTGAAAAGCGTTTGCCATTGGTCACGTTGTAGATATCAATGGCTTCATATTCCAGAATGCCCGCGGCCTCGAGGAAATCCTGATCGATGGCGCAGGAGCCTTCATAATGCAGGTCCGCCTGAGTAACTTTGACGCGGTGCAGTTTGCCCTGCAACATGGTGCGAATCATAACTTGAACCCTGTTTACCTGAATGTCGTCAGAGCCGGGCGGTGACCCGGCTCCAGGAATTTATCCCGGGCAGTATTGCCCTTTTTACCCATGCTGTCTACTGGGTTAATTCCACGGTCTGATTGTCGATTAACCGCGCCTGGCCGAGCCACGCGGCCATCAGAATTACCGCGCGCTGGCTGGCCGGTGAGAGCGCCTGCAGCGTGTCGGCATCGCGGATTTGCAGGTCGTCCGGGCGGAAACCTTTCTCGCTGAGTTCGTCGCTGGCCGCGGCGATAATCGCCTCCAGATCGCGCTCGCCCGCGCGTAGTTTCTCCGCCATCGCGTTCATCACTTTGCTCAAGCCCGGCGCGATTTTGCGCTGGTCGCTGGTGAGATAACCGTTGCGGGAGCTGAGCGCCAGCCCGTCTTTGGCGCGTACCGTCGGCACGCCGATAATCTCGATGTCATAACCCATGTCGGCCGTCATTTTGCGAATAAGCGCAAGCTGCTGATAATCCTTTTCGCCAAAGCAGGCGACATCCGGCTGAACAAGGTTAAAGAGCTTGCTCACCACGGTCGAGACGCCACGGAAATGCCCTGGACGGCTTGCGCCTTCGAGCATCGTAGAGAGGCCGGGAACGTCAACATAGGTCTGATCACTCATGCCCTGCGGATAGACCTCTTCCGGCGTCGGTGCGAATACGAAATCGGCACCGCGTTTTTTCAGCTTTTCGCAATCTTCCTGAAGCGTGCGCGGATAGCGCGCCAGATCGTCGGCGCGATCAAACTGCATCGGGTTGACGAAAATACTTACCACTACCGCGTCGGCACTGGCTTTCGCCTCATCCACCAGCTTCATATGGCCGTCATGGAGATTCCCCATGGTCGGCACCAGGGCAATGCGTTTGTCCTCCATGCGCAGGCGACGGATCTGCTGGCGCAGCAGCGGCACGGTTTCAATAATCAGCACAATGACACTCCTTTAGTGAAAGCTGTGTTCTTCGCCCGGGTACGCGCCGGACTCCACTTCAGCAATATACTGGCGCACCGCGGCGCGCATATCGCCCGCTTCAGCCAGGAAGTTTTTGGCGAATTTCGGGATGTGGCCGCCGGTAATACCGAAGGCGTCATGCATCACGAGGATCTGCCCGTCAGTGACGTTACCGGCACCGATGCCGATAACCGGAATGGAAAGCGCGTTGGTGATGCGCTGCGCCAGCGCGACCGGCACACATTCCAGCACCAGCAGTTGCGCGCCCGCGGCTTCTAAAGCCAGCGCGTCGTTAAGCAGCGTCTGTGCGGCGGCTTCATCGCGGCCCTGCACTTTATAGCCGCCGAAAATATTCACGGATTGCGGGGTCAGCCCCAGATGCCCACACACCGGCACGGCGCGCTCGGTCAGCATGCGTACTGTGTCGGCAAGCCACTGGCCGCCTTCAATTTTGACCATATTGGCACCCGCGCGCATAACCGCGGCGCTGTTTTCAAAGGCTTGTTCAGGCGTGGCGTAAGCCATAAAGGGTAAATCGGCGAGCAACAGACAGTGCGGCGCGCCGCGGCGAACGGCGCGGGTATGGTAGGCGATATCGTCAACGGTGACCGGCAGAGTGGAGTCGTGGCCCTGGACGGTCATGCCCAGTGAATCCCCCACCAGCATGACGCCAATTCCTTCTTCTTCAAAGAGTTTCGCAAAGCTGAAATCGTAGGCGGTGATAGTGGCGAATTTTTTGCCGGTTTCCTTCAGGCGTCGCAATTGAGAAATGGTTGTCGGTTTCATGGGTGTCCCGCAAACAGAAAAAAAGCAGTGTAAACGATGCGTTTACGGGAGGATACCGCGAGGAAATACGAAGGGAAACTTTTTGATTTACCAGTGGCGAATTGCTGAACAATCAAGGCGTTCGAGCACATCGGCCAGACGCTCGCCATCCGGGAAGCGCAGCGCGGGCGCAATCTCTGAAAGCGGCAGCAGCATGAAAGCGCGGTTTTTCATGTCGTAGTGGGGAACGGTCAGGCGCCCGGTGTTTATCGTTGCGTCACCAAACAGCATGATATCGAGATCGAGCGTGCGCGGGCCCCAGCGCTCCGCTTTACGCACGCGCCCCTGCTCAAGCTCAATGCGCTGCGTGTTATCGAGAAGCGCTTCAGCGCTGAGCGTCGTCTCCAGCGCCACGGCGGCGTTCAGATAATCGGGCTGATCCTGCGGGCCAAGCGGCGGGGTGCGATAAAACGAAGAGGTCGCCACAATGCGGCTGCCCGGAATACGCGCCAGCGCAGCCAGCGCGTTATTCACCTGGGAAAGCGGCTCGGCGAGGTTGCTGCCGAGCGCGATAAAGGCCAGCGTCACGCGTTACCCTCGCGGCGCGGGGAAGTGCGACGGCGTGGACGACGCGTGCGGCGACGCGCGGCCGGCTCGTCGCCCAGATCGTTGAGCATATCTTTTTGCATCGGCGGCGCGGCGGACTGGAATTCACCCCACCAGTTCGTCAGGCGTTGCAGCTCGCTGTTGTTTTCCGCTTCGGCGCGCAGCGCCAGCAGATCGTAAGCCGCGCGGAATTTCGGGTGCTCCATCAGCTTCCAGGCGCGTTTGCCCTGACGGCGCGACAGGCGCAGCTGCAGCATCCAGATATCGCGGATAAGCGTCGTGATGCGTTTCGGGATCGCGAGCGAGCGGCAGGCTTCATCCAGCACGTCATTCATGGCGAGCGCGAACGCGTCGTAGTACGCAAGGCCGCTCTCCTGGGCGATTTTCTGCGCCATTTCGAGCTGCGGATACCAGTACATCGCGGCGAACAGGAACGCCGGGTTCACGCGCATGTCGTTATGAATGCGGTGATCGGTGTTCTTCAGCACCTGCGCGATGATACGCTCCATCGGGCTGTCGCCTTTCTCGGTGAAATAGCGGCTGATGCCCGGGAACAGCGGCTGGAACAGATTGTATTCGCACAGCAGACGATAAGTCGCATAGCCGTAACCGGTCTGCAACAGCTTCAGCGACTCTTCAAACAGACGCGCCGGCGGCACATCGTTGAGCAGCGTGGCGAGGCGCGGGATAGGCTCGCCGGTTTCCGGGCTGATGCGCATATCAAGCCGGGCGGCGAAGCGCACCGCGCGCAGCATACGCACCGGATCTTCGCGGTAGCGGGTTTCCGGATCGCCGATAAGACGGATAATCCCTTCTTTAAGATCGTTCAGGCCGCCCACGTAATCGCGTACCGTGAAATCGGCCACGCTGTAATAGAGGCTGTTGATGGTGAAATCGCGGCGCTGGGCGTCTTCTTCAATCGAGCCGAAAATGTTGTCGCGCAGCAGCATGCCGTTCTGGCCTCGCTGGGAAGTGGCGCGATCGCCCGCGTTCTCTTCGTGATGGCCGCGAAAGGTGGCGACTTCAATGATTTCCGGCCCGAACATGACGTGGGCCAGGCGGAAACGGCGGCCAACCAGGCGGCAGTTGCGGAACAGCTTGCGTACCTGATCCGGCGTGGCGTTGGTGGTGACGTCGAAATCTTTCGGCTTTTTGCCAAGCAGCAGATCGCGCACACCACCGCCGACAAGCCAGGCTTCATAACCGGCTTTATTCAGGCGGTACATCACTTTAAGCGCGTTCTCGCTGATATCTTTGCGGGAGATAGCGTGCTGTTCACGCGGGATAATGGTTATGGCGGGCTGTGCGACGCCTTCGTCAACCACGCTCTCCTCGCGGTTTAACACCTTACGGCAAAAATTAGCGACTCGGGTAAAAATGGTGCACCTCGGTAGTGTCAGACTCTGGACAAAAAACAGCGGCTAATATAGCTCAGCGCAACGCATTTGAGAATGCCGGATTCGCGGCTGCCGCCGCAGGCACCGCGCTGAGATCCCATTTTTCCACCGCCTGACGCAGCAGCGTTTCGGTGGAAAGCGCGCGCCAGTCGTCATCGACCGGCTGGTTTAAAAACGCCAGCGCCTCAACCAGCACCGGACGCGGGTCGCCTTCCGGCAGCGGCGGGGCGTGGTTCTGTTTGGAAAGCTTGTTGCCATCCGGGTTCACCACCAGCGGCAGGTGAACGTAATCCGGTGCCTGCCAGCCAAACTGCTGATAGAGCGAAATCTGGCGCACCGTCGGCTCGATAAGATCCGCCCCACGCACGATTTCCGTCACGCCCTGGAAATGGTCATCGACGACGACCGCCAGGTTATAGGCGAACAGCCCGTCGCGGCGGTGAATAATAAAATCTTCGCGGGCGAGGGCCGGGTCGGCGGTGATATTGCCGCGCAGTTTATCGGTAAACGCCATGACCGGGTGCGTCTGCACGAGCCGCACGGCGGCGTTCTCCGGGCCGTGACGTAACGCGCGGCAGTGGCCATCATAAATGCCGCCCAGTTGCTGAATACGGCTACGCGGGCAGGTGCAGTAGTAGCTTAGTCCGTGCTCGCGCAGGTACGCTAGCGCCTCGCGGTAGGCCTCGTGACGCTGCGACTGATACAGCACCTCGCCGTCCCAGTGCAGGCCGTAATGATCAAGCTGGCGCAAAATCGCGTCGGCGGCACCCGGTACTTCGCGCGGCGGATCGATATCCTCGATACGGACAAGCCACTGACCGTTTAATGCGCGAGCCTGAAGATAGCTGCCGAGCGCGGCAATCAGCGAGCCGAAATGCAGTTCGCCGGAAGGAGAGGGGGCGAAACGCCCGATGTATGGCTTAACAGACATGGTGATGGCAGATATAAAAGAATACGGCGGGAAAATCCCGCCGTAAGTGTGAGTAATTTGCGTCGGCGATTAGCCGGCCATCTGTTTTTCGCGGATTTCAGCGAGCGTCTTACAGTCGATGCACAGATCGGCGGTCGGACGGGCTTCCAGACGACGGATGCCGATTTCAACACCGCAGGATTCGCAGTAGCCGAAATCTTCGTCTTCCACTTTTTTCAGCGTTTTTTCAATCTTCTTGATAAGCTTGCGTTCGCGGTCGCGGTTACGCAGCTCAAGGCTGAACTCCTCTTCCTGGGCGGCACGGTCTACCGGATCCGGGAAGTTTGCAGCTTCATCCTGCATGTGGGTTACGGTGCGATCGACTTCATCCCGGAGTTGATTACGCCATGCCTCAAGAATACGCCTGAAGTGCGCCAGCTGGGCTTCGTTCATATACTCTTCGCCCGGTTTCTCCTGATACGGCTCCACCCCAGCGATGGCGAGAATACTCAGGGACGATGTTTTACGGTTTTGCCCTTCTTGCATGTTGCTTCTCCTTAACACGCACTATCGATCCCCTTCTCGGGGGAAAAATCAGGCCGCTATAAATAACAGAAGCTTTTCCGGATAGCAATTATCTAAACGTAACACTTGACAACCCTGTGAGGAAAAGCGTATTTGCGCACGCGGCCGTATCATTATTAGTCGATTGCGGATCAACTGGTTATAAGCGAACCGGCAAAGGCGACGTCAGCGTTATCTCACTGGCGGAAAGCAAGGCCTTCCAGGCCAGCACTTCCACCCCCTTGCGCTGCGCCTCGCTTAACAGCTCAGCATAGCGCTCATCAATATGGCGCGCCGGGGCAACCTGCGTAATGGCGGAGTGCAGCACGGCGAACAACAGCACGGCGCGATCCCCTTGCTCCACTACGCTCATCAGCTCCCGTAAATGCTTCTGACCGCGCGCGGTCACCGCATCCGGGAAGTACCCTGAATCCTGCTCCGACAGCGTCACGGATTTCACCTCAATATAGCAGTTAACCTTGTCACTCGCCTGCAACATAAAGTCGATGCGGCTGCGTTCGGCACCGTACTTGACTTCGCTCTTAAGGCTCTCGTAACCGGCGAGCGAAGGCAGGCGCTGCGTCTGCAACGCCTCTTTCACCACCGTGTTGGCGCGCAGCGTATTCACGCAAATCAGCGCGCCATCACGGGTCTGGGTTAATTCCCACGTGTGCGGATATTTGCGCGTCGCGACGCTTGAGGTGGAATACCAGACGGTATCGCCGGGCGTCGCGCAGCCGGTCATCGCACCGGTGTTCGGGCAGTGCAGGGTTAAGGTTTCGCCTTGCGGCGTGACCACATCGGCGAGAAAGCGCTTATAGCGCTGAATCAACCGGGCCGGTTGCAGTGCGGGGGTAAATTCCATGTCGCTTCCTTATGGGTTCAGAGACCAGCGTTGCAGAGTCTGGTAACGGGTACGTCCCTGTTCAAATCGCGATTCATACAGCACAAACTCCCGCACCGGAAGCTGCCAGCCAAACCCTGGCGGCGGCAGCCTGACCGGGTGCTGAGCGTTACGCAGTAATGTGACATGCGGATGAAAGGGTTGCGCGCTTTGTGGACAACCGCTGCGTGCCGCCTGCGCGCGCAGTAAATTCGCGAGCTGCAGCAGGCCGCGCGGCGGCTGGCGGGAGCCAAGCCAGACGACCTGCGAGCGGGGCCAGTGCCCGGCGTCGTCCAGCGCCAGCGTAAACCCTGGCTGCTGAATACGCCCGGCAAGCGCGCTTAACGTGCGCTGCTTTTGCGCGCTGACATCGCCTAAAAACGCGAGCGTGATATGCAAATTCGCGGCGGCAATCGGCCTGCCCGCGTCCGGCGCAAAGTGTGCGGCGCGCCACTCGATAATCTGTTGCTGAAGGTCGGCTGGCAGAGGCAGCGCGAAAAACAGCCGTTTCTGGTCTGACATAGCGGTAACTCGTAATGATCGGGCGGAATGCTACAATGCGTGCCTTTCATAGTAACCCTCTGGAGCCTGTCGTGTCGTCTTTACCGGTCGCCGCCGTTTTGCCTGAACTTCTCAACGCCCTGCAGCACGCACCGCAGGTGCTGCTGTGCGCCCCGACCGGCGCCGGGAAATCGACCTGGCTGCCGCTGGAAATCTTAAAGTCCGGCGTGCTGGACGGGAAAATCATCATGCTGGAACCCAGACGGCTTGCGGCGCGCAACGTGGCGCAGCGTCTGGCGGATCTGCTCGGCGAGCCGTGCGGCGAAACCGTGGGCTACCGGATGCGCGCCGAAAGCTGCACCGGCCCGGCCACGCGGCTGGAAGTGGTGACCGAAGGCATTCTGACGCGGCTGCTGCAGCGCGACCCGGAGCTTTCCGGCGTGTCGCTGGTGATCCTTGATGAATTCCACGAGCGCAGCGTGCAGGCGGATCTCGCGCTGGCGCTGCTGCTCGATGTCCAGCAGGGGCTGCGCGAGGATCTCAAACTGCTGATCATGTCTGCGACGCTCGACAACGCGCGCCTGCAGGCGCTGCTGCCGCAGGCGCCGACGGTGGTCTCCGAAGGGCGCAGTTTCCCGGTGGAGCGGCGTTATCAGGCGCTTTCGGCGCATCAGCGTTTCGATGAGGCGGTGGCGCAGGCGGTGAGCGGGCTGTTGCGTGAAGAACCCGGTTCGCTGCTGCTGTTTTTGCCGGGCGTCGGCGAGATCCAGCGCGTGCAGACGCAGCTTGCGGAGCGCGTCGGGCGCGACGTGCTGCTGTGCCCGCTCTACGGCGCGCTGCCGCTCGCGGAGCAGCGCAAGGCTATCGTGCCCGCGCCGCCGGGCTTTCGCAAAGTGGTGCTCGCCACCAATATCGCCGAAACCAGCCTGACCATCGAAGGCATCCGGCTGGTGGTGGACAGCGCACAGGAGCGCGTGGCGCGCTTTGACGCCCGCACCGGGCTGACGCGGCTTATCACGCAGCGCATCAGCCAGGCGTCGATGACCCAGCGCGCCGGGCGCGCCGGACGCCTTGAGCCAGGCATCTGCCTGCATCTTCTCCCGAAAGAGCAGGCGGAACGCGCCGCCGCGCAGGCGGAGGCGGAAATCACGCAAAGCGATCTCTCCGGGCTGCTGCTGGAGCTGCTGATGTGGGGATGCCGTGACGTGACCGATCTCCAGTGGCTCGATCTGCCGCCTGCCGTTAACCTGGCCGCCGCGCGCGAATTACTTACCGCGCTGGGCGCGCTGAAAGACGGCCAGCTCACCGCGCGTGGACGCCAGATGGCGCAGTTCGGCAACGATCCGCGTCTCGCCGCGATGCTGGCCTGCGCCGAAGGCGCTGACGCGCAGGCGACGGCGGCGCGGCTTGCCGCCATCCTTGAAGAGCCGCCGCGCGGCGCAGAGGCGGATTTGCGCAGCGCCTTTTCCCGCAGCCAGGGCAACTGGCAGGCCCGCAGCACGCAACTGATGAAGCGGCTTAACGCTCGCGGCGGGACGCCGTCGCTCTCGCTGGCGCCCGCGCTGCTCGCCTGCGCGTTCAGCGATCGCATCGCGCGTCGTCGTGGGCAGGAGGGGCGTTATCAGCTCGCCAACGGCATGGGCGCGATGCTCAGTCAGGATGACGCGCTGACGCGCTATGAGTGGCTTATCGCGCCGCTCTTATTGCAGGGCAGTAACAGCGCCGACGCGCGGATTTTACAGGCGCTGCCGCTGGATATTGACGCGCTCATTGATGAATGTCCGCATCTGCTGAGCCAGCGCGATTCGCTGGAGTGGAATGACGAACAGGGCACGCTGCGCGCGCAGCGTCGCTGGCAGGTGGGGCAACTGGTGCTAAAAACGCAGCCGCTCTCAAAACCCTCCGAAGACGAACTTCACCAGGCAATGCTTAACGGCATTCGCGAAAAAGGGCTTTCTGTTCTTAACTGGACGCCAGAGGCGGAGCAGTTGCGCCTGCGTTTGCACTGCGCGGCGCGCTGGCTGCCGGAGGAGCCGTGGCCGGACGTCAGCGACGAGGCGCTTCTGGCGTCGCTCGATGTCTGGCTGTTACCGGCGCTTCACGGCGTGCATTCGCTGCGCGCGCTGAAAAACATCAATCTTGCTCAGGCGCTGCTGCATTTACTCGACTGGACGCAGCGGCAACGTCTGGATAGTGCGCTGCCGGCGCATTACACTGTGCCGACCGGCAGCCGGATAGCGATTCGCTATCATGAGGAGAACCCACCGGCGCTGGCGGTGCGCATCCAGGAAATGTTCGGGGAAGCCGAAACGCCGGTTATCGCCGAAGGCCGGGTGCCGCTCACCCTTGAACTGCTTTCACCCGCCCAGCGGCCGCTGCAGATCACGCGCGATCTCAGCGCGTTCTGGCGTGGCGCCTGGAAAGAGGTGCAGAAAGAGATGAAAGGGCGCTACCCGAAACATGTCTGGCCGGACGATCCGGCCAACGCGCTGCCAACCCGGCGCACCAAAAAGTATCAGTAACGGCGGCGTTGCCGTCGTGATGATTTGAGAGCTTTCTTCTTCCGCCTGCGTGCGGAAGAGCCAAGAATCTGGCCTTTGCGCCTGTACGTTGTGGAGAAAAAGCATGGCGGGGAATGACCGCGAACCTATCGGACGCAAAGGACGACCGACGCGTCCGGCAAAACAGAAGGTAAGCCGTCGTCGTCTCAGGGATGAGGATTATGACGATGAGTATGAAGACGATGATGAGGAGCCGATGCCGCGTAAGGTAAAAGGCAAAAAAGGCAAAGGCGGAAAACAGGGCGGCAAACGCCGCTGGCTGTGGCTTCTGTTAAAGCTGTTTGTGATTTTTGTGGTGCTGCTGGTTATCTACGGCGTCTATCTTGATCAAAAAATCCGCAGCCGTATCGATGGCAAAGTCTGGCAACTGCCGGCGGCCGTCTACGGGCGCATGGTTAACCTTGAGCCTGATATGACCATCAGCAAGCAGGAGATGGTGAAGCTGCTGGAGGCGACGCAGTATCGTCAGGTGACGAAAATGACGCGCCCTGGCGAGTTTACCGTCCAGGCGAACAGCATTGAGATGATCCGCCGTCCGTTCGATTTCCCGGACAGCAAAGAAGGGCAGATCCGCGCGCGCCTCGAGTTTGACGGCGACCATCTGGCTTCTATCGAGAATATGGACAGCAACCGTAACTTCGGTTTCTTCCGCCTCGATCCGCGGCTGATCACGATGCTGTCATCGCCGAACGGCGAGCAGCGCCTGTTTGTGCCGCGCTCCGGCTTCCCGGATCTGCTGGTGGACACGCTCGTCGCGACGGAAGACCGCCACTTCTACGAGCATGACGGCATCAGCGTCTGGTCGATTGGTCGTGCGGTGCTGGCGAACCTGACGGCGGGCCGCGCGGTGCAGGGCGGCAGTACGCTGACGCAGCAGCTGGTGAAAAACCTGTTCCTGACCAACAAGCGCACTCTGTGGCGTAAAGCCAACGAAGCGTACATGGCGCTTATCATGGACGCGCGCTATGACAAAGACCGCATCCTTGAGCTGTACCTGAACGAGGTCTATCTCGGCCAGAGCGGCGACGATCAGATCCGCGGCTTCCCGCTGGCGAGCCTCTATTATTTCGGCCGTCCGGTTGAAGAGCTGAGCCTCGATCAGCAGGCGCTGCTGGTGGGCATGGTGAAGGGCGCGTCGCTCTATAACCCGTGGCGTAACCCGAAACTGGCGCTGGAGCGTCGTAACTTGGTGCTGCGCCTGTTGCAGGAGCAGAAGGTTATCGACCAGGAGCTTTATGACATGCTGAGCGCCCGTCCGCTCGGGGTGCAGCCGCGCGGCGGCGTGATCTCCCCGCAGCCGGCGTTTATGCAGATGGTGCGTCAGGAGCTGCAGGCGAAGCTTGGCGATAAAGTGAAAGATCTCTCCGGCGTGAAGATTTTCACCACGTTTGATTCGGTTGCGCAGGACGCGGCGGAGAAAGCGGCGGTGGAAGGCATTCCGGCGCTGATTAAACAGCGCAAGCTGAAGGATCTGGAAACCGCGATGGTCGTGGTGGACCGTTTCACCGGCGAAGTCCGCGCGATGGTCGGCGGCGCAAATCCGCAGTTCGCGGGCTATAACCGCGCTATGCAGGCGCGTCGCTCGATTGGCTCGCTCGCTAAACCGGCGACCTATCTGACCGCGTTAAGCCAGCCGAACACGTACCGTCTCAACACCTGGATTGCCGATGCGCCGATCTCTCTGCGCCAGCCGAACGGGCAGGTGTGGTCGCCGCAGAACGACGATCACCGCTTCAGCGGGCAGGTGATGCTGGTGGATGCGCTGACGCGCTCCATGAACGTGCCGACCGTCAACCTCGGTATGGCGCTCGGTCTGCCAGCCGTGACCGACACCTGGAAAAAACTGGGCGCGCCGGAAAACCAGCTGCATCCGGTTCCGGCCATGCTGCTCGGTGCGCTGAACCTGACGCCGGTTGAAGTGGCGCAGGCGTTCCAGACCATCGCGAGCGGCGGTAACCGCGCCCAGCTCTCCGTGCTGCGCTCGGTGATTGCCGAAGATGGCACCGTGCTGTATCAGAGCTTCCCGCAGTCGGAGCGCGCCGTACCGGCGCAGGCCGCTTACCTGACGCTCTGGACGATGCAGCAGGTCGTGCAGCGCGGTACCGGCCATGCGCTGGCGGTGAAATTCCCGAAACTGCATCTCGCCGGGAAAACGGGGACCACCAATAACAACGTCGACACCTGGTTTGCCGGTATCGACGGGCGTGAAGTGGTGATCACCTGGGTGGGCCGCGACAATAACCAGCCGACCAAACTCTACGGGGCCAGCGGCGCGATGGCGATTTACCAGCGTTATCTGACTAACCAGTCGCCGATCCCGCTGGATCTGACGCCGCCTGAAGATATCGTCGACATGGGCGTTGATGATATGGGCAATTTCCTGTGCGGCGGCGGTGGCATGCGCACGCTGCCAGTCTGGACCAGCGATCCGAACGCGCTCTGCCAGCAGAGCCAGCCGGTCGCGCCGTCGGGCAATCCGTTCGATCAGTCCGCGCCGCAGCAGCCGCAACAGCAGCAGCCTCAACAGGCGCCGCAGCAGGAAGAGAAGAGCGACGGCGTCGCGGGCTGGATTAAAGATATGTTCGGCAGCAACTGACGTCCCCTTCGGGAACCCAGGGCTTAGCGCCTCTCCGGCTTCGGCGGGAAGAGGGCTAAGCCCTTTTTTATTGTCACCATTATTTAAATTGCGGGTAACTAATCGGTAGCCGTCAATTAACCTGATAATTTCCTCTGGTGATTAATTGGGCCATTGGCCGCCCGCGCTGCGCCAGGCGCTTGCTATATAAATAACCTTTCGCATATCATCTCGGGCGCATAATAATAATTCTCGTTTACGTTATCATTTGTCACTATCACTCAGAGAAATTAGCATGGCGCGTTCCACTCACACTCAGATCAATACCAGGATTTGCAGACTGGCGGTTGTTGTTGCCACGGCGTGCGGCGGTTTTGCCGCTTCCGCGTTAGCCGCCGACGGCCAGAAAGAGGAAACCATTACTGTTTCCGCTGCTGCTGCGCAGGAAAGCGCCTGGGGCCCGGCCCCGACCATTGCGGCGAAGCGTTCCGCCACCGCCACCAAAACCGATACCCCGATTGAAAAAACGCCACAGTCCGTGTCCGTCGTGACGCGCGAAGAGATGGATACTCGCCAGCCGACCACCGTCAAAGAGGCGTTGAGCTATAGCCCGAGCGTTTTCTCCACACGCGGCAGCTCCTCCACTTACGATGTCGTGACCATCCGCGGTTTTACGACCTCGACCACGGTAAACACTAACCAGTACCTCGACGGTATGAAGCTTCAGGGCAACAACTACTCTGAAATTTCCATGGATCCTTATTTCCTGGAGCGCGTGGAGCTGATGCGCGGGCCGACTTCCGTGCTCTATGGCAACAGCAACCCCGGCGGTATCGTCAGCATGGTCAGCAAACGTCCGACCACCGAGCCGCTGCGCGAAGTGCAGTTCAAAATGGGCAGCCACAATCTCTGGCAGACCGGTTTTGATTTCAGCGACGCGATTGATGACGCGGGCGTGTGGTCTTATCGCCTGACCGGTTTAGGCCGCAGCCAAAATGCCCAGCAGGAGATGGCGAAATCGTCGCGTTACGCGATTGCCCCTTCTTTTAGCTGGCGTCCGGATAATCAAACCGATTTTACGTTCCTGAGTAACTTCCAGAGCGACCCGTATGCCGGTTTTTATGGCTGGCTGCCGCGCTCCGGCACGATCGTGCCGTATTACGACGCTAACGGTAAGGCGCATAAGCTGCCGACCGATTTCAACGAAGGCGAAGCGAACAACAAGATGTCTCGCCGTCAGCAGATGGTTGGCTACAGCTTCTCGCACGCCTTCGATGATACCTTCACGCTGCGCCAGAATCTGCGTTACACCCGCGAGCACACGCTGTACCGCTCGGTGTACGGCAATGCGTTTGTCGCGCCGTCCACGATTAATCGCGCGTATGTCCGTTCCGATGAAGACATGAACGCTTTCAGCGTCGATACGCAGTTGCAGTCTGATTTCGCAACTGGCGCGGTGGATCATAAGCTGCTGACCGGCGTTGATTACTCCCGTATGCGCAACGACATTAACGCGGACTACGGCACCGCCAGCTCGCTCAATATGCTGGATCCGCAGTACGGCAACCCTGACATTAACGTGAACTACCTCTATGACGTGATTAATCGTCAGGAGCAAACGGGCCTGTATGTGCAGGATCAGGCGGAGTGGAACAAGTGGGTAATGACTTTAGGCGGCCGTTACGATTTCGCGAAAACGTCCACCTATACCCGCTCTTCCGGCGCGCTTGCTGAGATTAACGATCAGCAGTTCACCTGGCGCGGCGGCATCAACTATCTGTTCGATAACGGCGTATCCCCTTACTTCAGCTACAGCGAATCGTTTGAGCCTGTTTCTGGTTCCACCTTAGGCCGCAAACCATTCGAGCCCTCACGCGGCAAGCAGTATGAAGCGGGCGTGAAATATGTGCCGAAGGATATGCCGGTCGTGCTGACGGCCGCGGTATATCAGCTCACAAAAGATAAAAACCTGACGGCCGATCCGGCGAATAACAGCTTCAGCGTCCAGGGCGGTGAAATCCGTTCCCGCGGCATTGAACTGGAAGCGAAAGCGGCCGTGTCAGCGAATGTGAATGTGACCGCGTCTTATAGCTTTACCGATGCGAAATATACGCATGACACGCTCTTTGAAGACAAGCGTCCGGCGGAAGTGCCGCGCAATATGGCGTCGCTGTGGGCGGATTACACCTTCCACGATGGCGCGCTGAGCGGGCTGACTGTCGGCGCTGGCGGCCGCTATGTCGGCAATACCGTCAGCTATTACGCCTACGGTGATAAACAGAACCAACCGTTTAACGTTGCAAGCTACACCGTGGCGGATGCTATGGTGAAATACGATCTGGCGCGTTTAGGCCTGCCGGGCTCGTCTGTCGCCTTAAACGTCAATAACCTGTTTGACCGCGAGTATGTCTCCAGCTGCTACAAAGATTACGCATGCTACTGGGGCGCGGAACGTCAGGTAACGGCGACCGCCACATTCCGCTTCTGATCCGTCTTTGGGCACGCTTTGGCGTGCCCTTCAACAAGTTGGCTACCATGCAGGACAAAATTTCCCCGCCCGATGCTGGTTTTTCGTTAAAAGATGTCACTTTTCGAGTGCCTGGACGCACGCTGCTGCACCCCTTGTCGCTCACCTTTCCGGCCGGCAAAGTCACCGGACTTATCGGCCATAACGGCTCCGGCAAATCCACGCTTCTGAAAATGCTTGGCCGTCACCAGAAACCCTCCGGTGGCGACATTCTGCTTAACGGCGAGCCGCTGGCGGGCTGGAACAGCAAAGCGTTCGCGCGTGAAGTCGCGTATCTGCCGCAGCAGTTGCCTGCCGCTGAAGGCATGACGGTGCGCGAGCTGGTGGCGATTGGTCGCTACCCGTGGCACGGCGCGCTTGGGCGCTTTGGGGCGGAAGATCGCGAACGGGTGGAGGAAGCCATCAGTCTGGTGGGGCTTAAACCGCTTTCGCACCGGCTGGTGGACAGCCTTTCCGGCGGCGAGCGCCAGCGGGCCTGGATTGCCATGCTGGTGGCGCAGAACAGCCGCTGCCTGCTGCTCGACGAACCGACCTCAGCGCTGGATATCGCCCATCAGGTCGACGTGCTGGCGCTGATCCATCGCTTAAGCCAGCAGCGCGGATTAACGGTGATCGCGGTGCTGCACGACATCAACATGGCGGCGCGTTACTGCGACCATCTGGTGGCGCTGCGCGGTGGGGAGATGATAGCCCAGGGCAGCCCGCTGGAACTTATGAACGGCGAAACGCTGCAACAGATTTATGGCATTCCGATGGGCATTCTGCCGCATCCGGCGGGCCTCGCACCCGTGAGCTTTGTCTGCTGATGCGCGATATTCTCTCAACCCCTTTCAGCCGTCGGCGTCTGATGACGGCGATGGCTCTCTCGCCGGTGATGTGGCACATGGCGAAAGCCCGTGCGGCATCGGTGGATCTCAAACGTATCGTGGCGCTGGAATGGCTGCCTGTCGAACAGCTTATCGCGCTTGGCGTGATGCCTTACGCGGTGGCGGATGTGCCGAACTACCGCCTGTGGGTTGACTACCCGCCGCTGCCGGATGCCGTCATCGACGTCGGGCTGCGCACCGAGCCAAACCTGGAACTGCTCACCCAGCTTGAGCCGTCGCTGATGATCTGGTCGGCCGGTTATGGCCCGTCGGAAGCGCAGCTTAAGCGTATTGCGCCCGGCATGGGCGTGACGTTTACCGACGGCAAAGCGCCGCTCGCGATGGCCCGGCAGTCGCTGCTGACGCTGGCCGAACGGCTGGGGCTTGAGAAAGCGGCGCACGCTCACCTTGATGAATTCGAACAGTTTCTTACGCAGATGAAAGCGCGCCTGGCGGGACGCGGGCAGCGTCCGCTGCTGCTGATGTCGCTGCTGGACTCGCGCCACGCGCTGACGCTCGGCACTAACAGTCTGTTTCAGCCGGTGCTGGACGCCGTGAATATTCCTAACGCCTGGCAGGATAAGACCAACTTCTGGGGCAGCGCGATTGTCGGCATTGAGCGCCTTGCGCAATTCCGCGACGCTGACGTTATCTGCTTTGAGCATGGCGATGACCAGGCGATGCGCCAGCTTGCCGCCACGCCGCTCTGGCAGGCGATGCCGTTTGTGCGCGAGGGCCGTTTTCAGCGCGTGCCTGCCGTCTGGTTTTACGGCGCGACGCTCTCGGCGATGCGCTTTGGCCGCGTGCTGGAAAACGCGCTGGGAGGCCGGGCATGAGGCGACATAATCTGCTTTTCCCGGCGCTGCTGCTGGGGCTGTTGTTCGCGCTGGCGCTCGGCCTGAGCTGGGCCAACCTGAATGCCTGGCTGCCGCGCGCGCAGTGGGGCGAGGCGCTGTGGCGTCCGAATATTGATGCCATCGATCAGATGCTGTTCCATTACAGCCTGCTGCCGCGCTTTGCGGTGTCGCTGCTCGTTGGCGCGGGGCTTGGGCTGGTCGGCGTGCTGTTTCAGCAGGTGCTGCGTAATCCGCTTGCCGAGCCGACCACGCTGGGTGTGGCGACCGGCGCGCAGCTTGGCGTCACCGTGGCGACGCTCTGGGCGCTGCCAGGCGGCGTGCTGACCGCCCAGTTCGCGGCGCTGGCCGGGGCCTGCGTGGTTGGGCTGCTGGTGTTTGGCGTCGCCTGGGGAAAACGTCTCTCGCCGGTCACGCTGATTCTGGCGGGCCTGGTGGTGAGCCTCTACTGCGGTGCCGTCAATCAGTTGCTGGTGCTGTTCCATCACGATCAACTGCAAAGCATGTTTTTATGGAGCACCGGCGCGCTTAACCAGAACGACTGGAGCGTGGCGGCGCGGCTGTGGCCGCAACTGCTGGCGGGCTTTTTACTGACGCTGCTGCTGTTGCGCCCGCTTACGCTGATGGGGCTGGATGACGGCGTGGCGCGCAATCTTGGCCTGGCGCTGTCGCTGGCGCGGCTCGCGACGCTGACGCTGGCGATTATTATCAGCGCGCTGCTGGTCAACGCGGTCGGGATCATCGGGTTTATCGGGCTGTTCGCGCCGCTGCTCGCGAAAATGCTCGGCGCGCGTCGGCTGCTGGCGCGGCTGCTGCTGGCGTCGTTCATTGGCGCGCTGCTGCTGTGGCTGTCGGATCAGTTTATTCTCTGGCTCTCCCGCGCCTGGCTGGAAGTCTCCACCGGGATGGCGACGGCGCTGTTTGGCGCGCCGCTGCTGCTGTGGCTTCTGCCGCGTCTGCGTACCATGAGCGCGCCGGCGATGAACGCGGGCGACACGATCCCGGCCGAGCGCGGCCATGTGGCGCGCTGGACGCTGGCAGGGCTGTTACTGCTGCTGGGCGTGGCGGCGCTGGCGCTCTGTTTTGGCCGCGACGCGCACGGCTGGGTGTGGGCACAGGGCGACGTGCTGCGCGAGCTGCTGGGCTGGCGCTGGCCGCGCGTGCTGGCGGCGCTGTGCGCAGGCACGATGCTGGCGGCGGCGGGCTGTATTATCCAGCGGCTGACCGGCAACCCGATGGCGAGCCCGGAAGTGCTGGGCATTAGCTCCGGCGCGGCGTTCGGCGTGGTGTTGATGCTGCTGTTCGTGCCGGGCGACGCCTTCGGCTGGCTGCTGCCGGCGGGGAGCATCGGGGCGGCGGCGACCCTGATGATTATTCTGATTGCCGCCGGACGCGGCGGGTTTTCCCCGCACCGGATGTTGCTCGCAGGGATGGCGCTCAGCACCGCGTTTACGATGCTGCTGGTGATGCTGCAGGCGAGCGGCGATCCGCGTATGGCGCAGGTGATCACCTGGATCTCCGGCTCCACCTACAGCGTGACGCCGCAGCAGGCGAGAAACTCGCTGTGGGTGATGCTGATATTGCTGGCACTGACGCCGCTGTGCCGCCGCTGGCTGACGGTGCTGCCGCTTGGCGGCGAGACCGCGCGTGCGGTCGGGATGGCGCTGACGCCGACCCGCATTGTGCTGTTGCTGCTGGCATCGGCGCTGACCGCCGCGGCGACGCTGACCATCGGGCCGCTGAGTTTTATCGGGCTGATGGCACCGCACATTACGCGGATGCTCGGTTTTCGCCGCGCGTTGCCGCAGCTCGTTATCGCCTCGCTGCTGGGCGGTATGTTGATGATGCTGGCGGACTGGGCAGGGCGAATGGTGATGTTCCCGTACCAGATCCCGGCCGGGCTGCTGGCGACGTTTATCGGCGCGCCGTATTTCGTGTATTTGTTGCGTAAGCAGAGCCGTTAATCAGAGACAGGAAATCAGGGTGGGTTGCCTGGGTGAACGGTGGGTGCGCTTCGCTTTCCCACCCTACGAGGGGCGTTTGGTTGGTGGAAGGTGGGTGAGAGGTGGGTGCGCTGCGCTTACCCACCCTACGTAGACTCACCTTTCTGAATGTATCGTAGGGCGGGTAAGCGTATGCGCACCCGCCACGTTAACCCACCCGATTACAGCTTCGCGAACACCCGGCGCGCGGCGTCGATGGTGTTGTTGATATCTTCTTCACTGTGCGCGACGGACATAAAGCCCGCTTCAAACGCTGACGGCGCGAAGTAGACGCCTTCTTCCAGCATCAGGTGGAAGAAACGTTTAAAGCGCTCGACATCGCATTTCACCACATCCTGATAGCAGGTCACGCTGTCGGCATCGGTAAAGAAGAAGCCGAACATCCCGCCGACGTGGTTCACCACCAGCGGTACGCCGGCTTCCTGCGCGGCGTCCAGCAGGCCGTCCGCCAGCTGCGTTGTCAGCGCGTCGAGGGTGCTGTGAACGCCAGGCTGCGCCACTTCGCTAAGACATGCAAAGCCCGCCGCCATCGCAATCGGGTTACCGGAGAGCGTGCCCGCCTGGTAGACCGGACCGGTCGGCGCCAGCGCTTCCATCACTTCGCGACGCCCGCCGAACGCGCCCACCGGCATACCGCCGCCGATGATTTTGCCAAGACAGGTCAGATCCGGCACTACGTTGTAGTACGCCTGCGCGCCCGCCAGCGCGACGCGAAAACCCGTCATCACTTCATCGATGATCAGCAGCGCGCCGAATTCGTCGCACAGTGCGCGCAGGCCAGGCAGGAAATCGGGCTGCGGCGGAATGCAGTTCATGTTGCCCGCCACCGGCTCGACGATGATGCAGGCGATATCCTGCGGGTAAAGCTCAAACGCTTCGCGCACAGAGGCGAGATCGTTATAGGTGCAGGTCAGGGTATGTTTGGCGAAATCTGCCGGTACGCCTGGCGAGTTCGGCTGGCCAAGCGTCAGCGCGCCAGAGCCTGCTTTCACCAGCAAATGATCCGCGTGACCGTGGTAGCAGCCTTCGAATTTGATGATTTTATCGCGACGGGTAAAACCGCGCGCCAGACGGATGGCGCTCATGGTCGCTTCGGTGCCGGAGTTCACCATACGCACCATATCCATCGTCGGCACCAGTTCGGTGACGAGCTGCGCCATTTTCACTTCCATTTCCGTCGGCGCGCCGAAGCTCAGGCCGCGCTCTGCCGCTTCAATCACCGCGTTGCGAATCGCCGGGTGGTTATGGCCGAGCACCATCGGACCCCAGGAGCCAACGTAGTCGATATAGGCTTTGCCGTCGGCATCATAGAGATAAGCCCCGTCCGCCCGTTCGATAAAGAGCGGCGTGCCGCCTACGCCGGTAAAGGCGCGCACCGGCGAGTTCACGCCGCCTGGGATAAGTTCGCGGGCGGCGGCAAAGAGGTTTTCAGACTTACTCATGAATCGGCTCCTGATTCGGGGAAAAGAGGGATAACGGGTTATTCTAAGTCATCCCTTCGGGGTTATGAAAGTTTTGCCCGATTAAATCCCGACAGCGGGCAGGGCTTTTTTGAATGACGCCGCCGCACGGCGTACAATGCGCAGCCTGAATGCATCCCGGAGAACTGTTCGTATGAAGTCGCAGACGATACCCACCCGCCGCGTCAGAGGATTTCGACGCGCCGCGGTTATCCGCCAGTTACTGTCGCGTGACAAAACGCCGCTGACGATTTTGCTGCTGGCGTCTCTCACTGGCGTGCTGGCGGGGCTTGCGGGCGTGGCATTTGAAAAAGCGGTCGCCTGGGTGACGGCGCATCGCATTGAAGGCCTGGCGCAGGTGGCGTACAACCCGTGGCTCGTCTGGCCGCTGGCGTTTTTGTTTTCCGCGCTGCTGGCGATGGTGGGCTATTTTCTGGTGCGCCGCTTCGCGCCGGAGGCGGGCGGATCGGGTATTCCTGAAATCGAAGGCGCGCTGGAGGAGTTACGCCCGGTGCGCTGGTGGCGCGTGCTGCCGGTGAAGTTTTTCGGCGGGATGGGCACGCTTGGCGCAGGCATGGTGCTCGGCCGCGAAGGCCCGATGGTGCAGATGGGCGGCAATATCGGGCGCATGGTGCTGGATATTTTTCATCGCCCGGATGCCGAGGCGCGCCATACGTTGCTGGCGACAGGGGCGGCAGCAGGCCTGGCGGCGGCTTTTAACGCGCCGCTCGCGGGCATTCTGTTCATTATTGAAGAGATGCGCACGCAGTTTCACTACAACCTGATTTCCATTAAAGCCGTGTTTACCGGGGTCATTATGTCGACCATCGTCTTTCGCATCTTTAATGGCGAAAAATCGGTAATCGAAGTCGGGCAATTGACCGACGCGCCAGTTTATACGCTCTGGCTCTATCTGCTGCTGGGGATTATTTTCGGTGCCGTGGGGCCGCTGTTTAACCGTCTGGTGCTCGGGATGCAGGATGTGTTCGCGCGTATTCACGGCGGCAATACTACCCGCTGGGTGCTGCTCGGCGGCGCGATTGGCGGCGCGTGTGGTCTGCTTGCATTGTGGGAGCCTGCGGCGGCAGGCGGCGGGTTTGGTTTAATCCCTATCGCGGCGGCGGGTAATTTTACCGTCGGGATGCTGCTGTTTATTTTTATCGCGCGCGTAGTAACGACGGTGTTCTGTTTCTCCTCCGGCGCGCCGGGCGGGATTTTCGCCCCGATGCTGGCGCTCGGCACGCTGCTTGGCAGCGCGTTCGGCATGGCCTGCGCCGCCTGGTTCCCGCAGTGGCACTTACAGGCGGGTACGTTCGCCATTGCGGGCATGGGCGCGCTGCTTGCCGCCTCGGTCAGGGCGCCGATTACCGGCATCGTGCTGGTGCTGGAGATGACCGATAATTACCAGCTCATTTTGCCAATGATTATTACCTGTCTCGGCGCGACACTGCTCGCCCAGTTCCTCGGCGGCAAGCCGCTCTATTCCACTATCCTCGCGCGAACGCTTGCGAAACAGGAGGCGGAACGACAGGCGCAGACCGTCGGGCGGAATACTTGAACGATTTACCAGGGTAATAGATAATGGCCCTAAAGATCGGGTTATTCTTTGCCCGATTGCTGGTTTCAACGGGAGCAAAAAATGAGTGATGACGTAGCGCTGCCGCTGCAGTTTACCGACGCAGCCGCCAATAAAGTAAAAAGCCTGATCGCAGACGAGGACAACCCGAATCTCAAGCTGCGCGTCTACATCACCGGTGGTGGGTGCAGCGGCTTCCAGTATGGTTTTACCTTTGATGACCAGATTAACGATGGCGATATGACTATCGAGAAGCAGGGCGTGTCGCTGGTCGTAGACCCGATGAGCCTGCAATACCTGGTGGGCGGCGCGGTGGATTACACCGAAGGCCTTGAAGGCTCGCGCTTTGTGGTGAATAACCCGAACGCCACCAGCACCTGCGGGTGTGGTTCTTCCTTCAGCATCTGATTGCCGTGCTGAAATAAAAAAGCCGTGTTTTGCGACACGGCTTTTTTTATGGCTTACGCTTTTTCGTCAAGCGCGAAGGTGGGGAGCTTCAGGTGCCAGCGGATCGCCGCAAGACGGATCGCAAGCGTTACCACCATGCCCATCATGCTCGCCTGCTCCAGCGGCACGGCAAAAGTATAAAACGCCGTCGCGTGGACGATACCGCCCACGATGCACGCGGTGGCGTAGATTTCGGTTCGCAGGATCATCGGGATTTCGCGCGCCAGCACGTCGCGAATAATACCGCCGCCAACGCCCGTCACCACGCCCATGCAAATCGCCACCAGCGGCCCGGTGCCGGCCATAAACGCTTTATTGACCCCTATGCCGACAAACACCGCGAGGCCTACCGCGTCCAGCACCGGTAGCACCCACTTCGGCAGGCGACGCGGCTGGCGCACCAGCGCAATCGTCAGCAGACACGTCACCATCGCCACCACCAGATCGGTGGGATCTTTCACCCAGAACACCGGGCCATGATCGAGCGCCATATCGCGGATCGTGCCGCCACCCACTGCGGTGACGACGCCGAGCACCAGTACGCCGAAAGGATCCATACGCAGTTTGCCCGCCAGCAAAACGCCGGAGATGGCAAACACCGCGGTGCCAATAATATCCAGCCAGTAAACCAGCATGATGTTCCTCGACTCGTTATTTTACCTCTGCCAGCGCCTGACAGAGCTGATTCGCGGCGAGGATAATACGCGGGCCGGCGCGCTCAAACCAGTCATCGTTAATGCTTATGACAGGAACATTTTGCAGAGGCTGCCAGAACTGCCGCGTGGCGGCGATGGACTTCTCGCCGCCGGTGACGACAACGGCCTCGGGATGGCGCGCCAGCACCTGTTCGCGGCTCACCTGCGGCCAGGGAACGGGGCTGTCGGCGAAAATATTCTCGCCGCCGCACGCCGCGACGATTTCATTCTGGATAGAGGCTTTGCTGGTGGTAAAAAGCGGGCGCATGCCGAACTGCAAAAACACGCGCTTTTTCGGCTGGCTTTTATATCGCGCCGTAAGCGCTTGCCAGCGCTGTTCCAGCTCGCGCGCCGCGGCCTGCGCCTTTTCCGGCGTCGGGCTGTAAGGCGCGAGCGCGCGCAGCGCGTCGGCCACCTGCGCGATATTTTGCGGATCGAGCCAGAGTACGTGAATGCCGAGCGATTTGAGCTGGTTTATCTGCCGCTCCGGGTTGCCGCCGCGCCAGGCGACCAGCAGATCGGGTTTAAGCGCCGCGATAAGCTCCACGTTCATCCCCTGCCAGTTCGCCACCTGTTCGAGCTGACGCGCGGCGTCGGGGTAGTCAGAGTAAGCGCTGACCGCGACGGGCGTGATCCCGGCGGCAAAGGCGAGTTCGGTATTGGCGGGAGAGAGGGTAATGACCCGCGGCGCGGCAAAAAGCCACGCCGGGAGAACCAACAGGGCGACAAGCGCCCTGTTAAGCCAGCGTTTAGCCACGGTTCAGGCTCGTGAGCAGCGTCTCGACCATCAGGCTCGACTGCTTCGCCGCCACCGCCAGGAACTCTTCAAAGCTCAGGTGCGACTGCTGATCGGCAACGTCAGAGATAGCGCGCACGACGACAAACGGCACGCCGAAGTTATGGCAGACGTGGCCAATGGCGGTCGCTTCCATCTCAACGGCAATCGCCTGCGGGAAGTTGTGGCGGATTTTAGCAAGGTTGACGGAGCCGTTGATAAAGGCGTCGCCGCTCACCACCAGCCCGCGCACCGCGTGCAGGTTGAGCTGTTCGATGGTTTCCTGTGCCGCCGCGATCAGTTTGTCATCGGCCTTGAACGCCGCCGGGCAGCCCGCCATCTGGCCATATTCGTAGCCGAACGCGGTGACGTCGGCATCGTGGTAGCGCACTTCGTCGGAGACCACGATATCCCCCACTTTCAGCGAGGGCGCGAGACCGCCCGCCGAGCCGGTATTGATAATCACGTCAGGTTTGCAGTGCTCCAGCAGCAGCGTCGCGCCCATCGCGGCGGAAACTTTACCGATGCCCGATTTCAGCAGCGCCACTTCCACGCCGTTGAGGGTGCCGGTGTAAATTTCGCAGCCGGCGATATTCAGGGTCTGGCGGTTGTCGATTTTGTCACGCAGCAGCGTCACTTCTTCTTCCATTGCGCCAATAATGCCTGCTTTCATAGAGATACTCGCTAAATGATGGATTCAGAGGCATAGTCTATCATGGCAGACAGCAAGGATTTAATTCGCGTGCGCGCAGACCGGGAGGGCGGATGGAGAAAATCGATTTCCGAAACAAAATCAACTGGCATCGCCGGTATCGCTCGCCGCAGGGCGTGAAGAGTGAACACGAGATCCTGCGCATCTTTGAAAGCGATCGCGGCCGCATTATCAACTCGCCCGCGATCCGCCGCCTGCAACAGAAAACCCAGGTTTTTCCCCTTGAGCGCAACGCCGCGGTGCGCACGCGCCTTACGCACTCTCTGGAAGTGCAACAGGTGGGGCGCTATATCGCCAAAGAAGTGTTGAGCCGCCTGAAAGAGCAGGGGCTGCTTGAGGCGTATGGCCTGGCGGAGCTGACCGGGCCGTTTGAGAGCATTGTTGAGATGTCATGCCTGATGCATGACATCGGCAATCCGCCGTTCGGTCACTTCGGCGAAGCGGCGATTAACGACTGGTTCAGCCAGCGGCTCTTTCCGGCGGATGCCGAAAACCTCCCCGTAAGCCAGGACCGCTGCACGGTGCAGACGCTGCGCCTCCAGGAGGGCGAAGAAGCCCTTAACGCGCTGCGCGGCAACGTGCGGCGCGATCTGTGTCATTTCGAGGGTAACGCGCAGGGTATTCGACTGGTGCATACGCTGCTGCGCATGAATCTTACCTGGGCGCAGGTTGGTGGTATTCTCAAATATACGCGCCCGGCCTGGCACCACGGCCCGGTGCCGGAAACCCACAGCTATCTGATGAAAAAGCCGGGGTTTTATCTCTCCGAAGATCAATATATTTCGCGGTTGCGTAAAGAACTGCAATTAGACACTTACAGTCGTTTCCCGCTCGCCTGGATTATGGAGGCGGCGGACGATATTTCTTATTGCGTGGCGGATCTCGAAGACGCGGTGGAAAAACGTATTTTCAGCGTCGAGCAGTTATATCAGCATCTCTATGACGCCTGGGGCGAACATGCGCCGGGCGATCTCTTTAATCTGGTCGTGCAAAACGCCTGGGATAAATCGGGAACTAATCAATTACACCACAGCGCGGAAGATCAGTTTTTTATGTATCTGCGCGTGAATACATTAAATCGGCTGGCGCCTTACGCCGCGCAGCGTTTTATTGATAATTTGCCGGACGTCTTTAACGGCTCGTTTAATCACGCGCTGCTCGAAGATGACAGCCCGTACAGCCGACTGCTTGAACTGTATAAAAATGTCGCGGTGCGTCATGTATTTAACCACCCTGACGTCGAGCAACTGGAGTTGCAGGGCTACCGGGTCATTAGCGGGCTGCTGGATATTTATCGCCCGTTGCTCTCGCTGACGCTGGCGCAATTTCGCGAGCTGGTGGAAAAAGAGAGCGTACGGTCGCTGCCGATTGAATCGCGCCTTTATCATAAACTCTCTTCCCGGCACCGGCTGGCTTATATCGAGGCTGTGAGCCATCTGCATCCGCAGGCGGCGGATTTCCCGGTTTGGGAATATTATTATCGTTGCCGGCTTATCCAGGACTATATCAGTGGTATGACCGATCTCTACGCCTGGGATGAATATCGCAAACTGATGGCGGTAGAATAAGCCGCTTCGTTTTGTAAAGACGGACAATAAATTTTTACTTTTTTCAGAAAATTAACGACGGAACTTCGCGCTATAAATCGACTCTGACAGACACCTTCACAGCAATTTATTTGCGTTACTTGTTAGTTGAGAATGAATCGATGAAAAAAACCACGTTAGCAATGAGTGCGCTGGCCCTGAGCCTGGGGCTGGCATTAAGCCCGGCTTCCTTCGCCGCTGAAACCGCGTCCGCCGTGACGTCGCAGGCGATGCCGAGCCTGGCGCCGATGCTGGAAAAAGTCATGCCTTCTGTCGTCAGCATTAACGTTGAAGGCAGCACCACGGTGAATACGCCGCGTATGCCGCGCAACTTCCAGCAGTTCTTTGGCGATGATTCGCCGTTCTGCCAGGATGGTTCCCCGTTCCAGAGTTCACCTTTCTGTCAGGGCGGCCCTGGCGGCGCTGACGGCGGCGGCCAGCAGCAGAAATTTATGGCGCTTGGCTCCGGCGTGATTATCGATGCCGCCAAAGGTTATGTGGTCACCAACAACCACGTGGTGGATAACGCCACCACCATTAAAGTGCAGCTGAGCGACGGACGTAAGCTGGACGCGAAAATCGTGGGTAAAGATCCGCGCTCCGACATCGCGCTTATCCAGATTCAGGATCCGAAAAACCTGACGGCGATTAAACTTGCCGACTCCGACAGCCTGCGCGTCGGCGATTACGCTGTGGCCATCGGCAACCCGTTCGGCCTTGGTGAAACGGTAACCTCCGGTATCGTCTCGGCGCTGGGCCGCAGCGGCCTGAACGCGGAAAACTACGAGAACTTTATCCAGACCGATGCGGCGATTAACCGCGGTAACTCCGGCGGCGCGCTGGTGAACCTGAACGGCGAGCTTATCGGGATTAACACCGCGATTCTGGCGCCGGACGGCGGCAACATCGGTATCGGCTTTGCTATTCCGAGCAACATGGTGAAAAGCCTGACGTCGCAGATGGTCGAGTATGGCCAGGTGAAACGCGGCGAGCTCGGCATCATGGGTACTGAGCTGAACTCTGAACTCGCCAAAGCGATGAAAGTGGACGCCCAGCGCGGCGCGTTCGTAAGTCAGGTGCTGGCGAACTCTTCCGCCGCCAAAGCGGGCGTGAAAGCGGGCGACGTGATTGTGTCGCTGAACGGCAAACCGATTAGCAGCTTCGCGGCGCTGCGCGCGCAGGTCGGCACCATGCCGGTCGGCACGAAACTGACGCTCGGCCTGCTGCGCGACGGTAAACCGGTGAATGTCGATCTGGTGCTGCAGCAGAGCAGCCAGACGCAGGTAGATTCCTCTTCCATCTTCAGCGGTATCGAAGGGGCGGAGATGAGCAACCGCGCCGGTAAGGATAAAGGCGTGATGGTGAACAGCGTGAAAGCGGGCTCGCCTGCGGCGCGTATCGGCCTGAAGAAAGGCGATGTTATCGTCGGCGCGAATCAGCAGCCGGTGAGCAATATCGCTGAACTGCGCAAAATCCTCGACAGCAAGCCGTCGGTGCTGGCGCTGAACATTCAGCGTGGCGACAGCTCTATCTATCTGCTGATGCAGTAACAGAGTCTCTTAAAACAAAAGGCCGCGATTGCGGCCTTTTTTACGTCTGATGCCCGGCGCGAAAACGCGCGGACGACGTTTATTTATTGCGGGTGAGCTTTTCGAGGTCGGATTCGATCTCGGAGATCTTGTTCGCCACGACGCTTTCCAGATGGCGCAGATCGTCGAGGATTTTGCGTTTCAGATCCACTTCGGTGCGGTCGCGCTGGCAGAGTTGATCCAGCTCGTCTATTACGTAGCGCAGGTTAGGGCTGATCTCCTGCACTTCTTTGTAACCCTGACCGACGCCGTCGGCGACCACGGTTTTGCGCTGGCGTGGGTATTTAAACTTCACGCTCTTGGCGAAGAACTCGCCCTTATCCTTATGGAAGTAGATCTTCAGGATATCGTTGTTCGCTTCCTGGCGCAGACTGTAACGGTCGATTTCATCAGGATTGGTTATGCCAAGACTCTTAAGGTTGTCGTACATAGCGATCCCCCTGGGGAAATATTAACCTTTAGATAATTAATGAAAAGATCCCATCGCGCCACCCTCAGATGCGAAAAAGGCGGGCCAGGCCCGCCTTTTTTCGTTCTGCTTAGTCGATGGTGCGCAGCAGTTCGTTGATACCGACTTTACCGCGGGTTTTCGCGTCGACTTTCTTCACGATCACCGCGCAGTAGAGGCTGTATGAGCCATCTTTCGACGGCAGGTTGCCGGAAACCACCACGGAGCCTGCCGGCACGCGGCCGTAGAAGACTTCGCCGGTTTCGCGGTCATAAATTTTGGTGCTCTGGCCGATGTAAACGCCCATTGAGATTACAGAGCCTTCTTCGACGATAACGCCTTCCACCACTTCAGAACGCGCGCCGATAAAGCAGTTGTCTTCAATGATGGTCGGGTTGGCCTGCAGCGGCTCCAGTACGCCGCCGATGCCGACGCCGCCGGAGAGGTGAACGTTTTTACCGATCTGCGCGCATGAGCCGACGGTCGCCCAGGTGTCCACCATGGTGCCTTCATCGACATACGCGCCGATATTGACATAAGACGGCATCAGTACGGTGTTGCGGGCGATAAACGCACCCTGGCGCACGGCCGCAGGCGGCACCACGCGGAAGCCTTCTTTCTGGAAACGGGCTTCGTCGTAGTTAGCGAATTTCATCGGCACTTTGTCGAAGTAGCGGCTTTCCGCGCCTTCAATCACCTGGTTGTCATTGATACGGAAGGAGAGCAGCACCGCTTTTTTCAGCCACTGGTGGGTGACCCACTCGCCGTTGATCTTCTCTGCGACGCGCAGTTCGCCGCTGTCCAGCAGGGCGATAACCTGGTTGACCGCCTCGCGGGTGACGGCATCGACGTTCGCCGGCGTGATGTCGGCGCGGCGCTCGAAAGCGGATTCAATAACGTTCTGTAGCTGCTGCATAATTAGCTTCTTTCCTGATAACTTTTGGGTATTAAAAATTCACTACACTTTATCGTTTGGATTGAGGGCCTCTGTCAACCGTTGTCTCACCTCTTGCTGGAGCAGATTATTAAGCCCACGCCGGTCCGCTGTCGCGATTATAAATAAATCTTCTACTCGCTCTCCAATTGTACTGATCCTGGCTCCGTGCAGCGAAATGCCGAGGTCGGCGAAGACCTGCCCGACACGCGCCAGAAGGCCGGGTTGATCGAGCGCGATAAGCTCCAGAAACGATTTTCTGTCGGTGTGCGTTGGCAGAAAATTGACCTCGGTTTCCACCGTAAAGTGCCGCAGTTTGGCAGGCTGACGACGCGGCTGCGGCGGCTGCCAGGTGCGCTGCGTGATCGCCTGCTCAAGACCCTGGCGAATCGCCTCGTGGCGGTCGGGGGAGAGCGGGCTGCCGTCCGGCTCCAGCACAATAAAGGTATCCATCGCCATGTCGTCGCGGGTCGTGAAGATCTGCGCGTCGTGTACGCTCAGGTTGCGCCGGTCAAGCTCGGCGCAGACGGCGGCGAAGAGGTAAGGGCGGTCCGGGCTCCAGATGAATATCTCGGTGCCGCCGCGCGTCGCCTGCGGGCTTAGCAGGATAAGCGGCTTGCTGAGATCGTGATGGAGCAGATGCCGCGCATGCCAGGCAAGCTGATTCGGGCTGTGGCGTACAAAGTAGTTGGCGCGACAGCGTCCCCAGATGTGGTGCAACGCCTCTTCGTCAATGTTTTCCATACGCAGCAGCGCCAGCGCCTGGAGCTGGTGATGGCGCACGCGCTCGCGCATATCGGGCGTGCTTTGCATGCCACGACGCAGCTGTTTTTCGGTCGCGAAGTAAAGCTCGCGCAGCAGGCTCTGCTTCCAGCTGTTCCAGAGCGTTTCGTTGGTGGCGCAGATATCCGCCACCGTCAGGCAGACGAGGAAACGCAGCCGATTTTCGGTCTGCACTTCTTCGGCAAACTGTTTAATGACTTCCGGGTCCTGAATGTCGCGGCGCTGCGCCGTGACCGACATCAGCAGATGGTGGCGTACAAGCCAGGCGACCAGCTGCGTTTCACGCGAATTGAGGCCGTGCAGTTCGGCGAATTTCAGGACGTCCTGCGCGCCCAGCACCGAGTGATCGCCGCCACGGCCTTTGGCGATGTCATGGAACAGCGCGGCGATGAGGATCAGCTCCGGGTGTGACAGGCGCGGCCAAAGATCCACGCAGAGCGGGTGTTTCGCGCGCGTCTCTTCTTTAGCGAAGCTTTCCAGCTTCAGCAACACGCGAATGGTGTGCTCATCCACCGTATAGGCGTGGAACAGGTCGAACTGCATCTGCCCGACAATATGCGACCACTGCGGCATGTACGCCCACAATACGCTATGGCGATGCATCGGCAGCAGGCCGCGGCTTACCGCGCCCGGATGGCGCAGCATCGCCAGAAACAGCGAGCGGGCTTCCGGGATGTAACACAGCGGCTGTTTAAGATGACGGCGCGCGTGGCGCAGATGACGCAGGGTGGTGGAGTAGATCCCGGTGATGTCGCGGTTACGCACCATCATGTAAAACATGCGCAGAATGGCCTGCGGCTCGCGAATAAACAGCGTCTCGTCGCGCAGATCGATAAGCGTGCCGCGCAGCTGGAAGTCATCATCTAGCACGCGCGGTTTTTCATCGGTGGTGAGCGCGAGGATCGCCTCGTCGAACAGTTGCAGCAGCATCTGGTTAAGTTCGCCGACGCGGCGCGTGACGCGGTAGAAATCTTTCATCATATGCTCAACCGGCTCGTTGCCTTCGCCTTCATAACACAGGCGTTGAGCCACGCTCAGCTGACGATCAAACAATAACCGGTTGTCGTAGCGGTTGAGCTCCAGATGCAGCGCAAAACGAATGCGCCACAGCAGATGCTGGCACTCGTCGAGCTCGTTGCGCTCGGCTTCCGTCAGAAAGCCGAAGCCGACCATTTCACGCAGCGACGTGGCGCCAAAGTGGCGGCGCGCCACCCATTGCAGCGTGTGGATATCGCGCAGGCCGCCAGGGCTGCTTTTAATGTCCGGCTCCAGGTTGTAGCTGGTGCCGTGATAGCGCTGGTGGCGCTCGTTCTGCTCTTCCACTTTGGCGGCGAAGAATTTTTCTGAAGGCCAGAAGCCGTCGCTGAAAATATGCTTTTGCAACTCGAGGAACAGCGCCACGTCGCCAATCAGCAGGCGTGATTCGATAAGGTTTGTGGCAACGGTGAGATCTGAAAGCCCTTCCAGCAAGCACTCTTCAAGCGTGCGTACGCTGTGGCCTACTTCCAGCTTCACGTCCCACAGGAGCGTCAGCAGCTCGCCCACTTTTTGCGCCTGCGCTTCGCTCAAGCGCTTGCGGCTCAGGATGAGTAGATCGATATCTGATAGCGGGTGCAGTTCGCCGCGCCCGTAGCCGCCGACCGCGACCAGCGCGGTGTCCGGAGTATCGCCAAAGCCCGCGGCAATCCACAGCCGTTGCAGGAGCTGGTCGATAAATTCGGTGCGGGCTTCAATCAGTTGTTCGGCGGTGTAGCCGTCGTCAAACGCTGCGCCAAGCCACTGCTGAAAAGCGTCGAGATGCTGTTTGATTTGCGCGCAGTTAAGCGCGTCGGCAGGCCAGGTGGCGGGGTAGTCAGGCTGTCCGGGGAGAGGAGCAAGCGTGGTATTCACAGACTGCTCGGGTAATGTGTTACTCATCATGCGCCACCCATAAAAAAAGCCGGCGCTTGCCGGCTTCTTATTAATCGTTATGCGAAATGATGTTGGGTATGGTGTCGTCCTTACGCAACGTCAGAATTTCGCAGCCGTTATCCGTCACCACAATAGTATGCTCGTACTGCGCAGACAAGCTGCGATCCTTGGTTTTCACCGTCCAGCCATCCTTCATGGTACGGATGCGGTAGTCGCCAGCGTTCACCATTGGCTCGACCGTAAAGGTCATGCCCGGTTGCAGCACGACGCCGCCGTCGTCGGCGTCGTAATGCAGCACCTGCGGCTCTTCATGGAAGCCGCGGCCGATGCCGTGTCCGCAATATTCGCGCACCACAGAAAAGCCTTCCGCTTCGACGAATTTCTGAATGGCGGCACCGAGCGTGCGCAGGCGGATGCCTGGTTTCACCATGCGCAGCGCCAGATAGAGGCTTTCCTGCGTAATGCGGCACAGGCGCTCGCCCAGGATGGTCGGCTTACCGACGATAAACATTTTGGACGTGTCGCCGTGGTAGTCATCTTTAATAACGGTCACGTCGATATTGACGATATCGCCATCTTTCAGAAGCTTGCCGTCATCAGGAATCCCGTGGCACACCACTTCGTTAATAGAGATGCACACGGATTTCGGGAAGCCGTGGTAGTTCAGGCACGCGGAGATCGCATGCTGGTGATTAGTAATGTAATCGTGACAGATACGATCCAGCTCGCCCGTGCTGACGCCCGGCTTCACATGTTCTTCGATCATCTCAAGCACTTCAGCGGCAAGCCTTCCCGCGACGCGCATTTTTTCGATTTCTTCAGGGGTTTTGATTGAAATAGCCATAATCTGGTCCGCTGGTGCCGGAAAAGTCGGCAATACTGATAAATGTAAAACAATGGTATCAGGGCATCAGGAAGGTGCCAAATTGAGAATCATTAAGGGCACGTCCCGTGAACAACTATTGGAGTCCCGGCCGAAATTGTGATATAAAGCGCGCCGGACTTCTGTACCAGAATCCTGGCACAGAGGCGACTACTCTCACTTTGTGTAATAACACACACGTATCGGCACATATTCCGGGGTGCCCTTCGGGGTCGGTAATATGGGATACGTGGAGGCATAACCCCAACTTTTAAACAGAGGTTTTAAATCATGGCAACTGTTTCCATGCGCGACATGCTCAAGGCTGGTGTTCACTTCGGTCACCAGACCCGTTACTGGAACCCGAAAATGAAGCCGTTCATCTTCGGTGCGCGTAACAAAGTTCACATCATCAACCTTGAGAAAACCGTACCGATGTTCAACGAAGCCCTGGCTGAGCTGAGCAAAATTTCTTCCCGTAAAGGTAAGATTCTGTTCGTCGGTACCAAACGCGCTGCAAGCGAAGCGGTGAAAGAAGCTGCTAACAGCTGCGACCAGTTCTTCGTGAACCATCGCTGGCTGGGCGGTATGCTGACTAACTGGAAAACCGTTCGTCAGTCCATCAAGCGCCTGAAAGATCTGGAAACTCAGTCTCAGGACGGCACCTTCGATAAGCTGACCAAAAAAGAAGCGCTGATGCGCACCCGTGAGCTGGAAAAGCTGGAAAACAGCCTCGGCGGTATCAAAGACATGGGCGGCCTGCCGGACGCACTGTTCGTTATCGACGCTGACCACGAGCACATCGCTATCAAAGAAGCAAACAACCTGGGTATCCCGGTATTTGCTATCGTTGATACCAACTCCGATCCGGACGGTGTTGACTTCGTTATCCCGGGTAACGATGACGCCATCCGTGCTGTCAGCCTGTACCTGAATGCTGTTGCTGCAACCGTTCGTGAAGGCCGTTCTCAGGATCTGGCTGCTCAGGCGGAAGAAAGCTTCGTAGAAGCTGAATAATAAGGCATGCTCGTTTAGAGCCCTTATTAACCAGGTAGTAACAAGTTTGGTTAGGGGGCCTGTCTCAGGCTCCCTTTTTTGTTTGAGTCGGGTGTGTCGGTAGTCTCCGACAGGCCTGGACTTATCTCCCCGCACGAGATAACCGAGGATTATAGAATGGCTGAAATTACCGCTTCCCTGGTAAAAGAGCTGCGCGAACGTACTGGCGCAGGCATGATGGAATGTAAAAAAGCTCTGGTTGAAGCTAATGGCGACATCGAGCTGGCTATCGAAAACATGCGTAAATCTGGCGCGATCAAAGCGGCGAAAAAAGCAGGCAACGTAGCTGCTGACGGCGTGATCAAAACCAAGATTGAAGGCAACTACGGCGTGATCCTGGAAGTTAACTGCCAGACCGACTTCGTGGCTAAAGACGGCGGTTTCCAGGCGTTCGCTGACAAAGTTCTGGACGCGGCTTTTGCGGGCAAAATCACCGACGTTGAAGCGCTGAAAGCGCAGTTCGAAGAAGAACGCGTTGCACTGGTTGCTAAAATCGGCGAGAACATCAACATCCGTCGTATCGCATCCCTGGAAGGCGACGTTCTGGCAAGCTACCTGCACGGCGCGCGCATCGGCGTTCTGGTTGCGGCTAAAAACGCTGACGAAGAGCTGGTTAAACAGCTGGCGATGCACGTTGCTGCAAGCAAGCCGGAATTCGTTAAGCCGGAAGACGTGTCTGCTGACGTGGTAGAAAAAGAGTACCAGGTACAGCTGGACATCGCCATGCAGTCTGGCAAGCCGAAAGAAATCGCAGAGAAAATGGTTGAAGGCCGCATGAAGAAATTCACCGGCGAAGTTTCTCTGACCGGTCAGCCGTTCGTTATGGATCCGAGCAAAACCGTTGCTCAGCTGCTGAAAGAGCACAACGCTGACGTCACTAACTTCATCCGCTTCGAAGTGGGCGAAGGCATCCAGAAAGTTGAGACTGACTTTGCAGCAGAAGTTGCTGCCATGTCCCGCCAGTCTTAATGGTGTAAAAGAGCCGCCTGAGGGCGGCTCCTTTTTATCCGTCATTCATAAATTTCGGCCTGCTCTTATATAGCCGGAGCCGGAATGCGACGCATCATGTCGCCTGAATTAACCATCCCATTCGTTGACAGTTCCAGGAAAGAAACATGGCTACCAATGCAAAACCCGTCTATAAACGCATTCTGCTCAAGCTGAGTGGCGAAGCGCTGCAAGGAGCAGAAGGCTTCGGTATTGATGCGAGCATTCTGGATCGCATGGCGCAGGAAATTAAAGAGCTGGTGGAGCTGGGCATCCAGGTCGGGGTGGTGATCGGCGGCGGCAACTTATTCCGCGGCGCTGGCCTTGCCAAAGCCGGTATGAACCGTGTCGTGGGCGACCACATGGGTATGCTCGCGACCGTAATGAACGGCCTTGCGATGCGCGACGCGCTGCATCGCGCCTATGTTAACGCCCGCCTGATGTCTGCCTTCCCGTTAAACGGCGTGTGCGACAACTATAGCTGGGCTGAAGCTATCAGCCTGCTGCGTAACAACCGCGTGGTTATTTTCTCCGCCGGTACCGGCAACCCGTTCTTCACCACCGATTCCGCCGCCTGCCTGCGCGGCATCGAAATCGAAGCGGAAGTGGTGCTGAAGGCGACGAAAGTAGACGGCGTCTACTCCGCAGACCCGATGAAAGATCCAACCGCGACGCTCTATGATCAACTTTCCTATCAGGAAGTGCTCGAAAAAGAGCTGAAAGTGATGGATCTGGCGGCCTTTACGCTCGCACGCGACCACAAATTGCCGATTCGTGTTTTCAACATGAATAAGCCGGGCGCGCTGCGCCGCGTGGTAATGGGCGAAAAAGAAGGCACTTTGATTACGGAATAATTTTCGTTTGAAGGGAATCAGGGTAAGATTCCGCTTTAAAATCAGTTTCCGTGACCAGGCGACCCGTCGGGTGCCGCAAGATAAAGAAGGCTATACTTAGCACGCAGCCGCAAGGCAACGTGGCGCGGGTGTGGTCTGCCTGATAACCAGTTTTCAAGGATTCGTAACGTGATTAGCGATATCAGAAAAGATGCTGAAGTACGCATGGACAAGTGCGTTGAAGCATTCAAAACCCAAATCAGCAAAGTGCGTACCGGCCGCGCTTCCCCAAGCCTGCTGGACGGGATCGTGGTGGAATACTACGGCACGCCGACGCCGCTGCGTCAGCTGGCTAACGTCACCGTAGAAGACTCCCGTACGCTGAAAATCAACGTGTTCGATCGCTCTATGGGCCCGGCCGTTGAGAAAGCGATTATGGCATCTGACCTCGGTCTGAACCCAAGCTCCGCGGGCAGCGATATTCGCGTTCCGCTGCCGCCGTTGACTGAAGAACGTCGTAAAGATCTCATCAAAGTCGTGCGTGGCGAAGCCGAGCAGGCGCGTGTGGCTATCCGTAACGTCCGTCGTGACGCGAACGATAAAGTTAAAGCGCTGCTGAAAGATAAAGAGATTGGCGAAGATGAAGATCGCCGCTCTCAGGACGACGTTCAGAAACTGACTGACGCCGCCATCAAGAAAGTGGACGCGGCGCTGGCTGATAAAGAAGCCGAGCTGATGCAGTTCTAATCCCTTTCTGATGATACTGTAAACGCCGTACAGGAGAGCCGCATCGCGGTTTTCGCTGGCGGCGTTTTGCATTGGATCGCGCGCCAGCGCGATGCGTTTATTCTTATTTTCACGTTGAGCGCCTCATGAAGCATTTAACCATTCTCGGCTCTACCGGCTCTATCGGTTGCAGCACCCTTGATGTTATTCGCCATAATCCGGAAGAATTTTCGGTGACCGCCCTGGTGGCGGGTAAGAATGTCGCCAGAATGGTTGAGCAATGCCTGGAGTTTCGTCCCCGATTCGCGGTAATGGATGACGAGGCGAGCGCCCGAGAATTGCGTGAAACGCTGCGCCAGCATGGCAGCCGCACTGAAGTATTGGCCGGGCGCGATGCCGCCTGCGAGATGGCGGCGCTCGACGATGTGACCCAGGTGATGGCGGCCATCGTTGGCGCAGCCGGACTTCTGCCGACGCTTGCGGCTATCGCAGCCGGTAAGCAAGTGTTACTGGCGAATAAAGAATCGCTGGTGACCTGCGGGCGACTTTTTATGGATGCAGTGGCGCAGAGCGGGGCGCAACTACTGCCGGTGGACAGCGAGCATAACGCGATTTTTCAGAGTTTACCGGCAACAATTCAACACAACCTGGGGTACGCTAAACTTGAGGAAAGCGGAGTTTCTTCGATTATCCTCACCGGATCTGGTGGACCGTTTCGACAGACGCCTTTGCCTGAACTGGCCGCAATGACGCCGGACCAGGCGTGTCGTCATCCTAACTGGTCGATGGGGCGCAAAATATCCGTCGATTCGGCTACCATGATGAATAAAGGTCTCGAATACATTGAAGCTCGCTGGCTGTTTAACGCCCGGGCAGACCAGATGGAAGTATTGATTCATCCACAGTCGGTGATTCATTCCATGGTGCGTTATGCCGATGGCAGCGTGCTGGCACAACTGGGCGAACCCGATATGCGCACCCCCATCGCGCATACGATGGCCTGGCCGGCGCGCGTTCCTTCCGGCGTGCAGCATCTGGATTTTTGCAAGATAGCGACGCTGAGCTTCGGTGAACCGGATTATCAGCGTTATCCGTGTCTGAAACTCGCCATGGATGCCTTCGAAAAAGGGCAGGCGGCGACGACAGCGCTGAACGCGGCGAATGAAATTACGGTCGCCGCTTTTCTTGCCGGAGAGATTCGTTTTACGGATATCGCAGCGCTTAATCAGGCGGTGCTGGATGAAATGGATCTTCGTGAGCCGCAAAGTGTGGATGAAGTGCTTACCGTCGATGCCGAAGCGCGTATTGTTGCGCAGAAACGGGTGACGCGTCTCGCAAGCTGATGATTAATCATGCGGTGAAGGCGAGGTTATTTGTGAGCGCCCTGCTTCGGTGATATAGTCTGCGCCACCTGAATACGGGTGGGTGAGCCTGGCCGGTCGGGCGAGCCGTGGTTTTCACGGCTTTTTTATGCAAAGGCTTCAGTATTCCTGAGTACCGCTTAATCCTTATCAGGGAATAAATACGCGTTATGTTGTCTGTAAACCTTCCATTAAGCGAAAACTTGCCCGCACATGGCGCGCGCCATGTTGCCATTATTATGGATGGCAATGGCCGCTGGGCGAAAAGACAAGGGAAAATCAGAGCCTTTGGTCATAAAGCGGGGGCGAAGTCGGTTCGCCGCGCGGTTTCTTTCGCTGCAAACAATGGTATTGAGGCACTGACGCTTTACGCATTCAGCAGCGAAAACTGGAATCGTCCCGCTCAGGAAGTCAGCGCGCTGATGGAATTATTCGTCTGGGCGCTCGACAGCGAAGTCAAAAGCCTGCATCGCCATAATGTGCGTTTGCGCGTTATCGGCGATATTAGCCGGTTTAACACCCGTTTACAGGATCGTATCCACAAAGCCGAGGCGTTAACCAGCCAGAATACTGGCCTGACGCTGAATATCGCCGCGAATTATGGCGGACGTTGGGATATTATTCAGGGAGTGCAGCAGTTAGCGGCACAGGTCCAGGAAGGATTATTACGTCCTGACCAGATTGATGAAGAGATGCTCAGTAAGCAAATCTGCATGCATGAGCTGGCTCCCGTAGATTTAGTGATTAGGACAGGGGGAGAGCATCGAATCAGTAATTTCCTGCTGTGGCAAATCGCCTATGCAGAACTCTATTTTACCGATGTTCTCTGGCCTGATTTTGATGAACAAGACTTTGAAGGTGCGCTAAATGCCTTTGCCAACCGGGAACGCCGGTTCGGCGGCACGGCACCTGGCGGCATCGATGCCTGATGGGGGTAGCTTTTGCTGAAGTATCGCCTGATTTCTGCGTTTGTTTTAATACCGGTTGTTATCGCCGCGCTGTTTTTGTTGCCGCCGATGGGTTTCGCGATTGCGACGCTGGTCGTTTGCGTGTTGGCCGCCTGGGAATGGGGGCAACTGAGCGGTTTTACTTCCCGATCTCAGCGGGTATGGCTGGCGCTGCTTTGCGGGCTGCTTCTGGCGCTGATGCTCTTTTTTCTGCCCATTTACCAGGCACCGATTAGCGTTCCGCTGGTCGAAGGCGCGCTCTGGGCATCGCTGGGCTGGTGGGCGGTCGCGCTGTTGCTGGTGCTGTTCTACCCCAACTCCGCGGCATTCTGGCGACATTCAAAAGCGCTGCGTCTGGTGTTTGGCCTGTTAACGATTGTCCCCTTTTTCTGGGGTATGGTGGCGTTGCGGGCGTGGCATTACGACGCGAATCACTACAGCGGCGCGCTCTGGCTACTGTATGTCATGTTCCTTGTCTGGGGCGCGGATTCCGGCGCGTATATGTTCGGTAAAATGTTCGGCAAGCATAAGCTTGCGCCGAAAGTCTCTCCGGGGAAAACCTGGCAGGGCTTTATCGGTGGTCTTTTGACCGCGGCGATTATCTCCTGGATTTATGGCGCATGGGCAGATTTGAACGTCGCGCCTGCGACGCTGTTGACCTGTTCGATTGTCGCTGCGCTGGCCTCTGTGCTGGGCGACCTGACCGAAAGCATGTTTAAGCGCGAAGCGGGCATTAAAGATAGCGGACATCTGATCCCAGGCCACGGTGGTATTCTCGATCGCATCGACAGCCTCACGGCGGCGGTGCCGGTTTTCGCCTGCCTGCTGCTGCTGGTCTTCAGGACGATTTAACGGAATAGATTATGTTGAGCATACTCTGGAATCTGGCGGCTTTTATTATCGCACTGGGCGTTCTTATCACGGTGCATGAGTTCGGCCATTTCTGGGTTGCCCGTAAAGTCGGCGTGCGCGTAGAGCGCTTCTCCGTCGGCTTTGGTAAGGCTCTGTGGCGGCGTACCGACCGCCACGGCACTGAATATGTCATCGCCCTCATTCCGCTGGGCGGCTATGTCAAAATGCTCGACGAGCGTGTAGAGCCGGTTGCGCCGGAACTGCGTCACGAAGCGTTTAATAATAAAACCGTGGCACAGCGCGCCGCGATCATCGCCGCCGGGCCTGTCGCCAATTTCCTCTTCGCCATTTTCGCCTACTGGCTCGTTTTCATGATGGGCGTGCCGGGTCTTAAGCCTGTGATTGGTGAAATAACGCCCAATTCCATCGCGGCAAACGCACAAATCGAACCAGGCACGGAACTAAAAGCTGTAGATGGCATCGAAACGCCAGACTGGGATGCTGTGCGCCTCGAACTGGTTGGCCATATCGGCGACAAGAACGTGACGCTGAGCATTGCCTCGCCAGGTGACACGGCGACCATGGATAAAGTACTCGATCTGCGTCAATGGCAGTTTGAGCCGGATAAAGAAGATCCGGTCGCGTCGCTTGGCATCAGGCCGTTTGGGCCGAAGATTGAACCGGTGCTTGCGCAGGTTCAGCCGAAGTCCGCCGCCAGTAAAGCGGGTTTGCAAGCCGGAGACAGGATCGTTAAAGTCGATGGGCAGCCGCTCAGTGAGTGGTCGGCCTTTGTGACGATGGTGCGGGATAATCCGGCGCGTCCGCTCGCAATCGAAATAGAAAGACAGGGCAGCCCCTTGTCTTTGACGCTGATACCGGATACAAAACCCGGTAACGAAAAGGCGGAAGGGTTTGCAGGCGTGGTGCCGAAAATCGCGCCGCTGCCTGATGAGTACAAAACCGTGCGCCAGTATGGGCCGTTTAACGCAATAGCAGAAGCTACAGAGAAAACGTGGCAACTGATGAAGCTGACGGTCAACATGCTGGGAAAATTACTGACCGGCGACGTTAAACTGAACAACCTCAGTGGGCCAATCTCGATTGCCCAGGGAGCAGGGATGTCAGCGGAGTTTGGGTTGATTTACTACCTGATGTTTCTGGCGCTGATCAGCGTGAACTTAGGGATTATCAATCTGTTCCCGCTACCCGTACTCGACGGGGGACATTTGCTGTTTCTGGCGATTGAGAAGCTTAAAGGCGGGCCGGTTTCCGAGCGAGTTCAAGACTTTAGTTATCGCATTGGCTCAATTTTGCTGGTGCTGTTAATGGGGCTTGCACTTTTCAATGATTTCTCTCGGCTATAGAGAGCAGGTTAGGAAGAACGCATAACAACGATGGCGATGAAAAAGTTGCTCATAGCGTCGCTGCTGTTTAGCAGCGCCACCGTATACGGTGCAGACGGGTTCGTAGTGAAGGACATTCATTTCGAAGGCCTGCAGCGAGTCGCCGTTGGTGCGGCCCTCCTCAGCATGCCGGTTCGCGTTGGCGATACGGTAAATGACGAGGATATCAGTAATACTATCCGCGCGTTGTTTGCCTCCGGCAACTTCGAGGATGTGCGGGTGCTGCGCGACGGCGATACGCTGCTCGTTCAGGTGAAAGAGCGCCCGACGATCGCCAGCATTACTTTCTCCGGCAACAAGTCGGTGAAAGATGACATGCTCAAGCAGAACCTCGAAGCCTCTGGCGTGCGCGTAGGTGAATCTCTCGACCGCACCACGCTTTCCGATATCGAAAAAGGTCTGGAAGACTTTTACTACAGCGTCGGTAAATACAGCGCCAGCGTAAAAGCCGTGGTCACGCCTCTGCCGCGTAACCGCGTTGACCTGAAGCTTGTCTTCCAGGAAGGCGTCTCCGCCAAAATCCAGCAGATCAATATTGTTGGCAACCGTGCGTTCAGCACCGAAGAGCTGATTTCCAACTTCCAGCTGCGTGACGAAGTGCCGTGGTGGAACGTGGTGGGCGATCGCAAATACCAGAAGCAAAAGCTTCAGGGCGATCTCGAAACGCTGCGAAGCTACTACCTCGATCGCGGTTACGCACGCTTTAATATCGATTCTACGCAGGTCAGCCTGACGCCAGATAAAAAAGGCATCTACGTCACTATCAACGTGACCGAAGGCGATCAGTACAAGATTGCCGGCGTTGAAGTGAGCGGCAACCTGGCGGGGCACTCCGCTGAAATTGAGTCGCTGACCAAAATGCAGCCTGGCGAGCTGTACAACGGCACGAAAGTGACCCGTATGGAAGACGACATTAAAAAACTGCTTGGCCGTTACGGTTATGCGTATCCGCGTGTGCAGACGCAGCCGGAAATCAACGACGCCGATAAAACCGTTAAGCTGCATGTGAATGTCGATTCCGGCAACCGTTTCTATGTGCGCAAAATCCGCTTTGAAGGTAACGACACTTCCAAAGATGCCGTACTGCGCCGTGAAATGCGTCAGATGGAAGGCGCGTGGCTCGGCAGCGATCTGGTTGACCAGGGTAAAGAGCGTCTGAACCGTCTCGGCTATTTCGAGACCGTGGATGTGGATACGCAGCGCGTTTCCGGCAGCCCGGATCAGGTTGATGTGGTTTACAAAGTTAAAGAGCGTAACACCGGCAGCTTTAACTTCGGCGTAGGCTACGGCACCGAAAGCGGCGTCAGCTTCCAGGTCGGCGTGCAGCAGGATAACTGGCTCGGTACCGGTTACTCCGTTGGCATCAACGGCACCAAAAACGACTACCAGACGTACTCTGAGTTCTCCGTCACCAACCCGTACTTTACGGTCGATGGTGTGAGCCTCGGCGGGCGCATCTTCTACAACGACTTTAAAGCGGATGATGCCGATCTCTCCTCCTACACCAACAAAAGCTATGGTGTGGATGGGACGCTGGGCTTCCCGGTTAACGAATACAACACGCTGCGCTTAGGCTTAGGTTACGTGCACAATGACCTGTCGAATATGGAACCGCAGGTGGCGATGTGGCGTTACCTGGATTCCTTAGGCCAGAGTGCGAAAACGACATCCGATGACAATGGTTTCTCGGCGGACGACTTCACGCTGAACTACGGCTGGACTTACAACCATCTTGACCGTGGCTTCTTCCCGACGTCGGGTTCTCGTGTAAACCTGAACGGTAAAGTGACGATTCCAGGCTCGGATAACGAGTTCTATAAACTCACGCTCGATACGGCGACCTATGTGCCTATCGATGAAGACCACAAATGGGTGGTTCTGGGACGTACACGCTGGGGTTACGGCGATGGCCTGAGCGGCAAAGAGATGCCGTTCTATGAAAACTTCTATGCGGGTGGTTCCAGCACCGTGCGTGGTTTCCAGTCCAATAACATCGGTCCTAAAGCGGTTTATTACAGCGGCCCGGGTCTGGATAACTGTGACAAAGCGGCAGGCGGCTACTGTTCTTCCGATGATGCGGTGGGCGGTAACGCGATGGGTGTGGCAAGCCTTGAGTTTATTACCCCGACGCCGTTCCTGAGCGAGAAATACGCGAACTCCGTGCGTACTTCGCTGTTCGCCGACGCGGGCACCGTCTGGGATACCAACTGGGAGAACACCGCAGCGATGCGTGCGGCGGGCGTTCCGGATTATAGCGATCCGAGCAACATCCGTATGTCTGCAGGTATTGCGTTACAATGGATGTCTCCGCTTGGGCCGCTGGTATTCTCGTATGCCCAGCCGTTCAAGAAATATGACGGAGACAAAGCAGAGCAGTTCCAGTTCAATATTGGCAAGACCTGGTAATGTTCATTACAAGGGAATGCGTTTAGCAGTCGCGATGACTTTCGGTGCGTGCGCATAGCACGCATCCGGGCCACGCAAAGAATAGTGCTCTCGGGCACATATGGGATGGTAAGGAGTTTATTGTGAAAAAGTGGTTATTCGCTGCAGGTCTTGGCCTGGCAATGGCAGCATCAGCTCAGGCTGCTGACAAGATCGCTGTAGTTAACATGGGTAATCTGTTCCAGCAGGTTGCACAGAGCACTGGCGTTTCTAAAACGCTGGAAAACGAGTTCAAAGGCCGTGCCGGCGAACTGCAGCGCATGGAAACCGACCTGCAGGCTAAAATGCAGCGTCTGCAGCGTGACGGCTCTACCATGAAAGCGAGCGAGCGCAGCAAACTGGAGAAAGACGTCATGGCAGGTCGCCAGGAGTTCTCCAGCAAAGCGCAGCAGTTTGAACAGGATCGCGCACGTCGTTCCAACGAAGAACGCGGCAAGCTGGTGACTCGCATTCAGAGCGCTGTGAAAAAAGTGGCTGCTGACCAAGATATCGATCTGGTAGTAGACGCCAATACTGTGGCTTACACCAGCAGCGATGTGAAAGACATCACCGCCGATGTGCTGAAACAGGTTAAATAAGTAATGCCTTCAATTCGACTGGCTGATTTAGCCCAGCAGTTGGATGCGGAGTTACACGGTGATGGCGATATCGCCATCACCGGCGTCGCTTCCATGCAATCTGCGCAGGAAGGGCAAATCACGTTCATGGTAAATCCGCGTTACCGTGAACAACTGGCGCACTGCCAGGCTTCTGCGGTCGTAATGACCGAGGCCGATCTTCCTTTTGCCAACAGCGCCGCGCTGGTAGTGAAAAATCCCTACCTGACTTACGCGCGTATGGCTCAGATTCTTGATACCACGCCGCAGCCAGCGTCCAGCATCGCGCCGAGCGCGGTGATTGATGCCTCCGCGCGGCTTGGCAATAACGTGGCCGTTGGCGCTAACGCTGTGATTGAATCCGGCGTCGAGCTTGGCGACAACGTCGTTATCGGCCCTGGCTGTTTCGTCGGTAAAAACAGCAAACTTGGTGCCGGTACTCGCCTGTGGGCGAACGTCAGTATTTATCACGATATTCAGATTGGCGAAAACTGCCTGATCCAGTCCAGCACCGTCATCGGTGCCGACGGTTTCGGCTACGCTAACGATCGCGGCAATTGGGTTAAAATTCCGCAGCTTGGCCGCGTTATTATCGGCGATCGCGTTGAGATTGGTGCCTGTACCACGATTGACCGCGGCGCGCTCGACGACACGATTATCGGCAATGGCGTGATCATTGATAATCAGTGCCAGATTGCACATAACGTCGTGATTGGCGACAATACGGCGGTCGCAGGCGGCGTTATCATGGCTGGCAGCCTGAAAATTGGCCGCTATTGCATGATTGGCGGTGCCAGCGTGATCAATGGCCATATGGAAATCTGCGATAAAGTAACGGTAACAGGGATGGGGATGGTCATGCGTCCTATTACTGAACCTGGGGTCTACTCTTCAGGCATACCGCTGCAACCGAACAAAGTGTGGCGCAAAACGGCGGCGCTGGTGATGAATATTGATGAAATGAACAAACGCTTAAAAGCAGTTGAGCGTAAAGTCACTCAGCAAGATTAACTCGCCGGTATATAAAGCCTGCCCGCCAACAGAACCGCGGCCTGCAAGCGATCCAGAATCGCCGCAGGCCGTGTTATTATTGCCCATTCAGTATATTTTTAGACAGGAAGAGTATTTTGACTACTGAAACTCATACTCTGCACATTGAAGAGATTTTAGAGCTTCTGCCGCACCGTTATCCATTCCTGCTGGTGGATCGCGTGCTGGATTTTGAGGAAGGTCGTTTTCTACGCGCAGTAAAAAATGTCTCTGTAAACGAGCCTTTTTTCCAGGGTCACTTTCCTGGTAAACCCATTTTTCCGGGCGTGTTGATTTTAGAAGCCATGGCACAGGCCACCGGCATTCTGGCATTCAAAAGCGTTGGCAAACTGGAACCGGGTGAACTTTACTATTTTGCAGGCATTGATGAAGCGCGCTTTAAGCGCCCTGTCGTGCCAGGCGACCAGATGGTGATGGAAGTTACCTTTGAAAAAACGCGCCGTGGAGTGACCCGCTTCAAAGGCGTCGCGCTGGTTGACGGTAAAGTGGTGTGTGAAGCCACCATGATGTGTGCACGGAGCCGGGAGGCCTGATACGTGATTGAGAAGACCGCCTTTATTCATCCCACCGCCATTGTGGAAGAGGGCGCCGTTATCGGTGCTAACGCCCACATTGGTCCGTTTTGTATTGTCGGCCCTGATGTCAAAATCGGTGAAGGTACTGTACTGAAATCGCATGTTGTCGTGAATGGTCACACCACGATTGGTCGCGATAACGAGATTTATCAGTTCGCGTCCATCGGCGAGGTAAACCAGGATCTGAAATATGCTGGCGAACCGACCCGCGTCGAAATTGGCGATCGCAATCGCATCCGCGAAAGCGTCACCATTCATCGTGGCACGGCACAGGGTGGTGGTCTGACGAAGGTGGGCAGCGACAACCTGCTGATGATCAACGCGCACGTCGCGCATGACTGCACAGTAGGCAATCGCTGCATTCTTGCCAATAACGCTACGCTTGCCGGGCATGTTTCCGTGGATGATTTCGCTATCATCGGCGGCATGACGGCCGTGCATCAGTTCTGCATCATCGGGGCGCACGTGATGGTCGGCGGCTGCTCCGGCGTCGCGCAGGACGTGCCGCCTTACGTCATCGCGCAGGGCAACCACGCGACCCCGTTCGGTGTGAACATCGAAGGGCTTAAGCGTCGCGGCTTCAGCAAAGAAGCGCTGCACGCTATCCGTAACGCTTACAAGCTGCTTTATCGCAGCGGTAAGACGCTGGACGAAGTGAAGCCGGAAATCGCAGAGATTGCCGCAAAGCATCCTGAAGTGCAGCCGTTCTACGATTTCTTCGCCCGCTCCACGCGTGGTCTGATTCGTTAATGACCCGTCCGCTGACGATTGCCCTGGTCGCCGGAGAAACCTCCGGCGATATTCTTGGTGCTGGTCTCATCCGTGCCCTCAAAGCGCGCGTGCCGAATGCGCGTTTTGTCGGCGTCGCGGGCCCGCGTATGCAGGCCGAAGGCTGCGAAGCCTGGTATGAGATGGAAGAACTGGCCGTGATGGGGATTGTGGAAGTGCTGGGCCGCCTCCGCCGCCTGCTGCATATCCGCGCCGATCTCACCGAGCGCTTTACCGCGCTGAAACCGGATGTGTTTGTCGGTATCGACGCGCCGGATTTCAACATCACGCTGGAAGGCAACCTGAAAAAACAGGGCATTCGCACCATTCACTACGTCAGCCCCTCTGTCTGGGCCTGGCGCCAGAAACGCGTTTTCAAAATAGGCAGAGCCACCGATCTGGTGCTCGCGTTTCTGCCTTTCGAAAAAGCGTTTTATGAAAAATTTAACGTTCCGTGTCGCTTTATCGGCCATACCATGGCGGATGCGATGCCGCTGGACCCGGATAAAAACGCGGCGCGTGATGTGCTGGGTATCGCCCACGACGCCCGCTGTCTGGCGCTGCTGCCAGGCAGCCGTAGCGCGGAAGTCGAGATGCTGAGCGCCGACTTCCTGAAAACCGCGCAGCGCTTACGCGAACATTACCCGGATCTCGAAATCGTCGTGCCGCTGGTCAATGCGAAGCGGCGCGAGCAGTTCGAGCGCATCAAAGCGGAAGTCGCGCCAGAGCTGACCGCGCATCTGCTTGACGGTCACGCGCGCGAAGCGATGATCGCAAGCGATGCGGCGCTGCTTGCCTCTGGCACCGCTGCGCTCGAATGTATGCTGGCGAAATGCCCGATGGTCGTCGGTTATCGCATGAAGCCGTTCACCTTCTGGCTTGCGAAACGGCTGGTGAAAACTGAATTTGTGTCGCTGCCTAATCTGCTGGCAGGGCGCGAACTGGTGAAAGAGCTGCTCCAGGATGACTGCGAGCCGCAGAAACTCGCCGACGCGCTGTTGCCGCTGCTCGCTGACGGTAAGCAGAGCCATGAGATGCACGACACTTTCCGTAAACTGCATCAGCAGATCCGCTGTAATGCCGATGAACAGGCGGCGGACGCGGTGCTGGAACTGGCGCAATGATGGAATTTATCTATCCCCACACGTATCTGGTGGCGGGCGTTGATGAAGTGGGTCGCGGCCCGCTGGTCGGCGCTGTAGTCACCGCTGCGGTGATCCTCGATCCGCTCAAGCCCATCGTCGGGCTGGCGGATTCTAAAAAGCTGTCTGAAAAACGTCGCCTCGCGCTGTTCGATGAGATCAAAGAGAAGGCGATCGCCTGGAGCCTCGGGCGCGCGGAACCGCACGAGATTGACGAGCTGAATATTCTTCACGCCACGATGCTCGCCATGCAGCGCGCCGTGGCGGGGCTTGCCGTCACGCCGGAATATGTGCTAATAGACGGCAACCGCTGCCCGGCCTTGCCAATGCCGAGCATGGCCGTCGTCAAAGGCGACAGCCGCGTGGCGGAAATCAGCGCCGCGTCGATACTGGCTAAAGTAACGCGCGATGCGGAAATGGCTGAACTGGATCTCACCTTTCCTCAGTATGGATTTGCTCAGCACAAGGGCTATCCGACCGCCTTTCACCTTGAGCGGCTTGCCGAGCACGGCGCGACGGCGCATCATCGGCGTAGCTTTGCGCCGGTCAGACGCGCGCTGGGCATTGCCTCTTAACGACGAAACAGAGTTAACCGGAAACAGAAATGGCTGAACCACGTTTTGTGCACCTGAGAGTGCACAGTGACTATTCCATGATTGATGGACTGGCAAAAACGGGGCCGCTGGTAAAAAAGGCGGCCGCGCTTGGCATGCCTGCCTTTGCCATTACTGACTTCACCAACCTGTGCGGGCTGGTCAAATTTTACGGCGGCGCGCATGGCGTCGGCATCAAGCCTATTATCGGCGCCGACTTCAATATGCAGTGCGAGCTGCTGGGCGACGATTTCTCGCATATCACCGTGCTGGCGGCGAACAATACCGGCTATCAGAACCTGACGCTGCTTATCTCACGCGCCTACCAGCGCGGTTACGGCGCAGCCGGCCCGTGGATAGACCAGCAGTGGCTGGCGGAGCTGGGCGAAGGGCTGATCCTGCTCTCCGGCGGCCGTCAGGGCGATGTTGGTAAGTGTTTACTTCGTGGCAATAACGTCATGGCCGAGCAGGCGCTGGCGTTTTATCAGGAACATTTCCCGGACCGCTATTATCTGGAACTGGTGCGTACCGGTCGCCCGGATGAAGAGCGATATCTGCATGCCGCGGTCGCGCTGGCGGAAGAAAAAGGCATACCGGTCGTCGCTACTAACGACGTGCGCTTTATCGAGCCAGGCGATTTTGACGCCCATGAAATCCGCGTCGCCATCCATGACGGCTTTACGCTCGATGATCCGAAAAGGCCGCGCCACTATTCGCCGCAGCAATATCTTCGTACCGAAGAGGAGATGTGCGAGCTGTTCTCCGATCTCCCGGAGGCGCTGGAAAACAGCGTGGAGATCGCCCGTCGCTGTAACGTGACGGTTCGCCTTGGCGAATATTTCCTGCCGAAATTCCCGACCGGCGATATGACCACCGAAGATTTCCTGGTCATGAAATCGAAAGAAGGTCTGGAAGAGCGTCTTGAGTTCCTGTTCCCCGATCCGGAAGTCCGCGCGCAGAAACGTCCGGAATATGATGAGCGCCTGGATATTGAACTCCAGGTGATTAACCAGATGGGCTTCCCTGGTTACTTCCTGATCGTCATGGAGTTTATCCAGTGGTCGAAGGATAACGGTATTCCGGTAGGGCCGGGCCGTGGTTCGGGCGCGGGGTCGCTGGTAGCGTATGCGCTGAAAATCACCGATCTCGATCCGCTGGAGTTCGACCTGCTGTTCGAACGTTTCCTTAACCCGGAACGTGTCTCCATGCCCGACTTCGACGTCGACTTCTGCATGGAGAAACGCGACCAGGTGATTGAGCACGTGGCCGATATGTACGGTCGCGACGCGGTTTCTCAGATTATTACTTTCGGCACCATGGCAGCGAAAGCGGTGATCCGCGACGTAGGCCGCGTGCTGGGGCATCCTTACGGGTTTGTCGATCGCATCTCTAAACTGGTGCCGCCCGATCCGGGCATGACGCTTGCCAAAGCGTTTGAAGCCGAACCGCAGCTGCAGGAAATTTACGATGCCGATGAAGAGGTCAAAGCCCTCATCGACATGGCGCGCAAGCTCGAAGGCGTAACGCGTAACGCCGGTAAACACGCCGGTGGCGTGGTGATCGCGCCGACCAAAATCACCGATTTCGCGCCGCTCTATTGTGACGAGATGGGTCATCATCCGGTCACCCAATTTGATAAAAACGACGTGGAATACGCGGGCCTGGTGAAGTTCGACTTCTTGGGCCTGCGCACGCTCACCATTATCAACTGGGCGCTGGAGATGATTAACGCCCGCCGTGCGAAGCAGGGCCTGGAGCCTATCGACATCGCGGCCATTCCGCTTGATGACAAGAAAAGCTTCGACATGCTCCAGCGCTCGGAAACTACCGCGGTCTTCCAGCTTGAATCGCGCGGCATGAAAGATCTCATCAAGCGTCTGCAACCGGACTGCTTCGAAGATATGATAGCCCTGGTAGCGCTGTTCCGTCCGGGGCCGCTGCAGTCGGGCATGGTGGATAACTTTATCGACCGTAAGCACGGACGCGAGGCTATCTCTTACCCGGATATTCAGTGGCAGCACGAAAGCCTGAAACCGGTGCTGGAGCCGACCTACGGCATTATTCTGTATCAGGAACAGGTGATGCAGATAGCTCAGGTGCTTTCGGGTTATACCCTCGGCGGCGCGGATATGCTGCGTCGCGCGATGGGTAAAAAGAAACCCGAAGAGATGGCCAAGCAGCGCTCTATCTTTGAAGACGGCGCGAAAAACAACGGCATCGACGGCGAGCTGGCGATGAAAATCTTCGACCTGGTGGAGAAATTCGCCGGGTACGGATTTAACAAATCGCACTCTGCCGCCTATGCTTTGGTGTCATACCAGACGCTGTGGCTTAAAGCCCACTATCCGGCGGAGTTTATGGCGGCGGTTATGACCGCTGATATGGACAACACCGATAAAGTGGTGGGGCTGGTGGATGAGTGCTGGCGCATGGGGCTTAAGATCCTGCCGCCAGATATCAACTCCGGGCTCTACCATTTCCACGTCAACGACTATGGAGAGATTGTCTACGGCATTGGCGCGATCAAAGGCGTTGGCGAAGGCCCTATTGAGGCCATCATCGAGGCGCGTAATAAAGACGGCTATTTCCGCGAGCTGTTCGATCTCTGCGCCCGTACCGATACCAAAAAACTTAACCGTCGCGTACTGGAAAAACTGATCATGTCCGGGGCGTTCGACCGCCTCGGGCCGCACCGCGCCGCGCTGATGAATTCGCTCGGCGACGCGCTGAAAGCGGCGGATCAACATGCGAAAGCCGAGGCCATCGGCCAGGCGGATATGTTCGGCGTGCTGGCGGAAGAGCCGGAGCAAATCGAGCAATCCTACGCCAGCTGCCAGCCGTGGCCGGAGCAGGTGGTGCTGGATGGCGAGCGTGAAACGCTGGGGCTGTATCTCACTGGTCACCCCATCAACCAGTATCTGAAAGAGATCGAGCGCTATGTCGGCGGCATGCGCTTAAAAGATATGCATCCTACCGAACGTGGCAAAGTGACCACGGCGGCGGGTTTGATAATTGCCGCGCGGGTTATGGTCACCAAGCGCGGCAATCGTATCGGCATCTGTACGCTGGATGACCGTTCAGGGCGTCTTGAAGTGATGTTGTTCACCGACGCTCTGGAAAAATACCAGCATCTGCTGGAAAAAGACCGAATCCTTATCGTCAGCGGACAGGTCAGCTTTGATGACTTCAGCGGGGGCCTTAAAATGACCGCCCGCGAAGTCATGGACATTGACGAAGCCCGCGAAAAGTATGCGCGTGGGCTTGCTATCTCGCTGACGGACAGGCAAATTGATGACCAGCTTTTAAACCGACTCCGTCAGTCTCTGGAACCCCACCGTTCGGGAACCATTCCAGTGCATCTCTACTATCAGAGGGCGGATGCACGCGCCCGGCTGCGCTTTGGCGCGACGTGGCGTGTCTCTCCGAACGATCGTTTACTCAACGATCTGCGTGGCCTGATTGGTTCAGAGCAGGTGGAACTGGAGTTTGACTGATGCGTTGCATCAGGTGCCAGGCCCCTGAATCGCTGGATTCAATCCGCGTGGCCTGCCAGGTTCGGAGCAGGTGGAACTGGAGTTTGACTAATACAGGAATACTATGAGTCTGAATTTCCTTGATTTTGAACAGCCGATTGCAGAGCTGGAAGCGAAAATCGATTCCCTGACTGCGGTTAGCCGTCAGGATGAGAAACTGGATATTAACATCGACGAAGAAGTGCATCGTCTGCGTGAAAAAAGCGTAGAACTGACTCGCAAAATCTTTGCCGATCTCGGCGCATGGCAGATTGCCCAGCTGGCGCGTCATCCACAGCGTCCGTACACCCTGGATTATGTCCGCCTGGCGTTTGACGAATTTGACGAACTGGCAGGCGATCGCGCTTACGCTGACGACAAAGCTATCGTCGGCGGCATCGCGCGTCTGGATGGACGTCCGGTGATGATCATCGGCCACCAGAAAGGCCGTGAAACCAAAGAGAAAATCCGTCGTAACTTTGGTATGCCCGCCCCGGAAGGTTACCGTAAGGCGCTGCGCCTGATGGAAATGGCTGAGCGTTTCAACATGCCAATCATCACTTTCATCGACACCCCGGGCGCATATCCGGGCGTGGGCGCGGAAGAGCGCGGTCAGTCTGAGGCTATCGCCCGCAACCTGCGTGAAATGTCTCGCCTGAAAGTGCCGGTTATCTGCACCGTTATCGGTGAAGGCGGCTCCGGCGGCGCGCTGGCTATCGGCGTTGGCGATAAAGTGAATATGCTGCAATACAGCACCTATTCCGTTATCTCACCAGAAGGCTGTGCCTCCATTCTCTGGAAAAGCGCCGATAAAGCGCCGCTCGCGGCGGAAGCGATGGGCATCATCGCGCCGCGCCTGAAAGAGCTGAAGCTTATCGACAGCGTGATCCCGGAACCGCTGGGTGGCGCGCACCGCAACCCGGAAGCCATGGCGCAGTCGTTGAAAACACAGCTGCTGGCAGACCTCGCCGATCTCGACGTGCTGAGCAAAGACGATCTGCTCAACCGCCGCTATCAGCGTCTGATGAGCTACGGTTACGCCTGATAAACGGCAGATAAAAATCTCAATGAGGGTCGCGAAAGCGGCCCTTTTTTATGGCCGCGCGCCGCTGATGAAATGTGATTTTTGCAGTGATTTAACGTGAGATGACGCGTCTTTTTCCCTTTCTACACTCGCAGGTGATCCACAACCACAAGGGGACACCGGAATGGAAATAGCAAAAATCGCGGCGATTGGTGCCGCAGGGGTTCTTGCAGGCGCTCAGGCGCTGGCCGCGCCGCTGCTCAGCAGCAGTGCGCCTTACACCCTTAACGCCAGCGACCTCACGAAGAAAGAGCAGGAGCTGACCAATTTTCCACTGATGCAGTCGGTAAAAAACGCTATCCGCACGCTGGATAACGCGCAGGTCGAGCAGATTGCGCCGGGGCGCGCCGCGAACCCGGATAACGTCAAACGGGTCGAGAAAATCCTGAGCGCTCAGGACTGGGAGTATCTCTTTCCGCTACGCGCGCCGGAATACACCTATAACAACTTTCTGAAAGCCGTCGGCAAATTCCCGGCGGTATGCGGCAGCTACAGCGACGGACGCGACGCCGACGCCATCTGCCGCAAATCGCTCGCCACCATGTTTGCGCACTTCGCGCAGGAGACCGGCGGTCATGAGAGCTGGCGCGAGCAGCCGGAGTGGCGGCAGGCGCTGGTTTATCTGCGCGAAATGGGCTGGACCGAAGGACAAAAGGGCGGCTATAACGGCGAATGTAACCCGGACACCTGGCAGGGGCAGACCTGGCCCTGCGGTAAAGATAAAGACGGCGATTACATGAGTTATTTCGGGCGCGGCGCCAAGCAGCTCTCCTATAACTACAACTACGGGCCGTTCTCTGACGCCATGTATGGCGATGTCCGTCCGCTGCTTGATAAACCAGAAATGGTCGCCGATACCTGGCTGAATCTCGCCAGCGCGATCTTTTTCTTTGTTTATCCGCAGCCGCCTAAGCCCGGCATGCTGCATGTGATTGACGGCACCTGGGTGCCGAACGAACACGACAAAGAGAGCGGGCTGGTACCCGGTTTCGGCGTGACTATCCAGATAATCAACGGTGGTGTCGAGTGTGGCGGCGACGCGGAAAACGCCCAGTCGCTCAACCGTATCGCCTATTACAAAGAGTTTGCTAAATACCTGAAGGTGCCGGTCCCGGCGGATGAAGTGCTCGGCTGTAAGAAAATGAAGCAGTTTGACGCGGGTGGCGCAGGTGCGCTACCAATTTACTGGGAAATGGACTGGAGCTGGAGCACCACAACGCCGGACGGTCAGGCTTATGCCTGTCAGCTGGTGGGCTACCAGACGCCGTTCAGCGCGTTCAAAGAGGGGGATTACGCCAAATGCGTGCAGAACCACTTTAACGTGAACATCGTTAACGACGCCTCCGGCGGCACCACGCCCGCGCCGCAGCCTGCTCCTCAACCGCAGCCGCAGCCGCAGCCGCAACCGTCTCCGACGCCTTCCGCAAACGTCGCGCCCGTAGCGCGCATCAGCGGTCCGGTGGGCGCGGTTGACGCGGGCAGCAAAGTCTCGCTGAGCGCGACGGGCTCCAGTGATGCGAACGGCGATGCGCTGACCTACACCTGGATGGCGCAAACCGGGCAGACGCTGAGCGGCAAAGATAAGAGCGTGGTAACTTTCAACGTACCAGAGAGCGCCAGCGACGCGCAGTACACCATCAGCCTGAAAGTGGACGACGGTAAACTGAGCGACACCACCAGCTATATCCTCAACGTGAAAGCGAAAGCCAAAACGCCGGACGCAGGCCCGGTAAGTTATCCGTCGTGGACCGCCAGCCAGAGCTGGAAGCCAGGCGATATTGTGCTCAACCAGGGCGCGCTCTACCAGTGCAAACCGTTCCCGGCAGGCGGCTGGTGCAGCGTAGCGCCGGCCTACTATGAGCCAGGCGCTGGCCTTAACTGGCAGGATGCCTGGGACGCGCTGTAACGGTAAAAAGCCAGCCTGCGGGCTGGCTTTATTCGTTTATTACCCCGGGAAGGCAAAAGGTCTGATTCCAGGTTTTTTGCCTTCTCGCCCGTCGTTCCGCTTCGCTCAACTATGCTTACCAGACGGTTTTTTTTGCCAGGGGGTAAGCAGTGAATATCATCGCCATCATGGGGCCGCACGGCGTTTTCTATAAAGACGAGCCGATGAAAGAGTTGCAGGCGGCGCTCCAGCAGCAGGGCTTTCAGCTAATCTGGCCGAAAAACAGCAACGATCTGCTGAAGTTTATCGAGCACAATCCGCGTATTTGCGGGGTCATTTTCGACTGGGATGAGTACAGTCTCGATTTATGTTGCGAAATCAATCAGCTTAACGAATATCTGCCGCTTTATGCCTTTATTAATACGCACTCGACACTGGATGTCAGCGCCAACGAGATGCGCATGGCGCTCTGGTTTTTCGAGTATTCGCTGGGCATTGCCGACGACATCGCGACGCGCATTCGCCAGTACACCCAGGAGTATCTCGACAACATCACGCCGCCCTTTACCAAAGCGCTGTTTACCTATGTGAAAGAGGGCAAATATACGTTCTGCACGCCAGGCCATATGGGCGGCACGGCGTATCAGAAAAGCCCGGTCGGCTGCCTGTTTTATGATTTTTTTGGCGGCAATACGCTAAAGGCGGATGTCTCGATCTCCGTCACCGAGTTGGGATCGCTGCTCGATCACACCGGGCCGCATCTGGAGGCGGAAGAGTATATCGCCCGCACTTTCGGGGCCGAGCAGAGCTATATGGTGACTAACGGCACGTCCACGTCGAATAAAATCATCGGGATGTACGCCGCGCACGCCGGCAGCACGGTGCTTATCGATCGCAACTGCCATAAGTCGCTGACGCATCTGCTGATGATGAGCGATATTGTGCCGCTGTGGCTCAAGCCCACGCGTAATGCGCTCGGTATTCTGGGCGGCATTCCGAAGCGGGAATTTACCCGTGAGTCGATCGCCCAAAAAGTGGCGCAGACGCCGGACGCCAGCTGGCCGGTCCATGCGGTTATCACCAATTCCACCTACGACGGGTTGCTGTATAACACCAACTGGATCAAGCAGACGCTGGACGTTCCCTCGATCCACTTCGATTCCGCGTGGGTGCCCTACACCCATTTTCATCCGATCTACAAAGGCAAGAGCGGCATGAGCGGCGAGCGCGTGCCCGGTAAAGTGTTCTTTGAAACCCAGTCGACCCACAAAATGCTGGCGGCGCTGTCGCAGGCGTCGCTGATCCACATTAAAGGCGACTATGACGAAGAGACGTTCAACGAAGCCTACATGATGCACACCACCACCTCGCCGAGCTATCCGCTGGTGGCGTCCATTGAAACCGCCGCGGCGATGCTGCGTGGCAATCCGGGCCGCCGTTTAATCAACCGCTCGGTGGAGCGCGCGCTGCATTTTCGCAAGGAGGTGCAGCGTCTTCGTGAGGAGAGTGACAGCTGGTTCTTTGATATCTGGCAGCCGGCGGAGATTGGCGAAGCGGACTGCTGGCCGATTACGCCCGGCGACGACTGGCACGGTTTTACGCATGCCGACCGCGATCATATGTATCTCGATCCGGTAAAGGTCACGATCCTGACGCCGGGCATGGACGCGCAGGGCAATATGGAGAAAGAGGGTATTCCTGCGGCGCTGGTCGCGAAGTTTCTTGACGAGCGCGGCGTGGTGGTCGAGAAAACCGGCCCGTACAACTTGTTGTTCCTGTTTAGTATCGGCATCGATAAGACCCGCGCGATGGGCCTGCTGCGTGGCCTGACGGAGTTTAAGCGCGCGTACGATCTCAACCTGCGGGTGAAAAATATACTGCCCGATCTCTGGGCGGAAGATCCCGATTTCTACCGCAATATGCGCGTGCAGGAGTTGGCACAGGGGATCCACAAACTTATCCAGCAGCACGATCTGCCGGATCTGATGCTGCGGGCGTTTGACGTGCTGCCGGAGATGAAAATGACGCCGCATGAGATGTATCAGCAGCAGGTGAAGGGTAATGTCGAAACGGTGGAGATCGAAAAGCTGATCGGGCGCGTGTCCGCCAATATGATCCTGCCGTATCCGCCTGGCGTGCCGCTGGTGATGCCCGGCGAGATGATCACCGAGGAGTCGCGCGCGGTGCTCGATTTCCTGCTTATGCTCTGCTCCATCGGCAGGCACTATCCCGGCTTTGAAACGGATATCCACGGCGCGAAGTGCGGCGAAGATGGCGTCTATAGGGTACGTGTCCTAAAAAGCGAGTAACCCCTTGTTTTGCCGCATGAGGCTCAGTAACGTGCCAGACAATCATAAGGAGGGATTATGCTGGGTTTAAAACAGATTCACCATATCGCCATTATCGCGACGGACTATCACCGCAGCAAAGCGTTCTACTGCGATACGCTGGGCTTCACCCTGCAATCGGAGGTCTACCGGGAGGCGCGCGATTCCTGGAAGGGCGATCTGGCGCTGAACGGGCAATACGTGATCGAGCTCTTTTCGTTTCCGTTTCCGCCCGCGCGGCCGAGCCGCCCGGAAGCCTGCGGTTTGCGCCATCTCGCGTTCAGCGTGGACGATGTCGACAGGGCGGTGGCGTTTCTGGAAAGCCGCGGCGTGACGTGCGAGGCGGTACGCGTGGATCCGCTCACCGGCAAGCGCTTTACGTTCTTCAACGATCCGGATGGCCTGCCGCTCGAACTCTACCAGCAGTAACGCTTGCTCCCGACGCCATTGCCCGGTAAGTTGCCCGGCAATGGCCTTTCTTTATTCCGACACAATGGATACTTCTCTGCTTTCAGCCCTGCGGGGCCGACGCCAGCTGCTGGTGGCTTACAGCGGCGGGCTGGATTCAACGGTATTGCTCCACCAGCTGGTGCGGCTGCGCGAGGCGCACCCTGAACTGCGCCTGCGCGCCATTCACGTTCATCATGGTATCAGCCCGAACGCCGACCGCTGGGCGGCGCACTGTCAGGCCCTCTGTTACCGCTGGCAGGTGCCGTTTGAGCTGGCGTACGTGGAGCTGGCGCAGGACGGGCTGGGCCTTGAGGCGCAGGCGCGCAAAGCGCGCTACCAGGCGTTTGCAGCCGCCCTTCTGCCGGGTGAAGCGCTGGTGACGGCGCAGCATCTCGACGACCAGTGCGAAACCCTGCTGCTGGCGCTCAAGCGCGGCAGCGGCCCGGCGGGGCTGGCGGCGATGCCTGCCGAACTGCCGTTTGCGGGCAGCGTTCTTCTGCGCCCGCTGCTGAACACGCCGCGCGCTCAACTGGAGGCGTGGGGCTCTCGTCACCAGCTTGTGTGGATCGACGATGAAAGCAACCAGGACGATCGCTTCGAACGCAACTTTTTACGCCTGCGCATTCTGCCTGCGCTGGAAGCGCGCTGGCCGCATTTCACTGAGGCGGCAGCGCGCAGCGCGCAGCTTTGTGGCGAACAGGAGCAACTGCTGGATGAACTGCTGGCGCCGGAGCTTGCCGCGCTGATGGACGGCAAAACGCTCGCGATCGCGCCGCTTGAAACCATGAGCGCGCTGAAACGCGCCGCGCTGCTGCGCCGCTGGCTGGCCGCGCTGAACGCGCCGATGCCTTCGCGCGCCACGCTGCAACGGATCTGGGATGAAGTGGCCCAAAGCCGTGAAGATGCCGCGCCGCGCCTGAAATGCGGCGACTATGAAGCGCGGCGTTATCAGGGGCGGCTGTGGTGGGTGAGAGCACGGCAGGGGCAGCGCCAGACGGTGCTTGCCTGGCCCGATCCGCACGTGGCTTTACCTCTGCCGGCGGCGCTCGGCTGGTTACAATTTGGCGAAGCAGGCGACGCCGTGCGACCGCCGCACCCCGGCGAAACGGTCTCAGTGCGCTTCAGCGCGTCGGGGATGTTGTATATTGTCGGGCGCGAGCGCGGACGCACGCTGAAAAAACTCTGGCAGGAACTGCAGGTGCCGCCCTGGCAGCGCGAGATAACGCCAATCTTGTTTTATGATGAGCAACCCATCTGCGCGCCCGGCCTGTTCATTACCCGTGAAGGCCAGGCGCAGAACGAACCGGGCTGGAGGCTGGCCTGGCACAAGGAGCATAACGATGATTAAACATGGCATGTTACTGGCGAGCCTGATGGCGTTAAGCGTGACGGCGCAGGCCAAAGGCGACGCGGCGGCGGGCGAAGAGAAAGCAGTCATGTGCGTCGCCTGCCACGGCGCGTCCGGCAAAGCCAGCGCGCCGATTTATCCGAATCTCGGCGGGCAAAATGAGGCGTATCTTGAACATGCGCTTCAGGCGTACAAAAAAGGCGAGCGCAGTGGCGGGCAGGCGGAAATCATGAAAGCGTACGTGAGTGGGCTGTCGGATGAAGATATCGCGAATCTGGCGGCTTACTACGCCGGGCAGAAGCCCTGAAAAAAAACGGGCAGCCGGCAGGGCTGCCCGTCAGGGTGGAACGCGCGTCAGGATTCGCTGACGACCACCGTACCGATTTGTGGATGGCTGAAGCTCGCAATTTTGTCGAGACGTACTTCGCGTACGGCACCGGCTTCATCGGCAATCAAATATTCGACGTTTTTGCGCGTAACCAGATCCTGCGCTTTGGCCTTCATGACCTCGCCGCTTTTGAGTTCCAGCGTCAGTAATAAGTGATGCTGGCAGGCGAGCTCGAGGTTGTCATAGTCATCGCAGTTGATGGGTTGATAGGCATCATTCATTGACATAATCGCTCACCAGTAAGTTCGCGGCAGCATACGCCGCCTGTTCCCTGACCGACTCCGAGAGGGCTTCATCAGAGGCCACCTCATTCAGAGCCCTTAATACGCAGCCCAGCGCGTCGGGAATGTACCCCAGTTCGCCGCTGGCTATCTGCGAATAGCGCTGTCGTATTAATTCACAATATTTATCCACATGCCCTCCTGTCAGAGCCTGACGACAGACTTCACCGCGGGATGCAAGTCTAAGCCTACGTAGTTAAACTCTGTTTAGCAAGGTGACTATACCATAGTCATCAGAGCCATAGCGCAGGCTCTCGCGGCGTTACCGCGCTGCGCTTGAAGCGGCAGCCAGCCGACGCGTATTACGCTACAATACCCCCCAACTTTTCAGGGGGCCTTATGGCGTTAAAAGCAACCATTTATAAAGCGGCGGTCAATGTGGCCGACCTCGACCGGCAGCAGTTTCTCGATATCAACCTGACGCTGGCGCGCCATCCTTCGGAAACGCAGGAGCGGATGATGCTGCGCCTGCTGGCCTGGATGATGTACGCCGACGAGCGGTTGCAGTTTACCCGCGGCCTGTGCGCCGACGACGAGCCGGAGATCTGGCTGCGTAACGATCATCTCGGCATCGATCTCTGGATTGAGCTTGGGCTGCCGGAAGAGCGTCGCCTCAAGAAGGCGGTGAGCCAGTCGCAGCAGGTGGCGCTGTTTACCTATAATGATCGCGCTGCGCAAATCTGGTGGCAGCAGAATCAGGACAAACTGCGGCAGTATAAAAACCTGACTATCTGGTATATCAACGATGAACAGCTCGCACAGCTGAGCGCGCTGGCGCAGAGAACCATGACGTTACAGGCCACGTTGCAGGAAGGCGTTATCTGGCTGTCCGGCGCAGAGCAAAACCTGGAGCTTCACCCGACCGTCTGGCAAGCTCTGGCATGATTACGTTTTCACGAAGCGTGGCGGTGCCCGATGAGGAGGTGACGTTCAGCGCCATCCGGGCGCAGGGCGCGGGTGGGCAGCATGTGAATAAAAGCTCTACGGCCATTCATCTGCGGTTTGATATCAACGCCTCCAGTTTGCCGGACGAGTGGAAAGCGCGCCTGCTGGCGGCGAGTCATCATCTGATCACCGCCGAGGGTGTGGTGATTATCAAGGCGCAGGAGTATCGCAGCCAGGAGATGAACCGCGAGGCGGCGCTGGCGCGTCTTGTGATGCTGGTACGGGAACTTACCGCCACGCAAAAGCGTCGAAAGGAGACTCGCCCGACGCGCGCCTCGAAAGTGCGACGCCTGGAGGCGAAAACCCATAAATCTGCCACTAAAGCCCTGCGGGGAAAAGTGCGCGGTATGCCGGATTAAAAGCACCACGAACAATAAGGAAATACGGTGAAAAAAATCATATTTTGTGCAGCGGCGGCATTAAGCCTGTTTACGCTGTTTGGCTGTAACAACCGGGCAGAAATGCAGACCTTAGCGCCGACCAGCGCTGCGGAGCTGAAACCGATGCAGCAGAGCTGGAAAGGCGTGCTGCCATGCGCCGATTGCGAAGGCATCGAGACTGCGCTGTTTTTAGAGAAAGACGGCACCTGGGTGATGAATCAACGCTATCTGGGCGCGAAAGGGCAGGCGGTGTTCGCCTCTTACGGCACCTGGGCGCGTACCGCTGATAAGCTGGTGCTCACTGACAGCGAGGGCGAGAAAACCTATTTCCGCGCGCGCGGCGAGGCGCTGGAGATGCTTGATCGGGAAGGCAACCCGATTGAGTCGTCGCTAAATTACCGGCTCGATCCGGTGAGCGATCCGCTGCCGAAAACGCCCATGACCATGACGGGGATGTACCAGCACCAGGCAAATGCCGCCACCTTTACCGACTGCGCCACCGGGCGCGAGACGGGGGTAGCGAATCATGCCGTGCTGGCGCATGACTATCAAAGCGCGGGTGGCGTAAGCCAGAAACCGGTGCTGCTGGTGGTGGAAGCGCACTTTACCATGACGGTCAACCCGGCGAGCGGTACGGTGCAAAAGCGTCTGGTCGCCGATCGTAAAGTGGCGTTTAAGCCCGGCAAAGATTGCGACCACCCGTAACGGAGACAGGTAAACGGATAAGAAAAAGGCCCTCTATTGAGGGCCTTTTTAATGCAATGTGGGGAGCGCTTAGCGCTTCACATTCGCGACCAGGTAATCGAGGATGTCACCGGTTTTGATCATCTTCTTCTCGCCATCGCGACGGTATTTGTATTCAATCTCGTCGTTGTCGAGGTTACGATCGCCAATCACCACGGTGTGCGGAATGCCGATAAGCTCCATATCCGCAAACATCACGCCCGGACGCTCTTTACGGTCATCCATCAGCACATCGATGCCTTTGGCGCGCAGCTCAGCGTAGAGTTTCTCTGCCAGCTCCTGCACGCGGAAGGATTTGTGCATGTTCATCGGCAGAATCGCGACCTGGAACGGCGCGATGGCGTCCGGCCAGACGATACCGCGCTCGTCATGGTTCTGCTCAATCGCCGCCGCCACCACGCGCGTTACGCCGATGCCGTAGCAGCCCATCGTCAGCACCTGATTACGGCCATCTTCGCCCTGTACGGAGGCTTTCAGCGCGTCGGAGTATTTAGTGCCAAGCTGGAAAATATGGCCCACTTCGATGCCACGTTTGATAAGCAGCGTGCCCTGACCATCCGGGCTTGGATCGCCGGCTACCACGTTACGGATATCCGCAACCTGCGGGGTCGCCACGTCGCGATCCCAGTTGATGCCGAAGTAATGTTTACCGTCAATGTTCGCGCCTGCGGCGAAATCGCTCATCGCGGCCACGCTGCGGTCAATCACGACCGGCACCGGCATATTCACCGGGCCAAGCGAACCCGGACCGGCGTTAACGGCGGCGCGGATTTCGGCTTCGGTTGCAAACGTCAGCGGGCTGGCGACCTGCGTCAGTTTTTCAGCTTTCACTTCGTTCAGTTCGTGGTCGCCGCGCACCAGCAGCGCTACCAGCGGGAACTCGCTGCCTTCAGCCGCTTTCACCAGCAGCGTTTTCACGGTTTTCTCAACTGGCAGGTTGAACTGCTCAACCAGCTCGGCGATGGTTTTCGCGTTCGGCGTATCGACCAGCGTCATCTCCTGGGTTGCCGCCGCGCGCGGGGTCAGCGGGGCGACCGCTTCGGCGAGCTCAATGTTAGCCGCGAAGTCAGAAGAGTCAGAGAAGACGATATCGTCTTCGCCGCTCTGCGCCAGCACCTGGAATTCGTGCGACGCGCTGCCGCCAATCGAGCCGGTATCTGCCTGCACCGGGCGGAAATCCAGCCCCATGCGGGTGAAGATTTTGCTGTAGGCCTCATACATCGCGTCGTAGGTCTGTTGCAGCGATTCCTGCGTTGTATGGAAAGAGTAGGCGTCTTTCATCAGGAACTCGCGCGAGCGCATTACGCCGAAACGCGGGCGCACTTCGTCACGGAATTTGGTCTGGATCTGATAGAAGTTCAGCGGCAACTGTTTATAGGAGCTCAGTTCGTTGCGGATCAGATCGGTGATAACCTCTTCGTGCGTCGGGCCGAGCACAAACGCGCGATCGCCGCGATCGACAAAACGCAGCAGTTCCGGACCGTACTGTTCCCAGCGGCCGCTCTCCTGCCACAGTTCAGCGGGCTGAACCACTGGCATCGACACCTCGATAGCACCGGCGTTGTTCATCTCTTCACGCACGATATTTTCGACTTTTTTCAGGACGCGCAGGCCGGTTGGCAGCCAGGTGTATAACCCGGAGGCCAGCTTGCGGATCATCCCGGCGCGCAGCATCAGCTGGTGGCTGATGACCTCCGCGTCGGCAGGTGTCTCCTTCAGAGTGGAGAGCAGATATTGGCTAGTACGCATGTTGTTACGGTTCCGTTTGAACGTGTGAATTCAGGCACTCTAAAGCCTGACACAAAAAAGTGGTTTAGTGTACCAGTGAGAATGGGTCGCCAAAAGAGAGGCTATGGAAATTAACGCGGCTCCAGGGCATAGACCTCAAAGCCCTGCGGCGTTACCCGCCAGCGGACATTGAAATCGAGCAACCAGACGGCGTAGCTCTTGCCGGTTTCTTCCTCTTTACGGTAAGCCGGACGCGGATCCTGGGCGAGCACTTCACAGATGAACTGACCAAGCCGGGGGTAGCGTTTCTCAAGAGACGGCAGGGCCTGCGCAATCTCATCAGTAAAGGTGACGGATACCGCCGCCTCCGGTGCTTCCCTTGCATAGCCCGCGCGCGCATCGGGCAGCGCTTCGGCGAAAGGCAAATAGGGTTTGATATCGATGACCGGCGTGCCGTCCACCAGATCCAGCCCGCCGAGCGTCAGGATCACGCGGTCTTTTTCGCAGCGGATGCCCTGAAGTTCAACCAGCGACATGCCGACGGGGTTCGGGCGAAAGGTAGAACGCGTGGCGAAAACGCCCATTCTGGCGTTGCCGCCAAGGCGTGGCGGGCGCACGGTGGGCCGCCAGCCGCCTTCCATCGTCTGATGAAAAACAAATACGACCCAGATATGGCTAAACGCCTCCAGCCCGCGTACGGCATCAGGCTGATTATACGGCGCGATTAAATGCAGCTCGCCGCGCGCGCTGTTCACCAGTCCTGGCTGGCGCGGCACGGCGAATTTTTCTTTATAAGGCGAGCGGATGACGCCGATTTGCTCAAACGCAAAAGTCGTCATTTGGTCGGAACGCTAAGGGCTGACCCTAAGCAAACGGCCTGGCGGTAGCAGCCCGGCGTGCCGCTGGTCACTTCACAGCTGTGCAGCAGAACGGCGTTCGCTTTCATTTTTGAGGCGTTAATCTGCAGGCGCTTACGGGCCGTCGGGATATTCGGCGGAGAGTCCTGGTTAGTGGCCTGGCAGGATTCGCCACTCACTTCGCCCAGATCGCGGAAGGGTTTACCAACCAGATCGGCTGCGTTGGTATAGATTTTTACAGGAGCGGGGCGAACCGTTTTCTGGCGAACTGGCTCGGATTTTTGCGGCGACGCGGTGCTTTGAACAGGTTCTACGGGGGATCTGCTTAGCACGGAACAGCCGCTCAGGATGAACGCTAAAAGGCAGATCGGTAAAGCACGCATAATAATTCCTCGTCGGTGATAAAAACGTGGCTTATTGAATCAGGAGCTTGCAGAAATAACAAGACGGGCTTAAGCCCGTCCTGAAATTATAACCATCAGCAATCAAAGCGGCTTACCAGCCTTTGACGGCGCCGCCGTTGAAGACTTTGTTCGCGGCTTCATTCACTTCGTCAGACTGGTAAGCCTGAACGAATTTCTTCACGTTTTCCGCGTCTTTATTATCTTCGCGGGTCACGATCATGTTTACGTACGGGGAGTCTTTGTCTTCCACAAAGATGCCGTCTTTTGCTGGCGTCAGGTTGATCTGGCTGGCGTAGGTGGTGTTGATTACCGCCAGTGCAATCTGGTCATCATCCAGTGAGCGCGGCAGCTGCGGCGCTTCCAGTTCGACAATCTTCAGGTTTTTCGGGTTTTCGGTGATATCCAGCACGGTCGGCAGCAAGCCGATATCGTCTTTCAGCTTGATAAGGCCGACTTTCTGCAGCAGCAGCAGGGAACGGCCAAGGTTGGTCGGATCGTTCGGCACGGCAACCTGCGCGCCCGGTTGCAGCTCATCCAGCGATTTGATTTTGCGGGAGTAACCGGCGATCGGGTAAACGAAGGTGTTGCCCACGGAAACCAGCTTGTAGCCGCGGTCTTTGATCTGCTGATCCAGATACGGTTTGTGCTGGAAGGCGTTCGCGTCGATGTCGCCTTTGCTCAGCGCTTCGTTCGGCAGCACGTAATCGTTAAAGGTCACCAGTTCGACATCGAGACCATATTTCTCTTTGGCGACTTTTTTGGCGACTTCAGCAACCTGCTGTTCCGCACCCACAATCACGCCCACTTTAATATGGTTCGGATCTTTTTCTTCCTGACCGCAACCTGCCAGGGCCAGCGTGCCGAGAAGGGCGCCTACTGCCGCAAAGGTTTTAAACTTGAAAGACATAACCATTCCTTAACTAAAAGTATATTGATGTTGTGTGTAACGTTACTTGTGAGTGACAGCCCGGACGATACGATCGCCTGAGAACTGAATTAAATACACCAGTACGACCAGTAACACTAATACGGTATTCATCACGGTCGCGTTATAGCCGATGTAACCGTACTGATAACCGATCTGGCCCAGACCGCCTGCGCCGACCGCGCCGCCCATAGCGGAATAGCCGACAAGCGTAATCAGCGTGATTGTAGCGGCGTTCACCAGGCCCGGCAGGGCTTCAGGCAGCAGCACCTTGCGAACGATCTGCATCGGCGTAGCGCCCATCGCGCGTGAAGCTTCAATAAGACCCGACGGGATCTCCAGCAGGGCGTTTTCCACCATACGCGCGATAAACGGCGCGGCACCGACGGTCAGCGGCACGATAGCGGCCTGCAGGCCAATGGAAGTGCCGACGATGGCGCGGGTAAACGGGATCATCCATACCAGTAAGATAATAAAAGGAATGGAACGGAAGATATTCACCAGCGCGGAGAGAATGCGATAGAGCTTCGCATTTTCGATAATCTGTCCCGGACGCGTTACGTACAGCAGCACGCCAACCGGCAGGCCAATAACAAAACCAAAAAAGCCGGAAACAAAAGTCATCGCCAGCGTTTCCCAGATGCCGCGCACCAGTAACCACATCATTGCTTCAGACATAACCCAGAACCTCTACTTTTACATGATGTTGTTGCAGGTAAGCGATGGCCGCTTGCGTTTCTTCCTGTGTGCCGTGCATTTCCGTAAGCATGATGCCGAACTTCACGCCGCCGGCGTAATCCATCTGCGCGCTGATAATGTTGTTGTTCACGTTATAACGGCGTGCGGTCTCGGAGAGGAGCGGCGCGTCAACCGACTGGCCGGTGAATTCAAGGCGCAGCAGCGGTACGCGGTTATCATCAGATTGCGAGTTAAGACGCAGGGCGTAATCTTCCGGGATATCCAGATGCAGCGTGGACTGAATAAACTGCTGGGCCAGCGGCGTTTTCGGATGCGAGAACACTTCGCTGACGCTGTCCTGTTCGATAAGCTCGCCGTTACTGATCACCGCAACGCAGTCACAGATACGCTTCACGACATCCATTTCATGCGTGATGAGCAGAATAGTCAGGCCCAGGCGACGGTTGATGTCTTTTAACAATTCCAGAATCGAGCGGGTGGTGGCAGGGTCGAGCGCGCTGGTGGCTTCATCGCACAGCAGCACTTTCGGGTTGCTGGCAAGCGCACGAGCGATCGCCACGCGCTGCTTCTGACCGCCAGAGAGGTTTGCAGGGTAGGCGTCCTGCTTTTCGCTCAGGCCAACCAGGTCCAGTAGTTCAGTCACGCGGCGTTTGATTTCGTCACGCGGCGTGTTATCCAGCTCCAGCGGGAGGGCGATGTTACCAAAAACGGTACGTGAGGCCAGCAGATTAAAATGCTGGAAAATCATGCCAATCTGGCGACGGGCTTTGGTCAGCTCTGATTCAGAAAGCGCGGTCAGCTCCTGACCGCCAACCAGCACGCTGCCCTGGGTGGGGCGCTCAAGCAGGTTAACGCAGCGGATGAGCGTACTTTTACCGGCGCCCGAGGCGCCAATCACGCCATAAATCTGTCCGGCCGGGACATGCAGGCTGACATTATTTAGCGCCTGAATGGTGCGGTTTCCCTGCTGGAACACTTTGGTGATATTCGACAGTTTGATCATCTGGTTGTTTATTATCTTATAGGAGTTAGCCGTGGCATTTTGTTCTGCCTTATACGGGCGATGGCCGTAAACAGAATGGATGTTAAGGCATCCAGACGTCTAAATCAATCTGACTGTCTGCAATGAGCGCTTTCTCCGCCCAGGAATCATGCGATACTAGGCGGCATTATTTAAGGCAGGAGTTTTTCAGGTGGCTAAATCTGTACCGGCAATTTTTCTCGACCGCGACGGCACTATTAATATCGATCACGGTTATGTCTCTGAGATTGACCGCTTCGAGTTTATTGATGGCGTTATCGATGCGATGCGCGAACTTAAAGCGATGGGCTTTGCGCTGGTGCTGGTGACCAATCAGTCCGGCATCGCGCGGGGTAAGTTTACCGAGGCGCAGTTTGAGCAACTGACCGAATGGATGGACTGGTCGCTGGCTGACCGCGGCGTCGACCTCGACGGCATCTATTACTGTCCGCACCACCCGGAAGGGGCAGTGGAGGAGTTTCGCCAGAACTGTGACTGCCGCAAGCCGCAGCCGGGCATGTTAATCTCCGCGCGCGATTTTCTGCACATCGATATGGGCGCTTCTTATATGGTGGGCGATAAATTAGAAGATATGCAGGCGGGCGCCGCTGCGGGTGTTGGTACAAAAGTGCTGGTGCGAACCGGCAAACCTGTGACGTCAGAAGCAGAAGCGGCCGCCGATTGGGTGTTAAATAGCCTCGCTGCATTGCCGGAAGCTATCAAAAAGCGCTAAAAACGAGCGCAATGATGAAAAGGTGAGCGGTCGTGATTTTTTTTAAGTTTTCCGCTTGCCATTACTTCTGAGCTCCCTATAATGCGCCTCCATCGACACGGCGCTGATGAGAAACATCCCACAGCGACGGTAAGTCGGAAAGAGAAAAATCCTGAAATTAAGGGTTGACTCTGAAAGAGGAAAGCGTAATATACGCCACCTCGCGACAGCAGGCTGAAGGCCGCGTCGCACTGCTCTTTAACAATTTATCAGACAATCTGTGTGGGCACTCGGGGCACTGATATCTTAACGTCTACGGACGATAAACGAATATCAAGTCTCAAGTGAACAACAGTTAATTCATTACGAACTAACAGTTTAATTCTTTGAGCATCAGACTTTTAATTGAAGAGTTTGATCATGGCTCAGATTGAACGCTGGCGGCAGGCCTAACACATGCAAGTCGAACGGTAACAGGGAGCAGCTTGCTGCTCTGCTGACGAGTGGCGGACGGGTGAGTAATGTCTGGGAAACTGCCTGATGGAGGGGGATAACTACTGGAAACGGTAGCTAATACCGCATAACGTCTTCGGACCAAAGTGGGGGACCTTCGGGCCTCATGCCATCAGATGTGCCCAGATGGGATTAGCTAGTAGGTGGGGTAACGGCTCACCTAGGCGACGATCCCTAGCTGGTCTGAGAGGATGACCAGCCACACTGGAACTGAGACACGGTCCAGACTCCTACGGGAGGCAGCAGTGGGGAATATTGCACAATGGGCGCAAGCCTGATGCAGCCATGCCGCGTGTATGAAGAAGGCCTTCGGGTTGTAAAGTACTTTCAGCGGGGAGGAAGGCGTTGTGGTTAATAACCACAGCGATTGACGTTACCCGCAGAAGAAGCACCGGCTAACTCCGTGCCAGCAGCCGCGGTAATACGGAGGGTGCAAGCGTTAATCGGAATTACTGGGCGTAAAGCGCACGCAGGCGGTTGATTAAGTCAGATGTGAAATCCCCGGGCTCAACCTGGGAACTGCATTTGAAACTGGTCAGCTTGAGTCTCGTAGAGGGGGGTAGAATTCCAGGTGTAGCGGTGAAATGCGTAGAGATCTGGAGGAATACCGGTGGCGAAGGCGGCCCCCTGGACGAAGACTGACGCTCAGGTGCGAAAGCGTGGGGAGCAAACAGGATTAGATACCCTGGTAGTCCACGCCGTAAACGATGTCGACTTGGAGGTTGTGCCCTTGAGGCGTGGCTTCCGGAGCTAACGCGTTAAGTCGACCGCCTGGGGAGTACGGCCGCAAGGTTAAAACTCAAATGAATTGACGGGGGCCCGCACAAGCGGTGGAGCATGTGGTTTAATTCGATGCAACGCGAAGAACCTTACCTGGTCTTGACATCCAGAGAATCCTGCAGAGATGCGGGAGTGCCTTCGGGAACTCTGAGACAGGTGCTGCATGGCTGTCGTCAGCTCGTGTTGTGAAATGTTGGGTTAAGTCCCGCAACGAGCGCAACCCTTATCCTTTGTTGCCAGCGGTTCGGCCGGGAACTCAAAGGAGACTGCCGGTGATAAACCGGAGGAAGGTGGGGATGACGTCAAGTCATCATGGCCCTTACGACCAGGGCTACACACGTGCTACAATGGCGCATACAAAGAGAAGCGACCTCGCGAGAGCAAGCGGACCTCATAAAGTGCGTCGTAGTCCGGATTGGAGTCTGCAACTCGACTCCATGAAGTCGGAATCGCTAGTAATCGTGGATCAGAATGCCACGGTGAATACGTTCCCGGGCCTTGTACACACCGCCCGTCACACCATGGGAGTGGGTTGCAAAAGAAGTAGGTAGCTTAACCTTCGGGAGGGCGCTTACCACTTTGTGATTCATGACTGGGGTGAAGTCGTAACAAGGTAACCGTAGGGGAACCTGCGGTTGGATCACCTCCTTACCTGAAAGATACAACCTCGCGTGCTCACACAGATTGTCTGATAGAAAGTAAAGAAGCAAAACCTCTACAGGCTTGTAGCTCAGGTGGTTAGAGCGCACCCCTGATAAGGGTGAGGTCGGTGGTTCAAGTCCACTCAGGCCTACCAACTCCACAGGAGTTGAAGAGGTTTAACTACGATGGGGCTATAGCTCAGCTGGGAGAGCGCCTGCTTTGCACGCAGGAGGTCTGCGGTTCGATCCCGCATAGCTCCACCATCACTTCAGAGTGTACTCAACGAGTATACTGCGAAGTATTTGCTCTTTAACAATCCGGAACAAGCTGAAAATTGAAACAGACATGCTGTTGCATTTCTCCGTAATAAGGAATGCACGGTGTGTCAGAGTCTCTCAAACTCGCAGCACGAAGACTTCTTCGGGTTGTGAGGTTAAGCGAACAAGCGTACACGGTGGATGCCCTGGCAGTCAGAGGCGATGAAGGACGTGCTAATCTGCGAAAAGCGCCGGTAAGGTGATATGAACCGTTATAACCGGCGATGTCCGAATGGGGAAACCCGGTGCACTTCGGTGCATCATCGTTAGCTGAATACATAGGCTAACGAAGCGAACCGGGGGAACTGAAACATCTAAGTACCCCGAGGAAAAGAAATCAACCGAGATTCCCCCAGTAGCGGCGAGCGAACGGGGAACAGCCCAGAGCCTGAATCAGCTTGTGTGTCAGTGGAACGGTCTGGAAAGGCCGGCGATACAGGGTGACAGCCCCGTACACGAAGGCACACAGGCTGTGAGCTCGATGAGTAGGGCGGGACACGTGATATCCTGTCTGAAGATGGGGGGACCATCCTCCAAGGCTAAATACTCCTGACTGACCGATAGTGAACCAGTACCGTGAGGGAAAGGCGAAAAGAACCCCGGCGAGGGGAGTGAAACAGAACCTGAAACCGTGTACGTACAAGCAGTGGGAGCCTTCGTAAGAGGGTGACTGCGTACCTTTTGTATAATGGGTCAGCGACTTATATTCTGTAGCAAGGTTAACCGTATAGGGGAGCCGAAGGGAAACCGAGTCTTAACCGGGCGTTAAGTTGCAGGGTATAGACCCGAAACCCGGTGATCTAGCCATGGGCAGGTTGAAGGTTGGGTAACACTAACTGGAGGACCGAACCGACTAATGTTGAAAAATTAGCGGATGACCTGTGGCTGGGGGTGAAAGGCCAATCAAACCGGGAGATAGCTGGTTCTCCCCGAAAGCTATTTAGGTAGCGCCTCGTGAACTCATCTCCGGGGGTAGAGCACTGTTTCGGCTAGGGGGCCATCCCGGCTTACCAACCCGATGCAAACTGCGAATACCGGAGAATGTTATCACGGGAGACACACGGCGGGTGCTAACGTCCGTCGTGAAGAGGGAAACAACCCAGACCGCCAGCTAAGGTCCCAAAGTCATGGTTAAGTGGGAAACGATGTGGGAAGGCCCAGACAGCCAGGATGTTGGCTTAGAAGCAGCCATCATTTAAAGAAAGCGTAATAGCTCACTGGTCGAGTCGGCCTGCGCGGAAGATGTAACGGGGCTAAACCATGCACCGAAGCTGCGGCAGCGACACTATGTGTTGTTGGGTAGGGGAGCGTTCTGTAAGCCTGCGAAGGTGTGCTGTGAGGCATGCTGGAGGTATCAGAAGTGCGAATGCTGACATAAGTAACGATAAAGCGGGTGAAAAGCCCGCTCGCCGGAAGACCAAGGGTTCCTGTCCAACGTTAATCGGGGCAGGGTGAGTCGACCCCTAAGGCGAGGCCGAAAGGCGTAGTCGATGGGAAACAGGTTAATATTCCTGTACTTGGTGTTACTGCGAAGGGGGGACGGAGAAGGCTATGTCAGCCGGGCGACGGTCGTCCCGGTTTAAGCGTGTAGGCTGACTTTCCAGGCAAATCCGGAAAGTTAAGGCTGAGGCGTGATGACGAGGCACCACGGTGCTGAAGTGACAAATGCCCTGCTTCCAGGAAAAGCCTCTAAGCATCAGGTAACATCAAATCGTACCCCAAACCGACACAGGTGGTCAGGTAGAGAATACCAAGGCGCTTGAGAGAACTCGGGTGAAGGAACTAGGCAAAATGGTGCCGTAACTTCGGGAGAAGGCACGCTGACATGTAGGTGAAGCCCCTGCGGGTGGAGCTGAAGTCAGTCGAAGATACCAGCTGGCTGCAACTGTTTATTAAAAACACAGCACTGTGCAAACACGAAAGTGGACGTATACGGTGTGACGCCTGCCCGGTGCCGGAAGGTTAATTGATGGGGTTATCGCAAGAGAAGCTCCTGATCGAAGCCCCGGTAAACGGCGGCCGTAACTATAACGGTCCTAAGGTAGCGAAATTCCTTGTCGGGTAAGTTCCGACCTGCACGAATGGCGTAATGATGGCCAGGCTGTCTCCACCCGAGACTCAGTGAAATTGAACTCGCTGTGAAGATGCAGTGTACCCGCGGCAAGACGGAAAGACCCCGTGAACCTTTACTACAGCTTGACACTGAACATTGAGCCTTGATGTGTAGGATAGGTGGGAGGCTTTGAAGCGTGGACGCCAGTCTGCGTGGAGCCAACCTTGAAATACCACCCTTTAATGTTTGATGTTCTAACCTGGCGCCGTGATCCGGCGTGGGGACAGTGTCTGGTGGGTAGTTTGACTGGGGCGGTCTCCTCCCAAAGTGTAACGGAGGAGCACGAAGGTCAGCTAATCCTGGTCGGACATCAGGAGGTTAGTGCAATGGCATAAGCTGGCTTGACTGCGAGAGTGACGGCTCGAGCAGGTGCGAAAGCAGGTCATAGTGATCCGGTGGTTCTGTATGGAAGGGCCATCGCTCAACGGATAAAAGGTACTCCGGGGATAACAGGCTGATACCGCCCAAGAGTTCATATCGACGGCGGTGTTTGGCACCTCGATGTCGGCTCATCACATCCTGGGGCTGAAGTAGGTCCCAAGGGTATGGCTGTTCGCCATTTAAAGTGGTACGCGAGCTGGGTTTAGAACGTCGTGAGACAGTTCGGTCCCTATCTGCCGTGGGCGCTGGAGAATTGAGGGGGGCTGCTCCCAGTACGAGAGGACCGGAGTGGACGCATCACTGGTGTTCGGGTTGTCATGCCAATGGCACTGCCCGGTAGCTAAATGCGGAAGAGATAAGTGCTGAAAGCATCTAAGCACGAAACTTGCCCCGAGATGAGTTCTCCCTGAGACTATAAGTCTCCTGAAGGAACGTTGAAGACGACGACGTTGATAGGCCGGGTGTGTAAGCGCAGCGATGCGTTGAGCTAACCGGTACTAATGAACCGTGAGGCTTAACCTTACAACGCCAAAGAAGTCTGGCGTGTTGAGAGAGATATTCAGCTTGTGACGGATAAACGTTCATGGCGAAGGCGGTGAACGGACAGAATTTGCCTGGCGGCTGTAGCGCGGTGGTCCCACCTGACCCCATGCCGAACTCAGAAGTGAAACGCCGTAGCGCCGATGGTAGTGTGGGGCCTCCCCATGCGAGAGTAGGGAACTGCCAGGCATCAAATTAAGCAGTAAGCCGGAACGATAATCCGGTGGTGTGAAGAAATTCGGTGGAGCGGTAGTTCAGTCGGTTAGAATACCTGCCTGTCACGCAGGGGGTCGCGGGTTCGAGTCCCGTCCGTTCCGCCACTTATTAAGAATCCCTGAGTATTTACTCAGGGTTTTTTTTCGTCTGTACATTAATCATTGCCTTTTTAGCAAAAAACTCCTGCTGTTGTTGCCCTTTTTTACCTTAATTATTCCTCTCATAATCCTTTCATATTCATAAGAGAGGTAAAGTATGACAGTTCCTGCATTCGGTTTAGGTACATTCCGTCTTAAAGACGACGTTGTCATCGCATCGATAAAAGATGCTCTTGAATTGGGCTATCGCGCCATCGACACCGCACAGATTTATGATAACGAAGCGGCGGTGGGGCAGGCGATTAAAGAAAGCGGCGTCGCACGCGATGAGCTATATATCACCACCAAAATTTGGACCGAGAATCTGCGCAAAGATCGCCTGATCGTAAGTCTGAAAGAAAGCCTACAGAAATTGAGGACAGATTACGTCGATCTCACGCTGATTCACTGGCCTTCACCAGGAGGTACCGTCAGCGTTAAAGAATCCCTCGAGGCGCTGCTTGAAGCCAAAGCACAGGGCCTGACGCGTGAGATTGGTATCTCTAACTTTACGATTGCGCTGATGCAGCAGGCTATCGATGCCGTTGGCGTCGATAATATCGCGACCAACCAGATTGAGCTGTCGCCTTATCTGCAAAATTGTAAGGTTGTTGAATGGGCGCAGGCGCGCGGAATTCACATCACTTCCTATATGACGCTTGCCTATGGCAATGCGCTTAAGGATGAAACGATTATCAGAATCGCACAGAAGCATAATGCCACGCCTGCGCAGGTCATCCTCAGTTGGGCGATGGCACTGGGCTATTCAGTGATCCCTTCTTCAACGAAGCGCCAGAATTTAAAAAGTAATCTGGGCGCTTTAACGTTGACGCTGGATGCTGATGATATGAAGGCCATCGCTGCGCTGGAGCGCAACGAGCGCCTGGTAAGTCCCGATGGGCTGGCACCAGACTGGGATTGAAGATAGCCCCTGTTGGGGCTATTTTTTTATCCATTCACTCAGAAAATCAATAAAGGTTCTGATGCGTGTACTAACGGCACGATCGCTGTAATAAACCGCGCTGAAGGGCATTTCTACCGGCAGCCGATACTCCGCCAGTAGCTCGACCAGTTCTCCCTGTTCAATCTCTTTATCGATCATAAAGTCAGACAAGCACGCGATCCCATTACCGGTGAGGCACAGTTGCTTGAGCGTTTCGCCGCTGTTCGAGGTCATTCCCGGCGTAGTTTCCAGTAACTGACCATCTTCACAGGCGACAGGCCAGGTGTTGAGGGAAACGGGCTCGGTAAAGCCCAGACAGACATGATCTTTAAGATCGCATATCGTCGCGGGCACCCCATAACGCTCAAGGTAATCTGGTGCGGCCACGATTTTCCGGTAACTGGTAAAAAGCGGCCTTGCACGCAGGCTGGAATCCGTCAGCGTACCTGCGCGGATGGCCACGTCTACCTTGCGCTCAATGAGGTTTATAAAGGTTTCCGAAGAGACCAGCGAGAGCGTGACGTCTGGGTAGCGCTCCCGAAAGGGCTTAATCATAGGCATCAGCAAATGCAGAATCACAGGCGTTGCCGCGTCTATCCGTAACAGGCCGCGCGGCGTCTGACGGCTCTCCATCAGCTCGGTTTCAGCTGCCGCCATCTCCTGTAACACCTGCTGGATGCGGCGAAAATATCGCTCGCCTTCCTCTGTCAGACTCAGCTGGCGCGTCGTGCGGTTCAGTAAACTGACGCCAAGTTTCATCTCAAGCTTCTTTACTGCGCGACTGACCGCTGAATTCGCGAGGTTGAGCTGCTCTGCCGCCCGGCTAAAACTCCCGCTTTCCACCACGGCGACAAAAATAATCAGTTCATCAGAAGAAGCTTTCATTGTTGCTCCACAAGCAAAATTAGAAAGATAATTTAGACGATTTTGTCATTTAACCACAGCGATTTACAGCATGTTATTTATGAAGCCATACGATGAAACACAGGACAAAACCCATGCGCGGCTTTCATCCCGCCCATTGCATCTGTGAGCTAAAATCCCTATAACAGGTAAAGGTCGCTTATCTTGCGAACACATCTACAGGGGTTAGCAGCGAAACGTGCGAAAAAATACTTATGCCATGCGCTATGTCGCCGGTCAGCCAGCAGAACGTATTCTGGCGCCAGGATCGTTTGCGAGTATAGGAAAGGCATTACCCGCCGGCGCTCCCTTGCCCGGAGACGGTTCGCTTCGGGTGCTGGTCTGGAATATCTTTAAACAGCAGCGCGCTGAATGGCTTTCTGTCCTGCAAAATTTCGGTAAAGAGGCGCATCTGGTCTTATTGCAGGAGGCGCAGACGACGCCTGAGCTTGTGCGCTTTGCGACGTCCAACTATCTGGCGGCCGATCAGGTCCCGGCTTTTGTACTGCCGCAGCACCCGTCAGGTGTGATGACGCTCTCCGCTGCCCATCCGGTTTATTGTTGCCCGCTTCGCGAGCGTGAGCCTATCCTGCGTCTCTCTAAATCGGCGCTGGTCACCGTCTACCCGCTCCCTGATGGCCGTTTGTTGATGGTCGTAAACATTCACGCCGTCAATTTTAGCCTTGGCGTGGATGTCTACAGTAAACAACTCGGGCCTATTGGCGATCAGATAGGCCATCACAGCGGTCCGGTGATCATGGCTGGTGATTTCAACGCCTGGAGCCGCCCGAGGATGAATGCGCTTTACCGCTTCGCGCGTGAAATGTCGCTGCGTGAAGTCCGTTTTACTGATGACCAGCGCCGCCGCGCGTTCGGTCGCCCGCTCGATTTCGTGTTCTATCGCGGCCTTGCCGTACAGGAAGCTTCTGTCCTGGTGACGCGCGCCTCCGATCACAACCCGCTACTCGTCGAATTCAGTCCCGGCAAACCTGAGCAGAAGTAAGGTGTGTCAGGTCTGCCGTTGGGCAGACCCTGCGCCTGCCCTTTCTTTTACTCAATGCAAGGACACGACAATGGCAACACACTCTCATCACGACAACGTTGACAAGCAGTTTGGTTCTCAGGCAAAGGCTTATTTAACCAGCCAGGTGCACGCAACAGGGCGCGATCTCACTCATCTGCGCGAGAGACTGGCGGCATTTCCGCAGGCGCGCCTGCTCGATCTCGGGTGTGGAGCTGGGCATGCCAGCTTTACGGCCGCGGAACAGGTACGCGAAGTGGTAGCGTACGACTTGTCTTCTTCCATGCTCATGGTCGTAGAAGAGGCGGCGCGTGAACGCGGGCTTACGCATCTGTCGACCTGTCAGGGGTATGCCGAATCGCTGCCTTTTGAGGCCGAGAGTTTCGATATTGTCATCAGCCGCTATTCGGCGCACCACTGGCACGATGTTGGGCTGGCGTTGCGTGAGGTGAAACGCGTGCTGAAGCCCGGCGGCTTCATGATCATGATGGATATTCTCTCGCCCGGTCATCCGGTGCTGGATATCTGGCTGCAAACGATCGAAGCGCTGCGTGATACGTCGCATGTTCGTAACTATGCCAGCGGCGAGTGGTTGCAGATGTTCAATCAGGCAGGGCTTATCACGCGTGATGTGCGTACCGACAGGCTGAAGCTGGAGTTTGGCAGCTGGATTGCGCGTATGCGCACGCCCGACGCGCTGTCGCAGGCTATTCGGGTTTATCAGCAAAGTGCGTCAGCGGAAGTGCAACGCTATTTCGCGCTTCAGGAAGACGGCTCTTTTACCAGCGATACGATTATCATTGAGGCGAGTAAAGCGGCGTAATGCCAGAAAAGAAAAAGGCACCGGGGGAATCGGTGCCTTTCTTGTTCATACGGCTTGTCGTCAGGAATCTGGCGTCGAACTGTTCTTCACAAACAGGGTGATTTGATCGCCCGGTTGCAGATTGTCCGTATCGCTGTTCCAGCGCAACACATCCTTAATGTTAACGCCGTGACGCTTAGCAATGCTTGCGAGCGAATCGCCCTTGCGCACTTTATAGGTGATGCTGTCGTTATTGCTCGCCAGTTCACCTGCGCCGCTGACCGTACCGACAGAGAGCGTCTGGCCTGGTTTCAGCTTCGCTCCGCGCAGATTGTTCCAGCGCTGCAAATCTTTAGTGCTGACGTTCATCCGTGCGGCAATCGCGGAAAGCGTATCGCCAGAACGGACTTTATACGTCCGCGCAGACAGTGAATTATCCGCAACCATAGTCGGTTGAACGGCAGCGATTTCACCGGCGGCCAGAGACGTACGCAACTGCTGCGCATGTTTCTGTGGAACCATCACGTACTGCGGCCCGCTCACGCCGAGGGTAGAGCCCTTAACGCCGGCGTTGAAGGTTTTCAGTTTGTTCACTGAAATCCCGGCCATTTCCGCCAGTTGTTCCATTTCCACCGGATTATTCACCTTCACGCGTGCCAGCGCGCGGCTCTCATCCGTTGTCGGTAAACGCACCCCATACCGCTTGCTGTTTTTGAGTATGTCACTCAACGCCAGCATTTTCGGCACGTAAATTTTGGTTTCCTGTGGCAGTGAGAGCGACCAAAAATCCGTGGGTTTGCCACGTGCTTTATTCGCTTTCATTGCCTTCAATACACGACCTTCACCGCTGTTGTAAGCCGCGACAGTCAGTAACCAGTCGCCGTCAAACATCCGGTTCAGACGCTGCATCATGTTCAGTGCGGCAGTGGTTGAGGCCACCACGTCACGACGCGCGTCGTAATTTCGGGTCTGTTTTAAACCATAATTCCGCCCCGTGCTCGGGACAATCTGCCAGATGCCTGCGGCATTCGCGCCAGATGTCGCGTGGGGGTTAAAAGCGCTCTCCACTATGGGTAGTAGTACCAGTTCCATTGGCATATTACGTTTTTTAATCTGCCCGGCTATCCAGTACATATACGGCTCTGCCCGTAAAGTTACATCGTGGAGATAGCTCTTATTACTCAAGTACTTCAGTTTTTGTTCGCGGATCCGGTCATTTTCCGGAATCCCCATCTTTAGCTCGTCGCCAATGAAAGTCCACAGGTCCTGATCTTGCGCGAGGAATGTTCCATCATCCATCCAACGCGCAGAAGCCGCTCGACCAGCGAACTTTCCTGCTTCCCCTTGACCAGCCGCAGAAAGGCTCTGTGCATGCTGTTGAACGCCGCCGTCATGTTGAGACGCCTGGCACCCCACAAGCAGGACAGAGGCGAGTAAGATCGCTTTTGCCTTCATGTGTGTGTCAATAGTTGCTTAAAAGACGAGCAATGATAACGGCGAAGTTTCCCGAACACAAGCAAGAATTTCTAGAAGTTATCTTTCTTTGACCTTAACCATGCAAATCTCTCCTCAGGAGTTGACAACCGCAGATCTGGATTAATTTTATCAATTAAATCATCGTCTTCCAGACGGAGGTAAAGATTTATTTGGCGCTCATTTTTAAGAATTGAGGGGAGTGTTTTTTGATTTTTCGCACGTAACTCATTAACTTCTCGATAATATTGGGTTAAAACCGGATCGTCCGGCAAAATAGCCACTAAAAACTTAAGATTGCTTAATGTGTACTCATGGGCGCAGCAAATAAGGGTATTTTCAGGCAGCGCGTTTATTTTCTGAAAGGAGTGATACATCTGCGCGGGCGTGCCTTCAAAGAGGCGTCCACAGCCTGCGGAAAACATCGTGTCGCCGCAGAAAAGATAAGGGAAACTGAAATATGAGAAATGTCCTAAAGTGTGACCTGGCGTAGAGAACGCAAGGAATTCACAACCCAGAACGTTGAACTTCTCGCCATCGTTGACTATAACCTGCGCGCCTTTGCTGCGGGTTTCTTCCGGCCCGTATACGACGATATCCGGGAAACGCGCCACTAACGCTTGTACGCCGCCCGTATGGTCGTGATGGTGATGCGTAAGCAGGATAGCCACCGGCTGCCACTGGTTTTCCTCAAGGGCGCGAAAAACGGGTTCTGCCTCGCCCGGGTCGACAAGCAGGCATTTTCCTTCATCATCATTCAACACCCAGATGTAGTTATCCTCGAAAGCGGGAATACTGTTAAGATTCATAAATCACCTCTTATGCGTTACGGAAGGTAGTGATGAAACCGGCAAGGACACCCGCGACACTCAGCGCACCGGCCCACTGGGATGCGTTTTCCTGGGGCGAGCATTACCGCGCGACGCTTGAGCGGGAACTCCAGCCCTGGCTTGGGAAAATGTATGGCTTTCATTTACTTAAGATAGGCAATCTCAGCGCGGAGATAAACACCGAAGCCTGCGCGATTTCACATCAGGTCAATGTCGCGCTGCAGGGCGACGCGTTGCAGGTTAAGTGCGATCCGCTGCATCTGCCGTTTGCCGCAAAATCTGTGGATGCCTGTCTGCTGGCGCATACGCTGCCCTGGTGCCCCGATCCGCACCGTCTGCTCAACGAGGCCGACCGCGTGCTGATTGACGATGGCTGGCTCATTATGACGGGCTTCAACCCGGTTAGCCTGCTTGGAGCCGCCAAACTTCTGCCGTTTGTGCGTAAGCGCCCGCCCGTGAATAGCCGGATGTTTACCATGATGCGCCAGATGGACTGGCTATCGCTGCTTAATTTCGAGCTGCTCTATTACAGCCGTTGCCAGGTATTGCCGTGGTGTCGGCAGGGCGGAAAGATGCTGACCAAACATCTGCCGGCACTGGGGTGTTTACAGGTGATGGTGGCGCGTAAGCGCACCATCCCGTTGACGATAAACCCGTTAATGAAGCCGCGCGCCCGTACCCACCTGCGCCCGGCGGTCGGTGCCACGCGCCAGTACCGTAAACCTTAGCTGGCTGTCGCTTCCGGTTGATAACCGGTATCTTCCAGCGTCGGGGCCATGGCCGCCGCGCGGGCCAGTTCGTCGCAGCGTTCGTTTTCCGGGTGACCGGCGTGGCCTTTGACCCACTCCCATTTGATTTCATGCTGGCTCAGCGCCGCATCCAGCCGCTGCCATAAATCGACATTTTTCACCGGTTTCTTCTCGGCGGTTTTCCAGCCGCGCTTTTTCCAGTTATGGATCCATTGCGTGATGCCCTGGCGCACATACTGGCTGTCGGTGCTGAGCGTCACAATGCAGTGCTCGCGCAGCGCCTCAAGGGAGACAATCGCCGCCATCAGTTCCATACGGTTATTGGTAGTCAGGCGATAGCCCGCGCTGAAGGTCCGCTCATGCTGTTTGTAGCGCAGGATAGCGCCGTAGCCGCCAGGCCCCGGGTTGCCGAGACAAGATCCATCGGTGAAAATTTCTACCTGTTTACGCATCTCTGGTAGACTTCCTGTGAGTAAAAAGCCAAGTCTGACATAAACGAGCGCTATGAGCACAGCTATTACACGACAGATCGTTCTGGATACCGAAACCACCGGTATGAACCAGATAGGCGCCCATTATGAAGGGCACCGCATTATTGAAATCGGGGCGGTCGAAGTCATCAACCGCCGCCTGACCGGCAATAACTTCCACGTCTACCTGAAGCCCGACCGGCTGGTGGACCCGGAAGCTTTTATGGTTCACGGGATTTCCGATGAGTTTTTGCTGAATAAACCGGTTTTCGGCGATGTGGTGGATGATTTTCTTGATTACATCCGCGGCGCTGAACTGGTCATTCATAACGCTTCGTTCGATATCGGCTTTATGGATTACGAATTCGGCATGCTCAACCGCGGCATTCCGAAAACCGAAACGTTCTGCAAAATCACCGACAGCCTGGCGCTGGCCCGTAAGATGTTCCCGGGCAAGCGCAACAGCCTCGATGCGTTATGTTCGCGTTATGAAATAGACAACACCAAGCGTACGCTGCACGGGGCGTTACTCGACTCCCAGATCCTCGCGGATGTCTATCTGGCGATGACCGGCGGGCAGACGTCTATTGCGTTCGCGATGGAAGGTGACGGGCAACAGCAGCAGGGCGACACCGGCATTCAGCGTGTGGTACGCCAGGCGTCGCGCCTGAAAGTGGTTCGGGCGTGTGATGAAGAGCTGGCGGCACATGAATCGCGTCTCGATCTGGTGCAGAAGAAGGGCGGCAGCTGCCTCTGGCGCGCCTGAATATGCTGAAAACGCTGACAAATTCGCCGTGCGGGCGATTTTTAAAGCAAACGATTCAAAATGTGAGAAAAAGCGTTGACGGCACCGGGGCCAGCCCGTAATATTCGCCCCGTTCCCAGGGGAACACAACGCGGAGCGGTAGTTCAGTCGGTTAGAATACCTGCCTGTCACGCAGGGGGTCGCGGGTTCGAGTCCCGTCCGTTCCGCCACTATTCAGAAAGCCCGAATCAGCAATGATTCGGGCTTTCGTCATTTCAGCGTCATGAAAAAAGGCGGGCCGCAAACGACCCGTGGCGTTTTACTCAAGCGTAAACCGGTCGGCGTCCTGCCAGGCCGGGAATTTCTCACGATACTCTTTAAGCGATTCCAGCGACAATTCGGCTTCCACGCGTACCGCCTGATGTGGCTCGCTCGCGGCGATAATGTCGCCCTGCGGGTTAATGATGCGGCTGTCGCCGCGGTAGTGATGACCGTTGCCGTCGCTGCCGACGCGGTTACAGCCCGCGACATACGCCTGGTTCTCAATAGCGCGTGCGGTCAGCAGCGCCTGCCAGTGCAGGGCGCGTGGAGCAGGCCAGTTCGCTACATACAGCGCCAGGTCGTAATCGTCGCGGTTGCGCGACCACACCGGAAAGCGCAGGTCGTAACAGACCAGCGGCAGAATGCGCCAGCCGCGCCATTCCACCACCAGGCGCGTGTCGCCCGCCACATAATGCTGATGCTCATCGGCCATGCGGAACAGATGCCGTTTATCGTAGCGATGCACCGCGCCCTGCGGCTCCACTAATAAAAAACGGTTCACCGGTCCGCGCTCGCTCTGCAACGCCGCACTGCCGGCTACCATCGCGCCGGTCTGGCGGGCTTTTTCCTGCATCCAGGCGACGACGGTCTCTTCGGGCAGCGACGACTGCGCGGCTTCCATCGCAAAGCCCGTGGTAAACATCTCCGGCAGCACAATCAGATCCCGTCCCTGCACTTTTTCCAGCAGCACATCGAAGTGGCGCAGGTTAGCGGGCCCGTCCATCCAGCTCAGCGGCTGCTGCATCAGCGAAATTTTTAAACCAGACACGTTCAGACTCCCCCGTCATTGGCAACTCTGGTCACTTTATCATGCACGCGACAGGATGCGAGGCAATAAAAAACCCCGCCGGAGCGGGGTTTTTTACAGGCCAGAATCAGGCTGCTTCGACTTTACGTACCGCCTCCGGCAGCTTTACCGGCTGTGTCGCCAGCGCGTCCGGCTCAAAATCGTCTACGTTAATGCTGCGCAGACGGCTCTCTTCGGCGCGGATAAGAATGGCGGCTTCGTCTTCACTGATACGGCCTTCTTTCAGGGCGCGTTTCGCCAGCTCATCAAGACGGGTAAACGGCAGGTTTTTGCCCATCTCTTTGCAGAGCCGCTGGTGGATAGGATCGGCGGCCATCACCTCCAGCAGCGCCTGCTCCAGCAGCCCGACCGGGTTATGCTCGCTCGGCGTCAGGTACTGACCGCGGCCGATGCGTGAACGGGTCGCCGACGGCGTTTGCAGGATCTTCGCAAGTTTGTGATCGAGCTTATCGGAAGGCGCGTCGTAACGGCGGCCCGCCGGGAAAATCGCCAGGCTCAACAGGCCAGCCACCGCGCCATTAGGGAAGTTACGCAGCAGATCGCTAATCGCCTGCTCGGCCTGATGCAGCGCATCCTGCACGCCCCAGTGCACCAGCGGGAGATCCGCTTCCTGGCGGCCTTCGTCGTCATAGCGTTTCAGGACTGCCGAGGCCAGATAGAGCTGGCTCAGCACATCGCCCAGGCGCGCCGAGATACGCTCGCGACGCTTCAGGCTGCCGCCCAGTACCGCCATCGACATGTCGGAGAGCAGGGCCAGGCTGGCGCTCAGGCGGTTGATATGCTGGTAGTAACGGCGCGTCGCGTCGCGGGTCGGGCTGCGGCTGGTCAGGCCGTTGGTCAGGCCAAGCCAGAAGCTGCGCACCAGGTTGCTGCCCACGTGACCGATATGGCGGAACAGCAGCTTATCGAAGGCGTTTACGTCGTTATTCTGCGCGGCCGCCATCTCTTCCAGCACATACGGATGGCAGCGGATCGCGCCCTGGCCGAAGATCATCATGGTGCGGGTCAGGATATTCGCGCCTTCCACGGTAATCGCGATAGGCGCGCCCTGGTAAGCGCGTGCCAGGAAGTTGCCTTCGCCGAGCATAATGCCTTTACCGCCTGCGATATCCATCGCATCAATAATGGACTGCTGACCACGGTGGGTGCAGTGATATTTCACAATCGCCGACAGAACCGCCGGTTTTTCACCAAGCATAATGCCATAAGTAATCAGCGATGCCGCGGCGTCCATCACGTAGGCGTTACCGGCGATGCGCGCCAGCGGCTCTTCAATCCCTTCCATCTTACCGATAGAGACTTTGAACTGACGGCGAATATGAGCATACGCACCGGTGGCGAGCGCAATCGACTTCAGGCTACCGGTCGAGTTAGACGGCAGCGTAATGCCGCGGCCCACCGACAGGCATTCCACCAGCATACGCCAGCCCTGACCGGCCATTTTTGGCCCGCCGATAATGTAGTCGATAGGCACAAAGATATCTTTGCCGCGCGTTGGCCCGTTCTGGAACGGTACGTTGAGCGGGAAGTGGCGACGGCCGATTTCCACCCCCGGCGTGTTTGTCGGGATCAGCGCACAGGTAATGCCGAGCTCCTGCTCGCCGCCCAGCAGACGATCCGGGTCAGAGAGTTTAAACGCGAGGCCCAGTACGGTGGCGATAGGCGCGAGCGTAATGTAGCGCTTGTTCCAGGTGAGGCGCATGCCGAGCACCTGCTCGCCCTGCCACTCGCCCATGCAGACCACGCCGGTATCCGGGATGGCACCGGCGTCAGAGCCGGCTTCCGGGCTGGTCAGCGCAAAGCAGGGGATTTCCTGGCCACGTGCCAGACGCGGCAGGTAATGGTTTTTCTGCGCGTCGGTGCCGTAGTGTTGCAGCAGTTCGCCTGGGCCGAGGGAGTTCGGCACGCCAACGGTGATGGCGAGAATGCCGGAGACGCCAGCGAGTTTTTGCAGCACGCGGGACTGCGCGTAAGCCGAGAACTCCAGACCGCCGTACTCTTTTTTGATGATCATCGCGAAGAAGCGATGCTCTTTCAGGAACGCCCACAGCTCCGGCGGCAGATCCGCCATTTCGTGGGTTATCTGGAAGTCGTTCGCCATGCGGCACGCTTCTTCCACCGGGCCGTCGAGAAACGCCTGCTCTTCGGCGGTCAGCTTCGGCTGCGGGTAGTTATGAAGCTTCTGCCAGTCCGGGTTGCCGCGGAACAGATCGCCTTCCCACCAGGTCGTCCCGGCGTCGATCGCTTCTTTCTCCGTGCGCGACATCGGCGGCATCACTTTACGAAAACCGCGGAACACCGGGGCGGAGATCAGCGATTTACGCACCGGCGTAACGTTGAGAGGCACCAGAATGATCGCCAGCGGCACCAGCAGCCACAGCGACCAGAGACCGACGGCGCTGAGCGCGGCGGTCCAGGCGAGCAGGATCAGACTGCTGAGCGGCAGGCTGACGCGATGGTAAAACAGCGCACCAATAAGAACGAGGGTGGCAACGATACTCAAGATCATCATAAAGAAAAGCTCCCTTGCTTGTAGGAGGTCTGACCACTTGTGATGATATGGTTGTAGAGGATGTTGCTTTTTTTAGCAATGCGTTCACAAAATAATTACAACCTGGCTCACATTGTTGCTGCACGTAAACGCAAAACCTGTGTGCCCGGCGCGGTGTAGCGCTTCTCGCTCCCGGCGCTATCCGGTACACTGCATCCGGTTACTTTTTAATGCTGAAGGATATTCCTCATGTACCAGGATCTGATTCGTAACGAGCTGAACGAAGCGGCCGAAACGCTGGCTAACTTTCTGAAAGATGAAGCCAATATTCACGCTATCCAGCGTGCGGCGGTGTTGCTGGCGGACAGCTTCAAAGCGGGCGGTAAAGTGCTCTCCTGCGGTAACGGCGGCTCGCACTGCGACGCGATGCACTTCGCCGAAGAGCTGACCGGGCGCTACCGTGAAAACCGTCCGGGCTACCCGGCGATCGCGATTTCCGACGTTAGCCACATCTCCTGCGTCGGTAACGACTTCGGTTACGACCATATCTTCTCCCGCTATGTCGAAGCGGTTGGGCGCGAGGGTGATGTTCTGCTCGGCATTTCTACTTCCGGCAACTCCGGCAACGTGATCAAAGCGATCGACGCCGCGCGCGCCAAAGGTATGAAAGTCATCACGCTGACCGGTAAAGACGGCGGCAAAATGGCGGGAACGGCGGATGTGGAAATTCGCGTGCCGCATTTTGGCTATGCTGATCGTATTCAGGAAATTCATATCAAAGTGATCCACATCCTGATCCAGCTTATCGAAAAAGAGATGGTCAAAGCCTGATAAGGCGCTGTCGCCGGGCGCGCGACGCACGTCCGGCTTGCTCCAGTGACGCCTTCCGAAAGGAGGGCGGCGTGTGATGAGGTGATTTATGTGCGAACTGCTCGGGATGAGCGCCAACGTGCCGACGGATATCTGCTTTAGCTTTACTGGCCTCGTGCAGCGTGGCGGGGGAACCGGGCCGCATAAAGACGGCTGGGGCATCACCTTCTACGAAGGTAAAGGCTGTCGCACGTTTAAAGATCCACAACCGAGCTACAACTCGCCCATCGCGAAACTGGTGCAGGACTACCCTATTAAATCCTGTTCGGTGGTGGCGCATATCCGCCAGGCGAACCGCGGCGAAGTCGCGCTCGAAAACACCCATCCGTTTACCCGCGAGCTGTGGGGTCGCAACTGGACGTACGCCCATAATGGCCAGTTGACCGGCTACCGCTCGCTTGATACCGGCCCGTTTCGCCCGATTGGCGAAACCGACAGCGAAAAAGCGTTCTGCTGGCTGCTGCACAAACTCACCACGCGCTACCCGCGCACGCCGGGCAACATGACGGCGGTCTTTCGCTATATTGCGGAGCTGGCGGGTGAACTGCGGGAGAAGGGCGTGTTCAATATGCTGTTATCTGACGGGCGCTATGTGATGGCGTTCTGCTCTACCAACCTTTTCTGGATAACGCGCCGCGCGCCGTTTGGCGTCGCCAAACTGCTCGATCAGGATGTGGAAATTGATTTTCAGGAAGAGACCACACCGAATGATGTGGTCACGGTGATCGCCACTCAGCCGCTGACGGGCAATGAAACCTGGCACAAAATCATGCCAGGCGAGTGGGCGTTATTTTGTCTCGGGGAGCGTGTAGTTTGACGCCAGCTGCGGGTGTACCACGCTGCTGCTGAGTGGCTTGCTGACTACGTAACTGCCATTCACCACAGAGACCACCGGCGGCTGACGGGTCGCCATAAAGTAGTCGTAGCCTGGCTTAAGCTGTTTCCAGAAGCCGATGTAGTACGAATACTTGTGGCGCTCCATATTGGCGTCGGTCATGCGGAACGGATAGATGCTGACCTGCACGTTCGGCTGACCAAACACCAGCGCGCCGGTGACGAACTGGAAAATCTCATCGATATTTTTATCGGTCATCGCGTAGCAGCCTACGGAAACGCACGCGCCGTGGATCATCAGATACTTCCCTTCATACCCGTTAGCGCGGTCAAAGGCGTTCGGAAAACCGATATTGATCGCTTTATAAAAACGGCTGTCGGGTTTGAGCTGGCTGCGCTGCACGCTATAGAAGCCTTCCGGGCTTTTGAAATCGCCCTGACGGCGTTTCGGCCCAAGACCGCCGGAATAGTTGCAGATATTGTAGCTATCCAGTAACTGATACTGTTCGCCCATCTTGACGTACAGCTCAAGCTTGCGCTCTTCCTTAAAGATCTGGATATAAACCGGGGAACCCATTAACTGCTGTTTTAATTCTTTTTTTATCGGGGTAACGCTGTCGCTACTGACTGTACTGGCCCATGAAAAGCACGACACCAGAAGCATCGCAATTAACAATGCGATTTTACGCATACTGCTTGTTTCCTTGATAAAGCTAAGACCGATGCCGAAAGGCGAAGGGATCCAAAATAAGACTATTCTGGTTCAGGAGCGCTCACATTAGCACCGCTGTTATTTTTCGCAAGCGCTGCCTGCTGCGTTTACAATTAAGTTTTGCTTAACTTCCTTGCGCCCCCGAGAATTTACGCAATTATGGCGGAATAAGGAAGGTTGCCGCCGCCCCCATTTTTTGCCAGACTGTATGGACATACAGTGCGGGGCGTGGCGATGCGCAAAATCATTCATGTCGATATGGACTGCTTTTTCGCGGCGGTAGAGATGCGCGATAATCCAGCCCTGCGCGATATTCCGCTCGCCATCGGCGGCAGCCGCGAACGACGCGGCGTTATCAGCACCGCCAATTATCCGGCGCGTAAATATGGCGTGCGTAGCGCCATGCCCACCGCGATGGCGCTCAAGCTCTGCCCGCATCTCACGCTGCTGCCGGGGCGTTTTGACGCCTATAAAGAAGCGTCTGCCCATATCCGGGAAATATTCTCGCGCTATACCTCGCTGATTGAACCGCTCTCGCTCGACGAAGCGTATCTGGATGTCACCCACAGCCCGCACTGTTACGGCTCGGCCACGCTGATGGCCAAAGAGATCCGCCAGACGATTTTCGACGAACTCCAGCTCACCGCGTCGGCGGGTATCGCGCCGATCAAATTCCTCGCCAAGATCGCCTCCGATCTCAACAAGCCCAACGGGCAATATGTGATCACGCCTGAAGAGGTGCCGGTGTTTTTGCGCACGCTGCCGCTTGGCAAGATCCCGGGCGTCGGCAAGGTAACGGCGGCGAAGCTGGAGAGCCTTGGCCTGCGTACCTGCGAGGATGTGCAAAAGAGCGATCTTGCCGCGCTGCTCAGGCGTTTTGGCAAATTTGGGCGCGTGTTGTGGGAGCGCAGCCAGGGAATAGATGACCGGGAGATAAGCAGCGACAGACAGCGTAAATCGGTCGGCGTCGAGCGCACGCTGGCGGAGGATATTCATGAATGGGCGGAGTGCGAGGCGATTGTGGAGCGGCTCTACCCGGAGCTTGAACGCCGGCTTGCCGCGGTGCAGCCGGATCTGCGCATCGCACGCCAGGGCGTGAAGCTCAAATTTAATGATTTCCAGCTCACCACGCAGGAGCACGTCTGGCCGAAGCTTAATAAAGAGGATTTGCTCGCCACGGCACGCAAAACCTGGGACGAGCGCCGCAGCGGGCGCGGCGTGCGGTTGGTGGGGCTGCATGTGACGCTGCTTGACCCGCAAATCGAGCGTCAGCTGGTGCTGGGGCTGTAGGGGCTTATCTTCGGGCCCGGTGGGTGCGCTTCGCTTACCCACCCTACATGATGATAACCGTCAGGAAGCCTAGGGCGGGTAAGCGGAGCGCACCCGCGGTCAGCGCCCACAATTAACCCCGCAGGGCGGGTAAGCGGAGCGCACCCGCCGCTGGCGCTCACCGTTAAACCCTGTAGGGCGGGTAAGCGTCAGCGCACCCGCCACCGTACCCCTACCTGAACTAATAGTTATCCGTGATTCATCATTGTACCGGCATACCGCTCTCGTTATGATGCAGGCCGTTTTTTCCCATTCTCATCATCTGCAAAGGAGGCACATCATGACTTACACCACGCTGATTACGCTTTGCAGACTGACCCAGGACTAATTCCGCTTTTTTCATTGCCCGGGTTTTCGTCTGCCACATCCTTATTTTTTTCCACATTATGGATTGGTATATGGGCAATTTTATTCGTCCCTTGTCTGACGCTGTCGCATATCTTGCGTCGGACGATCTCTGGATCGAAAGCGCCGCCACGCAACAACTCTTAACCACCGCCAGGCTTGCGGGAATGACCCGCGTGGTCGGCATGCCGGATCTGCATCCGGGGCGCGGTTACCCCATCGGCGCGGCCTTTTTCTCCGTTACTCGTTTTTACCCGGCGCTGGTGGGTAATGACATTGGCTGCGGCATGGCGCTGTGGCAAACCTCGCTGTTAACCCGCAAGCTCAACCTCGATAAACTCGAAAAGCGCCTGCAAACCTACAGCGATATCGCCCCGGCCGACTGGCTGGAAGCGGCGCTGCCGCCGTCGCTTGCTGCGCACCCGTACGCGGCGTCGCTTGGCTCGGTGGGCGGCGGCAATCACTTTGCGGAGCTGCAGCAAATCGACAGCGTCTATGACGACGACGCGATTGCGGCGCTCGGCATTCGCCCTGCGCAGCTCCTGTTGCTGGCGCACAGCGGCTCGCGCGGGTTTGGTCAGCAGATCCTGCGCGCCCACGTTGAGCGCTTCTCCCACGACGGGCTGGAAGCGGGCAGCGAAGAGGCCAGCGAGTATCTGGCGCAGCATCAGCAGGCGCTCGATTTCGCGGTCGCCAACCGTGCGCTCATCGCGCGTCGTTTGCTGGCGCATATCAAAGAGACCGGCGAGCCGGTGCTTGATGTTAACCATAACCTGCTTGCGCCTTACACCTTAGGCGACACGCAGGGCTGGCTGCATCGTAAAGGTGCGACGCCCGCCGATCTCGGCCCGGTCGTTATCCCTGGATCGCGCGGCGATTACAGCTATCTGGTGCAGCCGACGGGCGGCAGCGAGGCGCTCGATTCGCTGGCGCACGGCGCAGGCCGTAAATGGATGCGTACCGAGTGCAAGGGCCGTCTTTCCGGTAAATTCAGTCCGGCGCAACTCTCCCGTACGGCCTTTGGCAGCCGGGTGATTTGCCGCGACCGCCAGCTTATCTACGAAGAAGCGCCGCAGGCGTATAAATCGATAGAGAGCGTGATGCAGTGCCTGACGGGCGCGGGGCTGGTGAAGCCGCTCGCGCGCCTGAAACCGGTGCTGACTTTAAAAACCAGCGGGGAGCGAAGCGAATGATCCTATTGCAACTCTCTTCCGCGCAGGGGCCGGACGAATGTTGTCTGGCCGTCAGCAAAGCGCTGGAGGCGCTGCGCAAAGAGGCGGCGCAGGCGCATGTCGGGCTGTCGGTCATAGAAGAAGAGCCGGGGCCCCGCGCCGGTACGCTGCGCTCGGCGCTGGTCTCGCTTGAAGGCGAAAACGCGCAACCGCTCGCGCAGCGCTGGTGCGGGACGGTGCAGTGGATATGCGAAAGCCCGTATCGCCCGCGTCATGCCCGTAAAAACTGGTTTATCGGCGCGGCGGTGTTTACGCCGGTGGGCGAGATGCCGGAAAGCGACATTCGTTTTGACGCGTTGCGCGCCTCCGGGCCGGGCGGGCAGCACGTCAATAAAACCGATTCGGCGATACGCGCCACGCATGTGGCGACCGGCATCAGCGTAAAGGTGCGGTCAGAGCGCAGCCAGCATGCCAATAAAAGGCTGGCGACGCTGTTGATTGCGCATAAGCTCGAAGCGCAGCGCGACGCGCAGAGCGCAGGGCAAAAAGCGCAGCGGCGGTTGTTTCATCATCAGATAGAACGCGGCAATCCCACGCGGTGTTTTACGGGGAAAGGTTTTACGCCGGTGAAGTGATCGCGGCCGCGTTTAAAGGTGGGCGCGCCATACTGGAAGGTGGGTGCGCTCACGCTTACCCACCCTGGAGGATGATAACCGTCGGGAAGCGTAGGGCGGGTAAGCGCAGCGCACCCGCCGCTGACATCCCCCGTTAAACCCCGTAGGGCGGGTAAGCGCAGCGCACCCGCCGTTTCCCACCCCGCCACAACAAAAAAGGCGACCCAAGGGCCGCCTTTCTTTTACATCAAACGCTTACTTCGCCGGGATCGCTTTCAGCAGCTCGGTCAGCAGCGTCCAGTAGTGGCCCACGCTTTCGATATGTACCTGCTCATCCGGCGAGTGCGGCCCGGTAATGGTCGGCCCGATTGACACCATATCCATCTGCGGGTACGGCTTCTTGAACAGCCCGCACTCCAGACCGGCGTGGATCACCTGGATATTCGGCGTCTTGTTAAACAGACGCTGATAGGTTTCACGCACCAGCGCCATCACCGGCGAGCTCGCGTCCGGCTGCCAGCCAGGGTAGCTGCCTTTGGCCGCGGTTTTCGCGCCAGCCAGCTTGCCGAGCGATTCCAGCATGCTCACCACGTAATCTTTACCGCTGTCGATAAGCGAGCGGATCAGGCAGATGATTTCCGCCTGCTCGTCGTTCATGGTCACCACGCCCACGTTCAGGGAGGTTTCCACCACGCCTTTCGCCACGTCAGAGTTGCGAATCACCCCGTTCGGCGTCGCGTTCAGCAGCGCGATAAACGCATCGCGGCTCTGCGCGGTCAGCGCGGCTTTGTCGGTCGTGGCCGCTTCCAGCACAACGGTGATGTTTTTCTCTTTAACGGAGAGCTCATTCTTCAGAATATCGAGATAGGTATTCGCCAGCGTTTTCAGCTCGCCCGCGTTAGCGGCAGGCACCGCAACGGTCGCGAACGCTTCGCGCGGGATGGCGTTACGCAGCGTACCGCCGTTGAAATCCACCAGACGCAGATCCAGCGCCTGCGCATGACCGCACAGGAAACGCGCCAGTAGTTTGTTGGCGTTGCCGAGGCCCAGATGAATATCGCCGCCGGAGTGGCCGCCTTTCAGCCCTTTGAGCGTCAGTTTAAACGTCTCAAAACCGGCCGGGATAGCTTCGCGGGAGAGCGGCAGCGTGGAGATAAAATCGATACCGCCGGCGCAACCCATATAGATTTCGCCTTCTTCTTCGGAATCGGTATTAATGAGGATATCGGCCTGCAACCAGCCTGCCTGCAAACCAAACGCGCCGTCCATGCCGGCTTCTTCGGTCATGGTCAGCAGCACTTCCAGCGGGCCGTGTACGACGTTTTCGTCAGCCAGCACCGCGAGCGCGGACGCCATACCGATGCCGTTATCCGCGCCAAGCGTGGTGCCGCGCGCTTTCACCCATTCGCCATCGATATACGGCTGGATAGGATCTTTCGTGAAATCATGAACGGTGTCGTTATTTTTCTGCGGCACCATATCGAGGTGGGCCTGCAGCACGACCGGCTTGCGGTTTTCCATGCCGGCGGTCGCCGGTTTGCGAATTAAAATGTTGCCCACCTGGTCGCGTTCGGCGAACAGGCCTTTTTCCTTCGCCCAGCCCATGATGTGTTCGGCGAGTTGTTCTTCATGGTAGGACGGATGCGGAATGGAGCAGATTTTCGCGAAAATATCCCACAGCGGTTGAGGGGAGAGTTGAGACAGTTCAGACACGTTAAGTCTCCTTGACTGGGCCCGGTGCAGCGCGGCGTACGGGCCTCTGGGTTATCGTTGTGATGTGCCGCAAGACGGGCCTGGGCAATAGCCCGAGAATACCACTTTCTTTTATGCTGTGCAGACCAAAGCGAGCAAAAACCACGGCCCATGCCGCGTGGCACTGGTTTTTAGCGGCTCAGATCTCTATAATCTCGCGCAACCTATTTTCCCCCTGAACACTTTTTAAGCCGTTTTTTAAACTGGCCGGGACACTTCACATGAGCGAAAAATACGTTGTCACCTGGGATATGTTACAGATCCACGCGCGCAAGCTGGCGAGCCGCCTGCTGCCTGCCGATCAGTGGAAAGGCATTATCGCCGTCAGCCGCGGCGGTCTGGTGCCTGGCGCACTGCTGGCGCGCGAACTGGGTATCCGTCACGTCGATACCGTCTGTATCTCCAGCTACGACCATGACAACCAGCGCGAACTGAAAGTCATCAAGCGCGCAGAAGGCGATGGTGAAGGCTTTATCGTGGTGGACGACCTGGTGGATACCGGCGGCACCGCAGTCGCTATCCGTGAGATGTACCCGAAAGCCCGCTTCGTGACGATTTTCGCTAAACCGGCAGGCCAGCCGCTGGTGGACGACTACGTCATCGACATCCCGCAGGACACCTGGATCGAGCAGCCGTGGGATATGGGCGTGGTGTTTGTGCCGCCGCTGTCCGGCCGTTAATCCCGTCCTTACGCATCTTTACGCCCGGCACTGCCGGGCGTTTTTGTTTTTATCCGCCGCCTGCGAGTACAATCATGTTTTGTGCTGTTTTTACGGAGGCAGAAAGCATGTCGCAGGCCAATCTGAGCGAAACCCTGTTTAAGCCGCGGTTTAAATACCCGGAAACCTCGACGCTGGTGCGTCGTCTTCAGCACGCGCCGCCTCCGGTGATCCAGTCCACGCTGGACGGTAAAACAGTGCCGCAGTGGTATCGCATGATTAACCGGCTGATGTGGGTCTGGCGCGGCGTCGATCCGCGGGAAATCCTTGAAGTGCAGTCGCGCATCGTGCTGAGCGACGCCGAACGCACCGATCCCGCGCATTTCGATACGGTCATCGGTTATCGCGGCGGTAACTGGATTTTTGAGTGGTCGAAGCAGGCGATGGCGTGGCAACAGCGCGCCGGGCAGGAGACCGACGAAGCGGCCATCGGCAAGGCCTGGCTGATGGCCTCCACGCTCTACAGCATTGCCGCCTATCCGCACCTGAAAGGCGATACGCTCGCCGAACAGGCGCAGGTGCTGGCGAACCGCGCGTATGAAGAAGCCGCCACGCGGCTCTCCGGCGAACTGCGCGAGCTCTCGTTCCCGATCCCCGGCGGCGCGACCATCACCGGCTTTCTGCATCTTCCCAAAGGCGGGCAGGGGCCATTCCCGACCGTCCTGATTTGCGGCGGGCTGGACGCGCTACAAAGCGACTACTTTAATCTTTTCGAGCGTTACTTCGCGCCGCTCGGCATCGCGATGCTCACGATCGATATGCCCTCGGTCGGCGCGTCGTCCAAATGGACGCTGACGCAGGATTCCAGCCTGCTGCATCAACATGTGCTTCAGGCTCTGCCGAATCTGCCGTGGGTCGATCACACCCGCGTGGCGGCGTTTGGGTTTCGCTTCGGGGCGAACGTGGCGGTGCGCCTCGCGTATCTTGAAGCGCCGCGCCTTAAAGCCGTGGCCTGTCTCGGCCCGATAGTGCATCAGCTTTTCAGCGATCCGGCACGGCAGGACCAGGTACCGGAGATGTATATGGATGTGCTGGCGAGCCGTCTTGGCATGTATGACGCCTCGGACAACGCGCTGCGTGTCGAGCTCAACCGCTATTCGCTGAAAACCCAGGGGCTGCTCGGCCGCCGCTGCCCGATACCGATGCTTGCAGGCTACTGGAAAAACGACATTTTCAGCCCGGAGGAGGAGTCGCGTTTAATCGCCTCGTCATCTGTGGACGGTAAGCTGCTGGAGATCCCCACTTCGCCGGTGTACAGCAACTTTGATAAGGCGCTGCATCAGATTTCCGGGTGGGTAAACCATAAATTGCGTTAATGATTGGCTAATTTCCATTGGTTTGGTAAAACAATGGCTTCACAAAAGGAGATCGCAATGACGTTACCGAGTGGACACCCGAAAAGCAGGATGATTAAGAAATTCACTGCCCTTGGCCCGTATATTCGGGAAGAGCAGTGTGAAGGCAACCGCTTCTTCTTTGATTGCCTGGCTGTTTGCGTCAACGTCAAACCCGCGCCGGAGAAGCGTGAATTCTGGGGCTGGTGGATGGAGCTGGAAGCGCATGAAGACCGCTTTACCTATACCTGGCAGTTCGGCCTGTTTGATAAAGAGGGCGACTGGACGGCGGTGCCTATCAAAGAGGACGAGGTCAAAGAAAAGCTTTCGCAAACGCTGCGTGATTTTCACGAAAGACTGCGTGCGCTGCTCGCCTCGATGGATTTAAAACTGGAGCCGGTAACAGAAGATCTGAAGCTTTCTGCCTGAGCCGCGTTTCAGTTAATACTTAAATAACGCATAAAAAATAACCCCACCGACGCGGGGTTATTTTTTTTCGTAGCCACAGTTTTTATTCAGGCGCGGCGTATTTCCGCGCCTGAGAATAATCAGAACTGATAGTTCAGACCGACGGCAACGATGTCGTCGGTAGAAATTTTCAGGCGACGCGTTACGTCGTCTTCATCAATCTGGTTAATTTTGTAATCCACAAACGCGGACATATTTTTGTTGAAGTAGTAGGTCGCGCCCACATCAACATAATTCACCAGATCTTGGTCGCCGATACCGTTTTCGATATCTTTGCCTTTCTGCATCACGTAGCCGAGGGACGGACGCAGACCGAAGTCGAACTGGTACTGGACCACGGCTTCGAAGTTTTGGGTTTTGTTGGCAAAGCCCTGATCGGCGGCGGCAGCGCCTTTAATCGGGGTCATGTTGCGGGTTTCAGAATACATCACCGCCAGGTACAGGTTGTTGGCGTCATACTTCGCGCCAGCGGCCCAGGCATCAGCGCGCTCGCCGCCGCCCAGGGCTTTCAGCTCCTGCACGTTGGTGCGGTCAGAGGTGGTGTACGCGCCGCCCAGGACGAAATCGCTGCCGCCGAAATCATAAGTCAGCGAGGTGCCGAAGCCGTCGCCATTCGCGGTGGAGTAATCCGAGCGCTCGTTTTTGCCCTGGTATTGCAGGGTCATGTTCAGGCCGTCAACAGCGCCGAAGAAATCGGTGTTACGGTAGGTCGCGACGCCGGAGGTACGTTTGGTCATGAAGTTATCGGTTTTCGCGGAGGAGTCGCCGCCGAATTCCGGGAACATATCGGTCCAGGCTTCCACGTCATACAGGGCGCCCAGGTTGCGGCCGTAATCCAGCGAGCCAAAATCTTTTACTTTCAGACCCGCGAATGCCAGACGCGTTTTCTGGGAGCCGTCGTTTTCGGCGCGGTTGCCGGCGATCTCATATTCCCACTGGCCGTAACCGGTCAGGTCGCTGTTGACCTGGGTTTCACCTTTGAAGCCCAGACGCGCGTAAGTTTTATCGCCGTCGTTGCTCGCGTCGTCGCTCATATAATGCATGGCTTTTACGCGACCATAAATATTGACTTTATTTCCGTCTTTATTAAACACCTCTGCGGCCTGAACAGCAGAAGACGCAACAATACCCATCACCACTAATGCCAGAGTGCTCTTTTTCATCATTAATCCCAATCATTATTTACGCGCTAAAATTCGCGGGTCAAAGACCTGTGAAAAAACAAGATGGGTTTTAACGGTCGGATATGAAAAAAATATGACAAAGTAAGATAAATTTTAAAAAGATATATTTTTCGTAAACGGTAATAAAACTATCAAAATCCGCCGCTATCCTTGCCGGTTCGCCTGCGCGGCGTGCGGTTTTTCCGGCCGGGAGTTGGCAAGGGCGCGCTCTCCTGTTACAACGTCGTTTTGGGTTTAATTTTTCCAATTTCGTTGATACGGCAAAACATCATGAGTAACAGCCAGACCCTGGTGGTGAAACTGGGGACCAGCGTCCTGACCGGCGGCTCCCGCCGCCTGAATCGCGCCCATATTGTCGAACTGGTGCGCCAGTGCGCGCAGCAACACGCCGCCGGGCATCGCATTGTCATCGTCACGTCCGGGGCGATTGCGGCCGGGCGCGAGCACCTGGGCTACCCGGAACTGCCGGCGACCATCGCCTCCAAGCAGTTGCTGGCGGCCGTCGGGCAGAGCCGCCTGATCCAGCTCTGGGAGCAGCTTTTTTCGATATACGGCATCCATGTGGGGCAGATGCTGCTGACCCGCGCGGATATGGAAGATCGCGAGCGCTTCCTGAACGCGCGCGACACCCTCACCGCGCTGCTGGATAACCGCATCGTGCCGGTGATTAACGAAAACGACGCGGTCGCCACGGCGGAAATCAAAGTCGGCGATAACGATAACCTCTCGGCGCTGGCGGCGATTCTGGCGGGCGCCGATAAACTGCTGCTGCTGACCGATCAGCAGGGCCTCTTCACCGCCGACCCGCGCAATAACCCGCAGGCCGAGCTGATTCAGGATGTTTACGGCATTGACGATACGCTGCGCGCGATTGCGGGCGACAGCGTCTCCGGGCTTGGCACCGGCGGCATGGGCACCAAGCTTCAGGCCGCGGACGTCGCGGGCCGCGCGGGCATCGAAACCGTGATCGCGGCGGGCAGCAAGCCGGGCGTGATTAACGATGTTATCGAAGGGCTGCCGGTCGGCACGCGCTTCCACCCGCAGCAGACGCCGCTGGAGAACCGCAAGCGCTGGATCTTCGGCGCGCCGCCCGCAGGCGAAATCACCGTCGACGAGGGCGCGCAGTCGGCCATTCTGGAGCGCGGCAGTTCGCTGCTGCCAAAAGGCATTAAAAGCGTGACCGGCAACTTCTCGCGCGGCGAAGTGATTCGCATCCGTAATCTGGAAGGGCGCGACATCGCCCACGGCGTCTCCCGCTATAACAGCGACGCGCTGCGCCGCATCGCCGGACACCACTCGCAGCAGATTGACGCCATTCTCGGCTATGAATATGGCCCGGTAGCGGTTCACCGCGACGACATGATCACCCAATAAGGAGCCTGCCATGCTGGAGCAGATGGGCCAGGCGGCCAAAGCCGCCTCATATCAGATGGCGCTGCTCTCCTCGCGCGAGAAAAACCGCGTGCTGGAGAAAATCGCCGACTATTTAGAAGCGAACGCCGAAGAGATTTTACTCGCCAACGAGCAGGATCTGCTGGAGGCGCGCCGCAGCGGGCTGAGCGAGGCGCTGCTGGATCGCCTGGCGCTCAACCCGCCGCGTTTACACGCCATTGCGAACGACGTGCGCCAGGTGTGTCATCTGGCCGATCCGGTAGGGCAGGTGATTGACGGCGGCCTGCTGGAGAGCGGTCTGCGCATCGAGCGTCGCCGCGTGCCGCTCGGCGTGGTCGGCGTGATTTATGAAGCGCGCCCGAACGTGACGGTGGATGTCGCCTCGCTGTGCCTGAAAACCGGCAACGCGGCGATTCTCAGAGGCGGCAAAGAGACCTGGCGCACCAACGCGGCGACCGTCAAAGTGATTCAGAAAGCGCTGGAAGAGTGCGGCCTGCCTGCCGCGGCCGTTCAGGCCATCGAAAGCCCGGACCGCGCGCTGGTCAGTGAAATGCTGCGCATGGACAAATACATCGACATGCTGATCCCGCGCGGCGGGGCAGGGCTGCATAAGCTCTGCCGCGAGCAGTCGTCCATTCCGGTTATCACCGGCGGCATCGGCGTGTGCCATATTTTCGTTGATGAAACGGCGGAATTCGCGCCTGCGCTCAAGATCATCACCAATGCCAAAACCCAGCGCCCGAGCACCTGTAACACGGTGGAGACGCTGCTGGTGCATGAGGCCATTGCAGAACGTTTCCTGCCGGAACTGAGCCGCGCGATGCACGAACGCGGCGTGACGCTGCATGCCGATGAGCGCGCGCTGGCGCTGCTTTCCGGCGGCCCGGCGGCCGCTGTGGCGGTGAAGCCGGAAGCGTTCGACGACGAATGGCTGTCACTCGATCTTAACGTAAAGCTGGTGGCGGGCATCGACGAGGCCATCGCGCATATTCGCGAGCACGGCACCCAGCATTCGGACGCTATTCTCACCCGCACGCTGCGCCACGCCGACCGTTTCGTGAATGAAGTGGATTCGTCGGCGGTGTACGTGAACGCCTCGACGCGCTTTACCGACGGCGGGCAGTTTGGTCTTGGCGCCGAAGTGGCCGTCAGCACGCAGAAGCTTCACGCCCGCGGCCCGATGGGCCTCGAAGCGCTGACCACCTACAAGTGGATCGGCTACGGCGACGATACGATTCGTGCTTAACGGAGGGCCGGGTGATGCAAAAATCGCCGCTTGAATCGCAAGGGCATTGACGCATCACCCACTTTTTCATAACCTCTTACCCCGTGCTCACGCACACCCTTCCTCAGGGCCGATATAGCTCAGTTGGTAGAGCAGCGCATTCGTAATGCGAAGGTCGTAGGTTCGACTCCTATTATCGGCACCAGTCACTTCTATATCATTGATTTAATTAACATTAAATTTATTAAGAGTGAAATCGCGTAGCCTCTACTACATAGAGGTCATACAGCCGATGGCTCAACGTGATAATCTGTATCGCCGTAGCAGCGGTATTTATGTTGTCCGTATTGCAGTTCCCGCCCGATACCGTCTCTACACGGGACAGCGTGAGATTCACGCTTCAACAGAAACAAACGACATCAGAAAAGCGAGAGCGATTGCCGTAGTCCTATTGGCTGTCTGGCAGCGATGTCTGGGTGAGTATCAAAAATTGGATAGAGAAAAGTTGGTAAGCAGTGCGCCTGCTTTGGCTGGAGAAGGAATGATCAGCCTCGCTGAATTTTGCAGTTTAACGAGCGCTTCCCTGCAACAAGTGGCGCAGCGACTACTTGATACGAATATCCCACTTTTTTGGCTTGCTGATGGGCGTCCTGGCTACTATGTAGAAGATCTTTCACTCGTTGATAAAGATGATCCTGAGGCTTCTGGATTTATCATCGATAGTGCCATTAACATCGGGATCAGAGGTTCTCTTAACGGTTATATCCAGCCTTTGGTTACTTCACGTATATTACGTCAGATTATCGCTGGCGAGCCGCTAGACGCAGAAACCGCATTTAAATCCTCAGAGGCTTCATCCAAAGCCGCTTGGTTCGTTGACCTTCCCGGTGTCGAAATCACGCCTACTTCATTAATGATTCATCGTGTGCAAGCCGAGCGCTTACGATTATTTTGGCTGTCATATAGCCCCTCACTATCTCCAGTGACTCCTGAGAAGCCAAAAGCAATATCCACTGCAATATTGTCCCCATCATTGCCGGAGAATGAGTATGTAAATCGTAAATACTACTCGGTGAAAATGAGCGAGCTATGTGAAAAATATATTCGCTACAAGCGCGGGGGAAAATTCACGGAAAAGGCAGAGAATCGAGTTCGGGAAGGTTTTAGCCTACTGGTTGAAGTCATGGGTGATCCAAAGCTTATAAAAGTAGATCGTGACTATCTCCGTGAGTATGAGAGCTTACTAAGGTCGATACCTGCACGGCGTGATTTAGCTAAAATCCGATACAAAATCAATGATATTCATGAGCTAGCGGTTAAAGCAAAAGAGAATGGCGACTCTCTAATGAGCGATAACACCGTTCGTAAATATATGCGGGTTATCTTCGAAGCTTTCAGGTGGGCTGATGGAGAAGGTATTTTTATTAAGTCCCCAGCGAATCAATTCTTCGCTCCTGTAGTAAATGAAAAGATGGATCAGGACTTCAAAGCTGATTTCACTGATGAGGATTTGCACGCTATTTTTAACCGCCCTTGGTTTAAACGTGGAACTGTGGATAGAAATAGCGAGGGACGCTTCCATCATTACCGTGCATTTCATTACTGGTTGCCACTCATCGGATTCTTTACCGGAGCAAGGATTAATGAGTTATGCCAACTTTATCTAGATGATATTAAGCAGGATGCTACCGGGTTTTATTTCTTTGAAATCAGCAACGAACGGGCCGATCAGTCACTGAAAACGATTAATTCACGAAGAAAAATACCGTTGCATCCGACATTGATAAAACTTGGATTAATCCGCTATTGCGTAGCATTGAAGAAAGCAGGTCATGCGCGTTTATTTCCTGAGCTTCCTTACCACTCTGTAAAAGGATATGGCGATAAGGCTTCGGACTGGTTTAACCGCTCGTTGCTGAAAGAGCGATTAGGCTTTGAAAAAGACAGTAAGAAATCGTTCCATTCATTCCGTCACACGTTTTCTACAAGGCTCAAACAAGCAGGAATCGACAGCGAGACTCGTGCTCAGTTTGTTGGACATATCCGTGGCTCTGGCGAAACAGAGAATCGTTATAGCAAAGATCATCCACCAGCAGCCCTCTATGCTGTGCTTGAGAGCGTTACGTTAGGGCTACCGGAAGTTGCTCCGTTTGTTTGCGAAGATGGTGTAGATGCGGTAGCTGATGCGCTACGGATTAAGCAGAGCAATAAATCGCGGAAAGAACCGCAATAGTCTGACTTTTTCTCTTACTCTAACGCGCTCAGAACGATTCTGGCGCGTTTTTTATTAAGGCTGGTGTATTTATGGTGCGAAATTTGGTGGCGCTCAAAACGCGTCAGGTGAAGCCCGTTAACCTACGATTGCACCCGTAGCCCTTCCACGCTTTCCGATGGTAGGCTAATCACTGTCTTAACACTGGTTTCGATGCTGCCAACGATGTCTTCGCGTGGGCCGCTGCGCCAGTCATCGCTAGCGTAAAAAGCATCAAGAACCGTAGCCATGCTTTCAGCACTGTCAAAGGCGCGGATCAGGTAGTAACAATCTGGGTCATGTAACGAGTTACCAAACGACACGACATCGATCCTGTGGCTTTGGTGTAGGGGAACACTGATTTTCTGCATGATGGTGTGAAAAGCGGCACCGCTGCCTTTGCGTAAGGTGTATTGCAGTATTTCGACGGTTCTCAAGCGTTATCTCCGTGTCGTCCGGGCGGCTCCCTTGTTGATAGCAATATAAAGCAAACCGGACTGGGCCATAAATCTACTACTAATCAGACAGCTATTCGTAAGCAGAAGCCGCAATATGCGGTTCAAACGCGTTGTAAGGCTCCCTGGCGAGTTTTTTTATCAGGATGGCATATTTCACGGTAAAAAAGCCGTGGTGCTATAGTGGTGAGTCTGGCTGAGAATAATTGCCAGTAATCCAAGTATAAGGTTTTGTTTTTCGAACACCGAAGTTTTTAAACGCTCTCCCTGAAAGGGAACTGTTAAAACCTAAGACTACTTACTTTTCAGCGGTCATGTTCCTGACAGCTTGTTGGTGAAGTTCGCCGCTCCGCTTCTCACTTCCGGTTTTCCCTGTTACCTGTTGTTGTGTGTAAACGTAGTTGGTTAGAGGGTGTAAGTATTTAAGTTATTAGGTCACTGCGCGTCAGCCCAGCCAGCAAGCGGATCACTGCTCCAAAGTCCGCACACTTTTTTGGAATGGATATTCACGGGTGTAGGTTTCGCAACGCTGCTCTAACCCTGTTACTCAGTTCTTTGTCTGCTGTCAGGTGACTACTCTCTGTCCGTGTTCTGCCTCTCTTGTCGCGTTGCCCTACAGTGCTGAACGAGTGAATGCCGCGTTCCGCCGTTGCATCTCTGTATGAGCGTATCCAGTTGATTGAAATGAGTCGGAACAGATCTCCCTCTGCCATCTGTGCCGTAGCTATCGGACGGCGGAACGTGAACAGGCTGGCGAGCGTTTCAAACGGGAAGTGTTGCAGCCCGGAGAGAAGACCGAAGCCGTGTTGCTGTAGCGCGTCACCCTGCAATGTCACCTCTATGCGAGCACGTTGCTGGCGAAGCGGCAGCGGCTGCTTCTTGTCGGTGCGTTTGTGATAGCACTGCCATGAAATGGCATCATCTTCGTTGCCAATCCGCATGTTATAAGCCGGGTTTATACGATTGCCGGGCTTATCAAGAAATTGGTTACTGCTGTTGTCGCCGTTGTATTGGCGATGATTGGTGCCCGGGGCGAACAGGCTTGTTTGCATCCGGTATGTGAGGGCGCGTGTTGCTTCAACTGACTGTTGTTTGTGCCAGAAGTCACAACTGATCTCTATCCCGGCAATAGTCGGTTCGGTTGCAAACGTGAACCGTCTGGCTAACGCATGGAGCGCAGCACGGAGCTGCTGATAGTTGTTCGCCAACTCGTCATGAAAGCGAATGCGGAATGTGTCAGTAACATCACCGGGCTGCATGTCGATTGCCTCAACCCACCAGCGATTAACGCTCGTTATCTCTCTCAGCGCTCTGCGGATGTGTTGGTGTTGTGTTGGGCGTTCTGTGCGAATCTCAACGTCGAGCCAGTCGATGACGGCGGTAGCCCTGAATTGCTTCAAGGCTGAATCCGCTGTTTGTTGATAGTTGTTCATTGCCAGCCTTTCAGCTTGTCGCTATTGGAGGGCGAACGCTCCAATGCCGCTTATCGGTGAGGTCAATGTCAACCTCAAGAATAGACAGCATGTGCGGCTTGGCGGGGGGAGGGCAAAGGCGTGAGACTTTTTCGACGAACTCACATACTTCACTAAATAGATAAACCGGGCGAGGGGGGCGAGTGGCGGAATACCTTCCGACAGGAAATAAGAACTCACCGTGATAGCTAGCCCTTCCGCGCCGCATATCCGCTAATAAATCATCCCATGCCCTGACGTTGCCCAGCTTGGCTCTCAAAAAGTAAGCCGTCTCACTTGCTGGAAGTGTTTTAACTTTCATTGTTTCCTCCTTAATCAACGTCTGGAGCGATCATGAGATGTAGCTGACCGCGTAGCTCGTTCTGGATGATCACGAATGGTGATCCGCCGTAGCTTTTGTCTCTGTAACCAGTCAGTAAGGTAAACGCCGCAAATGAGTTATCACGGGTGACGATGGTTGCGCCGTCTAGCTCGCTCTGGAGTTGCTCGTCATTAATCCGCCAGTAGCCGTTGCCGATAATCTCATGATGGGCGCCTGCTTCGACTGATCCAGCTTCCGTGAGGGGAACAATTCGCTCAGCCATTAACTCATCAGCCAGTGCTGCACGTATCAGAGCTGTCCTGTTTGGCGCATCAGGCTGTGTCGCCAACACTTCACTCGCCCAATCCTGCCAACGAATCCCGCGCTTTGCCGCCAGCATATCGAGCGCTGTCCATGTGGTGTCTTCTAACCGGAATGATGTGCGCCCAATCCCGGCAAGCTCTGCATTGCGCGTTTTTAAGATCTTTTTCATGTTTCACCTCGAAATAATAACTCATGAAACTATATACCTGTAACATATAAAAGCAAATGTATATATTCACTAATATAAGTTTTAGCTCGAGTGGAATGTTGAAACTTGCATGGTTTTGCTGCCATGGAGCGTTCTGACTATATCGGTGGTGCGTTATATAATCAGGATGCAAAAACGCCACCATAGCAATATGGTGGCGTTCTGTGAGGCGTGGTGGCCTTTATTCTGACTTGATGGTCATGACCGTTTTTGTGCTTATCCCGTGTTTCTCGGCGGCCTTGCGGATGGATAGACCAGAGGTTAAATCAGCCTTGACCGCTTCCCGATCGATTGTGGCACTTTTACCTCGTCCGGCAATACGCCCTGCTGCTTTTGCTGCTTCATAGCCCTCTTTCTGGCGCTGTAGCATCGTTTCGCGTTCCATCTGTGCCACGGCAGCCAATACGGTTAACATCATGTTGCCTACAGGGTTATTGTCGCCAGTTTTAAAACCCTCTTTATGAAACTGCACCACAACGCCGCGCTGTGCCAGCTTTTCGACGGTTGCCAGTAGGTCAGCAGTATTACGGCAAAGGCGGTCAATGCTATGAACGTGCAACACATCGCCCTCCCGCAAATAGTCCATCATTGCGGCAAATTGTGCTCGGTCGGTGTTTTTGCCGCTGCTTTTTTCTTCAAAGACTTTATCGAGCACAACGCCGTTTAACTGGCGCTCTGTGTTCTGCTGAACACTTGATACACGAACATAACCGATATTAGCCATAGCTTACCCTTGTTGTGGTAATTTGCCTTTCGAGCTTTAATATACAACACTGTGTTACTTAATTGAAGGCAAATTACTACACTTTGGGCCGATTTTATGTGTAGTGATCTAGCGTGCTATTTCACTACACCTGTAGTGGAAAAACTCGACCGTCTGAGGCGCGATGCTATTGATGTGCTCCAGTCAGTCCGATTTTTATCTGATCGAGGTATCAAGGTGATCGTCCACCAGCTTGGAACAATTGATCTCATTTTTGCTGTCGGTAAGCTGCTAATGTCGTTACTGGCAGCGGTTGCTGAGATGGAACGTGACCTGTTGAAAGCGGGCTTTTCTCGGGCAAAAGCCGAAGGTAAGAAGCTGGGAAGACCGTCGAGAATCGCCCCAGAAGCCGGTAGAGCGATTATCGAGAAAAAGAATAATGGAACTAGTGTCAGTGCTTTAGCGCGCGAATACGGCGTTTCCAGAGCAACTATAGCCGCATTGCTTTAAACGTTTATTGCTTCTCGAAGCCCTTGGGCGACAACTCGTTGTATAGCGGTTCTAACTTTCAGACCGCAGGGCTTATCTCAGAGAAAGATTACCAATGCACTTAATCATTTGGGCATAACTACGTCTCATGCTGGGACTTGGCGATTATCTCAGGTTCATCGAATAATCAGTAGGTTAGGATAAAATGTGAAAGAATAGACTCAGTTTAAAATGCTTTCGGTTGCGTTAAATGAATTCTTCACTTAAAACATAACAGTGTCGCATATGTCGATGTTTATGAGAGAGTTAAATTAAATTGAAGAGCGTGTTCTTCTTTGTTCCAATGTCTTCGGTGGATGCGATACAGTCTAACCTTATGAATTGCTTATTAAATTCCCTATCAACGCTATTATATGAAAGATAGGTGGCAATTCTTATCTATAAAAATAACTGTTAGAGGCTATCATGGATGTCTTACAGGAAATATTGAAATGGTCTGGTTCCGAGCTACCCCTCTGGGCAAGAGACTGCTTAAGGAGACAATTGGCTTCTCCCTCATTGGAGGATAGTGATTATGAAGAATTATTGGAATTGATAAAGATTGAAAATAAAATATTGCCCCCCGATAAATTAGAATCTCTCCCCTTAAATAAGGATCATATTCCGGTTTCAGCGGTTAATGATCAAGTCATTAAGATTAAAGAACTAAGTAGTCTTGTTCACGTGAACAGGATTGCGCCTGACCAAAAAATTGCATTCTGTGATAATGGGATTACCATAATTTATGGTATGAACGGTGCGGGAAAATCAGGATACGGGCGAGTTCTCAAGCACGCATGTAGAGCACGAGATAAAGGTGGTGCGATACTCCCTAATGTAAACCTGCCTGGCTATTCATCCAATATACCTAACGGGAAATTTAAAATTTCTCTGAATGGGAATGAACACGATTTACAATGGTCTTATAATTCACCCTCCCCAGAATTGTTGTCCTCAATTAGTGTTTTTGATACTCTTTGTGCATCATCATATCTGAAAGAAGGCGAGGCTGCTTATTTACCTCGCGGTCTCGATATTCTTGAGGAATTTGCAAATACAATAATTCCTAAATTAGCAGAAAAAATTTTAGTCGAGGCTAAAACTATAGATGTAAATAAAGAGATAACTCAAGTGTTTACAGATGGCACTAGTGTATCTGATATATGTAAAGTATTGGACCATAAAACAGATATTGTAAAATTAAGAGATTTAGCCACTTTAAGTGATCTTGAGCTAAGTAGGGATAAAGAACTAGATAGAGTTCTGGCAGAAAAAAATCCGGAGGAAAAGTATAAAGAATTACTAAAAAGTGTATCGCATATAAAAGAGCTTTGCGTTAGGATCAATAATCAAAGTAAGTTTATAAATAACGCGGCCATGACAAGGCTTAAAACGTTGATTGAAGGCGTTACTAATGCAGAAAAGGCATTAAATGAATCAGCGCAAAAACTTGCGGCCGGAGATGATTTATTGCCTAATACTGGTGAAAGTATCTGGAGGGATCTATTTCTGTCCGCAAAAAAATACTCACTCAGTTGTGCTTATCCAGACCATGATTTCCCCTCCGTTGGTAGTGATGCAAAATGCGTTTTATGCCAGCAACCTATATCCGATGCAACTGACAGAATGTTACGCTTCAATGAGTTTATTAATGATGATATATCTAAATTATTAGATGAAAGAAAATCCGCACTAAAAACAGCTAGAGAAAAAATATATACTGCTACCCTTGATTTTAGTTTTAATGCTGCAATACATATTGAAATTGGTAATGAGTATAGCGAATTAATTGAAAGAGTTAATAAGTATCAAGAAGATATTATCAATACAAAGACTGCGATGCTTTCAATGATTGACAGTAAGAACTTCGTGAATATCGAACTTGATTATAATCCAATTTCAGAGCTAAGGCTTCTGGCTGCTAGCAAGTTACGTGAAGCAAGGTTATATAAGCAAGCATCTAAAAAGAGAAAGATTGACGCTCTAATAAAGGAAAGTAAAGAACTCAAAGCGCGAATTATGCTTGCGGAGAAATTAGATGGCTTAATTTCTTTAGTTGGTAGGTTAAAGTTATATAACACTCTTAACTCTATTAGCTTTTCAGCAATATCAAAAAAAGTATCAGATAAATCTAAGTTCTTTGCAAATTCAATAATAGGCAATTCTTTAAAAAAAGAGTTGGATGAAGAATTTTTTAAACTGGGTGTTTCTCATATAAAAACAGTTCTCAAACCAAGAGTTTCTAAAGGGAAGGTTTTTTATAGTTTGCTTTTGGATATACCTGTCTCAAATAAGGTGGATTTAATTTTGAGTGAAGGGGAACAGAGGGCTGTATCGTTAGCATCTTTTTTTGCTGAATTAAAGCTTGCCAACCATTCATGTGGGATCATTTTTGATGATCCTGTCTCTTCACTTGATCATCATAGAAGAAGACGAGTAGCAACAAGATTGGTTGAAGAAGCAAAAAATCGGCAGGTAATAATTCTCACGCATGATATCGCTTTTTTAAGCGAGTTAATATTTGCTACCGAGAAAAATAATGTCGATAGCTTAATACATCACCTGCAATGGACGGGAGAGTTTTCCGGCTGCGTTTATGATGGTTTACCGTGGGACAAAGTCAGCTATAAAACTAGAGTTGAAAAGTTAAAACAAGAGTCTCGACAATTAGATCCTTGGCCTATATATCCCAATGCTGAGCAAGACAACTCTATGCGAAGATTATATAGCCGTATGAGATCAACGGTTGAGAAAATGGTTGAGGATGTGATATTCGCTGGGATTGTGGTTAGATTCAGTGAAATTATAGGAGTTGGCAATTTACATAAATTAAGTGGGCTTGAGCGTGAGTGTTGTATTGCGATTTCTGAACTCTGGTCAAAATGCCATCGCATTACTGATGCTCATGACCAGCCTGCATATAAACAGACAGCCTTACCAAACCCTGATGAATTTCGAGCGGATCTAGAGCTTATTTTAGATTTAGCAAAAAAAGCAGCAGCGACTCAAAGTAAAAAATAGTTAATCCTTAAGCATTCAGGGAAGAATCCCCTGAATGCTTTCATTCATATGAAGCCGCGATGACTTTCCCGGTGTTGGCGTTAAAAACACAAAAGTATTGCAGTGGTATCAGCATATTCATGCTGTTAATGGCCTTAGCCTGTTGTCCAAATGCTTGAATCGTTTTATTTTGCTCGTCGTGCCACAAGTAAGTTTCGAAAACCGGCTGAGCTTCACTTTCCTGCCACACATGGCGAAACGTCGCTTTTTTGTCCATTACCTGCTTACACTCTCTGACGGGGTTGTGGTGCGCTTTTGCATAGCATTCCGGTGTATTACCTGAGCAAACAGCACCTTGCTTTTCTGTTGTGCGTTCTGCACTCACAGCAGAAAACGCACACACTCCCAGCACCAAAGAGAGAGTTCCCAAAATGCCCCATGATATTGCTCGTAAGCTGCTGATCTGCCGTTTTATTGAAACGTGAGCAACTATGCTGTAACTGGCCCAGCTAAGCACGGCTCCCGCTGCCATCGGTAATATAAAGTCTGATCCCGTCATGATTTCCTCATTTGCCAAACAACATCACGTCTTGTAGTGAATGCTGGAGACACATAACCCGTGATGACCATCTTACGGTTCTGATTTTATTTGTCACTATCAGTATTCATTTTGAACCTATTGATTGTAGTGATGCAGGCTTCTTGCTAGGGAGAGTGTGCTCACAAATAGGGCTTTTAGATTCAAAATGTCTCATATGGAGCGTGGCCTTACAGTGGTCAAAACTGCACATTCAGTGCATGAAAAAGACCTTGAGAATACAGTTTGGCGAGCGGGTAAAAGAACTGCGCATTGCCACAGGAATGAGCCAAGAAGCGTTTGCTGATCGGTGTGGGTTCGCTCGTAGTTATATGAGTCGTATTGAACGTGGTGGCTCCAACGCGTCTCTTGATGCGATTGAGGTGCTGGCTAACGCTCTGAGTGTTGAGCCGTGGCAGTTATTAGCGTCTGACTCATCTAAAGATGACGACCCGGAACTGTTGGTTCCATACGCGGCCGATGGCTCGTGCTTTAATCCTGGACTTGCGAGCAGTCGCGATGGTTCGTTTGGCGTAGGTGATAAAGCGGCTCAGAAGCGTTTTGGCACGTTTTCCGAGGCTCTTGAGTATCTGCGTAGCATGGAGACAGCAAAATGGCGTAGGCCCAATCCTAGCGGCAACTGGGGCATTGTTTCGGCAGTGCGATGGGACAAACTGAAAAAGTAACGCCAGTGTAAGTTTAGAAACTCTTATAACTATATGAATAAACGCTAACCGTTGGTAATGGTGATCGTCAATTAATTGAGCCTCTATCTTCAATGAAAATTCGTAAAACAACAAAATACAGGTGCGTTACATAGGCTTTACAGTGGTATTTTGGTTTTTTGCGGGTGAGGTCATGTTCAAAAGAATCGCAATATAAGTGGGTTTTCATGATATACCGCAAGTAAGGCCAAACTTATCCATATATCGATCTAAGTTATTGATATATTTATTTTATAATGACTTATCCATCTCGAATGGGTTGGTAGTTGCCAAGAAAATTATTAGAAAATTATTGATTGCACATAACATAATAATGGTGAGGTATCTATGGTTATTAGTCAGTGTCTAAAGTGTAATTTATGCTCACATATATATAGGTTAAGGGTAGGAGTCGGTTTCGATGGTTACCAAAAACACTACTTTGACTGCTCAAATTGCAATGCGAATATAGTTTTTGCACTTAAAGCAAAAGCCCCTGAGGCGCATATCGAGGTGGTTGAAAATTGCACATTATTATGGGGGGTAGATGAGGTAGAGGTTATGAATTTCCACCCGAATTGTGCATTCGATAAGGATGATTTACACAATCCCTTATCTTTTCCATCTATACATTTAACTCAATTAATCTCACCACATATGCGATTTATCCAAGGGAGAATGCAGAGTGTGGCTAATCAGTTTGATATACCTTTTGCCCCTTATAAATGGAGTTTAATTAAAGGGATGATGGGAACGTTGCATAAAGATAATGTAAAGGCAAACAGATTTGTTCAACAATACATGCAACAAAGAAACAAAGATATGAATGTCGAGATTGACGGGCATCCTCTCTCATCAGAGCAGGTGATCGTTTATGAATCGGGCGTAGGATATCCTGAGTATTATATTATTCATGAGTTTTTTGATTCTCTTTTTTACCCCAAAATAACCAATATCGTCAGGCCTATAATCGACGAAATTGATAAACGTGATAAGAGTGTTTTTACTGATTTTTTAATTTATTGGAATCAGGAGCTGAAAGAGCAGAATCAATATAGATATATAAATGCTCTTTCTGATTATTTTCGATACAGAGATCACTTTGGGCAAATAGCTCTCTATTCAAGAATAGATCATGATGTTGATGATTTGATTGTTTCATCTAAAGGGTTTGATCAGATAAAGTTGTATTATGGGGATGTATATGAAGCACTAACTTCTAACATGACTATTTTAGCTTGTCTTAATAATATAATGGATGGGAGGAAATATGATCAGTTTAAAACCATGTCTCTTTCTAAATACTTAGAAGTTAACAAAGCCAATAAGGCAAATCCATTTAAAGATAACGTTCTATTTAAAGCCTTTGCAGAAGATGACTTAGAGTCGTCTATTAGGAATGGTTCTCATCACGCATCTATTTGGTATGATGGCGAAAAAGTAATGTATAGGAGTGGAGGCACGGGGGCTCAACATGATATTTCTTACTCGCGTTATCTTGATCTCTGTAATAAACTTACTATTAAGTTATCAGCAATTTGGATAATTGAATATTACCTCGATTTGCATGTTAATGGATCAGGTTATTTCAAATTTGAATAACATCGATTTAACTGAAATAAATTTTATATCTGAAAAAGCTCTCATTTTTTAGAGAGCTTTTGACGTAAAACTGTATCTGATATGTTGCATTATTGCATGCAGCTATATGGAAAAAGCCGAGACCATTTCAAGTAAATTGGAATTGGCAAGTATAAAAAAGATTGCGGTTTCTGGAATGATACACGAACCCGTCAAAGATCATGTGCCAAGCTAATGACACGATTTTATAAAAGGTTGTAGTTCCCCCTACAAATTCCTTCTACAATAGAGCCTCACAAACTCATGTGGTTACGCGAGTTTCGGTAATGCGAAGGTCGTAGGTTCGACTCCTATTATCGGCACCAAGAAATCAAATAGTTACGTAGTGTCTTATCTTTTTCTCACCAAAAATTATTTTCATGTAACTGCTGATGTAAGTAAACTCTATCAACGAAGATCAATCTTATCTACTGACCAAAAAGGCCGGATAGGGCTTCACTCGCTATACCTCCGTGGCTGCAGGTTTAGTTGTCCATGTCTACACCACTCCTAAATTCAATGTGTTGGCAATGTGTTCAATAAAGCTTGAACAAATTAGCTCATTATGATCGGTTAATACTTCACCTTCTGGTTGCATGATGGTTTGTCCGTAAAAAGATAACGCGCCAGCCGGGTAGCAGCAGGCGCATTACGCAATAGGTAAACAAGGGAGGAAGTTCAGAAATGTAAATCGGGAAGGTTGTACGCAATGTTCATCGTACTACGTTGCTACGGCTTTGCTGCAACAAGCCAGTTGCCTGCCGCGCTCGCAGAATATCGACAGCCTGAAGATAAGGCGATTGTTCCTGCCAGTTAAATCCCTTCCTGTCGATACGCACCAGTTCGTATTTTTCCACCAGAAAATTCACGGCATCAGCCAGCGAGATCCCGGCATCGATATGTTCCTGTATAACACGTTCCTCACTGAACGGTGTGTCGTTGAGGGTGAGACCATAGTGCTGTTCCAGCAGGCGTGTCAGTAGCATTTGCCAGACAGCCACGGGTGACAGGCAGGGCTTCACCGCCCGCTGAGTTGTTGCAGGTAAAGTTTTCATGTTTGCTCTCGTGAAAGTTATTAGCGCTGGGTGGGATAAATGGCGATGTACACGTAACCGCAACTGCCAAGGGTGTCGGCTTCACAGGTGAAACCGTTGTGGTACATGATGACGCAGTGGGCATGTTGGGGGCTGACTTCACCGGTGGTCAGCATCGATTCCATCTGGCGGATAAAGTGCGGGAATGTTTCATCCAGCTTCCGGCATTCGGTGTCACTGAACTTGCCGGTGATGCTGGCCCGGTCAGCCAGATAATGCAGCCGGTTCCCCTCCTGCACCAGACGGGCTCCCAGGCGCGGCGTGATATTCCGCTGCAGGCCCCATGTGATGTGAGTCATAACGACTCTCCTTTGTATTGTCAGTTCAGAGTGATGCTCATCAGGCAGGCATAAGGCCCGTTGCGGTCCTGGCGGCGTTCGGCGTATACCGCGAGGACACCTGCGATATCCGGAACGTCCCTGCCGGTGTAATGGCAGACGCTACCGTGCCACTGATATTTTCCACTGCAGTAGCGAAAGATTCGGGACTCAGGATGCTGGCGGTATATCGTCATTGCCCGGCGTTTACTGATAATTTTCATATCATACCTCACAGCAAACCGTGTTCTGCGAACGAATAGATTTGCCTGCCGCCGACAATCAGATGGTCAGGGACGCGGATATCCACCAACTGAAGCACCTGTACCAGTCGCTGCGTGAGGGCTTTGTCTGCCTGGCTGGGTGTTGTCTCGCCAGAAGGATGGTTGTGCGCGAGTATCACCGCCGCCGCGTTGAAGTGCAGAGCACGTTTGACCACCTCCCGGGGATGCACCTCGGTGCGGTTAATCGTGCCGGTGAAGAGCGTTTCATGGGCAATCAACTGATTCTGGTTGTCCAGATACAACACCCGGAACTCTTCCCGCTCAAGCGCGGCCATATGCAGTCGCAGCCATTCACGTACGGCGTGGGTAGAGGTGAAGGCTACGCCGGGCTCATGCAGGTGGCGGTCCAGAGCCCTGAGCGCCCGCTGAATGAGACACCGGTCCTGTGGCGTCATCTCGCCGGGTAAAAAGGAAAGCTGTTTCATCTGTTGCTCCTTCGGTCAGTCGATAATACGCAGAATGGCGTGGGCCTCTGGATGCTGCGGGGCGTAGTCCCGCAGGCGGTAATAGTGTTCAGTCATGGCACCGCATTGGGTGCGACAGGCGTGATGGCTGTACGCAATCAGGCAGACAGCAATACCTGCGGCTTCTGCACTCATTTGGGCATCGTTGCCGTTCAGGCAATTAAACAGACGCCATGTCTCATCATTGTCAGACTCGGGAGCCATAAACGCCCCGCCATTGCTGAGGGTGTAAAAGGACCAGATACCACCGCTGTAGGTCGAACAGAAGCGGTCCATCCAGGCAAAAATACGCGGTTCCAGGGTTGTCCACTGCGGGATAGTGCCAAAGTGTTGCGGCCAGAAATCGATACGCTGTTCGTCGGGTACCTGCGTGACGGTCAGTTCAAATTCTGATTGGTTAGCGGGTGCGAGGTCGTACTGCGTCTGTGTTGTCATGGGCATGTCTCCGTTAATAAAAAACGCCAGCGGCGATGGCTGGCAAATGGGGGAATAAAGCGTGTTCGGGGAGGTGAAATGTGCGGGTAAATGCTTCGCGGTCAGCGGGTGGAGGTGCCTGTACGGATGCCAGAGGTGCGGATGTAGCGGTTAAGACTTTCAGCGGCATCGGGTTCAAAGTTCCATGCCCGCCAGACCATCCGGCCTTCAGTGTCACGAACCACAAGGCGGAAGTGACTGCCTTGGTCGTCTTCGAGGGTGATATTGCTGTACGTGGTAGTGACCGCTTGCGCTTGTCTCCGGGTGAAAGGCCCCGGTGGCAGTAACACGGATTGGGACATTTTCGGGCTCCTGATAAAAGAAAACCCCGGCATCAGCCTTGATCAACCACAGCACTAGGTCGAGGCGAGAAAGCTGCTCTCGGTACAGCGCAGCATACTCGGTATCGCGAGTGCCACTTTCGCCCACGCCGGGTAGATCCATCAGCGTCATATAGCGGTCGCCAACCTGCAGTCGAAAGCGCAGTGGCTCACGTGTACAGGCCGCGACATCGCTGACCGGTGATACCTCACTGGCAAACAGGGCATTGCAGAGTGAGGATTTACCGGCACCGCTCTTACCCATAATGCCGATTACTGGCTCGTAATGGGTTAACTGATTTATCTGCTGCAATATACGTTCAGATACCCACTGTGGCAGGCCAGCAAGCGATTGCTGAAACGACTTCAAACCTTCAGAATTGTTCATTAGCTACTCCTCTGAAAAATTATACAAAACGGCAGAATCGTGAGATTCTGCCGTTAATCGGGTATGTTCAGAAGAATGATATCTATCTGAAAATAATTTGAATTAAGGTAAGAGACGTGAATCGCCACAGGTTTAACAGACACCTCAGAGTCATTTAAGATGACTTAAAGAGAGGTGCCCATGAGCGGTAAGCGTTATCCCGAAGAGTTTAAAATTGAAGCAGTCAAACAGGTTGTTGATCGCGGTTATTCTGTTGCCAGCGTTGCAACACGTCTCGATATCACCACCCACAGCCTTTACTCCTGGATAAAGAAGTACGGTCCGGATTCTTCCACTAATAAAGAACAGTCAGATGCTCAGGCCGAGCTCCGCCGTCTCCAGAAAGAGCTGAAGCGGGTTACCGACGAACGGGACATATTAAAAAAAGCCGCGGCGTACTTCGCAAAGCTGTCCGGCTGAGGTACGCCTTTATCCGTGACAACACCTGTTGCTGGCCTGTTCGCCTGCTCTGTCGGGTGCTGGATGTTCATCCCAGTGGTTTTTACGCCTGGCTTCAGCAGCCGCATTCACAACGCCATCAGGCAGACCTGAGACTGACAGGACAGATTAAACAGTTCTGGCTGGAATCGGGATGCGTCTATGGTTATCGCAAAATCCATTTGGATCTGCGGGACAGCGGGCAACAGTACGGAGTGAACAGAGTCTGGCGACTGATGAAACGTGTCGGGATAAAGGCTCAGGTCGGATACCGGAGCCCGCGGGCTCGTAAAGGCGAGGCCAGTATCGTGTCGCCCAACAGGCTTCAGCGACAGTTCAATCCGGATGCTCCGGATGAGCGTTGGGTAACGGACATAACCTACATCAGGACCCACGAAGGCTGGCTGTATCTTGCCGTGGTTGTTGATCTGTTCTCACGCAAAATTATCGGCTGGTCCATGCAATCCCGGATGACAAAAGACATTGTCCTGAACGCACTGCTGATGGCTGTATGGCGGCGTAATCCCCAAAAACAGGTGCTGGTTCATTCGGATCAGGGCAGTCAGTACACAAGCCATGAATGGCAGTCGTTCCTGAAATCACACGGCCTGGAGGGCAGCATGAGCCGTCGCGGTAATTGCCATGATAATGCGGTTGCAGAAAGCTTTTTCCAGTTGTTGAAACGCGAACGGATAAAGAAAAAGATCTACGGAACGCGGGAAGAAGCCCGCAGCGATATTTTTGATTACATCGAAATGTTTTATAACAGTAAGCGTCGGCATGGTTCCAGCGATCAGATGTCACCGACAGAATATGAAAACCAGTATTATCAACGGCTCGGAAGTGTCTAAATTATCCGTGGCGATTCAAAATACGCTGATCCCGCCACCCGAGTTCTTCCATGAAGCAGATGACCTTCGCCGACGCCGAGTATGCCGGCAAGGGCAAGCAGACCCGCAAGGAACTGTTCCTGATCGAGATGGATCAGGTGGTGCCGTGGAAAGGGCGGATTGCCCTGATCGAACCGCATTATCCGAAAGGCGAAGGTGATCGCCCGGCGTATCCCTTGATGGCGATGCTGCGTATCCATCTGATGCAGAACTGGTTCGGCTACAGCGATCCGGCCATGGAAGAAGCGCTGTACGAGACGACCATCCTACGTCAGTTAGCCGGGCTGAGCATGGAGCGTATTCCTGACGAAACCACCATCCTCAACTTCCGTCGTCTGCTGGAGAAACATGAGCTGGCAGCCGGCATCCTCTGCGTGATCAATGGCTACCTGGGGGATCGCAGTCTGTCGCTGCGCCAGGGCACTATCGTCGATGCCACGCTGATCCACGCGCCCAGTTCAACCAAGAACCAGGACGGCAAGCGCGACCCGGAAATGCACCAGACCAAGAAGGGGAACCAGTATTACTTTGGCATGAAGGCGCACATCGGCGTTGATGATGAATCGGGGCTGGTACACAGCGTGGTGGGCACGGCAGCCACCGTGGCGGATGTCACCCAGGTCGACAAGCTGCTGCACGGCGACGAGAACGTCGTCTGTGCCGATGCCGGCTACACCGGCGTCGAAAAGCGCTCCGAGCATGCCGACCGAGAAGTGATCTGGCAGGTCGCAGCACGCCGCAGCACCTACAAGATGCTCGATAAACGCAGCGCCCTGTACAAAGCCAAGCGCAAGATCGAGAAGGCCAAGGCGCAAGTGCGAGCGAAGGTAGAGCCCCCGTTTCGCGTGATCAAGCGGCAGTTCGGCTACACCAAGGTACGTTTCCGAGGGCTGGTGAGGAACACTGCACAACTGGTGACGCTGTTTGCCCTGTCGAACCTATGGATGGCCCGCCGACATTTGCTGGCAAGCGCAGGAGAGGTGCGCCTGTAATGCGGAAAATGGCCGTCGCAAGGTGCTCGCGACGGCTGAAAGCACCGAAATGAGCGGGTGATCCGATTGTTTTTGATCGGTTCACCGCTTTCAAAATCAGCAGTGGCTGAAGTCAGCCGGAAATACAGGGCTACTTCAGACCATCCCTAGCTAGGGCTCGTAGTTCGGCGCAAGGCTGAAGTCGCTTGGCTGCTTCGCTGTGCAGATCCATGACCCACTTTCCATCAAACTCCCGGTTGTAGTTCCACAAGCATCTCGCGAGTCTTGCCGGCCCGCTCCACTAACAAGACCACAACATCTCCAACGTTCTTGTCGTCTAGCCGGGCCTGTAATGTGGCGACGTCGTCGACGGCGATACCGTCGATGCTGATAACGCGATCGCCGGGCACGATGCCGCCTGCGGTGACCTCGACGCCGACGAGCCCGGCCCTGTGCGCCGCCGAGCCCGGCGTCACGCGCAATACGAATACGCCCTTACTGCCGGTCAGCGCCTGCAGACGCGCGTTGAGCTGCTCATCCACCTCGATGCCCAGCGCCGGACGGATGTACTTGCCGGTCTTTATGAGTTGCGGCACCACGCGCATGACGGTATCGACCGGCACCGCAAAGCCTATGCCGGCCGAGGCGCCAGACGGACTGTAGATGGCGGTATTGATTCCGATCAGCCGCCCAGCCGAATCGAGCAGCGGGCCACCGGAATTGCCGGGGTTGATGGCGGCGTCGGTCTGGATCAGGTGATCGATGGCCGGGCCGCCCGCTTCTCCCGGCAACGAGCGGTCGAGCGCGGAGACGATACCAGTGGTGAGCGTCCAGTCCAGGCCGAAGGGGTTGCCGATAGCGAACACCTTCTGACCCACCTTGAGGTCGGCACTGGTGCCGACCGGCACGGCCGGCGGGCGCTTGAAACCGACGCCGATCTTGAGCACGGCGATGTCGTGCGCGGGGCTCGTCCCCACCAGCGCGGCCTGGTAGTCGCGGCCGTCGGCCAGTTTGACGGTGGCTTCGGACGCGCCCTGGATGACGTGGAAGTTGGTGACGACGTGGCCGGCGTCGTCCCAGATGAAGCCCGAGCCAGTGCCGCGCGGCACGGAGAACACGTTGCGCGTCCAGACATCGCGTACTAATTGCGCGGTGGTGATGTAGACCACCGAGGCGCGCGATTTTTCGAACAGTTCGATGGTGGTTTTCTCGTCCGCCGCCAGATCGCCACGCGCCATCACGGTGCGTTCTGCTGCCTCGCGCGGACTGAACCATGCCTCGATGGCGGGCAGAAACTGCCACAGCAGCATGAGCGCGGCAATGCAGGCGGTGATGAAGAGCCCGCGCCGGATGAAGCGGTCCGGCGCGGGGCGTTGGTACGGGTCGAGATAGGCCATGAGACGTCTCCTGTTGATGGGCAATCAGCGCCACAGCCCGCTCGGGCGCCAGCGCGGTGGGCGCGTCGCCAAAGCGGATTCCGGCAAAAAATGGGGCGCGCGGAGTGGCAACGCTGATGCTGGACCAGGCGCCAACGTCAGCAGGCGTGCGATGCGCTCTTGCGTTGCCGGACGCGTGCGCAAGCAGGAGGGCTCGGGATTGCCCCATCCCGGCCATAGCCAGGCACGCCAGGAGCGGCTGACCCGCTCGATTTTCGCCAGCGCGGACGCCAGCCCCTGCGGGTCGCCAGTCAGTTCCGCCGCAAGGCGGTCAGCGTCGAACTCACGCACGCGAGACAAGCCGAGCTGTGCGAGCAGGGCCAGCTGGGGCGATGCGGCCAGTAACAATAGACCAGGCCAATAGACCTCCGCCGCGCCAACCAGCTGCGCGGGCAGGCTGAGCAGGATCGCGATCTGTCCCATAAGGGCCAGTAGGCTCGTGAGGCGACTGTTGGAATCCGCCAGCCCCATGACACGCAGATCCTCATTAGCGATGTGCTCGACCTCGTGCACGAGCACACCCGCCAGCTCGCGTGGGCTCAGGCTGCGCAGCAGGCCATCGGTGAGGGCGATCGATGCCTCCTGCTTCGATCCGGTGGCGAAGGCGTTGACGACGGCACTGGGCACATAGTGCGGCACCGGCGTGGCGGGCAAACCGGCACGGGCGGGCAGCTCGCGCAACAGGGCCCACATCTCGTGGGCTTCTTGCGGGTGCAAGGCCCGTACGCGGTACAGGCGCAAGCTCAGCGCCGACGCGGCTACCGGTTCCAGCAGCAACGCACCTGCAACGGCAAACAGCGCGAGCCACAGGCAGCCTTCCCCAAACGGCAGTCTCCCTGCTGCGGCTGCGATCCCGACCATGGTCAGGACCAACAGCCCGGTCTGCAGGCGGTTGAGCCAGCGGTGTTGCAAGAGCGCCGTGCGCGGATCACTGGGATGATGACGGGTCATGCTCAGAGGTCTCGGCGGCGCGGTCGCCGCGCTTGCGCAGCAGCCAGTAGGTCGCACCCAGAGCCAGCGTGGCGCTTGCCAGCGCGGCTATCTTTGCGGGGCTCGCGTCGGAGTCGAGGATCACGAACTTGCGGGAGAGTGCGATCAGCGCGATCAGGACCACCGTCTTGACCTGGATGATGCTGTCCCGACGCAGCGCCACGCGCACGATGGAATGCTTGAACTCCATCGCGATCAAGAGCGTCATGATCATGCCGAACACGCTCTGGAATACCTTGTGGTCCAGGGGATTGAAGGCATCGAGAACCAGCAGCGTGAAGACGATGGAGATGAGCTGGAACAGCGACACCACGATGATGACGGCGATCACCGCCGACAGCACGAGCGCGACGACCTGCTCGAAGCGCTCGTAAAAACTCATGATGGCCAATTGGTCACGCAAGACCTGAAATGGGTTAAGGCGTTTTGATTTCATGACTATGAACTCCCTGGAAAACGGCTGCTGTCGAGACGGCGGCGCATTGCGCTGATGCGTCCTTCAATCAACTCGGTCGACATGCCAAGCGTCGACATCACCTGTTCCGCCAGCCCAATAGCTGCGGCAAAGGATTGCTGATACACGCGCACGTTAGGCATGGCGCGAAATGCATCGGCCGCGGTCGTACTTCTGCATGACACCCACAAGGTTAGCGCCGGACGGCGCTCGGCAATCGCCTGGGCGATGCGCAACGCTTGCTGGGCATGGGCGAACGTCAGCACCACCAAGTGCGCATGCGTCAAGCCGGCAGCCAGCAAGGTATCGGGCCGACTGGCATCGCCATGGAACACCGGCGCGCCGGCGGCACGCGCGGCCTCGACCTTCTGCGCGTCCGCCTCCAGCAGCAGATGCGCCACGCCGGCGTGGCGAAGAATCTCGCTGACTGGCAGGCCAAGCTCGCCCGCGCCGCAAACGATGACATGGTCTCGATATCGCGTCGTCTGCGCGGCGATCTCGACTTCTTCAGCCTGGGGTGGCTGAATGACGCCGCCGGTGCGGCTCAAGAACCGGGCAAGTACATCGTGATGGCGGATCAGTAGCGGTGCTAGGGCCATGCTGAGCACCAGCGCGACCAGCATGGGTTGGACGACGGTCGCGGGGATCAGATGCTGCTGCAAGACCGTGCCCAACAACAGCAGGGCGAACTCGCCGCCGTGCCCCAACGCTATGCCCGTGCGCCAGGCATCGAGGGCGGACAGGCGCGTCGCCCGCAAGGCCAGCGTATTGAGCAGGATCTTGACCGGTACCAGCACCACCAGCCACGCCAGCACCGCCAGCGGTGCCGAAAGAATCTGTGCTGCGTCCAGTTGCAGGCCGATGGTCACGAAGAACACGCCCGACAACACATCGCGAAACGGCCTGAGGTGGCTTTCCATGTGGTGCCGGAAGTCGCTCTCGCCCAGCACCATCCCGGCGAGGAAGGCCCCCAGGGCGGCGGATACGCCGACCGCGTGCGCAGCGGCGGCGGCAGCCACCACCACGCACAAGGAGACGAGCACGAACGATTCCTCGTGGCCCCGCCGCGCCACCCAGCCCAGCAGGCCATGCAACAGACGGCGCGAGGCGAGGGCCGCTGCCGCGAACAGCAGCAGCACACCGAATACTTCGAGCAGCACATGCTCGATCTTCGGCGACTCGCCGCGCGCCCAGATCGCCAGCAAGGCCAGCAGGGGCACGCTGGCCAGGTCCTGAAAGACCAGCACGGCGATGGCACTGCGTCCGTGGCGGGTGGTGAGCTCGCCTTGGTCGGCCAGTTGTCGGCTGACCAGCGCCGTGGACGACATGGCCGCCGCAGTGCCGAGCAGCGCGGCGCTCTGGCCGGGCTGCCCCAGCCACATCAATACCAGGATCAGCGGCGGGGCAACGGCGATCATCTGCAGAGCGCCCGCCATCAGCACCGTCCTGCGGGCGAGCCAGAAGTCTCCGAGGGAGAATTCCAGTCCGATCATGAACAACAGCAGCGCCACGCCCAGCTCGGACAGAAAGCTCAGCGTCTCCCCCGGCGCGATCACGCCGATGACTGAGGGGCCCAGTACAACGCCGACAGAGAGATACCCCAGCAAGGCGGGCACTCTGAACGCCGCCGTCGCCATCGCCGCCAGGCTGCAAGCCGCCAGCAGGATTAGCGTAGTGCCGAGCAAGCCCTGCATCGGTCAGCGTCCCACTTGCGTCGACGTCCAGCGCACGATGTCCTGCGCGCCCATCACGCCGGCCTGACGGGCGATCTCCCGCCCACCCTGGAACAGGGCGAGCGTCGGGATGCTGCGGATACCGAACTGCGCGGCCAGGTGGGGCTCAGCCTCGGTATTCACCTTCGCCAGCCGGATCCTCGGTTCGAGCTGGTGTGCCGCTTGCTGGAACTGTGGCGCCATCATCTTGCACGGCCCGCACCATGGCGCCCAGAAATCGACCAGCAGCGGCAGATCGCTGCGCTCCACGTGGCGCGAGAACGTCGCCGTGGTCAACTCGATGGGCTCGCCCGTGAACAAGGGCTGCTGGCAGCGGCCACAGTTGGGATGTTCCGATAGCTTCGCAGTCGGTACGCGGTTGATGGACTGGCAATGCGGGCAGACGAGGTGAAGCTCATTCTTCATGGTTCGCCTCCTTGGACCACAGTGAGGCTGCCTCGCTTCGGGTCACAGACAATGCCGACCAATCAACGCCTTGGAGCCAATCGTTCCCGTTTTTGCTTACTCCGGCTTCTTCCAGATGAGCAGCGATGAATGCTTCGGCCTGCATGAGCCACCTTCGGACAGCATCTTCCTTACTAGGAATCAGCAGGATTTCAGAGACGCTGCTGGCATTCAGCCCGTCCACACGGATAAGCAGAAAAATGCGCCGCCACAAACGCGGCATGTCCTTCAGCAGGTCAAATGCAAAAGCGAACTCGCTCGACCGATCAATCAGCTCCTCCTGTTCCGCGATCGTTGCGACATCGGGATGCTGACTGCCAGCGAAAATATCGGCCAGCTTGAGTGTGTCATCGTGCTGATAAAATTCGAAGATTTCCTCTTCCACCATGGCCTCGGCCATGTCTTGGGCATCCGGTTCGACCGGCGCGTCCAGAGAAACGAATTCGCCAAATTGCCGGCTGCTTGCCACTTCGTTATCCAGGACGGCGAACAGATGCTTCAAAAGACCGGTGTAAGCCTCTTTTTCCCCCGGCACGGATTGCCATTCCACCTTAGCTCGGACAATCGCTTCATCCACCACGTCGCGCAGCGTCGGATAATCGCGCGGTAAATCGCCGACGGCCCGCAGATAAGCCAGCTCACGCCTTGCGACAGCCTCAAGTTTCGACAGTAGAGGCATTCGGGTCACCTCGGCCTCATGGGCGGCTGATGCGGGTTTTGCGGCAATCCGCACCTTGAGCTCGCGCAAGCGCTCGCGTCGTGCTTTGCGCTTGATTTGATCCTGAGCATGCAGTCGGTCAAAATGCTTCTTGGCCTGACGGAACAACGACTGTGCGAGCATCTGCGCGAGGGGCGTCAGCTCGTCATGTGATGCAGTAACGCTGACAATCTTTTTGCCGGGCAGGTGCATATAGCCACTGGCCAGAAATTGCCGCTTGATCTTGTCGCGATCAAGGACGATTTGAAGTCGCGCTGAATCTTTAGTGTGTTTGTCGAGCAATGGCTTGAGGGCGTGCTCGATCACATTTCCCAAAGCTCTCTGCCAAGGTTCATGAAACTCTTTGTCGATAGCTCGATAGCTATATTGTATCTGCATGTATGACTCCTTCGATGTCATTTCTATGGAGGCATGAATCGAGGATGCTCATATCCATAGATTTTGGTTTGGCACGCTCTTACCCCAGGCGCGTTTTGCGAAGACTCCAACTCAAGAACAAAAGCGTGACGCCATAGACTGCCGCATGGAAACCCAACAGCCAGCCTGCGGCCACGAATGACTCGACCGGACGGGTAAAAAATATCCACAAGACGATAGCACCAAGGATAATCGAGAGCAGTCCACTGAGGGCAAGCCAGATTTCACCCTTGATTTCCCGACGCAGCCGAACGGCGGCGGATATCTCCAGCACACCGGTGAAAATCGCCCAGAAGCCCACGCTAGCCCATAAAAAAGAAGCCAAGACTATCGTGGCGACCCAAGGAGCAACCAGGACGACGACGCCCGTAAGTATGCCGACAATGCCGCTGAACAGCAGCCAGCCCCAGCGCTCTTTTTTCTGGATATGGCGCACCGCTGCAAACAAGTTGAACGCGCCATTGACCAAGGAAAATGCGCCGAACATGATGGTCATGGCCAACAGAGCCGATTGTGGCATCCAGAACGCGAGGGCTGCAAAAATCAATGCCAAGACACCGCGCAGCACAAAAAGCCACCAATTTTGGCTCAGCGAACACAGTGCTTTGGTGGGGTCATCCGCATTGGAATTGGCGATGGTGTCTGTGTTCATGCAATATCTCCTAAAGATCTATACAAAATAAAAAATCAAACACTCATGGGACAAGAGAGGGGGCGCTATGCGCCCCCTCTCCAGCGGTTTCAGAACAACTTGGACAGTTTTGCCTTGACTTCATCGAGCCAGCCTTTTCCGCAGCCTCCCCCTCCCGTCTTTTCCTTGATTTTCTTGAGTTCAGCGTACAGGGGCTCAAAGTCCTTCCTTTTTCCATAGCCCAGCAGTTCTGCCATTTCCAACTGCTGCCGGGCTTCGTTCAACAATGTCTCCAGGCGCTCATTGGATGCTTCGCTGCGCTGACCATCTTCTACCAGGGGCTCGGCGCGCTTCAGGAGCAGCTTCGCACGCAGGACGGGCAGCGGAAGCACGCTGCGCTCCTCGACCAGCGTGCTGAGCGCTGACTGCAGCGCGGCTTTGGCTTCTTCGATCTTGCCCTGATCGATCAGCGGCACGACTGCCTTCACGGCTGCGGGATAGGACGCCAAAGGGATGTTGGTGACCGTGATCACGATTTCACTGGCCAGCAAAGCCAGCACGTGGCGAGCCTGTTGCACCTCGCCATGTTTGAGGGCATCCAGCGCCTCGTCGGTCATCGCCTCAATGGTTTCCGTGTTGGCGAACAAGTCGTGCACGATGGTGCGCACATCAACGCCGGCCAGGGCGAGCGTGGGTTCGCGCGCGACGATCAGCTCCAGCTTTCCCGTCACTTCGGCCAGCGTTGCCAATGCGCGTGCAGTGTCCTTGCCGTCAAGTGCGGCCAGCGCTGATTTGGTCAGCGACAAGGCCGAGACTGCCTCATCGAGGACTTGTTTACGTTTGTCTGCCGCCTGCGAGTCCGTTTCTTTCTGAACCTCAGGCTGTACCTCCGTGACGACTTCAGGCTTGGACTCTGGACTGACAGGAAGGCTGCTTACCGCGGCCTGTTCGTTTTTTCCTTCGTTCGTCGCATTGGGATTCGGTGTTTGCTCATTCATGGTGATATGCCTCGTATGAGATAGTGAAAATAGGCGAATCTATTGGGGCTGAATGCGAACATCGCGAGACTGACCGACAGAGCAGTCAGCCCTTCATCACCTCAAAATAGCTTTTGGATGCGCGTCTTCAACTCGTCGAACCATCCCTTGCCGCTTTTGCCACCAGCCGACTTTTGCTCAATGGACTTCACCTGATCGAAGATGGGTTTGAAGTCCGCCTTCTTGCCATAACCCAGGATCTGCGCCATCTCGATCTCCGTGCGCACGGACGACAGCAAGGTGCTGAGCTCCTCGTTCTGCTTGGCATCGCGCCTGTCGGTCTCGGCCAGCTTTTCAGCTTTTGCCATCGCGGCTTCGGCCCGTAGCACGGGCAGAGGAAAGGCGACCGAGGTCACCACCAGCGTGTTCAGTGCTCGGGCGAGTTCCGCTTTGGCGTTGTCGATCTTGCCGCTGTCGATGAGCCGTGCGGCCGACTTGATCGCTGCCGGGTACGTTGCCATCGGAAGGTTGTCGGTTTGGATTACGATTTCGCTGGCCAGATTGGCAACGATGGGCCGGGCCTTTTGCACCTCGCCATCACCCAACAACTCCCGAGACAACTTGACCGCTTTCTTTACCGATTCCACGTTGGCGTGGATATCGTGGGTGATGACGCGTACATCGACCGGCGCCAAAGCAAGTTTGGCGTCGCGTGCCAATACCAGTTCCAGCTTTCCGCTGGCCAGTTCCAGCGCAGCAAGCGCCTCCTTGGTCTTCTTTGCATCAAGGAGGGTCAAAGCCTCCTGGGTCTTGGTGAGCGCCGTGATGGCGTCTTGAGTGAGCTCGGCACGCTTTTTATCGGCTTCCCGGGCGGCCTTGTCATCTACCTGTGGCTGTGCCGCCTTGGATGCGGCAGAGGGTGCTGCAGCACCTGGGCTAGAACCTGCCGCCGATTGGGCCAGAGCCGGTCCGCTCAGTCCGACGACGACCGCCAGGGCAAGTGCGGAGAAGGTGTATTGTGGCTGTTTGATATTCATGATCTTGGGCTCTTGATTGAAGTTAGTTGACTGAGATTTCAATCTGTTTCGGTTTGGCTTGCTCGGCCTTGACAAGCCGCACTTCCAGCACGCCGTCTTTCATGGAAGCCGTCACCTTGGTCGGATCAACGTTGTCAGGCAAGACAAAGCTGCGCACAAAGCGGCCATAGGCACGTTCGATGCGGTGGAACTTCTTGCCCTGCTCCTCTTTTTCCAGTTTGCGCTCGCCGCTGATGGTGAGCACACCGTTTTCCGCGCTGACGCGCACGGCATCCTTGGGGACCTCCGGCAGATCCAGCTTGAGGAGGAATGCGTTCTCATCCTCGCTGATGTCCGCCATTGGTGCCCAGTCCGCCGTGGTCATGGCTTCGTTGCCGGTACGGGCGCCCTGTCGCTGGGGTATTCGTCCGAACATCGTCGCCAGGCGGTTTTGCAATTCATCCAGTTCCCGGAAGGGGTCCCACGGAGTCAATGCAGACATATCGGCTCTCCTTGAACAATGCCGACGAATTGGATGACGCACTGAACAGAGCCGTCGGTTTACTCTGAATGGCACCTACTACTGTTTTCAGTTCCGAACAAGTCCTTGAGTCAATTGACGGATATCGCTTTCGTCGAGCGTTTCCCGCGCCAGCAGCTCGCGCGCACAGCGCTCCAGCACCGCGCGGTTGATGTCGAGAATCCGGTAGGCGTGCTCGAACACGCCCATCACGATGTCGCGGATAGCCTGATCGATGCGCGCCTGGGTCGATTCGGCCACCCGGCAACCGCCGTGGGCCAGTTCCGGTGTATCGAGAAAGCGGGGCCGCTGCGCCTCGAAGGCGATGTAGCCCAGGCCCTCGTCCATGCCAAAGCGGGTGATCATGTCGCGGGCGATGTCGGTGGCTCGCGCCAGATCGTCCGCCGCCCCGGTAGACAACTCGCCGAACACCAGCTTTTCGGCGGCACGCCCGCCCAGCAGTACGGCGATCTTGTGCTCGAGATCGGTACGCGTCATCAGGAAGCGGTCTTCGGTGGGGCGCTGCAAGGTGTAGCCCAGCGCGCCGATGCCGCGCGGGATAATCGAGATCTTGTGTACGGGGTCGGTTTCGGGCAGCACCAGCGCATGGCCCATCTCGTGATGGGCCACGGTTTCCCGCTCCTTGGGATTGAGCACGCGGCTCTTCTTTTCCAAGCCCGCCACGATGCGCTCGATGGTCGCGGTGAAGTCCTGCAATTCCACGGCGGACGCACGGCGTCTCCTCGCCGCCAGCGCCGCCTCGTTGACCAGATTGGCGAGGTCCGCGCCGGAAAAGCCCGTGGTCAGTGCGGCTACCTGTTCGAGGTCTACATCCTGGGCCAGCGTCACCTTCTTGACATGAACCTTCAGGATGTCCAGCCGCCCCTTCTTGTCGGGCCGGTCCACCAGCACCTGGCGGTCGAAGCGGCCGGCACGCAGCAGCGCCTGGTCGAGGATTTCGGGGCTGTTGGTGGCGGCGAGGATGATCAGCCCGACCGAGCTGTCGAAGCCGTCCATCTCCGTGAGCAGCTGGTTGAGGGTCTGCTCGCGCTCGTCGTGGCCGCCGATGGGGCCGCCGACGCCGCGCGCGCGGCCCAGCGCATCGAGCTCGTCGATGAAGATGATGGCCGGCGCCTGCCCGCGGGCCTGCTCGAACAGGTCGCGCAGGTCGCGCACACGGGCCGCACCCACGCCGACGAACATCTCGACAAACTCTGATCCGGAGATGGAGAAGAAGGGCACCGCCGCCTCGCCGGCAACAGCCTTGGCCAGCAATGTCTTGCCGGTGCCCGGTGGACCGACCAGCAACACGCCCTTGGGAATGCGCGCCCCGAGACGGCCATAGTCCTGCGGATTCTTCAGGAAATCGACGATCTCGACCAGCTCCGCCTTGGCCTCATCCCCCCCCGCCACATCGGCGAACGTCACAACGGTGTTCTTTTCCACGAACATCTTGGCGCGGCTCTTACCGATATTGAGAAACCCGCCCATGCCCTGCTTCTCGGCGAAGCGGCGGAACAGGAAGAACCAGACGCCAAAGAAGGATACCGCTGGCAGGATCCACGACAGCACATCGCGCAGCCAGGTGCTCTCCAACACGCGGGCATAGGGCACGTCGTACTTCGACAGGCGATCGGCAAGATCGGGTTCGACCCTCGTTGCCACGATCGTCGTCTTGCCCCGGCTGTCCGGCGACTTCAGGCGCCCGGTCACCGTACGATCCGACACCAGCACTTCGGCCACGCGCCCCTCGTCCAGCGCCTTCTCGAACTCGCTGTAGGGGACCGGCTCGACGGTTTTCGCCGTCTGCCAGTAGCTCTGCAAACTCAGCAACAGCAGGAGGGCAACGATCCAGTAGCCGGTATTCCATTGATTCTTTTTTTCCATGGGCCTTGTTCCTCGAAAGTCGAGTTGCCACAGGATCAGGTGAACAGACGGGCCGCACCGTCACGCAAACGGATGGCCAGCGAGCGGGAGGGCAGTGCCGCCGCTGATGAGCAGCCCCCACGGCGTGGCCGCGGATCACGCTTGTAGACGACCGCGTGACCCGCGGCCACGACCGCCACCGCGATCGATGCCAGGGAGGCTGCCCATGCCAGGCCGATGGGGTCGGACACGGCAGCCTCGCCCGCCATCAAGATGCGTCGCTCGCCGACTTCTTCTTGCGCGAGCCTTTGCCAGCGTCGCCGTGCGGCGTCTCGGTCGCCTTCGCGACATCCGGCTGCTCCGGCTCGGCCGGGGTCTGCGGTGGCTCTTTGCGTTCGAACACCACGCGTTCGGCCTTGTCGTCCCAGCGTGCGCTGGCGTGATCGCCCTTGCCGATGCTGCCACCGAGCATCTCGCGCGCCAGCGCAGTTTCCAGCTCGCTGCGGATCAGGCGCTTGAGTTCACGCGCACCGAACTCGGGCTTGTAGCCTTCTTCCGCGAAATGGTCGATGAGCGTCTGATCGAAAGTGAGCGTCACGCCCTGGCTGGCGGCGCTGCGCGCCACGCGATCGAGCTGCAGGCCGACGATGTGGCGGATCTCCTCCTTGCCCAGCGCATGGAAGACGATGATCTCGTCGATGCGGTTGAGGAACTCGGGCCGGAAGTGGCCGCGCAGCACGTCCATGACCTCGGCCTTGGTCTTTTCGTACTCCTCGCCGGCCGCCCCACGCGCCTTCAGCCGTCGCTGGATGATGTCCGAACCCAGGTTGGACGTGGCGATGATGATGGTGTTGGTGAAATCCACCACCCGGCCCTTGCCGTCGGTGAGGCGACCGTCGTCGAACACTTGCAGCAAGATGTTGTAGACGTCAGGGTGTGCCTTCTCGATCTCGTCGAGCAGCAGCACGCTGTAGGGCTTGCGCCGCACCTTCTCGGTGAGCTGACCGCCTTCGTCGTAACCGACATAGCCCGGAGGCGCGCCCACCAGCCGCGCCACGGTATGGCGTTCGCCATATTCCGACATGTCGATGCGCAACAGGGCGTGCTCATCGCCGTAGATCGATTCGGCCAATGCCTTGGCGAGCTCGGTCTTGCCCACCCCGGTCGGGCCCAGAAACAGGAAGGTAGCCACCGGTTTGCTGCCTTCGCGCAGGCCGGCGCGGGACAGCCGCACGGCATCGGCCACGGCACGGACCGCCTCGTCTTGTCCCACCAGGCGCTCGTGCAGCCGTTGTTCCAAGTGCAGCAGCTTTTCGCGCTCTTCCACCGTCAACTCGTTGACCGGGATGCCGGTCAGGCGCGAGACGATCTGCGCCACGTGTTCCGCCTTGACCTCGGCACTGCCGGAGGCCCGCTCCCGCTCCCAGTCCTCGACGAGCTTCTTGAGCTCGGCCTCCTTGGCTTCGATGCGCTTGCCGAGCTCGGCGGCCTGGTCGTACTGCTTGCGCGCGGCCACGTAATCCTGTTCACGCCGCAGCTGGTACAGTTCGGACTCCAGCTCCTGCACGGCCACCGGCCGGGCCGTGGCCGACAGCTTCACGCGCGCGGCCGCCTGGTCGAGCAGGTCGATCGCCTTGTCCGGCAGGAAGCGCGCCGTGATGTAGCGGTCGGACAACTCGGCCGCCGCGATGATCGCGTCCTCGGAGATGCTGACCTTGTGGTGCGCCTCGAAGGTGTCGCGCAGGCCGCGCAGAATCATGATGGCCTGGGCCACCGTCGGCTCGGGCACCGTCACCGGCTGGAAGCGCCGCTCCAGTGCGGCATCCTTCTCGATGTATTTCTGGTACTCGTTCAGCGTCGTGGCGCCGATCAGGTTGAGTTCACCGCGCGCCATCATCGGTTTGAACACGTTGGCCACGTCCAGCCCGCCTTCGCCACCGCCCTGGCCGGCACCGACGATGGTGTGCACCTCGTCGATGAACAAAATCAGCTCGCCCTGGTGCTCGGTCACCTCCTTCAGCACCTTCTGCACGCGCTCCTCGAACTCGCCGCGATATTTGGCGCCGGCCACCATGGCGTTGATGTTGAGTTCCACCAGGCGCTTGTCGCGCAAGGTCTCGGGCACTTCACCCGCCACCATGCGCTGCGCCAGCCCTTCGACGATGGCGGTCTTGCCCACACCCGGCTCGCCGATCAGCACCGGGTTGTTCTTCTTGCGCCGGGCCAGCACCTCGATGGTGGTTTCGATCTCCTGCGCGCGGCCGATCACCGGGTCGAGCTTGCCGTCGCGCGCCATCTTGGTCAGGTCGCGCGAGTACTTGTCGAGTTCTGGCGTGTTGGTCGGCGTCTCAGCGCGGCCATCCTCGGCGCCCTTGCCGACCACCTTGCTGACCTGTTGGCGCAGCGCCTGCGGCGTCAGGCCGTAGCGGCGCAGCAGGTTGGCGGCCAGCCCTTCGCCTTCCTCGGCCAGACCGATCAGGAAATGCTCTGGACCGACATAAGAATGGCCGAGTTCATTGGAGGCCACGAAGGCGCGGCTGAGCGCATCCTTCACGCGCGGCGACACGCCGATCTCGCCCTCGAAGGGCTTGTCCCCGCGCTTGGCCTCAGACTCGATCTGCCGCTTGAGGTCATCGACCTTGATCTTGAACTGACCCAGGGTGGTCTTGACCACGTCGCTGTCGGCCAGCGCCAGCAGCAGATGTTCGGTATCCACCTCGGAGCGGCCAAATTCGGCAGCGTGTTTGGCGGCCTCCTGCAACAAGGCTTCCGACTGTTCGCTGATGCGGCTGGCCAGCCCACTGCCGCGACGGCGCGGCGCACCCGAACCTGCGGCGGCGGGCTCGCCAAACGAGGCATCGACCACGTCATCGGTATCGGCGGCAACTGGCGTCGCGTCGTCGCCGATGCGGAAGAAGTCACTGCCGAGGAAGTCCTCGAACAGGCCGCTGCGCGAACCGAACAAGGCTTCCAGCGGCGAAACGGTGCGCTTTTGCTGGCGCACTAATTGCCGGTAATGGTCGTCGCACAACAGCATGGTGCTGTGACGACCGTTGAGATTGGCTTCCACCCGCACGGTGGCGGGTTGGCCGCAGACCTGGCATTGTTTTCTGGCCATGCTGATGCTCCTGAGAAGGTTGACAAGGTTGAGGCGGCGAGGCATCGCGAGCCGCGACACCTCGTCTCGGGCCGGGTTTTTCTTGTGACGAACGAGCCGACGACGTCAGCCGTTGATCGGGATCGAGCGTCCCTGCTTCGGCGCGCTGACCTCGCGCTTGTCGATCGTGACCGTGAGCACCCCGTTCTTGAACGATGCCTTGATCGAATCCTGGTTGGCGTCGTCAGGCAGGTTCAAGGCACGCTGAAAGCTGCCGTAGGAGCGCTCCACACGGTGGAAGCCACCTTCCTTCTTCTCCTGTTCCTGGCGCTTCTCGCCACGCACCATCAGCACGTCGTTGTCGAGGGTGATCTGGATGTCCTTCTCCTCGACACCGGGCACTTCTAGGGCAATCTTGTACTGCTTGTCGGTTTCCTGGATGTCCAGGGCCGGCTTCAGCATGCCCGACCAATCGGATGGCCACTGCGGCATGTTCAACGCCGGAAAACCGAAGCCCCGGAATGCGTCATCGAACAGCCGGTCGATTTCCCGATGCAGTTGCAGGATCGGGCTGACTGACCCGCTCGCCGCTGGCAGGTCATTACGCTGCACCGGCAGGGAAGAGGCGGTCTGCTGCTCTTGCTGCTCGTTCTTGAACCAGTTCCAGGGAGCCAACTTCTTGAAATCGATGTCCATGTCATACCTCCAGAAAAATTGGAAAACGAGTTACTCAAGCCCTTTGCCTGCTGCGACGGGCAGTGCGCCCAAGCGACACGGGCTGCTCGGATGACTTCTGCTGTTCACGCTTGCACATCACCTCCTTCTTTGCTCCGGCTCAGGTCTGATCATTAATGCACTGATCGATTTCACTTTGACGAAGTCGCCACGTCCCGCCCACCTTGAAAGCCGGAATTTCCCCGTGTGCGGCGAGCCGATAAAACGTCCGCTTGCCGACTTTCAAGTACGCAGCCAATTCATCGAGCGTGAAAATCACCTGTAGGTGCGCTTTCATCTCACCCTCTCCAATCGCGTCGCTTTGCGGTTCCGGCCAAGGAAATCCTTGCAATACTTTGTAATATTAGACCTACCATGACAAACTTCAAGAGTCGAGAGTGAATGTACAGCGTTCTCCCGCCCCATTGATGCAGGTCAACTGCTCAGGCAAGGCACAGGGGGGCGGCCTGATCAGGCAATGGACAGCGCCTGGCTCGTCAGCCTGCGTGTGCCACAGGCGCCTCGATCAAACACCGATCCTCACGTTGTAGCCGAGTGCCCGCAGCCCCTTGCTTGTCTGCATGTTCCTTGGCGGAAACTCGTCTGGGCGCGCCCAGACGACGATTTCCCCGAGGCTGCTCAGGCCAACGTGCGGAATTGCCCAGTCGTCGCTGCGGATCGCGTTCCAGAGTCGGGCCGAAACACTTCCGTTGCCCCAGACAACGTAGTTCAACAGTATCCGTCCGGCCAACACACCTTCCCGACACCGCCGCCGAAGGCCATGGCCCATCAAGCGGATTTTCCATGCGCCCTCAGCGCCGTACCTACAGCAAATCTTTCAAGGCTCAGGTCATTCAGGAGTGTTCTGAACCCGGTGCCTCCATCGCAAACATCGCCTTGGGCTACAGCCTCAATGCCAACCTCGTCCACAAATGGATTCGCCTGCTTACCCAGAAAACCACGGCTATCCAGCCAGCGTTCATCCCGTTGCCTTCTCAAATGCTCGGCGCGGGTTCGCATGCTCAAGCGCGCTGTTCCGATCATGAGTTTGATCCAGTCGGCCCGTAATAATGGGCACGATCCGTATGCCTATCTCAAGGATGTGCTGAGACGGTTGCCGACGCAGCGAGCTAGTGAGATTGCAGAGCTGCTGCCGCATAGGTGGCATCCGGCATAGTCGCGCAAGACGGTTTGCCCGCATGCTTACGTTCAACAGCTCAAGCACCGTCCGCCCTTCGCGGGATCGTTGCCGCCAGAGCCACACGCCGAACTTTTCCACCTTGTCGTCGCCGGCCTGCGGTCAGTCAGGCAAGCCCAGGTGCGAGCCTGTACATAGATTTATGTAATTGCCTGATTTTGATATGTTCAATTCAACATCAAATGAAGGTTAAATTATGGACGACAAACAATTGCAGGCTCTGGCTAACGAACTGGCCAAAAATCTCAAAACCCCTGAAGATCTCAGTCAGTTCGATCGCCTGCTCAAGAAAATCAGTGTTGAGGCTGCTCTCAACGCTGAACTGACTCACCATCTGGGACATGAAAAAAATCAGCCCAAATCGGGAACCAACTCCCGTAATGGCTATTCCACGAAAACCGTCACCACTACCGACGGGCCGATGGAATTACGTACTCCACGTGATCGTGATGGTTCCTTCGAACCACAACTGGTGAAGAAAAATCAGACCCGCATTACCGGCATGGACAACCAGATCCTGGCGCTGTATGCCAGAGGGATGACTACCCGCGAAATTACCTCAGTCTTCAAAGAAATGTACGATGCAGACGTCTCTCCGGCGCTGATATCGAAAGTCACCGATGCCGCAATCGACCAGGTTGTAGAATGGCAAAACCGTCCTCTGGATGCGATTTATCCCATTGTTTATCTTGACTGTATTGTCCTGAAAGTACGGCAGGACAGCCGGGTTATCAACAGAGCGGTGTTCCTGGCTCTGGGTATTAACCTTGATGGTCAGAAAGAGCTGCCTGGTATGTGGCTGGCCGAAAATGAAGGTGCAAAGTTCTGGCTGAATGTACTGACGGAACTGAAAAATCGCGGGCTGAACGATATCCTTATCGCCTGTATGGACGGCCTGAAAGGCTTCCCGGAAGCGATTAATGCCGTCTACCCGGAGACGCAGATCCAGTTGTGCATAGTACACATGGCACGCAACAGCCTGCGGTTCTTGGCGTGGAAAGACTATAAAGCGGTAACCCGTGACCTGAAACAGGTTTACCGCGCAGCCACGGAAGAAGGCGCGTTGCAGGCGCTGGATGCGTTCGGGAAGGAATGGGATGCACGGTACCCGCAGATAAGTCGCAGCTGGCGGGCAAACTGGCCGAATGTTGCCACCTTCTTCGTGTATTCGGAGGCGATCCGCAAGGTTATCTACACCACTAACGCAATCGAATTGAAGTGGTTTACTGAATTTGGCCACCTGAACAGAGGTGATATGCTCACCTCAGAACATTACAGGTGCCTCAATGAAAAAAAGAAATTTCAGCGCAGAGTTTAAACGCGAATCCGCTCAACTGGTCCTTGATCAGAACTACACCGTTGCAGCTGCGGCCAGTGCTATGGATGTCGGCCTTTCTACCATGACGCGATGGGTAAAGCAGTTGCGGGATGAACGACAGGGCAAAATACCTAAAGCCTTTCCTATAACCCCGGAGCAGATTGAAATACGTGAGCTGAAGAAAAAAATACAACGCATTGAAATGGAAAACGACATATTAAAAAAGGCTACCGCGCTCTTGATGTCAGACTCCCTGAACAATTCTCGTTAATCGGGAAACTCAGAGCGCAGTATCCTGTGGTCACACTTTGCCACGTGTTCGGGGTTCATCGCAGCAGCTACAAATACTGGGGAAAAAGCCTCGAAAAGCCAGATGGCAGGCGAGCTGTGTTACGCAGTCAGGTTCTGGAGCTGCATAACATCAGTCATGGTTCTGCTGGCGCAAGAAGTATCGCGATTATGGCAACCCTGAGAGGCTTTAAAATGGGACGCTGGCTTGCCGGAAAGCTCATGAAAGAACTGGGTCTGGTGAGTTATCAGCAGCCTACCCACCGATATAAACGTGGTGGTCATGAACACATAGTTATCCCGAATCGCCTTGAGCGACAGTTCGCAGTGACTGCACTGGCTCATCGCGACTGGACACGCTTTGTTGAGATAGAGATTGGCTTGTATAGCAATCGATTTGAAGTTATTAGCCCAGGGGCGCTGAATAATTCGATGTCGGTTGAAAAGATGGTTGCAGGTCAGCGTTCACCACGTAATACGATTATCATGGAAGTCTTACGTGATTATGGTTACGTTGATTTCAGGGGATGGGAGTCAGGACAAAGATTATTCCACTAACACAGGCCATGAATGGCCAACTCCCTGAGTTTACTGCAACAGATGATTATTTGAAAACAATACTTTATCGCTCACCATCGTCTTGATATATAAGGTCTGGCCTTTCCATCCATAAGAAAGGCCATTGCTGAAAAAAATAAATTACCCGCGACTGCAGCCGAAGCTACGGTCGCCATCTCCATAAGCTTTTGTATCGAGTTTAGCTAGGTAGTCGAGACGATTCAGTAATTTATTGTATTCTCCTTCAAAGTTAAAATCATTGACGTCTAATATATAACGACAATTTTCAGGGTAGTGAACCAATCCCGGATAATCATCCAGTTCCAATCCCAGTGCGCTATACCATGCTCTTACAATCATCATTCGTAAATTGCTTTCAGTCTCATAATCACCCAAATGGTAATAAGCATCTTTATTAAAAAAAAGACCAAGATGAAAGTGGCATTTTCCTTCTTCGGAAAACTCACGTACCCAAACGTGACGAACACGGTTTGGATAAATTCGTTTACCGTTAGCTGCTCTGGCTTTCTCATTGGCCTCCAGCATTGCATTTAACGCATTACGGAAACGGGATATAGCACCAGGCTCTAGATTAGGAAAACAGCAAACAGTGTCACCTCTGTCTAAAATGGGTGGATAATGAACATCAACACGTAACGCCATCGTTCTAGGGAATTCACTGATAGCATCATTGACGACTCGTTCAATATGTTTTTTATAGGCGAGCACATGCTCACCATGGGAACCATGATATAATTCCATGCTTCGATCCTGTAGTTAGCCCTACGGCTTATGATAGCCGTATACAGTAAAATGATCAGACATAGCTGAATGTCTGTGGTTAGTTATATTAATTAACTATTAATAGTAATGACTGTTATATAATACCTTTCCAACAATAAAACTTGTTATCAACCCATTACCCATGCAGTAAAATACTTAAAAAGCAACTCTGCAATTATAATCACCCAAAGATGCCGTTATCCCAGTGTCTTTTTACCGTGGAAATACTTATTCCTAAGATCTTTGCCACCTTGGATTGAGAGTAATGCTTAGCCTTCTCACTCTGAATTAAATGGTAATATTTACTTCCTTCAGGCCTTCCTAGAATTTTCTTTGATTTTGCTTTGTTAGTAGGCATCTTTTACCCTCATCAAGCTATTAGGTACTAACTCCATACTGTCGAGATGTATGCAACTAAGTGGTTATGCTTAACATTGGTATCAGAAAGTATGGTTTACTTCACCGTTAAAGGGGTTAATAATGATGGCATCTCCTCCTTTCATCGCCTTTTGAGGTGTATCGCCTTCGGCAATCACCGGGACCATTACCGCTAGATCATTTGTGTAATAAATTGGTATCCAGCAATAGCATGATTGTTTATGGTGGATTTTATTTCTTTTCAATACCTCTTCAATTCCAAATGTAATAAGTTCAAAGATTGGCATAATCACAATGCTGCTCAAATCAAAAAAACAACCATCGTAAACTGTTTCCTTTATCAGTATGATATTTGACAACCCTCCTGCAATTAGATGTTTGTGGTTCACGCGCCGATCTGTGTAAATAAAAATTGCTTTTTTTACATTGAAGCTTTTTATAATGTATGTGAGCTTTTCATGAATTAATTTTTTTTCACTCTTCCCCATCTTATCATGAGATATTTTGTGTGCATAAAAATTCTGGTCGATAACCTCGTTCCGGTGTCGAATGTGAGTGTTCCAGACGGAATGAAAAAACTCTTCGTAAGTTAATTTTGGCTCCCCCCGTGCTATTGACGGGGCCTTCTCTTCAAAAATACAGCCTAATGTTGACTCCAAAGTTTGAGCTATATGATATTGCGATGTTATTTTATTCAATGCTGGGACTGTGGCGTTTAATAAAAATGATATCACCTCTGACCTGGAGTATCCTTTTGCATTGCTATAGTCGTCAATTGCATCAATAGTAGAACTATTGTTTACGCTGAAAGTGATGCGTTTTTTCATATGTGACCTTGAATTGTGTTAATGTGAGATGTGATAAATAGTATTAATCTCCCCCCATTGTTAATGGATGGTTTGTATTAACTAACCCGGCTATTCTTTAGAATAGCCGGGGGAGGCCTCTATTAGTTACTATATACTGAGAAGGTTAATAGGTATCTATCAATGTCTTTACGTGACCAATAATGTCGGTTTTTAATTTTCTTCGGTCGCGGTAAACCATTAGGCAGTTTGTCTTTGCAAAGCCAAGCTCGAATAGTTTGTACTTCATAGCCAATAATATTAGCTAACTCGCGGGTAGAAATTAGTTGTGACTGAGAGGGTTTTTGATGTTTGATATCGCTCATTTCATCACCCCAACATTTGATATGTGGGCAAATAAGACGATCATTGTTTTTAACAGAGATGAAAGAATGAAATGAAAAGGGGTGAATATGGGGTCTCTATCGGGATCGGGGTCGCTACTACTACCATCCGATGAAGATGATGATGAGTTTTTTGATGACGTTGTTGAACTTCGGCGTGAGCGGGAAGTATTCCCCTTTGGTGGAAAAGGGCATGTTATAGTATTGACTACATTCCTAATAGCAACTAAAAGTTTTGAAACACGGTGCCAAAGAGGTAGTATTCGGTCAGTACTACTATTATTAAAACGCTGAATTGTTGTTTCCCAAAAATTAGAACTTTTGTTTTTAGTCGGATGTAAACCCCATCTCGCTCTGATTTCCGCACTTCGGTCTTCTCTTGATACAGTTATTGGGTTAGTCACTGTAGTTAATCTCCTGCTTAGTGAGTGAATGTAGTTAGCAGTAATAAAAGATAACTGAAAAAAAATTTCTGTCAACACATGTGATTTTATGTAAGTTGTTGATATTTGATAAAATCAACGCTTATCAACGTTGTTTTTTATTTTTGCTTCTTCTAAGATCCATAATTCAACTTTTTCATGCCATTTTCTTAGCAAATCTAATGGACGGCGGCGATAGTGCTTTTCAGCAAGAGCGCTAGGCTTATGGCCCATAATCTGCGCAACAATACCTGTTGGTACTTCGACCCATTCAGCGAGGGTCCCAAAACTACGGCGCAATCCGTGCAAGCTGATATGTGGTAACTCCGCGCGAGTTAATGCTCTATTATGTGCTGAACGCGGTTCAATAATTTTGCCACTTTTGCTGTTACTTCTGAAAACCCAATTCTCCTCGTTTGTACCACGATTGGGGATCTCCATCAGTGAGCGTAACAAGTCAGAAACATAGGGAGTGAGGGGGATAATTCGCTCGCCTTCGATCTTGTCTTTAATTCTCATGCTTGACCATTTGAAATCTATGTCAGACCAGCGAAGTGAGGAAATTTCTTCACGCCGTGCACCGGTGAGCAAAAGCACTTGGAGATAGGCTGATGCAATGGGATTATTGAGGCTACGCACGGCACTGAACCAGCTTTTGAGCTGTTCTTTTTGTAAGCAATCTCCCGCTTTGCTCGCTGATATTGGAACCATTTTTCTCACGTTATGATCTTGTGCAAGATCGCCATGGATTATTCCCTGATATTTTTTCTGGTAATTAGCCCATTTGATGAATGCACGCAACAGACGGTAGGCATGAGCAGTGACGGTAGGCCGATTTTGTCTCTCTGTACTTAGCCATTCGGCAATGTTCTCTGGTGTTAGTTCTGATAATGGTCGGTCGAGCAGGCTAGCCAGTGGCCCAGGTGAGGTTGGGCCCCGGCCTCTTTTTTTACTTTCGCCTCCACGACTGGACAAGTTAACGTGATCGGCAATGTAGCGTGCAGAGTAGGGGCGTTTAGTTTTTGCGCTGATTCCGGTTCTCAATTCATCAAGATAATCTTCCCAAGCGCTTGAAAAGGTTGCCTTCGTTTTACGAGATTCAGCCTGCTGTGATTCCGCTTCAGCAATTTTTTCCGCCTTAGCTATACGCGGATCTATCCCAGTATCGATTAATGTTTGCAGTCGCCTGGCTTCGGCCCTCGCATCATCAATCTTCCAATCGTTAATGTTGCCAATGGTCATGCGAAGGGTTTTTCCCGCATACAGGCTTTGGAATACAAAGGCTTTTGCTCCACGAGTTGCTCGACATGCCAAGCTTGTTACGTCCGTATCCCAAAGGAAAACTTGGTTTTTCCCTTCAGGTAAAGTAAATCTTCGAATTCGTTCGAAGGTTAGTTTTTGTCTTGAAAGCGCCATTTTTAGGGTTCCTGTTGGGGATTACGGTTTACAGTAATGTAACGGCTGGTGTAAGTAAATTGAAAGGATAAACATCAACACTCATCAATTTACATCAACAGGTTTTTTGTTTTAATATTATGATTTAAAATGATAAATTTGTGATTTCTGATGGTTGTTCAAGCAGTTAAAATATAAAAACTTCGCATTCGTAATGCGAAGGTCGTAGGTTCGACTCCTATTATCGGCACCACTTCTTTAAAAATTCTCTAAGGTTGTTTTAAACACCTTTGATTTTTAATTGTTCCTGAAGAACAGTTAAATATCTAGATAATAGAATGATAATAAAGATTAGATGAATTTTTTTATTGATTAATAGGGGCGTGATGTACACAACAAAGCATTTGCGGTTGATACCTCGCAAATATCAAATTCAATAAATACTTTATAAAGTGTCTGATTAAAAGAGACTAAAAGTCTCTTTTAATCATTGAAGCTAATTATTATTTCTAATCTCAATGGCTTCTTCGACTGCAGCAGCTAAATTTTGTTTTATCCAATCATATTTTTCTTGGCTCGTCGAACCTGATGGATTATAACACTTAACTATAGTTGATAGTTTCTTTCCTGTGTCACCATAATTAATATAATCAAAAGGATTATTACCTTTTGATGAAGTATTACCATTGCTATCTTTCAAGCCATTGATATATATACCAACAACACCTTTTCCATCATTCCAACCTTTAATAATTTCATGGTTAATCCACTTGCGATTAGCTGTATCGCTACCAACAAGTACAACAATACAAGACTTACCAGACATTTCGTTCGCGATCCATTCTTTTATAGCCGTGTCTCCTCCTTTTTTTATTGTTTCCCAATTATTATCCGAAGTTGGTTTATTGCCATCTATAGCGCCAATATTACGTACTGTAGCTACTCGCCAATTATCAGGTAAATAGTGAAAACTATAGAAACAATTGCGTTTAGTCATTTTTTATCCTTATTTAATAAACTTTAATATTTTGATTAAAATATCTTTGATATCTTTAAGATCTAGACTATTATCATTTAGTTTTTTTATATCCTCTAATGACTCGTTGGGGAAGTTAGGACTGTTGAAATAATCCTCTTGCGAAAGCTGGTCATATATAAATTTTGAAGCATAATTAGTAGCTCCTATAGGGATTAATAATAAACCGCTTCTTTTGGCGATTTCAAACTCTTTTATTAAACCATCAGCTAAAACGACATTTCCGTCTATAATTTTATTTCCGAAAACGAAAATTGCTATCCCTGCATAAGAAATCATATCTGTACGGTACTGTTCCCAGATTTGAGAAAGTGGCCTTTTACCAACTTCATATTGGGGGAAAGGTCTTAGAATAAGTTGCTCTGAATCTAATCTTCTGCCACCCATATATACATTTTCTAATACTCCTGTAATGACAGAACTGCCTACTCCTAATCCAAATCCGGACACAATTCGAAAACCTAAACTGCTGATTTCTTTTGATAAACTATAAATAAAATGTTGAGCGTCTTCTGGTTTCCATTTTCCATATTCATATGCAGAACCAGATATAAAAATTGTTTTTCTTCTGTATGACCATTCTAGATGACGAAGAATAGTTGTTATTTCTGAATAATCTGGCACGAGATAAGTTTTAATGCCGAATCGAAGTAAATCTTGAATAAAAAGTTCTTGTTTTCTTTTTCTGTATTCAGTATCAGCTTGAGATTCTCCGGCTATCGGTACAACAATCTTTTGGATACAATAATGTTGTCTTTGATCATTTGAATAAGCAATTCTAACTCGACTAAGGATATAATCAAGATTAGGATCTGTAAAACTAAATCCTAAAAATAAAAAGGTTTTGGAAACAAGATCTCCACTTAATGCGTTAATAAATTGCTGCATTTTTACGTGATAGGTTTCGTAATCATCTTTAGTTATAATGGCTTCGTCAGGATTATCTATATCTCCATGCATTTTGTAAACAACGGCATCTCTACCTCTTTTAGTAAAACTCAATTGTTTGACTCTGTATTTTATGTCTGCGATCTTCCCGGCTTCAGTTAACGACTTCTCAATTAGCTTATCATAATTTGTTGTCCAATAAGTAGATATTGGAAGCCTGGCAAGTATTTTATGGTTTTCACTTATTTCAACATCTTCTGCTAGTTTGTTTATTAATAATTGATTGAGTTTCCCGCGATTCGCTAGATTTGCATTGCAATGATATTGAGCCAAAGCAACTAAATCAGTTTCTTTTTCAATTTCAAGCTCTAAATCTTCAGCTATAGGTCGAAGTAATTCTTTCCAGCTGACAAAACCTGCCGGTGCAGAGAGGCCAGCTCCTGCAAAAATTGCCAAGTTATCCTCAGCTAAATCAGTAAGCAATGTACCAATAAATCGTTTCTTTTGTTCCTGAGTACCTATTTTCATTTTTTTGCTCCATCCTCCAAAAGGAGGGCAGTTATGCTGAATATCAAGCAAATCAAGCGGCTGAGACTTTATATCGTTCATACGAGAGTTAATGCTATTATTTAACTGATAAATTAAATTTAATAATGTGTCACAGATCACAAATTAAAATTGTTTTTAATCAGTATCTTATATGAATATGAAGCTTGAGTGATAGGTTAGGTGTGATTGAAAAGGTTCATCAATAGAAATATGCATTAAAATACTAATGGAATTTAATTTGTGTGCTTTTATGAGCTTTGTAATATTCATTTTTTAAAAAATGTATTAAATAATATCCAATTAAAACAATAAGAGATTGATGAAATTTAATTTTGATTTTGTGATATAAAAGTAGCATGTTTATTGAATTTTATGGTAGTGTGAATATTAACGATAGGGTTTGATTAACCCTCAGGAATAAAGAGTGTAATTGATTTAAAAGGTTTTTATCTATTTAATACGCTGTCTGTTCATATTGATATTATAGGCCGTGGCGGCATTCCCCAGGTAGTGCGTGCTCGCTGCTTCTGCCACTGCAACGACGCAATAATCATCACGATATCTGAGCCATTCGGCCTGGCTTCTTTTGAATAATTCAATAATCCGTTTTTTGCGGTCTTCATCGCCCATCCACCATTTGGTGTAATCAAAGTTCTCCATCTCTTTAAGCTTGTCCGCATAAGCCTTATTGAGCGCCCCGGTGGATTTATCATCAATGTCGCCTAAGCATTCGCTGTTCTCGTCGCCATATTGATCTTCGCAGGCTTTCACTTCGTCGTTTCTTATTACGTTTGCTGTCTCAGCCGCCAGCGAAGCGTGGCTGACCAGCAGCGCAGAAATGATAAAAATGATTTTTTTCATTGCGGTAATTCCTTTACTTTTATCCTTTATCTCCGCGTTACATGCAGTCTGTAGAGAGCGTAATTATCAGGGGCTTAGCCCGTACAGACTTTCAATCTCATGCTGCCGTGCATGATTCATGTCGATAACACACTGAGTTTCAAGGTCGTACTGCGTGGGTGCCCATTCCCCGACAAGAGAAGCGCGCGCCGCACAGAATGCCTCTCTGGATTGCAGCCAGAGCGCCTGTGAGCGCGCAAACCTTTCCCGGAAGACGGCGCTCATCGTCACGCCTCCCAAATCGTTTAATTTGAAGGGAACGTCATAATTGTTATCAACCGTTTTATAGAGCCGTTCAATGGCTTTACTGAGCGCCTCATCAGAACGTTCTTTCGCCTGCGCTTTGCACTCTGACTGGCTTTTCCCGTCTTCTGCATATTCCGGCAGAGAAAAGCAGGGAGCGAGTTCTTTACCAAACTGAAAAGAAACGGCCTGTGCGGCAGCAGGAATAAAAGGCATCGCGATGAGAAGTGCCTTTATTAATTTCATCTTTTTATCAGGCTCCGTTGGGGTAGCGTTCCTTCATAATCCTTCACCGTTTCATCTCAACCTCTGTCAACTGTATCTCTTTGATGCGCCGTTTGTTCATATTGATGTTACAGCCTACCGACGCCGCACCGAGAAAGTGAGTACCCTGGGCTGCGGTAGTCGCTACGTCGCAGTAACCGTCCCGGTAGGTCAGCCAGTCACGCTGGCTTTTGCGAAAGGCCTCAATCATCCTTTTTTTACGGTCTTCATCGCCCATCCACCATTTGGTGTAATCAACACGCTCCAGCGATTTAAGCTTCGTCTCATACGCCTTTTTGAGTTCGGCTTCGGTTTTATCGTTGAGATCTTCCAGACACTCGCTGCTGAACTCGTAATACTTATCTAAGCACTGGTCGACGGCGTTATCAGAAGTAATGTCTTTTTCATCTGCCGCCAGCGAAGCGGTAGCTATCATTAACAACGGGATTATTGCCAGGATCCTCTTCATTTTTGCAGATTCCTTATTCTTATTTGTGTTCTTTGCGCGTCGCGTCTTGAGCTTACGTCATTTCGAAGATAAGTAATGATTTCATTCCTGCTACCGCCTTTCGCTATAATTGCCACCATCTCTTTTGCGGTAACATTACCCTGAAAAATGGTGTCGATAAATGTATCTCTAATCACGGTATCAATGCCGCTCCAGGGTAACGCATTCGGTATATTTAAATGACGGACATGTCGGTCATAAACCTCCTTAGCATATATGACCTTTTCCTGATACGCGATTTCAAATAACCGAATTTGTTGCTGATGCGTAATCTCGCCTACCAGAGGCCCATAAAATTGAACAAACGTCTCCGCTTCTCGTCCGGTCAGATAAGCGGCTTTAGAGCAAATGACAGCCTTATATTCCTCAATATCTGCGTGTCGCAGCGTAGCGAGTATTTCGCCGGCGCTGCGCTTCTTCATATCAAACCCTCGCCCAAGCGTTACACCAGACTCAAACCTGGGATGGTGGAGTATCCTCGAAAATTGCAGCTGATGTTTTGGTTGTCTGAAAGGCGCAACGGCGGTGATGTAATCCACGCCTTCACTGTCAAACGTCGTCTGGCCTTGCCGGACAATAAGGGGCCCTGCGACATGCCGTGGCCGCCAGCGGGGCGTCGTGGCTTCATGCAGGGCATGCATAAACCAGTAATCAATCGGATGAATCAGCCCGGATGGTTTCATATTCAGTAAGCGCTGATACCAGTAAATGGCCTCCTGCGTTTGCAAATCACAGCGTCCATTTACGGTAATGTATCTCCCCGTCGTTTGACTGTAACCCGCATCGGCGATGAGTTTTTGCAGTGTTTTAACTTCATCCGGATTATTCGTTCCACAGAAGCCAACCGAACCTGTGAGTCTGAATACCCTCGGATTAGGGTAATGACGTTTTGGCATATTTTTCTCCCTGCCTGCCTGACAATCCGTTATTCCCGGGATGGTAGGCAGCGGGAGTGAACAGAAATATGATTCCTGTCATTCTTTAAAAGGCTATTATACCGTTAAGCATTCAATGCTAATGCTATTAGCGGATGCCGTTAATGGAATCGGTTATACATCTTATGAATGCTTTTTATATTTTCAGTTGGCTGGGGCATAGTGATTTAATAAATATTATGAAGCTTCTGCTTCCCGCCTCAATGCGCGTAAAGCGCGTTGCGCCAGCGCTATTAACGCTGCGTATGCTTGCTGAATCCGCAAAGGCGGGCCACTGGCTTTATGGGCAATCAACCGACTGCAACTGATAAAGCCGGCGTCTCCCGGCCTTTGTATGTGGCGCAGGGCAGAAAAAATCATTTACGGAAGAAAGCGCGCATGATCCGAAGAGGCCTCTGTACCTCGGTATTGTTCTTTATGCTGGCAGGCTGTGTCACGTTGCCGCCGAGGCATACGGCCAGCGTGACAGCGGACAGGGGAAATATTTGCATCCGCGTGCCGGCACAACAGGGCGAAAGGCTCGACTGGATGGAAATCATGGAAAGCGCTAAGCCCTCCAGCACTATTATTCATTATGACGTTGCTCACCCGGTTTGGGTTGCCGACGTGGAGTGTTTACCCGTTAAAGGGTTTCACTTCGTTGCAGGAAAATCTTATACAGTGCTGATTGCGACCGTTATCAACGCGAAAGACGCGCGTCAGTACCAATCAACATTTACAACGGGGCAAGGGCTGGCTGTCATTCAGGAATAATCGAACATGCAGGCGCTATATAACACGTTGAAACAACGTGACGGCAACCCGCACGGCCTGGCATAGTATATAACCCGATAAGGTTTGGATGGTCTGCAACAGTGATCAGTAAATACGAAGCCCTGCGCATCGCAAAAGCCTGTGCGAAACAGTATCGCTTAAGCTGGAATGAGAAAAACCTGACGGTAACGAAAGGCCGGCTTGATGAAACGCCCTGTTTTATTGTGTCGACGCTCGACGACGGTATGGCAGAAACCGGCGCCTGGATGGATTTTGTCTTTTCTACGCCGGTGCGGTTTTACATCGATGCGTTAAACGGCACGTTTTTGGGGTATGAAGCAGGCAACCGCGGCGTGAACCGGGTCAGGCCTGCGTCATCTTAAGTATCTGAAGTTACGCCGCCGCCAGCAAACAGATCTTCAGCGCCACGTTATACGACGCCTCAAACGATTTCACCGGCAGAAACTCAAAGCGCGAATGGAAGTTATGCGCGCCGGTAAAAAAGTTCGGCGTTAACAGGCCTTTCGCGGAGAGCGCCGCGCCGTCGGTGCCGCCGCGCATCGGAATGGTTTTCGGCGCAATGTCGAGCGCCTCCAGCGCCTGGTAAATCAGGTCAATCGGGCGGCGGTCGTCGCCAATCGCATTGCTGATATTGCTGTAAACGTCGCTGATGGCGATTTCCACTTTCGCGGTCGGGTGCGCGGCGGCGATTTTCTGCGCCACGTCATGCAGCTGCTGTTTACGGCGCTCAAAGGCCTGGAGGTCGAAATCGCGGATGCTGGCGTTCAGCGTCGCGCTGTTCTGGCTCGCCTGCATGCCGTTAAACCACACATAGCCTTCGCGCCCGGCGGTGTGCTCCGGCGTCTCCTGGCGGTCGAAGTGGCTGATAAAATCGGTCGCCATCAGCAGCGGGTTCACCAGCACGCCTTTCGAGGCCATCGGGTGCGCCGTCACGCCGGTAAAGCGGATCTCCGCCTGCGCCGCGTTAAAGTTCTCATACACCACTTCGCCCAGCTCGCAGCAGTCGATGGTATAGGCGAAATCCACGTCAAAACACGCGAGATCCAGCGCCTTCGCGCCGCGCAGGCCAATCTCTTCGTCCGGCACAAACGCTACAACAATATCGCCGTGGCGCATCTCAGGCGTCAGGTTCTCCAGCAGCGTCATCACCACCGTCACCGCCGCTTTGTTATCCGCGCCGAGCACACTGGTGCCGTCGCTGAAAATAATCTCTTCGTTCGGGTAAGCGGTTATCTCCGGGTGTTCTGCCACCCGCAGCCAGATATCTTCTCTGGCGTTCAGGCAGAGATCTTCACCGGTAAACGTCAGGATCTGTGGATGAATCTCCGGTGACAATCCGACGTCCACAGTGTCGATATGCGTGATAAAACCGATGCGCGGCGCGCCCGGCACCGTGCCCTTTTTCACGGCGGTGACGGTCGCGTGTTCATCAATAACAACTTGCGTGAGGCCCAGTGTTTGCAGCTCCCCGGCGAGGGCGCGTGCCATCTCGTGCTGGCCCGGCGTGCTGGGCAGCGTGGTGGCGGACGCATCACTCTGGCTGGTGATTGCCAGGTAGCGAAAAAAGCGGCGGGTTAATTGACTGCCGAGCGGTGATGGCATGGTGGATCCTTCTTTATTTGTGTTATCAGGTGTTTGCGTTGTGCTTTTAATGTTATTGATGAAGTGACAAAGAATCAGAATCCTTTGGCACGAAATAAAAAACATAAAGGAATTACGATGATTAGCAAGCACACGATTCACGCGCTGGCGCTCGCCGCCCTTACCACCAGCGCCGCGGCAGGCGCGAGCACGCTGGTGTATTGCTCTGAGGGCTCGCCGGAGAACTTTAACCCGCAGTTGTATACCTCCGGCACCAGCGTCGATGCCAGCGCCGTGCCGGTCTATAACCGCCTGGTGGATTTTAAAACCGGCACCACCGAACTTGTGCCGAGCCTGGCGGAGCGCTGGGAGGTCAGCGACGACGGTAAAACATACACCTTCCATCTGCGCAAGGGCGTGAAATTCCAGAGCAACAAATATTTCAAACCGACGCGCGATTTCAACGCCGACGACGTCATCTTCTCGTTTATGCGCCAGAAGGATCCGAAACACCCGTATCACAACGTCTCGAACGGCAACTACTCCAACTTTGAAAGTCTGGAGTTCGGCAAGCTCATCACAGCTATCGATAAAGTGGATGACCACACCGTGCGCTTTACGCTGGCCCACCCGGAGGCGCCGTTCGTGGCGGATCTCGGCTGGTATTTCGCGTCAATTCTGTCGGCGGAATATGCCGATGCGATGCTGAAAGCCGGCACGCCGGAGCGGGTGGACATGGATCCGATCGGCACCGGGCCGTTTAAACTCGCGCAGTACCAGAAAGATTCACGCATCCTGTTTACGGCGTTTGACCAGTACTGGCAGGGCAAAGCGAAGCTCGACCGGCTGGTGTTCAGCATCACCCCGGACGCCTCGGTGCGCTACGCCAAACTTGAGAAAAACGAGTGCCAGGTGATGCCGTTCCCCAACCCGGCGGATCTGCCGCGCATGAAGCAGAACCCGGATCTCACGCTGATGAGCAAATCGGGGCTGAATACCGGTTTCCTTGCGTTTAACACCCAGAAACCGCCGCTCGATAACGTCAAAGTGCGCCAGGCGCTGGCGATGGCCATCAACAAGCCCGCGATCATTAACGCCGTTTTCCAGGGCACCGGGACGGCCGCGAAAAACCTCCTGCCGCCGGGCGTCTGGAGCGCGGATCAGGGGCTTAAAGATTACGACTACGCGCCGGAGCAGGCCAAAGCGCTGCTGAAAGCGGCGGGGATGCCGGATGGCTTCAGCATCGATCTCTGGGCGATGCCGGTGCAGCGGCCCTATAACCCGAACGCCAAACGCATGGCGGAGATGATCCAGGCCGACTGGGCGAAAATCGGCGTCAAGGCGCACATCGTCACCTATGAGTGGGGCGAATATTTAAAACGCGTGAAAGGCGGCGAGCATCAGGCGGCGCTGATGGGCTGGACGACCGCGACCGGAGACCCGGATAACTTCTTCGGCCCGCTCTTTACCTGTCAGTCCGCCAACGGCGGCTCGAATTCCGCGAAGTGGTGCTATGCGCCGTTCGATAAGCTCATCAGCGAGGCGAAAGCCACCAGAGATCGGCCGAAGCGTGAAGCGCTCTATCGTGAGGCGCAGCAGATGATGCACGATCAAATGCCCGCCGTGATGATCGCCCACTCGACGATCTTCGAGCCGGTACGCAAAAACGTTACCGGTTATGAAGTCGATCCGTTCGGCAAACATATTTTTTATCAAGTGGATCTTAAGAAATAAGCCTGCGAAACCGCCTCTGCGGAGGCGGTTTTATCATGGCGACGCACGGGGGAGATTACGCGAAAACGCCACATTCGCCACTGACTGCACTTTCCAGGCATTCCCTTCTTTGACCATGCAATCAATCACCATGTGATCCTGTTTTGCGCCAAACGCGATATAGACCTGCTCGCAGGCCGCATCGACATCGCTGGCGACGGCGGTTATCTGCTGCCAGTCATCGCCCACGCCCTGCGCTTTGATAAACATATCCACGTCCGGGACGTCATATTCATTAGGATCCAGGGCCGCCTGCGCTTTAAGTTTTTGAAGGGTGCCGGACGTAACATAACGGCTCAGCCCGGCATAATCGCTCAGCGGCGCTTTGCCCTGGCTTAACGCCGCAACGTACCACTGGTTAAACTGCACGGCGGCCCGCACGGGCGCGGGCAACTCGTCTGGCGCGGCCTGCGAAACCAGCGGCCAGAGTAAGGCGATAAAGAGGCGTTTTTTCATTTCCGTTCCTTAGAAATGCGTTTTCTTTTTAGATTTACCCAATCAACAAAGCGCCATTATTCTGCCGGGGCAGGCTGAATCGCCGATAACGCTTTTTCCCGTTCGCTATTCATATTCAGGATGCAACTCAGCATATTCTCGCTGAAGGCATGGGTTCCTTGATCGGCGGTTGTCACCAGCCCGCAATAGTCATCCCGGTACGACAGCCAGGCCGCCTGATTCTTCTTAAGCGTGGAAATCATCTGGTCTTTTTGCGCCTGAGTGCCTCTCCACCATCGGGTAAAATCGAAAGCGTTAATCTCGCTGAGTTTCGCCTCAAAAGCATTCTTTAACGCTCTCTGAGAACGATCGTTTAGCGTGCCCAGGCATTCATCACTGTTTTCACCATACTGTTTTATGCAGCGCTCAACGTCCGGGTGGTGAAGAGGCGTCGCTGCGGCTGTCACGTATAACGAGCATAAACTGATTAAAAATAAGAATCTTTTCACTGAAGATACCTCAGCCTTAGGGCCAGTCTTTGAGCGTCTTTTTTCTGATAAATGTCATTGCGAAGATAGTCTATAATATCACTTCTGCTTTGGCCTTTAGCTATAATTATTGACATTTCATTCGCGGTGTTATTTCCCTGGTAAATTGTATCTACAAATACGTCGCGAATCCTTAGCTCAATCTGTTCCCAGCTAAGTGCATTTTTTATATTAGCAACGCTACGGTTATAAACGTTTTTTGCATAATCCTTTTTTTCCTTATAAGATAATTCAAAAAGCCTTATTTGCTGTTGATGTGTTATCTCACCAACCAGTGGTCCATAAAGCTCAATAAAAGAGGCGGCTTTTTTACCAGATAAAAAAGAGGCTTTAGCACAAATCTGCGATTTATATTCTTCGATCCCAGCCAGTCTTAAAGTAAATAATATTTCACCTGCGCTTCTCTTTTTCATATCATAGCCTCGGCCTATCGTTACACCTGAACCAATGCTGGGATGATGTAATATACGAGAAAAGCATGGCATACGAGTTGGCTGTCGGAAAGGATCAACGGCAGTAATATAATCTATGCCTTCATAATCAAACGTAAGTTGCCCTTCTTTTACTGACAACACGCCGTTGCTTGAATGGTTTCGTCTCGAAGAAGAAGCATTCTCCATAGCCTCAACAAACCAGATATCCGTGGGATTAACCAGGCCAGTAACAGAAATATTCAAAAGTCGCTGATACCATCTGATAGCCTCTATCGTGTCAGCAGAGCATTTACCATCACGCTTTATACTGCGGCCAGTGTTCCGACTGTACCCAGCCTCAATAATGTTTTCTTGAATCTTTGCAACATCCTCGGAGTTATTTGAGCCACATGTGCCGACAGAGCCGGTTAAACTAAAAATACGTGGTTTATGATAATACCTCATTGTTATTTCCTGTGTGAATTATATAGCTTAAAAATAAAAGCATGGTGATTGTGTTTGATGGGTAATATTTGCAACTCCAAATTTTCTGGAACTATTTTGATTGCTTTATTAAGTAAGCTCATGATGTAGATCAATAATTAAAGAACAATAAAAAGGGGGGGCTTATTCGTCATCGACGAAGTTTTTTGGGGGGGATCGGAATATATTATTCAGAATTATATTAAGTTATCGCTCCGCGCCTTCTCCCGCCACGCTGCCCACCCACGCTTTTTGCGTAACGGCGCGCCACGCCTCACTCTGGCCTTCAAAAAACGCGGTGGTTTCGTGCAACAGCGCATCTGGTGACAGATGCGGCGACTGCAACAGCGCCAGCAGCCCTTCGTAGCCTGCGCAGGCGTGCCACTGGCACTGCGCCACGTAACCGATATTTTTCTCCACCCGCATATGCTGGAAAAACGGGGCGTGAAGCGCGGTGACGGCCTCGCGCTGTGATGCCGCAAGCGGCACGAAAAGGAGCAGGGCGCTGTCGGTGCCGTTCGCGGGCAGGGTAAAACGGTGCGGCGCGGGCAGCGGGCGCGGCGGCTTCGGGGTGACGAGCGGGAAGGGGAAATCGCTTAAGCGGCGCGCGAGCGCGTCGCGCAGCAGCGGGCCGCCGCCGTCGAGCGTGGCCTGCCACGCCTGCGCTCTGGGCCCGCCTGACGCCATCAGCAGCTCGCGGGGAAGCTGCGCCAGCAACCGGCGTACCGCGATGGCCTGATCTTCCTGCGCCTGCGCGCGCGCCGCCAGCCTTCCGGCTTCGGCGCTGTAGCGATCATCCGGCTCCCAGAGGTACGTCATCATCTCGGTCACCAGCATCATCATCAGCGCCTCGTCGCCGCAAAGCGCGATGCGCCAGCGCCCCTCAACAGTCCCGACGCGCAGCGCGCCGCCGCTCAAGCGCGCCCGGTCGCACAGCGGACGCAGACGCGCGAGCAGCTCCATGCCGCGACGATCGCTGACCCGCGTGCCCGGCGCGGGTTCAAGCGTCAGCGTGATGCTCTCTGCTTCCGGCCGCCATGCCAGCGGCGCGCTGTCGCCCGGCAGCGCCACGGAAAGCGGCGGCGGAAAGTGCGGCGCGGGCGCAAAGGATGGCGCAGGCGGCGCGTCATCCGGCGCAGCCGGGAAATCGCCCGTCGTGAGCGTCAGCCCCTGGGTCGTTACCGGCGCGCCGTGTACTTCAGGAGAGAGCCACAGGCGCGTCGGGCGCTGGGCCAGGAGCGTTGCCAGCAGCGGGCGCAGCGCGTGGCCTTCCACCGGCGGCAGGCCGAACGCGCGGGCACGCAGCGCGTCCATCGGCGCGAGCGCATTAACGTCTTCGTCGGCGAGGCGCAGTAGCGGCGACAGCGCGTCCTCCGGCAGCGCGGCAAGCGCCGCTATCCACTGGCGCACCAGCGCCTCCACGTGCGCCGGGTTCACGGCGTCACTGGCGAGCGCGAAAGAAAACCGCAGCCAGAGCGTGTCGTCATCCAGCGCATCGGCCTCAAGCGTGGCGTCATCGGCGAGCGTCTGCGCGCGCAGCGCGGCCATCAGCCCGCCGGGCGCTTCGCTGTGCAGGCACTGCTCCAGCATGCGCAGCGCCGGGCGCACGTCAGCAGGCAGCAAAAAGCTCAGTTCCAGCTGTGCAAAACCCGGTTGCGCCAGCGCGCCCGATGCGCCCGTGCGGGCGTCGATCGCGAGCGGCGCGACCACCCCCGGCCGGATACGCGCGGCGGCCTCGCAGGCAAGCTTCTCCAGCGTCTCCAGCGATTGCGGGCCGCAGAGCCACAGGTGCAGGTTCCCGGCATGATAGTGCTGCTCGTGAAAGGCTGTCAGTGCCGCGCGCAGCCGCGCCGGATCTTCGCCAAAAGCTCTCTTATTGCCGATGCGCAGCCGCGTGAGACGCGCATCGCCCGCCATTAACGCCAGCAGCGCCGCCTCGCGCCGGGTGGCGGCGTCCTGCGCCAGCAGCCGGTATTCGGCGTCGATCACCTGCGCCTCCTGCATCAGCGCCGCTGGCGTAAAGCAGGGGGCGGCGAGCATATCCGTCAGGCGCGCAAACCCGGGCGCGAGCGCCTGCGCAGGCACTTCAAAGAAAAACGCGGTCTGGCACAGCCGGGTGGAGGCGTTAAGCCGCCCGCCCTGGTCCGGCACCCAGCGCATCAGGCGCTTGTCATCCCGGTAGCCCTCGCTTTCGCGAAACAGCATATGCTCCAGCAGATGCGCGAGCCCCGGCCAGTCATCCGGTTCGTGCAGGCTGCCCGCGTTCACGCGCCACAGCGCCGCGGCCTGCGTGGCCTGCGGCTGGTGGATAAGCGTGATCGTGATACCGCTCTCAAGCCTGCGCGTTTGGATCATTGCGGCGTTTTGAAAATGAGTTGTGAGTTGGCGCGGTTGCGAAACCGCAGGTCGCCAATGCCCATCTGCGTGCGGTTGGCCGCCTCGCGCGCGGCGAGGATCGTGCCGTGGTGCGGCGATTTACTGCATACCGGGTCGGCGTTGGCCGCATCGCCGGTCAGCATAAACGCCTGGCAGCGACAGCCGCCGAAATCCTGCTCTTTTTCCGGGCAGGAGCGGCACGGCTCCGGCATCCAGTCGTTGCCGCGGTAGCGGTTAAACCCGAACGACTCATACCAGATATGCGACAGCGACTGCTCCAGCACCGACGGGAATTTCACCGGCAGCTGGCGCGCGCTGTGGCACGGCAGCGCGGTGCCTTCCGGCGTGACGGAGAGGAAAATCGCGCCCCAGCCGCCCATGCAGCCTTTCGGGCGCTCTTCGTAATAGTCCGGCGTTACAAACAGCAGGTTAGCGAGATTGCCGGTGTCGGCCATCTTCTCGCGGTAGTGTTTCACCACCTCCTCGGCGCGCGCGATCTGCTCGCGGGTCGGCAGCAGCCCTTCGCGGTTCAGGTGCGCCCAGCCGTAAAACTGGCAGATAGCCAGCTCCACATCGTCCGCGTCAAGCTGAATGGCGAGCTCGATAATGCGGTCGATCTGGTCGATGTTGTGGCGGTGCAGCACGAAGTTCAGCACCATCGGGTAGCCGAGCGCTTTTACCGCTTTCGCCATCGCGAGCTTCTGGTGGAACGCTTTTTCGTTACCCGCCAGCGCCGCGTTCAGCGTCTCGTCGCTCGCCTGGAAGCTTATCTGAATATGATCCAGCCCGGCGTCGGCGAAGGTCTGGAGTTTTTTCTCGGTAAGGCCGATGCCGGACGTGATCAGATTGGTGTAAAAGCCCATGCCGCGCGCGGCGGCGATAAGCTCCGGCAGATCTTTACGCACCAGCGGCTCGCCGCCGGAAAACCCGAGCTGCACCGCGCCCATGGCGCGCGCCTGGCGAAACACGTCAATCCACTGCTCCGTCGTCAGCTCATTCTCCTGGGCGGCGAAATCGAGCGGGTTTGAGCAATACGGGCATTGCAGCGGGCAGCGGTAGGTCAGCTCCGCCAGCAGCCACAGCGGCGGGTTTACGGGTTTCGCGTCACTCACGGAAAATCACCCACTTTTGTTGATACGCGAGGCCCAGAAAGCCCAGCACATCGTCGGTCAGCGGGGCGGCTTCCGGAAAGCGCGCTTCCAGCGTGTCGATTATCGCGCCCGCGGTCTGCTGGCCGTCCACCAGTTGCAGAATGGCGGCGGCGCTTTCGTTCAGCTTCGCCATGCCTTCCGGGTAGAGGATCACATGCGTGTTCTGCGCCTCTTCCCATTGCAGGCGGTAGCCGCGGCGAAATTGCGGAATATGATGGCGTTCAGGCTGCATCAGACCAGTCTCCGTTTGTGCCACACCGCCTCGCGGGTGACGGTGTGATAAGGCGCTCTGTCCAGCGTATAGGCCATGGTCATGGCGTCGAGCATGCTCCAGAGGATGTCGAGCTTAAACTGCAAAATCTCCAGCATTCGCTGCTGGCGCTCCATCGTGTTGCAGTATTCGAGTGCGAGCGAAAGCCCGTGTTCGACGTCGCGGCGTGCCTGGCTTAAGCGGCTGCGGAAGTAGTCATAGCCTTCCGCTTCAATCCAGGTGTAGTGCTGCGGCCAGCTGTCGAGACGCGCCTGATGGATCTGCGGGGCGAACAGCTCGGTCAGCGAACTGCACGCGGCCTCTTCCCAGCAGGCGCGGCGGGCGAAGTTTACATAGGCGTCCACCGCGAAGCGCACGCCCGGCAGCACGCGCTCTTCAGAGAGCAGCGACTCGCGCGACAGCCCGACCGCCTCGCCAAGACGCAGCCAGGCTTCAATGCCGCCTTCGCTGCCGTCATAGCCGTCGTGGTCGAGAATGCGCTGCACCCACTGGCGGCGCACTTCCGGGTGCGGACAGTTCGCCATAATGGCGGCGTCCTTGATGGGAATGCTGGTCTGGTAATAAAACCGGTTCGCCACCCAGCCCTGGATCTGCTCGCGGGTCGCCTCGCCGTTATGCATGGCGATGTGATAAGGGTGGTGAATGTGATAGAACGCGCCTTTCGCGCGCAGCGCCGCTTCGAACTCGTCGGGCGTCAGCAGTCGTTGCTCGGTCATAAAGCCTCTTATAGCGCGATTACCATCCCGTCGTGGCTCACCTCGATACCCTGCTGTTGCAGGGACTGGCGCTCCGGGGACTCCTCGTTGAGGATCGGGTTGGTATTGTTGATATGAATGAGAATTTTGCGCTCCGCGGGCAGGCGCGCCAGTAAGGCCGCCAGCCCCTGTTCTTCCGACAGCGCCAGATGGCCCATCGCTTTGCCGGTGTTATGGCCGACGCCGGTGGCGGCAAGCTCGTTGTCGCGCCACAGCGTGCCGTCAATCAGCAGCACGTCTGCGCGCTCAAGCCACGGCAGAATGGCGTCGTCCGGCTCGCCGAGGCCCGGCGCATAGAGCAGGCTTTTGCCGCCTTCTTCTTCGATAAACAGCGCGACGTTATGGCCCGGTAGCGGGCGGTCGCGGTACGGCGAGTAGGGCGGCGCGTTGCTCAGCAGCGGAATGGCGGTGAAAAAGACGCCAGGGCAGACCCGCACCTGAAAGCGCGACAGCGGCGCAATCGAGTGATGAATCAGCCCGCCGTTCCAGTGGGAGAGCATCGGGAAGACCGGAAAGCCGGTGCAGAGATCGTCATGCACTTCCGGCGTACACCAGACGTGGTGCGGGCAGCCTTCACGTAAATTGAGTAATCCCGCGCTGTGGTCTATCTGGCTGTCGGTGAGAATAATCGCGCCGATGCCGGTGCCGCGCAGCACCCCGGGATTATGCAATTCGGGTGAGGCGAGAAGCTGGTGGCAAATGTCGGGCGAGACGTTGCACAGCACCCAGTTTTTCCCGTCATCGCTGACGGCGATGGAAGACTGGGTACGCGCGGACGTTTTCATCGTGCCGTTACGCACGCCCTGGCAATTGGCGCAGTTGCAGTTCCACTGAGGGAAACCGCCGCCCGCCGCCGAGCCGAGAACTTTGATTTGCATGTGCAGAACCGGAAAGGAAAAGAGAAAAGGTGCCCGCGAAGCCGCGGGCACAGGCGATTAACGGTTGGAAATGTACAGGGTCACTTCCAGACCCAGGCGCAGGTCAACAAACGCAGGTTTAGTCCACTTGGTCATAGTCTTACTCCTCATATAACGGATGGTTTTTTACCATCCTGGTGAAACCGATTACCGGCGCGCTTATGTTGCGTAAATGTGATCGAGATCGCAACTTAAATGCTTATCCATTTATTGCGATTCTCCCCAGGCGAGCCTGAGCACGCGCAACCAGTTGCGCCAGGCGAGCTTTTCCAGCAGCGGCGCGTCGAAACCTGCCGCTGCCAGCGCCTGTATCAGACGCGGTAAACCGGTGACGTCGCCCATCGCATCCGGCAGGCTGATGCCGTCGAAATCCGATCCGAACGCCACCCGGTCTTCACCCAGTTTAGTAATCAGATACTCAACGTGCGTAACAATTTCGGATAAGGGCGTATCGCCGTTGCGTTGTCCGTCGGCGCGCAGAAAGGCGGTGCCGAAGTTCACGCCGACCAGACCGTCGCTGGCCTTAATGGCCGAGAGTTGCTCATCGGTGAGGTTGCGCGGCTGCGCGCAGAGCGCGTGCGCGTTGGAGTGGGTCGCCACCAGCGGCCCGCCGCCGATGGCCGCGGTATCGAAAAACGCTTTCTGATTCATATGCGAAACATCCACCAGCACATGGCGTTCGCGACAGGCGCGGATGAGCGCTTTACCCGCAGGCGTTAACCCGGCGCCGGTATCCGGCGAGCTGGGAAACGGCCCGCTGACCCCTTCGCCAAAAACGTTCGGCGTGTTCCAGAACGGCCCGATGCTGCGCACGCCCTGCGCGAGCAGGGCGTCGAGCGGCTCCAGTTGGGCGTCGATCGCCTGCGCGCCTTCGATATGCAACACCAGCGCCACCACGTCATCCGCCATGCACTGCTCGATATCCGCCACCGTCCGGCAGACGCGCATTTTCCCGCCGGAGGCCTGCGCCATCGCGTGAAACAGCCCAATCTGCGCCTGCGTGATGGCGAGCGGATCGTGCATCGTTTCGGCATCCGCCAGCGGCAGATTACGCATCTGCGCGACATACTCCGGCGGCGGCACAAACACCGCGAACAGCCCGCCGGCAAAGCCGCCCTGGCGCATCCGGGGATAATCCAGATGGCCGCCTTCAAGGCCGCTGAATACCGCCCCGACAGGCTCGGCCTCCGCGCGCAGCCACAGGCGCAGCAGCAGATCGTTATGGCCGTCAAACACGGGCGGGAAAGAAGTGTGAAGGGCGTGCATCGGCGCTCCGAAGTAAAAAAACGGTTAACCTATTGTGGCATGTGTGAAGGGCGGCTGCTTAAACGTGGGTGCGGTTTGGGGGAGGGGGGTTGAGGATATACGAACAAACCTGATGGGGGGAATCTCCTCGGGTAAACTATTTAGCGTGCGCAGCGTTATACCGTGATACCAGCCGCCGCCAGACGATTTTCATCAGAATAAATATTACCAGCGCGACGATGAAATCAGTCGTTGCCATCAGAAGCCACCATAATTGCTGGGCATTCAGGAAACCAAACCATTCTGCGCTCTCCACCAGCCAGTCAATTTCCTGTCGGGTAAGCGGGCGCCAGAAATGTACGAGAGGTATAGTGATCAGATAAAGCCCAACGAAAAGGAGAATATTAACCAACAGGACAATCGCTTTCATACGCCACCACTTTAATTTCTCCATAAGTCACGATGCCTTTCCCAGATACAACTTTATTAGTTGCCAGTAATGCATTGCGCAACACCGCAAAATCGGAAGAGTGCTTTTTATTGACCGAAAAGCGCCACAGCAGCATTCCTTTTTAATCATGCATTAACGTGAATCGTTCTCTGGTATGGTATAACGTGAGCTAACGGCGATATATTACTTTACTACTGAGACTATGTTGCCGTGAAACGCATGCTCTTCGCTGATTTAGGAATAACAATAAGGGGTTGCTGTTAGTAGTGGATTTACCAGGGGGGCGTCAGTAAGTGATATGCCTCATTGAATTTATAAATCAATGAGCTTAGCGATCATCAACATTGATGTTCGTTAAATAATTGAAAATTAATTCTCATGTGTGTTGAGCGCTGCTGCTGAAGCTGTCAATTCTGATGGATGGACTCATAATGGTAGGCTATTTTAAGAAAGAAATATATTTCTGATAATTATTTAAATATATTGTTTTTTGAGAGGCGTCATATTTCAAAACAAAGCGTTTGAGCCGCCTGGTAAAGTCGTATAATGATGTCTCACCCATGTGATTTAAAAGGATGTATATCAATGAGTGGACTAGCTCAGCCGTTAACTGTTTTTACAAGTCAAAAACCTTTTAACGATCGCAACGCTGATGATATGAAGTGTGGCGATCTGGATGAGAAAACGCTTAAGGAGCGTTTTAAACTGTATCAGGTGTCACCCTTTATTGATTATTGTACCTATCGCTCTCCCTATGATCACCCGGCGCTGCGCCGCCTTGCGCCTTATACGAAAGAAAGAGTGATAGAAATGCTTTTTAATGATATGAAAACACAGTCCAAAGCTTTCTCTTTTGTCGGCACATATAAAAGCCTTATCGCCAGATTAATTGACCATATGCATTACAAAGATGGTGCGGATTATTATGATTTGCAGATAAATGAAGCATATAGAAAAGTTATAATCCAGGATAAAAGTAATACAAGTGCAGTAGGTGCTATCAAATATATTCTTGACAGGCATAATTTTGATAAGCATGTGTTAACGAAAGAACATTTTACAAAGCCTTTTACGAGTATGCACTTGCCTAAATTTGTTGGATGGCAGTCATGCATTAACGGTTTGGGAATTTCCATACATGATGTTAATAGTACGGAAATTTCTATTGACTCGCTGGTTCTGAACAATAAAAAATACATTGCTGTTATTCGTTTTAAAGGTCAGGATCATTTTGGGCTTGATACTGATGATATCAGTAAAGTACAGTTTAATGCCTTTACTTTCTTTAGAATCTGGTTTGTCTTGCAAAGGTTCAATAAACTCGGCTTTAAACCATTTTTTACGAATTTTGAAGCTAAAGTAACCATTACAGGTGAATATAATGCTTAAGAAAATCCTTTTTGCTTTGTTGTTAATATGTATTACATGGTTTTGCTGGGATTTTTTTGCGCCAACAGAAATAATTAGGGTGGCTGATGGTAAAGTATATATTAATCATCCGCCGTTCACAGATCGGGGTAAGATTGACTGGTGGAATAAAAACAAAGATAACCTGCAAGAAAAATATCATTTAATCGATAACCCTGAAGACTTTACAATCACTATCATGTATTTCGGGGGGTATGTCGCTGCGCCGACAGGTAGTAACGATGGCACTATAGACGATTATAATTGTTTTGATGATATTAAAAGTGATAAAAATTGTATTTATAATGATGTCGTGATGAGGGTTGGGGGGGATTATAGTAGTAAAGTGTTTTTTGGTCTAAATGGTAAACTCTACAGACAAACCCCTGACGGTAAACTGACGCTACTTGAACGTAATTAAATGGTTAGCCTCTGCGCGCCAGTGGCGCAGAGGAATTATCTGTGAGCGGTTTATTGTTTAAACCTGATATAAGAGGGCACATATTTCACAAACCAGTACAGCACATGCACCAGCCACATAAACGTTAATGCGCCCGCGTGCTCGGGAACAACATAATGAAAAATAACACCACCGAGCACAATAAAGAAAAGGGCGACGTAAGGTAAATACGGCTCAATGAAAAAGAAAATAGCTTTTTTCAGCATGACGATTTCCCTTATTTATCTCACGTCCCGCGCTTCGGTTATTCTACACGGCTCCGGCACATTCCGCTTCCCTGTACTACCCTTTATTTTTAACCTGTTGAAGGAGGCACGATGGCACAGCCGCATCTGATCGATACCCTGGAATTTGGGCCGGAAAACGCGCCTGAGTGTAAATATGAAATCTACGGCGAGGATGACAAACAGCCGCAATATGCCACGCGGTTGGTGCGTGACGATAACGGTGAATGGCAGCCGCAGCAGGATGAGATCCGCTTTGCCGCGCAGCAGGAGCAGCAGGCCGCCAGCAGCACCATGGATTACGGCTACAGCGACGGCGCGCCGGAGCTGCGCGATTTGCTGGCCGAAGCGAAAGAACACTGCGAGCGCGACTGGCAATCGCGGCAGTAACGTCAGCCCCGCTGCGCCAGCGGCGGGAATTTTCATAAGCAAATACACCAGCGCGCTCTGTTTCCCCTCTCACTAAACCCGCCTCCCTTTTATTCCCTGCGATTTTACTTATCCCACAAAGCGTTATCTGCGCTCAATGCCGTACAGACCACGCCATCACACGTTCTGAAACCGCCATACGGTTAAGCGCCCGTGTTGACTTAATTTGTATAAAGCGTATTTTTCAGGACATGAAAACTATTCTGATTATCGCCCCGGAAGGGGGCATGTTGCTGGAAGCGACCGGCATCGCCGATATCTTCACCCGGGCCAACCAGTTGCGGCCTGCGGATGCCCCTGAGCCGCACTATCAGGTGACGCTTGCCACCACCCAGCCGCACCACGTCATCCACGGCGCCTCCGGCTTCAAATTGCTGGCGGAGCACCGCCTGTGCGATCTTGCGCCGCACACGCCCTTTGACACCATCATGGTGACGGGCCGAGGGCTGACGGAAGAAGAGGGCGACCAGGTGGCGCAGTGGCTGTCACAGGCGGCACCGCATGCCCGGCGCGTGGTCTCGGTGTGCGGCGGGGCGCTGCTGCTGGCGCAGGCCGGTCTGCTGGACGGGCGGCGCGCCACCACCCACTGGCGGCTGCTCGATACGCTCGCCGCGCGTTTCCCGGCGGTGACAGTAGAGCGCGGGCCGATTTACGTGCAGGACGGCGATATCTGGACGTCGGCAGGCGTGACGTCCGGTTTTGATCTGACGCTGGCGCTGCTGGAGGAAGACGGCGGATTTGAGCTTGCGCGTAACGTCGCGCAGGAGCTGGTGATGTATCTGCGCCGTCCCGGCGGGCAGTCGCAGTTCAGCCGCTATCTGCTGACCCAGGCGAAAACGCCTGGCCCGATCCGCGATCTCCAGGGCTGGATCCTTGAGAACCTGGCGCAGGATCTCAGCGTTGAGCGACTGGCAGAGCATGTGGCGATGAGCCCGCGCAATTTCACCCGTGTTTTTACGCGCGAAACCGGCGTGTCGCCCGCCCGCTATGTGGAAGAGGCGCGCCTTGACGCCGCCCGCCAGCGCCTGGAGCAGGGGAGCGAAAGTATTGAGCAGGTCGCGACGCAGTGCGGTTTCGGCAACGGTATCAACCTGCGCCGCGTCTTTGAGCGTAACCTGCATCTCACGCCGTCGGACTACCGCGAACGCTTCTGCGCACGCATGATGGCGTAAAGTGATCTAATATCGTCATTTACGCCATTGCCCCTCTGTTACACACTCTCTACAGAACGTTAACAGAGGAGCTTCATCATGGTTAAAGTAGGTATTAACGGATTTGGCCGTATCGGCCGCAACGTACTACGCGCCGCGCTGGGCAATGAGGCGTTTCAGGTCGTGGCGATTAACGATCTCACCGACAGCAAAACCCTGGCGCATCTGCTGAAACATGACTCCCTGCTCGGCACGCTGCCGGCGACCGTAGAAGCGGGCGAGGGCGAGCTGAAGCTCGACGGGCGCGCCATCCGCGTCTTCTCCGAGCGCGACCCCGGCAATATTCCGTGGAGCAGCGTGGGCGTGGAAATTGTCATCGAAGCCACTGGCTTCTTTACCGATAAAGCCCAGGCCGAAGTGCATATCACCAAAGGTGGCGCGAAGCGCGTAATCATTTCGGCCCCGGCGAAAAACGACGACCTGACCATTGTGATGGGCGTTAACCATGAGCAGTACGATCCGGCGCGGCATCACGTGGTCAGCAACGGCAGCTGCACCACCAACGGCCTTGCGCCCGCGGCCCAGGTGCTGCACCAGCAGTTCGGCATTCAGCACGGCCTGATGAACACCACCCATGCCTACACCAACAGCCAGGCGCTCCACGACCAGCCGGAGAAAGATCTGCGCGGCGCGCGCGCGGCGGCGCTCTCCATCGTGCCGTACTCCAGCGGGGCGGCGAAGGCTATAGGTAAAGTGATCCCTGAACTCGACGGACGCATGACCGGTTACTCGCTGCGCGTACCGGTGCCGGTGGTGTCGATTGTCGATCTCACCGTCACGCTCGCCCGCGATGTCACCGTGGAAGAGGTCAACGCCGCGTTTCTGAAGGCGTCACAGGAAGGGCCGCTGCAAGGCATTCTCGGCTACAGCGATGAACCGCTGGTCTCCAGCGACTATCGCGGCGACCCGCGCTCATCCATTATCGACGGCCTCTCAACGCTGGTGATTGGCGGCAACATGGTCAAAATCCTCGCCTGGTATGATAACGAATGGGGCTTCTCAAACCGGCTGGTGGATCTGGCGCTGTTAATGGCGCACCGTGGTTTGTAACGCACAGTAGTTGATAAAAAGGATGGCCCTGAGCCATCCTTTTTTACTATGCGCGCGGCCCGTCCGGGATACGGGCAATCACCTTGATTTCAAAGTCAAAACCCGCCAGCCAGTTGACGCCGACCGCGGTCCAGTTCGGGTACGGCGGTGCCGGGAAAATGGCCTGTTTAACCGCCATAATAGCCGGGAACTGGCGCTCTGGATCGGTATGAAACGTGGTGACATCCACCAGGTCGTCAAAGGTACAACCGGCGGCGGCGAGCGTCGCGCGCAGGTTCTCAAACGCAAGCCGCACCTGCGCTTCAAAATCCGGCTCCGGCGTGCCGTCGGCGCGGCTGCCCACCTGGCCTGAAACAAACAGCAGATCGCCGCTGCGAATGGCGGCGGAATAACCGTGTTCTTCATACAACGCATGACGGTTAGCGGGGAAAACGGGTTCGCGAGAAGTCATAAGGTGTCCTGTTAACGTTGGGCAAGAAGCCGGGTGCGCCTTGCCGGGAATTGATTTAATATACGCGGCGTATGTGAATAATCATTACACATACGCTGCGTATGTCAATTGAAATACGTTGCGTATGTGAAAAGGAGATCCTATGGCCGCAAGACGGCGCATCGACACCATGGAAGAAAACCGCGCGAAGCTCATCGCGGCGGCGCGAAAGGCGTTCGCTGAGAAAGGGTTTGCGGCCGCTTCAATGGATGAACTCACCGCCAGCGTCGGGCTGACGCGCGGCGCGCTGTACCATAATTTCGGCGATAAAAAAGGGCTGCTCGCCGCCGTGGTCGCCCAGGTGGATGGCGAGATGGCGCAGCGCGCGAAAGCGGTCGCCGCAGGCGTGAAAGACCCGTGGGAAACGCTGATCGCCGAAGGCGTCGCCTATATTCAGATGGCGCTGGATGAAGAGGTGCGGCGCATCGTGCTGCTGGATGGCCCGGCGTTTCTCGGCGATCCGGCGCAGTGGCCTAGCCAGAATAGCTGCCTTGACGCCACGCGCGAGACGGTTATCAGCATGATGGCGCGCGGGATAATCAAACCGGTAGACGCCGACGCTGCCGCACGGCTGCTGAACGGCGCGGCGCTCAATGCCGCGCTGTGGGTGGCCGCAAGCCCACAGCCCGAAGAAGCGCTGCCGAAAATGATCGAGGTGTTTACGCTGCTGGCGGGCGGTCTGCGCGCCTGAGTATGAAACAAGGATGGCCTGGCGCCATCCTTATATTGTCAGCTAAACCGAAAGAATGGATGAGTGGCTACAGGTTTCGTCCAGGCAACACGTCACGGCTAAGCCAGCAGTCACTGATTAACCGCGTGAAACTGGCTGACTAAGACAGGTGCGAATGCGATAACGCCCGTTTGGCATGAGGCGCTTCGTGGCAGGAGCGGACGTCTCGGCACCGCCGTAATAACAGGCTTTGCCTGTAGAAGTAGGTTTTAACAGGCCGTCATTCACTCACTTGCCTGTCCATGCAGCGGTGTGGAATCATCAGGGTCGCGTAAGGCGAAGCCGTTACCCGGCGCTGGGTCTAAGGCTGGCCTGAGAAACTCATTCTGTTCAAATCATCAATAAGCCCTGGTCCTTTGGGCTGCCAGTCGAGCTGCTGGCGTGTCCATGCACCGCTTGCACGCATATCCATCATTGTGAAAGCGGCGAACCAGCCGAAATGCTCTGCGGCCTGTTCTGATTTCAGCGAAACAGCAGGGATATCCAGGCCTGTCGCTACGGTTTGCGCAATCAGCCATGAAGCAATGCTTTCCTCCGCTACCGCATGATACCGTTCGCCGCGTTCGCCTTGCTCAAGCACTTTTACATACAGCCCGGCCACGTCATCCACGTGTGCCGCACACCAGGCGTTTTTACCTTCGCCAATGTAAGCTGCTGCGCCTTTTTCTTTGGCAAGAGAGATGTAATAGCTGATTAACCCCTGGCGTTCGGTATTGTGAACCTGAGGCAAACGCACCACACGCACATCAATCCCTGATTCCAGTAGCTGAGAGCCTTCCAGCTCAGAGGCTACACGTGGGTTAGGATGTGCCGGGTTGAAATTCTGCTCCAGAGCGGGCTGGCCGCTGCCGTCATCACCCATTCCGGTGCCGGAGGTGATAAGCAGCGGGCGCTGGCTGCCCTGAAGCACAGAGCCAATAGCGCTAATAACCCGGCGATCTTTTTCGCAATTTTCCACAAAACGGGTGAAATCATGATCGAAGGCGGTGTGGATCACTGCATCGCACTGGTCGATGCCTGCAACCCACTCGAGGGGATCTTCCAGAGTTCCGCGCTGGGCAGTAACGCCCTTATCGACTAACTGCCGGGCTGCTTCTTCTGAACGCACAAGCCCGGTCACCTGATGGCCGCGTGCAAGAAGGGCTGATACTACACGTGAGCCAATAAAACCCGTCGCACCCGTTACAAAAATACGCATGGTCTTTCTCCTGAGTAATTTACTGCAACAGCGTAAGCACGGATCTTTTACTATTAAAGTAGTGACCTTATCAGGGTATAAACATTAACAGGCTAATTTATGACGCTGTTTTCTGAAAATCCTCTGGGTGATTTTTTAAGAGCCCGCAGCCTAGGACTTGACCCGGCTTCGTTTGGTTTTTTGCCCGGCCGCCGCCGTACGCCGGGCCTGCGTCGCGAAGAGGTGGCTCAGCTCGCGAATATCAGCCCGACCTGGTATACCTGGCTTGAGCAGGGCCGCGGAGGAACCCCCTCTCGCGAGGTGCTAAACCGCATTGCTGCCGGGCTGCGGCTTACACCTCCCGAACGCGATCATCTGTTTATACTTGCGTTTGGCCATCCGCCGGAAAGCCGGGTAAGTCCGTCCGGCAGCATAACCCCACGGCTGCAACGCATGCTGGAAAGCCTGACGATTCCGGCGATTATCAAAACCGCCATCTGGGATGTAGTGGCATGGAATTACCCGGCGGCGGTTGTTCTGAAGGACTACGCCCTGCTGCCGCCCGCGCGGCGAAATATTCTGCGCCTGCTGTTTACCGACCCGGAGGCGCTGGAGATGCAGCACGACCGGGAGGGCGTGGCCCGGCTCATCGTCAATGCCTTTCGGGCGGATGCTGCGCGCCTCGGTGCGTCAGAGGAAATCGCTCGGCTGGTTGAGGAGCTATCCGCTCAAAGCGCTGACTTTGCCCGCCTGTGGCGTAACAACGATGTTGCCGGGCATGGAGAAGGGTTAAAGATGCTACATCACCCGCAAATCGGAACAATTGCGCTGGAGTTTTGCACCTTTTCTGTCGAAGGGAGGCCGGATCTGTCAATGATGCTCTTCAATCCAGCAACCGATGAAAGCAGGATGAAAATAGAGCGTTGGATCACCCAAAACCGTGCCCAGCGTGAAGGCTGAGCCAGACTTTCTTCAGTTTGCCATGATTAAAACGTCCGCTCTTCGCGCATACCTCACCCCCTACATACCCCGCTCCCCTCAAACAAATCAATTTCAGTTTCCTGATTAACTCACAGGCTAAAAGCCCATCTTTTTGCGTTCTGCGCATCCCGGTCCAGACTGAAAGCTGGGCCGCGCCGCCCTTCGGGCCTGAAGCGGCGCGGCAATCTGCTGATAAAAGAGGGGCCGCTATGTCTGAAGAACGAATGATCAACACCACTATCGTTATCACCGGGGCGTCGAGCGGTTTTGGCCGCGGGGCCGCGCTGGCGCTTGCCAAACGCGGCGCGAACGTCGTGCTGGCGGCGCGTCGGGGCGAGGCGCTGGAGGCGCTGGCGCAGGAGATTAACGCTGACAACGGCCACGCGCTGGCGGTGGAAACAGACGTCAGCCAGCCGGATCAGGTGGAACGCCTGGCGCAGGCGGCGATCGCGCGCTTCGGGCCGATTAACGTCTGGATCAATAACGTCGGCGTCGGGGCGCTCGGCTGGTTCTGGGAGATCCCGGTCGCCGATCATGAGCGGCTGGTGGATGTGAATCTGAAAGGAGTGATTTACGGCGCGCACGTGGCGATGAAACATTTTATCGCCCAGGGCTTTGGCGTGCTGATTAACACCGGCTCGGTGGACAGCGAAGTGCCGCTGGCGTTTCAGTCGAGCTACGCCGCCACCAAAGCCGCCGTACTGAGCCTCGGACGCACCATTAACGAGGAGCTGCGGCTTAACGAATACCACGACATCAAAGTGGCGACCATCATGCCGTGGGCGGTGGATACGCCGTGGTGGACCCACGCCGCTAACTATACCGGCCACGCGCCGCGCATGGCCGCGATGGATCCGCCGGAAAAAGTGATCGACGCGATGGTCAAAGCCTGTTTCAAACCGCAAGAGGAGATCCCGGTGGGCTGGAAGGCGCGATCGTCGAATTTATCGCACCATCTGTTCCCGGATATGACGGAAAAACTCTCCGCGAAAGTGATTAACCGCTCGGTGGAAAAAGCGCAGCCGCTGGCCCCGACGACCGGCGCTATCTACACGCCGATGGCGGACACCACCACCATTGACGGCGGCATTCGCGCGCGAATGAAGCAGGAAGATAAAGCGCGCTGAGGCTCAGCACTCGCGCAGGGCTTTCACCAGGCGTGCCATTTCATCGAGCAGCCGTTCACGAGAGGCGTTGCGGTCGCCCAGCGGCGCGGTGGATCGGCGCTCGATAAAGCGGGTCGGCAGCAGGGCAGATCCACTCTCACCGTGGCCCGCGAGGCGCGCCACCATGCGGCTCACCGCCTGCGCGCCCAGCCGGTTGAAATCCTGCTCGACGGTGGTAAGCGGCGGAATGAAATAGGCGCTGTCCGGCGTGTCGTCATAGCCAATCACCGACACATCCTGCGGCACGCGCAGGCCCAGTTCATCCAGCGCGCTCATGGCACCGAACGCCATCTGATCGTTCGCCACCACCAGCGCCGTGATATCGCGCCGGGTGCGGAACAGGCTCAGCGTCTGCTGCCAGGCGTCTTTCGAGCTCCAGTCGCCGTGTAAAACCGCGCAGGGGGCCAGCCCGTGCGCGCTAAGCACCTCCTGCCAGCAGGCGAGACGCATGCCGGATGCCACCGAGTGTTCTGGCCCTGCGAGCAGCGCGATGCGCTGATGGCCGCCGTTCAGCAGTAACTCCACGCTCTGGCGCGAGCCGTCGCGCGGGTCAAAGCTTACGTGAAAGACGTCGCTGTCGGCGGGTACATCGAGAAACAGGCACAGCAGATCGCTGTTGTCGTTAACGAGGCTTGCGGCCGCCTCCGCCCCGAGCGGCAGGTTGATAATGACGCCATCCACTTTCTGCGCACGCATTTCATTGAGCGAGCGTTGTAGCTCCTCCAGCGTGCCGGTTTCCAGCGTGGCGATCACCACGCTGTAGTCCGCTCGCGCGGCGTGGCTTTTAATGGCGGCGGCAATCTGCGACGGCGCATGCAGCGCCAGAGAAACGGTGATAAACCCGAGCGTGCGGGTGGCTTTCCCGGCCAGCAGCTGCGCGCTGCGGTTTGGCACAAACTGTAGAGCGTCCATCGCGTCCAGCACCCGCTGGCGCGTCGCGGGCGAAACCATCTCTGGCTTATTAAGCACGCGCGACACCGTCTGGTGCGACACCCCGGCTTTCTGCGCCACGTCATCCAGCGTGCTGAGTCGTTTTTTCATCGCCATTCCTCTGCTCTGTGTGGCCTGAATCATCGGCGATGGGGCGCGATAAAGTCAATTTCTGGCGCGAAATGTCGTGCGCTAACATCACTGTTGTGACAAAGATCGCAATTCGCGATCCTGCATACGCTGTGATGTGATCCAGGATCGCATTCTGCAACGCCGCCATTCGCGATCTGTCCGGTTTCCCGCCATGCTGATCCTTTATGTTAGCGCACGACATTTTATTGTTTCCAGGGAACCATCATGACAGAAAACCCCATCACGACCGCTTTTAACGAACTTCAGACGCGCCCGCTGGCGACGATCCTCGCCCGTAACGACTGGCAGAACCCGGCGATCACCAGCGTCAACCGTCTGCCGTCCCACACGCCGCTGCACGGCTGGCGCGACGCCGACTGCGCGCGCCGGGGAGAGCCGTCTGACGCTGTGCTGTCGCTCGACGGCGAATGGCAGTTCAGTTTTTTCACCAGCCCTCACCAGGTGCCTGAAGTCTGGCTGGCGGCGGATCTCAGCGACGCCCGCGCCACGCCGGTGCCCTCAAACTGGCAGATGGAAGGCTACGACACGCCGATCTACACCAATGTGCGCTACCCGATCCCGGTGAATCCGCCGTTTGTGCCGGACGACAACCCGACCGGCTGCTATTCGCGCGATATTGAGGTGCCGCAGGCGTGGCTGGAGGCGGGCCGCACGCGCATTGTCTTCGGCGGCGTGAATTCGGCGTTTTATCTCTGGTGTAACGGGCAGTGGGTGGGGTATTCGCAGGACAGCCGCCTGCCGGCGGAGTTCGATCTCACCGGCGTGCTGCACGCGGGCCGCAACCGCCTGTGCGTGCTGGTGCTGCGCTGGTCGGACGGCACTTATCTGGAAGATCAGGATATGTGGCGCATGAGCGGGATTTTCCGCCCGGTCAGCCTGCTGCATCTCCCGGAACAGGCGCTGGCCGATGTGCGCGTGCATACCGAGCTTGCGCCGTCGCTGCGTCACGCCACGCTGTTCAGCGACGTGGAAGTGACGCCCGCCGCACGCGGGCTCAGCGTCACTCTCGCGCTGTGGCGCGGTGAAAACGAAGTGGCGAGCCAGACGCTGCCGCTCGGCTCCGCCCCGATTGATGAGCGTGGCAACTACCCGGAGCGCGTCACGCTCTCGCTTGACGTTGACAACCCGCTGCTGTGGAGCGCCGAAACGCCGCACCTGTACCGCGCGGTGGTGACGCTGCTGGATGCCGACGGCATGCCGCTTGTCTCTGAGGCGCACGACGTCGGCTTTCGTCGCGTGGAAATCAGCAACGGTCTGCTGACGCTTAACGGCCAGCCGCTGCTGATCCGCGGCGTTAACCGTCACGAGCATCACCCGGAAAAAGGCCAGGCGGTGGACGAGGCGGCGATGGTGCAGGATATCCTGCTGATGAAGCAGAACAACTTTAACGCCGTGCGCTGTTCGCACTACCCCAACCAGCCGCGCTGGTATGAGCTGTGCAGCCGCTACGGGCTGTACGTGGTGGATGAAGCCAACATTGAAACCCACGGCATGGAGCCGATGAGCCGTCTTTCGGACGATCCGGTGTGGCTTGGCGCCTACAGCGAGCGCGTCACGCGCATGGTGAAATGCAACCGTAACCACCCGAGCATTATTATCTGGTCGCTCGGCAATGAGTCGGGCAACGGCGCGAACCACACCGCGCTCTATAACTGGATCAAGCATCAGGACCCGACGCGCCCGGTGCAGTATGAAGGCGGCGGGGCGGATACCCGCGCGACCGACATCATCTGCCCGATGTACGCCCGCGTGGAGACCGACCAGCTGATTCCTGCGGTGCCGAAATGGTCGATCAAAAAATGGATTTCAATGCCTGGCGAAACCCGCCCGCTGATCCTCTGTGAATACGCCCATGCGATGGGCAACAGCCTCGGGAATTTCGCTGACTACTGGGCCGCGTTCCGCCAGTATCCGCGCCTGCAGGGCGGTTTTATCTGGGACTGGGCCGACCAGGCCATTACGCGCGTCGAGCCTGACGGCAGCCGCTGGTGGGCCTACGGCGGCGATTTCGGCGACACGCCGAACGACCGCCAGTTCTGCATGAACGGCCTGGTCTTTCCGGACCGCACGCCGCACCCGGCGCTCTTTGAGGCGAAGCATCAGCAGCAGTTCTTCCAGTTCCGTCTGGTGAGCGAAAACCCGCTGCAAATCGAGGTGACCAGCGAATACCTGTTCCGCGAGAGCGACAACGAGCGCCTGCTGTGGAGCATCGAGGTGCGGGGCGAGACGCGCCTGAGCGGGGAACTGGCGCTGGAGCTCGGCCCGCAGGCGTCCCGCGTGCTGACGCTCAGCGACACGGGCTTTAGCGCCCGCGCGGGCGACGAGGAAGTGTGGCTGCATGTGCGCGTCGAACAGCCGCAGGCGACGCCGTGGTCGCCCGAAGGGCATCTCAGCGCCTGGGCGCAGTGGCCGCTCGCCGAGCCGCTCGCGCTGCCGGAGCCGGTTGTGGCAGGCGACGCGCCGCAGCTTGAGATCACCGACGCGGAATTTGTCATTCGCCACGGGCGTCAGACCTGGCACGTGAGCCGCGCCAGCGGACAGCTGACGCAGTGGAGCGACGACGGCGTGGATCAGCTGCTGACGCCGCTTGCCGATCAGTTCATCCGCGCGCCGATCGATAACGATATCGGCGTCAGCGAAGTGGAACGCATCGATCCGAACGCCTGGGTGGAGCGCTGGAAAGCCGCCGGGCTGTACAACACCGAACACCGCTGCCTGGCCTGCGACGCGCAGACCACCCGCGACGGCGTGGAGATCGTCGCGCAGCATGCGTACTTCGCAAAAGGCGTGGCGGACGGCCCGGCTATTCTCAGCCGCTGGCGCATGGTGGTGGATAACCAGGGCGCGCTGCGCTGCGATATCGACATCGCGCGCAGCGCCGCGCTGCCGCCGCTGCCGCGCGTGGGTGTCGTCTGCCAGTTACGCGGCGGCGAAGAGACGGCAAGCTGGCTTGGCCTCGGCCCGCATGAGAACTACCCGGACCGCCTGAGCAGCGCGTGCTTCTCGCGCTGGACGCTGCCGCTTTCAGAGCTCACCACGCCGTATATCTTCCCCGGCGAAAACGGTCTGCGCTGCAACACCCGCGAGCTTACCTGGAACGGCTGGCAGGCCGAGGGCGAGTTTCATTTCTCGCTAAGCCCTTACGGCACGCGTCAGCTGATGGAAACCAGCCACTGGCATAAATTGCAGCCGGAGGCGGGCATCTGGCTGTCGATTGACGGCTTCCATATGGGCGTCGGCGGCGATGACTCCTGGACACCGAGCGTGCACCCGGAATACCTGCTGACCGCGCGGGAATACCGCTACCGCTTTACCCTGCGCAGACGGCAAGGCTGACAGGGCGCGACCGCCGGGGCGCGCCCCGGCGTTAACAACAAAAACAACCTCCACACAGAAGGTGAAAGATGAATAAGCCTGCCCTGACCCCGGTTGAAAAACAGAACTTCATATTCTTTTTGCTGTTCTTCTTTTTCTACTACTTCATTATGTCGGCCTACTTTCCGTTTTTCCCGGTGTGGCTGGCGGATGTCGCGCATCTCAGTAAAACGGATACCGGCATTGTCTTCTCATGTATTTCGCTGTTCGCGATTATCTTCCAGCCGGTGTTTGGCCTGGTCTCCGACAAGCTCGGGCTGCGCAAGCATCTGCTGTGGACGATAACCGGCCTGCTGGTGCTGTTCGCGCCGTTTTTTATCTTTGTGCTCAAGCCGCTGCTGGCGTTTAACATCTGGGTCGGGGCGTTTGTCGGCGGTTGCTATCTCGGCATTGTCTTCTCAAGCGGCTCCGGCGCGGTGGAGGCGTACATTGAGCGCGTCAGCCGCGCCAATAATTTTGAGTATGGCAAGGTGCGCGTCTCCGGCTGCGTGGGCTGGGCGCTGTGCGCCTCAATGACCGGTATGCTGTTTGGCGTGAACCCTAATATCATCTTCTGGGTGGCGTCGGCGTGCGCGCTGATCCTGGCGGGCGTGCTCTGGTTTTCGCGCCCGGCGGGGGAGAGCGGCAACCTGATCTCCGGCACGAAGGAGACCAGCCAGGCGTTCTCGATGAAGCTCGTCAGCGAGCTGTTCAGAATGCGCAGCTTCTGGGCGTTTATCATCTACGTGGTGGGCGTGGCGAGCGTGTATGACGTCTTTGACCAGCAGTTCGCCAACTTCTTTAAAGGCTTTTTCTCAAGCCCCGAGCGCGGCACCCAGATTTTCGGCTTCGTCACTACCGGCGGCGAGCTGCTCAACGCCACCGTGATGTTCTTCACGCCGTTTATCATCAACCGCATCGGCAGCAAAAACGCGCTGCTTATCGCGGGCGCGATCATGTCGATGCGCATTATCGGCTCGTCATTCGCCACCGCCGACTGGCAGGTGATCATCCTCAAAACGCTGCATATGTTTGAGCTGCCGTTCCTGCTGGTGGGCACGTTTAAATACATTTCCGCGGTCTTCGATCCGCGCCTTTCCGCCACGCTGTTTCTGGTGGGCTTTAACCTCTCCAAACAGCTCTCCGGCGTCGTGCTCTCCACCTGGGCGGGCCGGATGTATGACACCGTGGGCTTCCAGCAGACCTATCTGGTGCTTGGGCTGATTACGCTTGGCTTTACCGTTATCTCGTTCTTCACGCTCCAGGGCCGCCCGCGCCCGGCGCTTGAGAAATCGCCCGATTCTTCGCTGGCCTGACGGCCACACCGTTCACGGGGGAGCGCGGCTCCCCCAAATCCTTCATGATGAATAAATTGCATGGTATTGATGCGACAAATCTGTCCATTAAGGGAAGAGTGCCGGGCCGCTTTCTTATACACTATGTGCCGCTATGGTAATCCGCCCGTTCCGACGCGGCTCCCAGAAAGCCAATGGTGAGGCTTCTGCCGCGCAAAAAAGAGTGAGAAAGATGGAAATCAAACACAAAAAAAACCGTTCGCTTTACATTCCCTACGCCGGCCCCGTTCTGCTGGAGTTCCCGCTGCTGAATAAAGGCAGCGCCTTCAGCATGGAAGAGCGCAGCAATTTCAACCTGCTGGGGCTGTTGCCGGAAGTGGTGGAAACCATTGAAGAGCAGGCGGAGCGTGCGTGGCGACAGTTTGAAGATTTCAAAACGGATATTGATAAACACATTTACCTGCGCAACATCCAGGACACCAACGAAACCCTGTTCTATCGCCTGCTGGAAAACCATCTTGAGGTGATGATGCCCATCATCTACACCCCGACGGTGGGCTCGGCCTGCGAACGTTTTTCTGAGATCTACCGCCGCGCCCGCGGGGTGTTCATCTCCTGGCCGAACCGCCACAACATGGATGACATCCTGCAGAACGTACCTATCCATAACATCAAAGTGATCGTGGTGACCGACGGCGAGCGTATTCTCGGCCTCGGCGACCAGGGCATCGGCGGCATGGGCATTCCTATCGGCAAGCTCTCGCTCTACACCGCCTGCGGCGGCATCAGCCCGGCGTATACGCTGCCTATCGTGCTGGATGTCGGCACCAACAATCAGCAACTGCTGAACGATCCGCTCTATATGGGCTGGCGTCACCCGCGTATCACCGACGACGAGTATTACGCCTTCGTCGATGACTTTATCCAGGCGGTGAAACAGCGCTGGCCGAACGTGCTGTTGCAGTTTGAAGATTTCGCGCAGAAAAACGCGATGCCGCTGCTTGAGCGCTATCGCGACGAGATCTGCTGCTTTAACGATGATATTCAGGGCACCGCGGCGGTGACGCTCGGCACGCTGATTGCCGCGAGCCGCGCGGCGGGCAGCCAGCTCAGCGAGCAGAAAATCGTCTTCCTCGGCGCAGGTTCTGCCGGGTGCGGCATCGCCGAGCAGATCATCGCGTGGATGCGCACGGAAGGCGGCTTAAGCGACGAACAGGCGCGCGCCCGCGTGTTTATGGTCGACCGTTTCGGCCTGCTGACCGACAACATGCCAAACCTGCTGTCGTTCCAGTCGAAGCTGGTGCAAAAACGCGACAGCCTGCAGGGCTGGGATACGCAGAGCGATTCGATCTCGCTGCTGGATGTGGTGCGCAACGCCAAACCGGACATTCTCATCGGCGTCTCCGGCCAGACCGGGCTTTTCACCGAAGAGATCATCCGCGAGATGCACAAGCACTGCGCGCGCCCGATTGTCATGCCGCTCTCTAACCCGACCTCACGCGTCGAGGCGACGCCGCACGACATCCTGAACTGGACAGACGGCGCGGCGCTGGTGGCGACGGGCAGCCCGTTCCAGCCGGTGACGGTGAAAGAGAAAACGTACCCGATTGCGCAGTGCAACAACGCCTATATCTTCCCCGGCATCGGGCTTGGGATTATTTCGTCCGGCGCGCTGCGCGTGACCGATGAGATGATGATGGCGGCGAGTGAAGCGCTGGCCTCGCATTCGCCGCTGGTCAATACCGGCAGCGGTCTGGTGCTGCCGCCGCTGACGGATATTCAGCAGGTGTCGAAGGATATCGCGTTCGCGGTAGGTAAAATGGCGCAGCAGCAGGGTGTGGCGGTGAAAACCTCCGCCGAGGCGCTGTTACAGGCCATTGAGGAAAACTTCTGGCTGCCGGAATACCGCAGCTACCGCCGCACCTCTATCTAATGCGGCTTCACGCTGGCGCGCCTGCGCCAGCGTCTCTTCCCGCCGTTTATTTTACCCGCCCCAGCGCGCCCACAGCGTTCTGCCCGCTACGGTCGTTATCAGCGAACAGATAACCGACACCACTGCCAGCTCAATAAAATAGGCGTTAAAGTCATCAAGGAAAGGCACCACGTTCACCACGGCAGCGACGTCGCGTAGCTCGCTTGCATGCAGCAGCGCGAACAGCACATGCGGGATATTCAGGAAGAAAAAAATAAACAGCAGACAAAAGATAATGGATTCAATGGTGTTGGCAGGGGTGACTCTCATTGACGCGCCCGGTTCTGAATAAAGGACAACCCCGACGACGCCTGTCGCCGCGGGGTTTGGCCTCGCATCATACCTGAAACCGCGCCCCGACCACAGGTGATTTTATCGCCGGTTTTTTATGATAATTGTTATATTTCTGTAACACACTTTCCGTAGCCTCACGTGCATAAAAATGATTCCCCTTGAAATCGATATTTCGAAAGGAAACCGCAATGGGCAGACCGTTAAAAACCTTATTCAAACGTGAGCATAGTGAAGAGATCAGCAACCCGAGCGATAACCGCGCGTTTTCGCAGGTGGCGGAAGTCTATTTGTCGCGCCGCCGCCTGTTGCAGGCCGGCGCGGTCGCCGGCGCCGCGGCGGCGTTTCCGTTTCTGCTGAAACCGGAAAACGCGCTCGCGAAAGCGGTCTCGAACGCGAGCGGCAACCTCGGCAAAGCCACGGCGCTCGGTTTCACCAGTCTGCCGGTTTCCACCGAAGATACCGTTATCGTGCCGGAAGGCTACATCGCGAAGCCCTTCTACAAATGGGGCGACGCCACCGGCCTTGCCGGGAATCTGCCGGTTTTTAAAAGCGACGGCAGCAACACCACGGAAGAGCAGGCGGCGCAGGCCGGGATGCACCACGACGGCATGGCGTGGTTTAGCCTGCCGCAGGGCGGGCACAGCGCCGATCACGGCCTGCTCGCTATGAACCATGAATACATCGACAACGGCCTGCTGTTTAAAGATGGCGACGCCAACTGGAGCGCCGACAAAGCGCTGAAAGGCCAGAACGCGATGGGCGTGTCGGTTATCGAAGTGAAAAAAGCGTCCCAGGGCTGGGAAGTCGTGCGCCCGTCGTCTTTCGCGCGCCGCATCACCGTTAACACGCCGATGAAAATCACCGGCCCGGCGCTGCATAACCCGCTGATGCAGACGGCTGACGATCCGAAAGGCGAAACCATTCTCGGCACCATGCAGAACTGCGCCAACGGCTTTACGCCGTGGGGCACCTACCTGACGTGCGAAGAGAACTGGTCCGATATTTTCGTGAAAAAAGCGGAAATGAACCCGCTGGAAAAACGCTACGGCATCAGCGACAGCGATGACTCCTACCGCTGGAACGAAGTGGATAAGCGCTTCAGCGTCGACGCCACGCCGAACGAGCCGAACCGCTTCGGCTGGGTGGTGGAAATCGACCCGTACGATCCGCATTCGGTGCCGCGCAAGCACACCGCGCTTGGCCGCATCAAGCACGAAGGCGCGGCGGTGACGCTCGCGCCGGATAACCGCGTTGTCGTCTATATGGGCGATGACCAGAAATTCGAATACATCTATAAATTTGTCTCGGAAGGCAAATTCAACCCGCAGGATCGCAAAGCCAATATGCGCCTGCTGGAGAAAGGCACGCTGTATGTGGCGAAATTTAACGACGACGGCAAAGGCGAGTGGCTGCCGCTGGTGTTCGGCCAGAACGGGCTCGACGCCAGCAAGGGCTTTGAAAACCAGGGCGACCTGCTGATTAAAACCCGTCTGGCGGCAGACGCCGTGGGCGCCACCAAAATGGACCGCCCGGAGTGGATAGCGGTCGATCCGTACCACACCGGCAGCGTCTACTGCACGCTCACCAACAACAGCGATCGCGGCAAGGAAGGCAAAGCGCCGGTGGATGCGGCTAACCCGCGCGCCAAAAACGTTTACGGCCACATCATGCACTGGCTGGAGCAGAACGGCGACCCGACCGCGCTGGCCTTCGCCTGGGATATCCTGGTGATGGGCGGTCGCACCGATACCGACAAACCGGAAGCCAAAGGCAGCATGAAGGGCGCGGAATTCGGCAGCGCCGACGGCCTGAGCTTCGATCATCGCGGCGTGCTGTGGATCCAGACCGATGTGTCGTCATCGACCATCAACCGTAAAGATTACGAAGGCATGGGCAACAATCAGATGGTGGCGACGATCCCCGGCACCAACGAGTTCCGCCGCTTCCTGACCGGCCCGCGCGGCTGCGAAATCACCGGCATCGCGTTTACGCCGGATAACCGGACGCTGTTTATTAACATCCAGCACCCTGGCGAGCCGGGCGAAGGGCTGAGCGATCCGCAGCATCCGACGGCAGTATCAAGCTGGCCCGACGGCGATAAAGCCGGGCGTCCGCGCTCCTCGACCGTGGTTATCGTGAAAGCCGACGGCGGCATGATCGGCACCTGATTTCTGATGCATTAGCTTTTAAAAACGCAGGCGCGGTTAGCCTGCGTTTTTTTATGGGCGCATACGTATAAAGAATTTTCTATTTCAAACATGCTGATGCTTTTCGATAAAACCTCGGGAAATATTCAGATTCTGCTGTGATTTACACTAAAAACTTCATGTGTAACCATTCTTCTGATATTTATCCGTCGTTCAATAAGATGTTATGGATTACGCGGCGCAGCTGCAGGCGCAGCATGATAAAAGAGGCAGTTTTATAATGTAACGATTTGTATTGAATGTGGGTAAAGCTACAGAGAAAAGCATGATTGTCTGATTTCATATCAAGGAGAGAATGAATGAAAGGATTGCAAAAAGTTTATCAATTTTTAGGTTTATTTAATTCGCCCACGCAGACGAAACCCTTTTTTAAGGTGAGCAGTGTGTGGGTTCTTTTTGCTCTGTATTTGGTTTTGACTATTGTTTACAAACTAACAGGATTTGCACTTTTTTTTATAAATGGATTATCCCCTTTCTTTCTAGAAAATAAGTGGCGGATGATACGTTTATCAATATTACTGACGTTTGATGGCTTTACCTTGTTGCTTGCAAGCTACGCGTTGTTCCTGATTTTTACCAGTTATTATAAGTTTGTAAATGTTGTCTGGTAATTTTAGTGATATGGCTTTTAGCGGCCTTGTTTGATAATCTGACCTTAAATGTGCCGCATTATTTATATGAACATGATTTTACGGCAGGATGGACGTTTGAAGGAATGGAATATCCTGTGTTAATGAGTGTTTTATTTACTATTTACTGTAAATATCATCTGAAGGTAAAAGCGGCAGTAAAACGTTTTTGGGTTCGCAAATTTGCAGGCAGGATTTCTGTTAAATCTACCCGTATTAACACACTATCGCAGGATAAGCTTACAGGAGTCAGAGGCTGGTTGCTGGTGATGGCTATCCATCTGACCATAATGTTTGTCTATAACACCTATGCCTTCTTTAGTGCCTGCTTTGACCTGGCGGAAAGAAAGCCAGTCACCCCAACCCTATTATTCAGCCAAAACGTGATGACGTTTTTCTCATACATGGTCAGCCTGATGCATTTGTTAACTGCGCTGGTTGCGGCCATTACGCTGATGGCTTTATGTATGAAAAAGAGTGCGTTTAAGATGTGGTATTACAGTTTTATCGGCTCATCCTTTTTATTTCCTGTCACACTGGCAGCAATCTGCTTTTGGTATCAGTTACAAATCGCTTCACCGATGCCAGCAGCTATGCTGGCAGTCTTGTTTGCGTACCCTGTCGCGCTGGCTTTTCTGGCCTTACCTTATATCGCGCACTCAAAAAGAGTAAGGTTGACCCTTATTAATTAATGTAAATCTTAAGACAGCATTTGCACTGCGGGGGAAGCGTTACGAACGCTTCCCCCGCGCTGTCTCGCTTTAATTCTGCCCACACAAATCGCTGGTGCAGTGCAGTCTGGAAGGGGCTTGCGGGCTTCGCTTATGTCATCCGAAGCTTTCTGGTGCGGTTTAGAATCATCTGTTATATAACATTCTCTTTTATTCATGTTTACATTCAGGCCTTTCGGTATATTCCTCCAGGATAAGACTGAAAGTCAGAAAGCCAGAAAGCCTGCGCCTCGCGCGCCGCTGAAGGAAAGTAAAACCTTATGATAGTTTTAAGGAACATCTCGAAGCTGTTTCATCAGGGTAAGGACACCATTACGGCGGTAGATGACGTCAACCTGGAAGTCGAGCGGGGACAAATCTACGGCATTATCGGCTATAGCGGCGCGGGGAAAAGCACCCTGATTCGCCTGTTAAATGGCCTCGAAAAACCGACATCCGGCACTGTGACCGTGGCGGGTAAAGAGATTTCCGCCGCGCGCGGCGAATCGCTGCGTCAGGCGCGCCTGAAAATCAGCATGGTGTTCCAGCACTTCAATCTGCTCTGGTCGCGTACCGTCAGCGAAAACATCGCCTTTTCGATGCAAATCGCGGGCGTGCCGAAAGCGGAAATCAAAACCCGCGTGGCGGAGCTTATCGATCTGGTCGGGCTGAAGGGCCGCGAAAACGCTTATCCGTCGCGCCTGTCCGGCGGGCAGAAACAGCGCGTCGGCATCGCCCGCGCGCTCGCCAACCGTCCGGATGTGTTGCTGTGCGACGAAGCCACCTCGGCGCTCGACCCGCAAACCACCGATCAAATCCTCGATCTGCTCCAGGACATCAACCGCCGCTTCGGGCTTACCATTGTGCTGATCACCCATGAGATGCATGTGGTGCGCAAGATTTGCGATCGCGTGGCGGTGATGGAAAACGGCCGCGTGGTGGAAGAGGGCGACGTGTTGCAGGTCTTCACCCATCCGCAGCAGCCGATTACGCGCCAGTTTGTGCGCCAGATTAGCCAGGAAGGAGCCGACGACGCGTTCGACCCGGCGCTGGCCGGTGAGCTTAACGGCGCGGTGATCAAATTGACGTTTGTCGGGCACAGCACGCACCAGCCGGTCGTTGGCGAGCTGACGCTGCGCTATGGCCTGCCTTTTAATATTCTGCACGGCAAAATGACCCAGACCGCCCACGGCGTGTTTGGCCAGCTCTGGCTGCATGTGGTGGCGACGCCGGAACAGCTTGAGAATATCCTCGCCGATTTACGCCTGCATGAGATCCACTGCGAGGTTATCAAACATGCTTGAGTCCCTGTTTCCCCATCTGAAGATTGATCAGCTCCTGGCCGCCACCCAGGAGACGCTCTACATGACCGCGCTCTCGGGCGTCGCCACCTTTGTGCTCGGCATTATGCTGGGGCTGGCGCTGTTCTTAACGGCGCGCGGCGGGCTGTTTCAAAACCGTCTGGTCTATGGCGTTATCTCCATCGTGGTGAACGTGTTCCGTTCCATCCCGTTCATTATCTTGATAGTGCTGCTGATCCCGTTTACCAAAACGATTATCGGCACCATTCTTGGCGCGAACGCCGCGCTGCCGGCGCTGATTGTCGGGGCCGCGCCGTTCTACGCGCGTCTGGTGGAGATTGGCCTGCGCGAAGTCGATAAAGGCGTGATTGAAGCCACCCGCTCGATGGGCGCGCGCATGAGCACGCTGATTTTCCGCGTGCTGCTGCCGGAATCGTCCCCGGCGCTGGTCTCGGGAATTACCGTCACCCTGATTGCGCTGGTGAGCTACAGCGCGATGGCCGGGGTGATTGGCGCAGGCGGGCTTGGAAATCTCGCTTATCTGGAAGGATTCCAGCGTAACCATAACGACGTCACGCTGGTGGCGACGGTCGCGATACTGGTGATCGTCTTCATCATTCAGTTCATCGGTGACGCCTTAACCTCTTATTTAGATAAACGCTAACAACAACAGAGAACACACATCATGAAAAGAGTACTGACGCTGATTGCCGCCGCCACCCTGAGCGTTTCCGCCTGGGCCGACACCCTGACCGTGGGCGCGTCCAACGTGCCGCACGCGGAAATTCTGGAGCAGGCGAAGCCGATTCTGGCTAAGCAGGGCATCGATCTGGAAATCCGCCCGTTCCAGGATTACATCCTGCCGAACACGGCGCTGGCGAGCCGCGACATCGACGCGAACTATTTCCAGCACATCCCGTATCTGAACAGCGTGCTGAAAGATCACGCCGATGACAAAACCTATGATTTCGTGAGCGCGGGCGCGATTCACATCGAGCCTATCGGCATCTACTCCAAAAAATACAAATCCCTGAAAGATCTGCCGCAAGGCGGCAAAGTCATCATGCGTGACGCCGTGGCGGAAGAAGGCCGTATCCTCTCTATTTTCGAGCGTGAAGGCGTCATCAAGCTGAAGCCGGGCGTGAACAAAGTGGACGCGCGCATCAGCGACATCGTTGAGAACCCGAAAAAGCTTAACTTCCTGCCGAACGTGGAAGGCTCTCTGCTGCCGCAGATGTATAACAACGACGAAGGCGACGCGGTGGTGATTAACGCCAACTACGCCATCGACGCGGGCCTCGACCCGGTGAAAGATCCGATCGCGGTGGAAAGCGGCGAGAACAACCCGTACGCCAACATCATCACCGTGCATAAAGGCGACGAGAAGAAAAAAGATATCGTGGCGCTGGTCAACGTGCTGCACTCCAAACAGATTCAGGACTGGATCCGCACCAAATATAAAGGCGCGGTTATTCCGGTGAATAACTGATTAGTGGTAACTATCCTCAGGGGCTGCCATCGCGCAGCCCTTTTTATTTTGAGCGCGGATAGAGGCGGAAATTAACGGCGGTAAAGCGTATTGGGTGTCCATTTTGACACAGGCTTCGGGCCGTGCCGCAGGAAGGCGGGTGTTATGATTTGCACGGAAATTATACCGAAGCGCCATCAGGGAGAGTGGATATGGAAATTGAAAATGCCCGCCATTTAACGCCAGGCGAAATCAAAGAAGCGAAGCTTCTTTTTAAAAACTCAATAAATTACCAGAACGTTTTTATTCATAACGAAGCCTGGTTTCCTTTTGGACTGCAGACCGCGCATACCGCGGTTTCGCCTGATGGCGATATCTATTTTCTGCCCTCTGAATATCGTGAAAATTTCGCCAGCAGCACGCTCCGTTTACAGCATCTGTTCATGCATGAAATGATGCATGTCTGGCAATATCAGCACGGTTATTACGTCAAATTACGGGGTATGTTTTCCTGGGCGGTGAGCTATTTTTATACGCTTGAAAGAGGCCGCAGCCTGAAGACATACGCGCTGGAACAGCAGGCCTGTATCGTCGCGGATTATTGGGTCCTGAAATACTATTCTGTCAGGCAGTGGGCGCAGCTAAAAAAATGTCTGAACCCTTTTTCATTTAATGATGTCGCCGATTGCTGAGCTTATATGAAACCGTTATTGATCGTTTCGCTGAGTAGCCTGCTGGCGGGGTGCGTGTGGTCAGGCGCCGATCGGCCGGTATTTTCTGAAACGGCTAACGTGGCGATCCAGGACAACGCCATTTGCATCTCGCTTCCCGACGCGGCAAAAAATGATGTCGTCACTTATTTCGCATTTTCAGACGGCAATGGCCTGTTTACTGAAACACATAAAATTTTCCCTGCCTGGAAAAACTGCCTGCCGAATATCACATACAGGCGCGGCGAGCGCTATGAGGTCTGGATAACGCTGATGACGCCGTCGGGAGAATTACGGAAATACGCGGCGGAGTTTACCGCGCCATAAAACTACAGCGCGTCAGGAGGCGGGCAGCAATCCACCCGCCTGCATTGTTAAATCCTGTGCCCCGGATTGTCGCAGGCCAGCGCGTTGGCGGCGCAGATAAGCGACAGATGGCTTAAGCCGAGCGGCATGTTGCCGCGCCAGCCGCCGGTGCGGGTGTCGTACATCTCGTTAAAGATCTGCACGTTGCCGCTCTGGCACAGCGTGTCGAGAATTTCTTTCATCTCCTCCTGCGCCTGGTCGCGCTTTTTCAGCTCCGCCAGCGCCTCGACGCGCCAAAAGGCGCAGGCCACAAAGGTGCTCTCTTCCACCTCGACGCCCGAGTAGCGGTAGAGCATTGGGCTGTTATGGCCGAGTTCCTGATAAATCGCCTCAAGTGTGGATAGCATCCGCTTGCGGTTAATTTTGCTGCCGTAGTAGTGGGTGAGGCTGATGGCGGCGTCGAGCGTCTCGCTGCCCGCGTAGAAGGTGTACGCCTGGCGGCTCTCGCTCCAGCAGTGCGTCTCAATCCACTCGCTGATGCGGTCGCGTTCGCGCGCCCAGCGGCCTTTCCATGTCGGCTCGATATGGCCAATCTCCGCCAGCGCCACGGCCTGATCGAGCGCCAGCCAGCAGGCCATTTTCGAGTGCGTGTAGTGACGCTCCTCGGGCAATTCCCAGATGCCGGAATCGGGCAGCCGCCAGCGATCGGCGCAGCGGTTCGCCAGATGGCCGAGCAGGCGCGAGGTCGCGAGATCGAGCACATGCCCCATCTCAACGAACAGCCGCGCGGTGCCGAGCAGATCGCCATACATGCTCGGCTGAAACTGATCGCGCGCGTTATTGCCAACCCGCACCGGCTGCGTGCCCTGGTAGCCTTCCAGCTGCGGGTAGCGCTCCTCCGGCACCAGCCCACCTTCCAGCGTATAGCAGGCGCGCAGGTGGCCGTCGTGTCGGATAATCGTCGAGGTAAGCCAGGAAAACGCCGCCTTACAATCTTCAAGCGACCCCAGATAGACAAACGATTTGATAATCAGACAGGCGTCGCGCACCCACGCGTAGCGGTAGTCATAATTTTTCTCTTTGCCGATGCCTTCCGGCAGCGACGTGGTGGCGGAGGCCGCCAGCGCCCCGGTCGGCGCGTACCAGAGAAATTTCAGCGCCAGCGCCGAGCGCTTCACGTGATGCTCAAACGGGCCGTTCCAGCAGAGGTTTTCCGCCCAGTCGCGCCAGGCGTGGTCGCTGGTTTCAATGCGCTGGTCGATTTTCTCAAGCGGCGGCATCGCCAGCGGCTCCTTTTCCGTCGCCACCAGCGCTATCAGCGAGCGCGAGCCGGGCGAGGTGGTGAGCGTGCCGCGCATACCCCTATCGTCGCAGTATTCTGTCTCCACATCATCCGTACAGCGCACCGCGACCATTAAATCGTCGAGGTGGAAAATCGTTTTCTCCTGCACGTGATCCAGCCACGGCGAACAGGTGCGGGCACGCGTGCCGGGCTTAAAAACCACATTCAGACGCACATGGCCCTTAATGCCTTCGACGCGGCGCGCCATCTCGCTCCAGGGCAGGCGTCCGGCGAACGTACTGTTGATGGATTCGGTAATCAGCACTTCGCCGGAGGCGGTTTTATAGCGCGTCTCCAGCACGTTGCTGTTCTCGCGGTAGCTGCGCGACATCTCCCACGAATCTTCGGGCGTCAGCGCGAAGTAACCGCCCAGGGGCGCGTCGAGAATGCGGTCAAACAGCGGCGGCGAATCGAGATTCGGCACGCACCACCAGTCGATTGCGCCGTCCGGCGCGATAAGCGCCACTGAGCGGCCTTCACCGATAACGGCGTAATCGCCGAGACCCGCGTAGCCGTTCTCGCGCGCGGGGGAGCGGTAGGTCTTATTTTTCACAGGCGGGATAATCCTTTCTCTGAACAGGCGCGGGCACCTGCGACGAAACGGTAATGCTTTAAGCGTAGACCATGAGAGCGCGGTCACAGTTTGACCAGAGAAGGGGTGGGATAAAAAAACGGCCCGCCGGGTGGCAGGCCGTAAGGGGCAGGATTAACGCAGGTTGTTCGGGAAATCCGCCGGCAGTTCGCTTGCCGGGCAGGCGATGACGCTTTCGTCATTGGCACCGCAGTCACGCACAAATGTGATGGTGGCGAATTCGTCGATCACTTCGGTCGGGTAAGCCGGGCCGGCTTCGCGGTAGGCTTCCATCTGTTCAATATGCTCGTTCTGGAAGCACACCGTTTTCTTCGGATCGTTCATCACCCAGCGCGGGAAGAAGATGGTGCCGTGGAACAGACGGTCGCCCAGGTTCGCAATCAGACTGACGTCGGTGCCGGTCGGTTCGGTCCAGGAGACTTTATAGATATTCTCGCCCACGCGGACGATATAAACACGCTGATCTTTCACCCAGCGGTTGCCGACGATGCCGCTGTGGATGCGGTAGTCGATGGTGTTGTCGTTTTTAATGTACAGCTCGTAGTTCCAGCCGTTGTCGTAGGTGTAGACCAGATGTTTACCCACAAAACCGCTTAAATCGTGTTTGTCGAAGTTACTCATTGTTGGCCTCCTTTGTTTTGTTGAATTAAGCATAGACCTTTATTTTTTTAATGAATAACGCTAATTTTGCATAAAACTGATTCAAAATTTCGATGATTTATGCACAAAACAACGCTGGAACAATGGGCTTTATTGAACAAAGTGGTGGAAGAGGGCAGCTTTGCCCGGGCGGCGGAAAGCACGCACCGCAGCCAGTCGTCGGTGAGTTATAACCTGGCGCTGCTACAGGAGCGGCTCGGCGTGGCGCTGCTCGAAACCCAGGGGCGTCGCGCGGTGCTCACCCCCGCAGGCGAACTGCTGCTGGCGCAGGTGCGCCCGCTGCTCAGCGCCTTTAGCTGGGTGGAGGCGCATGCCGCGACGCTGCGCGACGGCGTGCGCACCCGCATCGATCTGGTGGTGGACAACATTTTCCCGCGCGAGACGCTGTTCGCTATCCTGCGCGAGTTTCAGCGCCAGCATCCGTCCACGCAGGTGCAACTGACCGAAGTACTGGAGAGCCAGAGCGACGTTATCGCCGCCCACTCCAGCGCCGATCTGCTGGTGCTCTCGCGCCGTGAAGACAGCCTCGGGCGCGGCGAATGGCTGATGAACGTGAATTTTGTGGCGGTGGCGCACCGCGATCATCCGCTGGCGCAGATGCCGGGACCAATTGGCGATGAAGCGCTCGGGCGTTTCGCCCGTATCCGGCTTGCGGGCGGGCAAACCCAAAGCCCCGGCGGCGCGCCGGAGCAGTGGGTTTTCTCAACGGTGGATGCGGCTATCGAAGCGGTGATGCATCAGGTGGGTTACGGCTGGCTGCCGGAAGCGCGCATCGCAGGCCCGCTCTCGCAGGGGCTTTTGCGCGCGCTGCCGCTCGCTCACGGCGCGCGGCGTGCAACCCCTCTGCATCTGATGGTGAAAAAAGATTTGCAGGTGCCGGATGCCGCCGTCAGCACGCTGATCGCGCTGTTCAGCCGTCTTGGCGAGGCGTAGCGGTGCGCCGGTTGCCGAGATAAATCAGCGCCAGCGCGACGGCGAGACAGAGCACCGCGCCGAGACGGCTTAGCGAGAACGGGATCGCCGCGTTGCCGAGCCAGCCGAAATTATCGATAAGCATACTCATGGCGAGCTGGCCGAAAATCACCGCCACCGTCGCGACCGCGGTGCCGATGCGCTGCACCGCCAGCACCATAATTACGATATACGGCACGCCGCACAGCGCGCCGGTGAGCTGCCATTTCGGCACGTCCAGAAGCGATGTCGCATGCGGCGGCTCAAAGAAGAAAATCAGCAGCGCGCAGACCAGCGCCCCCACCGAGAATGTCAGAAAGGCGCAGCGGAACACGCCGACTTTGCCGCCGAGCTGGCCGTTGATCGCCGCCTGAATACTCAGCAGCGCGCCGCCAAGAATGGCGAGAATAATCATGATTGTCGTCATTATGGTTCCTTAGCTTTGGGTGACCAGCGCGAGGGCGGCGAGAATAAACCCCAGCGCCAGCAGGCGCAGTTTATCTATCGGGCGGCGCTCAACGCCGAACAGCCCGAAATGATCGATAATCAGGCTCTTGAAGACCTGCCCCGCCAGAATGCCAATCATGGTCATGGCGATGCCGATAACCGGCGTGGCGACAGTCAGAATAACCACATACCCCGCGCCGAGCAGGCCGCCGGTAAGCTGCCAGCCGGGCTGGGCGAAAAACGACGGGCTGTTGCGCGGGCTGTAAAACAGCATCAGCAGAAAGGTAAGCGCCGCGCCGACGCCGAAAATGCTGAACGCCGCCCAGAAATCACCCACTTCACCGCCAAGCGGCCCGAGCAGGCCCGCCTCAACCGAAAGCCCCATCCCGCCCGCAATCACGAGCGCTATTAATAAAAGCTGCATGATAATCCTTAAAAAAATGCCAGGCGGCGCAGTGTAGTGGAGCGCGGTGCGTTAAAAAACGCTACGATCGACGAAACACCTTTGCAGGAATCGCACAGATGAACGAGAGCGGGGCGGTGAGTATCCGCGCACTTCAGCTTTTTATCAGCGTCTTTGACGGGCAGAGTTTTTCGGCGGTGGCGCGCCGGGAGGGCGTATCGGCGTCGATGATTTCGCGCACCGTCCGCCAGCTTGAAGAGGCGCTCGGCCAGCAGCTTTTCTACCGCAACACCCGCGCGGTGATCCCGACCGAAGCAGGGCGGCTGTTCGCGCAGTACGCGCGCGGCATTACCGAGCAGTTCAGCGAGGCGCGGCGCGAGCTTCAGGACCGCTCGCTTGAGCCGTCCGGGCTGCTTCGCATCAACGCGCCGGTGTTCTTCGGGCAGCGGCATATCGCGCCCTGGCTGACCGGGCTTGCGGAGCGCTACCCGCGCCTTCAACTGGCATTAACCCAGACGGACGATTACGTCGACCCGCACCGCGACGCCACCGATCTTATCGTGCGCATCGGCACGCTCACCGATTCGAGCTTTCACGCCCGCGTGTTCTGCGAGCAGCGCTACTACTTCGCCGCCGCGCCGCGCTATCTGGCGCGTTACGGCGCGCCCGCCTCGCCGGAGGCGTTTCACGCGCACCAGTGCCTGGTGTACAGCGGCTCCTCGGGGCCGAACCGCTGGCTGGCGCGCAAACCCGGCGAGCCGTGGGTGCATTACCCGGTGAACGCGCGGCTGGTGTCAAACAACGCCCATTCGCTGCTCACCGCCGCGCTCGACGGCATGGGGCTGGTGCTGTTCCCGGACTGGATGACAGGCGAGTGGCTAAAGCAGGGGAAACTGGTGAAAGTGCTGCCGGAGTATGAGGCGGCGATTAATACCGAGGCGCAGCACATCGCGGCCATCTACCCGAACGCGCGTCACCCGCCGCTCAACGTGCGCGCGGCGATCGACTACTTTGTGGAGGTGTTCGGCACGCCGGTCTACTGGCAGCGCGACTGACTCGCGCCCATAAAAAAGGCCGCGCGGGGCGGCCTTTTGATATTTACGCGCGGTTACGGCAGCGCGTAGGCAATCACGTAATCCCCGCGATCCGGCGACTGGCGAGCGCCGCCTGCGGAGATAAGCACATACTGTTTGCCGGTTTTCGGCGAAACATAGCTCATTGGGCCGCCCTGGCTGCCGACCGGCAGACGCGCTTTCCACACCTCTTTACCGGTGGAGGAATCAAAGGCGCGCAGGTAGTAATCCTGAGTACCGGCGATAAACACCAGTCCGCCCTGCGTCGCCAGCGTACCGCCGAGCGTCGGCATGCCCACCGGCATCGGCGCGCGCATTTTGATCCCGAACGGACCGGTATCCTGCACGGTGCCGACCGGCACCTGCCAGACGATTTTCTGCGTTTTCAGGTCGATGGCCGACAGCGTGCCGAACGGCGGCGCCTGACATGGGATGCCGAGCGGCGACATAAAGCGGTTTTTATTCACCGCGTACGGGGTGCCTTTGAGCGGCACCGCGCCCATGCCGGTGTTAATCGCCTCGCCGCCGTTGCTGCCGCGATCGATGGCGTCGGTATTCGCCGGGATCATCTGCACCCACAGGCCAAGACGCATGTCGTTGACGAAGATGTAATGATTATTCGGGTCGGTGGAGAGACTGCCCCAGTTCATCCCGCCGAGCGATCCGGGGAAGCTCAGGGATTTATCGGTGCCGGGTACGGTAAACAGGCCGTCGTAACGCATACCTTTGAAGGCGATGCGGCAGGCGAGCTGATCGAACGGCGTCGCACCCCACATATCCGATTCCGTCAGCGTCTGCGCGCCAATCTGCGGCATACCGACCGAATGCGGCTGCGTTTTGGTGTACTGCTCATTCGGGATATCGCCAGGCTTCATCGGCAGCTCTTTGACTTCTGTCAGCGGCTTGCCGGTCAGGCGATCGAGAACGAAAATCTGCCCGGCTTTGGTGCCGAACACCACGGCTGGCGCGGTTTTACCGTCTTTTTGCGGGAAATCCACCAGGCTCGGTTGCATCGGGATGTCGAAATCCCACAGATCGTTATGGACGGTCTGATACACCCATTTCTCTTTGCCGGTGGTGGCGTCCAGCGCCAGTATCGACGCGCCATATTTATGATCGAGCGGCGTGCGGTTCGCGCCCCACAGATCCACCGAGGAGCTGCCCATCGGGATAAACACGGTGTTCATCGCCGGATCGTATGACATCGGCGCCCATGAGTTCGGCGTGCTGCGCGCATAGTGCTGGCCCGGTTGCAGACGGGCGTTCGGATCCTCGTTACCCGGGTCGAACGCCCAGCGCATCTCGCCGGTGATCACATCAAAACCGCGCAGTACGCCGCCTGGCATATCGGTCTGCACGTTATCCGCCACGCGGCCGCCGACAACCACCGTCGTCCCGGCTATCGTCGGGGCGGAGGTGAGCTGATATTTCGGATCCTGCGCCTCGCCAAGCCCCGCTTTCAGATCCACCACGCCGTGATTGCCGAAGCCTTCGCAGAATTCGCCGTTATCGGCGTTGAGCGCAATCAGGCGCGCGTCGATGGTATTCATCAGAATGCGACGCTGGCAGGCGGCACCCGCGGCAAGCGAAGGCGCTGGCACCGGTGTGGCACCCGGCAGGGTTGGTTGCACGACAGGTTTGGTCGCGTCGAAATACGCAAGGCCGCGGCAGCGGTTCCAGACTTCCGCTTTGGCGTTGATTTCGCGCTTCCAGATCTGCTTACCGCTGTCTGCCTCAACCGCAATCACATTGTTGTGCGGCGTGCAGAGATAAAGCGTATTGCCGATTTGCAGCGGCGTCTGCTGATCTTCCGCGCCGTTGCCGGTCGGGCTGTCAGGAATGTCGCCAGTGTGGAACGTCCAGGCGACTTTCAGATCTTTAACGTTATCGCGGTTAATCTGATCCAGCGCGACGAAGCGGCTGCCGCCCGGCGTATTGCCATAATTCGCCCAGTCTTTTTGCGCGTTCTCTTTATCGACCGGTTTTAGCGGCAGCGGATCGCCTTTAAACGCGACCGTCGGGTGCGGCTGGAACATCTGGATAAGCGTCACCACCATGCCGACGGCAATAACGGCGCTGAACGCGTAAGAGAGTTTCGCCAGCGGCGCTTTGCCTTCGCGACGGCGCAGGGCAGGCCAGGTGAGAAACGCCAGCAGCATCATGCCCGCAGGCACCATCAGGCGCGACACCAGCCCCCAGAACGAGAGCCCCGTGTCATACAGCGCCCAGATAATCGTGCCGACAAACACCAGAATAAACAGCGGCACGGCGGAGGCGCGACGGCGCAAAAACTGAATGGCCGACAGCAGTGTGACTACCCCGGCAATCAGAAAGTAGACGCTGCCGCCAAGCGACACCAGCTTGCCGCCGCCGATAACAAAGAAGAGGCCGATAGCAAGCAATACCAGCCCCAGTAAATACAGACCAGATGGCCAGCCCCTCAGAGCCGCCGGTCTTGTTTTCCGTCATACAATTACTCTCCCGAAAAGATGCAAACCCGCGCGTGGCGGATACAAAAACGCATCATACAGAATATATGATGCGTAAAATTCGCACAAAAAAGCCTTTCGAGTGTAACATCGGACAGCTTTGAATGGGGCGTTAATGCCACCCCGGTGTTCTAAACCGCACTTTTTTCAAACTGTTCAGGCGGTTTCATCCTCGCTTTTTTCAGGCAACGCATGCGTGCGTCCTGGCCCTGCGGAGAACGTGTTCCAGCAGGTAACAAAAAGCGCGGCGATAAGCGGGCCGACCACAAAGCCGTTAATGCCATAGACTTCCAGCCCGCCGAGTGTCGAGAGCAGAATCAGCCAGTCGGGCATACGGATATCTTTACCCACCAGCAGCGGGCGCAGCAGGTTGTCGGCAAGCCCCACCACCACCACGAAAAAGGCGGTCAGCAGAACGGCTTTGATAATCGCCCCGGTGGTGAAGAGATAAATCACCGCGGGCACCCAGATAAGCGCGGCGCCCACCGCAGGCACCAGCGACAGAAACGCCATCAGCGACCCCCAGAGAATGCTCGCGCCAATCCCCGCGAAGTAAAACGCCACGCCGCCCAGAATGCCCTGCACGACGGCCACCACAACGGTGCCTTTTACGGTGGCGCGCGCCACGGCGGCAAAGCGGCGGAACAGCCGCTGTTTGACTTTATCCGAGAGCGGCACCGCGCTCAGCACCACCGACACCAGCCGCGAGCCATCCTTCAGCAGGAAAAACAGCAGGTAGAGCATAATGCCGAAGCCAATTACTACGCTGAACGTGTTGCGGCTGATAAGGAAAATACTGCCCGCCACATACTGGCTGCCTTTGAGCGCCACGCCGGAGATTTTCTCCTGAATGGCGGTCGCGTTGTCGAGCTGGTTTTCCGCCAGCATCCGTTGCGCCCAGTCGGGCAGAATACGCACCACATCGGCCAGCAGGGTGGGAAGCGTGGTGTTATTAGCCTGCACATCGCTGTAAACCGCGTTGAACTCGCTCACCAAAGACGACGCCACCACCGCCAGCGGCACGAAGACCAGCAGGCAGATAAGCACTACCGTCAGGAGTGAGGCGATGTTGTTGCGCCCGTTCATCATGTGGCAAAGCCTGCGCTTTATCGGGTAGAAAATCACGGCCAGGATCACCGCCCACAGCACGGCGGAGAGATACGGTTTTACCAGGTTAAAAAAGAGGATCGAAACGATAAACAGGATCAGGATAAAAAAGGCCCTGGACATCTCTTTCGAGTTCATGGTGCGTCCTTATTGTCATTAAAAGCAGCCGGATACTACAGCGTCGCGGTATCGGCTTCATCCCGGAGAGTCTTATAAACGTAGCTGAAGGGCGCAAAAAGTGGCGAAGAGGAGAGGCGGGGGCCGGCAAAAAGGCCCCCGGCTGGGTCAGGTTACCGGCCACTGCGTCAGGCGGATGCCGCGCTGCGGCGCGTTCTGCGCGAAGTCGCTCAGGACGGCTTTCACATCCGGGTCGAAGTAGTCGGCGTTGTCATGCTCGGCAATCACCACGCTCTTCTCCGGGATTTTATCCAGCAGCGCCTGCAGGTGCGGGTTATGCATAAACGTCAGGTTCTGGTGGATGCGCAGCACATAGTGATCGTCATAGCGCGCCAGCTGCAGCGCGTTGCGATGGCTGTGCCACAGGCTCAGGGCTATCTGGGCCACCAGGCCGATGCCGATCCCGGCCAGCATCCCAAACGCGATAATGCCGATAATGGTGGCGAGAAACGGCACGTATTGCTGCGCGCCCGCGCGGAACTGCTCGACGAACAGGCGCGGCGTGGCGAGTTTATAGCCGGTATAAAGCAGCACCGCCGCGAGGCTCGCCAGCGGAATGGTCATCAACACCTCGCGAAACCACAGCACGCAGATGAGCAGCAGCGCGCCGTGAATGAAAATAGAGAGCTTAGTCTGCGCGCCGGTGCTGACGTTCACGGAGCTGCGCACAATAACTGCGGTGATCGGCATCGCCCCCACGAGACCGGCCAGCAGATTGCCCGCGCCCTGCGCCAGCATTTCACGGTTCGGTGACGGCGGGGGGTTTTGCGGGCGCAACTTTTTCAGCGCCTCCTGGCTCAGCAGCGTTTCCAGGCTCGCCACCAGCGCCAGCGTGACGGCGACGATATAGACCGACGGATTGGTAAACGCCTGCCAGGCGGGCGATTCCAGCTCAGAGACCAACGCGCCCAGGCTTGCGAACTCCGGCAGCGTGATAAGCGGCAGGCGCTCAAGCAGCGCGGGCGACGTGCGGCTTAACACAAGCGTCGTGACGCAGCCCACCAGCACCGCCACCAGCGGGCCGGGCATCCACGCGAGGCTTTTCACGCGCCGAATGGCGGGCGAGCCCCAGAGCGCCATCAGCAGCAGCCCGGCGACGGCCACCGCGATGGAGACCGGCGAGAACGTGAAACCTTCGCGAAAGACCGCCAGCAGGCTGTTTTCATCCGCCGAGCCCAGCGCCACGGGGATCTGCTGCATAATCAGCAGCAGGCCGATCGCCGCCAGCATCCCTTTAATGACGCTGCCCGGCACCAGCGAAATAAACCGCCCGGCGCGGATAAGCCCGAGCACGATTTGCAGAACGCCCGCCAGCACCAGCGCCAGCAGAAACGCGGAAAACGAGCCGAGCGTTTCAATGGAGGCCACCACAATGGTCACGAGACCCGCGGCGGGGCCGCTGACCGCGAAGCGCGACGGGCTTAAGGCCGTGACCAGCAGCCCGCCGATAATACCCGTCAGCAGGCCGACAAAGGGCGGCAGGCCGCTCGCCTGGGCGATGCCGAGGCAGAGCGGCAGCGCCACGAGAAAGACAACCACCCCCGCCAGGCTATCCTGGCGCAGCGTATTCATATTCATACGGCTTCCTCCCCGGTTTGTTCCGTCAGCATTTCAAGATGGCCGGACGCCAGGTCATAGACGCAGCCGTAAACATTCAGCTCCTGGCCGCTGCGCCAGATATTGCGCACCGTGCGGGTCTGCACCAGACGGTTAAACTGCGCGATGACGTTGGCTTCCACCAGTTGATTAAGGGTTTGCGCATCCGGCGGCGACGCGACGCGTCCGGCGATGTGCGCTGAGAGCGCCTCGCGCAGGTGGCTGATGCGCCGCGCGAGCGATGAGGACTCCTGCGCGAGCGACATCTGCGGCAGCGTCAGCGCCGCCTGCACGCCGCCGCAGCCGTAATGGCCGCACACCACGATGCGTTTCACCTTCAGGTAATGGAGCGCGTATTGCAGCACGCTCATAAAATTGTCGTCGTCGGGGTCAATCATATTGGCGATATTGCGGTGCACGAACAGTTCGCCAGGGTGGGAGCCGGTCAGCACTTCCGCCGGAACGCGGCTGTCGGAGCAGCCAATCCAGAGCGAGTGCGGCTGCTGCTGGTCGATATGTTTGCCAAAGTAATCCGGGTCCCGTTGAAGACGCTGTTGCGCCCAGCTACGGTTTTTGGCCAGAAGAGGTTTTAAGGTGGTCAAAATGCTGTCTCCATGAGGGATCCAACGAGCCGAATATTGACTGCCGGTAAAGGCATTTTCCGTGGACTCGTTACGACGAAATTAATAAGTAGCACTCTTCGGCGATATTTATGCTTCAGGAAAATCCTATAAGATAAATTAAAGTTTAAAGGTTTATCAGCTTTGTAAAGTTTTAAAAATTATGGGTAAGTAAATGCGAGTGGCTATAACAGAAACAGAAAGATAATAAAGAATGAAATGATTAGCGCGATGATAATCGTTGCTGGTAAAGCATTGTTTTAAATGGGATAGTAATAAAGAGGCGTATAGAACTCCTCATAAACGCTATGCCGCACGCTGACGATGACTCGCTCTTTTTTATCCCGGGAGAGTGAGGACTCTGAATAATCACATTTGCTTATATTTAAACGACCGAAAACATTTTTTCTCATGAGTCGCCGTGGAGTGATTGATCTTACGCTTCCATGACATCAGGCGGTGAATATGCGAAGGTAGACAGATGAATTACGGTGAAACAGGGACAATATCGATGGCAGGGAATCTTCTCCTGTGGCTGATATCGTCGGCGATGCTGCTGGCGTATTTCTGGTTTGTGACGCTCAGAAAGCCGTTTAAAACGGTGAGTAAGCACTTTCTTATTCTGCTCGGCGTCCATGTGGCGCTCAGTATCGCCGCCATTCAGTTAAAAAAATCGGGCCATTTTTTGCCGGCTGAATATCGCACCGCGGGGCTATGGTTTATCAAAGGCTATATGGCGGTGATTGTGATGTTAATGGTTAATTTTTTCGCGGCGCTGGTGGAGCGAGGTGTCGCCAAAATGGCCGGCTTTCATGAAAAATATAACGCGGCGAATCTGCATCGCCAGCCGCTGCGCGCGTTTTTGCGCCATCAGTCCGCTGTCGTCTGGGGCTACCGGGTGCTTCTTCTCACGGGCGGTATCTACATGCTCTGGGCGATGTGCTTTCGGATGGGATTGTAGGCCGGGATCAACCCCCTTAAATTTTGCGGGTTCGCAAGCGCTTTTTTTTATGAAAGCAAAATAAAAGTTTATTACTGCTTAAAAAGATCGTAGCGAAATTAACCGATTATTTCCGCACTCTGCATGAAAAAGCGGCGATATCTGCCGCTCACTGCGCTGACCAGAATCTCTGAATAAGATAAAACTTAACCATCATCATAATTTCTCATAAAATCCGCGCTAAAAATGTCTGCGTGCCGTGAGGTTCAGCGTAAACTGCGTTTTCGCCAGGGATGCTACGTAAATACCAGACTGGAGGTGAATATGTATTCCTTTATCGCCAGGCAGCCCATCTTTGACGCCGCGCTAAATACTGTCGCGTATGAGCTGCTTTATCGCAATGGATTGACCAATACGTTTCCGCTGGTGACGGAAGAATACGCCACCAACCATCTGCTGGCGGAGCAGTTTCTTGTCACGCCGCTGCAACGTCTGGTGGGGCAACATACGTCTTATATTAATTTTCCGCATGAGATGATCGTCAATGGCCTGGCGCAAACGCTGCCGGCAGAAAAAGTCGTCATTGAAATTCACCAGAATGCGGCCCCGGAACCCGAGCTGTTAAAAATGGTGCGGGAGATGTACTACAAAGGGTTCCGCTTCGCGCTGGATAACTTTCGCCTCAGCGACGCCTGGGCGAATTTCCTGCCCTATGTCACGGTTATTAAGTTCGATATTCAGGCGTTAACGCCGCAGGAAATTGCCGCGTTTATTCGCGCCAATAATATCAGCCAGCGGAAATTACTGGCGGAAAAAGTCGAAACACGCGAGCAGTTTACCCTCTACAAGGAGATGGGTTTCCAGCGTTTCCAGGGCTATTTTTATGGCGAGCCGGAAATGATTAAAACCCGAAAACTGCCGGAGCAGCAGATGTTTATTCTGCAACTGCTGAATGAAGTGGTCTCGGCTGACCCGGATATGCGCAAAATAGAAGAGCTTATCAGCCGTGATGTGGCGATTACCTATAAGCTGATGCGCTACGTCAATAACATCAAATATAAGATTAATCATCACGCTAACGCGGATGTGCTGCCGTTTCGCAATATTCTCTATTTCTTAGGCTTAAGCGAGCTGCGCCGTTTTATCGCTATCCTTGCGGTCACCCATAGCAGCGAACCGGCGGTGACGGAGCTGTTTAATTACAGCCTCGCCTGCGGACGATTCTGTGAAATGGCGGTGGCGCATACCGGCGCGGAGATTAATGAAAATGACGCCTTTATCGCGGGGCTGTTCTCGCGGCTGGATATTATCCTCAGCGTGCCGATGGCAGTGCTGATTGAGCAGATCACCGTACCGGCCATCGTGCGCGAGGCGCTCTTAAACCGTGGCGGCACGCTCGGCGCGTTACTGAATCTCTATGAAGGCTATGAGCAGAACCACTGGCAGGGCGTGGCGCAGGGCATGAAGCAGCTCAATCTGAACGAAGCGCAGGTGACAAAACTCTTTCTCGACGCGGTGGAGTGGGGCGACCGGATCATTTAACGCTGACACCGCTGCCGGTTTTTGCCCGGTTGCGGTGTCAGACGTGCAATATCGTGCATTATCCCTGCGGTACGTCCGCCAGCGAAAAGTAAACCTCAAGCCCGTGCTCGCGGGCGATCTCCACATCGCGATCGGCCCCGGAGGACGCGCCCGGCAGGCGCAGCACCGCGTCGCATTTCGCCACCAGACGGTGCGCCACCGGGTATAAAAAACGCTCGCTTATCGCATCGCCCGGTTTTTCGCTGCCCGCAGCCTGGGCGAGCGGCAGTGCAAGCCATTCGCCAATCACCGGCACGTGGCCGCGCTCAAACAGGGCGAGCGCTGCCTGCTCAAGCCGCGCCAGGTTCTGGCGCATCAGGGTTTCATCGCCGTTGGTGCCGCTGCGCCACGGGCCTGCCACCAGAATCATTTTGCTCATGGTTTTCTCCTTACACTATCGCGTTCAGCGCCGCGTATTGCAGCAGCATGATGGTTTTGGCATCGACAATCTCACCGTCGCGCACCGCGCGCAGTGCCTCATCAATGGGCATTTTTACCACTTCGATATCTTCGCCTTCTTCCGCGACGCCGCCGCCCGCGCCGCGCTGCCGCGCCGGATCGTACTCGCCGATGAAGAAATAGAGTTTTTCGGTGACGGAGCCTGGGCTCATATAGGCTTCAAACACTTTTTCGACGTTATCGACCACATAGCCGGTCTCTTCTTCGGCTTCGGCCCGGATACGCGTCTCTGGCTCTGCTTCATCCAGCAGGCCCGCCGCCGTTTCGGTCAGTAAGTTGTCGTAGCCGTTGAGGAAAACCGGCAGGCGAAACTGGCGGGTGAGAATGACGCAGCGCTCGGCGCGGTTATAGAGCAGAATCGTCGCGCCGTTGCCGCGGTCGTAGGCTTCGCGGCTCTGGCGCTGCCACTGGCCGTCGCGGCGCTGGTAATCAAAGGTATATTTTTTCAGCACATACCAGTCGTCAGACAGGGTTTGCGTTTCGACTATGCGTACTTTTTCACGAACAGATGGCATGATGACGTCTCCACAGGTAGAATTGGCAACATAACGTGCATATTCGTGCATGGTCAAGAAAATTCGTGCAACAGGAAACCGGTATGCTGACGTCACAACGTAAGAAGCTCATTCTGGAAAAGCTGGCGGCGGAAGGGCAGGTGCAGTCCCGCGCGCTCAGCGAGTGGTTTAACGTCTCCGAAGATACGATCCGGCGCGATCTGCGGGAACTCTCCGCCGAAGGCCGCCTGCAACGCGTCCACGGCGGGGCGCTGCCCGCTTCGGCGGCCGTGGCGGATTACGCCGGGCGCAGCCAGCTCTCCATCGACTCCAAGCGGGCGGTCGCGCGCCGCGCCGCCGCGCTGATCGAACCGGGGCAGATCGTGATGCTCGACGGCGGCACCACGACCGGCGAACTGGTGAAATGTCTGCCTTCGGATCTCGCCATTACGGTGATCACTCACAGCCCGGGCATCGCGCTACAGCTGGTGGAGCATCTGCGCATTGAGGTGATCCTGATCGGCGGGCGGCTGTTTAAACATTCGATCGTCTCGGTGGGCGCGGCGGCCATCGAAGCCATGAGCCATCTGCGCGCCGACCTGTTCTTTTTGGGTGTCACCGGCGTGCATGCCGATGCGGGCCTCAGCACCGGCGATTACGAAGAGGCGTGCGTCAAACGCGCGCTGGCCTCGCGCGCTGCAGAAACGGTGGTGATGGCCTCGCGTGAAAAGCTCAACGCCGCTTCCGCGTTTTGTATTGGCGATATGTCGCTGGTGAACACGCTGGTTGTCGAGGGCGATACCGCCGAGAGTCTGCTCACGCCTTTCGAAGCCCGGGGCGTGACGGTTGTCAGGGCGTAGCCTGCCGGCGGCACCAGAACGAACCGGACGGAAACCGCGCATAATCTGCTAACGCTGTCTATCCTGTGAATAAGCGCGTCTGAAAACGGTTATGCGGATAATTTCAGGAGGGGCAGTATGAAGTTTTTCTATTTTATTTCGTTAATCGCGGCGGCCAGTTATCTTTTCGCCTTTTTGCCGAGAGCGAAAAGCGACCGCGAGCCGCTGGCTTACTGGGGCTGCTGGATTTATCTGGGCGCTTCGGCGATTTACTGGGCGATTTACGGCTTAAAACACTATTTTTAATGATGATAAACAGACGCCGGGAAATAATGCCCGGCGGTAAGGAATATTTCGCTTAAAAAGTAAATAGCGACAGTAATAATCCTAAAAAGTTTTTTTTTACCTTCCTCCATAATTCCATCGCATTCTTTACAAAATTACGCTATCTTTCCGCGCGCAAAAGCCTCACTCTGACGCTTAGCGTCATCGCCGTAGAAAATTCAGCCAGATTATTTCTGCATTGTGTTTCTTCATTCTGTTAAAGAAGGCTTTTAAATACAGGGCGATGCGAGATTCCAGCCGCAGAAAAACCTGAAGGCCGGATCAAGTTTCTGTTAATTAAGGTTGTTATCATTAGCGGGTTAAGTGATTTAACGACGGCGCTGTGTCGCGCATGTTGTCAAAAAGTGTCGGTTAATACGACGGAATGTTTCAGGGTCGATAAAAAGCGTGCTTTTTATTCACACTCTGACATGACTGTAATTAAAAACGGGCGCGTTAACGGTGCCGGTTTATTTTTTTCTCCGGTATTATTACGTAGCAGGAAGGTTGTATCCCTGCTGAATGATTTTCTGTCTGGTTTGTACCGCTTACGGAACGGCTTCTTTATGCGATACATTTCTGTGCATAGAGGGGCTTTATGAATAACGTCATGCCTTTTTCCCGGGCGCTGCTGCACCCGCGCTATTGGTTTACCTGGTTTGGTCTCGGCCTGCTGTGGTTGCTGGTGCAGATGCCGCACCCGCTTCTGATGCGCCTCGGCGCGTTCCTCGGCCGCAATTCACGCCGCTTCCTGAAGCGCCGTGAGAAAATCCTGCGCCGTAACCTGGAACTCTGCTTCCCGAATTTTAGCGAGCCGCAAAAAGAGCAACTGATTCAGGAAAACTTCCTGTCGCTCGGCATGGCGCTGCTGGAAACCGGCATGGCCTGGTTCTGGTCAGACGCGCGTATTAAAAAATGGTTTAACGTCGAAGGGTTGCACCATTTGCATCAGGCGAGCGCGCAGCAGCGTGGCGTGATCGTGATTGGCGTGCACTTTATGTCGCTGGAGCTTGGCGGGCGTGTGATGGGCCTGTGCAAGCCGATGATGGCGATGTACCGTCCGCACAACAACAAAGCGATGGAGTGGGCGCAGACCAAAGGGCGTATGCGCTCTAACAAAGCGATGATCGACCGTAAAGATCTCAAAGGCATGGTCAACGCGCTGAAGCAGGGCGAAGCGGTCTGGTTTGCGCCGGACCAGGATTACGGCCCACGCGGCAGCACCTTTGCGCCGCTGTTTGCGGTAAACGACGCCGCCACCACGCGCGGAACGTATGTGCTCTCGCGCCTGAGCAACGCGGCGATGCTGACCATTGTGATGATTCGCAACCCCGATGCCAGCGGCTATAAGCTGATTATCCAGCCGGAGCTGCAGGGCTACCCGCGTGAAGATGAAGCCGCCGCGGCGTGCTACATGAACAAAGTGATTGAGCGCGAAATCCTGCGCGCGCCGGAGCAGTATCTCTGGATACACCGCCGATTCAAAACCCGCCCGGCGGGCGAAGCGTCACTCTATACCTGATACGCGTTTTTACAGAAAGCCCCGCTCAGTGCGGGGCTTTTTTTTGCGTCTCTTTGAGAGATCGTGCGGCGGCTTTTGAAAAAACACGCTAAGTATGTGTTAATAACATTTTGTTTACATATGGAGCTGCCGCGATGGCCGGGATCGCCGCCCCCTTTTCGTTTCACGAAACCATGCAACGGCTGGCGCAGCAAAAAGCGCTGCGCCTTGATGCAGACCAGACGCGGCTTATCAGCGCGCTTGAGAGCCTCGCCGCGTCGCTGCTGGCGGGACGCGCGCGCTTCGCCGGGCTGTATGTCTGGGGCAGGCCGGGGCGCGGCAAAAGCTTTATTGTCGATAACTTTTTCTCCTCGCTGCCGCTCCCGGCGAAAAAGCGCGCCCACTTTCATGACTTCTTTCGCGAACTGCATCAGCGCATGGTGGATAAACCGCTGGAGCAGGCGCTGCGCGCGCAGTTAGGCGACGCGCGGTTGCTCTGCTTTGACGAATTCCACCTGCACGATCCGGGCGATGCGATGCTTGCGAAAAAGCTGTTAGAGGTGGCGCAGGCGCTGAATATCACGCTGATCCTGACTTCCAACTACTCGCCGCGCGAGCTGCTTTCACACCCGCTTTATCATGAGCTGTTTGTGCCTTCCATCGCGCTTATCGAGCGTGAAATGACGATTTTCGCCCTCAACGGCGAGCGCGATTACCGCCTTGAGGCGGGCAGCGACGCCGGGCTGTTCAGCGAAGGCGCGTGGCTGCGGCCCGGCACGCCTGCACAGCGTGACGCGCTCGGGCTTGCAGTGGCGCACGGTGAGTTCGTGGTCACGGCCGGTTATCACACCTTTTATGCCGCGTCACCACCGGGACATGTACTGCATTTCACCTTTGCGGGAATATGTGAAGCGCCGACGGCGGTCATGGATTATTTAACGCTGTGCGAAACCTTTTCCTGCTGGTTTATTGATGACGTGCCGAGGCTTTCACGCGTCAGCCCGGCGGCGGCGCAGCGGTTTATTAATCTTATTGATGTGCTCTATGATAAGCAGCGAAAGTTATTTGTTTCGAGCGCGTATTCGGTAGCGGAAATTACTGATGGCGTCGCGCTGGATGATATTGGGCGCACCGCCAGCCGTCTGGCGAAATTGCGGGTACTACAAGATCCTGTTACGGGTTAATATAATTGATATGTGCCGGTAAATAATAAATAAGGGTGCCTGAAGGCATAAATCCGCCAGTCAAATCGCGGGGATTGCTCCCCGCGTCAGACGCTTACTCTCTGGGTTTACAAGCCAGTGAAGCGACAATCTCCATACCCGCGCCCCGCAAGCGCAGCTCGCAAAGCGTTTCCCGTGAAAGGATGGTGAACATTATTACCGTCACACAAACAATAATAATTCACCCGATAAAAGTATTGTCCTTCATAGCCATTCTCCTTGCCGAAAGGCGAGTAAGAGGCTAACATATGAACTGTTCGGGTTCATGTGTCGGCCTCGGGTTAAGGTAATTAACTCGGGGCCTTCATCTTTCCAGAACCAGCATAATGCCTGAAACCAGAAAGCCTCAGGCACCCGCCGCGAATAATACGCCTCTTTTACATCCTTAAAATCTTTTCTTTTTCGCTGTTTATTAAAATCAACCAGAGTGAATATTCACTTCTTTTGTTCGCCGCGACAATTCTAATTAATGCTTCCTGTTATTCTTTTTCTTATTTATGGCCGTACAGAGATGGCACCCGCATCATGCTTCAGGGGCGGTCATCTTCCCGCGCGGCGTGGATCTTGCCGCGAAACACCCAGAATCCCCAGCTGTTATAAATAAGCGTAATGGGCACAAAGACGCCAAAAGCGATAAGCATCAGCTTCTGCGTGGCGGGCGGCGCGGCGGCCTGAATAAGCAACAGATTCGGCGGCAGAATAAACGGAAAAACGGCCAGCAGCATCGCGCCGAACGCGGCGATAAACAGCAAAAGCGTCATCGCGAGCGGCAGGAAATCGCGCCGCTGGCGCAGCGTCAGTATTACGCCCGAAAACGCCAGCAAGCCCACCGCCACCAGCGGCCCGCTCCAGCGCCACAGTTGCAGGTGCAGCCGGTAGGTCTCATTAAGCTGCACCGTCCAGACCAGCAGCCCGGCCAGCAGCGCGGCGGTGAGAATGGCAAGCCATATGGCCTGACGCCGCGCCCAGGCGTTAAGTTCCCCTTCGCAGCGCCAGATAACCCAGCACGCGCCCAGCAGCGCATAGCCGACGCTGAGCGCTATCGCGCAGAAGACCGAAAAGGGCGACAGCCAGTCCATCGCGCCGCCGGTAAATGTCGCGCCGTTATGGGTAATGCCTTCAACCCACGCGCCCATCGTCGCGCCCTGGCTTAACGACGTCAGCCAGGAGCCTGCGATAAACAGCGCGTCGAACAGCCGCGGGCGCAGGTGGCGGTACTCAATCGCCACCCCGCGCACAATCATCGCCAGCAGCATGAGATAGACCGGCAGGTAGAGCGCGCTGTAGAGAATGCTGAAGGCGACGGGAAACATCGCCAGTAGCGCGCCGGCGGTCAGCACCAGCCAGGTTTCGTTGCCGTCCCAGACCGGCAGCAGCGAAATATTCATCTGCTGGCGCGCCTGCGGCGACTGAAACGGGGCCAGCAGCCCCACGCCAAGATCTGCGCCATCAAGCAGTACGTAAATCAGCACGCCCGCGGCGAGCGCCCCGGCGCAAAGCAGCGTTAACAGCGGCAGAGAAAGCAGTAGTTCAGTCATCTGAATGCCCCCGCAGGCTGTGCGGCGTCACGCCGCTGCCGGTTTGCGCTGCCACGGACGGGTTGGCATCCGGCGTGTCGTCGCCCGGTGGTTTCGCGAGCAGGCGCAGCATAAATCCTATACCGAGTGCGAAAACCAGCAGATAGACCACCACAATCGCGACAAACGAGCCGAGCACCAGCGACGGCGCGATGGGCGAGGCGCTCTCGCGGGTCAGCAACTGCCCGTAGACGGTCCACGGCTGGCGGCCCGTTTCGGTGACGACCCAGCCCGCGAGCATCGCGATAACCCCCGCCGGTGCCATTGCCACCATGCCGCGCTGCAGCCAGCGTGCCTCCCACAACCGGCCACGCAGCCGCACCACCAGCCCGGCGACGCCAACAAAAATCATCAGAAAGCCGAGCCCGACCATGGCGCGAAACGCGAAGAAGACGCCGGGCACCCAGGGCAGTTCGTCCGGCGGATATTGATTCAGGCTGTGAATGGTGCCGGTGAGGTTATGGCGCAGATAGAGCGAGCCGACGGACGGGATCGCCACTTCAAAGTGGTTGCGCCGCGCCTCCATATCCGGGATCGCGAACATCCGCAGCGGCTCGCCTTCGCCGGGCGGCGGCGGGTTCCAGCTGCCTTCCATCGCCGCCAGTTTGACCGGCTGGTGGTCACGGGTGTTTTCGCCATGCAGATCGCCCACTACGGCCTGAAGGGGCGCGAGCGCGAGCAACATCCATAAGCCCCAGGAGAACATCCGCCGCGCGCCCGGCTGCTTCGGGCGTTTGAGCAGGTGCCACGCGCCAACCGCCGCCACCAGGCACGCGGTGGCGAGCAGCGCGGCGATGGACATATGTACCAGCCGGTATGGAAAGGACGGGTTGAAAATCACCGCCCACCAGTCAACGGGGTGAAAGCGGCCATCCGGTCCGGTGATGAAGCCCGCGGGCGTCTGCATCCACGAGTTCGCCGACAATATCCAGAAGGCGCTGAACAGCGAGCCTGCCGCTACCACGCAGGTGGCGAGAAAATGCACCCACGGGCGCACTTTGCCCATGCCGAACAGCACCACGCCCATAAATCCCGCTTCAAGGAAAAACGCCACCAGCACTTCCATGTACATCAGCGGCCCCATCACCGCCCCGGCGCGGCTGGAAAGCTCGCCCCAGTTCGCGCCGAACTGGAATTCCATCAATACGCCGGTGACGACGCCGACCGCGACGTTCAGCGCAAAGATCTTGCTCCAGTATTTATAGAGATCGAGATAAATTTGCTGCCTGCGCCACAGCCACAAACCTTCCAGCAGCATCAGCCACTGCGCGAGGCCTATCGTCAGCGCCGCCAGCACGATGTGAAACCCGATGGTGAAGGCGAACTGACTGCGCGCCAAAAGCAGCGCGGTTTCCGGGCTAATCATTATCAGGCGTCGCTCGGCTTGCCGGTAAAGGATGAGATGGGTTTGTCTACCTCCTCTTCCATGCGGCGGGAGAACGCTTTCAGACCGTTCAGGAGCGGCGTCAGCGAGCGCCACAGCTCATCGTCATGCAGCATTTTCCATGCCCCGCGCACGCCCGGCGCGTCGGCCTGTTCGCTTTCAGGGCGCGCCTCTTCGCGGCTCAGTTCCGCGGCGAAATCGCGCACGCCGAAGGCGAGTTTATACATCCGCTCCGGCGGAATGGTGGAGAGCGCCATCAGCAGCACAGAGATATTCTGGATAACGTTCAGCGAACCTTTGCGGCTCAGGCCGTCGATGATGACCTTGATCCACTCGTTGTTGGACGCCACCAGATCGTTGGTCAGGCGCAGTACACCATGTTCATGCAGCGTCTGGAGCAGGCGTTGCAGCTCTTCGTCTGCCGTCGGGCCGATGCGTGGCGGCTCGGGCTGATAGTCAATCGCTTTGGACATTAAAATTTCTCCGGGTGAGGTTCCTGTTCGGGCGGCAGGCGGTAATCGTCACGCTGCCATTTCTCTTCGACCGGCACGCCCGCCATCGGCGTGCGGGCACCATAGCGGAAGTTATGCCGCGGCAGCGGCGACGGGTGCGGCGCGCGGGAGAGTTTCTCCAGTTTTACCGCGAGCTCCTTATACGCCGGCGTGTTGACGTCGGGGTCGTGGTGCTCGCCGGTGAGCGCGTTAATGCCCGGTTTGCCCTGATGAATAGAGATAAAAAGCGACGTGCCCGCCACGCGATCGGTGATGACCACCGGCACCTCCAGCGAGCTGCGTCGCGAGGTGAGTTTCACCCAGTCGCCCTCTAAAAGCCCACGCTCAGCGGCAAGCTGCGGGCTAATCTCTACAAACCAGTCGGGCGACAGCGACATTGTGCGCCCGCCGCGTCCGCTCTGGTTGGTCGACTGGAAATGCTCCAGCATGCGCCCGTTATTGAGCGCCAGATCGTATTCGTCATCCGGCGCTTCGGCGGGCGGCTGCCACTTCAGCGGGTAGAGCACGGCGCGGCCATCCGGGAAATTAAACCCGTCGGTGTAGAGCAGCGGCGTGCTTTCGCCGTCAGGCTTCACCGGCCAGAGCTGGGAGTTCCAGCCTTCAAGACGCTCATAGCTGACGCCCGCGAATAGCGTGGCGATACTCGCTGCCTCCGCCATGATTTGTGACGGGTGCGTGTAGCCCCAGTCGTGACCCATGCGCGCGGCAAGCTCGGTCAGAATGCGCCAGTCCGGGCGGCTGTCGCCGAGCGGCGGCATGGCTTCATAAAAGCGCTGAATGCGCCGCTCGGTATTCACGAACGTGCCGTCTTTTTCGATGCTCGGGCAGGCGGGCAGCACCACATCGGCGAACTGCGCGGTGCGGCTTAAAAAGAGATCCTGCACCACCAGGAAATCGAGATCGGTAAAGCCCTCGTGCACGTTAGCGCTGTCAGCATCGGAAAACGCCGTCTCTTCGCCGATGACATACATGGCGCGAACCTGTTTCGTGCGCGCGTGCTCTACCATCTCGAAGTTATCTGAGCCTGCCTCCAGCGACAGTTTTTCCGGTTCCACGCCCCAGGCTTTCGCCCATTTGGCGCGCACGGTTTCATCGCTCACCGATTCATAGCCGGGGTAGTAGTTTTTCAGGCAGCCGAAATCGCTCGCGCCCTGCACGTTATTATGTCCGCGCATCGGGTAGCCACCTGTGCCAGGGCGACCGTAGTTGCCGGTGACCAGCAACAGGTTGGAGAGCGCGGTGCTGGTGTCCGCGCCGTGGCTGTGCTGGGTGACGCCCATCGCCCAGACGATGCAGACGGACGGCGCGTTGCCGATAAGCTCGGCGGCGGCGGTCAGCTCCTCTACCGTAAGCCCGGTAATGTCGGCGGCGAACTCCAGCGTGAACGGCGCGAGCGACTGGCGGTATTCGTCCACCTGGTTGACGTGCGCGGCGAGAAACGCCTCGTCGGCGTAGCCGTGGTCAAACATATAGCGCGCCATCGCCGAGGCCCAGACCATATCGGTGCCGGGGCGAATGCGCAGGTAACGGTCGGCGCGTTCGGCCATTTCGTGACGGCGCGGGTCGACTACCAGCAGTTGCTGCCCGTGATGTTTTTTCGCGGCTTTCATGCGCGCGGCGATCACCGGATGGTTCTCCGCGGTGTTGCTGCCGACAATCACAATCAGCGACGCTTTATGCAGATCTTCAATGGTACCCGCGTCGCCGCCATAACCGACGGTGCGGAACAGCCCTTTGGTGGCCGGGTTCTGGCAGTAGCGTGACGAGTTATCAACGCTGTTGGTGCCAATAATGAGGCGCGCGATTTTCTGCGTCAGGTAGGCTTCTTCGTTGCTGCCCTTACTGGAGCCGATAAAACCGATGGCCTGCGGCCCGAACTGATCGCGGATCGCCAGCAGGCGGCGCGCCACCAGCGCCAGAGCCTCGTCCCAGCTCGCCTCGCGGAAGCGGTCGTTCTCGCGGATAAGCGGTGTGGTGAGGCGTGCTTTATCGTTGAGGAAATCCCAGGCGAATTTGCCCTTCACGCAGGTGGAGATGCCGTTGGCAGGCGCGTCGGCGACCGGCTGCACTTTCAGCACGTGGCGGTCGCGCGTCCAGATTTCAAAGCTGCACCCGACGCCGCAGTAGGTGCAGACCGTTTTGGTACGTTTAATTTCCGGCTGCCGCCAGTGCATGTCCATCACCGAAATCCCGGTAATGATCTCAGCACCCGTGGTGTTTTCGATGGCTTTCACCAGATCTATCATCGGGCGCTTGAGCGTCTGCTTCATGCTGGTAAACGGCCCGGCGTCCGGCTGCATGGTTTTCTCAAGCAGGGCGTTGCAGGGACAGACGGTGACGCAATGCCCACAGCTCACGCAGCTGGAGCCGGCGATAGTCTCGCCGCCGTCCCACAGCACACGCGGGTGGGCCATGGTGTAATCGATGCTCAGCGTCTCGTTGACCTCGACGTTCTGGCACGCCTCCACGCAGCGCCCGCACAGAATGCACTGGTCGGGATCGTAGGTGTAAAACGGGTTGGAGTGATCTTTAACGTAGGGTTTGCGCTGGTATTCGTAGCGCTGAATCGGAATATGCATATCCGCCACGGCATTATGCAGGGTGCAGTCGCCGGTATTGTGTTCGCAGACGGTACAGTAAAGTTCATGTTTGGCGAGCAGCCTGTCCATGCCTTCGTGTTGCGCCGCCTGCGCGTCGGGCGTGCGGCTGGCAATTTCCATGCCCTGCGCGCTTTTCAGCGTACAGCCGCGCACCAGCTCGCCCTGATACTCCACCCAGCAGACATCGCAGGTTTGCATCGGCTCAAGCGCGGGGTGGTAACAGACGTGCGGGAGCTTGACATCGCAGGCCGTCAGAAAATCGATAAGCGGGATATTCGCCGGGCCAGTCAGCGGCCTCCCGTCATAAAACAGGGTACAGAGCGACTCTTGCATAGTGCTTCCTCAAACGTGCCTTGCCAGTGCCGCGAACGTGTGCCGCAGCGAAGAAGAGCGGCTTCTCCGCGGGGAGGCGCTCTCGTTATAGTGACTTAAAGGTAGTAACCGACCCCTGGCTTTGCCAGCGAAGGGTGTTGCGAAGTATGTATGCGGTGAATAATCAGACGCGGGCAGTTGCGGGTAAGTAGCTGAGCGCGTGACGGCTTTTGCATTTCGCATCGCTTCCCGGTATAACGTTCAGTTATGGATGTTTAGACGTCTGAACGTATAGAAGGGTTTATGCAGGAATCGCAGCAGCTACAACGCACCATGAAGGCCCGTCATCTGGTGATGCTCTCGCTGGGGGGCGTTATCGGCACCGGGCTGTTTTTTAATACCGGCTATATTATTTCCACGACCGGGGCGGCGGGCACGCTGCTGGCCTATCTTATCGGCGCGCTGGTGGTCTGGCTGGTGATGCAGTGCCTCGGCGAGCTGGCCGTCGCCATGCCGGAGACCGGCGCGTTTCACGTCTACGCGGCGCGCTATTTAGGCCCGGCGACTGGCTATACCGTCGCGTGGCTCTACTGGCTCACCTGGACCGTGGCGCTCGGCTCAAGCTTTACCGCCGCCGGGTTCTGTATGCAGTACTGGTTTCCGCAGGTGCCGGTGTGGATCTGGTGTCTGGTCTTCTGCGTGGTGATTTTCGGGCTGAATGTTTTCTCCACGCGGCTTTTCGCCGAAGGCGAATTCTGGTTTTCACTTATTAAAGTGATCACCATCGTGGCGTTTATCATGCTGGGCGGGGCGGCGATGTTCGGCATTCTGCCGATGAAAGATGGCTCGCCCGCGCCGCTGCTCCACAACCTGACCGCCGCGGGCTGGTTCCCCGCCGGGACGCTGCCTATCCTGATGACGATGGTGGCGGTTAACTTCGCGTTTTCCGGCACCGAGCTTATCGGCATTGCGGCCGGTGAGACTGAAAACCCGCAGCAGGTGGTGCCGGTTGCGATTCGCACCACCATCGTGCGGCTGGTGATTTTCTTCCTCGGCACCGTGCTGGTGCTGGCGGCGCTGATCCCGATGGATCAGGCGGGCGTGGTGAAAAGCCCGTTCGTGCTGGTGTTTGAGAAAATCGGCATTCCTTACGCCGCCGATATCATTAACTTCGTGATCCTCACCGCGATTTTGTCCGCGGCCAACTCGGGCCTGTACGCCTCGGGGCGGATGCTCTGGTCGCTCGCCAATGAGCGCACCCTGCCGCGCGGTTTTTCGCGCCTCACGCGTCGCGGGGTGCCGCTGACAGCGCTGTCGGTAAGCATGCTGGGCGGCGTGCTGGCGCTGTTTTCCAGTATCGTGGCGCCAGATACCGTCTTTGTGGCGCTCTCGGCGATTTCCGGTTTCGCGGTGGTGGCGGTATGGCTCAGCATCTGCGCCGCGCATTTTATGTTCCGCCGCCGTCATCTGGCCGAAGGCCGGGCGCTCAAGGAATTACATTACCGCGCGCCCTGGTACCCGCTGACGCCGGTGCTGGGCTTCGCGCTTTGTCTTATCGCCTGCGTCGGGCTGGCGTTCGATCCGGGCCAGCGCATCGCGCTCTGGTGCGGGCTGCCGTTTGTGGCGTTCTGCTACGGCGCGTATTATCTGACGCAATTTTTCCGCACGCGCCGCACCGAGGAGCCTCGCCATGTCGCTGAATAACCCGCTAACCCCGCTCTTAAGCCAGCAGCCGTTTGTGGTGCTGGACGGCGCGCTCGCGACCGAACTGGAAGCGCGCGGCTGTAATCTCGCCGACAGCTTATGGTCGGCGAAAGTCCTCATGGAGCAGCCGGAGCTGATTTACGCGGTGCATCTTGATTACTTCCGCGCCGGGGCGCAGTGCGCCATTACCGCCAGCTACCAGGCGACGCCAGCCGGTTTTGCCGCGCGCGGGCTGGATGAGGCGCAGTCGCGGGCGCTAATTGCGCGAAGCGTTGAGCTGGCGCGTCAGGCGCGTGACGATTATTACCATGAACAGCCGGATGCCGGGCCGCTGCTGGTGGCAGGCTCCGTCGGGCCGTATGGCGCGTATCTGGCGGACGGCTCGGAATACCGCGGCGACTATGCGCTTTCCGCGGCGGAATTTGCAGATTTTCATCGCCCGCGCGTGGAGGCGCTCCTTGAGGCGGGCGTGGATCTGCTGGCCTGCGAAACGCTGCCGTCGCTGCCGGAAGCCCAGGCGCTCGCCGCGCTCCTGGAAAGCTACCCGCAGGCGCGCGCGTGGTTTACCTTTACGCTTCGCGACAGCGACCATATCAGCGACGGCACGCCGCTTGGTGATGTGGCGGCCGCGCTCGCGCCGTATCCGCAGATTGCGGCGCTCGGCATTAACTGCGTGGCGCTGGAGAAAACCACCGCCGCGCTGGGGCGTCTGCATGACGCGACCCGGCTGCCGCTGGTGGTTTACCCGAACTCCGGCGAGCAGTATGACGCGGTGAGCAAAACCTGGCGTCACGACGGGCATGCCTGCCAGACGCTGGCACATTATCTGAATGAGTGGCGCGCGGCGGGCGCGGCGCTGATTGGCGGCTGTTGTCGCACCACGCCTGCGGATATCGCGGCGCTGCGCACGCAGCGTTAAGGGGAATGCCGGGTGCGCTTCGCTTACCCGGCCTACATAACCTGGGTATCTATTTTGTAGGGCGGGTAAGCGAAGCGACCCGCCAGTTGGGAAGAGGGGGCAGGTGAAGGGAGCAGGGCGCATATGACAGGCCGGTGAAATCGTTCCGTTCGCCGTCACGTCATTTCTCTCTGTGCTTTTCTCTCACGCGAACGTGCAAAGGGGGCTCGCCGCCGCCCCCTTTGCAATCCCGGCTCCCGGCGGAAATCGGCCCTTGATGGGCCGATTTTTTTTAGCCGGAGCAAAACCACGCCTGTTACCGCTGATTTATTTTGACATGTAGGACGGGTGAGCGAAGCCGCATCCGCCGTTTTTTTACCAGAGGATAACCTGAATTGTAGGGCGGGTAAGCGAAGCGCACCCGCCAGTTGGGAAGAGGGTGCAGGCGAAGAGAGCAGGGTGCATATGACAGGCCGGTGAAATCGTTCCGTTCGCCGTCACGTCATTTCTCTCTGTGCTTTTCTCTCACGCGAACGTGCAAAGGGGGCTCGCCGCCGCCCCCTTTGCAATCCCGGCTCCCGGCGGAAATCGGCCCTTGATGGGCCGATTTTTTTTAGCCGGAGCAAAACCACGCCCATTACCGTTGATTTATTTTGACATGTAGGGCGGGTGAGCGAAGCCGCATCCGCCGTTTTTTTAACCAGAGGATGGCCTGAATAGTAGGGCGGGTAAGCGAAGCGCACCCGCCAGTTGGGAAGAGGGTACAGGCGAAGGGAGTTGGGCGCATATGACAGGCCGGTGAAATCGTTCCGTTCGCCATCACGTCATTTCCCTCTGTGCTTTTCTCTCACGCGAACGTGCAAAGGGGGCTCGCCGCCGCCCCCTTTGCAATCCCGGCTCCCGGCGGAAATCGGCCCTTATGGGCCGATTTTTTTTAGCCGGAGTAAAAGCATTCACCTTACCAATCGATTAACGCCCGGGCGGAAAAAAAAACGGTGGGTGCGCTTCGCTTACCCACCCTACGATTAGCGTAACGTAATTTGTAGGGCGGGTAAGCGAAGCGCACCCGGCATCTCAACCCTCACTCACGCACCGCTTCCCAGCGCACAAAATTCGCTAACCTTTGCCGTTTTTTTTCTAAAAACGATTCGGCATTAGCGATGCTTTTTTATTCCTTTATCAGACGTCCCGCGCCGGAAATACTGCCCCTATAACAAGAGACTACAGGGGCAGACAGTATGGCAATCACATCGCGTATTACGCTCATCGGCGCGCTGGCGCTGTGGGCATTTCAGGCACAGGCGGTGGACGTCACCGTCGCGTACCAGACGTCCGCCGAACCCGCCAAAGTGGCGCAGGCGGATAACACTTTTGCCAAAGAAAGCGGCGCCACGGTGGACTGGCGTAAATTCGATAGCGGCGCCAGCGTCGTGCGCGCGCTCGCCTCAGGCGACGTGCAGATAGGCAACATCGGCTCCAGCCCGCTCGCCGTCGCGGCAAGCCAGAATGTCCCCATCGAAGTGTTTTTGCTCGCCTCGCAGCTTGGTAACTCCGAGGCGCTGGTGGTGAAAAAATCGATTCGCACGCCGCAGGATCTTATCGGCAAACGCATCGCGGTGCCGTTTATCTCCACCACCCACTACAGCCTGCTGGCGGCCCTAAAACACTGGGGCATTCGTCCGGATCAACTGAGCATCGTTAACCTTCAGCCGCCGGCGATCATCGCCGCGTGGCAGCGGGGCGATATCGACGGTGCTTACGTCTGGGCGCCAGCCGTTAACGCGCTGGAAAAAGAGGGTACGGTGCTGACCGACTCCTCGGAAGTGGGGAAATGGGGCTCGCCGACGCTGGATGTCTGGGTGGTGCGTAAAGACTTCGCCGAAAAACACCCGGAAGTGGTCACCGCCTTTGCCCGCAGCGCGCTGGAGGCTCAGCGCGGTTATCTCGACAACCCCGACGGCTGGCTTACACAGCCGGAGCATCTGGAGAAGCTCGCGCGCTTAAGCGGCGTGCCGCAGGGCGATGTGCCGGGGCTGGTGAAGGGCAATACCTACCTTACCGCTCGCCAGCAGGTGGAGCAGCTTAACGGGCCGGTGAATCAGGCGATTGTCGACACCGCCGCGTTTTTGAAAGCGCAGGGCAAAGTGCCGCAGGCTGGCCAGGATTACCGCGCGTTCGTCACCGATCGTTTTGTGAAGCCGCTGGCTCAGCCGTAAGGGGGCGCGATGCTACAGGTCTCTCACCTTCACGCGAGTTTCGACGGCAAGCCTGCGCTTGCCGATATCAGCCTGACGCTTAATGACGGCGAGCTGCTGGTGGTGCTCGGCCCGTCCGGCTGCGGCAAAACCACGCTGCTGAATCTCATCGCCGGTTTTTTACCGGTGGAAACGGGCAGCATTACGCTCGACGGGCGGGCCGTTACCGGGCCGGGCGCCGATCGCGGCGTGGTGTTTCAGCATGAGGGGCTGCTGCCGTGGCGCAGCGTGCTCGATAACGTCGCGTTCGGGTTGCAGCTTCAGGGCGTCGGACGTGAAGAACGCCGCGCGCTGGCGCGGCAGATGCTCGCGAAAGTGGGGCTTGAGGGCGCGGAAAACCGGTTTATCTGGCAGATTTCCGGCGGGCAGCGGCAGCGCGTCGGCATCGCCCGCGCGCTGGCGGCCGACCCACAACTGCTGCTGCTGGATGAACCCTTCGGCGCGCTGGACGCCTTTACCCGCGAGCAGATGCAGACGCTGCTGCTGCGCCTGTGGGCGACAAGCGGCAAAAAGGTTCTGCTCATTACCCATGACATCGAAGAAGCTGTGTTTATGGCGACCGATCTCGTGCTGCTGTCGCCGGGGCCAGGGCGCGTGCAGGAGCGGCTGAGCCTTGATTTTGCGAGGCGGTTTGTCGCGGGCGAACCGGCGCGCGCCATTAAATCCGATCCGGCGTTTATCGCCCGTCGCGAATATGTCCTGAGCCGGGTCTTTGAATTACGGGAGAGCGTCCATGAGCGTACTGATTAACGATAACGCGGCCCGCACGCCGGTGCGCCGCCGCCGTGTGGCCGTACGCCCGGTGACGATAAGCCTCGCCACGCTCGGCGCGCTGCTGGCGCTCTGGTGGGCGGTGACGGCGCTGCAACTGGTCAGCCCGCTGTTTCTGCCCGCGCCGCAGCAGGTGCTGCGCCAGCTCATTACCATTGCCGGGCCGCAGGGCTTTATGGACGCCACGCTCTGGGCGCATCTGGGCGCGAGCCTGGGCCGTATGCTGACCGCGCTGCTGGCTGCGGCGCTTATCGGCATTCCGGTGGGCATCGCCATGGGGCTTAACCCGACGCTGCGCGCCATTCTCGACCCGCTGATTGAGCTGTACCGTCCCATTCCGCCGCTCGCCTATCTGCCGCTGATGGTTATCTGGTTCGGCATCGGCGAAACCTCCAAAGTGCTGCTGATCTATCTGGCGATTTTCGCCCCGGTGGCGATGTCGGCGCTGGCGGGCGTGAAGAGCGCGCAGCAGGTGCGTATCCGCGCCGCGCAATCCTTAGGCGCGAGCCGCTGGCAGCTGCTGTGGCATGTGATTCTGCCCGGCGCGCTGCCGGAGATTTTAACCGGCCTGCGCATCGGGCTTGGGGTCGGCTGGTCGACGCTGGTCGCCGCCGAGCTCATCGCCGCCACGCGCGGGCTTGGGTTTATGGTGCAGTCCGCCGGTGAGTTCCTGGCGACAGACGTCGTGCTGGCGGGCATCGCGGTGATAGCCCTGGTGGCTTTTATTTTAGAACTGGGGCTGCGCGCGCTGACGCGCCGTCTGACGCCCTGGCATGGAGAAACGCAATGAGCGAACGCATAACCATCACGCCGCTGGGGCCGTATATCGGCGCCCTGGTCTCCGATATCAACCTGGCGCGACCGCTGAGCGACAGTCAGTTTGAGCAGCTGTATCACGCGCTCATCCGCCATCAGGTGTTGTTCGTGCGCGATCAGCCCATCACGCCGCAGCAGCAGCGGGCGCTGGCGATGCGCTTTGGCGATCTGCATATCCACCCGGTCTACCCGCATGCGGAAGGCGTTGAGGAGATTATCGTGCTGGATACGCATAACGATAACCCGCCGGATAACGATAACTGGCACACCGACGTGACCTTTATCGATACGCCGCCTGCGGGCGCGATTCTGGCGGCGAAATCGCTGCCGCCCACCGGCGGCGATACGCTCTGGACGAGCGGCATCGCGGCGTTCGAGGCGCTCTCCGCGCCAATTCAGCAACTGTTAAGCGGCCTGCGCGCCGAGCACGATTTCCGTAAGTCGTTCCCGGAGTGGAAGCATACGAAAACGAAGGAGGAGCATCAGCGTTGGATCACGGCGGTGGAGAAAAACCCGCCGCTGCTGCACCCGGTGGTGCGCACGCATCCAGTGAGCGGCAAACAGGCGCTGTTCGTCAATGAAGGCTTTACGACGCGCATTGTCGATGTGTCGCCCAAAGAGAGCGACGCGCTGCTGAATTTTCTTTTCGCGCATATTACAAAGCCGGAATTCCAGGTGCGCTGGCGCTGGCAGGAAAACGACGTGGCGCTGTGGGATAACCGCGTGACGCAACACTATGCCAACGCCGATTATCTCCCCGCCCGGCGCGTGATGCACCGCGCGACCATCCTTGGCGATAAGCCCTTTTACCGGGCCGGTTAAACCGAGGGCGCTGCGGCGCCCTTTCTCTTGCGTAGCGCTTGTACATTCGGTTACACGCCGATACCAATCACTCACTGAAGCGGCGGCACGGGTTCTCTATAGTGATTTCCAGAGCCCCGACGCGGGGTAACTAAAAGCCAATTCGAGGGTATAGAGATGAAAAAAGTATTAGCGCTGGTTGTTGCCGCCACTATGGGTCTGTCTGCTGCTGCGTTCGCTGCTGATAACACTGCTGCACCGGCTCCGGCTGCTGCTGCAACCACTACCACCACTGCTGCACCGGCTAAAGCGCCTGCTGCAAAAACGCATCACAAAAAATCGCATAAAAAAGCCGTAGAGCAGAAAGCTCAGGCTGCGAAAAAGCACCACAAGAAAGCCGCTGAGCAGAAACCGGCTGCTGAACAGAAAGCTCAGGCTGCCAAAAAGCATCACAAAAAAGCAGCCGCTCAGAAACCGGCTGTAGAGCAGAAAGCTCAGGCTGCTAAAAAGCACCACAAAAAAGCAGTGAAACACGACGCTGCTAAACCGGCTGCCCAGCCTGCTGCATAAGCAATACGATTTCCCCAGTAAATCAAACCCCCGGCTTGCTGGGGGTTTTTTTATGGGTGGCGTGTGGGCTGAATGGTGTTTTTTGTAGGGCGGGTAAGCGAAGCGCACCCGCCGTCCAGAATAAACCGACGGTAATGTGGGTGGTTTTGCTCCGGCTAAAAAAAATCGGCCCCTGAGGGCCGATTTCCGCCGGGAGCCGGGATTGCAAAGGGGGCGGCGGCGAGCCCCCTTTGCACGTTCGCGTGAAGAAAGCGCACATATGAATGAGACATTGTGGCGAACGGAACCTGCAAACCTACCTTGCATATTTGCCTCGCCCCGAGCTCCCCTGAAGGTAGCCGTTATTAAATAGGTGGGTGCGCTTCGCTTACCCACCAACGATTAGCGTGGTGCTGTTTGCATGGCGGTCGTACCGATATACCGCTCACGACGTGACGCTTTAAGGCGCGTTAAATCCACTAACACCAGCCCGTCCACACAATCGTTAAACGCCGGATCGCTGCCAAAATCGATAAACTGCACGCCGCCCGGCTCGCACAGCTCTGAATATTGCTTGTAAAGCGGCGGAATACCGCAGCCCAGATTCCCGAGTAGCGACTTCAGCCGCGTTAAATCTTCCTGATAATTTTCGCCGCCAAACTGCGCCAGCGCGTCCGGCAACGACACCGGATAAGGGCGGCGCGAGGCGGCGAGCGGATGCTGCGCCGGGAACCAGAGCCGGTAAAACGCGACCAGCAGGTCACGCGCGGCAGGCGGCAGGCCGCCGGATATCGACACCGGGCCGAAAAGATAACGGTATTGCGGATAGCGCGCCAGATACGCGCCGATGCCCGACCACAAATAGTCCAGCCCGCGGCGTCCCCAGTATTGCGGCTGGATAAAGCTGCGGCCAAGCTCAATTCCCTGGCTTAAAATATCTTCCATCCGCTCGTCGTAATGAAACAGGCTATAGCTGTAAAGCCCCTGCGGGCCGCGCAGCACCACCTGTTGCGCCGTCGGGATAAACCGGTACGCGCCGACAATCTCCAGCGCTGCATCGTCCCACAGCACCAGGTGCCAGTAGTCGTCGTCATAGGCGTCGGTGTCGCGCCGCTTGCCGCTGCCTTCGCCCACGGCGCGAAAGGCGATTTCACGCAGCCGCCCGAGTTCGCGCAGCACCGGCGCTTCTTCCATACCGTTGCGCCGCCACAGATAAATGGTTTTGCCATCCGGCGTCTCGCCAAGCGTCTCTGCCTGAGCCAATGCCCGGCGCAGCACGGCCCGGTCTTCTGGGCGCGCGATGCCGCATTCGGTTTTAAAGCAGCCCGGCTGTCCTTTGCCAAGCCGTGAAACATGCAGGCGAAAACGCGCCGCCGCGTCGCGCGGGTGCGCGTTTGCGTCGTGCCAGGCGCTCCACGGAATACGCTCGCCGATATTGACCGGCAGCGTCGTGCCGCGCTTGCGAAACATTTCACGAATAAGCATCAGCATGGCGAGCGGCGGGGCGACCAGCGCCGCGCCGTAAAACGCGAGACTGTTGCGCCCGGCGATATGCACCGGCAGCACCGGCGCACGGTAGCGGCTCGCGAGCTTCACAAATCCGGCGTTCCAGACGCCGTCCTGAATGCCATCGAGACCCGGACGCGACACTTCGCCGGACGGAAAAAAAATCAGCGCGCCGCCGCGTTCAAGATGTGCCTCCATCTCTTTAATGGCGGTTTTGCGGGTGCGGTTGCCAATGTTATCCACGGCGATAAAGAGCGACGACAGCGGCTCCAGATGGCTCAGCATCCGGTTCGCCACCACGCGCACGTCGCGCCGCACGCGGGAGATGGCGTAGAGCAGCGCCAGCCCGTCGGCGGTGCCGGTCGGGTGGTTGGCGACGACAACCAGCGGCCCGTTATCCGGGATCTGCTCAAGCGAGCGGGCTGGCAGATCGCAGCGAATGTCCAGATGCTCCAGCACCTGCTCGACCATATCCAGCCCTTTGAGATGGCGATGCCGGGCGGCGAATTCCTGAAACTCTTGTTCATACAGCAGGCGTTTGAGCGTTTTTTTCAGCCACGGGGCGGGGGATTTCTGGGGGTAAAGATCGTCAAGAACGTTGTCGATGCTGAACACGGTTGTATCTCCTCGGGAACCGTCTGCAGACAGTGATAGACCCGGAAGATGACGGCCGCATGTCAGAGACGTGAAGGAACGGTCACAGCGTGTTAAGAAGGAGAAAACGCGGCGGACAGAACGCCCGCCGCGACAGGTCAGAGAATGTTTTTCTCGGCCAGATCGAGTGCGAAGTAGCTGAAGATAAGATCCGCGCCCGCACGCTTGATAGCGCCGAGGCTTTCCAGGATCACTTTCTCTTCATCAATCGCGCCCGCCTGAGCGGCGAATTTGATCATCGCGTATTCGCCGCTCACCTGATAGGCGCCAAGCGGCAGGCTGGTGCGCTCGCGTACGTCGCGCAGGATGTCGAGATAAGCGCCCGCCGGTTTGACCATCAGCGCGTCCGCGCCTTCGGCTTCATCCAGCAGCGATTCGCGGATCGCCTCGCGGCGGTTCATCGGGCTCATCTGATAGGTTTTACGATCGCCTTTCAGCGCGGTGCCCGCGGCTTCGCGGAACGGACCGTAGAAGGACGATGCGAATTTAGTGGAGTAGGAGAAAATCGCCGTGTCCGTGAAGCCTGCGGCGTCGAGCGCCTGGCGGATGGCTTTCACCTGGCCGTCCATCGCGGCGGAGGGCGCGATAAAGTCCGCGCCTGCGGCGGCGGCCACCACAGCCTGACGACCCAGGTTTACCAGCGTCGCGTCGTTGTCCACGCCATGCTCGCACAGCACGCCGCAGTGGCCGTGGCTGGTGTATTCGCAAAAGCAGGTGTCTGACATCACGACCATTTCCGGCACGGCGTCTTTGGCGATACGCGACATGCGCGCCACCAGACCGTTTTCATTCCAGGTGTCGCTGCCGCACTCGTCGGTGTGATGCGAAATCCCGAAGGTCATCACGGAGCGTATGCCCGCTTTCGCGATGCGCTCGATTTCACGGGCGAGGTATCTCTCCGGGATGCGCATCACGCCCGGCATGGCGGCGATCGGTTTGTAGTCGTCCAGCTCTTCCTCAACGAAAATCGGCAGTACCAAATCGTTGCGGCTTAACGAGGTTTCTTCAAACATGGCGCGCAGCGAGGCGTTCTGACGCAGGCGGCGCGGGCGGGAACTCAATGAAAAATCGGCCATAATTGCTTCTTATCAGAGAAATGAGACAGGCTTTATTTTAACCCGAAACAGGACGGGATGTTTGACGATTGTGGGCGCTAAATCACGCGCACCCGCAATGGACAAGGCCTGCCGGGGAATTCGCGCAGGCAAGCCCTGACGCGCGCGTTATGATACGCGTTCCTGAAGCAGCTCAATCAGTCGCTCCAGCGCGAAGACCGCCGCCTGATCGATAACGGTTTTCGGATCGCCATTGAAGTGACGCTTTTCCGCCACGGTTTCCTCGCCCGGCATGCCCCAGCCAAACCAGACGGTGCCCGGCGGCGTACCGTCTTCGCCGCCGGATGGCCCGGCATAACCACTCACCGCGAGGCTGACATCTTCACCCGAACGTTCGCGGGCGCCTGCCGCCATCTCATGCACCGTCTGTTCGCTGACGGCGGTATAGAGGCGCAGCGTCTCTTCTTTCACGCCCAGCATGCGCTGCTTGGCTTCATTGGTATAAGTAATAAAACCGCTCGAATAAAACGCAGTGGTATCTTCGGTGGCGCACAGGGTGTACGTAATAAGCCCACCGGTACAGGATTCGGCGGTCGCCAGTCGTAGCCCGTGTTGATTCAGCCAGATACCGGCCTGTTTTGCGGCGTGCTGAAGTTTTTCATTCATTAGATTCACATTCTCCATGCCATTAAGATATTCATATTATAGATGAGTATCGCCGGGGGAATGGCAAAAGCCGGGATAACGAAACGGCAGAGAACTTTTATAATCGAGAGCTATTTTATTTTTAAACTAAATGTTCCATGAGTGGATATTTAAATATTCAATATTTTGGTGGCAATCAAAATGAAGGAGTGTTCGTCTGGTAAGATATGAAGGGATATCGAGGATAAGTGTGGTTATTATTCCTAAATAATAAAGAGTGCGAATTCGTACAATTGGTAAAGAAGAATTGAACCTTTAATTTTTCAGCGTGCATAATTTTATCGTTAATACATCACGCTTGTATTACGGCAAACCATTTGATGGACCAACCTTGTGACGTCCCTGAGGAGGGATGATAAATGCACTCCTGGAAAAAGAAACTTGTAGTCTCACAATTAGCCGTGGCCTGCACAATGGCTATCGCTTCTCAGGCCTCCGCTGCCACGGATATTTCAGGCAAAAGCTACGACACGTTTTATTATGATGGCGGTATTATGTATCAGGGCTATGTCGGTTACGATTATGGCTCTGATTATTATAACGGCAATATTTACCCGCAAATTTCCGGCGCGCATGTCGATGGCGTTATTTCCACCTGGTATCTTGACGACGGCACCAGTAATAATACCCACCCTAACGCGCTGACCATTAAAGACAGCACTATTCATGGGATGATCACCTCTCAGTGCATGACGGACAACTGCGATAACCGCACCGGGGATTATCTCTATAACCGTCTTGCGTTAACCGTCGATAATTCCACCATCGACGATGATTTCGAGCACTACAATTATTATAACGCCGATGATAAAACGACGGCGTCTGAGGATATTTACAATCTCGGCACCGCTATTACCCTCGATCAGGAAACCGACCTGGTTATCCAGAATAATTCCCATGTGGCGGGTATTACGCTGACGCAGGGATATGAATGGGAAGATAATCAGGACGTGACGTCTGCGACTGGCTCAAATAGCAGCGAAATTTTTAATAATACTATTGCAGTGAAAGATTCTGTTCTGAGTTCCGGCTCCTGGACGGATGAAGGCACCGATGGTTTTTATGGCCACACCGGTAAAGCCAGCGATTACGATAATAAGTTGACCGCGGATGATATCGCGCTCGCCGTGATCGCCAATCCTGCTGCCGATAACTCTATGCAGACGACGGCCTCTTTCGATCGGTCAACGATTAACGGCGACATCTATTTCGAAAGTACCTTCGACGAAAACTTTGGCGGCTATGACCGCACCACGCTTGATGAAAACGGCAATCCGGTCACCACACATGTTGACGCTTATGACGTGAACGGCGACGGCAAGCCGGATTCTAACGGCTGGGATAACACCGACCGCCTGGACGTGACGCTCACCAACGGCAGCAAATGGGTGGGTGCGGCGATTTCTAACGTTGAAGCAACCGCTGAGCTGTATGACTATCAGCCGAACAGCATCTGGCCAGGCTCCACCTACGGCATCGAAAACAGCGATACCGCGTTTAACGAAGCGGGCCACGTAACCGGTAACGAAGTCTACCAGAGCGGTATTTTCAACGTGACGCTGCAAAATGGCTCCGAGTGGGATACCCGTAAAGTCTCGAACATCGATGCGCTGGTGGTCGATAACTATTCACAGGTAAACGTCGAAAGCTCCTCGCTGCTGGCAGATTCCATCACGCTGACCAATGCTTCGACGCTGAACATCGGCGATGACGGCGCGGTGGCGACCGATTCGCTGACGCTGGACAGCGGCAGCCAGGCGACGCTCACGGAAGAGACCGCGTCGCTGTATGCCAATACGCTGACTATCGATAACGGCGCGCAGCTCAACCTCGGCCTCGGTCAGGTTGATGCCGATAATGTCGTGCTGACTGACGACGGTGTGCTCAACGTCGGCAGCCGTGACTACGTGCTGGACGCCTCTCTGAATAACGCGCGTTACGTGACCAACGATCCGAATCAGAAAGACTATGACGAAGGCGTGATTGCGCTCAACTCAGACGGTCACCTGGCGGTGAACGGCGACGTGGCGGGCAACTATCGGGTGCGTATCGATAACGCCACCGGCGCGGGCTCGATTGCTGATTATAAAGACAACGAAGTGCTGCGCGTGTATGACGATAACGACGCCACTTCGGTACGCTTTACCGCCGCCAATAAAGCGGATCTGGGCGCGTACACCTACGAGGCGCAGCAGCAGGGCGACACCGTGGTGCTGAAACAGCGCGAGCTGACCAACTACGCCAATATGGCGCTGAGCATCCCTTCTGCGAATACCAACATCTGGAATCTGGAACAGGATGTGCTGAGCACGCGTCTCGCGCAGGGCCGCCATACGCCTGGGGATAACGGCGGCGCATGGGTAACCTACTTTGGCGGCAATTTCAACGGCGATACCGGCGAGCTGAGCTATGACCAGGATGTTAACGGCCTGATGGTCGGCCTCGATAAACTGGTGGAAGGCAACAACGCGAAATGGATGATCGGGGCGGCCGCGGGCTTTGCGAAAGGGGATATGGACGATCGTACCGGCAGCGTCGATCAGGACAGCCAGTCCGCGCGTCTGTATTCTTCTGCGCAGTTCGCCAATAACGTCTTTGTGGATACCAGCCTGAGCTACAGCCATTACAGCAACGATCTGAGCGCGGTAATGAGCAACGGCCAGGCGGTCTCCGGTGACGCGTCTTCCGACGCATGGGGCTTTGGCCTGAAACTGGGCTATGACTGGCAGTTCAACACGCAGGGTTATCTGACCCCGTATGCCAGCGTTTCCGGCCTGTTCCAGGATGGCGACGGCTATCAGCTGAGCAACGATATGCGCGTCAACAGCCAGTCTTACGACAGCCTGCGTTATGAACTGGGCGCGGATCTGGGTTACACGTTCAACTACGGCAACGATCAGGCCTTCACGCCATATGCGAAACTGGCCTATGTCTATGATGACGCCAGCGGTAACGACGCCGACGTAAACGGCGACAATATCGATAACGGCGTGGAAGGCTCCGCGGTACGCGCAGGGCTTGGCGGTAAGTTCAGTTTCACCAAAAACTTCAGCGCCTATGCCGACGCGAACTACCTTGGCGGCGGCGACGTGGATCAGGACTGGGCCGCGAATGTCGGCGTCAAATATACCTGGTAATCTCGTCAGTTAGCGTCAAAAGCTGCCTGTCCCTTGTGGGCAGGCAGTTCCCCCAACACACCTGAAATGGATATCTCGCGTGTTAGAGCTGGTAAAACCCCTACATCATCTTGACTCCCTTCAGCGTCATCTCGGACCGGCAGGAACGCCTTTTGACATTGACGCCCATTGCGAACTCTCGTTTATCAACGAGCAGGGCGAGCAACAGTGCTGGTTTTTTAAGGAAGGAAGCCTCAATGTCTGGCGTGAACAGAACCATATTCACGTCGATTTAATGAATTCTCCGCTGTATTTAAGCTTTTCTGATGCGGTGATCCCAGAACCGCTGCGTTATACCCTGGTGACGGAAACCCCCTGTCGCGGCTTTCGAATGCCGGTGCGGCGCGCGATTGAAATCATCGAACATCGTCAATTGTGGAAATCGTTCTGTCACTGGCAGACCTGGCTGATGCGCTGGTTTGAATGGCGCGACGCGCATTTTATCGGCACGACAACGTATTCGCAGATCCGCGCCACGCTGTTAACGATGGCGGCCTGGAGCCCGGAAGTGCGCGCGCAGGTCGGCGTGATTCACCATATTCAGAACCACACCCACATTTCCCGTTCGGTCATCGCGGAGGTACTCGCGGAGCTGCGAAAGGGCAAATACATCGAAATGCAGAAGGGAAAGCTGGTGGCGGTTAACAAGCTGCCGCTCAACTACTGAAAAACAACGGCGCCACCAGGGCGCCGTTTTGCTTTACAGGGCGGTCGTCTGGCGCGGTTTGTTGCCGCTCAGTTCCGTCACCAGATCGTTGACGCCGTCGCTCATCGCGGTAAAGCGCGTCAGCGGCGAGCGGGTTACCACGACGAAAGCGCCAATATTGCTCTGCGGGATCATCGCCATATAAGTGATAAAGCCGCCGCCACCGCCGGTTTTCTGAATGATGCCTGGACGCCCGTCTTTCGGCGCCATGTACACCCAACCCAGCCCCAGCGCGTCCGCTTTACCCGGCACGTCCATCCCGACGACGCGGGTCAACTGCGTGCGCTGGTAAATCAGCGTCTGCATGCGGTCTGCCTGCGGGCTGCGGCGATGGAAATCGGAGGCCAGGAACTGCTGCATCCAGCGCATCATGTCGTCCGGCGTGGAGTAAACGCCGCCGCTGCCGATAGCCGCCAGCGTGTTATTGCACGGGCTGGCACCTTTCTCCGCCACCATCAGGCGTTTGCACTGATCCGGTGACGGCGTAAAGGTGGTGTCTTTCATGCCGAGCGGGCGGGTGATCTGCTCTTCAAAAAGCTGGGTATAAGGCTTGCCCGCGGCGTTAGCCAGCGCATCGGCCAGCAGATCGAACGCGAGGTTGGAATAGGACGCCGTGGCGCCAGGCGCTGCTTTTAACGTCGCGGTGGAGAGCCATTGCCAGCGCTGCTCGCGGGTCGGCCAGACAAACACCGGGCGCTTCGCCGCGCCGCCGGGCTGTTCACGGGGCAGGGCGCTGGTATGCGTGGCGAGGTTCACCAGTCGAATAGGTTCGCCCTGATACGTCGGCACGCGCGCGCCGGGGGGCGCGTAGCGACTCAGCGGATCGTCAAGCTTCACCACGCCCTGATCGAGCATTTTTACCAGCATTTCGCTGGTCATCAGTTTGGTGAGCGAGGCGATGCGGATAACCGAGTCGAGCTGCGGGCGCACGTTATTGCCGGGGCGCGTTTCGCCGAAGCTGCGGAACACGCGCTGGTTGCCGTCAATCACTACAATCGCCATGCCGGTGGCGCCGCTGCCGTAGAAAATATGGTTAGCGTAACGATCGACGATATCGGACGCGAAGACCGGGTCGGGCGAGGTTTGCGCGGCCTGGGCCGCAGAAAAAGCTGCGCTTATCAGCAGGGCGCAGGAGAGCAGACAACGTTTCAACGAAGCAATCCATTCAGTGAGCGGGAATAGAGGGTATTTATACTACTGCGCGCGGATCTGCAAAGGCCCGAAAAGCGCGACAGCCACTGAAAAAACGTAACGATGCGTAACAACTCGTTTTTTTGCGCAAAATTTTTCCGGCGGTGCTTCGCGTATCGCCTGTGTTAATCTCCCGCTTTCCCTGAGAAGGAGCGCATGATGTTTGTACCACGTGTTGTGATGGTTATCGATATGCAAAACGGCGTTTTCGCCACCCCGCGTTTTGACCGGGAAGGGCGCGTCGCCCGCATTAACCAGCTGATGGCGGGCGCGGAGCAGGTCATCATCATTCAGCATACGGAGCCGGGCGGGCTGGAAGAAAACTCCCCAGGGTTTGCTTTTCTGCCGGAGCTTAACGTGCCGCAGAATGCTTTACGCGTAACCAAAACCGCCTGCGACGCCTTTTACCGCACGCCGCTTGAGGCGCTGCTGCGCGAGCATCACATTGACGCGTTCGTGGTATGCGGCTGCGCCAGCGATTACTGCGTCGATACCACGCTCAAACAGGCGGCGAGCCGCGGGTTTCAGGTGACGGTCGCAGGCGACGCCCACACCACCGCCGATCGCCGCGCGGCCTCCGCCCCGGTGCTTATCGAGCATTACAACGATGTCTGGAGTACCCTGGCGGTGCCCGGCAACCCGCTGCGCGTGCTGAATACGGACGCTATCCTGCGCGCCTGGCAGGCGAACTAAACGACGCGGGTTTTGTCTCAACACGGCGCGGATAACTGGCGCGCCGTTACACTTTTGGAAACACGCCGGGCGGCGCAGCCGTCGCCTGTCGCGTTACACTCAGTACCCCCTGCCACACGCGCAGGGCAGAGGCTATACAGCAACAGCAAAAACAAAAATATTTGCAGGAGCGATTGATGTTTAAATCCTTTTTCCCTCGTCCCGGCGCCTTTTTCCTTTCGGCGCTGATCTGGGCGGTGATTGCCTTCGTCGTCTGGCAGATGGGCGGCGGCTGGCTTGCCGAACGGTTAGGCGTGGCGGGCGAGCTGCCCATCAGCGCGGCCCGTTTCTGGTCAGGCAACTTTATTCTTTTCTACGCCTACTACGCGCTTTGCGTGGGGCTGTTCGCTGCCTTCTGGCGCGTCTATTGCCCGCACCGCTGGCAGCGCTGGTCAGTGCTGGGCTCGGCGCTGCTGATCTTCGTCACCTGGTTTATGGTGGAACTTACGGTCGCCATAAACGCCTGGTATGCGCCATTCTTTGACCTGATCCAGACCGCGCTCGGCGCGCCCCATAAAGTCAAAATCGGCGAGCTTTACAGCGGCATTACGGTGTTTCTTGGCATCGCGCTTATTTACGTCACCGTGGGCGTACTGAATTACTTTTTCATCAGCCACTACATCTTCCGCTGGCGCACCGCCATGAACGAATACTACATGGAGCACTGGCAGCGGTTGCGCCATATCGAAGGCGCTGCGCAGCGTGTGCAGGAGGACACCATGCGTTTCGCCTCCACGCTTGAGGATATGGGCGTGTCTCTGCTGAAAGCCGTGATGACGCTGATTGCCTTTCTGCCTGTGCTGGTGGCGCTCTCGCCGCACGTGAAAGCACTGCCGGTGGTGGGCGAGGTGCCTTACGGGCTGGTTATCGCCGCGATCGTCTGGGCGCTGATGGGCACCGGCCTGCTGGCGCTGGTCGGTATCAAACTGCCGGGCCTGGAGTTTCGCAACCAGCGCGTTGAGGCGGCCTATCGTAAAGAGCTGGTCTATGGCGAAGACGATCCGACGCGCGCCGATCCGCAAACGGTGCGGGCGCTGTTCAGCAACGTGCGGCACAACTATTTCCGGCTCTATTTCCACTACACCTATTTCAACATCGCCCGCATTCTCTATCTGCAGGTGGATGCCATTTTTGGTCTGTTCCTGATGTTCCCGTCGATTGCGGCCGGGTCGATCACGCTTGGGCTGATGACGCAGATAAGCAATGTGTTTGGTGAAGTGCGCGGCGCGTTCCAGTATCTGATTAGCTCCTGGACGACGCTTGTGGAGCTGATGTCTATCTACAAACGTCTGCGCAGCTTTGAGCGCACGCTGAACGATAAACCCGCCCCCGAACCCGAGGCGCAGGAAGCGCTGTAAGGACGGTTTGCCGCTGCGTCTTCGGAGCGATCCGCTTTTCGCGGCGGCAAAAACGTGGCAGGGTAAACGCCCTGAACCCAGCCAGACAGGATTATCATGGCCGCCACGTTTGCCTTGCCCACCCGTTTTCGTCTTCTGACGCTTACCGCGCTGCTCACGCTTGCAGGGTGTACCAGCCCGACCCCGACCACCGAAAAGGGCGCGAAACCGCTCGACGTGCGCGCCGTGGTGAAGCAAAAAATGCCGGCGAGCGTGAAAGATCGCGACGGCTGGGCGCGCGACATCGCCCGCGCGTTTGAGACGCAGAAGATTCCGGCAACCGAAGAAAACATCTGTTCGGTGCTGGCGGTGGCGGAGCAGGAGTCGAATTATCAGTCCGATCCGCAGGTGCCGGGGCTTGGCAAGATAGCCTGGAAGGAGATCGAGCGCCGCGCCGGTAAGCTGCACATTCCCGCCTTTGTGGTGCACACTGCGCTGCTTATCAAATCCCCGAACGGTAAAAGCTACAGCGAGCGGCTTGACAACGTGAAATCCGAGCGCGAACTGAGCGCCATTTTCGACGATTTCATCGGCATGGTGCCGCTTGGACAGACGCTGTTTGGCAACTTAAACCCGATACACACCGGCGGGCCGATGCAGGTCAGCATTGCGTTCGCCGAACAGCACGCGCGCGGCTATCCTTATGACATCGACGGCACGCTGCGCCAGGAGGTCTTTACCCGTCGCGGCGGGCTATGGTTTGGCATCTACCATCTGCTGAACTATCCGGTGGACTATTCACGTCCGCTCTATCGCTTCGCGGATTTCAACGCGGGCTGGTATGCGAGCCGCAACGCGGCATTCCAGAATGCCGTCAGTAAAGCGAGTGGTGTAAAACTGGCGCTCGATGGCGATTTGATCCGCTATGACACCAGCGAGCCGGGTGCAACCGAAAACGCGGTGCGCAAACTGGGCAGCCAGCTTGATATGAGCGATAGCGAAATCCATCGTGCGCTGGCGAAAGGGGATAGCGAGGATTTCAGCGACAGCAAAATCTATAAAAAGGTTTTTGCGCTCGCGGATAAACGCGCGGGCCGAACGCTGCCCCGCGAAATACTGCCTGGTATTCAACTGGAAAGCCCGAAGATCACGCGTCAACTCACCACGGCGTGGTTTGCGAAGCGTGTGGACGACCGTCGGGCACGCTGTATGAGTAAAGGTTAAAAGCGACGACGTCGTAGGCGGAAGAAAAACGCCATGACCATCGCAAAGACGCAGCCTGCGAGAAACGGCACCAGCGCAAAGATGGTGCCGACAGCCAGCCCCATTTTGATTTGCGGACGGCCGCTCTCCTGCATCTGCATGAGATTATCCAGAACGCCTGGCGCATGCACCACGACATTCAGAAGTTGCGCGCCAACCCAGAAAGAGAACAGCACAAACAGCGCGTAGGCGAGGTTGCCAAGCGCGGTGGATCTTCCTGGTTTCCCGGCGATTATGGGTTTGGGTAACGATATCTCAGCCATACAGACCTCCGGGGTTTTACCTTCGTACTGACGTAACGCCAGGGTGCTACAGGGTGAAGTTTGGCAGGAGATTTTATTTGTCAATATCGGATTCGTGGTAATTTGGCGGGCAGATTACTCCTGAATGTCAAAATTATGTCGATTCTCACATTTCTGTAACTGCGTTAATAACTGGTTAACATTCAGACTTTTCTTGCTTCATTACACGCTATGACCGCTGCGCTTGCGAAAGTTTACTGGCGCTTTTAAACGTCTTTACGCGTAACCGTAATGCGCGTCACACCGCGCGACGCGGGCCACAGACAGCCATGACGGGATATGCGAAGATGGTTTTTTTGACGCTTTCGGAGCAACCATGCAACTCTCTGCCAAAATTCGCCGTGACTGGCACTATTACGCGGTCGCACTGGGCCTGATTTTTATTATGAACGGCGTGATTGGCCTGCTGGGATTTGAGGCGAAAGGCTGGCAAACCTATGCGGTGGGGCTGGTGACGTGGGTTATCTGCTTCTGGATTGCGGGTTTTATTATCCGCCGTCGCCCGGAAGCACCGAACGCGGCGGAAGAGTAATGTTTAGAGCTTAGCCGGTGATAGAGCTTTTCAGCGCCGCATCGGCCTGGTGGCGCTCCAGCGCCAGTTCAATCAGGCGGGTAATCAATTCCTGGTAACCAATGCCGCTCGCCTGCCACAGCTTCGGATACATGCTGATATTGGTAAAGCCCGGCAGGGTGTTGATCTCATTAATGATCACCTCGTTGTCCGGCGTCAGGAACACGTCCACGCGCGCAAGTCCGGCGCACTCCAGCGCCTGAAACGCGCGAATCGCGATAGCGCGGATCTTGTCATTCACGTCAGGCGCGATATCCGCAGGCACCACCACGCGGGCGGCCTGATCGTCGATGTATTTGGTGTCGTACGAGTAAAACTCGCTGCTCACCACGATTTCGCCGCAGGTACTCGCCTGCGGGGAATCGTTGCCGAGCACTGCGCACTCGATCTCACGGCCTTTGATGCCGGTTTCCACCACCACTTTATGGTCGAATTCAAATGCCAGCGCGACGGCGGCGTGATACTGCGCCTCGTCATTCACTTTACTGACGCCGACGGAAGATCCCTGGTTCGCGGGCTTCACAAACAGCGGCAGGCCGAGCTGCGCTTTCACGTCTTCAAAAGTGATGCGCTGGCGGTTGGCGCGGGTCAGCGTGATAAACGGCGCGACCGCAAGACCGGCATCGCGCAGCAGGCGTTTGGCGACGTCTTTATCCATGCTCACCGCCGAGCCGAGCACGCCGGAGCCGACAAACGGAATGTTCGCCATGCGCAGCATGCCTTGTAGCGAGCCGTCTTCGCCGAGCGTGCCGTGGACAATCGGGAAAATCACATCCAGCTGCGGCAGCGCCTGGCGGTTGTCCGATTCGATGAGTTGCTGCTGGCTGAGGCCCGGGATCAGCGCGACATTTTTTTCGGAGCGATGCAGGGCGATGCGCGCCGGATCTTCCGCGTTCAGCAGATAACGGGACGCGTCGTTCACATGCCACTGGCCCTGTTTATCAATGCCCAGCAGCACGACGTCGAATTTTTCTTTATCAATCGCATCGACGATATTTTTCGCCGACTGAAGCGACACCTCGTGCTCCGCTGATTTTCCGCCAAACACAATGCCCACGCGCAGTTTTGCCATTTTTACAACCCATCCTTAAAGCAGACGAAAGTCCACAACATAGCACGCCCGGCAGGCGGATTCATGTGGTTCGTGGCGCGCACAGGCGTGGTGCGGCGCACAGCGGTTATACTTTGATTTTGTGGCTGGTTTTCTGGCGGTGGCATGGCGAAAAAAGGGATAGCGATGGTAACAACCCTGGCGTTAACGGCGCTCGCAGGCGTCTGGCTGTATGACTATTTGCCCGCCTGGTATAACCCGTTCGCGCCGCTCTCGCCGCTTGACCCGCCGACGATGGTGACGCGCTACAAGCTGCGCCAGATGGCGAATAACCCGCAGGCGTGCCTGGCGCTGCTCGATGAAGCCCGTCAGCGGGATATGATCCAGTACCGCGTCCAGGCACCGACGCAGGGCGACTGCCCGCTGGCAGCCCCCGTGCGGGTGTTACGCTTCGGCGAGGTGAAACTCAGCAGCTCGTTTCTGGCAAGCTGTCCGCTGGCGCTCAGCAGCGCCATGTATGTACAGCAGCAGGCGAAGCCGATTAGCGCGTCGATGATGGGCAGCCCGCTGGTACGCATCGATCACTATGGCAGTTACGCCTGCCGCAATATTTATCACCGCGCTAATGCGCGCTTAAGCGAACACGCGACGGCGGACGCGCTGGACGTCAGCGCGTTTCGTTTCGCCAACGGCCAGCAGATAAGCGTGCTGAAAGGCTGGAAGGAGAGCGGCCCGCGTGGGGAGACGCTGCGCGCGCTGTTTGGCCAGAGCTGCCTTTACTTTGGCAATGCGCTCGGGCCGGACTACAACGCGGCTCACGCCAACCATTTTCACTTAGGCATGCGCGGTTTTGGCATTTGCCGCTAAGGATAATCGTCGGCCCAGGGCGCACTTTAGTGTGATAAATGTCACAAATGATTTTATATTAATAATAAGCGTCCAAAATATTACAGGCCGCACGCTTATGCACTGACACCGCGGCATATCCTGATACCCTGTGACATCATTGATTTAGACATAGCGCGCGTATGGAATCCTGGAAGGTTAATCTTATCTCCGTCTGGTTTGGCTGTTTTTTCACCGGTCTTGCGATCAGCCAAATCCTTCCGTTTCTGCCGCTTTATGTCGCCGAACTCGGCGTGCAATCGCACGAGGCGCTGTCGCTCTGGTCGGGGCTTACCTTCAGCGTCACGTTTCTGGTTTCCGCTATTGTCTCGCCGCTCTGGGGCAGCCTTGCCGACCGCAAAGGCCGCAAGCTGATGCTGCTGCGCGCCTCGCTGGGTATGGCGGTGGCGATTTTATTGCAGGCGTTCGCGACCAGCGTCTGGCAGCTTTTCGCGCTGCGCGCGCTGATGGGGCTGACCTCCGGCTATATTCCCAACGCGATGGCGCTCGTCGCCTCGCAGGTGCCGCGCGATCGCAGCGGCTGGGCGCTCAGCACACTTTCTACCGCGCAGATAAGCGGCGTAATCCTGGGGCCGCTGATGGGCGGTTTTCTCGCCGACAGCGTCGGGCTGCGCCCGGTATTCTTGATTACCGCGCTGCTGCTGATGATAAGTTTCGCGGTGACGCTGTTTCTGATTAAAGAGGGCGTGCGGCCCGCGCTTGCCAGAGGTGAACAACTGAGCGGCAAAGCGGTGTTCGCAAGCCTGCCTGCGCCGTGGCTGGTGCTGAGTCTGTTTATCACGACAATGGTTATTCAGCTCTCTAATGGCTCCATCAGCCCCATTCTGGCGCTGTTTATTAAGGAACTGACGCCAGACAGCAGCAATATCGCGTTTTTAAGCGGCATGATCGCAGCGGTGCCGGGCGTGTCAGCGTTGCTGAGCGCGCCGCGGCTCGGGCGGTTAGGCGATCGCATCGGCACCGCGCGGGTGTTGATGGCGACGCTCATTCTGGCGGTGGTGCTGTTTTTCGCGATGTCGTTTGTCACCTCGCCGATGCAGCTCGCGGTGCTGCGCTTTCTGCTCGGCTTCGCCGATGGCGCGATGTTCCCGGCGGTGCAGACGCTGCTGGTGAAATACTCCTCGGATAACGTTACCGGGCGTATCTTTGGCTATAACCAGTCGTTTATGTATCTCGGCAACGTGCTGGGGCCGCTGATGGGGGCGGGGATCTCCGCCGCGGCGGGCTATCGCTGGGTATTTATCGCTACAGCGCTGGTACTGTTAATTAACGTCTGGCAATTCGGTACGGCATTAAGAAAAAACGCACGCCGTTAATAATAACGTCGCTGTTATCAGCGTCATTAATTCCTGTTATGGCGGAGGAAAGATATTATTCTTTCTGCCGCCGCGATATTTTGCTGGTAAAACGTTTCGCTGACGACGATTTTTTGTCGCGCCGCACAAAACCGCGATGACAGAAAAAAAAGCGCTGGCGATCACTAGGCAACCTCAATCGGGAATGATAACTTCGTGGCAACAACTTCACGGGAAGACAGTTATGAAAAATCTTATAGCTGAACTACTGGTCAAGCTGGCGGAAAAGGAAGAAGAGTCCAAAGAGTTAGTGGCGCAGGTCGAGGCGCTGGAAATTGTCGTCACTGCGCTTTTGCGCCATCTGGATCCTAATACCCAGCAGACGCTGATTGCCAGTGTGGAAGGGGCGCTCGAAGGCGTTCAGCCTGAAAGCAACGTGCCGCAACGTGACACCGAATTGCTCCAGCAATACGTAAAGAAGCTGCTGCGGCACCCCCGAACCTGAGCGTATAGCGGGCGCGCCGCGTTATTATTCTGTCATCTGATTGTGTAATACTGACGCTCTCTTATCCGCAGGTACTTTTCGGCACCGCAGGGTCCTCTGCCGGAATAAACGTATTACCTGCGGATATTCCCATTTTATTCTTTGTGGTTGTGCGAGCCGTCGATAATACGCGGCTCTCTGCGCGCTGGCAGGATAATACTTTTTTCTTATTTCTGCACAGGGTTATTCCCGACGTGTTTTAACGCGGCAAGAAATATATTCTCTCCTGAGACAAATTCCATTATTGATAAGCGTTACGCGAGTCCGCATAACGCTTAGCGTCTTTTTAACAGCACGCGGGCGGGGGGGTTATCGGGCATGCGTCTCTGCGCATACCTGAGCGTGCGAACACAGACAGAAAGCTCTCTGATTGTCCATGAGATAAACGGCGGACAAAACGCCTGCTGTTCAAATTTTATCGCGTTACGTCACATTAATTCCCGCCATGCAGGGTTATCGCGCGAGGTGAAGCGATTTTTCGGTTTTATAACCTGCATCACAAAACGCAACGTCACAGCAAATTTATCCATATCTTCGCCGTTTCCCGCCTGACGATTTACCGGCGTTACCACTACCGTTATGGCAATGGCCGATTGCCTTTAACGGGAGAGAAAAGATGTCCTCGGTAAGTGAAGTCACGCCTGCTGTCAGCGCTCAGGAACGCAAAGCGCGTCGCATGAATCTGTTTGTTTCGGTTTCCGCCGCCGTCGCGGGTTTACTCTTTGGTCTCGATATCGGCGTCATCGCCGGGGCGCTGCCCTTTATCACCGATCACTTCAGCTTAAGCAGCCGCGCCCAGGAGTGGGTGGTGAGCAGCATGATGCTCGGTGCCGCGCTGGGTGCGCTGTTTAACGGCTGGCTCTCGTCGCGCCTCGGGCGTAAGTACAGCCTGCTGGCGGGCGCGGCGCTGTTTATTATCGGATCGCTCGGATCGGCGTTCGCCCATTCTCTGGAAGTATTGCTGGCCGCCCGTGTGATTTTAGGCGTGGCGGTCGGGATCGCCTCCTACACCGCGCCGCTCTACCTCTCAGAGATGGCCTCTGAGAAAGTGCGCGGCAAAATGATTAGCCTTTATCAACTGATGGTGACGCTCGGCATTCTGCTGGCGTTTCTTTCCGATACCGCGCTGAGCTACAGCGGCGGCTGGCGCGCCATGCTCGGCGTGCTGGCGCTGCCCGCCGTTATTCTGCTGGTGATGGTGGTGTTTTTGCCCAACAGCCCGCGCTGGCTTGCGGCCAAAGGCATGAACATCGAGGCGGAACGCGTGCTGCGCATGCTGCGCGATACCTCGGAAAAAGCGCGTGAGGAGCTCAATGAAATCCGTGAAAGCCTGAAGGTGAAGCAGGGCGGCTGGGCGCTCTTCACCGCCAACCGCAACGTGCGCCGCGCCGTGTTTCTCGGCATGCTGCTCCAGGCGATGCAGCAGTTTACCGGCATGAATATCATCATGTATTACGCGCCGAAAATCTTCCAGATGGCGGGGTTCGCCAGCACCGAAGAGCAGATGATCGCAACGGTCGTGGTGGGGCTGACCTTTATGCTCGCCACGTTTATCGCGGTGTTTACGGTGGATAAAGCGGGCCGCAAACCGGCGCTGAAAATCGGCTTTAGCGTCATGGCGCTTGGTACGCTGGTACTCGGCTACTGCCTGATGAAAGTCGATCACGGCGAAATATCTACCGGCATCTCCTGGCTTTCTGTTGGCATGACCATGATGTGTATCGCGGGTTACGCCATGAGCGCCGCGCCGGTGGTGTGGATCCTGTGCTCAGAAATCCAGCCGCTGAAATGCCGCGATTTCGGCGTCACCTGTTCGACCACCACCAACTGGGTGTCGAATATGATTATTGGTGCGACGTTTCTGACGCTTATCGACCATATCGGCGCGGCGGGCACCTTCTGGCTCTATACCGCGCTGAATCTGGTGTTTGTCGGCGTGACGTTCTGGCTTATCCCGGAAACCAAAAACGTCACGCTTGAACATATTGAAAAGAACCTGATGGCGGGCAAAAAGCTGCGCGATATCGGGCAGTAATCCAGTAAAAAGGGCTACCGAGGTAGCCCTTTCTTTTTAGCCCTTGCTGAGCTTTTCCGATTTGGCCATACACTGGGCCATCGCTTCAATCACCGCCGCGCGCATGCCGCGCTCTTCCAGCACCCGCACCGCTTCGATGGTCGTGCCGCCCGGCGAGCAGACCATATCTTTCAGCTCGCCTGGATGTTTGCCGGTTTCCAGCACCATTTTGGCCGAGCCCATCACCGCCTGGGCGGCGAATTTATACGCCTGCGCGCGCGGCATACCGCCAAGTACGGCGGCGTCGGCCATCGCTTCGATAAACATAAAGACATACGCAGGTGCCGAGCCGCTGACGCCCACCACCGGGTGAATCAGATACTCCGCCACCACTTCCGCCTCGCCAAAGCTTCGGAACATCGCGAGCACATCCCGGATTTCTTCCTCGCTGACCAGCGCGTTCGGCGTGATGGAGGTCATCCCGGCCTGCACCAGCGACGGCGTGTTCGGCATAGTGCGGATAATTTTTCGGTCGTGCCCAAGGACAGTCGCCAGCTGATCCAGCGTGATCCCGGCGGCGATGGAGACCACCAGCGAGTCTTTATTCAGGCTGGAGGCGATATCGCTCATGACTTTCAGCATGATGTTGGGCTTCACCGCGCCAAACACGATATCCGCGGCCTGGGCCACTTCCTGCGCGCTGGAGGCGGCATTGATACCAAACTCCTGCTTGAGTTCCTGCTGGCTCTCTTCCGATGGCGTATAGACCCAGACGTTTTCCGCCCGCGTCTGGCCGCTGGTGAGCAGGCCGCTGAGAATGGCCTTGCCCATATTGCCGCAACCGATAAAGCCTGTTTTCTTTTCCACAGTATTTCTCCGTTTTATCGCGTCCAGATTCACATGGCCTATAGCTTAACGCGCTTTCCGGCAATCCGGTAAGGCTTCGGCTACGCTTATCCTGAATCCGGGAGGTGGGGAATGGATAAGATCGTTTCTGACGAAGGGGCCAGCCGCGACACGCCGGTGCGTGAACATATGCATGCTCAGCGCATTGAGTGGCGTATCCAGCAGGGCGGCAACTGGCTGCTGTTTGCGATTGTCGCGATCGCGCTGCTGGGCGGTTTTTCTGACGGCTGGCTGAGCGAAACCTCGGCGACGAATCAGGAGAAAAGCCTGACGGTGGAGTATCAGCGTTTTCTGCGCGCCGAAAGCGACGAGCCTTTCGCGCTGCGCATTCAGGGGTCGAAAAATCAGCCGGTGACGGTCGCGTTCAGCGGCGATTTCCCCGATCGCTTCGTGCTGCAAACGCTCCAGCCACAGCCGGTAGTGACCCATACCGGTCAGCATTCACTGACGCTCACTTTTGCGCCGACGCCGGATGGCGCTCACGCCGTCTGGATAGTGACGCAACCGCAGTCGGCAGGGCGCGTTACCTCTACCGTGACGCTTGCCGGCGCGTCGCCGGTGCATCTGACCCAGTGGGTTTATCCATAGGAGAACATCATGGATAGCGTATTGCGCGCCGCAGGCATGTATTTCCTGCTGCTGGTAGTGTTGAAAATCGCCGGTCGCCGCACGTTGCTGGAGATGAACTCGTTTGATTTCGTGCTGCTGTTAATCATCAGCGAGGCCACTCAGCAGGCGCTGCTCGGTAACGACTTCTCCTTTACCGGTGCGGCGATCACCATCATCACGCTGATTGTGCTCGATATTCTGCTGAGCTATCTGAAAAACGCGTTTCCGCGACTCGATCTGCTGCTTGACGGATCGCCGCTGATCCTGGTGGAGAACGGCCGCCTGCTGACGGCTCGCATGAAAAAAGCGGGGATCTCGCGGGACGATATTTTAAGTTCGGCTCGCACCAGCCAGGGGATCGAGCGGCTGGAGGAGATAAAATTCGCCATCCTTGAGAAAAATGGCAAAATCTCCATTATTCCCGCCGACAATCAGGAGTCGTAATGCCAGTCTGGGTGGATGCCGATGCGTGTCCGAAAGTGATTAAAGAAGTGCTGTTCCGCGCCGCCGAGCGCACCGAAACGCCGGTGATTCTGGTGGCGAACCAGCCGCTGCGCGTGCCGCCGTCGAAGTTTATCCGCGCCCGCCAGGTGCCCGCCGGTTTTGACGTGGCGGATAACGAAATCGTGCGCTGCTGCGAGCCGGGCGATCTAGTGGTGACGGCAGATATTCCGCTTGCAGCGGAAGTGATAGCCAAAGGTGCGGTGGCGCTGAACCCGCGCGGCGAGCGCTACAGCGAGGCCACCATTCGCGAGCGTCTGACGATGCGCGACTTTATGGATACGCTGCGCGCCAGTGGCATCCAGACCGGCGGCCCGGATGCCTTAAGCCAGCGCGACCGTCAGCAATTCGCCGCTGAACTCGATAAGTGGCTCAGCGGCAAAAAACGCCAGGCTTAAACCCAGTTATCGTCATCACCGCCGAAATCGTCGCCGCCAAAGTCATCGCCCGCGAAATCGTTGTTCCAGTCTTCGTCGCTGCTGGCAGGCACGTAGTCGTTGCCGTTGTCCTGCTGCAGCCCGGCGTCCTGGTTCAGGAACTGGCTGTCATCCGCCTGGTTGTAATCTTCAACGGCGTTGACCGGGCTGTTATCCGCGGGTTGCGCCGGTTCGTTAATGATATTGACGATCTCCTCCGGCTGGTGGTGGCTGAACATGTTGGTCAGCATATTGCCAAGCACCACGCCGCCCGCCACGCCCGCGGCGGTTTGCAGTGCGCCCGCCATAAAGCCGCCGCCGCGTGGGGCGTTATTGTAATACTGGGGGGCAGCCTGCTGCGGGGCGTAGCCTGCCTGCGGCGCGCTCTGGTACTGCTGCGCGCCGGGGATGGGATCGGAGCCGCGCGGTGTAGCCTGCGGGCGCGGGGCTTCCGGCTCGCTCTTGTTGCCGCCAAAAAGGCCAGCCAGGAAACCGCCGCTGCTCTGCTGGCGGCTCGCCGACTGTTTGAGTTGCGCCACTTCCGCTTCGAGCGCCTGAATACGGCCGTTAAGCTGTTTCATGGCCGCTTCCTGAATAAGAATGGTTTGCGCCATGTAGTAGGCGGCGCCTGGCTGGTTGCGCATATGCTGCTCAATCCAGCGTTCAGCGTCCGCATCGCGCGGCGCGCTGTTTTCACCGGCGGCTTTGAGTCGGTCAAAAAGCCCGTCAATCAGACGTTGCTCTTCAGATTGCATGATTCATCCCTCTGTCATTGAACGCGTCAATAGTTAAGTCTGGAGAAAAATCGGCGCTTGTAAATATCCGGCGCGTAAAGGAAATAAGAAATATGTAACCGGGTGCGGCGGACGGCGGGGTTGTGTTGTGCGTGTCCTTTCAAGTATGGTGGGCGCGCCTGGCGAATACTCGCCGGTGGTATCGTGGCTTTACACCCTTAAGACGGAAGAAGGGTTGTCCTGCGCGGGGTGCTGTTCAGCCCAAACCTTTTTGTAAGTTTAAATTTACGCCTGTCTTGTGTACTAGTTTGTTGTTAAACTCACGGCTTACGGCCTGCTGTCTAATCCTTTCTCCGCTGGCGGAAGGTGAGGTAATCCATCCATGAATCAACCCATTTATTTAGTCGGCGCGCGCGGCTGCGGAAAAACTACTACCGGCGAGGCGCTGGCTCGTGCGCTGGCGTACGGCTTTGCCGATACCGATCGCTGGCTGCTGGAGCAGACGCAGATGACGGTCGCCGAGGTGGTGGAGAGAGAGGGCTGGCCGGGCTTTCGCGCCCGTGAAAGCAAGGCGTTGCAGGCGGTTACCGCGCCCGCGACGGTCGTGGCCACCGGCGGCGGCATGGTGCTGCGTGACGAGAACCGCGAGTTTATGCGCGCGCATGGCGTGGTGATTTATCTTAACGTGCCGGTCGATGTGCTGGCGCAGCGGCTTGAAGCCTTTCCGGAAGCAGGGCAGCGCCCGACGCTCACCGGCAAACCGATGACGGAAGAGATAGCTGACGTGCTGGCAGTGCGCGACGCGCTCTATCGCGAGTGCGCCCACCACGTGATTGATGCCGCCGACGCGCCTGCGGTCATTGTTTCCCGTATTATTGACGCACTGCAGGTTGCGCACGCCAGCTAACCGCCGGGATTGTCTATACTTAACGCTTCTGACCGAAAAACAAGGAAGCGCTATGCCGACCAGACCCCCTTATCCGCGCGAGGCGCGCGTGGTTCCCGTTGAAAAAGGCGTGCCGGGAAAAACCGTGACCACCTATCAGTTACGTGCCGATCATCCCGAGCCGGATTCGCTTATCAGCGAGCACCCTACCGAGCATGAAGCGCTGGACGCCAAGCGCCGTTACGAAGACCCGGACAAATCCTGATCCTGACCGGCGGAAAGCGCACGCGTCGCGCTGCGCTTTCCGCCACTCCGAAAAAGCGTCGCTGCCGCTTTGCATCACACCTTTCATCCAAACCTAATGTTAACGATACGTTATGATTATTGTTGAGCGGCAGCTGGCTTTTTTCTGCGGACTTTACCCGGAAGCTGCTACGCTTTGTGATCCATCTTTCGCTTGCGCTCAAGTTATGGGTGAAAGGTGTCGTTAACTGTTTGAGAGGCTGTAAACCAAGGCGATAAAAATGCGTGCGACTCTGGCCATACTTACCATCGGCGTAGTGCCCGTCAGTGAGATTCTCCCGCTGTTAACCGAACATATCGATGAGCAGCACATCACCCATATCAGTCTCATGGGGAAACTGTCGCGCGCCGAGGCGATGGAAGATTATGGTGCGTCAGGGAGTGAGGAGACGATCATCACTATGCTCGCCGACGGTGAAAAAGCGACGGTTTCAAAAGCCAAAACCGAAAGGGCGTTGCAAAGCGTTATCGAAGTGCTCGATAACCAGGGCTATGACGTTATCTTACTGATGAGCACGCAGCGTTTTTCCGGCCTGCGCGCGCGCAACGCGATGCTGCTGGAGCCGGATCGCATTATTCCGCCGCTGGTCGCCTCGATTGTCGACGGTCATCAGGTTGGGATCATTTTACCTATCCCGGAGCTGATGCCTGCACAGGCGCAGAAATGGCAGGTGCTGGAAAATCCGCCGCTGTACACACTGGCGAACCCGTTTTACGGCACAGAAGATGAGCTGGTTAATGCCGGGCGCGATCTGCTGGCACAAGGAGTGGATGTGCTGTTGCTCGACTGCCTCGGTTTTCATCAAAAACACCGCGATCTGCTGCAAAAAGCGCTGGATGTACCGGTACTGCTCAGTAATGTCCTGGTGGCGCGTCTCGCTTCCGAACTGCTTGTCTGAGCCGTTGTCACAATTTACGTGACAGCGCTCCGGCTGGCCCTCTATATTGTTTTTCCAACCATTTTTTCAGTAAGGGCCTGCTTATGCTTCAGAGTAACGACTACTTTTCCGGTAAAGTGAAATCTATCGGCTTCACCAGCAGCAGCACGGGCCGCGCCAGTGTGGGCGTGATGGCGGAAGGGGAATACACGTTCGGCACCGCGCAGCCGGAAGAGATGACGGTGGTGAGCGGCGCGCTGCATGTTCTGTTGCCGGGCGAAACCGAATGGAAAACGTATGAAGCGGGGCAGGTATTCCACGTACCGGGGCATAGCGAGTTTCATCTGCAGGTCGCCGAGCCGACATCCTATCTCTGCCGCTACCTGTAAGCGCGTCGCCCCGGGCGGGACGACGCGAATGCATCAGCGTTGGGCTTCGCCGCCCAGCGCTTCCACTAAGTTCTGAATCAGCGCCGCCAGTTCGCCGGTCATCAGCGTGAAATCGGCGTCAAAGCGTTGCGCCACATCTTCACGCGCGATGTCGTCGTTCTGATCGCGAAGCTCATCGGCAAATTTCAGGCGCTTCAGCGAGCCGTCGTCGCACAGCATAAACTGCACGCGCTGCTGCCAGTCGAGCGCCAGTTTGGTGACCACTTTCCCTGCTTCGATATGCACCGCGATCTCGTCGCTCACCAGCTCCTGCTTTTTACAGCGGATCACGCCGCCATCTTCCAGAATGGCCTTAAGCTCCGCTTCATCCAGCAGCTGAAAACCCTGCGGCACGTTATTGGCGCGCACCCACTCGGTGAGCGTCAGCTCAATCGGGTTTTCCAGCGTCAGCGGCACCACCGGCAGCGAGCCGAGGCTTTTACGCAGCAGCGCCAGCGTATCTTCCGCTTTTTTGGCGCTGGCGCAGTCCACGACGATAAGCCCGCTGGTGGTATCGATCCACATCATGGTCTGGCTGAAGCGGCTGAAGGCGCGCGGCAGCAGCGAATGCAGCACTTCATCTTTCAGTGAATCTTTTTCCGTCTTTTTAAGCTTACGGCCCTGATCGGCCTCCAGACGGGCGATTTTCGCCTCCAGCGCCTGTTTGATTACCGGCGCTGGCAGAATTTTCTCTTCTTTGCGCGCGCAAATCACAATCTGGCCGTTGGCGGCGTGGGTAAGCGCGTCGCTGCCGCCGCCCATGGGCGGCACCCAGCCGGTTTTCGCCATATCCTGGCTGCCGCACGGGGTGAAGGTAAACGCAGCTAACTGTTTTTCCATCTCATCCGCACGCAGCGCGGCGTCGCGGTTTAAACGGTAAACCATTAAATTTTTGAACCACAGCATGTTAATTTCCACGGCCTGGTAGTTAAACGCAGCGGGCATGATAACGAATCAGCCGCGGCGTTTCATTGCCTTTCACGGACAGGTTATCTACTCTCCTGGTAAGTCATTGAATATGAGGAAGCAGACGTGCGTATTGGGATCGATTTAGGCGGCACCAAAACCGAAGTGATTGCGCTTGGCGACGACGGCGAGCAGCGTTTTCGCCACCGTGTGCCGACGCCGCGTGACGACTACCCGCAAACCATCGAAACCATAGCCGGTCTCGTTGAGCTTGCCGAAAAAGAGACCGGCGAGCGCGGCACTGTCGGCGTCGGCATTCCGGGCACGCTCTCGCCCTATACGGGCGTCGTTAAAAACGCCAACTCCACGTGGCTGAACGGTCAGGCGCTGGATAAAGACCTCAGCGCGCGGCTTTCTCGTGAGGTACGGCTCGCCAACGACGCTAACTGTTTTGCCGTGTCGGAGGCGGTCGACGGCGCGGCGAAGGGCGCGCAGACCGTCTTTGCGGTCATCATCGGCACCGGATGCGGCTCCGGCATTGCGCTGGGCGGCATGAGCCATATCGGGGCCAACGGCAACGCGGGCGAGTGGGGCCATAATCCGCTGCCGTGGATGGATGAAGACGAACTGCGCTACCGTGAAGAAGTACCGTGCTACTGCGGCAAGCAGGGCTGTATCGAAACCTTTATCTCCGGCACGGGCTTTGCGACCGACTATCATCGCTTAAGCGGCCAGCCGCTCAAGGGCAGCGAAATCATCCGGCTGGTAGAGGCCCAGGACGTGCTGGCGGAGCTTGCGCTCAGCCGCTACGAGATGCGGCTTGCGAAATCGCTGGCGCATATCGTCAATATTCTCGACCCGGATGTGATTGTGCTGGGAGGTGGTATGAGCAATGTTGACCGGCTTTATAAAACCGTGCCGCCGCTGATGAAACACTGGGTGTTCGGCGGCGAGTGCGAAACGCCGGTGCGCAAAGCGGCGCATGGCGATTCGAGCGGCGTGCGCGGCGCAGCGTGGCTCTGGCCGGTAGTGCGTTAATAAAAAGAAAGGGGCACCATGCCCCCTTTTTTATTGGCCTTAATCGACCTGATACTCGCGCGCCAGGCGGCTCACGCCAAGGCCGTTAATCTTTCTTACTTTGATCTGCACCGGGATACGCTCTTTCATCGCCTCCACGTGGCTGATAACGCCGATGGTTTTGCCGCTGGCGTTCAGCGCGTCGAGGGCATCCAGCGCCGTATCGAGCGTCTGGGCGTCCAGCGTGCCGAAACCCTCATCCAGAAACAGCGAATCGATGCGGGTTTTATGGCTCACCAGATCTGAGAGCGCCAGCGCCAGCGCGAGACTCACCAGGAAGCTTTCGCCGCCGGAGAGCGTGCGGGTGTCGCGCACCGCGTCCGCCTGCCAGGTGTCCACCACTTCCAGCTCCAGATCTTCGCTCAGCTTGCGTTTAAGCAGGTAGCGGCCATGCAGGCGCGCTAACTGGTTATTGGCCAGCCATACCAGATTATCCAGCGTCAGCCCCTGTGCGAACTTACGGAATTTATCGCCTTTCTGCGAGCCGACCAGATGGTTGAGCTGGCCCCATTCGTCGGCCTCGCGCCTGGCTTCGTCAATCTGGCCAAGAAGTGCGGCGAGCTGAGTGCGGCTCTCTTCGTCCTGGCGCAACTGCTGGCGCAGCTCGCCCTGGCGCGTGGTGTTATCACGCAGTTGCTCTGTCACTGCCGTGAGCGCAGCTTCGCTCTGCTGTGCGTCAGCCGTGTCGTCCATGGCTTCCGGGCGCGCGCTCAGGTGGCGCTCCAGCGCCTGCTGCGCCTGTGCGAGCAGCGTGTGCTGCGTTTCACGCTCGCGCTCCAGCCGCTGTTTTTGGGCTTCAAGGTGGCTTCGGGTGGCGTCATCCAGCAGGGCGGCGAGAAACGCTGCTTTATCCGCAAACGGGCTTACGGCGAGCGCTGCGTCAAATGCCTGCACCGCATTCTGGTAGCGCGCGCGCTCCTGCAGAAGCTGCGCGCCGAGTGTCTGCCACTGCGCTTCCAGCGATAAACAGCGCGTATGGATCTCCTGGCCCGCGCGCGGTAGTTCGTCTGCTGCGAGTGACGCCGCCTGCGCGTCGCCCTCCTGTGGCAACAGGCTCAGCAGCGCTTCACAGGCGGAAAGCTGTTCACGCAGGCGTTGCTGGCGTTCGTGATACTGCTGCCAGCGGCGCGTCTCTTCTTCACGTTCGGCGAACCACGGCGCAGGGTTGTCGGCATCCGGCGCGGGCAGGGCGAAGGCGTCAAGCTGGTCGCGCAGCGCCGCCTGCTGCGTCTGCCAGGCCGCTTCCAGCGACGTGACCTGACGCTGCGTGCCTTCAAGCGTGGCCTCCAGCATCTGACGCTCGCGCAGCAGGTGCAACTGCTGTTCGCGGCGGGTCTGTTCGTCAAGCCACGGGGTGAGATCGTCGCCTGGTGCCTGGGTGAGACCGGCCGCCGCACAGAGCGTCTGCCATTGTGAGGTGAGTGCTTGCTCTTCTTCCAGCAGGCTTGCCGCTTCGCTTTCCTGCTGCTGGCGCTGTTTCATCAGCGCGTCGAGCTGGCCGCGCAGCGCTGCGCCCTCGGTGCCGAGCTGCTCTTTCTCCTGCTCCAGTTGCGCAAGACGCAGGCGGCTCGCGTCAGGCTTCAGCGCCTGATACGCCTCCACGGCCGGGTGTTCGGTCGCGCCGCACAGCGGGCAGGGGCTGCCGGGTTGCAGGCGCGCGCGCTCTTCAACGAGGCTCGCGATACGCTGCTCCAGATCGCAGACCGCTTTCGCGCGCTCCACATCCTGTTGTTTAGTTTTGTAATCCTGACGCTTTTGCGCCAGCTGCTGCTCAAGCTGCTGGATCTGCGTTTGCAGGACGCTGTTCGTCTCCTGCAGGCGCGCTTTACGGCGCGTCAGGGGCGCAAAGGATGACTGGAGCGTTGAAAGCTTCTGGCGCAGCGGGCGCTGCTCGTTAAGCTGCGCCAGCGCCTGCGCGGCGTCCTCCGGCGAGAGCGCAAGCCCGGCGTCCGGCAGCGCGTCTCGCTTGCGGCGGGTGGCGTCGAGCGTCTCGTTCAGCGCGCGGAGCTGGTCGCGGTCGCGTTTTTGATGCGCCAGCACCGCGCGCCAGCCTGCGAGCTCGCTGCTCCAGAGGCGAAAGCGGTCATGCTCCGTCAGCCACTGGCCGAGTTGCGTGAGTTCCGCCGTCTGCACCTGCGCCTGTTGCGCGGCGGCCTGGCGGATCTCCCGGCGGCGCTGCTGGCTTTCCTGTAAGCGAACGCTTACTTCTTCATGCTGGCGACCGGTGGCGGCAAGGGTGGTTTCCAGCTCCTGACAGCGCAGCCACGCCGGACGCAGTTTTTCCGCCGGTAGCGCCGCTTCAAGCCGCGCGAGATCCGGGGCGGCGGCCTGTAACGCCGCATCCGCCGCAGCCGCGGCCTGGCGTGCCGCGTCGAGCGCGCGGGCAAGCGCGGTGCGCTGCGTCAGCCACAGGTGCTCTTGCTGTAACTGGCGCTGGCGGGCAAGCAGCGTTTTTTCCTCGTCAGTAAGCGCCTGCAAACCTGTGGTTAAGCTTTCCCGCTGCGCTTCGTCCAGCAGCCGCACGCCCTGCGCCTGCGATTCGAGCTTCTCAAGCTGGCTGCGGGCCTCTTTATGCTGTTCGAAAATACGTGCCGAGACCTGGCCGTAGATTTCGGTACCGGTCAGTTCTTCCAGCAGTTCGGCACGCGCTTTGGCTTCGGCATTGAGAAACGCGGCGAACTGGCCCTGCGAGAGCATCATCGAACGGGTGAAACGGTCGTAATCGAGGCCCGTCAGCGCGGCAATTCTGTCGAGTTTGTCTTTGATTTTATCGGCGACGATTTTGCCGTCTTCGCAGCGCGCCAGCTCCACACGCGGGGCCTGTAAATTGCCATCCGGCTGGCCGCGCGCGCGGCTCTGGCTCCAGAAGGCGCGCCAGGCGACGCCTTTGACTTCAAACTCCACTTCCGCCAGACACTCGGCGGTGTCGCGCGTCATCAGGTCATTCTGGCTTTGCGACAGCGCGTTCAGGCGCGGCGTGCGGTGGTAGAGCGCAAGGCAGATGGCATCCAGCAGCGTGGTTTTGCCCGCGCCGGTCGGGCCGGTGATCGCGAACAGCCCGTTGCTCGCGAACGGTTCGGCGGTAAAGTCGATTTTCCATTCGCCTTTCAGCGAGTTCAGGTTTTTTAGCCGTAGAGTTAAGATTTTCATGCCTCATCCTCCTCGTGCAGGCTCTCCAGCGTGCGGGCGAAGAGCGTGCGCAGGCGCGCTTTCTCCGGCTCCTCAAACGCCTCCAGTTCAAGGCGTCGTTCAAACACCTCTTCCGGCCCCAGCTCGCTAAGCGTTTCGGTGCTGAGCGTGCCGAGCGCGCGCGCGCGCATTTCGCGGCTGCGGCGCAGCAGAACGACCTCCACCGGCAGGCTTTCGGTGAGCACGCTTATCTGGCGGTGCATATCATGCAGAAATTCAGCGGTGTCGATTTCGATATCGAGCCAGACTTTCGGCTCGTCCGGCGCGTCGCGCCACTGTTCGAGCTGCGCGGTAATGGACTCCAGGCTGCCTTTCAGCACCGCCAGCGGCTGGCTGACCGGCACCGGCAGGGCCGTGACGTCGCGCAGTTTGCCATCGGCAAACTCCACCAGATAAACGCTTTTCTCTTTGCCGGTTTCATCAAAGCTCAGCGCAATCGGCGAGCCGCTGTAGCGGATATGCTCGCAGCCCGCCACTTTCTGGGCGCGGTGAATATGCCCGAGCGCAATGTAATCGGCGGGGGGAAAGCGGTCTGCGGGGAAGGCGTCGAGCGTGCCTATATAAATGTCGCGTACCGCGTCACTTTTGGTTACGCCAACGGTGGTCAGATGGCCGGTCGCGATAATCGGCAGGTTACGCTCGCCGCGAAGCTGGCAGGCGGCCTCATAGCTCTGTTGATAGTGCAGGCTGATGGCCTCCAGCAGTTGCTGCTGCTTTTCACGGCCCGACTGCCCGCCAAGGCTTCGCAGCACGTCGCGCGGGCGCAAAAACGGCACCGGACAGAGCACCGCGCCAGGTTCGCCGTCGCGGCGGTATAAAAGCGTGGCCTGCGTTTCTGGCGTAAGCTGCGCGCTGGCGATAACGTGGGTATTGAGGCAGGCCAGCAGTTCGCGGGATTCATTGAGCGTCGCCACCGAATCGTGGTTGCCGCCGAGCACGATAAGCGGGCAGTTCGCCGCCTGGAGTTTGACCACAAAGCGGTTATAGAGCTCACGCGCATAGCTTGGCGGCGCGCCGGTATCGAAGATGTCGCCCGCGACGATAATCGCATCTACCTGATGCGCAACCGCTGCCTCCAGCAGCCAGTCGAGAAAGGCTTCATGTTCGGCGGCGCGGCTTTTGGCGTAAAAATTTTGACCAAGATGCCAGTCTGAGGTATGCAGAATACGCATGGGATGCCCTGTGGCGAAAAAGCGAGAAGGGGATTATAAACATCCAGTACGGCGGGTGTCCTGTTTCGTCGCGCCGCCGGGTTTAACCGCCTGCGCTGACAGGTCATCTTACGGTCATCTTTTTCATAAATCTGTCATAAATCTGACGCATAATGGCGCCGCATAACATACTGTTTACTTTATTTAACAGGGCGAATCATGGCGAGACGTATTCTGGTCGTTGAAGATGAAGCACCTATCCGCGAGATGGTGTGTTTCGTACTGGAACAAAACGGCTTCCAGCCGGTGGAAGCGGAAGATTATGACAGTGCGGTGAATCAACTCAATGAGCCGTGGCCCGATCTGATTCTGCTGGACTGGATGCTGCCCGGCGGATCGGGGATCCAGTTTATTAAACATATCAAACGCGAAGCGCTGACCCGTGAGATCCCTGTGGTGATGCTGACCGCGCGCGGCGAAGAAGAAGATCGCGTGCGTGGCCTGGAGACCGGGGCTGACGATTACATTACCAAACCGTTCTCCCCGAAAGAGCTGGTGGCGCGTATTAAAGCGGTCATGCGTCGTATCTCGCCAATGGCCGTTGATGAAGTTATCGAAATGCAGGGCTTAAGCCTCGATCCGTCATCGCACCGCGTGATGACCGGCGAAAACCCCCTCGATATGGGGCCGACCGAATTCAAGCTGTTACACTTCTTTATGACGCACCCGGAGCGCGTTTATAGCCGCGAACAGCTGCTGAATAACGTCTGGGGCACCAATGTGTATGTGGAAGATCGCACCGTGGATGTGCATATCCGCCGCCTGCGTAAGGCGCTGGAGCAGAGTGGTCATGACAGAATGGTTCAGACGGTGCGCGGTACGGGTTATCGGTTCTCAACCCGTTTTTAAACCCAAAACAGGAGTGTGACGCGTGCTGGAACGGCTGTCATGGAAAAGACTGGTGCTGGAGCTGTTGCTCTGCTGTATCCCGGCGCTGGTGCTCGGGGCGATATTCGGCTATCTGGCATGGTTTTTACTGGCGGCGGTGACCGGATTGCTTATCTGGCATTTCTGGAATCTGCTGCGACTCTCCTGGTGGCTGTGGGTGGATCGCAGCATGACGCCGCCGCCCGGCAGCGGGAGCTGGGAGCCGCTGCTCTACGGCCTGCACCAGATGCAGTTGCGCAATAAAAAACGCCGCCGCGAACTAGGTAATCTTATCAAACGCTTTCGCAGCGGCGCGGAATCCCTGCCGGACGCCGTGGTGCTGACCACGGAAGAGGGCGTCATCTTCTGGTGTAACGGCCTTGCGCAACAGCTTCTCGGCCTGCGCTGGCCGGACGATAACGGCCAGAACATCTTAAACCTGCTGCGCTACCCGGAATTCACCAGCTATCTGCGCGGCAAGGAGTTCAACCGGCCATTGCATCTGGTGCTTAACAACGGGCGTCATCTTGAGTTTCGCGTCATGCCGTACAGCGAAGATCAACTGTTAATGGTGGCGCGCGACGTCACGCAGATGCACCAGCTCGAAGGCGCGCGGCGCAACTTCTTCGCCAACGTCAGCCATGAGTTGCGCACGCCGCTCACCGTGTTGCAGGGGTATCTGGAGATGATGCACGAGCAGACGCTCGAAGGGCCGCTGCGGGAAAAAGCGCTACACACTATGCGCGAGCAGACTTACCGCATGGAAGGGCTGGTGAAACAGCTACTCACGCTCTCGAAAATCGAGGCGGCGCCCGCGATGCAGCTTAACGAAACCATCGACGTGCCGATGATGCTGCGGGTGGTGGAGCGCGAAGCGCAGACGCTGAGCCAGCAGAAGCATACTTTTACGTTTGAGGTCGATCCGCAGCTCAAAGTGCTTGGCAATGACGAGCAGTTGCGCAGCGCGATTTCAAACCTGGTCTATAACGCGGTCAACCATACGCCCGAGGGCACGCACATCACCGTGCGCTGGGAGCACGTGGCGAACGGGGCGCGCTTTAGCGTGGCGGACACCGGGCCAGGGATTGCCGCGGAGCATATTCCGCGCCTCACCGAGCGGTTCTATCGTGTTGATAAGGCGCGCTCGCGCCAGACAGGCGGGAGTGGGCTGGGGCTTGCGATTGTGAAACATGCGCTGACGCACCACGATGCGCGTCTGGAGATTGAAAGTACGCCTGGCAAAGGCACCACGTTTTCGTTCCTCCTGCCGGAGCGATTAATTGTCTCCGCGCCCGCTAAAGCGCTTTCTGACATTTAGTTCGTCAACCTTTCTTTCCAGGGCCAGCCATAAGCTGGCCTTATTCATTTTTTCGCCGCCTCTGAACGTTTTTTTCAGCGTTTGACGCTTTTTTGCTCGCGCGAATCGCCGGAGGTTTTTTACGATTTCAGATTTTATCACTACCCTGAAACTTAGATCTGGCATAAAGGTCTGGTTTTACGATCCCGTCTTGCCTTTAAACGTTATAAGCGTTTAAATTGCGCCCCTGCTATTGCCAGACCGACTGTTTTTACCTGGTAAATCGAAAAACAATTCTTCGCCAGCGTAATCGGGAAGCATATCCCGCTGTCAGCTCTGCAAATAGCCGCGTTTTCGTCAGGTGACTGGCGGTAAAAAATTATTCAATTTCAACACCACATCCACAGGCAGTAAATCTTATGACCCATCGTTTAAAATCGCGCGACATTATCGCACTGGGGTTTATGACCTTTGCGCTGTTCGTCGGCGCGGGCAATATCATTTTCCCTCCTATGGTTGGTTTGCAGGCCGGTCCGCATGTCTGGACGGCGGCGATCGGCTTTCTTATTACCGCCGTGGGTCTGCCTGTGCTGACCGTGGTGGCGCTGGCGAAAGTCGGCGGTGGCGTTGACAGCCTGAGCCATCCGATTGGCCGCGTCGCGGGCATTCTGCTGGCGACGGTGTGTTATCTGGCCGTCGGGCCGCTGTTCGCGACGCCGCGCACCGCGACCGTGTCGTTTGAAGTTGGCATTGCGCCGCTCACCGGCGACGGCGCGCTGCCGCTGCTCATCTACAGCCTGGTCTATTTCGCGCTGGTGATTCTGGTGTCGCTCTATCCGGGCAAACTGCTGGATACCGTGGGCAACTTCCTGGCCCCGCTGAAAATCATCGCGCTGGTGGTGCTGTCGGTGGCGGCGATTGTCTGGCCGGCGGGCGATATCAGCGTGGCGACAGACGCCTATCAGAAAGCGGCGTTTTCTAACGGCTTCGTGAATGGTTATCTGACGATGGATACGCTCGGCGCGATGGTGTTCGGGATTGTTATCGTCAACGCGGCGCGTTCACGCGGCGTGTCTGATTCTCGCCTGCTGACGCGCTACACCATTTTCGCGGGCCTGATGGCGGGCGTCGGCCTGACGCTGCTCTACCTGGCGCTGTTCCGTCTCGGTTCTGACAGCGCGACGCTGGTGGATCAATCCGCTAACGGCGCGGCGATTCTGCATGCCTATGTTCAGCATACCTTCGGCGGCGCGGGTAGCTTCCTGCTGGCGGCGCTGATCTTCCTCGCGTGTATGGTGACGGCGGTCGGCCTGACCTGCGCCTGCGCCGAGTTCTTCGCGCAGTACCTGCCGCTCTCTTACCGCACGCTGGTGTTTATCCTGGGTCTCTTCTCGATGGTGGTGTCGAACCTTGGCTTAAGCCAGCTGATTCAGTTCTCCATTCCGGTGCTGACGGCCATCTATCCGCCGTGTATCGCACTTGTTGTGCTGAGCTTCACCCGCGGCTGGTGGCATAATTCGGGCCGTGTTATCGCCCCGGCGATGGCGGTCAGTCTGCTGTTTGGTTTGATTGATGGGGTGAAAGCCTCGGCGATAAGCGGTATCCTTCCGGCCTGGACTCAGAAACTGCCGATGGCGGATCAGGGGCTGGCCTGGCTGCTGCCGACCGTTGCGATTACGCTGGCGGCGGCGCTCTGGGATCGTGCGGCCGGACGGAGCGTGACAACCACCGCTCACTGATCGTCGGTTGATTGTTGAACCACGGGGCCTGGCTCCGTGGTTTTTTATTGTATGACGTGGTACTGGAAAGATGGAAAACGAGAACAAGCTCAAGCGCGGATTGAGTACAAGACACATCCGCTTTATGGCGCTGGGTTCAGCGATTGGCACCGGCCTGTTTTACGGCTCGGCGGACGCCATCAAAATGGCCGGCCCGAGCGTACTGCTGGCTTACATTATCGGCGGCGTGGCGGCGTATATCATCATGCGCGCGCTCGGCGAGATGTCAGTGCACAACCCGGCGGCGAGCTCATTCTCTCGCTACGCGCAGGATAACCTTGGCCCGCTTGCAGGCTATATCACCGGCTGGACCTACTGCTTTGAAATTCTGATTGTCGCCATTGCCGACGTTACCGCGTTCGGCATCTATATGGGCGTCTGGTTCCCGACGGTGCCGCACTGGGTCTGGGTACTGAGCGTGGTGCTTATCATCTGCGCCATTAACCTGATGAGCGTGAAAGTGTTCGGCGAGCTGGAGTTCTGGTTTTCGTTCTTTAAAGTCGCCACCATTATCATCATGATCGCGGCCGGTATCGGCATCATTGTCTGGGGTATCGGCAACGGCGGTCAGCCGACCGGCATCCATAATCTCTGGAGTAACGGCGGCTTCTTCGCGAACGGCTGGATTGGCACCGTCATGGCGCTGCAAATGGTGATGTTCGCCTACGGCGGCATCGAGATTATCGGCATCACCGCCGGTGAAGCGAAAGATCCGGCTAAATCCATTCCGCGCGCCATTAACTCTGTGCCGCTGCGTATTCTGGTGTTCTACGTCGGCACTCTGTTCGTGATTATGTCCATCTACCCGTGGAGTGAAGTCGGCACCAACGGCAGCCCGTTTGTGCTCACCTTCCAGCATATGGGGATCACCGTTGCGGCGGGCATTCTGAATTTCGTGGTGCTGACGGCCTCGCTGTCGGCAATTAACAGCGATGTGTTTGGCGTGGGCCGTATGCTGCACGGCATGGCCGAGCAGGGCAGCGCGCCGAAAGTGTTCGCCAAAACCTCGCGCCGCGGCATTCCGTGGGTGACGGTGGTGGTGATGTGCTTCGCGATGCTGCTGGCGGTGTACCTCAACTACATCATGCCGGAAAACGTCTTCCTGGTGATTGCGTCACTCGCGACCTTTGCGACCGTCTGGGTCTGGATAATGATCCTGCTCTCGCAGGTGGCGTTCCGCCGTCGCCTGAGCGCAGATGAAGTCAAAGCGCTGAAATTCAAAGTGCCGGGCGGCGTGGCGACGACCATCGTCGGCCTGATTTTCCTGGCGTTTATCATCGCGCTGATTGGCTATCACCCCGATACCCGCATTTCGCTCTACGTCGGTTTCGCGTGGATTGCGCTGCTGCTGGTGGGCTGGGTGTTTAAACGCCGCCGCGACGCCCGACTTTCCGCATAATGCTCCCTTCCATCCCCGCCGCCTGGCGGGGATGTCGTTTTCGCTCTACGCTCACTTCTGTTTCTCCGCCTCCCGTCTCCTCCCCCAATTAAATCCAGAATGAGGAAGGCGCGCGGTTGCCCCTGTGGAAAGATGCGCCTGTTTTCTGTCGATTAAGGATCAAATTGTATGTTGAATGCCTGGCATCTCCCCGTTGCGCCCTTTATTCACCGGCAGGGGGAGAAATTACTCATTACCCTCTGGCTTGCGGGCGACGCGCTGCCGGAAAAGGTCATGCTGCGTTACGAGCGCGATAACGAAGAAACGCCCTTTGAGATGAAGCGCCTGAGCGCCGCGCCGCATCCGCAGGTCAGCGCGTGGCAGGCGAGCATTCCGCTCGGCGACGGCCAGCCGCGCCGCCGCTACGGCTTTAAGCTTTTATGGGGCGATCGCCAGCAATGGTTCAGCCCGCTGGGGCTGAGTGAGTTTCCGCCCGCCCGGCTGGCGCTGTTCGCTATCGACGCGCCCGACGACGGCCCGCAGTGGGTGCAGGATCAGGTGTTCTATCAGATTTTCCCGGACCGCTTCGCCCGCAGTACGACGCGCGGCGCGCAGCAGGACAATATCTATTTCCACCACGCCCAGGGCCACGACATCATTCTGCGCGACTGGCACGAGCCGGTCAGCGCAGAGGCGGGCGGCTCGACGTTTTACGGTGGCGATCTCGACGGTATCTGCGAAAAACTGCCGTACCTGAAAAAACTCGGCGTCACGGCGCTCTACCTCAACCCCATCTTCAGCGCGCCGAGCGTGCATAAATACGACACCGCCGATTATCGCCACGTCGATCCGCAGTTCGGCGGCGATGAGGCGCTGCTGCGCTTGCGTGAAAAAACGCGTGAGACGGGTATGCGCCTGATTCTGGACGGCGTCTTTAACCACACCGGCGACACGCACCCGTGGTTCGATCGCCAGAATCACGGCACCGACGGGGCGTGCCATCACCCGGATTCGCCGACGCGCAACTGGTACACCTTCGCCGGGGACGGTCATGCCTTCTGCTGGCTCGGCTACGACAGCCTGCCGAAGCTCGATTTCGCTGAGCCTGGCGTGGTGGACGAGATTTATGCGGGCGAAGAGAGCGTGGTGAAGCACTGGCTGAAAGCGCCGTGGAGCATCGACGGCTGGCGGCTCGATGTGGTGCATATGCTCGGGGAAAGCGGCGGCGCGAAAGCAAACCTGCGCCACGTTGAGGGGATCACCCGCGCGGCCAAAGCCGTAAACCCGCAGGCGTTTGTCTTCGGCGAACATTTTGGCGATGCGCGCCAGTGGCTGCAAAACGACGTGGAAGATGCGGCCATGAACTACCGTGGCTTTACGACGCCGGTGTGGAGCTTTCTCGCGGGTGTCGATCACGGGCTGGAGCCGCAGCAGCTTGACGCCGCCGACTGCGCGCGGTGGATGGAGGAGTATCGCGCCGCGCTCTCGCACCAGCAGCAGTTGCGTATGTTTAACCAGCTCGACAGCCATGACACCGCGCGTTTTAAAACGGTCGCCAAAGGCGACCCGGCGCGCATCAGGGCAGCGGCGGTGTGGCTTTTCTGCTGGCCCGGCGTGCCCTGCGTCTTCTATGGCGACGAAGTGGGCGTGGAAGGCGGCAACGATCCGTTCTGCCGCCAGCCGTTCCCGTGGGATAAGACACAGCAGGACGGCGAGCTGCTGGCGTTGTATCAGCGGCTCGCGCGCCTGCGTCATCGCAACCGGGCGCTGCGTTCCGGCGCGTGTCAGGTGGTGTATGCGAAAAGCGACGTCCTGGTGTTTACGCGTGTCTTTCAGCAGGAGCGGGTGTTGGTGGCGCTGAATCGCGGCGCAGCCTGTGAAATCACACTGCCGTTCTCGCCGCTCCTTGATGACCGGGCCTGGACGCGCGAAGAGGGCGGCGGCGCGCTGGAAGGGCAGACGCTGCGGCTCGCCGCGGGCGCGGCGGTGATCCTGCATTCGCGATAAGCGTAACGAAACGCGGTAAAGGAATACCGCTTTTCATCCAGATATGGGAAAGTAGCCGCACTTCTGCCGCAGGGTCTGAAATCAATGGATGAGATTTTTGTATTTGCTGCTCTGATTGCGCTCTTCTGTGTGGTTGTGGTGCCAGTCATAGCCATCATGGCGCTAAAACGCAGCGCGCGTAATGAAACCGAACTTCATCGCCTGCGTAATCGCATAGAGACGCTGGAAGCGCGGCTTGCCACGGCGTCTGCGCCGCCGGGCGCGGAAACCGTACCGATGGCAACCCCTGCGGCGGAGCCTGCGCCCGTGTTTGTCGCGCCGAAGCCTGAACCGGTGCCTGAAACCGCGGCAGCGCCCGAGCCTGAACCGGCGCCGCAGACGGACGCGCCGCCGGTCTGGTCGCAGGCCGTGCGCAACGCGGCGAAAGCCCCTGCGCCCGCCGCCGCTACGCGCCGCGAGGAACCCGCAGCAGAATCTGGCCATGCCGCGGCGGCAGGCGGCATGCTTACCAGCCTGACGCGCTGGTTTATGCAGGGCAATCCGCTCGCCAAAATCGGCGTCATTCTTCTCTTTTTAGGCATCTCCTTCCTGCTGCGCTACAGCGTTGAGCGCGGCATGCTGCCGCTTGAGCTGCGCGTGGCGGGCGCGGGCGTCGCCGCGCTCGTGCTGCTGGCGTTCGGCTGGCGACTGCGCCACAAGACGCCGGTCTATGCGCTCATCCTCCAGGGCGGCGCGGTGGGCGCGCTCTATATCACGATTTTCGGCGCGTTCCGGCTCTGGCAGATGCTGCCGATGCCGCTCGCCTTCGGCCTGATGCTGGTAGTGTGCGCCGCGAGCGTCGCGCTGGCCGTGCTGCAACGCGCGTTAAGCCTCGCGATGCTGGCGAGTCTCGGCGGCTATCTCGCGCCGCTGCTGCTCTCCACCGGCGGCGGCAGCCACATCGCGCTTTTCTCATTCTATCTGCTGTTGTCGGTGGGCATCGCCGCCGTCAGCGTCTGGCAGCACTGGCGCGAGCTTAATCTGCTTGGTCTGCTGTTTACCTTTGGCGTGGCGGGACTCTGGGGCATTAACGGTTATCAGCCGGACGAGTGGCTGAGCTGCCAGCTCTTTCTTATCGCCAATATTCTGCTCTTTGGCGTGGTCTGCGTGGCGCTGTCGCTGCGCGCGCAGGGTCGCAAGAAAATCGTCGATGGCGTGATGCTGTTCGCGCCGCCGCTGGTCGGCTTTGGGATGCAGTATGCGATTACCCGCCACTTGACGTACGGCCCGGCGTTTTCGGCGCTCGGCTTCGGGCTGGTCTATTTGCTGCTCGCGCGCGCCGCGCTGCGCCGCTATCCGCAGGAAGGACGGATACTGGCGCTGGGCGGGCTGGCGCTTGGCGGCGCGTTTGTCACGCTCGCTATCCCGCTGGCGTTGTCGGCCCGCTGGACGGCGCTCGCCTGGGCGCTGGAAGGGCTGGGGCTGCTGTGGTTTGGCATGCAGCAGGCCCAGCGGCGGATGAGCTACAGCGGCAGCGCGCTGCTGGCGCTTGCGGCGGCCAGCGCCGTTTACGCCTGGATTGATGGTATTACGCTGCTTAACGCGGCGTTTATCAGCGCGGTGCTGGCGCTCTGCTGGCTGGCAGGCGGCTGGCTGTGGCGCGAGCCGCAGCGGCAGGTGAGCCGGGCGCATCTTGGCGCAGGCATCGCTTTCTGGCTGGTGGCGCTGTTGCAGGCCGCCCGCTGGGCATTCGCGGATATCTCCCAGGGCCTGGCCCTGACGCTTGCGCTACTGACGCTCTCCGCCTTGCTGTGGCGCGCGGCATCGCGCAAAGCGGCGTGGCCGGATCTCGCTTACGCCGTCTGGCTGTTGTGGCCGGGTATGGCGCTGATGCTGATTTATCAGATCGTTATCGACGGCGCGCTGGTGCTGGCGGGCTGGCACAGTTTAGTCTGGTGCCTGGCGTTGCCGTGCGCGCTCTGGCTGCTGCGCCGTGACGCCGGCGCGTTGCCGGTGCGTCTCCAGCAGGGGCTGCATCTGTCGCTATTCTGGATGCTGCTCATTGCCGCTGGCGCGGAAACCTGGTGGTTTACCGACAGCCTGCCGTGGGGCAGCGAGGCGTGGCAGACCGGTATTATCCTCGTCGTCAGCGCCGCTATCGTATTGCTGGTGAACGGTGCGATCCGCCGCAGCCTGTGGCCGTGCGCGCAGTGGCCTGCGCTTTACAGCGGGCCGGGGCTGTTGCCGGTCGCGCCTGTACTGGCGTTCTTACTGCTTGCGGGTAACCTGATGAACGGCGCGACGGTCGACTGGCCGTACCTGCCGCTGATCAACCCGCTGGAGCTTGGCGCAGGTTTCGCGCTGCTGGCGGCGCTGAGCGGGTGGCGGCTGCTTACGCGCTTCTGGTCGCCGCTGTTACAACAGGCGCAGCCGTGGACGCCGCTCGTCTGGTATGCGCTGCTGTTCTGGTGGGGCAACGGGCTGGTGCTGCGCACGCTTGCGTGGGCAGGGGAGATCCCCTGGCAGTTCGACGCGCTGTGGGATTCTCGTCTGGTCCAGACCACGTTCGCGCTGCTCTGGATGTTGCTGGCGCTGCTGGTGATGGTCAGCGCCACGCGCAAGGGCGCGCGGCAGGGATGGTTTTGCGGCGCGGGCCTGCTCGGCGTGGTGATTGTGAAGCTGATGCTGGTGGACAGCGCAGGCGGCGGCGGGCTTGCGCGCGCCGTGGCGTTTATCGGCGTCGCGGTGCTGGTGCTGATTGTCGGTTATTTCTCACCGCTGCCGCCGAAAGCGGCGCGGCCGGTCAATGCCCGTCAGGGAGAGGCAGAATGAAACAGTTATGGGTTGCCCTTGTCTGGGCGTTCGCCGCCACCTGCGCGGCCAGTGACGACACTTCTCGCGCCGAGCGCCCGCAGGATTATGCGCGCGGCATGGAGCTTGTGGTGGAAGGGCAGTCGCCGTGGTACCGGCTGCCATTGCCGGAAGCCGTCTATTCGCAGAGCGCGTGGCCGGATCTGCGCGATATTCGCGTGTTTAATGCGCAGGGAAGTAGCCTGCCTTTTGCGCTCGACACCACCACGCCGCCCGCGCCAGCGCCGCAGCCCGCGCCGCTGACGGTCTACAGGCTTGACGCCCAGCCGGTCAAAACCAGCGAAGAAGATCAGCGCACGGTGCTGTTAACGTCGCCGTCTGGCGTGCAGATCCGCATGGAAAACGCGCCGGTAGAGCAACTGAGCGCCAGCTGGCTGATCCCGCTTGGCGAGAACAACGGCGAGCGCGCGCTAACCCAACTGCAACTGACGTGGCCGCAACAGGTCAACGGCTGGCAGGCCCGCGTGGACGTGCTTGCGAGCGAGACGATGCGCAACTGGCAGCCTGTCATCGCGGATGCGCCGCTGCTGGATTTGGCCTCCGGCAATCAGCGGCTGTTGCAGAACACGGTGGATTTCAGTGACGCGCCGTCTCTCTTTGGCGCGAAATATCTGCTGGTGGTGGTGAAAAACGCCAGCGCGTCGATTGATTTTACCTCGGCTACCGGGCTGTGGCAGGCACCGCACGTACAGCCGCGGCGCGTCACGCTTGCCGCGCATGGCGAGAAAGAAAACGATGACACCGCCGTGTATCGCTGGGCGCGGCCACAGCCATTCGATGCCCTGACGCTGCGTCCGCAGCTTGAGAACGCTGTTGTGCCGGTGGAGATTGAGTATCGCAGCGCGGATAACATGGCGTGGCAGCTGCTCGCCCGCACCGTTATTTATCGTCTGCCGGAGCGTCCGGCGGTGACGCTGCCGCTGCACGGCGAGCTGATTTCCGCGCTCCGCGTGCGGGCGGTGAACCAGCGCTTTGGCGACGCCTTCCCGGAAGTGATCGGCGAGCGCGACGAAAAAACGCTGGTGTTTAACGCCCAGGGCAGCGGCCCGTTCCTGCTCGCCTGGGGCAATGGCGCGGCTAAAGCGCAGGCGCTGGAGCTACAAACGCTGGTGCCGGGCTCTCACGATCCGGAGATGTTGCCTTACGCGCAGACGGTCAAAGCGGTGACGCTTGGCGGCGAGGCGCGGTTGACGGCCAAAGATGCCAGCGCGCAGCGAAATGCGTTCTATACCTGGATCATCTGGGCGGTGCTGGTGGCGGGCGCCGCCGGGTTGCTGCTGCTCGCCTGGCGGCTGTGGCGCGAGATTCGCGGCGAAAAAGCGGCGTAATCAGAGCGTTTGCTCGCGCGCCATCGCCATCATGCGTGGATAAAAGCGCCAGAACTGGCGCTCCAGCGCGGCGTAATGGGTGTTCAGATCGTCCCAGGAGTCGCGCAGGGCCGCGAGTTTCGGACGGCGGGTCGCCATGCCGTTAAGCACGCGGGCGATGTAGTCCATCTCGCGGTAGCGCTCCATCCAGCGTTCGCGCCAGAGGTAGTTATTAAGATTCACAAAGCGCTCCGGCGCGTCGGGTAGCGTCGGTAAAATCTGGGCGTGCGCGTGCGCGATAAATTCCGCAAGCGGGATCTCCGGCGAGATTTGCGCCCAGTGGCGCGAGAGAAAGTGATCCCACATAACATCCAGCGTCACCGGCGCTACGCGGCGAGTTTCGGGGCGGAACCACTCGCGCGCCTCGCGCACTTCCGGCAGGTTATCGGTCAACACATCCACGCGCCGGTGCATATAAATTCCCGCCACGACATCCGCCGGATAAAGCTCATCCGGTTTGCCGCGCACGAAGTCCGCCATCAGATTGCCGGGCAGCGAACTTTGCGCCAGATGCGCCAGATGCAGATGGGCAAGAAAATTCATAACGATCCTTTCCTTAAAGAGAGATAAAGCGGCTTATCAGTTGCAGGGAGCGCGCCCCGGCACTAGACTAGCCGCCTGTTTTTTATGTCAGAGTTCCAGCCATGCGTTTGACCGATTTCTCCTTTGAATTACCCGAATCCCTGATAGCTCACTATCCGCAAGCCCAGCGTAGCGCCTGTCGCCTGCTGTCGCTCGACGGGCCGACGGGAGATCTCACGCACGGCACTTTCACCGATTTGCTCGATAAGCTCAACCCCGGCGATCTGCTGGTCTTTAACAATACCCGCGTGATCCCGGCGCGCCTCTTTGGCCGCAAGGCGAGCGGCGGCAAAATTGAAGTGCTGGTGGAGCGTATGCTCGACGACCATCGTGTGCTGGCCCATATCCGCGCGTCGAAAGCGCCGAAGCCGGGCGCGGAACTTCTGCTGGGCGATGATGAAAGCGTAAACGCCACGATGACCGCGCGCCACGACGCGCTGTTCGAAGTGCAGTTTAACGACGAGCGCCCGGTGCTGGATATTCTGAACAGCATCGGCCATATGCCGCTGCCGCCGTACATTGAACGCCCGGATGAAGAGGCTGACCGCGAGCTTTATCAGACCGTCTACAGCCAGAAACCGGGCGCTGTCGCGGCACCGACTGCGGGCCTGCACTTTGACGAGCCGCTGCTTGAGCGCCTGCGCGCGAAAGGCATTGAGATGGCGTTTGTCACGCTACACGTCGGCGCGGGGACGTTCCAGCCGGTACGCGTTGAGAGCATCGAAGATCACGTGATGCACTCTGAATACGCCGAGGTGCCGCAGGAGGTGGTCGACGCGGTGCTGGCCGCGAAAGCGCGCGGCAATAAAGTCGTCGCCGTGGGCACGACATCGGTGCGATCGCTTGAGAGCGCCGCGCAGGCAGTGCAAGACGCGCTTATCGCGCCGTTTTTCGGCGACACCCAGATTTTTATCTATCCGGGCTATCAGTACAAAGTGATCGACGCGCTGGTGACCAACTTCCACCTGCCGGAATCGACGCTCATCATGCTGGTGTCTGCGTTCGCAGGCTATAAGCACACCATGAACGCCTACCGCGAAGCGGTAAAAGCGGAGTATCGCTTTTTTAGTTACGGCGATGCGATGTATATCACGTACAATCCGCAGGCCATTAACGAGCGCCCGGGCGAATAACCGGGCGCTTGCCGCTTTTCTCTCTCCTTAACGGGAGAGGGCCGGGGTGAGGGGCACCCTCACTCTGTAACATTAATCATCAGACTGTCTCTCTGATGTGGAGAAAAACGTGAAATTCGAACTTGATACGACCGATGGCCGCGCGCGCCGCGGCCGCCTGGTATTTGATCGCGGCGTCGTGGAAACCCCGGCGTTTATGCCCGTGGGCACCTACGGCACCGTCAAAGGCATGACGCCGGAAGAAGTGGAAGCCACCGGCGCGCAGATTATCCTCGGCAATACCTTTCACCTCTGGCTGCGTCCTGGCCAGGAGATCATGAAGCTGCACGGCGACCTGCACGATTTTATGCAGTGGAAAGGCCCTATCCTGACCGATTCCGGCGGCTTCCAGGTCTTTAGCTTGGGCGATATTCGCAAAATCACCGAGCAGGGCGTGCATTTCCGTAACCCGATCAACGGCGATCCTATCTTCCTCGACCCGGAAAAATCGATGGAGATCCAGTTCGATCTCGGTTCTGACATCGTGATGATCTTCGATGAGTGCACCCCGTACCCCGCAGACTGGGACTACGCGAAGCGCTCTATGGAGATGTCCCTGCGCTGGGCGAAACGCAGCCGCGATCGCTTTGACAGCCTTGGCAACAAAAACGCGCTGTTCGGCATTATTCAGGGCAGCGTTTACGAAGATTTACGCGATATCTCCGTGAAAGGTCTGGTAGAGATAGGCTTTGATGGCTACGCTGTCGGCGGCCTGGCTGTCGGCGAGCCGAAGGAAGATATGCACCGTATTCTTGAGCATGTCTGCCCGCAGATCCCGGCGGACAAGCCGCGCTACCTGATGGGGGTGGGCAAGCCGGAAGATCTGGTCGAAGGCGTGCGTCGCGGCATCGATATGTTCGACTGCGTCATGCCGACGCGCAACGCGCGCAACGGCCATCTTTTCGTCACCGAAGGCGTAGTGAAAATCCGCAACGCGAAGTACAAAAGCGATACGGGGCCGCTGGATCCTGAGTGTGATTGCTATACCTGTCGCAATTATTCACGCGCCTACTTGCATCATCTCGACCGTTGCAACGAAATACTGGGCGCGCGGCTTAATACCATTCATAACCTTCGCCACTATCAGCGCTTAATGGCTGGTTTACGCAAGGCTATTGAAGAGGGTAAATTAGAGCACTTCGTCGCGGATTTCTACCAACGCCAGGGGCGGCCGGTGCCACCGTTGAACGTTGATTAATTTAATAATGAGGGAATTTGAATGAGCTTTTCTATTTCTGACGCGGTAGCCGCTGGTGGTGCGCCGGCGCAGGGCAGCCCGATGTCTCTGATCCTGATGCTGGTCGTGTTTGGTCTGATTTTCTATTTCATGATCCTGCGTCCGCAGCAGAAGCGCGCTAAAGAGCATAAAAACCTGATGAGCTCCATCGCCAAAGGGGATGAAGTGCTCACTAACGGTGGTCTGGTGGGGCGCGTGACCAAAGTAGCGGAAAACGGCTACATTGCTATCGCCCTGAACGACACCACCGAAGTGGTTATCAAGCGTGACTTCGTCGCAGCCGTCCTGCCGAAAGGCACCATGAAGGCGCTGTAATCCATTGTTTTCCCAAAGGGAACTGCCGTGTTAAACCGTTATCCTTTGTGGAAGTACCTCATGCTGGTCGCCGTGCTTATCGTCGGCCTGCTTTATGCACTTCCCAACCTGTATGGTGAGGATCCGGCTGTTCAAATCACTGGCGCGCGCGGCGTCGCCGCCAGTGAGCAAACGCTGATCCAGGTCCAGAATACGTTACAAAAAGAAAAAATTTCCGCGAAATCTGTGGCTCTGGAAGAGGGCGCAATTCTCGCGCGCTTTGACTCCACCGATACTCAGCTGCGCGCTCGTGAAGCGCTGATGAGCACGATGGGCGATCAATTCGTCGTTGCGCTTAACCTCGCGCCTGCCACCCCACGCTGGCTTACCGCTATTTCCGCCGAACCGATGAAGCTGGGTCTCGACCTGCGCGGCGGCGTTCACTTCCTGATGGAAGTGGATATGGACACCGCGCTTGGTAAGCTCCAGGAACAGAATATGGACAGCCTGCGCAGCGATCTGCGCGAGAAAGGGCTGAGCTGGACGAACGTGCGTAAAGCCGATAACTACGGCGTGACGATTCAGTTCCGTGACAGCGATATTCGTGACGCCGCGGTCTCTTATCTGACGAGCCGCCACCGCGACATGGTTATCTCAAGCCAGGGCGATAACAGCCTGCGCGCGGTGATGTCTGATGAGCGTCTGCGCGAAGCGCGTGAATATGCCGTTCAGCAGAACATCAATATCCTGCGTAACCGCGTGAACCAGCTGGGCGTTGCCGAGCCGCTGGTGCAGCGTCAGGGCGCTGACCGCATCGTGGTCGAGCTGCCGGGTATTCAGGATACCGCTCGCGCGAAAGAAATCCTCGGCGCGACCGCGACGCTGGAATTCCGTCTGGTTAACAGTTCTGTTGACCGTTCAGCCGCCGCAACAGGCCGTGTTCCAGGCGATTCTGAAGTGAAGATGACTCGTGAAGGCCAGCCGGTTGTGCTGTACAAACGCGTTATCCTGACCGGTGACCATATTACCGATTCCACCTCCGGCGTTGACCAGTACAACATGCCGCAGGTAAATATTTCGCTCGATAGCTCGGGCGGCAATATCATGTCCAATTTCACCAAAGACAACATCCATAAACCGATGGCGACGCTCTTTGTGGAATATAAGGACAGCGGTAAGAAAGACGCCAACGGCCGCAGCATCCTGGTAAAACAGGAAGAAGTGATTAACGTCGCGACGATTCAGGCGCGTCTTGGTCAGAACTTTGTGATTACCGGCATCGATAACCCGAACGAAGCGCGTCAGCTTTCGCTGCTGCTGCGTGCGGGCGCGCTGATTGCGCCGATTCAGATTGTGGAAGAGCGCACCATCGGCCCGACGCTGGGTATGCAGAACATCACTCAGGGTCTGGAAGCGTGTCTGGCGGGCCTCGCGGTCTCCATTCTGTTTATGATCCTGTTTTATAAGAAGTTCGGTCTTATCGCCACTACGGCGCTGCTGGCGAACCTGGTGCTGATCGTCGGCATTATGTCGCTGCTGCCGGGCGCGACGCTCACCATGCCGGGTATCGCGGGGATCGTGTTAACCCTTGCGGTCGCGGTGGATGCGAACGTGCTGATAAACGAGCGTATCAAAGAAGAGCTCAGCAACGGCCGTTCGGTGCAGCAGGCGATTGACGAAGGTTATCGCGGGGCGTTCAGCTCGATTTTCGACGCCAACGTCACGACGCTGATTAAGGTCATCATCCTGTACGCAGTGGGAACCGGCGCGATTAAAGGGTTTGCTATCACGACCGGTATCGGCGTGGCGACCTCCATGTTCACCGCTATTGTCGGTACCCGTGCCATTGTGAACCTGTTGTACGGCGGCAAACGCATCAACAAGCTGTCTATCTGAGGAGTGCGTTGTGGCACAGGAATATACTGTTGAACAATTGAACCACGGCCGCAAAGTCTATGACTTTATGCGCTGGGACTACTGGGCCTTCGCCATTTCCGGCCTGCTGCTTGTCGCCTCTATCGTGGTGATGGGCGTACGCGGGTTTAACTGGGGTCTCGATTTTACCGGCGGTACGGTTATCGAGATTGGCCTGGAAAAACCGGCGGATCTGGATGTAATGCGCGAGTCGCTGGTAAAAGCGGGCTTTGAAGAGCCGCTGCTGCAGAACTTCGGCAGCAGCCGCGACATCATGGTCCGTATGCCGCCTGCCCAGGGTGAAACCGGCGGTCAGGCACTTGGCACCAAAGTGGTGAACGTCATTAACCAGGCCACCGGCCAGAACGCGGCGGTAAAACGTATCGAGTTTGTCGGCCCGAGCGTAGGCGCTGACCTCGCCCAGGCGGGCGCGATGGCGTTGCTGGTCGCGCTGCTCTCCATTCTGGTTTACGTCGGGTTCCGCTTTGAGTGGCGTCTGGCGGCCGGTGTGGTTATCGCGCTGGCGCACGACGTCATTATCACCATGGGCGTGCTGTCGCTGTTCCAGATTGAGATTGACCTGACCATCATCGCCTCGCTGATGTCGGTTATTGGTTACTCGCTCAACGACAGCATCGTGGTTTCTGACCGTATTCGTGAGAACTTCCGCAAGATCCGTCGCGGAACGCCTTACGAAATCTTTAACGTGTCGCTGACCCAGACGCTGCAAAGGACGTTAATCACATCCGGTACAACGCTTGTCGTGATCCTGATGCTTTATCTGTTCGGCGGCGCGATGCTGCAGGGCTTCTCGCTGACCATGCTTATCGGTGTCTCTATCGGTACGGCGTCGTCCATTTATGTCGCTTCCGCTCTGGCGCTGAAGCTTGGCATGAAGCGTGAACACCTGTTGCAGCAGAAGGTGGAAAAAGAGGGCGCGGATCAACCGTCTCTTCTGCCGTAATCGCGCAGCAGCGTTTTACGTTAATAAAACCGCAGGGTCAGGCCTGCGGTTTTTTTTCGCCTTGATATGAATAGGTGAGAAAAAAGAAAAGGCGATGAACGTATATCTGTGGCGGCTAACAGCAGGGCGTGATAATCAACGCCCATAAAAAAAGCCAGCAGACGCTGGCTTTTTCACAGGTTCAGCGGGGTAAGGCTTAGAAGTTGTAACCTACCACCAGGTAACCACCCCAGCCCGTAGTGCGGGTGTTGTAGTTAGTGAAGGCTAATTGCGCATCATCGTTCCACTGACCGCCGTTGTGCCAGTAACGCGCGACCACGGAGTAGTGCCAGTGATCGTAATTCAGCGCCAGAATATGGCTGGAGGCGATGGAATCGTTAGTGCGGGCTTTCACGCCATTGAGCGCATAACCGCCTTTATCACCGAGGTCTGAACCCCAGTCAAAGTTGGTAAAACCGATATAGCTCAGGTTGCCGCCCCACAGCTGGGTGATCGGCACGAAGTATTTCACTTTAAAGCGGTAGCCGTCCCACTCGTTCTGGTTTTCTGCACCGTAGTTCTGCCACTGGTATTTGGCATAAACGTTCAGGGAGAGGCTCATCGGCAGGCCGGTGTCGATATCGGTACCAAGACCCATATACCAGGTGCTCTGACGGCCAGAAGCGTTGCGGCCCATATCGTAGATATAGTTATTCGCGAAATACCACTCTTTGAACGGGCCGAACGCCAGGCTGGTGCCGGTCAGCTTATCGATAGAGAAACGCGGTTCGATTTCCACAAACAGCGGGGAACCGTGGTTCCAGATCCCTTTAGCATCGGAGTTACCACCGAAGAAGACCGGGGCGTCCGCGTAGCCGTAGAAATCAAACCAGTCTTTTTTGGCGAACGCTTCATATTCCAGATAGGTATCGTTGCGGATGGTCGGTCCGAAGCGTGTGTGGTAGCTGCCCACCACGTTTACGCTCTGGTGCCACCAGTCGGAAACAAACTCACTATTGCTGGTTTCTGCCGCGCCGGCAGTAAAAGAGGTGGAGAGCGCCAGGGCTGCACCGGCAGCTAAAACAATTTTTTTCATAATAGAGCCACTGTTTTCAGGAAATCCCCATTTCTGGGTGGAGTAATGCTTTCGCGCAACGCGGTTAAACCGCCGCCGCATAAATTGTGCTGCCTATTATAAGTATCCAGCCTCACAAAAATATGTGGCGTTTCACATTCTTGTCATGTACGTAATCGATTGCGTTCGCGTTTGCGTACATCGGAACGCGGATTCTAGCGGCATAAGGGAACTAAGCCAACTCCTGTTACACCATTTTTGCGAAGCGGCAGGGAATAGATGAGGAATTTACGGCGCGAGAAAAGCAAGAAAAGCGAGCGGCGCGAATGTAACAAACTCCGCGCCACAGATGCTGAGGCACTCAGGGCGCGACGACGGCGTCACCGGCGATAAGCGGCTGGATATCATGCACGCGGATAAAGCCCAGCTGTTCTGGCGTGATGCCGGTCAGCGTCAGGGGAATGGAAACATCACTCGGCGCCAGCGTGCTGGCAGGTGCGCTGAACGGCTGGTTCTGCACGTTCACTTCCCGGTAATTTTCGGTGGTGCCCTGTAACTGGCCCCATTCGACGGTGCCGGTAAAGGCGGGCAGCGCCTCACTGGATTCGCTCTGGATAAACAGCGTCGCCTGTGTGCCGTTCGCGCCCGCCGTGACGTTGCGCAGCGACATTTTCAGCATACCGAGCTGGCTGCTTAAGCGAGCGGGCGTGTTAGAGCACGGCAGCAGGTAGACGCCGCTTTTCGATTTCACATTCAGCGCGTTCTGCTGCGTGATTTTGACAGTCTCCTGCTTGAGCTTCGTCATCTCCTGATTGAGCGTGCTGACATTCTGGTGCATCTGGCGTACTTCGCTCTGCGGGGCGCAGGCGCTTAAGGCCAGTGCGCTGGCGACGATAGACCATTTCAGATAACGTGTTGTCATTGTTCGCTTTTCCTGAAAGAGTGGCGGTCTTTTTATGGTAGAGCGTAACGGGGCATCCGGCATAGCGCCTTTGTCTCAAAAAGGTTGCGTCTTTGTAGTCCCGCCAGTTCAGGGTAAACTGTTGTTCAGTTAACTTTTTCAGTCAGGAAGCGCTATGCATTGCCCGTTCTGTTTCGCCGTTGACACTAAAGTGATCGATTCCCGCCTGGTGGGAGAGGGCTCCTCGGTGCGCCGCCGCCGCCAGTGCCTGGTGTGTAATGAACGTTTCACGACCTTTGAAGTCGCGGAACTGGTCATGCCGCGCGTGGTGAAAAGCAACGACGTGCGCGAGCCTTTTAATGAAGACAAACTGCGCAGCGGCATGCAAAAAGCGCTGGAAAAACGCCCGGTCAGCTCCGATGACGTGGAGATGGCCATCAACCATATCAAATCCCATCTGCGCGCGACCGGCGAGCGCGAGGTGCCGAGCAAACTTATCGGCAATCTGGTGATGGAGCAGCTTAAAAAGCTCGATAAAGTCGCCTATATCCGTTTTGCCTCGGTCTACCGCAGCTTTGAAGATATCCGCGAATTCGGCGAAGAGATCGCCCGCTTACAGGATTAACCGATGTCTGACGAATTTTACATGGCGCGCGCGCTTAAGCTCGCGGGCCAGGGACGTTTTACCACGCATCCGAATCCGCGCGTGGGCTGCGTGATTGTTAAAGATGGCGTAATCGTCGGCGAAGGCTTTCATCTGCGCGCCGGCGAGCCGCATGCCGAAGTGCATGCGCTGCGCATGGCGGGCGACAAGGCGCGCGGTGCTACCGCGTATGTCACGCTTGAACCCTGTAGCCACCACGGACGCACGCCGCCGTGCTGCGATGCGCTGATTAACGCGGGCGTCGCGCGCGTTGTCGCGGCAATGCAGGACCCGAACCCGCAGGTGGCGGGCCGGGGCCTGTACCGTCTTCAGCAGGCGGGCATTGAGGTCAGTCATGGCCTGATGATGAGCGAGGCCGAAGCGCTTAATAAAGGCTTTCTCAAGCGTATGCGCACCGGTTTTCCGTTTATTCAGCTCAAGCTCGGCGCGTCGCTTGACGGCCGCACGGCGATGGCGAGCGGCGAAAGCCAGTGGATAACCTCGCCGCAGGCGCGTCGCGACGTGCAGCGTCTGCGCGCCGAAAGCCATGCTATCCTCACTACCAGCGCCACGGTGCTGGCCGACGATCCGTCAATGACCGTGCGCTGGGATGAGCTCGGCGAAGAGACGCAGGCGGTTTATCCACGTGAAAACCTGCGCCAGCCGCTGCGGATCGTGCTCGACCGCCAGAATCAGGTGACGCCCGCGCACAAGATTGTCAATCAGCCCGGCGAGACGTGGCTTGCCCGCGCCTGCCCGGACGACACCGTCTGGCCAGAGGGTGTCGAACAACTGCCGACGCCCGTGCATAACGGCAAGCTCGATCTGGTGTTGCTTATGATGCAGCTCGGCAAACGCCAGGTGAACAGCCTGTGGGTTGAAGCGGGCCCGCAGCTCGCCGGCGCGCTGCTTCAGGCGGGGCTGGTAGATGAGCTGATTGTTTATATGGCGCCGAAACTGCTCGGCAGCGAGGCCCGCGGGCTGTTCGCCTTGCCAGGTCTTGAGCGGCTCGCCGACGCGCCGCGTCTGGAATTTCGCGACGCCGTTCAGGTAGGCCCCGATTTGCGCCTGCGCCTGACGCTCGCCTGACGGCGGGACGTAAAACGTAAGCAGTGCGCGAAAGAGTATGATAAAATCCGCCCCCCTGCGGGGGCTACATAACCCTAAGGTAAGAGTATGAACATTATTGAAGCTACCGTTGCTGCCCCGGACGCTCGCGTCGCCATCGCCATTGCGCGTTTCAACAACTTCATCAACGACAGTCTGCTGGAAGGCGCTATCGACGCCCTGAAACGCATTGGTCAGGTAAAAGATGAAAATATCACCGTCGTGTGGGTGCCGGGCGCTTACGAGCTGCCGCTGGCGGCTCAGGCACTGGCGAAAACCGCAAAATATGACGCGGTGATTGCGCTCGGTACGGTGATTCGCGGCGGCACCGCGCATTTCGAATATGTTGCCGGCGGCGCCAGCAACGGTCTGGCCCACGTGGCGCAGCACAGCGAAATTCCGGTAGCTTTTGGCGTACTCACCACTGAAAGTATTGAACAAGCCATCGAACGCGCTGGCACAAAAGCCGGGAACAAGGGCGCCGAAGCGGCGCTGACCGCGCTTGAAATGATTAATGTCCTGAAGGCTATCCAGGCCTGATTTTTTTGTAAGGGGAATTCCGTGAAACCTGCTGCTCGTCGCCGCGCCCGTGAGTGTGCCGTCCAGGCGCTTTACTCCTGGCAGTTGTCCCACAATGACATCGCCGATGTTGAATACCAGTTCCTGGCGGAACAGGATGTCAAAGATGTGGACGTAATGTATTTCCGCGAACTGCTCTCCGGGGTGGCGACCAACAGCGGCTATCTCGACGGCCTGATGAAGCCGTACCTGTCCCGTCAGCTCGAAGAGCTGGGGCAGGTGGAGAAAGCAGTGCTGCGCATCGCGCTGTTCGAACTCTCAAAACGCGACGATGTGCCATACAAAGTGGCCATCAACGAAGCGATTGAGCTGGCGAAAGTCTTCGGCGCTGAAGACAGCCACAAGTTCGTCAACGGCGTGCTTGATAAAGCCGCGCCGCACATCCGCCCTAACAAAAAGTAATCGCCGCCTGCCACCGGCAGGCGAGACCTGACGCTCGTTTTCTTTTACCGTTCTGTGCTTCAGGCGGGCAAAAAGCTGGCGATTGTCTACTATGGTCATCAATACGAAGAAACCTGCGGTTCTTCGTCTGCTGTCTGAGGCCGGGATCCCGGCCTTTTCTTCTTCTCATCTGTTGAGGCGTAACCTTATGTCATGCGGCGAGTTTTCCCTGATTGCACGTTACTTCGATCGGGTCAGAAGCTCTCGTCTTGATGTCGAGACCGGCATTGGCGACGACTGCGCGCTATTAACCGTGCCGGAGAAGCAAACCCTGGCTATCAGCACCGACACGCTGGTGTCGGGCATTCACTTTTTACCGGATATCGATCCGCGCGATCTCGGCTACAAGGCGCTGGCGGTGAATGTCAGCGATCTGGCGGCGATGGGCGCCGATCCGGCATGGCTGACGCTGGCGCTGACCCTGCCGGAGGTGAACGAACCCTGGCTTGAAGCGTTCAGCGACAGCCTCTTTGAACAGCTCAACTACTACGATATGCAGCTTATCGGCGGCGACACCACCCGCGGCCCGCTTTCTATGACGCTCGGCATTCACGGCTTTGTTCCCGCCGGACGGGCGCTGAAGCGCTCTGGCGCGCGGCCTGGCGACTGGGTGTATATCACCGGCACGCCGGGCGACAGCGCAGCCGGGCTCGCGATTTTGCAAAAGCGGCTTCACGTCGAAGATGCCAGCGACGCAGGCTATCTGGTGAAGCGCCATCTGCGCCCGACGCCGCGCGTGCTGCACGGCCAGGCATTGCGTGGGCTGGCCAGCGCCGCTATCGATCTCTCCGACGGGCTGATTTCCGATCTCGGGCATATTCTGAAGGCGAGCGACTGCGGCGCGCGTATTGAGCTTAACGAGCTGCCATACTCCGACGCGCTCTCCCACCACGTTGATCCGGAGCAGGCGCTGCGCTGGGCGCTGTCGGGCGGTGAAGATTATGAGCTCTGTTTTACGGTGTCGGAGATCAATCGTGGCGCGCTGGAAGTCGCGGTTAACCATCTTGGCGTGCCTGTGACCTGCATCGGCCAGCTCACCACGGCGGCGGAAGGGATGGTATTTTTACGCGATGGCGCGCCGGTAACGCTCGACTGGAAAGGATATGACCACTTCGAAACGCACATTTAATAAAGATGTCGCCAAAAGCCGGCTGAATTTACGCAATCCGTGGCATCTGCTCGCCACCGGGTTTGGCAGCGGCTTAAGCCCGTGGGTGCCGGGCACGATGGGGTCGCTTGCGGCGATCCCGTTCTGGTATCTGATGACTTTTTTACCCTGGCAGCTCTACTCGCTGGTGGTGATGTTTGGCATCAGCCTTGGCGTCTATCTCTGTCATCAGACCGCCAAAGATATGGGCGTGCATGACCACGGCAGTATCGTCTGGGATGAGTTTATCGGCATGTGGATAACGCTGATGGCGCTGCCGACGAATGACTGGCAGTGGGTCGCCGCCGGGTTTGTGATTTTCCGTATTTTCGATATGTGGAAGCCCTGGCCTATCCGCTGGTTTGACCGTAACGTTCACGGCGGCATGGGGATCATGGTGGATGATATCGTGGCGGGGATTATCTCGGCGGGGCTTCTCTACTGGATTGGCCATCACTGGCCCATCGGCCTGATTTAAACAAAACAGCCCTCTGCGACGAGGGCTGTTTTATTATCTGCTTTTATTTAAAACCTACCACCGGGTGCGCTTTATAAGGCGTCTCCAGCTCGGCCATCTCTTCACGGGTGAGCGTCACGTCAACCGCCTCAATCAGCTCCTGCAACTGCTCCTCGCGCGAGGCGCCGATAATCGGTGCGACGACGCCGGGTTTGCTTAAAAGCCAGGCCAGCGCCACCTGGGCGCGGCTCACGCCTTTATCTCCGGCGATGAACGCCAGCCGTTCAGCGATTTTCGCGTCGTTCTCTTCGGTTTCGCTGTAGAGCGTTTTACCGAACTCATCGGAGACAAGACGCGCCGTAGTTTCGCCCCACGGGCGGGTCAGACGCCCGCGCGCCAGCGGGCTCCACGGGATCACGGCCACGCCCTCGCGATAGCAGAGCGGCAGCATCTCCTGTTCTTCTTCACGATAAATCAGGTTGTAGTGGTTCTGCATAGTGACGAACGGGGCCCAGCCGTTCTCTTTTTGCAGCCGCAGCGCCTGTTCAAACTGGTGCGGGTGCATGGATGAAGCGCCGATATAACGCGCTTTACCGGCTTTCACCACGTCGTTAAGGGCTTCCAGGGTCTCTTCTATCGGCGTGTCGTAGTCCCAGCGGTGGATTTGCAGCAGGTCGACATAGTCCATACCGAGGCGGCGCAGGCTGTCGTCAATGGAGCGCAGGATCAGCGGGCGGGAAAGCCCCTGCGGCAGGTCGCCAACCTGGTGATAAACTTTGGTGGCGACGACGACCTCTTCACGTCGCGCGAAATCGCGCAGCGCGCGGCCGACAATCTCTTCGCTGCTGCCATCGGAGTAGCTATTAGCGGTATCGAAAAAGTTAATGCCGCCGTCGATGGCGTGTTTGATGATAAGGCGGCTGCTTTCTTCGGGGAGAGTCCAGGCGTGGTTACCGCGATCCGGCTCGCCAAAAGTCATACAGCCCAGGCACAGACGGGAAACCTGAAGGTCGGTTTTTCCTAATTGCTTGTATTGCATGGTTCCGCTCCTGCTTTAGGGTCACAAAGGTTACCGTTAAGCATAGCAGGAGCGGAAACAGAGCAGGGGTCAGGCGAGCCAGTCCCGCACGCGTTGTTCGATGCCCAAAGCCGTGAGGCCGATCTCGGCGCGCGCTTCGTCCTGCGTACCTTGAGGAATGAAGTGATCCGGCAGGCCGATATTCAGCACCGGCACCGGTTTGCGCTTCGCCATCAGCACTTCGTTTACGCCGCTACCGGCACCGCCCATCACGGCGTTTTCTTCAATAGTGACCAGCGCCTCATGGCGTTCGGCAAGCTCCATAATCAGCGCTTCATCAAGCGGCTTCACAAAACGCATATCCACCAGCGTGGCGTTAAGCGCTTCGGCGGCCTGGGTGGCCTCCGGCAGCAGCGTACCGAAGTTGAGCAGCGCCACTTTTTCACCGTGGCGTTTCACTACGCCTTTGCCGATGGGCAGCTTCTGGAGCGGCTCCAGCGTGACGCCGAGCGCGTTGCCGCGCGGATAGCGAACGGCGCTCGGGCCATCGTTATAGTGATAGCCGGTAAACAGCATCTGGCGGCACTCGTTTTCATCGCTCGGGGTCATGATAACCATGTCCGGGATGCAGCGCAGATAGGAGAGATCGAACGCGCCCTGGTGCGTCTGGCCGTCAGCGCCGACGATGCCCGCACGATCGATAGCGAACAGCACCGGCAGCTTCTGGATAGCGACGTCGTGGATAACCTGGTCATAGGCGCGTTGCAGAAACGTGGAGTAAATCGCGACGACCGGCTTATAGCCGCCAATCGCCAGCCCCGCCGCGAAGGTCACCGCGTGCTGCTCGGCGATCGCCACGTCGAAGTATTGCGCCGGATACTGGCGGGAGAACTCCACCATGCCGGAGCCTTCGCGCATGGCGGGCGTGATAGCCATCAGCTTGTCGTCTTTGGCCGCGGTTTCGCACAGCCAGTCGCCGAAAATCTTCGAATAGCTCGGCTGGCCGCCGCTGCTTTTCGGCAGCGTGCCGCTTTCCGGATCGAATTTCGGCACCGCGTGGAAGGTGATCGGATCTTTTTCCGCCGGCTCATAACCACGGCCTTTCCTGGTCATGATGTGCAGGAACTGCGGGCCTTTGAGATCGCGCATGTTTTTCAGCGTATGCACCAGCCCCAGCACGTCGTGACCATCCACCGGGCCGATATAGTTAAAGCCCAGCTCTTCAAACAGCGTGCCCGGCACCACCATGCCTTTGATGTGCTCTTCGGTACGTTTAAGCAGCTCTTTGATGGGCGGAACGTTAGAGAATACGCGCTTGCCGCCTTCGCGAAGCCGTGAATAGAGCTTGCCGGAAAGCAGTTGCGCCAGATGGTTATTGAGCGCGCCGACATTCTCGGAAATCGACATCTCGTTGTCGTTCAGGATAACCAGCATATCGGGGCGAATATCGCCCGCGTGGTTCATTGCCTCAAACGCCATACCCGCGGTGATCGCGCCATCGCCGATCACGCAGACGGTGCGGCGGTTTTTCTCTTCGCGCGCCGCGGCGACGGCAATGCCGATACCGGCGCTGATGGAGGTGGACGAATGGCCGACGCTTAATACGTCATATTCGCTCTCGCCGCGCCACGGGAAGGGGTGCAGGCCGCCTTTCTGGCGGATAGTGCCGATGCGGTCGCGGCGGCCAGTCAGGATTTTATGCGGATACGCCTGATGACCCACGTCCCAGATAAGCTGGTCGAACGGCGTGTTGTAGACGTAATGCAACGCCACGGTGAGTTCCACCGTGCCAAGCCCGGAGGCGAAGTGTCCGCTGGAGCGGCTCACGCTGTCGAGCAGGTAACGACGCAGCTCATCGCACAGCTTCGGCAAACTCTCTTTTGGCAACAGGCGCAGCTCCGCAGTGGAGTCCACCAGCGCCAGGGTCGGGTATTTGGCAGTATCAAAACTCATCAGAGACTCATCGTGGTGTTATACGTTTATTTATCACGTTGGATTATGAAATTCGCTAACGCTTCCAGTGTCGCGGTATCCAGCGCTTGTGCTTTCAGCGGCGCCAGCGCCGCCAGGGCGTCATCGCACAGACTGCGCGCTTTCGCCTGGGCTTGCTCAAGACCCAGCAGGGCGGGGTAGGTGCTTTTGCCAAGTTGCTGATCGGCCCCCTGGCGTTTTCCAAGGGTTGCAGTATCACCCACCACATCCAGAATGTCATCCTGTACCTGGAAGGCGAGGCCGATGCTTTCTGCATAGCTGTCGAGGTAGACCAGCGCGTCGCGGCCTTTATCGCCCGCACACAGCGCGCCCATTCGCACGGCGGCGCGGATGAGCGCGCCCGTTTTATGGCGATGGATACGCTCCAGCGCGTCAAGATCCACCTGCTGGCCTTCGGCTTCGAGATCGAGCGCCTGGCCGCCGCACATGCCCGCCACACCGCTGGCCTTCGCGAGCTCAGACACCATCGCGAGCCGGTCGCGCAGCGCCACGTTTTCCATCGGCGTGTCGCTTAATATCGAAAACGCCAGCGTTTGCAGGGCGTCGCCCGCAAGAATAGCGCTCGCTTCACCAAAGCGAATATGGCAGGTCGGCTGTCCGCGACGCAGATCGTCGTCGTCCATGGCAGGCAGATCGTCATGCATCAGCGAATAGGCGTGAATACACTCAATCGCTGCCGCCGGGGCGTCCAGCGCTGTCGGGTTAACCCCAAACATCTCGCCGGTGGCGTACACCAGAAACGGCCGCAGGCGTTTACCGCCTAATAATGTGCCGTAGAGCATCGCCTCAACCAGTGGACTCTTCTGAAACGGCAGTTCGCCGATAAAATGCTGTAACGCGCGATTGGCCCGCTCGGCCTGCGCCTGAAGCTGTTGACTGAAATCCATCGTTACTCGGCGTCCGGCGTGAAGGGGGTAAGAGGCGCGTCTTCATTCTGAGACAGCAGGATCTGAACGCGCTGCTCAGCCTGCTGCAGTTTTACCTGGCCCTGGCGCGCGAGCTGCACGCCGCGCTCAAATTCATTCAGCGCTTCTTCCAGCGGCAGGTCGCCGCTTTCCAGACGGGTGACAATCTGCTCAAGCTCCGTCAGGGCCGTTTCGAAACTGGCCGGCTGTTCATTTTTCTTCGGCATAGTAAATGTCTGACTCTATGGGTTAACGGTCATGTTAGCGACACTGCATGGTAGCGGAGACGCAAAGATTAGCAAATAACGCCTTGTGGGTTGGTAATAGGCGCAGTGACATCGCGATGATGATATACTGCCGGGCTCACGATGCAGGCGCGGTTCTGCCTGCTGTACCATTTTCTAAGCCCCGGTGGGCTTGCCAACGAATCATAGCCACCATGAAGTTTATCATTAAATTATTCCCGGAAATCACCATTAAAAGCCAGTCTGTGCGGTTGCGCTTTATAAAAATCCTGACCGGGAATATTCGTAACGTCCTGAAACACTACGATGAAAACCTTGCCGTGGTTCGCCACTGGGACCATATCGTAGTGCGTATTAAAGATGAAACCCAGCACGATACCGTGCTTGACGCCCTGACCCGTATTCCCGGCATTCATCATGTGCTTGAGGTGGACGACGTCCCGTTCACGGACATGCATGACATTTTTGAGAAGGCGCTCGCCAACTGGCGTGAGCAGCTCGAAGGGAAAACGTTCTGCGTGCGCGTTAAGCGACGCGGTCAACATGAGTTTAGCTCGATTGAAGTGGAGCGCTACGTCGGCGGCGGTTTAAATCAGCATATTGAATCTGCCCGCGTCAAACTCAAGCAGCCTGACGTCACCGTGAATCTGGAGATAGAAGACGATCGCCTGTTGCTTATCAAAGGCCGCTATGAAGGCATCGGCGGTTTCCCGATCGGCACCCAGGAAGATGTGCTGTCGCTGATTTCCGGCGGTTTCGATTCCGGCGTCTCCAGCTATATGCTGATGCGTCGCGGCTGCCGCGTGCACTACTGCTTCTTTAACCTGGGCGGCGCGGCGCATGAAATCGGCGTGCGCCAGGTGGCGCACTATCTGTGGAGCCGTTTTGGCAGCTCGCACCGCGTGCGTTTTGTGGCGATTAACTTTGAGCCGGTTGTCGGCGAAATCCTTGAGAAAGTGGACGACGGCCAGATGGGCGTGGTGCTCAAGCGTATGATGGTGCGTGCGGCCTCGAAAGTGGCGGAACGCTACGGCGTGCAGGCGCTGGTCACCGGCGAAGCGCTGGGCCAGGTCTCCAGCCAGACGCTGACCAACCTGCGTCTTATCGATAATGTTTCCGATACGCTGGTGCTGCGCCCGCTTATCTCTTACGACAAAGAACACATCATTGATATCGCCCGTAAAATCGGTACCGAAGATTTTGCCCGCACCATGCCGGAATATTGCGGCGTGATTTCAAAAAGCCCGACCGTGAAGGCCGTGAAAGGGAAAATCGAAGCCGAAGAGGCGAATTTCGATTTCTCTATCCTCGACCGCGTCGTGGCGGAAGCCACCAACGTGGATATCCGTGAAATCGCCGAGCAGACCGAACAGCAGGTGGTGGAAGTGGAAACCGTTAACGGTTTCGGCCCGAACGACGCGATTCTGGATATCCGCTCCGTCGATGAGCAGGATGAAAAACCGCTGGTGGTCGACGGCGTTGAGGTGGTTTCGCTGCCGTTCTACAAGCTCAGCACGAAATTTGGCGATCTTGACCAGAGCAAAACGTACCTGCTGTGGTGCGAGCGCGGCGTGATGAGCCGTCTGCAGGCGCTTTATCTGCTGGAGCAGGGCTTTAAGAACGTAAAAGTCTACCGTCCGTAACGCACACGCGTTGTGCAGAGACAAAAATCCCCTCAACCGAGGGGATTTTTTTATGTCTGTGGTTAACGGGATAATGCTTAGTAGTCACGATAGCTGTAAATACCCGCGGCCAGCACCAGTTGTCCTGCCACCTCATGCGCTTTTTCGCGCCCGACCAGCAGATCGATAATCTTGAGCGCGAAATCAATCGCGGTGCCCGGTCCCTGGCTGGTGAGCAGATTGACGCGAGGATCCCAGACGACGCGCTTATCCTGCCACTGATCGTCCGGGATCGTCTCTTTCAGCGCCGGAAAACCGGTCATATTGCCGATCGGGAAGAGCTCGTGCGGCACCAGTACCGTGCCCGCCGCCGCGCAGATGGCCGCGACAATGCGTCCTGAGAGATGAAACTGACGCACCGTTTCGACCAGCAGCGGGCTGTCGCGAAACGCTTCGGCACCTTTCAGGCCGCCCGGCAGAACAATCACATCGAAATCGCCGTCGGCGACTTCCACCAGCGGCGCATCCGCCAGCAGCCGGACGCCACGCGAGCAGGTGATAGTCAGATTGCCGTCGCTGGCGACGCTCGCGGTGGTGACATTAATCCCACCGCGTACCAGCAAATCGATGGTGGTGACCGCTTCGGTCTCTTCAGTGCCAGGGGCGAGGCATACCAGTGCCGATGCGCTCATACTCATTCTCCTTGCGTTTAATCTGTTCATACAGACGGCTGTTAACCGGCAGCGTCAGGCCATGCGCTCTGGCGCGGCGCAGCAGATAGCCGGTGATGTAATCTATCTCGGTGTGGCGCTGCTGGCGGATATCCTGCAGCATCGAGGAAATATTGGCGGCGGTGCTCTCAATCACCTGATTGATGTAATAGAGCAGGCTCTCCGGCGACGTGTGATGACCTTCGCGCTGCATCACCAGGGCGACTTCGGCGCAGATCTCGCGCACTTCGTCCTGACGCATGCGCAGGTCGCCGTTCGGGCAGTTATAAAGCGCCGTCAGCGGGTTAATCACGCAGTTGGCGGCCAGTTTTATCCAGCGCGAGACGTTGACGTTATCGTGCCAGGCGACATCCGGCAGCGCCTGCTGGAGCAGCGCCGCCAGCCGGGAGTCATCCTGCGCGCCGGGCGTGACTGGCCCGATATGCGTGGTGCCGCAGGCGACGTGGATTACCTGGTTGCCTTCGCGCCGCGCCGCGTGGGTCGTCACGCCCGCCAGCAGCGGCTGTGTTACGGCGCGCAGTTCATCAAGCGTGCCCATCCCGTTATGCAGCAGCAGAATCGGGCTGGCGGCTGGTAGCCGGGTCGCCAGCGTGCTTACCGCGTCAGAAACCTGCCAGGCTTTCAGCGTCACCAGCAGCAGTTCGCTTTTCGCCAGAAACTCGCTGTCGTTAGTCGTAAAGGTGTGCTGAAACGCGCTGTTGTCGATTTCCAGCAGATTCACGCTGTATGACGATTGCGGCACCCGCAGCCATCCCTGCACCTCGTGACCTTGTTTATGCAGCGCGCTCATCCAGAGCTGGCCTAACGCGCCGCAGCCAAGCACGGTAATTTTCATGGTTCCTCCTCGCCCGCAACAGCGCCAGGCGTTATGTCATACGTCTATTATAACGTGAGCGCTTAGGCTTTCGCCTGCCGCCGGTTTCCGGGTTGTGTTATGCGCCTTTGCGGGTATTATGCAACGCACATACTGTGAGGGAGATAGAAAACATGCCATCTTTTGACATTGTCTCTGAGGTCGATATGCGCGAAGTGCAGAACGCGGTAGAGAACGCGACGCGCGAGCTCGAAACCCGTTTCGACTTTCGCAACGTGACCGCAAGCTTCGAGCTGAACGAAAAAAACCAGACTATTAAAGTGACGAGCGAATCTGATTTCCAGGTTAACCAGCTGCTGGATATCCTGCGCGCGAAGCTGCTGAAACGCGGCATTGAAGGCAGCTCCATCGAGGTGCCGGAAGAGTTCGATCATAGCGGGAAAACCTGGAGCGTGGAAGCGAAGCTCAAGCAGGGCATCGATTCCGCAATGGCGAAGAAAATCGTGAAGCTGATTAAAGACAGCAAGCTTAAAGTCCAGGCGCAGATCCAGGGCGAGCAGGTGCGCGTCACCGGTAAAGCCCGCGACGATCTTCAGCAGACCATTGCGCTGGTGCGCGGCGGTAACCTCGGCCAGCCGTTCCAGTTCAACAACTTCCGCGACTAAGCGGCAGCCGAACCGACGGCACAAAAAAGGGCGGATTTTCCGCCCTTTTTCTTTACTGATGGCTTAAGCGCCAGACATTCGCTGCTCTATCTCAACGCGGTTCGTCACTTTGGTGTCGATTTTGAGATACGCGCTACGCTCATCGGCCACCACAATCGCTTCGCTGACGCCCGCGCTTTCGCGTAAACGCTGCGCCAGTGTTTCATCGGCGGCCACGTCAGGCGGGATTTCCACGCGAATACTGCTGACATAGGGCGGCTCTTTCATGGTCGTACTCACCAGCAGCCAGACGGTCGCCAGCAGCGCACCCACCAGAAACACGGTTTGCGAGTCAAACAGGCCATCGACCCAGCCGCCGAGCGATCCGCCAATGGCCACGCCCAGGAACTGGCTGGTGGAGTAGACGCCCATCGCTGTGCCTTTATAGCCCGCCGGCGACTCTTTACTGATAAGCGACGGCAGTAGTGCTTCCATCAGGTTAAACGCTACAAAGAACAACTGAACGCCGACGATAAGCTCCCAGAAGTGCGGGCCTGCGCCCCAGAGCACGATTTCCGCAATCAGCAGCAGCGCCACGCAGAAGAGAAACACGCGCTTCATTTTGCGCTTCGCTTCGGCATAGATGATAAACGGCACCACCGAGACAAACGAAATCAGCATCGTGCAGAGATAGACTTTCCAGTGCGCCGCCGCCGGAAAGCCTGCCGCTTCAAGCTGGCCGGGCAGGGCAACGAAGGTCGACATCAGCAAAATATGCAGGCACATGATGCCGAAGTTGAGCTTCAGCAGCGTCGGCTCCGCCAGTACTTTGCGAAAGCAGCCCTTAACCATGCCGGAGTCGCGGTTCAGCACGTGATTGCGGCTGTCAGGCACAACCCAGAGCGTGATGATGATGCCTGCGGTGGCGAGCACCGCAATCATCCAGAACAGCGCATGCAGGCCGAGCGCGTGCGTGATAATCGGCCCGAGCACCATCGCAATGGCGAACGTCACGCCAAAGCTGACGCCGATAAACGCCATCGCTTTAGTGCGGTTCTGTTCGCGGGTGAGATCGGACAGCAACGCCATGACGGCCGCGGCGATCGCGCCGGAGCCCTGTAGCGCGCGCCCGAGAATAATGCCCCAGATGGAATCGGTCAGCGCTGCCACCAGGCTGCCGACAACGAAAATCGCCAGGCCCCCGACAATGAGCGGCTTGCGGCCGATGCGGTCAGAGAGCAGGCCAAACGGCACCTGGAAAATCGCCTGCGCGAGGCCGTAAATACCAATGGCGAGGCCAATCAACGCCTCGCTTGCGCCCTGGAGCGCCATTCCGTAAGTAGTAATGACCGGCAGTACCATAAACATACCGAGCATGCGCAAAGAAAAGACCGTCCCTAAACCCCATGTCGCGCGCAACTCGACTGGCGTCATTTTGTTATCGTTCATTACCACCTCAGATAAAAAGCAGGTCTTAGTGTAGTGCGAGGGCAGGGGAGGGTAAATGCCGGGTTATTTAGAAAATATTTCAAGGGTTAACTATTAATGCTGCCAATAAATCGCGCACCAGATTACAGCAATAAAAAAGGGTGCCGCAGCACCCTTTTTCGCATCGATGACTTACCAGACGTAAGTCAGCAGATTATGTGAATCCGGCACCATGAAATCGACGGACATCATCACGCTCAGCGAGGTGATGGCGACAATCGAGAACACAAACAGCTTACGCGCCCAGACTTTGTCGTTTTCAGCCTTATAGCCACGCAGGGCCATGCCAAGCCACCAGACGCTGACCGCTGCCGCCACCACCAGGTATTTATACCCGGCATATCCGCCCAGCGAGAGCATCAGGGTCGCCACGGCGAAGGCGATGATATAAAGGGTAATGTGGTTTTTCGCCACAGAGATCCCTTTTACCACCGGCAGCACCGGAATATTGGCGGCCTGATAATCCTTGAAGCGAAAGATTGCAATCGCATAGGAGTGCGGCATCTGCCACAGGCTGAAAATCGCAAGCAGGATCAACGCGCCGGTATCGAACTCGTTGGTCACCGCGCAGTAACCGATAACCGGCGGCGCGGCGCCCGACAGCGAGCCAATCAGCGTGCCATAGACCGAGTGGCGTTTCATGTACAGGCTATAGATCCCGACATACACCACAAAGCCCATGACCGCCAGCCACATCGCCAGCGGGTTCGCGCCGAACCAGAGCAGCATAAAGCCAGCAATACCCAGCAAGGTGGCGTACACCAGCGACATTTTCGGCGAAATCAGTCCCTTCACCAGCACACGGTTTTTCGTGCGCTCCATTTTGCGGTCAATATCACGGTCGATGTAGTTGTTGAACACACAACCGGACGCCACGACCAGCGACACCCCCACGAGGGTGAAAAGGAACAGGGGATAGTCGATGCTGCCTTTGGAAGCCAGCAGGAATCCCCCGATAACCGATATCAGGTTGCCGAAGATGATGCCTGGTTTCGTTACTTGCAGGTATTGCTTAATCATACTCGCCGCTCTTAGTGAACCATCATGTTGTAATTCAGGTTCCACATAATCCAGATAGAGCCTACCACTACTATCGCGATAATCAGCAACGTAAAGACAAAGGCTACCAGGTTCCAGCGCTCCTCAGAGGAGGCGTTCATGTGCAGGAAGCACACCAGGTGAACCAGAATCTGTACGACTGCGGTTGCCACGACCACACCCAGCAGGGTGCCGTGAGACGCGGAGCCGTTCATGACCATCCAGAACGGGATTACTGTCAGAATGACCGACAGGATAAACCCGATCAGGTACGTCTTGACGCCACCGTGGTGGGCGCCGTTGTGATCGGTTGAATGACTCATTACATCGCCCCCATCAGATAGACTACAGAGAACACACAGATCCACACGACATCCAGGAAGTGCCAGAACATGCTCAGGCACATCAGACGCGCGCGGTTATTGTGGGTCAGACCGCGGCGGGAGACGTGAATCATCATCACCACCATCCAGATAAGGCCAGAGGTCACGTGGATACCGTGGGTGCCGACCAGGGTAAAGAACGCGGATAGGAAGCCGCTCTTATCCGGGCCGAAGCCTTCGGCGATCAGATGATGGAATTCATAGATTTCCATCGCCACGAACCCTGCGCCAAACAGGAAGGTCAGGGCGAGCCAGGACATCACCTGGCTCTGTTTGTTGTTGTTCATGGCGATCATCGCCATGCCATACGTGATGGAGGAGAACAACAGCAGGAAAGTTTCAACCAGCACAAACGGCAGTTCGAAAATGTCTTTCCCGGTCGGGCCCCCCGCCGTGCCGTTCACGAGAACGGCATAGGTGGCAAACAGACATGCAAAGAGAATGCAGTCGCTCATCAGGTAGATCCAGAAGCCAAAGACCTTATTGGCTCCTGCATCGTGGTGCCCATGCTCATGGCTGCCATGGGCAAGTTCGTGATTAATGCTCTCAGTTGACATTTTTCAGCCCTGCTTTGGTGATTTCTTCGAAGTGCTGGTTTTCCAGTTTCTCAACGGTGGCTACCGGTACGTAGTAATCCACGTCTTCATCGAAGCTCTTCGCAATCCAGGTAATAACGATACCCGCGAAGCCCACGATAGCCAGCCACCAGATGTGCCAGATCATCGCGAAGCCAAAGATGGTGCTGAACGCGCCAATGAAAATGCCTGCTGCGCTGTTCTTCGGCATATGAATTTCTTCATAGTGCGCCGGCTGCTTGTAAGCTTCACCTTTGTCTTTCATTTCCCAGAACGCGTCGCGCTCGTGGATTTCAGGCACTACTGCGAAGTTATAGAACGGCGGCGGAGAAGAGGTTGCCCACTCCAGCGTACGGCCGCCCCACGGGTCGCCAGTCAGGTCACGGTTCAGGTGACGGTCACGGATACTCACGTAGATCTGCAGGATGATGCACAGGATACCGCACGCGATCAGCAGCGCACCGATTTCCGCGACAATCATCAGCGGCTGGAACATCGGGTCGATGTTCTGGCTCACACGACGCGTCATACCCATGAAGCCCATGGCGTACAGCGGCATAAAGGTTACGAAGAAGCCGATGATCCAGAACCAGAACGCACGGATGCCCCAGGTTTCGTTCATCTTGTAGCCAAAGGCTTTCGGCCACCAGTAGCTCATACCTGCGAAGCAACCAAATACCACGCCGCCGATGATGACGTTATGGAAGTGCGCAATCAGGAACAGGCTGTTGTGCAGTACGAAGTCTGCGCCCGGTACCGCCAACAGAACGCCGGTCATACCACCGATGGAGAAGGTGATGATGAAGCCGATGGTCCACAGCATGGAGGAGTGGAACTGAATACGGCCCTGATACATGGTAAACAGCCAGTTGAAGATCTTCACCCCGGTCGGGATGGCGATAATCATCGTGGTGATACCAAAGAAGGCGTTAACGTTCGCGCCACTACCCATGGTGAAGAAGTGGTGCAGCCACACGATGAACGACAGCACGGTGATCGCGATGGTCGCCCAAACGAGGGAGGTGTAACCAAACAGACGTTTCTTCGAGAAGGTGGAGGTGATTTCAGAGAACACACCAAACACCGGCAGAACCAGGATGTACACTTCCGGATGGCCCCAGGCCCAGATCAGGTTCACGTACATCATCATGTTGCCACCCATATCGTTGGTAAAGAAATGGGTGCCCAGATAGCGGTCCAGGGTCAGCAACGCGATAGTGACGGTCAGGATCGGGAAGGAGACGATAATCAGGACGTTAGTACACAGCGACGCCCAGGTGAATACCGGCATTTTGAACATGGTCATGCCCGGCGCACGCATCTTCAGAATGGTCACGAAGAAGTTGATACCGGTCAGTGTCGTACCAATACCGGAGAGCTGGAGACTCCAGATCCAGTAGTCCACCCCAACGCCTGGACTGTACTCAATACCCGAGAGCGGCGGATAAGCCACCCAACCGGTCTGAGCAAATTCGCCCACGCCCAGAGAGACGTTCACAAGGATTACCCCGACAACGGTGAACCAGAAGCTCAGGTTGTTCAGGAAGGGGAATGCCACGTCGCGCGCGCCGATCTGCAGCGGAACCACCAGGTTCATCAGACCGATAACGAACGGCATCGCCACGAAGAAGATCATGATAACGCCGTGGGCGGTAAAGATCTGATCGTAGTGATGCGGCGGCAGGAATCCGGCTTCGCCGGAGGCCGCCAGCAATTGCTGGGTACGCATCATGATGGCGTCCGCGAAGCCGCGAACCAGCATCACGATAGCCACGAGGATATACATTACCCCCAGACGTTTGTGGTCCACAGACGTGAGCCACTCGTTCCACAGATAAGACCACTTACCGAAGTAAGTGATAGCTGCAACTAGCGCCAGACCCCCGACGATAATGGCAGCCACCGTAACCATGATAATTGGCTCATGGTACGGGATTGCATCCAGTGTAAGTTTTCCGAACATCGTATTATTCCTCGGCCCCTTAGTGAGAGGTTTCCGCGTGATTCATGTCCATGCCTTCCATGCCTTCGTGGGCGTTATGCTCCCCTTCAGACTGAGTCATATCCATGCTCTTCCCAGGTCCCATGAATTTGTTAATGACATCTTTAAACAAATCCGGTTTTACGCTGGAGAAGTATTCGACTTTGTTGTATTCGCTCGGGGCCGCCAGCTTGTCGTAGGTCGCCATATCGTTAATGGTTTTGCCAGACTGCTTCGCTTTGGCCACCCACTGGTTGAAGGTCTCGTTATCCGGCGTGGCGATTGCCTTGAACTTCATGCCGGAGAAACCTGCACCACTGTAGTTAGCAGAAATACCGTCGTAGGTGCCGGCTTCGTTCGCAATCAGGTGCAGTTTGGTCTGCATACCTGCCATTGCGTAGATCTGGCTACCCAGGCGCGGAATAAAGAAGGAGTTCATCACCGAGTTGGAGGTGATTTTGAATTCCACAGGCGTGTTCGCCGGGAACGCGATTTCATTGACCGTTGCGATACCCTGCTCCGGATAAATGAAGAACCACTTCCAGTCCATTGCGATAACTTCGATGGTCACCGGCTTCGCATCGTGATCCAGCGGACGGCTGGGTTCGAGCGAGTGCGTGGTTTTCCATGTCAGTACTGCAAGGAAAATGATGATAAGGATCGGGATGGTCCAGACAACAGCTTCAACTTTGTTGGAGTGTGACCAGTTGGGGCTGTATTTTGCGTCCTTATTGGTTGCCCGATATTTCCAGGCGAAGCCAATAGCCATCAAGATGGCTGGAATCACGACAATCAACATCAGCCCGAGGGCGGTCAGTATCAGTGAACGTTGCTCCAGTCCAATCTGTCCTTTGGGGTTGAGAAGCGCAGCATCGCAGCCACTGAGTAAAACAGTGCCTGCGAATAATGACAGCAGTCCCAAACTTTTATTGTATTTCCTGAGTCTCATTTAACGACCTCAATTCAGGGGGATCTGGTGGCGGTTAAAGTGTGCCGGGCATTTTACGGGAAGGTTACATTACTGTAAACACGAATGGCGCACTGTCTGCGGGGTGTAACCGGGTTCTGTCGCAACCGTCACAGCCAATGCAACAAAATGTAAAATGTAAGCCATGACAGCCACATGGCAAGGGTTATAACAAAATCCTATGTAAAGTAAGGTCAAGACGGGAATTGAGTATATCGGGGAGAAAATAACATACAATAAATTAACAACGCGGTTTCAAATGAGAAACAATAACGGCGCGGAAATAATTATTCCCGGTGCTGAATCGTTAAAAATAATGTCGCACAGAATGATAAACGAAATTATTTAAAGTCTCTGCTACCAAATTTCGATAAATATATCTAAGCAAATCAGATGCTATTTTATTGACCAGTAAATTGGAACTCTTTCTTCGTTGTGCTTTTTTTCTGGCGATAAAAGCAACAAAAAAACAACAAATATTCAGGGTAAAGGATTGATACACATGGAAACAGCAACGCCGCTCGTCGGCATCGACCTAGGGACATCCAACAGCGCGGTGGCCTGGTTTAATGAAGGGCAGGCCACATTGATTGCCGATAGCCAGAAGTGCGTCCTCACGCCGTCGGTGGTCGGGCTGGATGACGACGGCCATTTGATTGTGGGCGAGGCGGCGAAAGCGCGGCTGGTGAGCCATCCGGCACTTACTCATGCGAGCTTCAAGCGCTACATGGGCACCGATAAAATCTTTGCACTCGGCGAACACCGCTTTCGCGCCGAAGAGCTGTCCGCCTTAGTGCTTCGCAAGCTGAAAGCCGATGCGGAAGTAGCGCTTGGCGCTCCCGTTACCCGCGCGGTGATCACCGTGCCGGCCTGGTTTAACGATATCCAGCGTAAAGCGGTGAAAGCCGCCGGGCATCTGGCTGGGCTTACGGTTGAGCGGCTGGTGAATGAACCTACGGCGGCTTCGCTCGCCTACGGCCTTGCCGATAACCGCGAGCAAAAATTTCTGGTTTTCGATCTGGGCGGCGGCACGTTTGACGTTTCCATTGTCGATATGTTTGAAGGCGTGATTGAAGTGCGGGCCAGTAGCGGCGACGCCAGGCTTGGCGGCGATGACTTCACCGACATCATCCGCCAGTGGATGCTCTCGCGTTATCCGCACTACCAGCCGTCCGGCGCGCAAGAAGCGGCGCAACTGGTGGAGGCGGCGGAAAGCCTCAAGCGGCAACTGACGCACCAGGCGCAGGCGACCGCCACGCTCAGCGCGGGCGGCCATGAGATGACGTGGACGCTCGACAACGAGACTTTAACGGAGATCTGCCAGCCGCTGCTGGCGCGCCTCAAACAACCGGTCATCCAGGCGCTGCGCGACGCCCGCTTTGACATCAGCGATCTGGACGATGTGATTCTGGTGGGCGGCGCCACGCGCATGCCGGTGGTGCGCCAGCTGGCCGCGCGTATGTTTGGCCGCTTCCCGCGCGCCGAACTCAACCCGGATGAAGTGGTCGCGCTCGGCGCGGGCATTCAGGCCGGGCTTGCCAGTCTTGACGCGGCGCTCGATGACATCGTGCTTACCGACGTCATGCCTTACTCTCTTGGCATCGAAACGGCGCGCCGCAACGGCGATCGCTATGATGGCGGGTATTTTCTTCCCATTATTGAGCGCAACAGCTTTGTGCCTGTCAGCATGTTCCGCTCTATATCCACTGTTTACGATAACCAGCGCCAGCTTGAGATCGCCGTGTTTCAGGGCGAAGCGCGCCGGGTCGCGGAAAATATTCTGCTCGATAAATTCACGCTTGATGTTCCCCCGCGCCCGGCGGGCGAGGTGACGGTGGACGTGCGCTTTACCTATACCCTCGACGGCATTCTGGAAGTGGAGTGCAAAGTGGACGGGCAGGAGCGCGCGGCGTCGCTGGTGATTGAGCGTGCCCCCGGCAGCCTTAGCCTGGAAGAGATTAAACAGCGTCTGGCGCAGCTAGACGCCCTGAAAATTCACCCGCGCGACCGCACAGAGAACCGGCAACTGCTGGCGCAGGCGAGCCTGCGTTATGAGCAAACGCTCGGCGAAAGACGCCATCTTATCGATCACTACAGCGCGCGGTTCGAGCAGGCGCTCGAGAGCCAGGATCTGCGAGAGATCGCGCTCGCGCGTCAGGCGCTGGAGCAGATCCTCGCGCAGTTTGACGACGGATTACGCTAATGGACGCCTGGATGCTACTTGGCCTTGAGCCAACGAAAGATAAGGGCGCGCTGCGCCGCGCCTGGGCGAAAATCGTTAAGCAACACCGCCCTGATCAGGATCCTCAAAAGTATCAGCAGCTACGCGAAGCCTATGAGGCGGCGCAGCGTTATCAGGCGTATGACGACGAAGAAGAGGGTGAAGAGGCGGATGATGAAAGCGTCATCACGTACCGCTTTACGCCGCAAACGTCGTTAACGGCGCAGGATGAGCCTCTGCCGCAGGCTGAAACCGTGTCGCTGGCGGACTGGGATGCACAAACGCTTAACGAACAAGCGCAGGCGCTCGCCCCCACAATCGTGGCTGACGAGATGGCAGGCTGTGGGCAATTAGAGACGTTTCTCGCTACCGGGCTGCCGGATGCGCTGGCGGCACGCCGTTATTTCAGCGAGCGGCTTGCCGATGCGCTCTCCCAGGAGCAGTGGCTGACGCGCGGCATGCTGGAGCATGTGGGCAGGATAATGGGCTGGGAGCTTGATCACTACCGCAGCACGGCGCTGCCTGACGTGCTGATTTGGGCGCTTGAAGCGCGTATCGCCACGACGGAAGAAGATTACCGGATGGTGGTGGAGCGCGGGCAGCATCAGGCGAACTGGCTGTCGAAAGCCCGCTGGCGGCTTATCAGCGAACCGCAGGCGCCACTGCCCTGGTGGGGACGTTTCTGGCCCGGTTTTCTGGATGAGGCACGCCAGCGCACGCGCGCGATGTGCAGCGAGCATCCGGGGATGTGGCAGCGTCTGAATCCGGTCATGATTGAGCTTTTATCTGCGCCTGGCTGGGCGCTGCCACTCTATACCTTTATGGCTGTGCTCTTCTGGGGCAGCGTGCTGGGTTTCCTTGCGATCGACCCGCAGGTGACGGCGGTGGATGTCGGTATCGTCGGCGCGATAGTGGTGGTTTACCTGTTTGGCATACCTTCTCTCTGGAACCGCTACCCGGAAGGCAGCCGTCAGCGGATCGGTATTCGTGTGGGCTATGTGCTGTTATCCGTCGCGCTACTTGCCCTTCCGGTGGGAGAGCTTGCGCGATATACCGTCGGGTTTTACCACAAAAACCATGAAATCACGCCGCTGCTGTATGTGGTCGTCATTATCGGGGCGGTGCTGGTGGCGTGTTTAAGGCCGCGGATGCGGGTCTGGTGGCGCTGGCCCATTGATATTATCTCCGGGCCGTTGGGGTTTCCTGTAAATCTTATCAGTCAGCTTCCGTGGATAATCAACCTGCTGTTGATTCCGTTCGGCAGCAAAGTCTACAGCGCGATAATAAGCAACATGATTACGTTATTACGCTTAGGGTTGTGAACGCGCAGAGCCGTTGCGCAGCGCCAGGTAATCCAGCAGGCAGCCGAGCACGATACCGGCAAGCGCCAGCGCTATGCCTGCCTCAAGCAGCGTGACGCCGAAGGTCAACGCGCTCAGGCCGAGCGCGTTGCTGATAATCACCAGCAGCCAGACGCCAAGCAGCACGCAGCCAATCAGCAGCAGGCGCAGCGCAAACCGGTAGCCCGCCGGGTAGGCCTGGCGGCGCAGGAACTCGCCAGTATCGCCCATATATTCCAGCGTTCCCTTGCACAACTGTAAAAGCAGAAGGCCCGGCACGGCCGCTGCGACCGAGAAAAGATAAAACGTCGGCCAGCCGTAAGCCTCCACAAACCAGCCTGCCACCGGGCCGACATAAACGCGGCCCACGGCCGAGAGCGCGGAAAGCAGGGCGAACTGTGTGGCCGAGAACGACTTATTACAGAGCGTCATCAGTAGCGCCACAAACGCCGCGGTGCCCATGCCGCCGCACAGGTTTTCAAAGAAGACCGCCCCGGCCATGCTCAGCAGATGTTTATCCGTCACCGACAGCAGCCAGTAACCCGCGTTTGAGACCGCCTGCAAAATGCCGAAAATCAGCAGCGCGCGGAACAGCGAGAGCCGTTGCATCAGCACGCCGCCGAAAAGCGCGCCGATAATCGTGGCGAGCAGCCCCAGCGTCTTGTTCACCATCCCCACCTGACCGGCGTCAAAGCCGACCCCACGTATTAAAAAGGTGGTGGTCAGACTCATGGCGAACGCGTCGCCAAGCTTATAGAGCACAATCAGCAGCAGAATAAGCCAGGCGTTGTTGCGCCCGAAGAAATCGCGCAGCGGTGCGACCACTGCCTGCTCCAGCGTGCGCGGCGCGGGGATCGCCTCGTCCGGTTCGGGCGCAAGCCAGGTGGCGATAATGCAGGGGATCAGTAGCGCGGCCATCAGCCAGTACGTAGCCTGCCAGCCAAGCCAGTGGTCCGCTATCCAGAGCGCAAGACCGCCGGACACCAGCATCGCCAGCCGGTAGCCCAGAACACTAATCGCAGCGCCCGTTCCGCGTTCGTCCGCGGGCAGTACGTCCGTTTTCCAGGCGTCAAACACGATATCCTGCGACGCCGAGCAGAACGCAATCAACACCGCCAGCGCTGCCATCCAGCGCAGATGCGTTGACGGCTCTAAAAAGCCCATCGCGGCGATGGCGACCAGTAACAGGAGCTGCGTGATAAACAGCCAGCCGCGGCGTCTGCCGAGAAACGGCGGCGTATAGCGGTCCATCACTGGCGACCAGAGAAATTTAAAGACGTAAGCCTGACCAACGAGGGAGAAAAAGCCGATGGTTTTCAGATCGATATTTTCGACCGTCATCCAGGCCTGGAGCGTGCCGGACGTAAGCGCCAGCGGGAGACCAGAAGCGAAGCCGAGGATCAGTAAAATAGCGGATTTCGGCTGCTGGAAAAGACGTAAATAAGAACTGTGCATGGGCGGCCGTAAAAAAGCGGCCCGGCGAACCGGGCCTTTAACAACAAGTAGGATTAACGCGCGTTCTGTTTAATGAACTCGTGAATGCTGGTGTCCTGCGCCATATCCGCGATGGTGTCGCTCAGCACGGAGTTGACGGCGTCGGCGATGTTTTTGTTGCTCGCCTGGAACGCGCCTTCAACAGAGTAGCTGGCGCGGTAGTTTTTGGTCATCTTATTGCCGGTTTTCGCGGTGGCGATGATAGAGATATCCGCTTTGGTGGCGATGTTGTAGCGCACGTTACCCTGCGAGACGTCAGCATAGAGCTGGTTGACGATGATTTGCAGATCCACCGCGCCGCTTGGGCCAATCATGTAACCGCGGGAGGTCATCTGTTTTTCCAGCACTTCCTGGAGCAGGAAACGCAGATCGCGAGAGGCGGTCAGCGTCACCAGTTGGTTGTCGCGGGTGACTTTCGCGAGCGCCTGATCCTGACGCTGGTCAGCGCCGTTGATGCTCACGGTCACGCCCATCAGGCTCGGATCCTGCTGCGGGAGGGTGATTTTCGGGGAGACTTCAATCGTCGTCGGCGGAGTGGCGCATCCGGCCAGCATAAAAAGGGCGACGAGCGGGAAGAGTACTTTTTTTAACATGTTCAGGCTCTCAACGGTCCATGGGCAATAAAGAAGAAAATTCCCGCCATCATAGCATCGCCATGCGCGAGGGGAAGAGGCCAGGCGACTGAAAATAACGCAATGTCTTTTTTATGACCGCCGTCTGGCTTCACGCCGTGAAAAATTACCGTAAAACGGCGCTACCGGGCGCAAAGCCTGCCACAAAGCGAAGCGGCTGCAAAAGTTAAAATTGTGTTGTTTTTTGACAATGGAAACGGTAAAAGCGGCTAACCTTTAAAGTGATGGCTGCCATCGCAGCGTGGTCGAGGAGAGTCTTATGATGATACGCGAGCAGATCGAAGAAAAACTGAAGGCAGCCTTTGAGCCTGTCTTTCTGGATGTAGTGGATGAAAGCTATCGTCATAACGTACCGGCAGGCTCTGAAAGCCATTTCAAAGTCGTGCTGGTCAGCGATCGCTTTGTTGGCGAGCGTTTTTTAAACCGTCACCGCCTCATTTACGGCATCCTTAGCGAAGAGCTGGCCTCGACGGTGCATGCGTTGGCGCTGCATACCTACACCCTCAAAGAGTGGGAAGGGTTACAGGATACGGTCCTGCCTTCACCGGCCTGTCGGGGAGCCGGCACGCTGGCCTAATCAATCACAGTTGCAACGTCGGGAGCTTTTCCAGTATGTTGCGCCAGCGGTAAGAAAACGAAACGGCCTGCGCGGCCGTTTTTGTTTTGCCTGAATTTTGCGCGCTATGTGCACTTTTCAGTCGTAATTTTGCCGGGAAGTGTGAAAAGTGCCGCAATGCCTCGGCTGGCTTTTCTCGACTCCCCAAGGGGATGCCGCTATAATGCTGCGTCTTATTTTTCGGAATGTCTTCGGGACGATTCTGGCGACAGGGATAGTGTTTCTGCTAAAGAAGACGTCCCGGTTCTGCGAAGCGAATACCATAGGGCTTCCAGAGTTGACCGAGCACTGTGATTTTTTGAGGTAACAAGATGCAAGTTTCAGTTGAAACCACTCAGGGCCTTGGGCGCCGTGTAACGATTACTATCGCTGCTGACAGCATCGAGAACGCTGTAAAAAGCGAGCTGGTCAACGTGGCAAAGAAAGTGCGTATCGACGGCTTTCGTAAAGGCAAAGTACCGATGAATGTTGTTGCTCAGCGTTATGGCGCTTCCGTGCGTCAGGATGTGCTGGGCGATCTGATGAGCCGTCACTTCGTTGACGCCATCATCAAAGAAAAAATCAATCCGGCTGGCGCGCCGAACTACGTTCCGGGCGAATACAAACTGGGCGAAGACTTCACCTACGCGGTAGAGTTCGAAGTGTACCCGGAAGTTGAGCTGAAAGGCCTGGAATCTATCGAAGTGGAAAAACCGGTTGTTGAAGTGACCGACGCTGACGTAGATACCATGCTGGATACCCTGCGCAAGCAGCAGGCGACCTGGAAAGACAAAGACGGCGCCGCTGATGCGGAAGATCGCGTAACCATCGACTTCACCGGCTCTGTAGACGGCGAAGAGTTCGAAGGCGGCAAAGCGACCGACTTCGTACTGGCGATGGGCCAGGGCCGCATGATCCCGGGCTTTGAAGAAGGCATCAAAGGCCACAAAGCGGGCGAAGAGTTCACCATCGACGTGACCTTCCCGGAAGAGTACCACGCGGAAAACCTGAAAGGTAAAGCGGCGAAATTCGTCATTAACCTGAAGAAAGTTGAAGAGCGCGAACTGCCGGAACTGACTGAAGAATTCATCAAACGTTTCGGCGTGGAAGATGGTTCTGTTGCCGGTCTGCGTGCTGAAGTGCGTAAAAACATGGAGCGCGAACTGAAAGGCGCCGTGCGTAACCGCATCAAGTCTCAGGCTATCGAAGGTCTGGTGAACGCGAATAACATCGACGTTCCGGCTGCGCTGATCGACGGCGAAATCGACGTGCTGCGCCGTCAGGCTGCACAGCGTTTCGGCGGTAACGAGAAACAGGCTCTGGAACTGCCGCGCGAACTGTTCGAAGAACAGGCTAAACGTCGCGTTGTTGTTGGCCTGCTGCTGGGCGAAGTGATTCGTACCCACGAGCTGAAAGCTGACGAAGATCGTGTGAAAGCGCTGATCGAAGAGATGGCTTCCGCTTACGAAGATCCGTCAGAAGTTATCGAGTTCTACAGCAAGAACAACGAGCTGATGGACAACATGCGCAACGTGGCGCTGGAAGAGCAGGCGGTTGAAGCGGTACTGGCGAAAGCCAAAGTGACCGAAAAACCGACCTCTTTCAACGAACTGATGAACCAGCAGGCGTAAGCCCTTTCATCGTTTCACGACGAGGCACATGGGGCCCGTCACCGCAGGGTGACGGGCTTTTTTGTCACTTTTCCTACCCAAAAATGGCGGGTTATGGGTGTTTCGGTGTTAGCGTAACAGCAAAAGATTGTTATGCTTGAAACAGGGCATCATTATCCCCATTAATGAAACAGTAAGAAGTGAACGACTGGCTGATAATCCGTCCGTAAGGTGTTTACCGGCAGGAGCATAGTCATCCTGTACGGTCTCAAGTAGAATCAGTGCAGCAGGTTACTCAGAATATTTATCCAGGAGACGGATATGTCATACAGTGACGAACGTGATCAATTTGCACCCCATATGGCTCTGGTGCCGATGGTTGTTGAACAGACCTCGCGCGGCGAGCGTTCTTACGATATTTTCTCCCGTCTGCTCAAGGAACGTATCATTTTTCTGACCGGCCAGGTCGAAGACCAGATGGCCAACCTGATTGTCGCGCAGATGCTGTTTCTGGAAGCGGAAAACCCAGAGAAAGACATCTATCTTTACATTAACTCGCCGGGTGGGGTAATCACCGCCGGGATGTCTATCTACGACACCATGCAGTTTATTCAGCCGGACGTCAGCACCATTTGTATGGGCCAGGCGGCGTCAATGGGCGCATTCCTGCTGACCGCGGGCACGAAAGGGAAACGTTTCTGCCTGCCCAACTCGCGCGTAATGATCCACCAGCCGCTGGGCGGCTACCAGGGGCAGGCGACGGATATCGAAATCCACGCCCGCGAAATCCTGAAAGTGAAAGCACGCATGAACGAACTGATGGCGCAACATACGGGCCAGCCTCTTGAACAAATCGAGAGAGACACCGAGCGCGACCGTTTCCTCTCTGCAGGTGAAGCAGTAGAGTATGGTCTGGTTGACTCCATCATGACCCACCGTAACTGACGCCCGCCACGCGAGGGCCGCTATACTCATTAAGAGGTGGTCCTCGGTATCCTGGCGGCAGGCGCTGGTATTGGCATGGCGTTGTCGCGTGCGGCACTAAGAACAGAAAAGAGGTTTTGACTCATGACAGATAAGCGCAAAGACAGCTCAGGCAAGCTGTTGTACTGCTCTTTTTGCGGCAAAAGCCAGCATGAAGTGCGCAAACTGATTGCCGGGCCGTCCGTGTATATCTGCGACGAGTGTGTCGATCTGTGTAACGACATTATTCGCGAAGAGATTAAAGAAGTGGCTCCGCACCGTGAACGCAGCGCTCTGCCGACGCCACATGAAATTCGTAGCCATCTTGACGATTACGTTATCGGTCAGGAAAAGGCGAAAAAGGTGCTGGCGGTAGCGGTCTATAACCACTACAAACGTCTGCGCAATGGCGACACGTCTAACGGCGTTGAGCTTGGCAAAAGTAACATTCTGCTGATTGGCCCGACCGGTAGCGGTAAAACGCTGCTCGCCGAAACCCTGGCGCGCCTGCTGGATGTGCCGTTCACCATGGCTGACGCCACCACGCTGACCGAAGCTGGTTACGTGGGTGAGGACGTGGAAAACATCATCCAGAAACTGCTCCAGAAGTGCGACTACGACGTACAGAAAGCGCAGCGCGGCATCGTGTATATCGATGAGATCGACAAAATCTCCCGTAAATCCGATAACCCGTCCATCACGCGCGACGTGTCCGGCGAAGGCGTTCAGCAGGCGCTGCTGAAGCTTATCGAAGGTACCGTGGCTGCCGTACCGCCGCAGGGCGGTCGCAAGCATCCGCAGCAGGAGTTCTTGCAGGTGGATACCTCCAAGATCCTCTTTATTTGCGGCGGCGCATTCGCGGGCCTCGATAAAGTTATCGCAAACCGCGTAGAAACCGGCTCCGGCATTGGTTTTGGCGCGACGGTCAAAGGCAAGTCGCAGAAAGCGACCGAAGGCGAACTGCTCTCTCAGGTGGAGCCGGAAGATCTGATCAAGTTTGGTTTGATCCCGGAATTCATCGGTCGTCTGCCGGTGGTTGCCACCCTGAACGAGCTGAGCGAAGACGCGCTGATCCAGATCCTGAAAGAGCCGAAAAACGCCCTGACCAAGCAGTATCAGGCGCTGTTTAATCTGGAAGGTGTGGAGCTTGAGTTCCGCGACGAAGCGCTGGAAGCCATCGCCAAGAAAGCGATGTCCCGTAAAACCGGCGCGCGTGGTCTGCGCTCTATCGTAGAAGCGGCGCTGCTTGAGACCATGTACGATCTGCCGTCCATGGAAGAAGTGGAAAAAGTGGTCATCGACGAGTCGGTGATTGCCGGCCAGAGCGAGCCGCTGCTGATTTACGGCAAGCCGGAAGCCCAGCAGGCATCCGGCGAATAATTCGCCCGTTTCGACAATCAGTTAACAATAAATGGGGGAAATATTCCCCCATTTATTTTTCCTGCTTCCGTGCCGTTGAATGTCCGGGAAACATCCCCATATACTGATTTACTTAATTGGTGATGCCGTGAAGTGCGTTCACATGCGCCCCATCACCAGGCGGAAACTAAACTAAGAGAGAGCTCTATGAATCCTGAGCGTTCTGAACGCATTGAAATCCCCGTATTGCCATTGCGCGATGTGGTGGTTTATCCGCACATGGTTATCCCTTTGTTTGTGGGACGGGAAAAGTCTATTCGTTGTCTTGAAGCCGCCATGGATAATGACAAAAAAGTCATGCTGGTGGCGCAGAAAGAAGCCTCAACGGATGAGCCGGGCGTGAACGATCTGTTTACCGTCGGGACCGTGGCGTCTATTTTGCAGATGCTGAAACTGCCGGACGGCACCGTCAAAGTGCTGGTCGAAGGTTTGCAGCGCGCGCGTATCACTACGCTTTCCGACAACGGCGACCATTTCGCGGCGAAAGCGGAATACCTCGAATCGCCGGCTATCGACGAGCGCGAGCAGGAAGTGCTGGTGCGCACCGCGATCAGCCAGTTCGAAGGCTACATCAAGCTGAACAAAAAAATCCCGCCAGAAGTGCTGACGTCGCTTAACAGCATCGACGATCCGGCGCGTCTTGCGGATACCATCGCCGCGCATATGCCGCTGAAGCTCAGCGACAAGCAGTCGGTGCTGGAAATGTCCGACATCAACGAGCGTCTGGAATACCTGATGGCGATGATGGAATCGGAAATCGACCTGCTGCAGGTTGAGAAACGCATTCGTAATCGCGTCAAAAAACAGATGGAAAAAAGCCAGCGCGAGTACTATCTGAACGAGCAAATGAAAGCCATTCAGAAAGAGCTCGGCGAAATGGACGACGCGCCGGACGAAAACGAAGCGCTGAAGCGTAAAATCGACGCGGCCAAAATGCCGAAAGAGGCAAAAGAGAAAGCCGAAGCCGAGCTGCAGAAGCTGAAAATGATGTCGCCGATGTCCGCCGAAGCGACCGTAGTACGCGGTTATATCGACTGGATGGTGCAGGTGCCGTGGAACGCGCGCAGCAAAGTCAAAAAAGACCTGCGTCAGGCCCAGGAAATCCTGGATACCGACCACTACGGCCTTGAGCGCGTCAAAGACCGCATTCTGGAATACCTCGCGGTTCAGAGCCGTGTTAACAAAATTAAAGGGCCGATCCTCTGCCTGGTCGGGCCGCCGGGGGTAGGTAAAACCTCGCTCGGTCAGTCCATCGCCAAAGCGACCGGTCGTAAATATGTCCGTATGGCGCTGGGCGGCGTGCGTGACGAAGCGGAAATCCGCGGTCACCGCCGTACTTACATCGGCTCCATGCCGGGTAAACTTATCCAGAAAATGGCCAAAGTGGGCGTGAAAAACCCACTGTTCCTGCTCGATGAGATCGACAAAATGTCTTCTGACATGCGTGGCGATCCGGCTTCCGCACTGCTGGAAGTGCTCGATCCGGAACAGAACGTGGCCTTTAACGATCACTATCTGGAAGTGGATTACGACTTAAGCGACGTCATGTTCGTCGCGACGTCCAACTCCATGAACATTCCGGCGCCGCTGCTGGACCGTATGGAAGTGATCCGTCTGTCCGGTTACACCGAAGATGAAAAACTCAACATCGCGAAGCGCCACCTGCTCCCGAAGCAGATCGAGCGTAACGCGCTGAAAGAGAATGAGATTAACGTTGATGACAGCGCCATTATTGGCATCATCCGTTACTACACTCGCGAAGCGGGCGTACGTAGCCTTGAGCGTGAAATCTCTAAACTGTGCCGTAAAGCGGTGAAACAGCTGCTGCTGGATAAATCGCTCAAACGCATCGAAATCACCGGTGAAAACCTGAAAGATTTCCTGGGCGTGCAGCGCTTCGACTATGGTCGCGCCGACAGCGAAAACCGCGTAGGGCAGGTGACGGGCCTGGCGTGGACGGAGGTGGGCGGCGATCTGCTGACTATCGAAACCGCGTGCGTGCCGGGCAAAGGCAAGCTGACCTACACCGGTTCTCTTGGTGAAGTGATGCAGGAATCTATCCAGGCGGCGTTAACGGTTGTTCGCGCGCGTGCTGAGAAGCTTGGCATTAATAGCGACTTCTACGAAAAACGTGATATTCACGTTCACGTGCCGGAAGGCGCCACGCCGAAAGATGGCCCGAGCGCCGGTATCGCGATGTGCACCGCGCTGGTCTCCTGCCTGACCGGTAACCCGGTACGCGCCGATGTGGCGATGACCGGTGAAATCACGCTGCGTGGTCAGGTGCTGCCGATTGGCGGTCTGAAAGAGAAGCTGCTGGCAGCGCACCGTGGCGGCATCAAAACTGTGCTGATCCCGGACGAGAACAAACGCGACCTGGAAGAGATTCCGGAGAACGTGATTGCCGATCTGGATATCCACCCGGTTAAGCGCATCGAAGAAGTGCTGACGCTGGCGCTGCAAAACGCGCCGTACGGCATGCAGGTCGCCACAGCAAAATAGTGACCTGACGCAAGCGCGCTGAGAAAAACAGGGCTGGTAAGTGTTTTCGCACTTGCCAGCCTTTTTTTGTATAGCTAATTTAGATTGCCGGTCCGGGGTGCCATCAACAACTCCTGTTGTAAGGGCATGTGAGGACTGCTATAACTGCTGCGCGGTCGCGCCATGAAGGATCCCGGTGCGATATAAAATATAAAGAGAGGAAGAGAAGAGTGAATAAATCTCAACTGATAGACAAAATTGCCGCAGGTGCCGATATTTCTAAAGCAGCGGCTGGACGTGCGTTAGATGCTTTGATTGATTCCGTTACTGAATCTCTGCAGGCTGGTGATGAAGTAGCGCTGGTTGGCTTTGGTACTTTTTCCGTTCGTGAACGTGCAGCCCGCACTGGCCGCAACCCACAAACGGGCAAGGAAATCACCATCGCGGCTGCGAAAGTTCCGGGTTTCCGTGCCGGTAAAGCGCTGAAAGACGCGGTTAACTGATCCTGTGGCTGGCATCAGCACAGCCAGGGGATAAAAAACAAGGCGCATCGTCAGATGTGCCTTTTTTCTTTCTGGATGAGTAATCTGCGGATATGGGCTGACAACCGCCCCGGTTTCTTGTCACAATACGCCTTTGCGCGCAGCGGCCCAGCGGATGTCGCCATGTTTCTGTGCGAGTTCTACCTGTCATTCTACAGCGGAGTGTTGTTACACCATGATGGACAATTTACGCGCGGCGGCGAATCACGTCGTGCTCAAGATCATTCTGGGTTTGATTATCCTGTCATTCGTACTGACTGGCGTGAGTAACTACCTGATTGGCGGTAACAGCAACTATGCCGCGAAAGTTAACGATCAGGAGATCAGCCGGGCCCAGCTTGAAAACGCGGTCAACGCCGAGCGCAACAACTTGGAAAGACGACTGGGCGACCGTTTCTCTGAGCTCGCGTCCAACGAACAATATATGGCCGAGTTGCGCCAGCGCGCGCTGCAGGGGCTGATTGACGAAGCCCTGATCGACCAGTATGCGCGTTCGCTCCATCTCAACATCAGCGATGAGCAGGTGCGCCAGGCGATTTTCAAAAATCCGGCGTTCCAGAGCGACGGTAAGTTCGATAACGCGCGCTACAACGCCATTATCACCAGCATGGGCATGAGCGCCGATCAATATGCGCAGGCGCTGCGTAACCAGCTCACGACTGACCAGCTGGTCAGCGCCGTGGTCGGCAGCGACTTCATTCTGCCGGGTGAAAGCGATCAGTTCGCTGCGCTTTTTGCCCAGCAGCGCCAGGTTCGCACCGCGACCATCGCGGTCGATGCGCTGGCTCAGAAGCAGCAGGTTTCCGAACAGGAAATCAAAGACTACTACCAGCAGCACACCAATAACTTCCTGTCGCCTGAGCAGTTCCGCATAAGCTACATCAAGCTTGACGCCGCAGCCCTCGCTGAGAACGCCAGCGAAGAGGAAATTCAGGCGTACTACGACAAACACCAGGATGAATTCGGCCAGCCGCAGCGCAACCGCTACAGCCTGATCCAGACCAAAACTGAAGATGAAGCCAAAGCCATTCTCACGCAGCTCAAACAGGGCGCGGATTTCGCAACGCTTGCCAAAGAGAAATCGGTTGATGTCATCACTGCCCGCAACGGCGGCGACATGGGCTGGCTGGAGCCGGGTACCACGCCGGATGAGTTCAAAAATGCCGGTCTGAAAGAGAAAGGCCAGTTTTCTGACGTTATCAAATCCTCCGTGGGCTTCCTGATTGTGCGTCTTGACGACATCACGCCAGCCACCGTGAAGCCGCTTTCTGAAGTGCATAACGACATCAGTGCGAAAGTGAAGCAGGAGAAAGCGCTGGACGCCTTCTTCGCACTGCAGCGTAAAGTAAGCGACGCTGCGAACAACGATAACGAATCACTGGCCAGCGCCGAAAAAGCCGCGGGCGTGAAAGCGGTGGAAACCGGCTGGTTCAGCCGTGATGCAGTGCCTGAGGAAATTAACTTTAAGCCAGTGACTGACGCTGTGTTTGGCGGCAACCTGCTGGGTGAAAACGGCGCGCCGGGCAGTAATTCAGACATCATCACCGTCGATGGCGATCGCGCATTCGTGCTGCGTATTACCGATCACAAACCGCAGGCGGAAAAACCGCTCGCAGAGGTGAAAGATCAGGTGACCGCGCTGGTGAAACATCAGAAGGCGCTGAAGGCGGCAAATGAACAAGCGCAAAATCTGCTGAGCACGTTGAAAGCGGGCAAAGGCGACGAGGCGCTGAAAGCGGCAGGTATTGCCTTCAGCCCGGCGAAAACCTTTGAGCGCACCACGCAGGATACGCTGACGCAGCCGGTGTTCGCTCTGCCGTTGCCAGCCAAAGACAAACCAAGCTATGGCATCGGCAACGACCTGCAGGGCAACGTGGTTCTGCTGGCGCTGGATGACGTACGCAGCGGCACCATGCCGGAAGACCAGAAGAAAGCGATGGCGCAGCGTCTGACTCAGAACAATGCGGAAATTGCCTTCGATGCGCTGCTAAAAGGCCTGCGTAAAGACGCCAAAATTAAACTCGGCGACGCAGGTACTTCACCGCAGCAATAACGAGATATCTCGCACCATTTTTGCAACTCACTGCAAACCCCAAAGGCCGCTTTCGCGGCCTTTTCCATTTCTGAAATCTGACGTTTGAGCCTGTTTCTCTCTCCGCTTAAGGTGGCGGGGCTGTTAACAAACAAGGAGAACACAGCATGAAACGTGGAATCAAAGCGTTATGTCTCGCCGTCGCGCTGGCTGGCGGCACCTTTTGCACCGCGGCTATCGCGACACCATCGGCAGGAAAATCCCAGGCGGAGCCGGTAAAAGAGAAACCGGCCGCTGCTGCACCACAGGCGAAGCCGGAAACCATGGCTGAAACGCCTGAAGAAACCGTAAGCATCAACACCGCGACGGCAGATGAACTGGCGCAGGCAATGAACGGGGTCGGTAAAAAGAAAGCGCAGTCTATCGTCAGCTATCGCGAAGAGTATGGCCCGTTTAAGTCCATTGAGGATTTAAAACAGGTGCCGGGAATGGGCAATTCGCTCGTTGAGCGCAACCTTTCCCGGATCCGTCTCTAATCGTTGATCATCCGCGCTTGCAGAGTTGAAAAACTTTGCCAGACTAAAGAGGTCATACCAGTAGTGTGGCCTCTGTCTTTTATATGACCCTGTATCCCCTACAAAAAGAAAAGGTTTAAGCGCTATGCAGACTCAAATCAAAGTGCGTGGGTATCACATGGATGTTTATCAGCATGTGAACAATGCGCGTTATCTGGAGTTTCTGGAAGAAGCCCGCTGGGATGGGCTGGAAAACGACGAAAGCTTCAAATGGATGATGGCGAACAACATCGCGTTTATCGTCGCCAACATCAATATCAACTACCGGCGGCCCGCCGTGCTTGGCGATCTGCTGACTGTCACCAGCCATGTCAAACAGCTTAACGGTAAAAGCGGAGTGTTAAGCCAGGTCATTACGCTGGAGCCGGAAGGCGAGGTGGTCGCCGATGCGCTTATCACTTTTGTGTGTATCGATCTGAAAACACAAAAAGCCTTACCGATTGAAGGCGAACTGCGCGAAAAGCTGGAAAAAATCACAGGGTAAATTCTGCAAAAGTGGCGCTTGTGCCGACAATCATGGACTTATCACCGCTCAGGGTGAACAATCCGGTAGATGTTAACAGCCCACAAGCGTCGCGAAAAAACGCCTTCAAAATCAACAGGGCAGCCGTTCTTTAACAAGATGGGTTGTTAAGAAAATGTTGGTAGGATGTGGGTGGCGAAAAAATCGCAATAAGTACAAGTGCTTAACGTTAGTCTGTTCCCCGCGCGAGCGGGGATAAACCGTAAATTGCACGGATGGCATGCGGGGACGATATCTGTTCCCCGCGCGAGCGGGGATAAACCGCAGGGAGGCTGAGGCTCAATATCAGCGCGCTACTGTTCCCCGCGCGAGCGGGGATAAACCGTTATCGGCTAATTCAGCCGTTCCGCGTTTAACCTGTTCCCCGCGCGAGCGGGGATAAACCGAATTAAGCCGCGAACAGGCGATACTTAACGCACTGTTCCCCGCGAGAGCGGGGATAAACCGCGCACCACTCTTCAACACCTACGGCCAGCGCCCTGTTCCCCGCGCGAGCGGGGATAAACCGGAATACACAGACGACCAGTTATACGACGCGCTCTGTTCCCCGCGCGAGCGGGGATAAACCGCGACAAAATAAAAACAAAAAACTTTGGCGACACTGTTCCCCGCGCGAGCGGGGATAAACCGAACTATCTATTTCCTGATAAATGGGGGATTTACTGTTCCCCGCGAGAGCGGGGATAAACCGAACACGTCGTCGTAGGCTTTTCCTGGCCACCACTGTTCCCCGGGCGAGCGGGGATAAGCCGCGGCAGCGTCAATACAGACTTCTTTTGAGAGCCTGTTCTTCACGCCTGTCAATCGCCGCCCCATTTCCCCTCACATTCTTCATCAACGTTTATACTTCAAAGCCCTTGTTAAATTTTGAACACTGCGCAACGAAGGAGAGGTTATGCGAGTACACCATCTCAACTGCGGTTGTATGTGTCCTTTGGGCGGCGCGCTGTACGATGGCTTCAGTAAAGGGCTGCACGCGCATCTCATCTGCCACTGCCTGCTGATTGAAACCGACCATCACGGGCTGGTGCTGGTGGATACCGGCTTTGGCTGTGACGATATGCGCCACCCTGGCCGCCGTTTACCGCTCTTTTTCCGGGCGCTGAACAATATCCAGTACCGGGAATCATTAACGGCGCTGCACCATATTAACGCGCTCGGCTTTAAGCCGGAGGATGTACGGCACATTGTACTGACGCATCTGGATTTCGATCACGCGGGCGGGCTGAGCGATTTCCCGCAGGCGCAGGTGCATCTGATGCAGCGGGAAATGACCGCCGCAGACGGGCGCGGCACGTGGCTTGACAGCGCGCGCTATCGTCCCGGGCAATGGGGTAACCGTTCCGGCTGGCATGGCTATCATCCGCATGGCGAGGCGTGGTTTGGTTTCAGCGCGGTGCGCGCGCTCGACGGTCTGCCGCCGGAGATCCTGTTGATCCCGCTGCCGGGGCATACGGAAGGGCACGCGGGCGTGGCGATTGATACGCCGCAGGGCTGGTTACTGCACGGCGGCGACGCGTGGTTCTATCGCGATGAAATGGCGGCAGACCCGCATTGTACGCCGGGCCTGCGCTTTTATCAGTGGATGATGCAAAAAGACAAAGCCGCGAGGCTTGCGAACCAGAAGCGACTGCGGCTTCTGGCCGCTGACGCCAGCGCGGGCGTGACGCTGTTTTGCAGCCATGACGCCCGCGAATTTGAACGGTTAAGCGGGAAAAACCTGGCTATTTAAGCCCGGTTTTCTGCTTCATCGCGGCCATGATGGCAGGTTTATCGTCCTGGTACTGGCTAAGGCCGTTGGCGCGCAGATGGCAGGCCGCGCATTCGCCGCAGCCATCGCCCTGAATGCCGTTATAGCAGGTCAGGGTTTGCTGGCGAATGACATCAAGTTTGCCCCAGTAATCCGCGAGCGCCCAGGTTTCGGCTTTGTTAAGCCACATCAGCGGCGTTTCAAAACGCACGTCGCGCGCCATACCGAGCGCGACGGCATGGTTCAGCGCTTTAACAAATTCGTCGCGGCAATCCGGGTAGCCGGAGAAATCGGTCTCGCACACGCCGGTTATCACCGCTTCCGCCTGCACCTGATACGCGTAAATCGAGGCCAGCGTCAGGAAGAGAATATTGCGGCCTGGCACGAACGTGCTCGGCAGGCCTTCGGCGTCAGGATCGTAATCCGGCACCGGGATGCTGTCGCGCGTCAGGCTGCTGACCGCGAGTTCATTAAGCAGCGTCACATCCAGCACTTTATGCGCCCGCGCGCCCAGCGATGCAGCAAGGGTACTGGCGACATCAATTTCCGCCCGATGGCGCTGACCGTAATCGAACGTGACGCAATGCACTTCATCATATTGATGTAACGCCTGAATCAGGCAGGTGGTGGAGTCCTGGCCTCCGCTGAAGACCACAACGGCACGTTTCATAAAGCCCCTGTCATTGAGTAGCAAAACCGTTATGGTAGCGCCGTGCTGGCGTGTCCACCAGCTTCTTGCGGCGGCGGTAGCCACGCGCGACTGAAATCAAACCAGCCGAGCGCGTTAAGTTCGATGCCGTTCACGCCCGGCGGCGCGCTTATCTGGTAGCGATAATTAAAGAGCGGGGTGATAACGGCGTCGTGCATCAGCGTCTGCCATACCTCGCGCAGCGCCGCGTTACGGCTCTGTTCATCAGGGTGGCTTTGCACTGCGTCAAGGGTGGCGTCCAGATGCGCCCGCTGCGGGCCTGTCAACAGATGCCGCCAGAGCGGATCGCAGCGCAGCCACTGCTCCAGCGTATATTCCGGCGCTTCGCCTATCAGCCTGTCGCCCATGACGATATCCGCCTGCGCCAGTTGCGTGCAGCCGTCCCAGTTTTTCGCGTTATGAAAATGCAGCGTGAGCGCGCAACCACGCTGCGCCAGCTCATGCTGAAGCTGGCGCGCCATCACCGGCAACTCCACCGGCAGATGATAGACCAGCGTCAGCGAGGGCGGCAGCGGCGGGGGAGGCTCCTCGGGCCATTGCGGGAGATGCCAGCCTGGCAGCAACGCATTGCTTGGCGTAATCAGATGCTCATCAAGCGGCAGCGAATCTATCATACCGCTGCGATGCACCAGTTGCATCAGCCAGCGCGCCTGCGCGTATGAGAGCCGGCCGTTTTGCCGGATGCCAAGATAACAGAACCCGAGGCTAATGCTGTTGCTGACGGGGCGCAGATGCACGAGTTCTTCCTGCTGCCCGATGGCTATCTGCACCGGATGACGGCAACTGGTGCCGAGCGCGCTGTCGAAGAGACCGGGCGTTATCCAGTACTCAACCGCGTTCAGCAACGGGTGCCCGAGATGACAGCGATCGTGGCTTTCAATACGCACCAGCTCAGGCGTAAATGTGGCGAGCCGGAACGGCCCGCTGCCGATGGTCGTATCTTCCGGGTGCGCCAGATAACAGCCGTGGCTGGCAAGACGCCACGCGAGCCAGTGATCCGGGCGCGTCAGATCAACACGCAGGCAGTGTTTGTGCTCCACCGTAATCTCTCTGACGCTCGCGAACAGCTGGCGCAGCGTCTCCAGCTCAAGCAGTTGTTGCAGCCGCTGGCGGAGTTGCCAGGCGTCTATTGGCTCGTGATTGTGCCAGTGCAGCGTGGGGCGAAGGTAAAACCGCCAGCTAAGCCCGTCCGGCGATACGCTCCAGTGGTGCGCCATATCGCCTTCCGGGCGCGCGGTGTGGGGGTTAAAGCGCGTCAGGCCGCTGAAGATCTGCCGGGCGAGATGTTGTTCGGCGCGGCCGGGCAAAAAACCGGGTTTCAGCGGCTCCAGCGGGCGATAGTAGGGAATGCGTAGCGTCGGCGTGTCGTTATGCCACTGGCCACCCAGAAAAGGATGCAGCAACTGGCGCAACTGGCCGGACGCCAGCTGTGCCAGCGCCAGCGCGTTGTGCGTCTGGCCCTGGCGTAACACGGTTTCCATCATGCCGGCGCGCACGGTGTGCGGCGACACCAGAAAGGTCAACTCGCCCCGCTTGCCGCGGCCCGACTGCGCATGCCAGCGAAGCCATCCCTGCTGCTGGAGCTGGCGAAGCAGCGTACGCACGTGGCGTTCGCTGCAAAAGCAGCGCGCGGCAAGCTCGCTGATGGTGACTGCCTGCGGCGCGCCCTCTGAGGGCTGCCACAAACGCTGAAACTGATTAAGCCGGTTCAGAAGTCGCATACCAAAACCCGGAACGATTTTTCTCAACTATTCACTATTAGTTCCGTATATGCCAGGCAATACTGCAAGTCAACCAACAGAGGGGGACGAACCATGGCGCGACTGGCCGCTTTTGACATGGATGGCACGCTGCTGATGCCAGACCATCAGCTTGGTGAAACCACACAGCGGGCGCTGCACCGTTTGCATCAGCGCGGCGTGACGATGGCGTTTGCAACCGGTCGTCATTTGCTAGAAATGCGGCAGATGCTGCAAAAAATCGCGCTTGAAGCGTTCCTCATTACGGGCAACGGCACGCGTATTCATGCGCCGTCGGGCGAGCTACTGTTTGCCGAAGATTTATCGCCGCAGGTAGCGGAAGCCGTGCTGCATGGCCACTGGGATACACCAGCCAGTCTGCACGTGTTTAACGACAGCGGCTGGCTGACGGATAACGACGACCCGGCGCTGCTCGACGCGCACGCCTGGAGCGGGTTTCGCTATCAGCTCACCGATCTGAAGCGGCTTCCCGCCCATCAGGTAACGAAAATCTGCTTTGTCGCCGACCACGACACGCTGCGCGAACTGCGCGTTAAGCTCAGCCAGGCGCTCGGTTCGCAGGCACATATCTGTTTTTCCGCGCTCGATTGTCTGGAGGTGCTGCCGCCAGGATGTAATAAAGGTGCGGCATTACAGGCGCTGAGCCAGCATCTGGGCATTACGATGGCGGATTGTATGGCGTTTGGTGACGCTATGAACGACCGCGAAATGTTATCGCTGGCAGGGAAGGGGCTGATTATGGGCAACGCGATGCCGCAGCTTCTGGCAGAGCTCCCGCATCTGCCGGTGATCGGGCACTGCAGCAGACAGGCGGTCGCCCACTATTTGACGCATTGGCTGGACCATCCACACCTTGATTATTCCCCCGAATGATGAGGCATTCCAGCAAGCCGGGGTAACCCCCGGCTTTTTTTATTTCCCGCCGCTGATAGTGACCGTCAGCTTCATCAGTGAATAGTTGAAGAGATCCGGCGGCATGGTATCCGGGTTATAGAGATCGCCTGCGAAGCAGTACACCTCCATCACACCGCCCCGTTTACCCAGCTCCAGCGCCTGCTGGAAGATATACGGCAGGTTTTCGTCATAGGTGACCGGCACATTGGCGTTATTGTTGATCACGCGGCCTTCATACGTCGCCTCTTTAAACGTGACGTTAACGGTCTCGCCTGGCGAGATAGCCTTGTTGCCGGCCTTCGTCTGCACAAAGAACAGCGATTTATTACGCTTGAGCAGTTTTTTCTTCGCGGTGGCTTTTTCAAGCTGATCAATACCCGCCTGATATTTCTTCTCTTCGCGGCTGGAAAGCTCTTTCAGCATCGACTCATGCAGCGACAGCAGCGCTTTTGGCTCGACCGCGACTTTTTGCGCCAGGCCATCTTTAATGCCAGCCAGCAGGATAGGGAGATTGGTTTTAATGCCCAGATCCGCCATCTGATCCATGCTTTTTTGCACCAGCCTTGAGAACATCACGCCGTTCGCATAGGACTGTTTATTGGCTTTGTCCTTAAGCGCCGCGGCGCTGACTTCTGATTCCGTTTTACTTGCGGCTACCGTCTGCGCCTGTGTTGCCGCGTCGGCTTTCAGTTTTTCCGCCTGTGCCAGCAGCTCCGCTTTTTCTTTCTCTGCCTGTGCTTTTTGCGCCGCGTTTTCCGCACTCAGGCTGGTCAGTTTAGCGTTGAGTTCTTCATTGGCGCGTTTAAGCGTATCCAGCTCAGCCTGCGCTTTTTGCTGGCTGGTGGCGGAGGCGTTATTAAGCGTTTTAGCCGACTGCGCCTCTTCCTTCAGCGCAAGCAGCGCTTTATCCGACTGCTGCAAACGGTTCTCTTTTTCCGCCAGCGCTTGTTTCAGCGTGGCGATATCTGTCTGTGCGGCGGTAAGCTGCTTCGTGAGCGCCTCTTTCGCCGCGGCAATCTGCGCGGCCTGTTGCTGTTGGCTCTGCAACGCCTTTTCTTTCTCGCTCTGGCTGCCTTTCAGGCTGGCAAGCTCAGCGGCAAGCGCTGTGGCTTTTTCCTGCGTGCTGGCAGCGAGGGTGGTTGAGGCGTTGAGTTTTTCAGTGAGCGCGGCGATCTGCGCCTTAAGCGCGGTTTCTGCCGCCTGGTTTTTCTCAAGCAACGCGGTCTGCTCTGCCTGCGTTTTTTGCAGTTTCGCTTTCTCTTCTTTGGTCAGCGTACTGGTTTTGAGCAACAGGCTGTTCTGCTCAGTCAGTGAGGTTTTCTCTTTTTCGAGTTGCGCGAGTTGTTTATTCAGCGCATCGACGTCATGCGCGTTTTGCGCGGCAAGCGCTGCTTTCTCGCGCTCCAGTTGGGCGAGCTGTTTTTCCAGCGCGCTCTGGCTTTGCGTGTGTTCTGCGCCTGATTTTTTAAGTGCGGTGAGTTCGGCAGTGCGTTTATCGAGTTCCGCCTGCAGCACCTGCGTTTTGTTATTCAGCGCATCGATGTCATGCGCGTTCTGCGCCAAAAACGCTGCTTTCTCACGCTCTAGTTGGGCAAGCTGTTTTTCCAGCGCGCTCTGGCTTTGTTCATGCTCAGCGCCTGATTTTTTAAGTGCGGTAAGTTCGGCAGTGCGTTTATCCAGTTCCGCTTGCAGCGCCTGCGCTTTTTTATTTGCGGCGTCGATGCTCTGCGCGTTTTGTGCCGCCAGCGCTGCTTTCTCGCGCTCCAGTTGGGCGAGCTGTTTTTCCAGCGCGCTCTGGCTTTGTTCATGCTCAGCACCTGATTTTTTAAGTGCGGTGAGTTCGGCGGTGCGTTTATCGAGTTCCGCCTGCAGCGCTTGCGTTTTGTTATTCAACGCATCGATGTCATGCGCATTTTGCGCCGTCAGTGCCGCTTTCTCTTTTTCCAGCTGCGTAAGCTGTTTTTGCAAATTGCTCTGGCTCTTCTCGTGCTCGCTGCCTGTCTTCTGGAGAGCAGCGAGTTCAGCGGTGCGTTTATCCAGTTCCGCCTGCAACGCCTGCGTTTTGCTATTCATCGCACCGACGTTCTTCTCGTTCTGCGCTACAAGCGCCGCTTTCTCTTTCTCCAGCTGCGCCAGCTGTTTTTCCAGCTCGCTCAGGTTCTGCGCGCGTTTGTCGCCCGCGTTTTTGAGCGCCATCAGTTCATCGGCACGCTTATTCAGTTCATTGCGCAGCGCCTGCATATCGCGATTAAAACGCGCGGTGTCCTGGGCGTTGCGCTCTGTGATAGCGGCCTTTTCGGCTTCAAGACGCGCTATCTGCTTTTGCAGTGAGCTTTCGCTTGCCGACTGGCTGTCACTGGCTTTTTTAAGCTGCGTGAGTTCAGCCGTCTTGCTGGCCAGCGCCGCCTGGAGTTCAGCGGTTTTCTGCTCCAGCACTTCGATGCGAGCGGCCTGTTGTGTACTGGTCGCGCCTTGTTCGCGCTGCGCATTCTGCAGGCTGCGGGAGAGGCGGTCGTTCTCTTTCGCAAGCGTACTGTTGTCTTTTAGCAACTGTGTATTCTGAGCCTGTAAATCGCCAGGCGCGCTAAGGCTTTTCTTTTCCTGCTCTGCCGCGCTCAGCTGTTTTTTCAGGCGCGCGATCTCCTGCTGGAGATCGTTAATTTGTGCGCGAGACGCCGACGGTGTCTGCGCACGCCGCGTGGGTTCAGGGAAGTCCATCTGCTTCACTTCGATCTGCTGAATTGACGACAGAAAATCATTACCCTGAACGGCCGTGTTATTTTGTGCCGCCCAGGACGACTGCTCGCTCAGCACCAACGCCAGTAAGCCAGCGATCGCGCTTTTACGGTTTTTTATTCTTCCCTTCATCCCGACACCTCTCATTTAGCAAGACCTGCGCCTTTTTTCAGTTCGGCCAGCAGAGACTGTGAAATCGTATTGCAGGCGTCATTGACGCGGAACTGATACAGCGGCGTGATGGTTTCCACCATAATATTGGACAGATCGTTACTGATGGAGGCGTAATATTGCGTCGCTTTAATGCTGCGATATAACGTGTCTATTTGTTCACGGTATTTTTCGCGGTTAATGTCCGAGAGGTGTTTGGTCTCGGCGAGGCAGCGTTCAAGACGCAGCTTAGTGTCGCTACTGACCGGTGCCAGTTGGTTCATGGACTCAACTGGCGTTGGCGCAGGCTGTGCGGGGACGACTGGCGTCTGCGACACATTGCTTTTCACGGGGGCGTTTTTAGGGGCGGTGGTACAGGCGCTTAAAGACATCATCATCGCAGCGATATAAATGATTTTTTTATCCAACATATTATCTCTTATGTGTCTGATTACAGGATGCCAGCAATCCCTGCGCAATCTGGCCGGGATAACCCGAAATATGTCCAGTAATAGACTGACAAACCGCGAGCAGCGCGCGGCGTTACGCCAGCATACCTGGAGAAAGAAAGGTGATTTTATACAGAGTTGATGAAGATAGATTTTAATAAATTCTTAAAAGTGATTCTTTGATATTTTAAATGAATGGAGCGCGATAATTAATATCGGGATATATATATCATTCTAAAGTAATTACTTTTTATGTATTTATTTTAGTGATGTTTAAATTTCTTTTTTTGGAATAAATATGAAATGACATTGTTTAATGGATGTGGTTGTTAAAAAAGCGGCGTTGATTCGCCGCTTTGTTTTTACTGCGTTGCGTTTAACGCATAAGTTCCTGAATGGCCGCGCGCCAGGGCGAGATATCGCCAATCGAGGCCGCTACCCATTCCGGGTTGTGATAGGTCTCCAGATACCGCTCGCCGCTGTCGCACAGTAGCGTAACGATAGCGCCGCTGCGGCCTTCTTCACGCATTCGGGCGGCCAGTTGCAGCGCGCCCCACATATTGGTGCCGGTAGACGCACCGACTTTGCGGCCCAGCAGTTCACCAAGCCACTGCATTGCCGCTACGCTCGCCGCATCCGGCACCTTTAACATTTCATCGATCACATCGGGAATAAAAGAGGGCTCAACACGCGGACGGCCAATCCCTTCAATGCGGCTGCCGACGCTGCTTTTCAGCCTGCTGTCGCGCTGCTGCCAGTAGTCGTAAAAGACCGAGTTCTCAGGGTCGACCACCATCAGGCGCGTCTCGTGGCCCTGATAGCGCAGGTAGCGGCCAATGGTGGCGGACGTGCCGCCGGTACCGGCGCTCATCACGATGTAATCAGGAACCGGGTGCGGCTCGCCAGCCATCTGCCGGAAAATACTGTCGGCGATATTGTTATTGCCGCGCCAATCGGTCGCGCGCTCGGCGTAGGTAAACTGATCCATATAACGGCCCCGCAGTTCGCGGGCGAGCACCTCGGAGGCCTCGTAAATTTCACAGGCGCTCTGCACGAAATGACAGCGGCCGCCGTAAAATTCAATTTGTTCCACTTTGCGCCGCGCGGTACAGGCGGGCATGACGGCGATAAACGGCAGGCCCAGCATGCGGGCAAACCAGGCTTCGGAAACCGCGGTCGAACCGGAAGACGCCTCGATAATCGGCGTGCCTTCGCGGATCCAGCCGTTGCTCAGGCCGTATAAAAACAGCGAGCGCGCCAGGCGGTGCTTCAGGCTACCGGTGGGGTGCGTGCTTTCATCTTTCAGATAGAACCAGATGCCCGGAAAGGCGGGCAGGGTAAAGCGGATCAAATGGGTATCCGCAGATCGCCGGGCGTCGGCGTGGATCTCATTAATGGCGTGGTGAACCCAGGTGCTGGACATGATACGTTCCGGTTTATCAATTTGTGCCCAGCGTAAAGCATCTTTCAGGAAAATAAGTTGCCATTTAGCCTGCCTGTTGCTGATATGAGAGAAAAATTTTCTACAGGAATCGGGAATGTTAGATAAAATTGATTGCAGACTGCTGGCGCTGCTTCAGGAGGACGCGACGCTCTCTTTGCAGGCGCTCGCCGATGCCGTTAATCTGACGACGACGCCCTGCTGGAAGCGGCTCCGGCGGCTTGAAGATGACGGCTATATAATTAAGCGCGTCGCGCTGCTCGACCCGGAAAAACTCGGCCTCGGCCTTACCGCTTTTATGCTGATTAAAACGCAGCATCACAGCAGCGACTGGTACAGTCAGTTTGTCGCGGTGGTGGAAGAGATGCCGGAAGTGCTCGGTTTCTGGCGCATGGCGGGCGAATACGACTACCTTATGCGGGTACAGGTGGCCGATATGAAAAGCTATGATGACTTTTATAAACGTCTGGTCAACCGGGTGCCGGGGCTGTCAGATGTCACGTCGAGCTTCGCCATGGAGCAGATAAAATACACCACGGCCCTGCCGCTTAAGCGCTGAACCGTCTGGCTCGCCACGGCGCCCGCGCTTTATCATCAGACCAATCAGGAATTTCGCGTGCGATTATTTGCTCAGTTAAGCTGGTATTTTAGCCGGGAGTGGCGTCGCTACCTCGGCGCGGTTGCCCTGCTTATTGTTATCGCCATTCTGCAACTGGTGCCGCCAAAAGTGGTGGGCTACGTTGTCGATGGCGTCACTCAACATCACTACACTACGCGCCAGGTGCTGCTGTGGGTCGGCCTGCTGGTGGTGATTGCGATAGTGGTTTATCTGCTGCGCTACGTCTGGCGTGTGCTGCTTTTCGGCGCGTCCTATCAGCTGGCCGTTGAACTGCGGCGCGATTTTTACCGCCAGCTCAGCCGCCAGCATCCGGAGTTCTATCTGCGCCACCGCACCGGCGATTTAATGGCGCGCGCCACTAATGATGTCGACCGCGTGGTCTTCGCCGCTGGCGAGGGCGTGCTGACGCTGGTCGATTCGCTGGTTATGGGCTGCGCGGTGCTGGTCATCATGTGTACCCAGATTAGCTGGCAGCTCACGCTGTTGGCGCTGTTGCCGATGCCGGTGATGGCGATTGTCATCAAGCGTTACGGCGATCAGCTACATCACCGTTTCAAAGCCGCGCAGGCGGCGTTCTCGTCGCTGAACGATAGAACCCAGGAGAGCCTGACCAGCATCCGCATGATCAAAGCGTTCGGCCTGGAAGACAGACAGTCGGCGCTGTTTTCTGAAGACGCGCGCGATACCGGCGTGAAAAACCTGCGCGTGGCGCGCGTGGACGCCCGTTTCGACCCGACGATTTATATTGCGATTGGCATGGCTAACCTGCTGGCCATCGGCGGCGGCAGCTGGATGGTGATGAACGGCACGCTGACGCTCGGCCAGCTCACCAGCTTTACGATGTATCTGGGCCTAATGATCTGGCCGATGCTGGCGCTGGCGTGGATGTTTAACATCGTCGAGCGCGGTAGTGCGGCGTACAGCCGCATTCGCGCGCTGCTGGCGGAGGCGCCGGTAGTGAAAGATGGCCAGGCGTCGCTGCCCGCCGGACGCGGTGTACTGAACGTGGCTATCCGCGAATTCCGCTATCCGCATGCCGCCCGCGATACGCTGCGTAACGTGCAGTTCTCGCTGAAACCCGGCCAGATGCTGGGGCTGTGCGGCCCGACCGGCGCCGGGAAAACCAGCGTGCTGTCGCTTATTCAGCGCCATTTCGATCTCGATCAGGGCGAGATAACCTTCCACGACGTCCCGCTTGACCGCGTGCATCTGGATGACTGGCGCGGGCGGCTCGCCGTCGTCAACCAGACGCCGTTCTTATTCTCCGACACGGTCGCCAGCAATATTGCGCTCGGTAAGCCCGACGCCACGCAGGAAGAGATAGAACAGGCGGCGAAACTCGCCTGCGTGCATGACGATATTCTGCGTCTGCCGCAAGGGTATGACACGCAGGTCGGCGAGCGCGGCGTGATGCTCTCCGGCGGACAGAAGCAGCGCATCTCTATTGCCCGCGCGATGCTGCTGGAAGCTGAAATCCTGGTGCTGGATGACGCGCTCTCCGCCGTTGACGGTCGTACTGAACACCAGATTCTGCATAACCTGCGCCAGTGGGGAGAAAACCGTACGGTGATTATCAGCGCGCACCGGCTCTCGGCGCTGACCGAAGCCAGCGAAATTCTGGTGCTGCAACACGGCCAGGTGGCGCAGCGCGGGCGTCATGAGGCGCTCGCGGCACAGCCCGGCTGGTACCGGGATATGTATCGCTATCAGCAGCTCGAAGCGGCGCTGGACGACGCGCCGGAAGAGAACGACGAGGAGGCGCTGAATGCGTAATACCGTAAAGAGCTGGCCGACGCTGAAACGTCTGCTGGCATATGGCTCGCCGTGGCGTAAACCGCTCGGCGGCGCGGTGCTGATGCTGTGGGTGGCCGCCGCGGCGGAAGTGACCGGGCCTGCGCTCATCAGTTACTTCATCGACAATCTTGTCGCGAAAAACCAACTGCCGCTGGGGCTGGTGGCCGGGCTGGCGTTCGCCTATGTGCTGCTGCAAATCCTCGCCGCCGGGCTGCACTACTGGCAGGCGCTGCTGTTTAACCAGGCGGCGGTGGGCGTGGTGCAACAGTTACGTACCGATGTGATGGATGCCGCGCTGCGCCAGCCGCTCAGCGCGTTCGACACGCAGCCGGTGGGTCAGTTGATCTCGCGCGTCACCAACGATACCGAGGTGATCCGCGATCTCTACGTCACGGTCGTGGCGACGGTGCTGCGCAGCGCCGCGCTTATCGGCGCGATGCTCGTGGCGATGTTCAGCCTCGACTGGCGCATGGCGCTGGTCGCCATCACTATCTTCCCGGCGGTGCTGATCGTCATGATGATTTATCAGCGCTACAGCACGCCGATTGTGCGCCGGGTGCGAACCTATCTGGCGGATATCAACGACGGCTTTAATGAAGTCATCAGTGGGATGAATGTCATCCAGCAGTTCCGCCAGCAGACGCGCTTTGGCGAGCGCATGAACGCCGCCAGCCATTCGCACTATCTGGCGCGAATGCAGACGCTGCGCCTGGATGGCTTTCTGCTGCGCCCATTGCTGAGCCTCTTTTCCGCGTTGGTGCTGTGCGGCCTGCTGATGCTGTTCGGCTTCACCGCCGTCGGGACGATTCAGGTGGGGGTTCTCTACGCCTTTATCAGCTATCTGGGCCGTCTTAACGAGCCGTTGATTGAACTCACCACCCAGCAGTCGATTTTGCAGCAGGCGCTGGTGGCGGGCGAACGTGTGTTCGAGTTAATGGATCGCCCGCGCCAGGATTACGGCCACGACGAGCGCCCGCTCACGAGCGGCGCGATTGAGGTGGATAATGTCTCTTTCGCCTATCGCGACGATCAGCTGGTGCTGAAGGATATTTCGCTCTCGGTGCCGTCCCGTCACTTCGTGGCGCTGGTCGGGCATACCGGCAGCGGCAAAAGTACGCTTGCGAGCCTGCTGATGGGGTACTATCCGCTCACCTCCGGGGAGATCCGTCTCGATGGACGTCCGCTCGCCTCGCTCAGCCACGGCGTGCTACGTAAAGGCGTGGCGATGGTGCAGCAGGATCCTGTCGTGCTGGCCGATTCGTTCTTCGCGAACGTCACGCTCGGGCGCGACATCGACGAAGCGCGCGTCTGGGAGGTGCTGGAAACGGTACAACTGGCCGAGCTGGCGCGCGGCATGAGCGAGGGCATTCATACCCGTCTTGGCGAGCAGGGCAATAATCTCTCCGTCGGGCAGAAGCAGTTGCTGGCGCTGGCGCGCGTACTGGTGGACGCGCCGCAAATCCTTATCCTTGATGAGGCGACGGCGAACATCGATTCCGGCACCGAGCAGGCGATTCAGCACGCGCTGGCCGCTATCCGGCCGCACACGACGCTGGTGGTTATCGCGCATCGTCTCTCCACGATTGTGGAAGCCGACACTATTCTGGTGCTGCATCGCGGGCAGGCGGTGGAGCGGGGCAGCCATCAGGCGCTGCTTGAGGCGCGCGGGCGCTACTGGCAGATGTATCAGCTCCAGCTTGCGGGTGAAGAGCTACAGGCCGCCGCCAAAGAGGAGCCGCTCAGCGCCTGATGCACCAAAATCAGGCGTTCTGCTAACACGCATCGTTAGTGGTGCAAAAATGTAACGCACCGTGCACTCGCATGGTGCGTTTTTCTTTTCTGCCTTCCGTTTCCTTCAATTAATCCTGCTTTCTTGCCGCAGTTTTTGCCGCCACCGCACGCTTTTCTATTCCTGGCACGCCGCTTGCTTTACCAGATTATCGTCGCTGCCGAATTACCCATTTCTGACTGGAGGGGATCTATGAAGCTGGTTACCGTGGTAATCAAACCGTTCAAACTGGAAGACGTGCGTGAAGCACTCTCCACCATTGGCATTCAGGGGCTTACCGTCACCGAAGTGAAAGGGTTCGGGCGCCAGAAAGGCCATGCCGAGCTTTACCGCGGCGCCGAATACAGCGTGAACTTCCTGCCGAAAGTAAAAATCGACGTGGCTATCGCCGACGATCAGCTGGATGAAGTGATCGAGGTGGTCAGCAAGGCCGCGTGGACCGGAAAAATTGGCGACGGCAAAATTTTTGTCGCCGAACTGCAACGCGTGATTCGTATTCGTACCGGCGAAGCCGACGAAGCGGCTCTCTGATTTCTGGCCAACCGTAACAGGAATGCACAAGATGAAACACACAGCTTTCAAATCGGGTTTCGGCCTGCTTGCTCTTCTGCCGGGTATTGCCCTGGCTGCGCCCGCGGTGGCGGATAAAGCCGATAACGCCTTTATGATGATCTGCACCGCGCTGGTGCTCTTTATGACCATCCCAGGCCTTGCGCTCTTTTACGGCGGTCTTATCCGCGCGAAAAACGTGCTCTCGATGCTGACGCAGGTGTCTGTCGCGTTCGCGCTGGTCTGCGTCCTCTGGGTGGTCTATGGCTACTCGCTGGCGTTCGGCAGCGGCGGCAGCTTCTTTGGCAACATGGACTGGCTGCTGCTGAAAGGCATTAAAATCACCGACCTGATGGGCACCTTCTATCAATACATTCACGTAGCGTTCCAGGGCTCCTTCGCCTGTATCACCGTGGGGCTTATTGTCGGCGCGCTGGCGGAACGCATCCGCTTCTCGGCCGTGCTTATCTTCGTGGCGGTATGGCTCACCTTCTCCTATGTGCCGATTGCGCATATGGTCTGGGGCGGCGGTCTGCTGGCGTCTCACGGCGCGCTGGATTTCGCGGGCGGCACCGTGGTGCACATTAACGCGGCGGTAGCAGGTCTGGTCGGCGCGTATCTGGTTGGCAAACGCGTTGGCTTCGGCAAAGAAGCGTTTAAACCGCATAACCTGCCGATGGTCTTTACCGGCACTGCAATCCTCTACTTCGGCTGGTTTGGCTTTAACGCCGGCTCCGCCAGCGCCGCCAACGAAATCGCAGGCCTCGCGTTTGTGAACACCGTTGTCGCGACGGCGGCGGCCATCCTTGCCTGGGTCTTTGGCGAATGGGCGCTGCGCGGTAAGCCGTCGCTGCTGGGCGCGTGCTCCGGCGCTATCGCGGGCCTGGTGGGGATTACGCCTGCCTGCGGTTACATCGGTGTGGGCGGTTCGCTTATTGTGGGTATCGCGGCGGGTCTGGCGGGCTTGTGGGGCGTCACTCTGCTGAAACGCTGGCTGCGCGTTGACGATCCGTGCGACGTATTCGGCGTGCATGGCGTTTGCGGCATCGTGGGGTGCATCCTGACCGGTATTTTTGCATCTACCTCGCTCGGCGGCGTGGGTTACGCCGCAGGCGTGACGATGGGACATCAGGTGCTGGTGCAGCTTGAGAGTATCGCCATCACCGTTGTCTGGTCTGCTGTGGTCGCGTTTATCGCCTATAAAGCGGCAGATCTGACCGTCGGCCTGCGCGTCTCCGAAGAGCAGGAGCGCGAAGGGCTGGACGTCAACAGCCACGGCGAGAACGCCTACAACGCCTGATAGTGGGGTTATCTCCGGAGCAAAAAACCTCCCGCATGCGGGAGGTTTTTTTATGGGGCGAGTGGCAAGGTGGGTGCGCTGCGCTTACCCACCCTACAAAAGACGCCCACACTTACCGTGGTTAACCGCAGGGCGGGTAAGCCATGCGCACCCGCCATGTAAGGCGCTATGAATGTAAAAGGTAGGTGCGCTGCGCTTACCCACCCTACAAAAGATGCTCACACTTACCGTGGTTAACCGTAGGGCGGGTAAGCCACGCGCACCCGCCATGTAAGGTGCTATGAATATAAAAGGTGGGGGCGCTGACGCTTACCCACCGTACAAAAGACGCTCACGTTTACCGTAATTAACCGTAGGGCGGGTAAGCTATGCGCACCCGCCGGGTCGCTAAAAAATTACCCGCGCTTTCTCATCACGCCTTCCTGCACGGTCGAGGCGACCAGCACACCGTCCTGAGTATAAAACTCGCCGCGCACAAAACCGCGAGCGCTGGAGGCAGACGTACTCTCCACGCTGTAAAGCAGCCACTCGTTCATATCGAACGGGCGGTGGAACCACATTGAATGATCGATCGTCGCCACCTGCATGCCCGGCTCCAGGAAGCCAACGCCGTGCGGTTGCAGCGCCACCACCAGGAAATTGAAATCCGACGCATAACCGAGCAGCGACTGATGCACGCGCACCTCATCCGGCATCTGGCCGTTGGCGCGCAGCCACACCTGACGCTCCGGCTTTGCCGTGTGGCCTTTCAGCGGGTTGTGAAACTCCACAGGGCGGATCTCCAGCGGCTTATCGCACAGGAATTTGTCCTTCACCTGCGGCGGCAGAAGGTGCGCCAGCGATCGGGCGATTTCGGTTTCCGATTTCAGCCCGTCAGGTGCGGGCGCAGGCGGCATGGGTTTTTGATGTTCGAAGCCGCTTTCCGGTGCCTGGAACGACGCGGTCATATAGAAAATCGGCTTACCGTTCTGGATAGCCGCCACGCGCCGGGCGCTGAAGCTATTGCCGTCGCGCAGCACTTCCACGTCATAAACAATGGGTTTCTGGCTGTCGCCGGGGCGCAGAAAATAGCTGTGAAAAGAGTGGACGAGACGCTCTTCCGGCACCGTCGCTTTAGCGGCGTAAAGCGCCTGGCCGACGACCTGGCCGCCGAACACCTGTCGTAATCCGAGATCTTCGCTTTGGCCGCGAAAAAGCCCTTCTTCGATTTTTTCCAGATTTAATAACGCGAGTAAGTTGCTCAGCGCCTGACTCATAAAGGGTCCTCTACTACCGGGAAATGCACAACCGTGCGAATGATATATCCCGATTATAACGCAGAACAGCAACTGGTCAGAGGGGTTAAATAATCTTAATAGCGCCCCGTTTCCAGGCGAAAATTAGTGATATGTGCCACACTTAGCACGACAAACATGTTGTGACAGCTCACGCTGGTGAGTGCCTGGCGCTTACTGGTGGAATGAAAATAAGGAGAACGCCATGAAACTCGTGCACATGTTAAGTGGTTTAGCCGTTGCCGTTGCTCTGGCCGGTTGCGCGCAGGATAAAAGTGCTGATATTGCTGTTCCAGCCCCGAACCCGAATACCTCCGGCGTTGCGACCAAGCCGGTAATTAAGCAGCCGAACGTTTCCGGTACCGTCTGGATCCGCCAGAAAGTGGCCCTGCCGCCGGACGCCGTGCTGACCGTGACCCTTTCTGACGCCACTCAGGCGAACGCGCCGTCGAAAGTGCTGGCGCAGAAAGTGGTGCGTACCGAAGGTAAACAGGCGCCGTTCAGCTTCGTGCTGCCGTTTAACCCATCCGACATTCAGCCGAACGCCCGCGTTCTGCTGAGTGCGGCGATCACGGTTAAGGATAAGCTGGTGTTTATCACCGACCGCGTACAGCCTGCCGTGAATCAGGGCGGTACCAAAATCGACCTGACGCTGGTGCCTGTGCAGCAGACCGCCGTACCGGTACAGTCTGGTGGTGGTGCGGTGACAAGCGTGCCGTCAACCTCGCCGACGCAGGTCACGCCGTCCTCCGCCGTTCCGGCCCCGACGACGTACTAAACCCGCACAAGCGCCTCTTCGGAGGCGCTTTTCAGTAGCGCCACCCGTAGCGCGCCAGGTCGATCTCTCCTTTCCCCGATACCTGCACGCCCTCCGCGAGCAACGCCTGACGCTGGCGCTGTAAATCCGGCCCGGTCAACGAAATTTCCCCGTGACGATTCACCACCCGATGCCACGGCAGCGTGCTGCCTTCCGGTAGGCGCTTAAGCACACCGCCCACCTGACGCGCGGCCCGCGGCGAGCCCGCCAGCCGCGCCACCTCGCCATAGGTCGTGACGCAGCCTTCCGGGATGGCGGCGACAATCTGATAAACGCGCTGCGCAAAGGTGTCGTGGTGGTTCATGGAGGCTCCTTGATTTCAGGCGTTAAGCATAAGAAAGGGCGGGCGAAGGGCGCAACTGCGAAGTGTTTTTTATCAGTTATTTCAATGTGAAACCTTTACATATCAGTCAATTATATATTTTTAGATAAAAGGGAATACGCTTGCGCTCCCGGTACGATTCCGGAGCGCGCCGCAGAATAGGCGGAATTTGGCAAAGGACTGATTTATGAGCGGATATTTATACTGGGGCAAGTCCCGAAAGGGCGAAAACCATCAGGGCGATGATTACCACTTACTGCAATGGCATTCACTTGACGTGGCCGCGTGTGGATACGTGATGGTGATGGAAAACCACTTTAACGCCGCGTCTCTCTTTGCCGCGCTCGGGATAGACGATCGCGAAACGGCGGCAACGTTTTTCGCCTGGCTACTGTGCTGGCATGACATCGGCAAATTTGCGCGTCTGTTTCAGCAACAATACCGCTGCGACGCGCTGGCGTGTGGCCTGCGCGACGTCAGCGACAGCCGCCATCACCATACCGTCACCGGCACGTGGCTGTGGCAAAACCATCTTGGTGATTGCGTGGCGCAGGGCATGACAGGCCCGCTGTCGGCGCGTGAGCGTAAACGCGTGCTGGACCGCTGGATGCCTGCGATTATTGGCCATCACGGCAAGCCCGTCACCTGTGAAAACTGCCATAACGATTTCCTGCCGGAAGATATCGCTGCCGCCAGAGCGTTTGCCGGCGCGGTGAGTGCGCTCTTCCCGTCGGTTGCGCTGCCAACGCTGTGGAAAGACGATAACTGGCGGGAAACATTCCCGGCGAAAAGCTGGCTGGTCTCCGCGCTTACGGTGCTGGCGGATTGGACAGGCTCCGCGAATCTGCACTTCCCCTGGGTGGCGCAGGCGATGCCGTTTGAAGCGTACTGGGCACGCGCGGTTAAACAGGCGCAACGGGCGCTGCGCCTGTTGCCACCAGCAAGCGACGTCGCGCCCTTTAACGGCATCGAAACGCTTTTTCCTTTTATCACCAGGCCGACGCCGCTCCAGCAAAAAGCGCTGGAGATGGATATTCACGCGAGAGGCCCGCATCTCATCATTCTTGAGGATGTCACCGGGGCCGGAAAAACGGAGGCGGCGCTGGTGCTGGCGCATCGCCTGATGGCGGCGGGGCAGGCGCGCGGTCTGTATATCGGCCTGCCGACGATGGCGACGGCGAACGCCATGTATGCGCGGATGTCGCAGGCCTGGCTGCGGCTCTATCGTGAAGGCAGTCATCCGAGCCTTGTGCTGGCGCACAGCGCGCGCAAACTTTCTGCGGGATTTAACGCCTCCGTCTGGGCGCGTGAATTACTGCCGAACGACTCCGGCGATGAGGCCGCCGCGTATGAAGGCTGCGCCGCCTGGTTTGCGCAGTCGCCCAAAAAGGCACTGCTCGCCGAGACCGGCGTCGGCACGCTCGACCAGGCCATGATGGCGGTCATGGCGTTTAAGCACCAGAATCTGCGCCTGCTGGGCCTGAACGATAAAGTGCTCATCGCCGATGAAATCCACTCTTACGATGCGTATATGTCGCATGTGGTCGAAAAACTTGTCGAGACGCGCGCCCGCTACGGCAACGCCACCATTTTGCTCTCGGCTACGCTTTCACAGGCTCAGCGCGACCGCTTAATCGCCGCCTTTTATAGAGGGCTTAACACCACGCGTGAATCGCCGCGCCTCGGGCCTGACGACTACCCCTGGATAACGCATCTTCACGCGCAGGGCATTGACGGGCAGCGCGTCGCCACGCGTGCGCAGGTGCAGCGGCGGGTTGCCATCGGCTGGATGGAGGATGACGACGCGTGCTTTGATAAGATCGAGACAGTAGCGCGCGAGGGCGGCTGTATCGGCTGGATACGAAATTCCGTCGACGATGCAGTGAACAGCTACCGGGAATTAATTCGCCGGGGGAATATCCCGGAAGAGAATATTATTTTATTTCATAGCCGTTTCGCATTTATCGACCGTAATGATAAAGAACAAACAACGCTGGAATGGTTCGGAAAACAAAATGCGGTTAATCGAAGCGGTAAAGTAATTATATCTACTCAGGTAATAGAACAATCAATCGATATCGATCTGGATTATTTAATTAGCGATCTCGCGCCGGTCGATTTATTAATTCAGCGCGCCGGGCGTTTGCAGCGGCATAGTCGTGATAAACAGGGGCAGCTTAAATTAACCGGCGCAGATGAACGCCCTGCACCACGGCTGGATATTCTGGCACCGCGCTGGCAGGCGCAGCCAGATGAAAAATGGCTGACCTCCGCCATGCGTAATACCAGCTACGTTTACCCGGCGCATTCGCGGCTCTGGCTGACCCAGCGGGTATTGCGCGAGCAGGGCGAAATAAAGATGCCGGAAGCAGCACGCCTGTTAATTGAAGCCGTGTATGGTGAAGAAATCGACGTGCCGGAAGGCATGAAGCGCTCTGAAGACGCCGCGCTGGCCGACTATTACTGCCAGCGCGCCATTGCGAGCAAATATGAAATTTCCCTCGATGTTGGCTACAGCGTTGAGAGCGCGGAGCTATGGGGGCCGGACGTCTCGACCCGTATTGGCGAACTCACGATCGATCTCTGGCTGGCCAGGGACACTCCGCAGGGAATAATGCCCTACGCGCAGGGCGATAACGCCTGGGAGATGAGCGCGCTGCGCGTGCGCAAAAGCTGGTGGGAGAAGCACCGCGGCGAGTTCACGCTGCTTTGCGGCGAGGCGCTCTCTCAGTGGTGCCGCGAGCAGCGTAAACCAGAGGCGGTGGTGATTCTGCTGCCGGGCGGCTATTCAGCCAAAGAGGGGCTTATCGGCGAGGTGTAAGCGCGGTAAACCCCAGGGCGAGTGCCCTGGAGTTTTTATCCCCGCGCTCGCGGGGAACGGTTAAACACCAGGAGAAAAAATACACCGGTTTATCCCGGTTAATATCAATGGGAACGAAATAAGGGTAATAGATAAGAAATAAAATAAAAGGTGTAATTTTTCTTTTGATGTTTTTTTAGCGCTATGTCACTTTTTATCTGAATCTTCAGGCGTATTTTCAATGGATTCGATCGAAGTGATTGAATTATTTTAGCTATGAATTAATTTTTTTATTAATTGCTGTCATCCATTAGTTAAACCTTTAAAGGACGCATGCCTGTGGGATATCTGTCAGGCAAGGGAGGGATATGTTTTGAGTTCATTAATCACCACAAAATGGCTCCCCGTTATTTACCGCGACGGCACCCGCGGGAAAATCGCGCCGCTGGATCTGGCCGATGAAAATATTCTGGACCTGATTTTACCGCGTCCGGATTTTCAGGGGGCGGCCTGGCAGTTTCTGCTCGGGCTGCTGCAAACGGCGCTGGCCCCGAAAGACGCCGAAAGCTGGGAGGATATCTGGGAAGACGGCTTAACGGCGGAGGCTATCCGCAACGCCCTGGCACCGCTGGAGAAACTCTTTGAATTCTGCCCGGATACGCCCTCGTTTATGCAGGATTTCGAACCGCTCGACGGTGAAAGCGTCGCGCTGGCACAACTGCTGCCGGAAACGCCGGGCGCTCAGACCTTAAAGCTTAATAAAGATCATTTTATTAAGCGCGGCACTACCGAAAAACTCTGCCCGCACTGCGCGGCGCTGGCGCTCTTTTCGCTGCAGCTAAATGCGCCATCAGGTGGGAAGGGTTACCGCACCGGACTGCGCGGCGGCGGGCCAATGACCACGCTGCTGGAGCTGCACCGTTATCAGGGGGAGCGCCCGGCGCTGTGGCGCAGGCTGTGGCTTAATATATTGCCACAGCGCGAGGGGCGTCTCCCGCGCCCGGCCTGCTATGACGCCCGCGTCTTTCCGTGGCTTGCGCCGACCCGCACCAGCGAAAAAGCTATCGTAACGCCGGAACAGGCCGATGCGCTGCAGGCGTACTGGGGCATGCCGCGGCGCATTCGCGTGGATTTCTCTACCACGCTGCCGGGCACCTGCGATCTCTGCGGCGAGCCGGGCGACGCGTTGCTGACGTCCATGACCGTCAAAAACTACGGCGTTAACTATGTGGGCTGGATGCACCCCTTAACGCCGCACCGTATTCCCAAAAAAGAGGGCGGGGAGATGTTCTCCGTGAAAGGGCAGCCGGGCGGCCTGCTGTGGCGCGACTGGCTGGGGCTGATGATGGAAAGCGAAAGTGACAACAACCGGGAGCAGCCCGCCCGTATTGTCAAAATCCGCCAGCAAAAACCGTTGCCCGGCGCGGAAACCGGGCTCTGGTGCTTTGGCTACGACTTCGACAACATGAAGGCCCGCTGCTGGTATGAGCATCATTTGCCCTTTCTGCAACTTCCCGAATCGCAACAGCCGTTTATCCGTCAGACCCTGAGCGACGCCGCGCGGGTCGCCACCCTGATGCTCAGCAAATTACGCAGCGCGCTGAAAGAGGCGTGGTTCGGTGAAGGCGCGACCGTGCGCGGCGATTTCAGCTTTATCGACGTTGATTTCTGGCAGCAGACGCAATCGCGGTTCCTGGAGCTGGTCGAGGCGGTCAAAGCCGATACCTCCGGCGATAACCGCGCGCTGCTCAGCGCCTGGAATAGCGACATCTGGCGGTATACGCGCCGCTATTTTGACGACCACGCGCTGACCAATCCGCAGGAGCGCACGGAATTCGCAGACATCATGAAAGCCCGGAAGAAGTTTTTCACGCAGGCGAAGCCTGCCGCGAAAGGCGCACGGGCGAAAAAAACGCAGGAGGCAAACTAAGTGAGCATCTTATCGCAGGCGCACCGTGAGTCTTTACTCAAATGGTATGCGCTACTCAATGAACAGCAGGGACGGCGGTTGCGCGCCAGCCTGCGCCGCAGCCATACGCTGAACGAGGTGTGGCTCAGCGAAGGGTTTCGGTCACTCGCGGCGCGCGTGCCGACGCTCTGGAACGTGCCGGGGCGCGAATGGCGCTTCTGCGCGCTCGGCATCGTCGCGGCGCTGGCCGCTCACGTCAAAACGGTGGATACGCGCGCCTCTTTTGCCGAACAGCTCGGCCACAAAGAGGGCAACCATGCGGTGATGTCTGAACTGCGTTTCCGGCGGCTCAGCCAGGCGCGCACGCAGGAGGAGCTGTTCCGCCAGCTACGCCGCGCGGTGCAGTTGCTGCGAGGCGTGGTCAATCTGCCGGATTTAGCGGAAGGCGTTTTTCGCTGGTGTGCGGAAGAAGACGAACGCGAGCGACGTGCCGCGCGCAGGCGTGCTCCGACCGATTACATCCGCGTGCGCTGGGCGCTGGATTATTACATGGCGGGCAACCCCTCAGACGCCCCGGACGCAGAAAACACCGATTTACCGGCCGACACGGCCACCACTCAGGAATAAGGAACATTCACATGACAACGTTTATTCAGCTTCATCTGCTAACCGCTTACCCGGCCGCTAACCTGAACCGCGACGACACTGGCGCGCCGAAAACCGTCACCATCGGCGGCGCGTCGCGCCTGCGTGTCTCTTCGCAAAGCCTCAAGCGCGCCTGGCGCACCTCTGAACTCTTTGAGGCGGCGCTCGGCGGGCATATCGGCACGCGTACCGCGCGCATCGGCCGCGAGGCGGCGGAGATCATGCTGGCGGGCGGCATCGCGCAGGCCAAAGCGATTGAGTGGGGCGGCGCGATTGCAGCCTGTTTCGGCAAAGTGAAAAGCGAAAAAGATAAGAAAAAGCTCGAGAAAGATCCCCTCATTAACACCGACACCGAGCAGCTCGCGCATGTCAGTCCGACGGAAAGAGAAAGTGTGCATGCGCTGGCCCGCACGCTGGCAGTGGAAAAACGCGCGCCGACAGTAGATGAACTGAATTTCCTGCGCAAAGACGCGATGGCGGTGGATATCGCGCTGTTTGGCCGCATGCTCGCGTCCACGCCGGAGCATAATATCGAAGCCGCCTGTCAGGTCGCCCATGCGTTCGGCGTTGGCGAAACCCTGATGGAAGACGATTTCTTCACGGCGGTGGACGATCTCCGTGAGGCCGCGGCGGAAGACGCCGGTGCCGGACATATTGGCGAGCTGGGTTTCGGCTCCGCGCTCTTTTATACCTATCTGTGCATCGACCGCGATCGTCTGCTGGAAAACCTCAACGGCGATGAACAGTTTATGGCGAAAACGCTGCGGGCGCTGGGTGAATGTACGCTGAAAATCTCCCCCACCGGCAAACAGAATAGTTTCGCCTCGCGCGCGTACGCCAGCTGGGCGCTTGCCGAGAAAAGCACGGAGCAGCCGCGCTCGCTGGCTGCCGCATTCTGGGAGCCGGTAACCGGTCACGATCAGCTCGACGAAGCGGTGCGCCGCATCACCACGCTTCGTGACAACATGAACAAGGTCTACGGCGGCGGCGCGACGCCGTGCGCGGTGCTGTATGGCGATAAAGGGGAAGGTTCCGTCGCACAACTGCTGGATTTTATCAGCGCATAAGGAGCGACGATGAACCGCTATCTTATTTTTCAGCTCCAGGGGCCGATGGCCTCCTGGGGAGAGATTGCCGTCGGCGAGGTGCGCCATACGCGCGCGCTGCCGGGGCGCTCGGCGCTGCTCGGGCTGCTGGCCGCGGCGCTTGGCATCCGGCGTGACGACGAGGCGGCGTTAAACGCGCTGAATCAGCATTATCAGTTTATCGTCTGCGCCGGGAAATCAAGCGCCTGGGCGCGTGACTACCACACGGTGCAGGTGCCGCGCGAAGCCCGCAAAGTGCGCTATTTCATCCGTAAAGATGAACTGCGCGACGCGCAGATGCTCGTAACGACCGTTTCCTGTCGAGATTACTACGCCGATGGCTACTGGCTCGTCGCCGTCGCGGCCACGCCCGGCGCGCCTTATACGCTTGAGGCCTTACAGACGGCGCTGCGCGCGCCGGTTTTTCCGCTATACCTCGGACGTAAAAGCCATCCGCTCGGGCTGCCGCTCTGGCCGCATCTGTGCGAAGGCGAGGCCGCCTCGCTGCTGCGCGAAGCACAGGCGCGCTACAGCGCGGCATTAAGCGAGCTTAACCCGGCGCTGAGCGCGCTCGCGCAGTTTCACCCGCACCTCTGGTGGGAGGGCGAACACGACGGCCTCACGGCGGATGAAATTCAGATCTGGCGTGACCAACCGCTCAGCCGCCGGCGCTGGGATTTCGATATCCGGACGGTGCAGCAAGGACGACTGACGCAGGAGGCGACATGTATCTCTCAAAAATAACGCTCCCCACCTCCAGGCTCACGCCGGAGCGGCTGATGGAGATGATGGCGCGCGGCGAATATGTCATGCACCAGTGGCTGTGGGAGCTGTTCCCCGGCGTGGCGCAGCGGCAGTATCTCTACCGGCGCGAGACGCTGCAAAACGGCTTTTGCTTTTATTTGTTGTCCGCAAGCGCGCCCGAGCGCACGCACCCGCTGTTCGAGATTCAGACACGCCTGTTCGCGCCAGCGCTTGATGAAGGCGCCGCGCTGCGTTTTTCGCTGCGGGCTAACCCGGTCATCACCCGCAACGGTAAACGCCATGATGTGCTAATGAACGCGAAACGTGAGGTAAGACCTTTCTCACAACGCGGTGAAGTGTGGGGGAAGCAGGAGCAGGCGGCGCTGGCGTGGCTTGAGGCGCAGGGAGACAAAGGCGGTTTTCGGCTCTCGCAGGCGTGCGTGGCGGCATACCGTCAGCAGCAGGTTATGAAGAAACGCGGCGAGTTAATCCAGTTCAGCACGGTGGATTACGAGGGCGCGCTTACCGTAACCGATCCGGCGCAATTTATAGCGCGGCTTCACGAAGGCTATGGCAAATGCCGCGCTTTCGGCTGCGGGTTGATGCTCATCAAACCGGGCGACGGGGTATGAGTTTTGTTCCCCTCAATCCAATTCCGCTCAACGATCGCACGTCAATGATTTTCCTCCAGTACGGTCATCTTGACGTACTGGATGGCGCGTTCGTGCTGGTGGATAAAACCGGCGTGCGCACGCATGTGCCGGTGGGCGCTATCGCCTGCATTATGCTGGAGCCTGGTACGCGGGTGTCCCATGCCGCGATCAGGCTGGCGTCGCAGGTCGGTACGCTGCTGGTATGGGTGGGCGAAGCGGGCGTGCGCCTTTATGCCTCCGGGCAACCGGGCGGCGCGCGGGCTGACAAGCTGCTTTACCAGGCGAAGCTCGCGCTCGACGAGACGCTGCGCCTGAAAGTGGTGCGCAAAATGTATGAGCTGCGTTTTGGCGAGCCGCCGCCAGCGCGCCGGTCGGTCGAACAGCTGCGCGGGATCGAAGGCGCGCGCGTGCGACAGACCTACGCGCTGCTGGCGAAACGCTACGGCGTGAAGTGGAACGGGCGCAGGTACGATCCGAAAGACTGGGAAAAGGGCGATGTGGTGAACCAGTGCATCAGCGCGGCGACCTCCTGTTTATACGGCATCAGCGAGGCGGCGATACTGGCGGCGGGTTACGCGCCCGCCATCGGTTTCATCCATAGCGGCAAGCCGCTCTCGTTTGTTTACGACATCGCGGACATCATTAAGTTTGACGCCGTGGTGCCGAAAGCATTCGAGATAGCGGCCCGTCACCCGGAACAGCCGGATCGCGAAGTGCGTCTGGCGTGCCGGGATATTTTTCGTAGCGAAAAGCTGACCGGCAAACTTATTCCGCTGATTGAAACCGTGCTCGCCGCCGGTGAAATCGAACCGCCGCAGCCCGCAACCGACATGCTGCCGCCCGCGATACCGCAAGCCGATTCGCTGGCGGAAGCCGGTTTCAGGAGCCGCTGATGAGTATGCTGGTCGTCGTGACGGAAAGCGTCCCACCCCGGCTTCGCGGACGGCTCGCCATCTGGCTGCTGGAGCTGCGCGCCGGGGTTTACGTGGGCGACGTATCGCGCCGCGTGCGTGAAATGATCTGGCATCAGATAAATAAGTTAGCGGAGGAGGGCAATGTGGTGATGGCGTGGGCTACGAATCATGAATCCGGCTTCGATTTCCAGACGTACGGCGTTAACCGTCGTATCCCGGTGGATTTGGATGGCCTGAGCCTTGTCTCGTTTTTACCGCTTGAAAATCAGTAGGTTAAGCGCTCTTTAACAATGCGAGATTGTGAACCAAACGTTGGTAGAATGTTGTTGCCCGAAAAAGTGTAATAAATACAGTTATATAGTTTTAGAGTGTTCCCCGCGCGAGCGGGGATAAACCGCGTTTTTTCATCAACTTACAATTGATTAAGGAGTGTTCCCCGCGCGAGCGGGGATAAACCGCCTGTGCGCATAACGCCGTAGTGATCAATGATGTGTTCCCCGCGCGAGCGGGGATAAACCGAAATTCTCCAACGCTTCTCAGGTGACGTCACGGTGTTCCCCGCGCGAGCGGGGATAAACCGCCAATCGCCGCAACGTTCATTATCGCGCTGCGGTGTTCCCCGCGCGAGCGGGGATAAACCGCGCTGGATAATTTCTCTCTTGTTCCTGGAAGCGTGTTCCCCGCGCGAGCGGGGATAAACCGCAGACCGCGTACGACGGGATGCCGAAAATCAGGTGTTCCCCGCGCGAGCGGGGATAAACCGATCTGGCAGGAGAGCGGGGGTAATCATTACGGGTGTTCCCCGCGCGAGCGGGGATAAACCGCCGTCCCAGGACATCCCCTCGGTGTGAGACGGGTGTTCCCCGCGCGAGCGGGGATAAACCGGTGCCGAATTACTGCGGCTGGCGCGGCTAGGCGTGTTCCCCGCGCGAGCGGGGATAAACCGACGCAGCGTTTATCGAGCGACTGATACTGCGAGTGTTCCCCGCGCGAGCGGGGATAAACCGATAAAAAAATAATTGATGAAATAAATGCTTTAGTGTTCCCCGCGCGAGCGGGGATAAACCGAAGTCTATCTCGGTTTTTCACCCGAAATAGGCGTGTTCCCCGCGCGAGCGGGGATAAACCGACGCCGAATACGCTGCGGCAGACGCGTGGCAGGTGTTCCCCGCGCGAGCGGGGATAAACCGGTATATCAATAACGTGGTTTATTGAATATGTGCAGGAGCATTATTTTATATGGCAATATATAAAAAACAATTCTGAGTTGGGGTATAAAGATAACGGCAATGCTTAAAGAATTAAAGATTATTACATCGCTTCTATTTTTGCTGATTATATTTATATGATTTTTATTGCTGGTTTTTATGTGGGTTAACTTAATTTCAAAGTTGAATACAGTATTTATTAATTTGTGCATGTAGAATTTATATGTTCTTCATTTAATAGGACTTTATAAATGACATGGGATAAATATGCAGCAATACGTCATGCACAGGATCGTGCCTACAGTAATAGCTATCATAAGTGCGAGTTATTTGTTAAAGAAGCTATTATTGCTGGTGGGGTTGATATACATCCAACGCCTTCTGCAAAAGATATGGGTAAGGCATTGATTCAAGCTGGTTTCTATGAGGTTTATGGTGAGCCCGTAGCTGGTGATGTCGCTGTTATTAGCTCGATCCCCGGACATCCTGATGGTCATGTTTGTATTTATGATGGCCAAAAATGGATTAGCGATTTTAGGCAGAGATCATTTTATCCAGGAGATAGTTACCGCCGGGCTCATCCCGCCTTTAAACTTTACAGGCATTACTGAACATGAATAAAACCATTTGCACCTTATTTATTACTGTCGCGTTGTGTAGTACTGCCGCTGTTGCCAGTGATGAAACGCTTGAACAAAAACCTCAGCAGGCCGCACTTAATTTTAATCGCTGGTATATAGGCGGCTTTCAGAATACGCATCAGGATCTTCTTGATAGCAAGCAGATTAGACATTACGTGACAAAAACAACTTTGGAGAAATTGCGACGAGCCAGACAGAATGAAAATGAATTTTATGATTCGGACTTTTTCATCAAGGCTCAGGACATTCTGCCGGACTGGACTTCTCATATCGTCATTACGGATGTCGAGTATGACCCGGTTTGTACGCAGGTGTATGTGTCGTTTGGTCAAAACCCGGCACATAGAGTGATCGATTGTATGGTGAAGGAAGCGGGTATATGGAAGGTGCAATCCGTTGCGCGCGTGCCAGTGGCGAAAGGGAAATCCTGAAACAGAAATCGCATAGTTGAACAGTATCTCAGGCCAGGTGGGTGCGCTTCGCTTACCTACCATACATATATTGATTGTCAGGCCTGGTGGGTGCGCTTTGCTTACCCATCCTACATATGTTGTTAGGCCAGATGGGTGCGCTTCGCTTACCCACCCTACATATAAACTGGCGGGCCTGCCCTTAACCGACCCACAAAAGCTTCCCGTGCCTGCTCTCGATTGCGCAATAAACCGGCATACGGCGCGCGTTGGGTTGCAATCGCCATGGGCAACAGACATAATGCGCCCTGCGCGTTTAACGACGCTCTCAATGGGGGCCCTGTTGGTTCTCCCGCAACGCTACTCTGTTTACCAGGTCAGGTCCGGAAGGAAGCAGCCAAGGCAGATGACGTGTGTGCCGGGATGTAGCTGGCAGGGCCCCCACCCATTTCTGCCTCTCCCACCGCGATAACCTGCTTCGACTGTGCTTCTTTTAAGCATCCGCTCCTGTGTTTTCCCGTTCTTCCCACAGCTATTTATTTCCGGGTTGCCAGCCGCTTTATTTTATTCTGTCGTTTAAATTTAATTATACTGTCATTTATTTGTCATCTTATTGTCATAATAGCCAAACCGATATCTCATTTTTAAAACGTCTTTTTATAAGTAACAGCTTAACGCTGGATCTTAATAATCAATTAAGGTATTAAATAGCTCTCATCTGAAAGGAAAGGAATTTTCTATGACTGCTGCGGTGCTTAACGTAAAAATAGATACCGATCTCAAAGAAAAGCTTCGTCAGTATGCTGAGCAGCACGGTGAAACGCTCAGCGCCACCACAGAAAAACTGTTACAGAATGCGCTGGTGCTGGCCGATGAAGACGACGCGGTAAACAGCGAAGAGATCGACAGCCAGCACACCGAAGAAGATGTATCCCCACTTTCTGTAAAAGAAATCAAAGCGCTACGTAAACTTCTGAAGAAAAGAAAATGAAAGACGCTTCTTTATCCACCACGGCTGCAACCTACCGGGAAGCCTGTGAGCTGTTGCGTTCAGGCTATGTCAAACATGTCCGTCTGGGCTGGGATGTCGGCAGCGATGAGTTCTTTCGTATTGCGTCCGACTGGTGTGACGCCGGCGCGAAAATAAAAAAAGAGGGTGATGCGTTTGTCATTTCTCTGAAAGGTTTTCCGGTTCCGCGCCAGCATTAATTCCTGCCTGCCGATCGCGTCATGAATATATCATCCGCGTGACACGGCGCTGTTACAAAGCGCCGTCATTATTCGTCGCATAATAAAATGATACGCCTCACCATCTCAAATTATGTGCAGTCACGGATGACCGTTTTTTTATGGCGAGCCGGAAGGCTCGTCATCTGTTTTTTCTCTCCTGTCAGATTCACCTTAATCATCACACCAGCCCACGGGCGGTCGGCGCACGCGCTTCCATAAGCTGATGCCAGAGCGGCTGTAGCCGGCCAAACGCCTCTTCAAGCCGTTCGGTCTCAAGCGTAAACGGCATTCGCAGAAAGCGCTCAAAGGCACCATCCACGCCGAACCGGTTGCCGGGGCCAAGATGAATGCCGAGCCCTTCGGCGCTGGCCGCGAAGCGCGTCGCAAGCGGGCGTGGCAGCTCCACCCAGAACGATAACCCTCCCTGCGGCAGGGTCGTGCGCCACTGCGGAAAATAGCGCTGCATGGCGTCAAGGCACGCATCGCGGCGCGCTTTTAACGCTGTGCGTCGCGGCGGCAGAAAATGCGGGGCGTCTTCAATCAGCGTGGCGACGGCGAGTTGTTCCAGCAGCGGCGAGCCGAGATCGAGCGTGTCGCGCATCTGAATCAGCGACGCGATAGTGCGCGCACTGGCCCGTATCCAGCCGAGCCGCAACCCACCCCAGAAGCTTTTACCCGCCGAGCCGAGCGTAACGACCGTATCCTGCGTGTCAAAGGCAGCGAGCGGCGGCGGCGGGGCGTCTTCATACCAGAGATCCACCATCGTTTCGTCTACGACAAGCGTGGTGCGGCTGGTCGTCGCTACGACAGCGACGCGCTCGCGGGTGGCGGCGTCCATGCAGTAGCCGGTGGGGTTGTGGTAATCGGGAATGATATAGGCGAGGCGCGGCGAGGTCTGGGCGAACGTCGCCGCCAGCCCGTCCGGGTCCCAGCCCTGGCTTGCCAGTGACACTGGCACCGGACGACACGACGCGCCGCGAATGGCGGCGATGGCGAGCGGGTAGGTGGGGTTATCGACCACCACCCGGTCGCCGGGGCCGGTCAGCAGCCGCAGGATAAGCGCGAAGCCGCTCACCGCGCCGTTTACCAGCATCACCTGATCGGGGCTGGTGGGCAGGCCGCGCGCGTCGTAGCGGGCGGCAATGGTCTCACGCAGGCGCAGCAGACCCTGCGGATCGTAGCCCGTATGGCCGAGATAATCCGGTAACTGCGCCACGGCGCGCTGGCAGGCCGCCAACACCTCCGGGCCTGCGCTCAGCGCCGCGGTGGAGAGATCGAGCGCGCCGCCGCTACCGGTGAGCGTTGGCACCGAGGCGCTGGCGGGCAGGGCTATCGCGGAGCCTGCGCCGTGGCGGCTTATCAGAAAGCCTTCATCACGCAGCAGCCCCAGCGCGCTGGCCACGGTCGTGCGGCTGATGCCCAGTGCGCCAGCCAGTTCGCGCTCGCCCGGCAGGCGGCTTGCAAGCGGCAGGCGTCCGTCCAGAATAATCAGGCGCAGCGCCTGCGCGAGCTGGCGATAAACCGGCAGGCGGGAATGTTCCTGCTGCCAGTGGCCAAGCAGGCGCAGCAGCGAGGCCGTACCGGTGCGACGATAATTCATAAGCAGTCCACTTTGTTCAAACTGGACCTTAATCTTACGTCTGCTGGCCTTAAAGTAGTAGCCAGATGACTGAAGAGGAAAAAAGTATGTGGCGTCGTTTGGTGCAGTTGTATGTCGGGCTTTCGCTGTATGGCGTATCGACCGCGATGTTCGTCCGGGCCGATCTCGGTACCGATCCGTGGAATGTGTTTCACGTGGGGCTGGCACGGCTGCTGTCGCTGAATCTCGGTGCGGTGATTATCGGCGTCGGCGTTCTGGTGCTGCTGCTGTGGGTGCCGCTACGCCAGAAGCCGGGGCTTGGCACTATCAGTAACGTCATTATGATTGGGCTTGCGGCTGATGCGGCGCTCGCCGTACTGCCTGCGCCGTCGTCGCTGGCGCTGCGTGGCGTGCTGCTCGTTGCCGCCGTGGTGCTGAATGCGCTGGCAACCGGCATGTATATCGGCGCGGGTTTTGGCGCAGGGCCGCGCGATGGCCTGATGACCGGCATTAACGCCCGTACCGGCTGGTCGGTGCGAAGCGTCCGTACCGCGATTGAAATCACCGTCCTGCTGGCGGGCTGGGCGATGGGCGGCACGCTGGGAATCGGCACGGTGGTGTACGCGCTCGCCATCGGCCCGCTTATCCAGCTCTGCCTGCCGTGGTTTCAGGTGCGGCGCGTAAAGCCTGTCACACCAGCCGTGGCGGTCGCTGAAAAAGGGTAGGTCGCCTTTTTGCCGCGCTGCGTTATGCTTGACGTTTCTGCCCATGAGGAATGGTTATGCCGAACCCGGCAACCTTACGCGCGCAGCCAGCGCTACACTGGAGCAGCGAGGCGCTGGCCTCTATGCTGTGCTGCTGTTTTGATGGCTATCTGGTGCCGTTTCAACTGGATGGCGCGGTGTTTGCGTACCGGTTCGGCGCGGAGAATGTCTGCCTGAACGCCAGCCGCGTCTGGCTTGCAGGTGAAACTGTCGTCGCGCTGGCGCTCGTCGCCCGGCGCGGCTGGCGCAGCCGTCTCGCGGCGTTCGCCATTCATCCTGACTGGCGCGGTAAAGGCGTGGGTAAAACGCTGATGACGCAGTTGCTGGATGAAGCCCACGAGCGCGGTGAAAAAAGCATGACGCTTGAGGTGATTGTCGGTAACGACGCCGGTCAGGCGCTGTATGAGCGTGTGGGGTTTACCTGCGAGAAAACGCTGGTGGGCTTTCAGGCCCACAGCCCGGCGGCGTTTGTGAATACGCAGGCATTAATGCCCTGCGATCCGCATGACATCGCACAGCGTATGGCAGCGCAGGTGGAAGACCTGCCGTGGCTAATGGCACCGGAAACTGCGCAGGCGCTGCCGGGCATGGGGTTTTCGCTGGATGATAAGGCGTTTGCCATTATTGCGACCGGTTTTGCTCAGCCGCAGCTACGCGCGTTGTGGGTTGCGCCGCAGGCGCGGCGTGAAGGGCGCGCCCGGCAGTTACTGTCATTACTCCATGAGCGCTTTGCGGGCTTAATGACGCCCGTGGCGGTTGACCAGCGCCTGGCGCCGCTCTTTGAGCAGAGCGGCTTTCGCATTCAGCCGGTGCGCCAGTATGAGATGCGGCATCGGCTTAACTGACGCCGTGCTGCCTGCACCAGGCGATAAACATGTCTGCGGGCAGCGCCTTGCTGTAGAGCCAGCCCTGGGCGTATTGCACGCCATGTTCCCGCAGCCACAGCGCCTGGCTTTGGTTTTCCACGCCTTCGGCCACCATCTCCAGCTTCAGCGTTTTCGCCATTTCGATAATGTGCGGCGTGACGGTTTTGTACTCCAGCGCGTCGACAAACGATTTATCAATTTTCAGGATATCGACATCCAGATCCTCGAGATAACTCAGGCTGGAATAGCCAGTGCCGAAGTCATCAATATAAATTTTGTGCCCCGCCGCGCGCAGGCGCTCAATGATCGGGCCGCTTAGCGTCGGGTCGGCGAAGCCGCGTTCGGTTATCTCCAGCGCCAGCTGATGCGGCGCGACGCCGTGTTGCGCGAGGGCCTCGCTGAACATATCGACAAACTGCGGATCGTGCAGATCGAACGCGGAAATATTAATAGAAATATGTTGTTGCGGATGCGTGCGCAGCCAGTCGCCGAGATCGGCCAGCACATTATGGACAATGCGGCGCATCAGCGGGCCGATAAGCCCGGTCTGTTCGGCAAGCGGAATAAAAATATCCGGCGTTAACATACTGCCGTCCGGCTGCGGCCAGCGGATCAGCGCCTCGGCACCGATGGGCTGGCCGTCTGCCAGCCGGATAATCGGCTGATAGTGCATCACCAGTTCATTGTTGGTGATACCGTCCTGCAAACGGTAGCGCGGCGACTGCAAACGGCGCAGCAGGCGCAGCAGCCAGAACGCTAACGCGAGGCTAATAAGAATCCCCGCCGGGAGCCAGATGAGCTGGAGCTTGCGGATTTCCGCCGTCTGCGGCGCCTGAGACGCCCACGCCACGACGGCAATGCCGGAGCGTGGCTCGCGGTGAATCAGATAGATATTGCCCTGATACTCCATTTTTTGAGCGCCGCTTTTCCGCGCCATTTCCCAGACGGTTTTATCAAAGGGGCCGCTACTCGCCAGCACGCGGTTGCGCGGCAGGCCGATGATGGCGGTGTTAATCGGCCAGGCACTGAACGGAATTAAATCGATAAACGAGCTGGGATCGATAAGCACCATGTGCGGCCCGTGGGCAATCATCACCATCGGCACCGACAGGCCGATATCATTCTGCGTGCTGAACCAGATCCCGTAGTTTTCATCGTTAACCCATGTCGGCGGTGGCAGCGGTTTTGACGTGCTGCGCCCTACCAGCGAGGAACAGACCGGCGTCATATCTTTCAGATAGACCACCTCCTGGACATGCCGGAACACAAACGACGTGCGCCGCATCGCCTGTAAATGCGCCTCGCTACACGGCTCTCCGGTGAAGCTGTTGATTTTGGCAAGCGACGCTTTCGCCTGCTGCATGATGTCATTGGTGCGGATAAGTGTGCGTTCAGTGTAGGCGTCAAGCTCCATCACAAAATGCTGTTCAGCCTGATGGCGGGCGAGCCAGAAACTGAACGCGACAGGCAGCAAAACGCTGAGTAACAGCACGCCTGTTACTATTTTTATGAGTCTTGCGATGGTCACGATTGCTGCCTGCCCTGAAGAGAAAAAGAGTGCCGGAGTACTTCTAGCGTAGTGGGGGATAATGGCTTTTGCGACGGCACGCCGCATTGATTTTGCTTCGGGTTAAGGCAAGAAAAATCTAAAAAGCGGGCGCCGCGTTGAACGCCGCGCCGCAGCGTAAAATGTCAGCGCCGGTGTGCGAGACGCCGCACCAGCCGGTCGCCGAGCGTCTGTACGCCCTGCACCAGCGCCACCAGAATCAGCACTGTGGCGGCCATCACTTCATTATTAAATCGCTGATATCCGTAGCGAATGGCCAGATCGCCAAGCCCGCCGCCGCCGATGACGCCTGCCATAGAGGAAAAACCTATCAGCATCACCACGGTGAGCGTCACGCCCGCCAGCAGCGCGGGCAGCGCCTCCGGCAGCAGCGCTTTGCTTATCACATGCCAGACGTTACCGCCCATGGAGATAATCGCCTCGGTGCGACCGTGGTCCACCTCATCCAGCGCGTTTTCCACTACGCGGGCGAAAAAGGGAAACGCCCCGATCGTAATCGGCACCACGGCGGCGGTGCTGCCAAGCGTCGTGCCGATGATAAGACGCGTCAGCGGGATCAGCGCAATCAACAGCACGATAAACGGCAGCGAACGCCCGACGTTTATCACGCCGCCCAGCACGCTGTTGAGCCGTGGCTGCGGGAGTACGCCGCCGCGCCGGGTGATAAACAACACCACGCCGACCGGCAGGCCGATAAGCACCGTAAAGAGCGCCGCCAGGCCGACCATATAGAGCGTCTCCAGCGTACCCTGCGCCAGCAGCGGCCAGAGATCGTCAAAGCTCATGCCACTTCGCACCATATTCTCTCCTCCACGCCGTGGCGGCGTAAAAACGCCTGCCAGGCGGCGTTGTCGCGCACCAGCGTCTGGCGCAGCACCGACCAGGGCGCGGTGAGCAAGTCCGCAAGTCGACCGCTTTCCACCAGATGCCCGTTCTCCAGCAGCGCCGCGTGGTCGCAGATGGCTTTAACCACCTCAAGCTCATGCGTAATCAGCACGATGGTCAGCCCGAGCTGGCGGTTGATATCGGCAAGCAGCGCGAGAATGGAGGCGGTGGTCTCCGGGTCGAGCGCGCTGGTGGCTTCATCGCACAGCAGCACGTCCGGGCGTGCGGCGAGCGCGCGGGCGATGCCGACGCGCTGCTTCTGCCCGCCGGAAAGCCGCGAAGGAAACGCGTCGGCTTTATCCATAAGCCCGACCAGCGCCAGCAAATCCGCCACCCGTTCGCGGCGCGCCGTGCGCGGCACGCCTGCGATCTCCAGCGGCACCGCCACGTTATCCGCCACCGTGCGCGCGTGGAGCAGATTAAAGTGCTGAAACACCATCGCGGTGCGCTGCCGGTGCTGACGCAGCGCGCGGTCGTCGAGACGCGTGATATCCACGCCGTTCATGATGATGTGGCCAGTGGTTGGCCGCTCCAGCAGGTTAAGACAGCGCAGCAGCGTGCTTTTACCCGCACCGCTGCGCCCCAGAATGCCATACACGGCACCCTGCGGAATGGCGAGCGAGACGTCGTCCAGCGCCGGGCGGCCCTCTCCGGCGTAAGTTTTGCTCAGCCCGTCCAGCGTTATCATGACTGCGGCACCGCGACCGGGATCACCGAGCCGTTGTAATGCTGGCGAATAAATTCCGCGACCTGCGGCGACTGTAAATCTTTCGCCAGCGCCTTAATGCGCGGATCGCCTGCCAGCGCGGGCGTGGTCACCAGCAGGTTGGCGTACGGGTTATGATCGGCGCGTTCCAGCCCCAGCGCGTCTTTGGCGGGCGTCAGCCCCGCTTCCAGGGCGTAGTTGCCGTTGATCACCGCCAGATCCACATCGTCGAGCGAGCGCGGGATCTGTGGCGATTCGATTTCGAGGATCTTCAGCTTTTTAGGGTTATCGCGGATATCTTTCGGCGTGGCGAGGCTGCTCGCCGGATCGTTAAAGCCCGCTTTGAGTGTGATCAACCCCTGATTTTGCAGCAGGAACAGCGCGCGGCTCAGGTTAGTGACATTATTCGGCACCGCGACCGTAGCTCCCTCCGGCACGGATTTCAGATCTTTATATTTACGGGAATAGATGCCAAGCGGCTCAACGTGTACCGTGGCGGCAACCGCAAAGGTTTTGCCAAGCGCCTTTTCCTGATCCTTCAGGTACGGCAGATGCTGAAAATAGTTGGCGTCCACATCGCCGTTCGCCAGCAGCTCGTTGGCGTTGACGCCGCTGGTGAGCTCCACGACGTTGAGGTCGAGCTTCGGATCGAGCTTTTTAATGTAATTAAGAATTTCGGCATGCGGTACTGGATCGGCGGCGATACGCAGCGGCTCGGCGGCCTGTAAGCCTGCGGAAATCAGCAGCGCCAGTCCGGCCAGCGTCAAAGTGGCTTTTTTCATTTTGCTTTCCTTAGTAAGGGATCAGGCGATCAGTTCGTGGCTTTCGCGCAGCACATCGCGGTAGTAACGTTCGGCGACATCAGGGTGCGAGCGCAGGCGGCCTTTGAGATAGTTCCAGCCGACATCGCGTAAAAGCGGGTTGCGCGGATCGCTTTGCGGGCCGTGCGCCTCACGCGCCAGCTCCGGCGGCAGCGGATAGACCGGCACTACGCCGTCGAGCCGCGCGCCGAGGAAAAAGGCGATGGAGAGGCGTTCGTTATCCGCGGGCGGCGAGACGACGCGATGCACCGTGGCGCGCAGATAGCCGTTGGTGGCAAGCTCCAGCAGTTCGCCGATGTTCACCACAAAGCTGCCCGGCAGCGGCGCGGCGTCAATCCACTCGTCAGGTGCCACTTCCACCTGTAAGCCTTTTTGCGCGTCCTGTAGGAGGAAGCTTAAGAACCCGGAATCTTTATGCGCGCCCACGCCCTGATTGCTCCCGGTGCGCTGCTGGCCGGGGTAGCGAATGAGCTTGATATGCTCGTTGGGTTGCTCGCCGTAGAGCGTGTCGAAGGCGTCCGGTGCCAGTTGCAGGGCTTCGGCGAATGCGCGCAGCAGACGCAGCGCCATTTGCGCCATATCGCGCTGAAAGCGCAGCAGCGTTGGCCTGAGCGACGGCTGGGCGGCAGGCCAGAGGTTTGGCCCCTGCAACCTGCGCCACGAGGGCGCGTTCGCTGAAAGCGCGAGCGCCGGGCGCTCGGCACCGATATCAAACTGCTCGCGCCAGTCCGGTTTGCCGCGCGTCAGTTCCGCCGCCGCGCGGTTATAGCCGCGAAAATGGGGGGAATGGATCATCGCCACCTTCGCTTTTTCTTCTTCCGGCAGCGCGAAGAACTGGCGCGCCTCGCGCTGTACGTCTTCCAGCAGGCGCGTATCCACGCCGTGATTCACCACATAGAAAAAGCCGATATCACGGGCGGCGTAGCGCAGATGATCGAGAAACGCGGCGCGATCGGCCGGGCCTGCGTTGAGTCTCGCAAGGTCGAGGATCGGCAGGGTAGAGGGTAATGTTGTGCTCATGAAACGCTCCGTTAGCAAAGGAAAATCACAGTCGGTTATCTGCAAACAGACAGGCACAACAACAGCGCTGGCGCATGGGGATCTCCTTCATTTGTTGCCATACCGCCACACTGCCCGAAAGACGCCCGTGCGCCCAATATCGTTCTTTTCTGATTTATAACCTCATGGGGTAAAAAGGATTTCTGGCTGACGCATAAGTAATTATTTCAAAATGTTTCCAGGAAAAAAGGATTTGTTTTATCCGTCAATGAGTTAAATTTTTGTTAATTTTTTAACATGCATTCTGCCTTCAAGTTTAGCGCTGCGCTGCCGTTGTCCTGAAAGAAGAACCCTCTGATCCTTTCCAGGAAAATAACAATGCTAAAAACAACCCAGGCCAGATTTATCTTTTCACTCTGTCTCTTTCTTGCTGCCCTGAGCGGCATTACCGCGCTGGTGATCCACTTTTTCGTGACACCGGAAATTAAACGCACCGAAACGCGAATTATCCGTTATGAAGTCGACAACGTGGCGTTCAGCATCGTCGAGCAGATGAACCGCGTGCAGGCGCAGATGCGCAGCGTGACGCAGAGCGTCGCGGCGATGCAGAGCGATGAAATCGATCGTCTGTTACCGGCGCTGGTGGATCAGTACCAGGATGTGAATGTCTTTGGCGGCGGCGTCTGGCCGCTGCCGGAAAAACGCGAGGCGGGGCGCAATAAATTCAGCACGTTCTTTGCGCGCAATGCCAGCAATCAGCTCGAAGTGAACACGTACTGGAACTCCGACGCGGCACCGAATTACTACGAACAGGTCTGGTATAAAGCGGGCCTGAATTCACCTGCCAGCCACTGCGCCTGGGCGAACGCGTATCAGGATGACGCCAGCCCGCAGCCGCGCACCAACTGCGCGATGGTCATCACCAAAGATGGCCAGCCGTGGGGCGTGGCGACGATCGACGTGACGCTGGGCTTCTTTAACCAGCTGGCGAAACAGATGAACGACGCCATCTCCGGGCGCGTGCTGATTGTGGAAGCCGACGGCAAAATCGTCGGCGACGCCGGGCAGGTGGGTAAAACCGCCAGCCTGAAGAAGCTCGCCGATCTCGGCGACGATCCGATGGCGCAGACGGTGCAGAAAGCGCTTGCCACTTTCCGCCCTGGCGAGAAAACCGAGCAGGAGTATGACCAGGACGGTGATTCTCATACCGTGATGCTGCAATCCATTAAAGGCAGCCCGTGGATTATCGCGGTCGATCTGCCGACCGCGCTGTTAACCGCGCAGACTGACACGATCCTCGCGCGCCTGAGCATGGTGCAGATCCCGATGCTGCTGTTGCTTCTGGGCGTGCTGGTGCTGTTTATCCGCTCGATGATGGGCAAACTGGCCGATCTGAACCGCAATATCAGCCGACTCTCTGCAGGTGGGGCTGATCTGACGCAGCGCCTGGAGCCGACCAGCAGCCCGGAATTTAACGCGATTATCGATAGCTTCAACGGCGTGATTGATTATCTGCAAACCATGCTGCGCCAGGTCAGCGACAGCGCACGCGCGCTGTCGTCGGCGTCGCAGCAGATCTCAAGCGGCAACCAGGATCTCTCGGCGCGCACGGAAGATCAGGCAAGCTCGATTGAAGAGACGGCGGCATCGATGGAACAGCTCACCAGCACCGTACGTCAGAACGCCGATAACGCCGCGCATGCCAACGAACTGGCGCACCAGGCGTCGCAGGTGGCGGAGCGGGGCGGTAATGTGGTGCGCGAAGTGGTCAGCACCATGAGCGCTATCCAGAGCTCGTCCGGCAAAGTGGTGGATATTATCGCGGTGATCGACAGTATCGCCTTCCAGACGAACATTCTGGCGCTGAACGCGGCGGTGGAAGCGGCGCGTGCCGGTGAACAGGGCCGCGGCTTTGCGGTGGTCGCCTCGGAAGTACGCAGCCTCGCGCAGCGCTCCGCGCAGTCGGCGCGCGAAATCAAACAGCTGATTGAAAACTCCGCCAGCAACGTTGAAGTTGGTACGAAGCTTGTGAATGAAGCGGGCGCGACCATGGATGAACTGCTGAGCGGCGTGCGCAATGTGACCACGCTGATGGGTGAAATCATGTCCTCCAGCCGCGAGCAGAGCGCGGGCATCTCGCAGGTAAACCTGGCGATTAACCAGCTCGACAGCGCGACGCAGCAGAACGCGGCGCTGGTGCAGGAAGTCTCGGCGGCGTCGCACTCGATGACCGAGCAGACGCAGCAGCTTGACCGCGTGGTGGCCGGTTTCCGCCTGTAAGTTATCACTCACTCCTGAAAAGCCGACGCCCGATGCGTCGGCTTTTTCTTTACCGTCGCCCCGTTATAGCAGCTGCTTGCAATTTCAGCGGCGTCGTTTTACGATGTTGTTATGTTATAACATTAACAGGAGGCGAATGATGAAAGCTGATATCCATCCGCATTACCGTACCGTGGTGTTCCACGACACCAGCGCCAACGAATATTTCAAAGTCGGCTCGACCATTAAAACCGAGCGCGAAATTGAACTTGATGGCGAAACCTATCCGTATGTAACCATTGATGTGTCGTCGGCGTCGCACCCGTATTACACCGGTCGTCAGAAGACCATTACCACCGAAGGCAGCGCCGCGCGCTTCCAGCAGCGCTTCGGCCGTTTCTTTAACGATAAAAAGGCGTAAATCATGCAGGTGCTGAATTCGTTACGCAGCGCGAAGGCGCGCCACCCAGACTGTCAGATAGTCAGACGCAAAGGACGGTTGTATGTGATTTGCAAAACGAACCCGCGGTTTAAAGCGGTGCAGGGAAGGAAAAAGAGAAAATAAGCATCGCCCTCGCAAGAGGGCGATTTTTTTATCAGTGTGCCCGGGAGGCTGTCGTGGTATTGACCGGCGAACGGGCAGGGCCGTTATTTTTGTCCAGCGAGTAGATATCGTAAAACGATAAGGCTTTTTTACGAGTCAGCATTTTCTCAAGCTGCGCTTTTTGTTCGGCGCTCACGCGTGGCGACGCCTGGATTTCTTCTATCAGACTCTGCGGCACGTCGCGGGTGTTATACCACTCGCCGTTATAGCACACGCGCAGATCCAGCACGTCGATATCGTCGTAGTGGTAGCGTGGATTAACGTCAAAAAAGAAAAAGCCGTTTAACAGCACAAACAGTACGACCAGCAGCCAGACTGAGCCAGCCAGGGTTTCTGACTGGAGCATCACCGCAAGCGTCGCCAGCCAGCCCAGATACATGGCGATAAACAGCCCTGGGTGCTTACGGATAAAGCTGATGCTAAAGCGCGGACGGTTGTCGCGTTTCTCTTCTTTGTTGAGTCGGTCAATGGTGGCCGTCAGCAGTCGCTGGATTTCAGTCATGCAAAACCTTCAGAATCGGTGTCGCGCGTGCGCGGGAATGAGCATTTTATGAGGCCGCCCGGTGCGAAAAAAGTAACAGACGGCCAACAAAAAACCATAACAGTTAACCGAAGCGGCACATCAGAGACGGCGAATCACTCGCGCCGGATTGCCTGCAACCACGCAGTTAGCTTCCACGGAATGTGTCACCACGGCGCCTGAACCGACCACCACGTTATCGCCAAGCGTGACGCCAGGGTTAATAATCGCGCGCCCGCCAATCCAGACGTTGTCGCCAATGGTAACCGATTTGGCAAACTCCAGCCCGCTGTTGCGCTCTGTCGGGTCCAGCGGGTGCGTGGCGGTATAGATATGCACGCCGGGTGCCAGCATAACGTTCGCGCCGATATGCACCGGGCAGACATCCAGAATAACGCAGTCGAAATTGGCGTAGAAATTCTCGCCCAGGTAGATGTTATAGCCGTAGTCGCAGCGGAAAGTCGGCTCAATGTACGCGTTGCCGGCTTCGCCCAGCAGCGATTTCAGGATCGCCTGACGCTGCGCTTTCGCATCCGGCGCGCTGTGGTTGTATTCGTGCAACAGATGTCGCGCGCGCAGGCGGTCCTCGCGCAGTACAGCGTCGTTCGGGCGATAAAGCTCGCCTGCAATCATCTTGCGTTTCTCTTCGCTCATGGCGGTTTCACTCCGTGAATGGAAAGCCTGATAGTAGCGACTAAACGCGCTACTGACCATTCACTGCATTTTAGGGGAAGAGAGCAGAGGAGGGGCCATGCTAACGGAGGACATATCCGGTGTGCACGCACAACGCGAATCGCTCGACACTAACATGGCACCGACATTATCAAAGCTGATAATCACATACAAAATAGCGGGAGATTAACGAACGAATTTCCACACGGAGGTCGGGATTTTATCGTAAAGCTTATTCATGGTCAGTTCAGCCAGACGATGATCCGCTGCTGAATAAAATACCGCCAGTTCATTGTCGGACAATTCATATTTATTTTTTTCAATAACGCGCTCAAGCGTGTCAATTGTCTGACAGCGTCTCAGTCGCATTAAATAATCGGTTTTAGTTAATGGTTTGGTCGTCATAATACACCTAAGTGATTGTTCTATTTTTAAAAAGACAAGCTCACAGGATTTTCTTTACTGGCGTTAATGAAACACCGGAAAAGCCTGTTTCCGGACTTGCGCCATTTTTGTAAATCTTGCGCATTGATACCGTAATTGCTGAACAGCATAAAGGTATCGTCCAGATATTCATCTAATTGTTCAATGAGAGCGGCGTCATCTTCATGCTTAATTTTATAATTAAGACCGAAGCTGGCAATATGCTCAATCAGGTCGTTCAGTTGCAGGTTAACGGCGGAAGTGGGGTCGTTAACCCAGCCATGCTGGTTTTCGCCTAGCGTGGCGAGGCAATCATGATACAGGCTCTCACAGAGAAATTTAAGCTGCGCTATATCATGCCGTTTTGGTGAGTATTCGTCCATAACGTATCCCCTTTTTAGCGAAAATTTTTAGTCAACAGCACCGCAGGGGCAGATACACAACCAGTGTCAGGAGGCGTGACGCTCCATTTTTAATCTCCTTTTACTATAAAGCACCCTGAAGATTTTTTCCTGGCATGATTACGAAAAATTACATTTCCGCTGTTAATCGCACATCGGCGCAGACGCTTTTACGCGAATCAATAAAGGCAAGGCACACAGACGCATTCAGAAAGAAAACTTAACCTTTAAGTCTTAGTTTTACCTTAGTTTAAAACTTTCATTTATTCGCGCCTGAAGAATATTCTGTAATAAAGGTTTTTTCTGCATCAGATTAATCCCAATAAAATATTTCTAATGAAAAAAAGCAGAAAGAAAGACGTGGGTGGCGGTTTTTTGCGCGGCGCGTGAAAAATGGCAGGCAAAGAAAGGGTAAAAAAAAGGCCGCTGGCGCGGCCTTTTTTTATTAATGATGCTCAACCGGATGGCTGTGCTCGATATCTTCACTCTTACGGCTGAAGCGGCGGCGTACCACCACAAAGAACACCGGAACGAAGAAGATAGCCAGAATGGTGGCTGTCACCATCCCGCCCATTACGCCGGTACCGACGGCGTTCTGCGCGCCGGAGCCTGCGCCCGAGCTAATCACCAGCGGCATAACGCCGAGGATGAACGCCAGCGAGGTCATCAGGATAGGACGCAGACGCATACGTACCGCTTCAAGCGTCGCCTCGATAAGACCTTTACCTTCTTTCTCCATCAGGTCTTTGGCGAATTCCACAATCAATATGGCGTTCTTCGCCGACAGACCGATAGTGGTAAGCAGACCCACCTGGAAGTAAACGTCGTTGTTAAGCCCACGCAGCGAGGCTGCCAGCAGCGCACCGATAACCCCAAGCGGGACCACCAGCATGACCGAGAACGGAATCGACCAGCTCTCATACAGCGCCGCCAGACACAGGAACACCACGATAAGCGAAATGGCGTACAGCGCCGGCGCCTGGTTGCCGGACAGACGTTCCTGATAGGACATGCCCGTCCAGTCGTAGCCGATACCGGTCGGCAGCTTGCTGGCGATCTGTTCCATCATCGCCATCGCTTCACCGGTACTCTTACCTTGCACCGCCTGGCCCTGGATCTGCATGGATGGCAGACCGTTATAACGCTCCAGACGCGGCGAGCCATATTCCCAGTGCGATGACGAGAAGGCGGAGAACGGCACCATCTGCCCATTTGCGCCACGCACATACCAGTTATTGATATCGCTCGGCAGCATACGATATTGCGCCTGCGACATGACGTACACCTTCTTCACACGACCGCGGTCGATGAAGTCGTTGACGTAGCTGCCGCCCCACGCAGAAGCCAGCGTGGTATTGATATCGCTAATGGAAACGCCCAGTGCCTGCGCTTTTTCCTGGTCGATGTCGATTTTAAACTGCGGCGTATCTTCCAGACCGTTCGGACGCACCTGCGAGAGCAGATCCGGGTGTTTGGCCGCTTCGCCCAGCAGCTGGTTACGAGCCTGCGTCAGCTTGTCATGGCCAAGGTTGCCCTGGTCGATAAGCTCAAAGTCAAAGCCGGTCGCCGTACCGAGTTCCACAATCGCCGGAAGGTTAAAGGCGAACACCATCGCATCTTTAATCTGCGAGAAACGGCCCATCGCACGGCCCGTAATAGCCGGAACTTTGTTTTCCGCACCCGGACGCTCATCCCAGTTTTTCAGCGAGACGAACGCCAGACCGGTGTTCTGGCCGCGGCCGGAGAAGCCAAAGCCGTTAACGGTAAAGACAGAGTTAACGTTGTCTTTCTCCTGGGTGAGGTAATAGTTGGTCACCTCATCCAGTACCTTCTGGGTACGCTCCTGGGTGGCGCCCGCTGGCAGCTGCGCCATCGTCAGGAAGACGCCCTGGTCCTCTTCCGGCAGGAACGAGCTTGGCAGACGGATAAACAGGAACGCCATTGCCACGACGATCAGCAGATAGAGCAGCAGATAACGACCGGTGCTGCGCAGAATGTTGCCTACGCTGTCGGTGTAATGGTGCGTGCTCTTGTCGAACATGCGGTTAAACCAGCCGAAGAAGCCTTTTTTGCCTTCGCCGTGATCGCCTTTCGCGACAGGTTTAAGCATGGTGGCGCACAGCGCCGGCGTCAGGATCAACGCCACGATAACCGACAGCACCATCGCGGAAACGATAGTAATGGAGAACTGACGGTAAATCGCACCGGTCGAGCCGCCAAAGAACGCCATCGGGATAAATACCGCCGAGAGCACCAGCGCGATACCGACCAGCGCGCCCTGAATCTGACCCATCGATTTACGGGTCGCTTCTTTGGGCGGCAGGCCTTCTTCAACCATCACACGCTCGACGTTCTCAACCACGACGATGGCGTCATCTACCAGCAGACCGATGGCGAGCACCATCCCGAACATGGTGAGGGTGTTTATCGAGTAGCCGAAGGCCGCCAGTATCGCAAACGTACCGAGCAAGACGACCGGCACCGCGATGGTCGGGATAAGCGTCGCGCGGAAGTTCTGAAGGAACAGATACATCACCAGGAACACCAGCACGATCGCTTCGACCAGCGTTTTCACCACTTCGAAAATAGAGATTTTAACGAACGGCGTGGTGTCATACGGGTAAACGACTTTCAGACCGCTCGGGAAGAACGGCTCAAGACCAGCAATGGTCTTACGCACCGCTTCCGCGGTATCCAGCGCGTTCGCGCCGGTCGCGAGTTTAATACCGAGACCCGCCGCCGGCTGGCCGTTATAGCGCGCGATAATGTCGTAGTTTTCACCGCCCAGCTCCACCTTCGCCACGTCTTTCAGCAGCACGCGCGAACCATCCTGATTCACTTTCAGCAGGATTTTGCTGAACTCTTCAGCCGAGGTCAGACGGGTCTGCGCGATGATCGAGGCGTTCAGCTGCTGGCCTTTCACCGGCGGCGTACCGCCAAGCTGACCGGCCGCTACCTGGGCGTTCTGCGCTTTCAGCGCGCTTATCACATCGACAGGCGTCAGCTGGAAGTTGTTCAGCTTGTTCGGGTCGAGCCAGATACGCATCGCGTACTGGGAACCGAAGAGCTGCACGTCGCCCACGCCCGTGGTACGGCTGATCGGATCTTTAATGTTCGCGCCCGCGTAGTCCGCGATATCTTCCTGCTTCATCGAGCCGTCGGTGTTGATAAGGCCCAACACCATCAGGAACGAGCTGGAGGATTTCTCGACGCTCACGCCCTGTTGCTGAACTTCCTGCGGCAGCAGCGGCATGGCGAGCTGCAGTTTGTTCTGCACCTGTACCTGCGCGATGTCCGCGTCGGTGCCGGATTCGAACGTCAGCGTGATCTGCACCGTCCCCGAGGAGTCGCTGGTGGAGGACATGTACATCAGGCCATCGATACCGTTCATGTTCTGTTCGATAACCTGCGTCACGGTATCCTGCACCGTTTTCGCATCCGCGCCCGGGTAGGTTGCGTTAATCGTCACCGCTGGCGGCGCAATCGACGGATATTGCGCAACGGGCAGTTTCATAATGGACAAGCCACCTGCCAGCATGATGATGATGGCGATCACCCACGCGAAGATGGGGCGATCGATAAAAAACTTAGCCATGTTTTAACGGCTCCTGTTAACTCAAGACTGCGGTTGCTGTGACTGCGTCTGACCAGCGGCGCCGGATTGCTGCTGTTGCTGCTGGTTGTCAGTCACTTCCTGCGCTTTCACCTGCGCGCCCGGGCGAACCTTCTGCAACCCGGAGACAATCACGCGATCGCCGGCCTTCACGCCGTCCGTCACGACCCATTTGTCGCCCATCGCCTGGCCGACCTGCACCGGACGCACTTCCACTTTGTCGCCTTCGCCGACGACCATCACGGTCGCGTCACCGCGCGGGGTACGTGTTACGCCCTGCTGCGGCACCAGAATCGCGTTCGGGTTAACCCCTTCTTCGAGACGGGCGCGGACAAACATGCCCGGCAGCAGCGTGTGGTCAGGGTTCGGGAAAATCGCGCGCAGCGTGATGGAGCCGGTGGTCTGATCCACGGTCACATCGGAGAACTCCAGCGTGCCGTCCTGCGGATATTTCAGGCCGTCTGCGGTTGAGAGCGTGACTTTCGCTTTCCCGTTCTCCTGCTTCAGCTGACCGCTCGCCAGTTCCTGTTTAAGGCGCAGGAAATCGTTGCTGGACTGGGTCACGTCAACATAGATAGGGTCAAGCTGCTGGACGACGGCGAGCGCCGTGGTCTGGCCGTTCTGCACCAGCGCGCCTTCGGTCACGTTCGATTTGCCGATACGACCGCTGATAGGGGAGGTCACTTTGGTGTACGCAAGGTTGATACGCGCGGTTTCGACCGCGGCTTTCGCAGCGACCACGGCGGCGTTAGCCTGCTGGGCTTCGGCCTGCGCATTGTCATAATCCTGCTTGCTGATGTACTGCGTGCCGAGCAGTTTCTGATAACGGCTGAGCGTCACCTGCGCGATATTCGCGCTGGCCTGGGCTTTCGCCAGATCGCCTTTCGCGCTTTCGTAGGAGGCCTGATAAGGTGCCGGGTCGATTTGATAAAGCGACACGCCAGCCTTAATTTCGCTGCCTTCTTCAAAATTACGCTTAAGAATAATGCCGCTGACCTGAGGACGAACTTCCGCCACACGATAAGCGAGGGTGCGTCCCGGCAGTTCAGTTGTGATTTGCAGAGGTTCGCTTTTCAGCGTCACCACGCCCACTTCGGGCGCCTGCGGCGCTTGTTGCTGAGCCTGTTCACCGTCACATCCTGTAAGCGCAAAGCTGCCTGAGAGCATCAGAACGACCGCCAGAGGCGTGAACCCTCTGTTTTTGTTCATATCTAAACCTCGAGTGTTCGATTCCAAAAAATGACCAATGGATCAAAAGTCCGCAAACCCATTGCTGCGTTTATAGTGTCGTCATGCTATGGTACATACATACAAAAATGTATGTAAGTCTGACTCCTGTAAATTCACCGACCTATGGCACGAAAAACCAAACAGCAAGCCCTGGAGACGCGTCAGCACATTCTGGATGTGGCGATTCGCTTGTTCTCGCAACAGGGTGTGTCAGCCACATCGCTGGCGGACATTGCCCAGGCGGCGGGCGTAACGCGAGGCGCCATTTACTGGCATTTCAGGAACAAGTCGGATTTGTTTAGCGAAATCTGGGAATCATCAGAGGCCAGCATTGGCGATCTTGAAAATGAGTATCGGGCAAAATTCCCAGACGATCCACTCTCTGTGTTACGGGAGATTCTCGTTTATATACTTGAAGCTACGGTGACAGAAGAGCGTCGTCGCCTGATGATGGAAATAATTTATCACAAATGTGAGTTTGTTGGAGAAATGGCCGTCGTGCAAGAGGCGCACCGCAGCCTGTGCTTCCAGAGTTACGACCGTATCGAACAGGCGCTGACGCAGTGTATCCAGACCGGCATGCTGCCGGAAAACCTGCAAACCCGCCGCGCCGCTATCCTGATGCGCAGCTATATTTCGGGCCTGGTGGAGAACTGGCTTTTCGCCCCACAGACGTTTGATCTTAAAAAAGAAGCGCGTGAGCTGGTGGCGATTTTACTGGAGATGTACCAGTTCTGCCCGAGCCTGCGCCACGCGCCTGACGCCGCGCCAGCCGCTGACCCGCACTGAAATTATCTTAAAGCCCGGTGGGCCGCTATTCCATGCGCGAGAGCCGTGGTATTCTCAGCGCCGTTCCAGTATCCCCGCAGGCATTCCGCGTGCGGTCCGGCCATGATTTCACTCAAATGATTATGCAGCACACAACCCTTTCGCGGCGCATGACGTCCGCTGTTCTCTTTGCCGTTCTGCTGATGTTCGGCGCGCTGTTGTCCGTTGCAGCGCAGGCGGCTTCCGTAAGCGGCGATCTCCCGTCGCGCGCTGACGTACAGTCGCAGCTTGACGCGCTTGGTAAGCAAAAAAACCACTCCGCGCAGGACAAGCTGGCGATCGAGGATTTAACCGCGACGCTTGAGACGCTCGATAAAATCGATCGCATCAAACAAGAAACGGTACAGCTGCGCCAGCAGGTGTTGCAGGCGCCGGAGAAAATGCGCCAGGCGACAGATAACCTCAGCGCCCTGCAAAACCAGGACAGCGACGAGGTGGTGCGCCAGACGCTGAAAAATCTGTCGCTGCGCCAGCTGGAGTCGCGCGTGACGTCAGTGCTCGACGACCTGCAAACCGCGCAGAACGATCTGGCGACGTACAACAGCCAGCTGGTGTCGCTACAGACCCAGCCGGAGCGCGTCCAGAACGCAATGTACAACGCTTCGCAGCAGCTTCAGCAGATCCGCAACCGTCTGAACGGTACCGCGCCTGGCGAAGAGGCGCTGCGCCCGTCGCAGCAGACGCTTCTGCTTGCGCAGCAGGCGTTGCTGAACGCGCAGATTGAACAGCAGCGCAAAAGTCTGGAAGGCAACACGGTATTGCAGGACGCGCTTCAGAAACAGCGCGACTACACCACCGCGCATATCAACCGTCTTGAGCATCAGCTACAGCTGTTGCAGGAGGCGGTGAACAGCAAACGCCTGACGCTGACCGAGAAAACCGCGCAGGAGGCGATTGCCCCGGAAGACGCCTCCAGCATTCAGAACAACCCGCTGGTGCGCCAGGAGCTGGAGGTCAACCATCAGCTCAGCCAGCGCCTGATCGACGCGACCCAGAGCGGCAACACGCTGGTGCAGCAGAACATCCGGGTGAAGAACTGGCTCGACCGCGCGCTGCAATCCGAGCGCAACCTCAAAGAGCAAATCTCCGTGCTGAAAGGCAGCCTGCTGCTGTCGCGCATTCTGTATCAGCAACAGCAGACGCTGCCGTCCGCCGATGAACTGGAAGATATGACCAACCGCATCGCGGATCTGCGTCTTGAACAGTTCGAGGTGAACCAGCAGCGCGACGCCCTGTTCCAGAACGACGCCTTCGTCGAGAAGCTGGAAGAGGGGCACAAAAGCGAAATCAACGACGACGTACACGACGCGCTGTTGCAGGTGGTCGATATGCGCCGCGAACTGCTGGATCAGCTCAACAAGCAGCTCGGTAACCAGCTGATGATGGCGATTAACCTGCAAATTAATCAGCAGCAGTTGATGAGCGTCAGTAAGAATCTTCAGGAGATGCTGACCCAGCAGATCTTCTGGGTGAACAGTAATAAACCGATGGACTGGGAATGGTTGAAAGCCTTCCCGCAGGCGCTGCACGATCAGTTGAAGTCGATGAAAATCACCTTTAACTGGGAGAAAGCCTGGCCCGCGATGTTAAAAGCGCTGCTGGCGGGGCTGCCGCTGCTACTCATTGCGGTGCTTATCCGCTGGCGTTTCGGTTGGCTGCGCCAGTACCTCAATAAGCTTGCGGGCGAAGTGGGGCAACTGCGCAACGACAGCCAGTTACACACGCCAAAAGCGATTCTGATAAACCTCATCCGCGCGCTGCCGGTCTGTCTGATTATTCTGGCGGCGGGGCTTATCCTTTACGTGATGCAGTTGAACATCAGCGATCTGCTCTGGGCGTTCAGTAAAGAGCTGGCGGTGTTCTGGCTGGTCTTCGGCCTCTGCTGGCGCGTGCTGGAAAAAGACGGCATGGCGGTCAGCCACTTCAATATGCCGGCCACGCTGACCAGCCACTGGCGTCGTCAGATAGTGCGGGTCAGCCTGGCGCTGCTTCCGTTACTGTTCTGGTCGGTGCTGGCCGAACTCTCACCGCTGCATCTGATGGATGACGTGCTCGGCCAGAGCATGATTTTCCTGAACCTGCTGTTAATCAGCGCCCTGGTGTGGCCGATGTGCCGCGACAGCTGGCGTGATAAAGAGTCGCACACCATGCGGCTGGTCACGGTGACGGTGCTGTCCATTGTGCCGGTCGCGCTGCTGGTGCTGACCGCGACGGGCTATTTCTATACCACGCTGCGTCTCGCCGGGCGCTGGATAGATACCGTTTATCTGGTGATTATCTGGAACCTGCTCTATCAGACCGTGTTGCGCGGCCTAAGCGTCGCGGCGCGCCGCATTGCGTATCGCCGCGCGGTGGCCCGCCGTCAGAATATGGTGAAAGAAGGCGCCGAAGGGGCTGAGCCGGTGGAAGAAACTTCGCTGGCGCTCGATCAGGTGAACCAGCAGACGTTGCGTATCACCATGCTGGTGATGTTCGCGCTGTTCGGCGTGGTGTTCTGGGCTATCTGGTCTGATTTAATCACCGTCTTTGCCTATCTCGACAGCATTGTGCTGTGGCACTACAACGGTACCGAAGCCGGCGCGGCGGTTACGAAAAACGTGACGCTCGGCAGCATTCTGTTCGCGGTGGTGGCGTTTATGGTCGCCTGGGCGCTGATTCGCAACTTACCAGGCCTGCTGGAAGTGCTGGTGCTCTCGCGCCTGAAAATGCGCCAGGGCGCGTCGTACGCGATTACGACCATCCTGAACTACGTGATTATCGCGGCGGGCGCGATGACCGTGTTCGGCTCGCTCGGCGTGTCGTGGGATAAACTGCAATGGCTGGCGGCGGCGCTGTCGGTGGGTCTCGGTTTCGGCCTCCAGGAGATCTTCGGTAACTTTGTTTCTGGCCTGATTATCCTGTTTGAGCGTCCGGTGCGTATCGGCGATACCGTTACCATCGGCACGTTCTCGGGTACGGTCAGCAAAATCCGCATCCGCGCCACGACCATCACCGATTTTGACCGTAAAGAAGTCATTATTCCGAACAAAGCGTTTGTGACGGAGCGTCTGATCAACTGGTCGCTGACGGATACCATTACCCGCGTGGTGATCCGTATTGGCGTGGCGTATGGATCGGATCTCGACAAAGTGCGCGAGATCTTACTGAAAGCGGCAATGGATCATCCGAAAGTGATGCACGATCCGGAACCGGCGGTGTTCTTTACCACCTTCGGCCCAAGTTCGCTCGATCACGAACTGCGTCTTTATGTGCGTGAACTGCGCGACCGCAGCTATACCGTGGATGAGCTGAACCGCACCATCGACAGACTGTGCCGTGAAAATAACATCGATATCGCCTTCAACCAGCTGGAAGTGCATCTGCATAACAACAACGGCGAAACGCACACCGAAGTGAAGCGCGATTTACGCAGTGATAATGACGGCGAGGCGAACGCCAAAGCCTGACGCCGGTTCTCGCCCTTTTCTCTCCAGAGGGAAGGGCAATTACTGTTCTGCTTCGGCAAGCTTGCGCAGATAGTCGTTACGCACAATCTCCAGCGCCGCCAGCACCGTCTGCGGCGCAATGTCATGATTCTCCAGCAGCATAATCAAATCGACCGCGAGCTTGACCTCGTCAGGGGCTTGTTCCAGCGACATTGTTTCTCTCCTCAGTGATTATTCAGCGCGTAATGCGCTCCAGCGCGCGCTCGGTGCGGGCGATAGCCGTGCGACAGCGCGTAAGGCGCTCGTCAAGCGCGGTGATTTCACGCGCCAGTTGCGGATCATGCCGCTCAGCATGGCGCTGCTTGCGCTCGTTTTTCATCGCCAGCAGGCGACGTTCATATTCCTGATACTCCGCAAGCCTTGCATGCAGCCGACCGCCGGGCAAATGCGCGTTCTCATGGCGACGCAGCGTGGCGGTGGCCGCTTCACGCTGTAACGCCTCGATTTGTGCCGCGAGCCGTTCGGCAAGCCACGCCACGCGCACCGCGTCACTCTGTTTTACCGCCGCCTCAAGGCGCGTGAGGCTCTCTTCGGTTTCCGCCAGATAGTCACCGAGCCGCGCGCCGCGGCATGAAAAGAGTTGTTTGTCGAAGCGCGGTGAAAAGTGGCGCTGTGAGGCGAGCGGTCCGATAAGCTCGCGCAGCGTGGCGACACGGGTCTTCAGCGATTGTAATAATAGGGGGGTTCTCATTTTACTCCGGGCGTCTGGCCATGCGCGCTGTGCTACAGTAACGCACCTGCTTTCGCGAGTACGATTATGCAAAGGACTATATTACTCATCCTGGGGTGGCTGGCGGTAGTGCTGGCGACACTCGGCGTGGTGCTGCCGCTTCTGCCAACGACGCCGTTTCTGCTGCTGGCCGCCTGGTGTTTTGCGCGTTCATCGCCGCGTTTTCACCACTGGCTGCTCTACCGCTCGTGGTTTGGTGGTTATCTTCGCCACTGGCAGCAGCACCGCGCGATGCCGCCTGGTGCCAAACCGCGCGCGATTCTTTTTATTCTCGCCACGTTTGCTATCTCACTGTGGCTGGTAAAGATTTTCTGGGTGCGTATTCTGCTGTTATTTATTCTTTGCGGGCTGCTGATTTTCATGTGGCGCATTCCGGTGGTTGATGAAAAACAACAAAACGGGTAAAGCCTTGCCACAGTGGTTGCATTTACCGCGCGCAGCCAGTAAATTCGAGCGTTTTCGAGTACAGGGGTCGTTGATTAAAGGGTGAGCAAATTCGCCTTTCAGTCGTGTCCGGCAACCTGTGAGTAATACCGTTTTTATCAGGCATACATCCATGACCGCAACTGCGCAGCAGCTTGAATATCTTAAAAATAGCATCAAAAGCATTCAGGATTACCCGAAGCCGGGCATTCTCTTTCGTGACGTCACCAGCCTGCTGGAAGACCCTAAAGCCTATGCGCTGAGCATCGAACTGTTAGTGGAGCGCTATAAAAACGCGGGCATCACGAAGGTGGTGGGCACCGAAGCGCGTGGTTTCCTGTTCGGCGCGCCGGTCGCGCTGGCGCTGGGCGTGGGTTTTGTCCCGGTGCGCAAGCCGCGTAAGCTGCCGCGTGAAACGATCGCAGAAAGCTACGAGCTGGAGTACGGCACCGATCAGCTGGAGATCCACGTTGACGCGATCAAGCCTGGCGATAAAGTGCTGGTGGTCGACGATCTGCTGGCGACCGGCGGCACCATTGAAGCCACCGTGAAGCTTATCCGTCGTCTGGGCGGCGAAGTGACCGACGCGGCGTTTATCATTAATCTGTTCGACATCGGCGGCGAAGAACGCCTCAACAAGCAGGGCATTACCTGCTACAGCCTCGTGCCGTTCCCGGGCCACTGATCTTCCTTCCCGGCAGCCTCGCCCATCGGGTGGGGCTGTGTTAGCATTACCCCTTCAGAATCCACCACTCAAGCGTTTCAGAGCCTGCCCATGAGTTATCAGGTCTTAGCCCGAAAATGGCGCCCACAAACCTTTGCTGATGTCGTCGGCCAGGAGCATGTGCTCACCGCCCTGGCGAACGGTTTATCGCTGGGCCGAATTCACCACGCCTACCTCTTTTCCGGTACGCGCGGCGTCGGCAAGACTTCTATCGCCCGTCTTCTGGCGAAGGGGCTGAACTGTGAAACCGGCATCACCGCCACGCCATGCGGCGTGTGCGACAACTGCCGTGAAATCGAGCAGGGGCGTTTTGTCGATCTGATAGAAATCGACGCCGCTTCGCGCACCAAAGTGGAAGATACCCGCGATCTGCTGGATAACGTCCAGTACGCGCCGGCCCGCGGCCGCTTTAAAGTATATCTGATCGATGAAGTCCACATGCTCTCGCGCCACAGCTTCAACGCGCTGTTGAAAACGCTGGAAGAGCCGCCCGCGCATGTGAAATTCCTGCTGGCGACCACCGATCCGCAAAAGCTGCCGGTGACTATTCTCTCCCGCTGCCTGCAGTTTCATCTGCGCGCACTGGACCCGGATCAAATCCGCCAGCAGCTTGAGCATGTGCTGACGCAGGAAGGCATCGCGCATGAGCCGCGCGCACTGCAACTGCTGGCCCGCGCCGCCGATGGCAGCCTGCGTGACGCGCTGAGCCTGACAGATCAGGCTATCGCCAGCGGCGACGGACAGGTGACCGCCCAGGCGGTAGGCGCGATGCTCGGCACGCTGGATGACGATCAGGCGCTAAGCCTCATCGAGGCGCTGGTCGCCGCCGATGGCGAGCGCGTCATGCAGCAGATTAACGACGCTGCCGCGCGCGGCGTCGAGTGGGAAGCGCTGCTGGTCGAAATGCTCGGCCTGCTGCACCGCGTCGCGATGGTGCAGCTCTCGCCTTCCGCGCTTGGCGCGGATATGGCTCCGCTGGAGCCGCGCTTGCGCGAACTGGCGCGCGTCGTGCCGCCTGGCGATATCCAGCTCTATTACCAGACGCTGCTTATCGGGCGTAAAGAGCTGCCGTGGGCGCCGGAGCGCAGGATGGGCGTGGAAATGACCATGCTGCGTGCGCTGGCGTTCCACCCGCGCGCGCCGCTGCCGGAACCCGAGCGCGAGGTACAACCTGCCGCCGTACTGCCGGTGGTGAACGCGCCTGAAGCGCCGGCGATGCCTGCGTCTCAGCCCGCTTATCAGACCCAGGCGCAGCAGCCCGTTTCGCCAGCCGTTTCTCAACCGCAGCCGGGCGCGCAGACGCCGCTGCCCGACACGACCAGCCAGCTTCTACAGGCGCGCAGTCAGTTGCAGCGCGCGCAGGGAGCGGCCAAAACAAAAAAGAATGATCCGGCAGCGCCCGCCACAGCGCGGCCGGTGAATAACAGCGCGCTGGAGCGGCTGGCGTCCGTGACCGAGCGCGTGCAGTCCCGGCCCGCGGCGGTGAAAGAAGAAGCCCCGGCCAAAAAAGAGGCGTATCGCTGGAAAGCGAAAAATATCGTGCCGCAGGCGCAGCAGGCACCCGTCGCCACGCCGCGGGCGCTGAAAAAAGCGCTGGAGCATGAGAAAACGCCGGAACTTGCCGCCAAACTCGCCGAAGAGGCGATTACGCGCGATGAATGGGCCGCTGACGTCAGCCGCTTGCAGGTACCGAAGCTGGTCGAGCAGGTCGCGCTGAACGCCTGGAAAGAGCAGGACGGGCAGCATATTCGCCTGCACCTGCGTCCGTCGCAGCGCCACCTTAACTCGGCGTCGGCGCAGAAAACGCTCGCTGACGCGCTGGGCGTTTTGTATGGCGCGCCGGTTGAACTGACTATCATTGAAGATGATAATCTGGCGCACCGGACGCCGCTGGAATGGCGGCAGGCGATTTACGAAGAGAAACTCGCCCAGGCGAGAGAAGCGATTATCGCGGATACCAATATCCAGACGCTGCGTCGTTTCTTCGATGCGGATCTGGATGAAGAGAGTATTCGCCCCCTTTGACAGGCAGTGTCGCTGCCTGTTGTAACCCTTGGCCTCGCTGTCGGCACTGCCGTCAGCGACCTGAAGCAAAAGAGAGAAGCTTATGTTTGGTGGTAAAGGCGGTCTGGGCAACCTGATGAAACAGGCCCAGCAGATGCAGGAAAAAATGCAGAAGATGCAGGAAGAGATCGCTCAACTGGAAGTGACGGGCGAATCTGGCGCTGGCCTCGTTAAAGTGACCATCAACGGCGCGCACAACTGCCGTCGCGTGGAAATCGATCCGAGCCTGCTCGAAGATGACAAAGAGATGCTGGAAGATCTGGTCGCCGCCGCGTTCAACGACGCTGCGCGCCGCATCGAAGAGACGCAGAAAGAAAAAATGGCCTCTGTGTCTTCCGGTATGCAGCTGCCGCCAGGCTTCAAAATGCCTTTCTGATGTTCCCTCGGACGGCAGGTTACGCCTGTCGTCCCGCTTTCCCCTCCGATTATTTCACATCCTGTCCTTTCTGGCTGGAGCGCACGTTCTGAATGGCCAGTAAAAGTCTCTTTAAGTATTCATTAATTGTATGATTTAACCACCACAATTACTATTTATATATATTATAACTCTCCTGAATCATTTATCTCTCTGAGAGCTGTAATAGGCATGGCCTTTATGGCGTGAAGTTGCTTTGCGTTATAAAAGCCTTTTTTTGATGGGAATAAAAAGGAGTTCATTCTCGCTTTCATTAATAAGTAAAGAATTAATAAGTGGGCTGGAATGCCTTTATTAATTCATTAAAGGAATGCAGAGAATTACGATGAGATTAACAAGACTCAGTGGCAGCATTATTGCTGTGCTGGCGACGCTTTGCGGTTCTGAAGCAGCGCTTGCGAATAGTCAAACCTTAACCTTTAACGGAAAAGTCCTTGATGCCGCTTGTACGGTAACGGTTGATGGTGGAAATTCAACTATCGAGTTAGGTGAAACCGCCAAAGCGGATCTGGTAAATAAAGGCGATACGGGCGCGCCGAAAACGTTCACTATCAAACTTTCTGCCTGCCCGGCGGGTAGTGTCTCTCAGGCCAATATTAAATTTAGCGGCGAAACTGACGGCGATGACAGTTATTTTAAAAATCTGGCTACGACCGATGCCGCAACTCATGTTGGCGTTCTTTTAAAACAGAACGGTACCGACGTTGTTTATGTTAATGATGGAAATACCGATATCACTATTCCAGCCGAAGGCGGCGACGTGAGCGTGGATTATACCGCGCAACTGGTCGCAACCGGTACGGGCGTGACCAAAGGCAATGTCTCAAGCACGTTAACTTACAGCGTAAGTTATCAGTAATTAATTAAAGGAGGGGAAACCCTCCTTTTCATCCGGAGTATTTATGAAACCTGTAATTATTGCCCTGTTAGGCGTCCTTTCTGTCGGCGCAGCTCAGGCGAGTGTGGTCGTAGGCGGCACCCGCGTGGTATTTGATGGTCAGCAAAAAGCAGCCTCATTATCGGTGCAGAATAAAGATAAAACAGCGGATCTTGTGCAGTCATGGATTTCGCCCGTCGACGCCACCTCAGGCGCAAAAGACACCATGATTATCACCCCGCCACTGTTTCGTCTGGATGCTGGTGAAAAAGCGTCTGTGCGTATTGTACGTTCCGGTAAGCCTTTGCCCGAAGATCGCGAATCGATGTTTTGGCTGAATGTGAAAGGTATTCCGGCAATGGACAACGCGCCAGCCAAAAATGAACTGCAAATCGCGATTAATTCGCGGATAAAATTAATTTACCGCCCGGTAAGCTTGCATGGCAGCGTACCTGAATCGGCAACGGATAAACTGAGCTGGAGCACCGAAGGCAATATGCTGAAAGTAAATAATCCGACGCCCTTTTACATGAACTTCTCTACGGTCATGGTGAATAACACGCCGGTTAAAGACGTTACATTTGTGGCACCGTTTTCCAGCACTACCTTTGCAATGCCTAAAGCACAAAATCATGCCGATGTTAAATGGCACATAATTAACGATTTTGGCATGGCTGGCAGCGAACACAACGCACATTTCTAATGTGTATTCACTATTACCGGGTGTCGCGTGATGATGAAAATAAAGAAAATTCGGCTGATGATTATCCTCGGGATAATTACCGCGACGTTTTCTGCAACGCGCGTATCCCGGGCTCAGGAATATTTTAACCCGCATCTGCTGGAAACCAGCGAAACGGCCGCGCCTGCGCTCGACCTGAATTTATTCAGCCAGGAGCAAACGCCCGCCGGGGATTATAACGTTGATATTTATATTAATGGCGAACTGACGGATGCCGGAACCTTTACTTTCCGGTATGTCGAAGCGCCAGATAATAAACGCGTTTTATTGCCGTGCGTGACACCTGAACAACTCCGGCGCTGGAATATCAAAGTTGAGAATTACCCGGATCTGGCAAAAAACGGGGATACGTATGCAAACCTGCTTGTAATACCAGGGTTATCCGCCCGTTTAGTCCTCAACCAACAACGTTTTGAACTCACCATTCCGCAGCTTGCCATGGCGCACCGCGCGCGTGGTTATGTGCCGGAAGATAAATGGGATGACGGTATTACCGCCGGCCTTTTGAATTATAGCGTTTCCGGGCAAACCACCACATCACGCATGAATGACGCAGTGCGCCACAGCCAGTTTGTGAGCCTCCTGCCTGGGATGAATGTGGGTCCCTGGCGGCTGCGTAACTATTCCACGCTCAATATTGATGACGGAGAACATCAGTGGCATTCCGTTTACAGCCATGTTTCTCGGGATATACGCGCTCTGAAAAGCCGTCTGGTGATTGGTGAGGGAAATACGGACGCGAAGATTTTCGACAGCGTGGCCTATACCGGCGTGTCGCTGGCCTCGGATAACGACATGCGGCCGGACAGTCAGCAGGGCTTTGCGCCCATCGTGCGCGGCATCGCCCGCAGCGACGCGGAAGTGACGGTTTATCAGAACGGTAACAGCATTTATAAAACGTCCGTACCGCCAGGCCCGTTTGAAATCGACGATATCTACCCGACCGGCAGCGCAGGCAACCTGAACGTGACGGTGAAAGAGTCAGACGGCAGCGAGCAGAGCTTTGTCGTGCCGTTTGCGTCTCTGGCGGTCTTACAGCGGGAGAAACAATTGTCCTATTCTCTGTTCGCCGGGCAAACCCGCGGCGATGGCGAGGCGATGGGGTCGCTCGATTTTATCCAGTCTGCCGCCGCCTGGGGGGTATCCAATGCACTCACGATTTATGGTGGCGTGACGAACGCGCAGGACGCCTACTCCAGTGTTGCGCTGGGCGTCGGGATGAATATGGGCAATCTTGGCGCGCTGTCGGTGGATGTCACCCACGCGAAGGCGCAATTGCCTGACAGGTTAAACCCAGGCCAGATGAAAAATAGCGTTGGCCAGGCCTGGCGGCTGCGCTACAGCAAATCGCTTGAGCAGACCGGCACGGACATTTCTGTTGCCAGTTATCGCTACGCCACCAGCGGGTTTTACTCTTTTCAGGATCTGATCAACGCCCGTAACTCGAATGATATCAGCGATGAGCAGGATCAGGCGGAGCACCGGCTTGACGTCACGCTGTCGCAGAACACGTCTATCGGTGCGTTTTCACTGTCGCTGATGAAAGAGCGCTACTGGAACCGCTCGCAGATGACCTCAATGAATCTGGGCTATGGCAACAGCTGGGGACAGATTTCTTATTTTCTTAGTTATGCCCGCAACCTGAATGTCGATCAAAACGGCGAGGACAATACGAAGACAAACGATCGGCTTTTTGCGTTCACCGTAAATGTGCCGTTCAGCGCCTTCAACCACAAGGGCGAGTTTGCGTCAGCTTCAATGAACTACTCGCTAAACAGCAGCCAGCACGGCGCCACGATGCACAGTCTTGGCATGAGCGGCTCGGCACTGGCAGACAACAGTCTCAACTGGCAGGTCCAGGAAGGGTATAACGCCGCTAACCGTAAGACGAACGGTAATGCCAGTCTCAACTATCAAAGCTCGTGGGGGGATGTGTCGGGCGGTTACGGCTATGACAATTACACCTCACGCTACAACTACGCGCTACGCGGCGGGATGGTGGCGCACGCTGACGGCCTTACTTTCTCGCGCACCCTTAATGAGAGCGTAGCGCTGGTCACGGCGCCGGGCGCTAAAGATATCCCTGTGAACGGGCAAAACAATGTGCATACGGATAGTCAGGGCAACGCCGTCGTGCCGTATGTCCGGCCTTACCATGAAAATGCTATCTCGCTGGATGACAGTGAACTGGCGCAGGAGGCCGATACCGACATTGAAAATATCACCAAAAAAGTGGTGCCAACACGAGGTGCGGTCGTCAAAGCGCAATACCAGACGTTTTCCGGGCTGAAAGCGATGCTGACGCTCACACACCGCGGCAAACCTGTGCCCTTTGGCGCGCTGGTGACGATGGCCGGCAACGCAGGCCAGACGGCGCACAGCGATATCGTCGGCGAGGACGGCCAGGTGTATCTGGCCGGACTTCCACAGCAAGGCCAACTACAGGTGATGTGGGGTGCCGGAAGCGATCGCCAGTGCACCGTCAACTATTCGCTAAAACCGACGGCGTCCACCGGCGCGATTATTTTTCAGCAGGCGGCGTGTGAGTAAACACTGCTACCTCCAGAGGAGTTAATGCAATTATGTCTGGTTTAGTTTTTCGCGCTGCGGCGTCTGGTTATCGACGTGCTTTTCTGGCAGCACTCGTTTTCTGTGAGGCGCTATTTTCCTTTCAGAGCATGGCGGCAGGAAGTCAGGACACGATTAATTTTTCCGTCACCGGCACGATTATTCGCCCGTCCTGCAATATTGAAGCGCCAGGCGTGGTGAAGCTTGGAACATTCAACCGACAGGATTTGTCGATACCTGGCGCCAACAGCGCCAGTATTCCCGTACAAATAACGCTGTCTGGTTGTATGACGGGTCTTAGCGAAGCCACGGCCACCTTTAGCGGCCAGCCTTATGATAATGGCGCAATGGGCTCGGCTATCTATGCCAACCAGTACGAAAATGGCGCGACGGGAATTGGGCTGCAATTAATCAACGCGGATGGTAAAGCTCTCGTGAATCTCGCTAACGGCATCAGCTATAGCGTGCCGATCGATGCCGGTACCCATAGCGGTAATTTACGCATGATAGCCCGCATGTATTCTCCCGACGGTAAACCAGGCGCCGGAGATTTCAGTAGCTCTGTCACTATTAATTTCGTTTATCAATAGCTTCCGTTGAATAACACGGTAAGAGAATCTCGTTATGCGCTGGTCTGCTTTTATAGTTATGCTTTTTTTCTCGCTGCTTTCCACAACAACCCATGCCGCCTGTGAGCGTCGGCGTGGCGACGACATTTCTGTGTCTTCTGTTCATTTGCCGGAGCATATCCTGGTAGAAAGCGGCACGTATGCGCAAAACACCGTGCTGTATGACTCCGGGTATATTTCTGGCAGTGATGATCAGGTGGAAATACGTAACTGTAATCAAGGCTATTACGTCGGCTTTCTGTACCTGAACGCGCCGCAGACGGGGGCTTCGCTGGGCGAACATATTTATCCGACGAATCTGGAAGGTATCGGCGTGCGCGTGTTTACCCTGAATCAGGCGGGGCCTTATGACGATGAAACGACCATTGATAACGACTGGCGTCGCGGTGACGGCAGCCTGTTTGGCAGCAATCATACGCTGCACGGCTCGGCGTACCGTTTACAGCTGGTGGCGACAGGCGGGAAAATCGGCAGTGGCACGCTGGTGCTGCCGTCGCCGCTGGCGCGAGTGGATTTTCGCGAGCGTGAAAGCCAGAGTTCTAACGGTGATATCGCGTCGCAGTTAAATGTCTCTTCAACCTCCGTTGATGTGAAAGCGATGGGCTGCTCGGCAGATACCGCCTCGCTAAATTTTGTGATGGGTAATATCGACGCGGCGGCGTTTGATAACAGCGTACAGGTGGGTGAGGCGCAACAAACCGTTACGCTCTCCTGCGAGCCGGGTACAAACGTGACGCTGGAGGTGCAGGCGCCCTCAGCCAGCGGCCCGAAGGCAGAGAATTCGGTGATCGCGCTCTCAGACCACGGCGCGCCGGACGTGGCAACTGGTGTAGGCGTTCAGCTTAACCTTAAACTGGCCTCTGGTGGTTATGACAGCGGTAAAACGGGTCTTCCCATCGGTACGCCCGTCCCGCTATTGACTTCACAGCGCGGTTACGATGGTGCTCAGGGATACAGCTACTTCACCGATCCGGCGCATCCTGGCGGCGCGGGCGCGTCAGAAACGCTGATTTTTACGGTGAACTATTACAAAACCGGCATTCAGGTGACGCCGGGCAAAGCCAACGCGGCCGGAATGCTTACGCTATCCTATAACTAAGCAGGTTTAGGGTGCGTGCATAAAGGCGCAAATGGTAATCTACACGCTTTGTTCGTTGTTAAGGAATTTCATTCATGCAGACCAGTCCTCTGCTGACTCAACTGATGGAAGCGCTGCGCTGCCTGCCGGGCGTGGGCCCGAAATCGGCGCAGCGTATGGCGTTTACGCTGCTGCAACGCGATCGCAGTGGCGGTATGCGGCTTGCTCAGGCGCTGACCCGCGCCATGTCGGAGATAGGCCACTGCGCCGACTGCCGCACCTTCACCGAGCAGGAAAAATGTAATATCTGCACCAATCCGCGCCGTCAGGAAAACGGACAGATCTGCGTAGTGGAAAGTCCGGCGGATATTCACGCTATTGAGCAAACCGGCCAGTTCTCCGGCCGTTATTTCGTGCTGATGGGCCATCTTTCACCGCTCGACGGTATTGGTCCGGATGATATCGGGCTTGATCGCCTGGAGCAGCGCCTGGCCGCGGAGCCGTTAAAAGAGATTATTCTCGCGACCAACCCCACGGTGGAAGGTGAGGCGACCGCCAATTACATCGCCGAGCTCTGCGCCCAGTATGGCGTTGACGCGAGCCGCATCGCGCACGGCGTGCCGGTGGGCGGCGAGCTGGAGATGGTTGACGGCACGACGCTTTCGCACTCGCTCGCCGGGCGTCATAAAATGACGTTTTAAGCCCCACATTCGTGTCTTCCCGAAAGCCGCATTGCGCGGCTTTTAACCAGTCAGCGTTCGCCGTTTTGCCTGCCGCTTGAAAAATTTCCCCGCTATCCCCATCTCTGCCTCAACCGTTTTTGTTCACTGTGGCCTGTTTTGTTGAGGTATCACCATTATGAAAGGACAAGAGACCCGTGGTTTTCAGTCAGAGGTAAAACAGCTTCTGCACCTGATGATCCATTCTCTCTATTCAAATAAAGAGATTTTCCTGCGTGAGCTTATCTCCAACGCCTCGGATGCCGCGGACAAACTGCGCTTCCGTGCGCTTTCCAGCCCCGATCTCTATGAAGGCGACGGCGATCTGCGCGTGCGCGTGTCGTTTGATAAAGACAAACGCACCCTGACCATCGCCGATAACGGTATCGGGATGACCCGCGACGAAGTCATCGACCATCTCGGCACCATCGCGAAATCGGGCACCAAAGCGTTTCTCGAATCGATGGGCTCCGATCAGGCGAAAGACAGCCAGCTTATCGGCCAGTTTGGTGTGGGCTTCTACTCGGCGTTTATCGTCGCCGATAAAGTGACCGTGCGCACCCGCGCGGCAGGCGTCAGCGCTGATGAAGCGGTGTTCTGGGAATCGGAAGGCGAAGGCGAATATACCGTTGCGGATATCAGCAAAGCCGATCGCGGCACTGAAATTACCCTGCACCTGCGCGAAGGCGAAGATGAGTTCTTAAACGACTGGCGCGTGCGCTCGATCATCAGCAAATACTCCGACCATATCGCGCTGCCGGTTGAGATTGAAACCCGCGAGGAGAAAGACGGCGAAACCATCGTTTCCTGGGAGAAAATCAACAAGGCGCAGGCGCTGTGGACCCGCAGCAAAGGCGAGGTCAGCGACGACGAATATAAAGAGTTCTACAAGCACATCGCGCACGACTTCACCGATCCGCTGACCTGGAGCCATAATCGCGTGGAAGGGAAGCAGGAGTACACCAGCCTGCTGTACATCCCGTCCCAGGCACCGTGGGATATGTGGAACCGCGATCATAAACACGGGCTGAAACTCTATGTGCAGCGCGTGTTCATCATGGATGATGCGGAACAGTTCATGCCGAACTACCTGCGCTTCGTGCGCGGCCTGATTGACTCCAACGATCTGCCGCTCAACGTATCGCGCGAGATCCTCCAGGACAGCACCATCACCCGCAACCTGCGCAGTGCGCTGACTAAACGCGTGTTGCAGATGCTGGATAAACTGGCTAAAGATGACGCTGAAAAATACCAGACCTTCTGGAAACAGTTCGGCCTGGTGCTGAAAGAAGGCCCGGCGGAGGACAGCGCCAACCAGGAAGCGATCGCTAAATTGCTGCGTTTCGCCTCCACGCATACCGATTCCGCCGCGCAGACCGTGTCGCTTGCAGATTATGTCTCCCGCATGAAAGAAGGGCAGGAGAAGATCTACTACATTACCGCCGACAGCTACGCGGCCGCGAAGAGCAGCCCGCATCTGGAGCTGCTGCGTAAGAAAGGCATCGAAGTGCTGCTGCTTTCCGATCGCATCGACGAATGGATGATGAGTTATCTCACCGAGTTCGACGGTAAAGCGTTCCAGTCTGTGGCGAAAGCCGACGAATCGCTGGAGAAACTGGCGGATGAAGTCGACGAAAGCGCCAAAGAAGCGGAAAAAGCGCTGGAGCCGTTTGTTGAGCGTGTGAAAACCCTGCTGGGCGATCGCGTGAAAGAAGTGCGTCTGACGCACCGTCTGACCGACACGCCGGCGATTGTCACCACCGACAACGACGAGATGAGCACGCAAATGGCGAAACTTTTCGCCGCGGCGGGCCAGGCGGTGCCGGAAGTGAAATACATTTTTGAGCTGAACCCGGATCATCAGCTGGTGAAACGCACCGCCGATACTCAGGACGAGGCGCAGTTTAAAGAATGGGTGGAGCTGCTGCTCGATCAGGCGCTGTTCGCCGAGCGCGGTACGCTGGAAGATCCTAACCAGTTTATCCGCCGCATGAACCAGCTGCTGGTCTCCTGATAGCTGTCGGGATGGAGGCTGGAAAGGTGGGTGCGCTGACGCTTACCCACCCTACAACCAGGGCATTGTATTAACGTAGGGCGGGTAAGCAACGCGCACCCGCCATCGTAACGCGGAGCAGGCAGCATTGTAGGGCGGGTAAGTAACGCGCACCCGCCATCGCAACGCGGAGCAGACAGTTTCGTAGGGCGGGTAAGCAACGCGCACCCGCCGTCGTAAAACGTCTCCTCATCCCATCACCCACAAAAAGGCGGACACGCTTGCGTGCCCGCCTTTTTTACACCGCATACGCTATTTTCTGCACGCCATGCCCCGGTGAAACCATTCACCCTCCGCCGCGTTTGTTGTCGGCATAGCGCCTTTAATGGTATGGTTTTCGCTTCAATCACGTAGTGAAAATGCAAACGTATGGAGAATTACGCAATGCGTATTATTCTGCTCGGCGCTCCGGGCGCAGGAAAGGGGACTCAGGCACAATTCATCATGGAGAAATACGGCATTCCGCAAATCTCCACCGGTGATATGCTGCGCGCCGCAGTGAAATCTGGCTCTGAGCTGGGTAAACAGGCTAAAGACATCATGGACGCCGGCAAGCTGGTTACCGACGAGCTGGTGATTGCGCTGGTCAAAGAGCGTATCGCCCAGGAAGATTGCCGCAACGGTTTCCTGCTGGACGGTTTCCCGCGCACCATTCCTCAGGCGGATGCCATGAAGGAAGCGGGCATCAACGTTGACTACGTGCTGGAATTCGACGTACCGGATGAGCTGATTGTCGATCGTATCGTTGGCCGCCGCGTTCACGCGCCGTCTGGTCGCGTTTACCACATCAAATTCAATCCGCCGAAAGTGGAAGGCAAAGACGACGTGACCGGCGAAGAGCTGACCACCCGTAAAGACGATCAGGAAGAAACCGTGCGTAAGCGTCTGGTGGAATACCATGAGATGACCGAGCCGCTGATCGGCTACTACCGCAAAGAAGCGGAAGCGGGCAACACCCGTTACGCCAAAGTCGACGGCACCAAAGCCGTTGGCGACGTGCGCGCCGAACTGGAAAAAATCCTCGGCTAAGCCGACGCGGCATGACCAACGCCGGGCACAGCCCGGCGTTTTGCTATCTGTGCCTCACATCCTTGCCGCCTGCGCCTTAAATTTTCCTGCCTGACGGCGTATAACGTCTGCGGTTCAACACACAGGAAACCCGCATGTTCAGACAGACTCCGCTCCTGGATGAGTCCACCGCCCGGCTGATTGTCCGGCGCGCCATGAGCATCATCGATTACCCGGTTAACGTCATGGACAGCCACGGCGTCATCATCGCCTCCGGCGATCCGCAGCGCCTGATGGAGCGTCACGAAGGGGCGCTGCTGGCGCTCGCCGAGAGCCGCGTCGTGGAGATAGACGCGGCCACCGCGCGTCATCTGAAGGGCGTGCGTCCGGGCATCAATCTGCCGTTCTGTTTTCGCCAGCGCCAGATTGGCGTTATTGGCATTTCCGGCGAGCCATCGCAGGTGCGCGCCTGCGGCGAACTGGTGAAAATGGCGGCCGAGCTGATGGTCGAACAGGCGGCGCTGCTGGAGCAGAATCAGTGGGAAAAACGCTATCGCGAAGAACTCACGCTACAGCTGCTTGCGGGCGGCGGCGACACAGAGGCGCGCGAATCGATGGCAGCCTGGCTTGGCGTCGCGCTCTCCGTGCCGCGCATCGCCTGGATAATCGAACTGCGCGACGGCAACCCGCAACAGATGCGCGAGCTGCTCGCGGAGCTTGAGCGCGAGGCGCGTGATGCGCTGTTCGCGATGACCGGTTTTAGCGAAATGGTCATGCTGCGCCCGGCGAGCATGGAAAACGGCCAGTGGAGCCAGCAGCAGGAACGCCAGCAGGCGCAGCGGCTGCACGCGCTCTGGCAGGGGCGTTTTAACGTGCGGTTGATTCTGGGCGGCTTTTACCCCGGCGACGCGGGGCCGTCCCGTTCGCTGCGCGCGGCGCGGGCCACGCAGTCGATGGCGCGCCGTCTTAAGCTTCGCCATAAAACGCTGGTTTATGATGAAAACCCGCTGGCGGCGTTGCTTTGCGATCTCGGCGACGACTGGCGCACCGACGAGCTGGGCGCGCCCTGGCGCAGGCTGGCAGAGCACGATGATAAAGGCGTGCTGCGCCAGACGCTGCGCCACTATTTTTCCCGAAACTGTGAGCAGGCGCAGACGGCGAACGCGCTGCATATCCACGTCAACACGCTACGCTATCGGCTACAGCGTATCGAGGCCATCACCGGCCTTAAAATCAACCAGTTATCTGACTGCCTCCAGCTTTATGTCGGGATGCTGACACAGGCGTGAGTTGTAGAAACCCACAAACACTGGCGGACGGCAGCGCGCTTTCTTTGTGGGTTTCGCTCAGGCTTTCCCCGCGGCGCGACGCTATGTTGTCCTGACCCTTACCTCAAAGAGAAAACAATAATGACAACGGTATCCACTCTCGGCGCGCTGACGGCGTTGGTCGTCGCGATCGTGTTAATTCTGCGTAAAGTACCGCCTGCATACGGCATGCTGGCGGGCGCGCTGGCGGGCGGTCTCGTTGGCGGCGCGGATCTCGTCCATACGGTTAGCCTGATGATTGAAGGCGCGCAGGGCATCACCAACGCGGTGATGCGCATTCTGGCGGCGGGCGTGCTGGCAGGCGTGCTGATTGAATCCGGCGCGGCGCACACCATCGCGGAGACCATTGTGCGCAAGGTGGGCGAGAAGCGCAGCCTGCTGGCGCTCGCCATCGCGACGCTTATCCTGACGGCGGTCGGCGTGTTTATTGATGTGGCGGTGATCACCGTCGCGCCCATCGCGCTCTCTATCGCCCAGCGCGCGGGCATCTCGCGTATCGCTATCCTGCTTGCCATGATTGGTGGCGGCAAAGCGGGCAATGTGATGTCGCCAAACCCGAATACCATCGCCGCGGCGGATAACTTCCATGTCCCGCTCACCTCTGTAATGCTGGCGGGCGTCATTCCGGGGCTGTTTGGCCTCGCGATGGCCTGTTTTCTGGCGAACCGCTTGAGTAACAAAGGCAGCCGGGTCACGGCACAGGAGCTGCCGGTACAGGATACCGGCCCGCGTCCGGGTTTCGCCGCGGCCATCAGCGCGCCGCTGGTGGCGATTCTGTTGTTATCTTTGCGCCCGATTGCTGGCATCGCCGTTGACCCGTTAATCGCGCTTCCGGCAGGCGGGCTTGCGGGCGCGCTGCTGATGGGGCGGCTGCGCCAGTGCAATACATTTATGGTCTCAGGGTTAAGCCGTATGGCACCAGTCGCCATTATGCTGCTCGGCACCGGGGCGCTGGCGGGCATTATCGCCAACTCGGGGCTGAAAGATGTGCTTATCGACACGCTGACCCACACCGGGCTGCCCGCGTGGCTGCTGGCACCGCTCTCCGGCACGCTGATGTCGATGGCGACGGCCTCCACCACCGCAGGCACCGCCGTGGCGTCCGCCGTCTTCAGCCATACGCTGCTGGAGCTTGGCGTCAGCGGCATTGCCGGGGCGGCGATGATCCATGCGGGCGCGACGGTGCTCGATCATCTGCCGCACGGCAGCTTTTTCCACGCGACCGGCGGCAGCGTCGGGATGACCGTGCATGAACGACTTAAACTCTTACCGTATGAAACGCTGGTGGGCTTTACCATTGCCACCATTTCAGCGCTGATGTTCGGCGTACTGGGTGTTGCTGCTTAAGGAATAAACCATGACAACCCTGAAAAAAATCGTTATCGCACCGGATTCATTTAAGGAAAGCCTGAGCGCAATGGACGTTGCGAAGGCTATCGAAGCGGGTTTTCGTGAGATCTACCCGCAGGCGCACTACGTCTGCGTGCCGATGGCGGACGGCGGCGAAGGCACCGTCGAGGCGATGGTCGCTGCGACCGGTGGACAGATCATTACCACGCCGGTGACCGCGCCGCTTGGCAATAAAGTCGACGGCTTCTTCGGCCTGCTGGGCGACGGCGAAACGGCGGTCGTGGAAATGGCGGCGGCGTCCGGCCTGCATCTGGTGCCAGCCGCGCAGCGCGATCCGCGCATCACCACGAGTTACGGCACCGGCGAGCTTATCCTCGCGGCGCTGGAGCGGGGCGTGAAGGCGATTATCATCGGCATCGGCGGCAGCGCCACCAATGACGGCGGCGCGGGCATGATGCAGGCGCTGGGCGCGCGGTTTCTCGACGGTGAAGGGCATGAACTGGCACCCGGCGGCGCGGCGCTGGCCGGGCTGGAACGGCTTGACCTCTCGGCACTCGACCCGCGCCTCGCGCAGGTCAGCGTGACTGTCGCCTGCGACGTCGATAATCCGCTCTGCGGTGAGAAGGGCGCGTCGGCGGTATTTGGGCCGCAGAAAGGGGCGACGCCTGCCATGGTGACAGAGCTGGACGCCGCGCTCAGATGCTTCGGCGAACAGCTCGAAGCAGTGACGGGCAAAACGATTATCAGCGCGCCGGGCGCGGGGGCGGCGGGCGGCATGGGCGCCGCGCTGCTCGGCATGCTCAACGCCGAACTGCGTCCCGGCATTGAGATTGTTATTGAATCCTTAGGGCTTGCGCAGGCGGTGCGCGACGCGGATCTGGTGATTACCGGCGAAGGGCGGCTCGACAGCCAGAGCATCCACGGCAAAACGCCAATCGGCGTGGCGCGTGTGGCGAAGCAGTTTCAGCGCCCGGTGGTGGCGATTGCGGGCAGCCTGACGCCCGATTATCAGATAGTGCATGAGCACGGCATCGACGCCGCGTTTTCGGTGATTGATCGCATCGTCACGCTTCAGGAGGCGCTGGAGGACGCCGAACGTAATCTGCGCGTCACCGCCCGCAACGTGGCGGCGCTCTGGCGTCTGGCGGAAAATCGTCACTAACGCCTTTTGCTGTTATCGGTTCCGGTGAATAACTTTTACGTTACAATGATTTTCATTCGCAGCGGTGCGGCTGATTTCTTCAGGCGCGCCGTCCGCGCCGGATATCAATGAGGAACCGTGATGCAGTCAGTAAAAAGCGGCGTTTTATTAGTCAATCTCGGCACCCCGCAGGCGCCAACTTCCGCTGCCGTTAAGCGTTATTTAAAACAGTTTTTGAGCGACCGGCGCGTCGTGGATGTGCCGCGCGTTATCTGGTGGCCGCTGCTGCGCGGCGTCATTCTGCCGCTGCGTTCGCCGCGCGTGGCGAAACTCTACAAATCCGTCTGGATGGAAGAGGGTTCGCCGCTGATGGTTTACAGCCGTCGCCAGGAGAAAGCGCTGAGCGCGGCGCTGGGCGATGTGCCGGTGGCGCTTGGCATGAGCTACGGCCAGCCGTCGCTCGACAGCGCCGTGCAGAAGCTCCTTGACCAGCATGTCGATCACATCATTGTGCTCGCGCTCTATCCGCAATACTCCTGCTCCACCGTGGCGGCGGTATGGGATGAGCTGGCGCGCATTACCACCCGGTATCGTAAGCTGCCGTCCATGACGCTTATTCGCGATTACGCCTGCGAACCGGCTTACATCAGCGCGCTGGCGCAGTCTGTACAGCGCTCGTTTGAAAAACATGGCGAGCCGGATCTGCTGCTGCTCTCATACCATGGCATTCCGCAGCGTTACGCCGATGAAGGCGACGATTACCCGCAGCGCTGCCGCGACACCACGCGTGAGCTGGTGTCGGCGCTTGGCATTGCGCCGGAAAAAGTGATGATGACCTTTCAGTCGCGCTTTGGCCGCGAGCCGTGGCTGACGCCGTATACCGACGAAACCATGAAAATGCTGGGCGAGAAAGGCGTGAAGCATATTCAGGTGATGTGTCCGGGCTTCTCCTCGGATTGTCTGGAGACGCTGGAAGAGATTGCGGAGCAGAACCGCGAGATTTTCATCGAGGCGGGCGGTGAGAAGTTTGAATACATTCCGGCACTTAATGATGACCCGGCGCATATCGCGATGATGAAGGAACTGGTCGACCGTTACCGTTAATCGCGCGCGGGGCGGGGAGTGTGCTACCATTCCCCGCCTGATTAGCTACCCGCACGCAATACCATGAAATTTCCCGGCAAACGTAAGTCCAAACACTATTTCCCCGTCAGCGACCGCGATCCGCTCCTGCAACAAATTCAACCTGAATCCGACGTCAGCGCCTCCTGGGTGGTGGGTATCGACCAGACGCTGGTGGATATCGAAGCCCGCGTGGATGACGCGTTTATCGAACGCTACGGGCTGAGCCTCGGCCATTCGCTGGTGATTGAAGACGATGTCGCCGAAGCGCTCTATCAGGAGCTGGTGCGTGAAAATCTCATCACCCATCAGTTTGCCGGCGGCACCATTGGCAACACGATGCACAACTACTCTGTGCTGGCCGACGACCGCTCGGTGCTGCTGGGCGTCATGTGTAACAACGTGCAGATTGGCAGCTACGCTTACCGTTATCTCTGTAACACCTCAAGCAGGACCGATCTGAACTATCTCCAGGGCGTTGACGGCGCGATTGGCCGCTGCTTCACGCTGATAAGCGAGCAGGGCGAGCGCACCTTCGCCATTAGCCCCGGCCAGATGAACCAGCTGCGCCCGGAGAGCATCCCGGAAGAGGTGATTGCTGGCGCGTCGGCGCTGGTGCTGACTTCGTATCTGGTGCGCTGCAAGCCCGGCGAGCCGATGCCGGAGGCCACCATGACCGCCATTCGTTACGCCAAAAAGCATAACGTGCCGGTGGTGCTGACGCTCGGCACCAAATATGTGATTGCCGATAACCCGCAGTGGTGGCGCGATTTCCTGAAAGAGCACGTGTCGATTCTGGCGATGAATGAAGAAGAGGGCGAGGCGCTGACGGGCGAAAGCGATCCGCTGCTGGCGTCTGATAAGGCACTCGACTGGGTGGATCTGGTGCTTTGCACCGCCGGGCCGGTCGGGCTTTATATGGCGGGCTTTACCGAAGAAGAAGGCAAGCGCAAAACTCAGCATCCGCTGCTGCCGGGCGCGATTGCGGAGTTCAACCAGTATGAATTCAGCCGCGCGATGCGCTTTAAAGATTGTGAAAAGCCGCTGCGTATTTTCTCCCATATCGCCCCGTATATGGGCGGGCCGGAGAAGATCATGAACACCAACGGTGCCGGCGACGGCGCGCTGGCGGCGCTGCTGCATGATATTACCGCCAATAATTATCACCGTACCAACGTGCCGAACTCCAGCAAGCATAAATACGCCTGGCTGACCTATTCGTCGCTGGCGCAGGTGTGTAAATACGCAAACCGCGTGAGTTATCAGGTGCTGAACCAGCATTCGCCGCGTCTGACGCGCGGCCTGCCGGAGCGCGAAGACAGTCTCGAAGAGGCATACTGGGAGCGTTAACCTTTCACGTTATGGCGGGTGCGCTAACGCTTACCCGCCCTACAAACCACGCGGCGCTGGTGGCGGTGGTTTTCCGCCGGGAGCCGGGATTGCAAAGGGGGCGGCGGCGAGCCCCCTTTGCACGTTCGCGTGAGGGAAGCGCTCATATAAAGCGGACATCATGGCGAATGGAACGTTTACACCTGCCTTACAGGCTTCCCTTACCCGGGCCTTTTCCTGAGAGCACGGATAGAGAAACGTGCCGGCGGGAGCGCTCACGCTTACCCACCCTACGTTTAAAAGGCCTGGTTTTTTGTAGGGTGGGTAAGGCAAAGCCGCACCCACCTTTTTCACCGTCACGCACACCATTCCCCATCAACTGTGGCTCAAAATCTCCTGCGCCTGCTCGGGTTTATCGAGCATACGCAGCATCGTGCTCGCGATTTCCCGCTCGCCCATCACCACTTCATTCGCGCCGCGCTCGGTAATGTAATCCACCTCGTCGTCATAATGCGCGCGGGCGATGATTTCGATATCCGGGCGCTTCTCACGCGCGGCGGCGACGATTTCACCGGCCTCATAACCGTTCGGGATGGTCAACAGCAGCCAGCGCGCGCAGTCGAGATGCGCCAGCGTCATCGTCTGCTCATTCGCGGCATTGCCAAGCACCGCGCGAACGCCGCGCTCTCGAAGCGCCTCGACGCGGGTTCGGGACGTTTCCACCACCACCAGCGGAATGCCCTCGGCGATAAGCTTCTCGCCAAGCAGGCTGCCAACGCGGCCATAGCCCACCAGCAGCGCGTGATTGCAGATATCCACCGGGTTTTGCTGCTCTTCTTCCATCGCCTCTTCCAGCGTCTGTTCTTCCAGCTCGTCGTGACGCGACAGGAAACGCTCCAGCAGCACAAACAGCACCGGGTTAAGCATAATGGAAAGGATCGCGCCCGCCAGCACCAGGTTCTGCCCATCCTGCGGCAGCAGATCCAGCGCCATGCCAAGCCCGGCCAGGATAAACGCGAATTCACCGATCTGCGCGAGGCTCACCGCAATCGTCAGCGCGGTGCGGCGCGAGTGGCCGAACAGTTTCACCAGCGCAAACGCGGCGATCGACTTGCCGAACAGGATAATCAGCAGCGTGCCAACGACCGCCAGCGGCTGCTGAACGAGAATCATCGGGTCGAACAGCATGCCCACCGAGACGAAAAACAGCACCGCGAACGCATCGCGCAGCGGCAGCGTATCGTGCGCGGCGCGGTGGCTCAGTTCCGATTCGTTCAGCACCATCCCTGCGAAGAACGCGCCCAGCGCGAACGAGACGTCAAACAGCTCGACCGCGCCGAAGGCAATGCCAAGCGCCAGCGCCAGCACCGCGAGCGTAAACAGCTCCCGCGAGCCGGTGGCGGCGCTGCGCGCCAGGATCCACGGCACCAGACGGCGACCCACCAGCATCATCAGCGCGATAAACGCAATGACTTTGCCAAGGGTAATGCCCATATCGAGGCTCAGGGTCGCAAGACCAAGATTACCTTTCTCCAGCATCCCGGCGACGGCGGGCAGCAGCACCAGCGTCAGCACCATGACCAGGTCTTCAACGATAAGCCAGCCGATGGCTATCTGTCCGCGCTGGCTCTCAATCAACTGCCGCTCTTCAAGCGCGCGCAGCAGCACCACGGTACTGGCGGTAGAGAGACACAGGCCGAACACGATGCCGGTCATAAGCGACCAGCCGAGGAAGGTGGAGAGCCCGACGCCCAGCAGCGTCGCCACGGCTATCTGCAAAATGGCGCCGGGAATGGCGATAGACTTTACCGCCATCAGATCCTTTAACGAGAAATGCAGACCCACGCCAAACATCAGCAGGATCACGCCAAGCTCCGCCAGCTCCGGCGCAAGCTTAGTATCCGCGACAAAACCGGGCGTAAACGGCCCGGCCACCACGCCTGCGAGCAGGTATCCCACCAGGGGTGAGATGCGCAGCCGGTTGGCGAGCATACCGAGAATAAAGGCCAGAACAAGGCCACCGACAAGTGTGGTGATAAGCGGTGTGGCGTGATGCATTCCGTCTCCTTTCGTTGAATGTGATACACCGGATGTTTTGCGTGCAACTCGTAACAGTTTATGACAATTTTCGGCAGCGCGGGGCAGTTTATTAGTGAAAACTTTCTGAAATCCCTCATTAAGCGCAAAAAATGCGAACCGGGCGCAGAAATACATATTATCAGAAGCAAACCTTGATGTTGTGCGGGTAACAGGTCGGGCCATTTTGTGCTTTCACTGAGGAAAGTGCGTGTTTTACGCGGGAAAAAAGTAAACAGCGCTCAAACAGCAACGGTGAGTTGAAAAATGGCGATTTTTTGACGAGAAGATGAACGTAAGATGATAGCAATTCAGTAAATTTGCCGTGCAGACACCTTTTTTTGCTTGTGACGCATTAAATCGTCGCTTTTGTAACAAGGCATAAACCTTGCTTGCCGTTACGCCGTGGTTTTGAGGAAAGTCGCAAATCTGAAAACAAAGTTGAGTATGTTCGGCAGGCGCTGTAATTTCAGCATTCACGTTAAGGATAGGGAGAGTTGTCATGGGGTTAGCCAGAAAAGGGTTAGCTGTCGCGCTGCTGGCGGGGCTTAGCCTGCTGAGCGGCGGCGCATCCGCCTGGGAGCAGGATAAAACGTATAACATCACCATTTTGCACACCAACGATCATCACGGTCATTTCTGGCGCAACGAATATGGCGAATATGGCCTGGCGGCGCAGAAGACGCTGGTGGACAGCGTACGGCGTGAAGTCACTGCCCAGGGCGGCAGCGTGCTGTTGCTCTCCGGCGGCGATATCAACACCGGTGTGCCGGAATCTGACTTACAGGACGCCGAGCCCGATTTTCGCGGCATGAATCTGATTGGTTATGACGCGATGGCCGTTGGCAACCATGAGTTCGACAACCCGCTGAGCGTGCTGCGCCAGCAGGAAAAGTGGGCCAAATTCCCGCTGCTATCCGCCAACATCTACCAGAAAAGCACCAATGAGCGCCTCTTTAAACCCTGGGCGATTTTCAAACCGCAGGGGATTAAAATCGCGGTGATTGGCCTGACCACCGATGACACCGCCAAAATCGGCAACCCGGAATATTTCACCGATATCGAATTCCGCAAGCCTGCCGACGAAGCGAAGCTGGTGATTCAGGAGTTGCAGCAGAATGAAAAACCGGACGTCATCATCGCCGCGACCCATATGGGCCATTACGATAACGGCGACCACGGCTCTAACGCGCCGGGAGATGTCGAGCTGGCGCGCGCGCTGCCGGCAGGCGCGCTGACGATGATTGTGGGTGGACACTCGCAGGATCCGGTCTGTATGGCCTCGGAGAATAAAAAACAGGTGGATTACGTGCCGGGCACGCCGTGCGCGCCGGATCGGCAGAACGGCACCTGGATTGTGCAGGCGCATGAGTGGGGCAAATATGTCGGCCGCGCCGATTTCCAGTTCCGTAATGGCGAAATGAAGCTAGTGCGCTATCAGCTCATCCCCATCAACCTGAAGAAAAAAGTGACCTGGGATAATGGCCAGACGGAGCGCGTGCTCTACACGCCGCAGATCCCGGAGAACCCGCAGATGCTCTCGCTGCTGACGCCGTTCCAGAAAAAGGGCCAGGCGCAGCTGATGGTCAAAATCGGCAGCGTCAACGGGCGGCTTGAGGGCGATCGCAGCAAAGTGCGTTTTGTGCAGACCAGCATGGGTCACTTAATTCTTAACGCCCAGATAGCGCGCACCGGCGCGGATTTCGCGGTGATGAGCGGCGGCGGCATTCGTGATTCCATTGAAGGCGGCGACATCACCTATAAAGACGTGCTCAAGGTCCAGCCGTTCGGCAATACGCTGGTGTATGTCGATATGACGGGCAAAGAGGTGCTGGAGTACCTGACTGCTGTCGCGCAGAAAAAACCGGATTCCGGCGCGTATCCGCAATTCGCGAATGTCAGTTTTACAGCCTCTGGCGGCACGCTGAATGACGTTAAAATTAAAGGCGAACCGGTCGATCCGGCGAAAACTTACCGCATGGCGACGCTCAGCTTTAACGCGACCGGCGGCGACGGTTATCCGGCCATTGATAAAAAGCCGGGTTACGTGAATACCGGTTTTGTGGATGCTGAAGTGCTGAAGCAGTACATCCAGCAGAGCTCGCCGCTGGATGTAAACGCCTTTGAGCCGAAAGGCGAGGTGAGCTGGCAGTAACTCAGTCGCGGCGGGCGATATCGGCGAACTGCGCATTCAGCAGTTTCGCCAAATCCGCCGCCGCCAGTTCGATATCCAGCCCGCGCTTGCCGCCGGAGATATAAATGGTCGGGAAGTCGCGGGCGGGCGCGTCAATCAGCGTCGGCAGGCGCTTTTTCTGCCCGAGCGGGCTGATGCCGCCTACCAGATACCCGGTGGTGCGCTGCGCTATCATCGGGTCCGCCATTTCCACTTTCTTGGCACCGAGCGCCTTCGCGACCTTTTTCAAATCCAGCTGGGTGGCGACCGGCGTAACGGCGACTGCCAGCTGTTTCATATCGCCATTGACCGCCACCAGCAGCGTTTTATAGACCTGCTCTGCATTAAGCCCGAGCTTGCGCACCACTTCATCGCCGAAGTTGGTTTCATTCGGGTCGTGCTCATAGGCGTGCAGCGTAAAAGCTATCTTATTTTTTTCGAGTAGATTAACTGCGGGCGTCATGTTTCCTTTCCCATTTCTGTAGCCTGTCGGCGCAGCATAGCGCCAGACAGGGGCGAAAAAATTGTATCAGCTTGCTGGATTATATTGGCAGCGTGGATGGTTTGCGCGACAATCGCCGCAACCGTTCGCTAAGGCGCACGGCATAACGATAATAACGAAAGTTCCTCTTTGACGGGCCAGTAGCGATACTGGCCTTCTTTTTATGAGGCGCGAAACATTGCCGGCAGGTTATCTTCGCCGTAGAGATGCAGCGCGCCGACCGCCACCACATAGCGCCCCGGCGGTAGCGAGAGCAGGTAGTGGTGCCACTGCCGGTTACGCTGCTGCATCAGCATATCGCCAAGCTCGGCGCTGAAGGTGTTCGGCAGCGTGACGCTCCCCGCAGCCTCGGGCGGACGCGCCATCCACCAGCCGATCATAATCTGCAACAGGCGCGCGTTGGTGTGCCAGTGGATTAACGTATCTTCAAGCAGCGCCAGACCGTCCTGCGGCAGACGACGCAAAAGCTCCACCTGGCTCTGCGCGCCCTCCAGTTCGTTTACTTTCACCTGGTGCGTCTGCGCCGCGTTTAAGAGCTGATAATCGATGCCAAAATCGGGCCGCAGGCCGAGGCGCTGCGCCTGGTGCGCCTGTAAAATCAGCGCCACCTGCCAGAGCGGCAGCGTATCGAGCCGGGAGAGCGGCAGCGCCAGATCGTCGATGAGTTTCTCAAGCTGGAGGAACAGCGCCTCGTCGAGACGCTCGCCGAGCGGCGGGCAGGGCGGCGGATCGCCGAAGGGCGAGTCATTGCCACGGATATCGGCTTCGACAATCAGCGCGTCGGCGCGCCGCAGTTTATCCACCAGACGCGCGGGGAGCGGCGCCATATCCGCAGTGCCCATATGAATGCTGCCGACCAGGTGCAGATAGCGCCCGCCGGGCAGCGTAATATCGACCGCCGGCCACGGATAACCGGGGCGCAGCGTGTCAAACCAGGTGCGCAGACGACATAACAGGCCCATAACCACTTCCACTGACGTAAAAAGCCATGCTAACGCGCAGGCGGGACGGGTGCAAACAAGAGGCGGGGTCAAGCCGTTCGGACGGAGAGTTCACCGGCAGGCAAGCGTGGTCCTTTATTCGTCCATGAGTTGTCGAAAATAATCAGCGCCGTCGGCCAGTCTGCCGTGGTCGATATCCTGTTTCGCACGTTCCAGTTTCGCCTGCAACAACTGGCGTTTAAGCGCGTCAATTTCTGCGTACTCCTGCGCAGAAATCACCACCGCGACGGGTTTGCCGTTGCGGTTGATCTGGACAGGTTCACGCTGCGCCATCAGCAATAAATTGCCAAACTGGGTTTTCGCTTCGTTCGCGGTAAGCGTTTGCATCATCAGCCCTTTCGTATGAATCGTTCGATTCGTTCATTTTAAACGCTATACACGATGACGACCAGCGCCGTTTTCCGAATCTGCACCGCCGTATTACGGCGATAAAAAAGCCCGCCGGAGCGGGCTTAAGGCTTATTTTTTCGGGTTAAATCGCAGCAGCCGGTTGGCGTTACTGACGACGGTAATGGAGGAAAGCGCCATCGCTGCGCCTGCGACCACCGGGTTCAGCAGGGTGCCGGTCAGCGGCCACAGCACGCCTGCCGCGACGGGAATGCCGAGCGCGTTATAGATAAAAGCGCCGAGCAGGTTCTGTTTCATATTGCCAAGCGTCGCTTTAGAAATCGCCATCGCGTCGGCGACCCCGGTCAGGCTGTGGCGCATCAGCGTAATCGCGGCGGTTTCAATGGCCACATCGCTGCCGCCGCCCATCGCGATCCCCACTTCCGCCTGAGCCAGCGCCGGGGCGTCGTTAATGCCGTCGCCAATCATCGCCACTTTGCGGCCCGCCTGCTGAAGCTTCTGAATGGCCTGCGCTTTGCCATCCGGCAGCACGCCTGCAATTACCTCATCAATGCCTGCCTCGCGGGCGATGGCGTTCGCGGTGACGGCATTGTCGCCGGTCAGCATCACCAGCCGGTAGCCCTCGCGGTGCAGGCGCGCCAGGGCATCGGCGCTGTCTTCACGCAGCGGGTCCCGAATGGCGAAGAGCGCCGCCAGCGTACCGTTCACCGCCAGCAGCACCGGCGTGGCACCGAGGCTTGCCTGACGCTGCGCCTCATCGCGCAGCGCGTCGGTCGTGATACCGTTTTCCTCCAGCAACGCCTGATTACCGAGCAGCAGCGTTTTGCCCTGCGCCTCACCGCTAACGCCAAGACCGCGCAGCGTGCGAAAACCATTGACGGCGGGAAGTTCTGCGCCGCTGGCGCGTTCGATAATGGCGCGCGCCAGCGGGTGGCTGGAGCCTTGCTCCAGCGCGGCGGCGAGGCGCAGCGCGTCCGCTTCGGTGATGTCGCCCGTGGTGGAGATGGCCGCCACCTGCGGTTTGCCGTCGGTTAACGTGCCGGTTTTGTCGAACACCAGCGTGTCGACGTCGCTTGCGCGTTGCAGCGCGTCGGCGTCACGCACCAGCACGCCGAACTCCGCCGCGCGCCCGACGCCTGAGATAATCGACATCGGCGTGGCAAGGCCCAGCGCGCAGGGGCAGGCGATAATCAGCACCGTGGTGACAATCACCAGCGTATAGACGATCTGCGGAGCCGGGCCAGCGAAATACCAGACCGCGCCGCTGAACAGCGCAATCAGCACCACGACCGGAACGAACACGGCGGAGATACGGTCGGCCAGCTTGCCGATTTCCGGCTTGCTGCTCTGCGCCTGGCGCACCATGCGGATAATGCGCGACAGCGTGGTGTGGTTGCCCACCGCGGCGGCGCGAAACAGCACGCTGCCATCCTGCACGACGGTGCCCGCGTGAATGGCGTCACCCGCCGCTTTTTGCTGCGGCACAGGTTCGCCGGTCAGCATCGCTTCGTCAAACCAGCCTTCGCCGTCGGTAATGTCGCCATCCACCGGGACGCGATCGCCGGTGGTGAGGCGCAGCGTCATGCCCGGCGTCACTTCCGCCAGCGGCACGCTTTTCTCGCCTTGCGGCGTGACGACGCGCGCAACCGGCGGCGTGAGATCCAGCAGGCGCTCCAGCGCCTTCGATGAGCGCTGGCGGGCGCGCGCCTCCAGCATATGGCCGAGGTTAATCAGACCAATAATCATGGCGCTGGCTTCGTAATAAAGGTGACGCGCTTCCATCGGAAAATGTTGCGGCCAGAGGTTGACGCTCATGGAGTAGAGCCAGGCCGCGCCGGTGCCGAGCGCCACCAGCGTATCCATCGTCGCGCTGCGGTTGCGCAGGCTTTTCCAGGCGCTGGTATAGAAATGACCGCCCGCGAAAATCATCACGCCGAGCGTGATAAACCCAATGATCAGCCAGAGCGAACGGTTGGCGTCGGTGACCATCATATTGTCGCCGAACATGCCCCAGATCATCACCGGAATGCCGACGGCGAGCGCGAGCGCCGCCTGCCAGCGAAAGCGTTTCATGGCCGCCTGCGCGGTCTGCTGCTGGCGCTCGCGGCGTTCGGCGTCGTCATCGATAGCCTCTGCGCCGTAGCCCGCTTTTTCTACCGCCGCGATTAATTCAGCGGCGGAGGCATGGCCCATCACCAGCGCCGTGCGCTCCGCCAGGTTGACCCGTGCCTGCGTGACGCCCGCCACCCCTTGCAGGGCGTTCTGAACGCGGCTCACGCAACTGGCGCAGCTCATGCCGTTGATAAGCAGCTGTCGGCCGTCGTCATCGTCGGCGATATCCGCTGCCGGAAGCTCAGGTTGCGCCGCTGTCAGTGCTTCCGACGGGGTTGATGACTCTGTCAGCGGGTTAGCCTTTGGGTGTGCGAGCGTCGCGTCGTAACCGGCCTGTTTCACCGTCTCAATCAGGGCGTCCGCAGGCGCGGTGGTGGTGACGCTGGCATGTTCAATCGTGACATCCGCGCGTTCAACGTCCGGGCGCTGCTCCAGGCTCTCTTTCACCCGTTTTACGCAGTGTCCGCAGGAAAGCCCGTCCAGGGCCAGTTCTATGGTGTTTGACATACATTGTCTCCTCAGTAAGTGGTCAGCCTCGGGTTGACCGGAAAACAAAATGCTTTCGACTGTGGTTAAGCGTAAACCTTCCATCAAGGGGAAGGTCAAGTTTTTAAAACACGGACGGAAAGACGCGTGTATAAAAGTGTCCAGATAGCGCCCGAAAGGTGGGCAATGTGTCCGGTATGGAGTGAAGAAAAGAGCGAAAGCGCAGGGCGTTTCTGTTAGCGTGGTTCGCTGATAACTTCTTGTACATGCGCGAAACCAGTTTCTGGAAAATGTTATGAAATTTCTGAAATTATCGCTTTTTGCTGCGAGCGGGGCGGTATGCGGCGCAGCGCTGATGCTGCTGATCTTGCCGGTGGTGTGTCGCGTAGTGGTGGGGCCGATACAGGGTGAAGATCAAATGTCGCAAAACTTTCTGATTTTCCTGACAGGAACCCCGTTACTGGCTGCGATCGGTGCCTTCGCTGGCTGGTTTCTCGGCACAAAAGTGATTCGGAAGCATTAACCTCGGCTGTGATGCTTTCGGCCAGCCTTTACGGGACGTCGTGCGTTATAATCCCTTAGCGAATTGCCGGGATTACCGCGGCAAATTGCATTTATGGCGATGTAGCGCGTAATCTGGTGGAGTACCACCGGGCTTTACGGCACGACGTCATGCAAACGCCTGAAGGGGGAAACGTGAATATCAGCGATGTGGCGAAAAAAACCGGGCTTACCAGCAAAGCGATTCGTTTTTACGAAGAGAAAGGGCTGGTGACGCCGCCGCTGCGCGGCGATAACGGCTACCGCACCTATTCGCAGCGGCATATCGATGAACTGACGCTGCTGCGCCAGGCGCGGTTGGTGGGGTTTAACCTGGAAGAGTGTCGCGAGCTGGTGCATCTGTTTAACGATCCGGGCCGGCACAGCGCGGACGTTAAAGCGCGCACGCTGCAAAAGGTGGCGGAAATTGAAAGCCATATCGAAAGTCTGCGGGCGATGCGCCAGCAGTTGCTGGATCTCGCGGCCGCGTGTCCAGGGGATGACAGCGCCGACTGCCCGATTATCGATAACCTTTCCGGCTGCTGCCACCGACGCGCTGACGCGTAAGATCAGCGCTCGCCGTTCATCACAAAAACCACCGCGCCGCGATACCAGGGCGACGCCGCAAGGGTTTTCTCCTGCGCCTTATCCCACTCGCCATTCTGGGCGATGCCAATTTTAAACGGTATGCGTAGGCCGAGCAGGGCGGGTAAATAGCGCGCGTAGCCCGGCACCGTGTGTCGCCCCTGATAGGTCTGTACCACCAGTTCATCCACCGGCAGGGCGTTAAGCTGCGCGACGCTGCCGGTCTGCGCCCAGTCGAGCAGGCCGGTCACGCCGAGCGCGAAACGGCCATCCAGCCGCGCCCGCAGCCGCGTTAAAAACTGCCCATAATCTCCGATGCGCCGCGTCGCTGCGTCAAAATCAATCTGTAACCCGGTCACCGGATTTCCCGCCTGCGCCCAGCGCACGGGCAGGCGGGCCAGCGTGTCGAGCATCTCATCGCTGAGATCGAGCCGCTCAAGCCGCACGGTAAGCCAGAGGGCAGGGGCTCGCAGACGGGCGACCGGCTGGCCGAGGCGCACAAACACGGGCTTGCCCTGGCGCGTCACCACATCGCCCTGATGCAGATAGATAACCTCGGCCTGACGTAGCGCCGCAGACGGCCTGACGCCGGACCAGAGCCAGAAGGCCCGGTAGTCGGCGTCATTCGCCCGCGTCGTCTGCGCCCACGCGCTCGTTGTCGCCAGCAGCAGGCTTACCAGTAATATTTGAGCTGCTGCGCCCATGGGCTTCCCGGCCAGTTTTTCTTAAGCTGCCCGAACCAGGCTTTGCGCGTCGCTTTATCGACATCCTCGCCGCCGCAGTCGTTATACCCTGACGGCGCATAGCACATCACGGCGCGGTACAGCGCGTAGCTTTTATCCTCCGGCTCGGCTTTCGGGTTGGCGATGACCTGCTGGTAATAGTGCTGACGGTTCGGCAGCCCGACCGGGTGTTCGGTGCGGGTCACGGTATCGAGCGTGCTGTTGCCGCCGCTGTCGCCCCACGGGTTGACCTGCGCGCCCGTCAGGCGGAAAAACTCGCCGAGACAGTTCAGCGCGTGGCTGTCGTCCGGGTGAGCCGCCAGCGTTTTCGCGGTCTCGTCGAGAGGCCTGCAGGCGTAGCCTTTCGCCACATCGTCGCCTTTCCAGTTGAAAATGGTCAGGCTGACGTCACCGTATGTCTTCTCATCCAGCGGTTTGAGATCGCCTGCGAGCGCTTTATCCTGGAGATAATCCTGGTAGCGGCCTTCGGTCAGATGGCGTGTAAGCAGCGTGTGCAGCGCAATCGTGCGCTCTTCGTTATTCATGCCGTGCAGCGCCTGGTCTTTAAGGAGATCCAGCGGCGCTCTGGTTTTCAGCACCAGTGAGCGGTAGCGCAGGCCCGTCACCAGGCTCTGCGGCGCGAAAATCGCCGCCGTTTCGTTGTTCTCAACCAGCGCGGCCGCCAGTTTCATCTGCAACAGCTGCTGTTCAGCGCCCGGTTTGGCGGATTTCAGCAGGCGCTGCCAGTGGTCGCGCGCGGCGGCCCACTGCTTTTGCGCGCCCAGCGCGTCGCCGTACAGCACCTGCTCGCTGAAGGCGAGAATATCGTTCTGCGGCACGCTGTCGGCAGGCTTAATCGCCGCCACGACGGCCGCGTAATCCTGCTGCTGCCAGAAGAGCCACGCGTTTTGCAGGTAGTTCCACAGCGGCATCAGCCCCGCTTTTTCATAGATGAGTTTGTAATCGTCGAGCATCTGGCGCGTCACGTGCGGGTTTTTGTCGGCTTTACGTTCATTTTCGCGCAGCCAGCGCAGCGTCTGGGTAAAGGTGAGCAGCGGCGCGTCCGGGCTGCTGATAAACCAGGTGTCGCCGCTGGCGTCTTTGCTTTGCAGTTTGGTGTCGTTCTCTAAAAGCAGCGCGCGCAGGGCATCGGCGTCCGGTGCCGCTTTCAGCGCCTGCTCGTAGCGCGGGGCCAGCGCGTCCCAGTCCTGGAGATACCAGTAGATGCGTCGCTGCATGCCGCGCGCGGAGTCAGCGTAGTTGCCATCCGGCCAGGCTTTCAGGTACGCCTCGGAAAAGGCGAGCGCCTGGCGCGCGGCGTTTTTGTCAATTTTAGTAGTGTCAAACAGGCCGTAATCGTCGTCCACCGCCGCGGCGCTGCTCTGGTTAAGCGCCACGCGCATCAGCATATAGGCGGCGGTCTGCGCCACCCACGGCTGGCTGCTGGCTTTAAGCGCGCTAAAGCGTTCCGTCGCGGCGGGGTAGTCGCCCTGATAAAACGCGCTCGCCGCGCCAAGATATTCATCGAACGCGGCGGCGGCCGATCCCTGCGGCGCGTTGAGGCTCTCTGGCGTGCTGTCAGGTGCCTGATAGATACTCAGACGCGCCTGCGCCAGATGCTGACGCTGCGCGTCGGTCAGCGATTTCTCATTATTCAGCGCGATCAGAAACGCGATGACGCTCTGCGAATTATTGGAGACAAAACGGTTTTCACGGTCGGCGTCGCTGAGCGTCGCGGCGGCCGGGTCGATATGCATGCTGGTCAGCAGCGTCGCCAGCGGGTCCGGCGCATCGCCTGCGGCGGCGCCGGGCGTGGCAGTTTCCGTGACGTCTTCTTCGTGATACCCAAAGTGGTAATCGCGGGTGGTGCGCGTGTCGGCGGGCAGCGGCCAGACCGGCAGCGCGAAATGTTTCTGCTCGCTTATCATGCGAATCAGGTTGTCGCGGGTGTCGTTATTCACATTAAGCCAGGGCTCGCCTTGCAGAACGCAGCCCGGCGTGCCCCAGGTGCAGTCTTCGATATCGGAAGAGGCCTGCGCGCAGAGCGTGGGCAGCGTCAGCAGCGCGAGGGCGATCCCTGTCAGTCGTAGCGTCATAACGTCGTTTCCTTGTGAATATTTTGTAAAAAATCCTGTCCGGATCATGCCCGAACAGGCTTTTATTGAACAGTGCTGTCTTGCGAGAATCGGCTATTGCGTCCGGCTCGCCTGCACGCGCAGGCGAATGCCGTCGAGCGCGACCACTTCCACGACCGTACCTGCCGGCAAATCGCTGCTCGCCACGACCGGCCAGACGCTGTCGCCAACGGTAATCTGCCCGCGGCCATTCTCCAGCGCCTGCGTGAGCGTAAAGCGCTGGCCGATCAGCTGCTGGCCGCGCTGGTTCAGCGCATTGTCAGGCCGCGGCTGTGCGCGACGTGACAGCCAGCGCCACCAGAGCCAGACGGCGATAAGCATGAACAGCGCGAAACTGACGCCCTGCCACTCCCAGCCCAGCGGCAGAAGCCAGGCGAGCAGCCCGGTCGCCACCGCCGCCACGCCGCTCCAGAGCAGAAAGCCGTTGCTGCCGAGCATTTCTGCCGCCAGCAGCAGGCCGCCCAGGCAGAGCCAGAAGACGTGAGGGTGAGAGAGGATAAGCGTCATCATGGGCGTTTACGCTCGTTGCCGCTCTCTTTCATGAGTTCGGCGATCCCGGCGATCGAGCCCATCAGGCTTGAGGCCTCGAGCGGCATCATCACCACTTTGCTGTTGCTGGAAGAGCCAATCTGCTGGAGCGCATCGGTATATTTCTGCGCCACAAAGTAATTCACCGCCTGAATATCGCCCGCGGCGATCGCTTCGGAAACCATTTTCGTGGCGCGCGCTTCCGCCTCGGCCGAACGCTCACGGGCTTCCGCCTGCAAGAACGCCGACTGGCGATCGCCTTCCGCTTTGAGGATCTGCGACTGTTTTTCGCCCTCGGCTTTGAGGATCTCCGCCTGGCGCACGCCTTCGGCCTCCAGAATATAGGCGCGCTTGGTACGTTCGGCTTTCATCTGGGCGTTCATCGAGGCGATAAGCTCGGCGGGCGGGCGCACATCGCGGATTTCGATACGCGTAACTTTGATGCCCCAGGGGTTGGTGGCTTCATCGACAATGTGCAGCAGGCGGGTGTTGATGCTGTCACGCTGCGACAGCATTTCGTCCAGCTCCATTGAGCCCAGCACGGTACGGATGTTGGTCATGGTCAGGTTGATGATGGCAAGCTCCAGGTTGCTCACCTCATACGCCGCGCGCGGCGCGTCGATCACCTGAATAAAGCAGACGGCGTCGATAGTGACGTTGGCGTTATCTTTAGAGATAACCTCCTGCGACGGGATATCGAGCACCTGCTCCATCATATTGATTTTACGGCCCACGCGATCCATAAACGGCACCACGAGATTCAGGCCAGGTTGAAGAGTTTTGGTATAGCGGCCAAAGCGTTCCACCGTCCACTGGAAACCCTGCGGCACGATTTTGACGCCAGCCATAACGATAACCAGCGCGACGAAAATAAGTACGGGGATAATAAACAGCATCGAACCAACCTCCTGTTGTGTGCAATAGCGACTATTCTACCGCCTGCCAGCGCCGGGCGCAGCGCCCGAATCTGGCAGGGGATTGTCACGGCATCCTTGCCGGTGGGAGATCAGTAGAGCAGGGAGTAGAGCTGACGGCGATATTTTGACGCCAGCGCGTCACCGGTGCCCAGCGCGGCCAGGATTTCCTGGAACATTTTACGCGCCTGACCGTCGGCGGCGCTAAGATCTTTCTTCAGGTGTTCGAAAAGCAACTCCAGCGCCTCTTCGTTACGCCCGACCTGATGCAGCTGCAGCGCAAGCTGGCTGGCGAGCTGCGCGTCATCCGGATTTTGCTGCACCTGCTGTTGCAGCTGCTGGATTTCCGGCGTGTCCGCCGCCTGTTTCAGCAGATCAATCTGCGCCACCAGGCTCTGATAACGGGTGTCCTGATCCTGTAACGGAATGGTTTTCAGCACCGCTTCCGCGTCTTCAGAGCGGTTAAGGGCGATCTGCACCTGCGCCAGCAGGAGGCCGATTTCGCTCGCCTGGTTCGACATCTGCCAGGCCTCTTTCAGCAGCGGCAGCGCTTCGGCGTTTTTGCCTTCCTGCATCAGCGCCAATGCTTCCTGCGCTTTCAGCTCTTCTTCACGCGGCAGCACTTTGTCCAGCAGCGCGCGGATCGCCTCTTCCGGCTGCGGCCCCTGGAAGCCGTCCACCGGCTGGCCCTGGCTGAACAGGTAGACCGTCGGGATGGCGCGCAGGCCAAACTGCGCGGCGATGGCCTGTTCGTTATCGCAGTCCACTTTCGCGAGGATAAACTGGCCCTGATACTGGTTCGCCAGTTTTTCCAGTACCGGCGTCAGCTGCTGGCAGTGCTGGCTGCGATCGGACCAGAAATAGAAGAGCACCGGCACCGTCATGGATTGCTCCAGGATCTGATGCAGGTTCGCTTCGCTGAGGTTGATAATATTCTGTTCGGACATGAGTCACTCTCTGTTGTCGATTTCCTTTTTACATGGGGGCAGGGCGCTCGCCTTCAACTTACCCGTGTAAAATTTTGTCCATGATTCGCGTCGGCAGTAGCCGTTTGAGTATGCCTACCGCATGCGTCACCAGCGTGACCGGATAGCGAATGCGCGGATTCGGGCTCTCAAAAGCATGGCGCACTTTGGCGACGACCGCCTCCGGGCCGAGCGTAAAACGCGCGGCGATGCCGGGGTTTTCAACGGGTTTATCCGCCTGCGTCTGGTTAACGTTATCCGTAAAGCGCGTGCGAATAGGGCCGGGCTCAATCAGGCTCACCTTCACGCCGCTGTAGCGCAGCTCCATGCGCAGCGCGTCAGACCATGCCTCCAGCGCATATTTGCTGGCGGCGTAGGCGCCGCGTCCGGGCGTGGAAATTAACCCCATGACCGAACTGGTGTTGACGATGCGCCCTTCGCCGTGCGGCAGCATCGCGGGTAGCAGCAGCATGGTGAGCTGATGCGCGCCGAAAAAGTTCGTCGAGAACTGCTGTTCCATCTGCGCGCGGCTGATGGTGGAGAGCGGCCCGTACACGCCGTAGCCGCCGTTATTGAAAATCCCGTACAGCCGGTTATTCGTCAGGCGGATCACCTCCTGCGCGGCGGCCTCCACGCTCTGCGGGGAGTCGAGATCGAGTTCAATGCCGGTAAAACCCAGCGTGTTCATTCGCGCCACATCGTCCGGCTTGCGGCAGGCCGCAAGGATTTGAAAGCCCTGACGGCGCAGCTCATGCGCGCAGGCAAGACCAATACCGCTGGAACATCCTGTAATTAAGAGTGATTTTTGCATAACTTTACCCGCTCAGCGCCCCGCAGGGTTATGAGTCGTGTTTAACTAAAGGGGCCAGTCGCTGCGCCATCCAGTCGGCGATAAACGGCTGGGCGTCGCGATTGGGATGAATGCCATCGTCCTGCATCCACTGCGGTTTGAGGTAAACCTCTTCCATAAAAAAGGGCAGCAGGGGGATGGAAAAAGAGTGCGCCAGTTCCGGGTAAATCGCTTCAAACACCTGATTGTAGCGGCGTCCGTAGTTCGCTGGCAGTTTTATCTGCATCAGCAGCGGCTCCGCGCCCGCGGTTTTAACCTGTTCTATGATTTTCCTGAGCGTGGCGGAAAGCGTATCCGGCGGAAAACCGCGCAGGCCGTCATTCCCGCCAAGCTCAATCAGCACCCAGCGCGGCTGATGCTGCTTAAGCAGCGCAGGCAGGCGCGAAAGGCCCTGCTGTGCGGTGTCGCCGCTGATGCTCGCGTTCACCACGCGCACGTCGCGCTGCTGCCATTTATCGTTCAGCAGCGCAGGCCAGGCGGCGTCCGCCGCCATACGATAGCCCGCGCTCAGGCTGTCGCCCAGCACCAGTAACGTGTCCGCCGCGGCGGCGCGAAAGCTTAATAACGCCAGTAACAGGAAAGGGAAATGCCAGCGGAAAACATTCTTGAAGTTCATCATCTTAATAAATCCGTCGGTCAGGGGGAACACGCCCTGTCCATCCTTACCGGAGTTGAACTGGTTGTCAAACCGGGCCAAAGCATTGCGCTGGTGGGCGAGTCCGGCTCCGGCAAGTCAACGCTGCTGGCCATACTCGCGGGTCTGGACGACGGCACCAGCGGCGAAGTGCGCCTGCTCGGCGAGCCGCTGCACCAGATGGACGAAGAAGCGCGGGCGCGGCTGCGCGCGCGGGACGTCGGTTTTGTGTTTCAGTCGTTCATGCTGATCCCGACACTCAACGCGCTGGAGAATGTCGAGCTACCCGCGATGCTGCGCGGCGAAACCGGCAAGGCCAGCCGCCAGCAGGCGCAGGCGTTGCTGGAACAGCTCGGGCTTGGCAAACGCCTCGATCACCTGCCCGCGCAGCTCTCCGGCGGCGAACAGCAGCGCGTGGCGCTGGCGCGCGCGTTTAACGGTCGCCCGGCGGTGCTGTTTGCCGATGAACCTACCGGCAATCTGGATCGCCAAACGGGCGATCGCATCGCCGATCTGCTCTTCTCCTTAAACCGCGACAGCGGCACCACGCTTATCCTCGTGACGCACGATCCTGAACTGGCGGCCCGCTGCGATCGCACGCTGCGGCTGCGCGACGGCAAGCTGTGGGAGGAAGCATGACGGCCCGCTGGTTCTGGCGCGAATGGCGCTCGCCATCGCTATTAATCGTCTGGCTGGCGCTGAGCCTGGCGGTCGCCTGCGTGCTGGCGCTCGGCAACATCAGTGACCGCATGGAGAAAGGCTTAAGCCAGCAGACCCGTGAATTTATGGCGGGCGACCGGACGCTTAAGAGCTCCCGCGCGGTGCCGCAGGCGTGGCTCGACAAAGCCGGGGAAGACGGCCTGGCCGTCTCGCGGCAGCTCAGTTTTTCCACCATGACGTTTGCCGCCGACCGCCCGCAGCTGGCGAGCGTTAAGGCGGTGGATACACGCTACCCGCTCTACGGCACGCTGCAAACGCGCCCGCAGGGGCTATTGCCTGCGCCGGGCACGGTGCTGCTGGCACCGCGCCTGATGGCGCTGCTTGGCGTGAAACCTGGCGATCCGGTGGAGGTGGGCGACGCGACGCTGAAGGTGGCGGGCGAGGTGATTCAGGAGCCCGACAGCGGCTTTAACCCGTTCCAGATGGCCCCACGACTGCTGATGAACCTGGCGGATGTCGAACAGACCGGCGCGGTGCAGCCCGGCAGCCGTCTCACCTGGCGCTATAAATTCGCAGGCGAGCCTGAGGCGCTCGCGCAGTATGAACGCTGGCTGTTGCCGCAGCTTCAGCCGGAACACCGCTGGACCGGCCTTGAGCAGGACGACAGCGCGCTCGGTAAATCGCTCCAGCGCTCGCAGCAATTTCTGTTGCTCTCGGCGCTCCTGACCCTGCTGCTGGCGGTGGCCGCGGTGGCGGTGGCGATGAACCACTACTGCCGCAGCCGCTATGATCTGGTGGCTATTCTGAAAACGCTGGGCGCCGGACGCGCGGCGCTGCGCAAGCTGATTGTCGGCCAGTGGCTGATGGTGCTGCTGGCGACTGTCACCGGCGGGGCGGCAGGCCTGCTTTTTGAAGCGATCCTGATGCAGTTGCTCAAACCGGTGCTGCCTGCCGCGCTGCCGGAAGCGAGTTTCTGGCCGTGGCTGTGGGCCGTGGGCGCGATGGTGGTGATTTCGCTGCTGGTAGGGCTGCGGCCTTACCGGCTACTGCTTGCAACACAGCCGCTGCGTGTGCTGCGCCGCGACGCGGTGGCCAATCTCTGGCCGCTGAAAATCTATTTGCCGGTAATGGCGCTGATTGTGGTGGCGCTGCTTGCCGGATTAATGGGCGGCCGGATGCTGCTCTGGGCAGTGCTCGCGGGTGCCGTCGTGCTGGCGGCGCTGTGTGGGCTTGCGGGCTGGGCACTGCTGTGGGCGATGCGTCGCCTGCGGCTGCGCTCGCTGGCGCTGCGTCTGGCGGTCAACCGCCTGTTGCGCCAGCCGTGGCAAACCCTGAGCCAGCTTGCGACGTTTTCGCTCTCTTTCATGTTGCTGGCGCTGCTGCTGGTGTTAAGAGGCGATCTGCTCGACCGCTGGCAGCAGCAGTTGCCGCCGGAGAGCCCGAACTATTTTCTGATTAACATCGCACCGGAGCAGCGCGACGCGGTGAAAGCGTTTCTGGCGGAGCATCAGATTATCCCGCAGGCGTTTTACCCCATCGTTCGCGCGCGGCTGACGCAGATTAACGGCAAGGCCACCGTGGGCAACGAGGATGAGGCGCTCAACCGTGAGCTGAATCTCACCTGGAAGGCGGAGCGCCCGGCGCATAATCCGCTCACTGCCGGACGCTGGCCGCCGCGCGCGGGCGAAGTCTCGATGGAAGAGGGGCTGGCGAAACGCCTGAATATCGCGCCTGGCGACAGCGTGACCTTCACTGGCGACACCCAGGCGTTTACGGCGAAAGTGACCAGCCTGCGTAAAGTGGACTGGGAGAGCCTGCGGCCTAACTTTTTCTTTATCTTCCCGCCTGGCGCGCTGGACGGGCAGCCGCAGAGTTACCTGACCAGTTTCCGCGCTGACAAGGCCGACACCATACTGACCCAGCTTAACCGGGAGTTTCCGACGGTGAGCGTGCTGGATATCGGGGCGATCCTCAGACAGATAGGCCAGGTGCTGGAGCAGGTGAGCCGCGCGCTGGAGGTGATGGTCGTGCTGGTGACCGCCTGCGGCGTGTTGCTGCTGCTGGCGCAGGTGCAGGTGGGCATGCATCAGCGCCGCCAGGAGCTGGTGGTCTACCGCACGCTGGGCGCGGAGAAAAAACTGCTGCGCGCCACGCTCTGGGGCGAGTTCGCGCTGCTTGGCCTGGTGGCGGGGCTGGTGGCCGCCATCGGGGCGGAAGTGGCGCTCGGCGTGCTGCAAACCCGCGTGTTTGACTTCCCGTGGGAGCCGGACTGGCGGCTGTGGGTGATGCTGCCGCTCTGCGGCGCGCTGTTATTGTCGCTGTGCGGCGGCTGGCTCGGCGTGCGGCTCTTAAAAGGCAAAGCGCTGTTTCGCCAGTTTAACGGCTAGCGCAGTAGCGGTGACGCAGCCAGGCGTCCACCTGCTGGTGGTCGCCGCGAAACGCGATGTGCTGTGCTTTTTTCTCTAACTGATAGCGATACATCGGGTCGTAATAGCCCTCCAGCAGCGGCGCAAGCCAGGCGAAATGCGCATGTGTTTCACCGGAGCGCTGCTGATGGACGAGCGCGGCGGCCTGTAGCGAGGCAAGCTCCGCGTAGCGCGCAAGCCCCAGACGGCGGCGGATGGCGTAAAGCCCGTGGTGCAGGTAGTCGCCGTAAGCGCGCCAGGCTGCGGCGTCATCGCCGAGCGCTGCCTGAAACGCTGCGTGCATCTGCACAAAATACTCTTCACGCAGCCGCTCCAGACGGCGCTCCAGCGGCTCTTCAACCACAACCACCGGCGCCTGTAGCATCTGTTCGCGCAGTACGGCGGGCAGATGGTTGGCGCCTATCATTTTGCCTTCATCTTCCAGCACCCAGAACGGGTTGCTGAGGGTCGTCCAGCGGGCGTGATGGTTAAGCATCGCGGCGGCGAGATGGTTTTCAAAACTGGCCTGCGCCCGTTGCGGCGTCAGCGTCCGGCCAAAGGACGAGCCGCGATGATGCGCCAGCCCCTCCAGGTCAATGCCGGTCGGCAGTGCTTTCACCAGTTGCGTTTTGCCGCTGCCGGTACAGCCGCCTATGAGCACCATCGGCAGACGGCTTAAGCGATCCGTGGCGTCCATCGCCGCCTGGCGCAGCCGTTTATAACCGCCTTCCACCAGCGGATAGTCGATGCCGCGCTCGCGCAGCCACTGCTGAACGATATGGCTGCGCATTCCGCCGCGGGCGCAGCAGAGATAGCCTTCGGGATGATGCTCGCAGGCGAGACGCCACGCGTTAAGCCGGGCTTCGCGCACCTCGCCGCACACCAGCCGGTGGCCGAGCGCCAGTGCGGCCTGCTGGCCGTGCTGTTTGTAACAGGTACCGACCGCCGCGCGCTCGTCGTTATTCATCAGCGGCAGATTAATCGCCCCTGGCATCGCGCCCTGCGCAAACTCCACCGGCGCGCGAACGTCAATCAGCGTGACGCCGCGCGTGATAAGCGCCAGCGCGTCGTCGCTGTCTGGCCGCCGTTGTGCATCCTTTTGCATGTTGTTCTCGTCTTTTTTAATACGCCGCCATTGTACGCCGCGCCTTCTTGCCGGGGTATACGGAAAACGTGCCGGGCGGCTTCGATAAATTCCGGCAATCCAAATGCGCAAACCGGCAAAAGCGGGCGTCTGTATAAGAAAAAATGGCGAAAATGGCAGCAAAAAAGCCTTATTCAGCCATCGATATTTCCGGACGACTTTACCGCTTGACTTCTTTACCGCCAGAACAGCAGAGAATATTCCATCTGGTTCTAAAGACCCGCGAATGATTCTTTAACCGCGAAAAAACGCAGTCCTATCATTTGGCCATTCTCTGATGACTGGATAAACCGACCATGTCGATAGTCGATTCTGTAACCTCTCTTATCGGTCAGACGCCGCTGCTGCGCCTCGCAAAGCTCGATACCGGCCCGTGTGAACTGCTGCTGAAACTGGAAAACCAGAACCCCGGTGGTTCGATTAAAGACCGCGTGGCGCTCTCAATGATTAACGAGGCCGAACGCCTGGGGCGGCTGTCTCCCGGCGGCACCATTATTGAAGCCACGGCGGGCAACACTGGCCTCGGCCTTGCGCTTATCGCCGCCCAGAAGGGCTACAAGCTGATTCTGGTGGTGCCGGACAAAATGAGCCGCGAGAAAATTTACCACCTGCGCGCGCTGGGCGTGGATGTGCGGCTCACTCGCTCGGACGTTAACAAAGGCCACCCGGCCTATTACCAGGATTACGCGCAGCGCCTCGCTGATGAAACGCCCGGCGCGTTTTATATCGACCAGTTTAATAACCCCGCCAACCCGCTGGCGCATCAGACCACCACCGCGCCGGAGCTTTTTGCGCAGGCGGAAGGGCGCATTGACGCTATCGTGGTCGGCGTTGGCTCCGGCGGCACGCTCGGCGGGCTTCAGGCCTGGTTTCGCAAGCACTCGCCCCACACTGAATTCGTGCTTGCCGATCCGGCAGGATCGATCCTGGCCGATCAGGTTGAAACGGGGCGCTATCACGAGGCGGGATCGTGGCTGGTGGAGGGCATCGGCGAGGATTTCATTCCGCCGCTCGCGCATCTGGAGGGCGTCCGGCAGGCTTTTCGCGTAACCGATGCCGCCGCGTTCGCCGCCGCGCGCGATCTGCTGAAAATCGAAGGGGTGCTGGCAGGCTCCTCTACCGGCACGCTGCTGGCCGCCGCGCTGCGCTACTGCCGCGCGCAGACCACCCCGAAACGCGTGGTGACGTTTGCCTGCGACAGCGGCAATAAATATCTCTCGAAAATGTTTAACGACGACTGGCTGCGTCAGCAGGGGCTACAGACGCGGCCCGCCGTGGGCGATCTGCGCGACTACATCGCGTTTCGCCATGATGAAGGCGCAGCCGTGACCGCGGCCTCTGATGACTCGCTCGCGACGGTGCTCGCCCGGATGCGGCTTTACGATATCTCGCAGCTTCCGGTGCTGGCGCAGGGGCTCGTGGTGGGCATTGTCGATGAGTGGGATCTGCTGACGTTTATCCGCGGCGACAGCCAGCGCTTTCTCACGCCCGTCTCGGCGGCCATGAACCGCGAGGTGGTGACGCTCGATAAAAGCGCCAGCGAGCGGGAACTGTTTGAGGTTTTCGAACGCGGTCTGGTGGCGGTGATTACCGACGAGACGCGCTTTCTCGGGCTTATCACCCGTACTGATGTGCTGAACCGCTGGCGCAACCAGCTTGAATCTTAAGGAGTTTTATCATGGATAAATTCGCAACGCTCAGCGTGCACAGCGGCACGCATCACGATCAGCATGGCGCGGTGATGCCGCCGATTTACGCCACCTCCACCTACGCGCAGCCCGCGCCCGGCGAGCATACCGGCTATGAATATTCGCGCAGCGGCAACCCGACGCGCCACGCGCTGGAGCGCGCCATCGCGGAGCTTGAAGCGGGCAGCCAGGGGTTCGCGTTCGCCTCCGGGCTGGCGGCCATTTCCACGGTGCTGGAGCTGCTCGATAAAGAGAGCCATATCGTGGCGGTGGACGATGTATATGGCGGCACGTACCGGCTGCTGGAAAACGTGCGTAAGCGCACCGCCGGGCTGACCGTTTCCTGGGTGAAGCCTGACGATCTCGCGGCGCTGGAGGCGGCGATCCGCCCGGAAACCCGGATGATCTGGGTCGAAACGCCGACCAACCCGCTGCTGAAACTGGCGGATCTCGAAGCGATTGCTGGCCTGGCGCGCAGGCACGGGCTGATAAGCGTCGCGGATAATACGTTCGCCTCGCCCGCCATTCACCGCCCGCTGACGCTCGGGTTTGATATCGTGGTGAATTCGGCCACCAAATACCTGAACGGCCACTCCGACGTGGTGGCGGGGCTGGCGGTTGTGGGCGATAACCCTGAACTGGCGCAGCAGCTGGCCTATTTGCAGAACGCCGTCGGCGGCGTGCTCGATCCGTTCAGCAGCTTTCTGACGCTGCGCGGCATTCGCACGCTGGCGCTGCGTATGGAGCGCCACAGCGCCAGCGCGCTGAAGATTGCGCAGCGGCTGGCGCAGCATCCGCAGGTGGAAAAGGTGTTTTTCCCGTGGCTGGAAAGCCACCCGCAGTATGCGCTGGCGCGCCGTCAGATGGCGCTGGCGGGCGGAATGATTTCCATCGTGGTGCGCGGCGATGACCAGCGTGCCGCGCAGGTGATTAAAAAGCTGCGGCTCTTTACGCTTGCCGAGAGTCTCGGCGGCGTGGAGAGCCTGGTGAGCCAGCCGTTCAGTATGACGCACGCCTCGATTCCGCTTGAACAGCGGCTGGCGAATGGCATTACGCCGCAGTTGATTCGGTTGTCGGTCGGGATTGAAGACGCGGAGGATTTGCTCGCAGATCTTGAGCAGGCGCTGGAGGCGTAATATCGGACTGGCGGGTGCGCTGCGCTTACCCGCCCTACAATATTTCTGCCTTATGCCTGGCGGGTATGAGCAACGATTAATGGTAAGGTGGGTAAGCGCAGCGCACCCACCATTCAAACACCCATCACACCCAGTAAAAAGGTGAATGGTAGGGTGGGTAAGCGCAGCGCACCCACCATGAAGGCAACCGCGACACCCAATAAAAAAGCACCCCGCAGGGTGCTTTTTTATCGCAAATGCGCCTGCGCCCAGGCGATGCCGCTTGCGTATTCCGGCGGCAGCAACGGGGCGAGCGCTTCCAGCGTGGCGTCAATCAGCGTCGCCTCGGCATCGCTCAGATTGAGATGCCCGACTTTACGGCCTTCACGCACCTCTTTGTCATACCAGTGCAAATGCACCAGCGGCAGCTTCAGCCAGTCGTAATTCAGATCGGTGCCGATCAGATTCACCATCACCGATGGGCCGCTCACTACCGGTTGCGGCAGCGGCAGGCCGGTCACGGCGCGCAGATGCAGCTCAAACTGGCTGATGGACGCGCCGTTCTGCGTCCAGTGGCCGCTGTTATGCACGCGCGGCGCCAGCTCGTTAATCAGCAGGCCTTGCGGCGTCACGAAACATTCCATCGCCATCACGCCCACATAATTCAGCTCGTCCATAATCGCGCGCAGCATCGTTTCGGCCTGCTTCTGCTGCGTGGCGTTCGCCTGCGGGAAGGCCACGCTGGTGCGCAGAATGCCGTCCTGATGCAGGTTGTGGGTCAGTGGGTAAAAGACCGCGCTGCCGTCATGCGCGCGCGCGCCCACCAGCGATACTTCGCCGGTAAAGTTAATGCCCTGCTCGACGATGCATTCGCCGTAACATTCGGCGGGCAGCGTCTCAGTCTCGTTTTCGCGAAGACGCCACTGGCCGCGTCCATCGTAGCCGCCGGTGCGGCGCTTGACGATAGCCAGCTCACCGAGAGTCTCAAACACCTGCGGCCATTCGTCGCTGCTTGCCAGCAGCTGCCACGGCGCGGTGGGAAGATTCAGCTTATCGAGTAGCTGTTTCTGAGTGAAACGGTCGGCGATAAGCGGGAAAACATCGCGGTTAACGAACGCGTTGTGGCGCGCCAGCTCGCGGGTCAGGGCGGTTTCCGGCCAGCGTTCAATTTCTGCCGTAATAACGCTCTGCGCGAACGGCACCGCCTGCGGATCGGCGTCGAGCCCTACCGGCCAGACGCGAATGCCAAGCGGTTCGCCCGCCTGGCGCAGCATTCTGCCAAGCTGGCCGTTACCCAGCACGCATACCTGCTTCATGCCTCACCCCGCGGGTCCGGATTCTCCAGCACCTCATCGGTTTGCTTCTGACGCCACTCCTCAAGACGCGCCAGCAGCGCGCTATCATGCTGCGCCAGGATCTGGGCGGCCAGCAGAGCCGCGTTCGCCGCGCCCGCTTTACCGATAGCCAGCGTGCCCACCGGAATGCCGCGCGGCATTTGTACGATAGAGTAGAGGCTGTCCAGCCCGCTTAACGCCGCGCTCTGTACCGGCACGCCCAGCACCGGCACCAGCGTTTTCGCGGCAATCATGCCCGGCAGATGCGCCGCGCCGCCTGCGCCCGCGATGATCACCTGAAACCCATTCTCCTGCGCGCGCTCGGCGAAGCTGAAGAGTTTATCGGGCGTGCGGTGCGCGGAGACCACTTCAACGTGGTGAGGAACATCCAGGGCATCGAGAATTTCTGCGGCAAACTGCATGGTGGCCCAGTCGCTTCTGGAACCCATGACGATGGCGATACGCGCCGGGGTGTGGCTGGAAGACATACGTCTCAAAACTCCTGTGGTCAGGCGGCAAAATCAACGGGGTCGCCGTTACGAGGGCCTTGAGAATATCACGGAAAACCGGCAAGGAAAACGGTTGCGTAGGCGCGAGCGCGGCAAAAAGTACCGCGCGGATCAGAACGGAAAGGCTATCAGTTCCACGTTGTCGGGGGTGACTTTGACCATCGAGCCTTCGCTGTGCCAGGCGCCTAACACCACGCGGTGCGCGGGCTTGCCGTTCGCCTCCAGCGTGTGGACGGCAGGGCGGTGGGTGTGGCCGTGAATAAGCCACTGCACCTGCTGGCGTTCCATGGTTTCGACCACTGCCTGCGGGTTGACATCCATGATGGCGAGATCTTTCTGGCTGTTGGAGGCTTTGCTGCCGGCGCGCATGCGGGCGGCGATGCGGCGGCGCAGCCGCAGGGGGAGTGCGAGGAAAAGGGTTTGCAGCCACGGCTTATGCACTTTGGCGCGAAACGCCTGATAACCGGCATCGTCGGTGCATAGCGTGTCGCCATGCATAATCAGGACGCGTCTGCCGTAGAGATCCAGCACCTGCTCTTCAGGCAACAATTGCATACCGCTTTCGCGGGCGAAGCGACGGCCAAGCAGGAAATCACGGTTGCCGTGGATGAAATAGCAGGGAACGCCGGATTGCACGAGCGCGCGCAGGGCGGCGGCTATCTCGCGGTGCAGCGGTTCCGGGTCGTCATCGCCAATCCAGGCTTCAAAAAGATCGCCCAGGATGTAAAGGGCGTCCGCTTCACGCGCGGTACCGGCTAAAAAACGCAGAAAACCGGCGGTAATCGCCGGTTCTTCTGAGCACAGATGAAGATCTGCAATAAAGAGCGTCGCCACGAATTACTCGCTGACGGTTACGCGCTCGATAATCACGTCTTCTTTCGGCACATCCTGATGCATGCCGCTGCGGCCGGTGGAAACGCCTTTAATTTTATCAACCACGTCCATACCTTCGACCACTTCTGCGAACACGCAGTAGCCCCAACCCTGCAGGCTTTCGCCGCTGAAGTTCAGGAAGTCGTTATCAACAACGTTGATGAAGAACTGGGCCGTCGCGGAGTGCGGCGCCTGGGTGCGCGCCATAGCCAGCGTACCGCGGGTGTTCTTCAGGCCGTTGTTGGCTTCGTTCTTGATAGGATCTTTAGTGCTTTTCTGTTTCATGCCCGGCTCAAAGCCGCCGCCCTGAATCATAAAGCCGTTGATTACACGATGGAAAATGGTGTTGTCGTAGAAACCTTCGCGGCAGTAGTCCAGAAAGTTTTTTACCGTTTCCGGCGCTTTGTCATCGAACGTCTTGATTACGATGTCGCCGTGATTGGTGTGAAAAGTAACCATGTCTGCATCCTGTTTTGTTTCAGTGGTGCTTCGGCTTCCGAAAGAAGCCACAGTAGGAGGCTGTTATAGCATAACTCACCGCTTGCTTCACCTTGCAAAGTGGGGTGCTTGCGCTTTCAATTATGGGTAATATAGGGGTTTTATCTGCTTACCACACACTGACACGGAAACTTCTGATGTTAAAAATCTTCAATACCATGAGTCGCCAGAAAGAGGAATTTAAGCCTATCCATGCCGGGGAAGTCGGCATGTATGTGTGTGGTATTACCGTTTACGATCTCTGTCACATCGGCCATGGCCGCACGTTTATCGCGTTTGACGTCGTGGCGCGCTACCTGCGTTTTCTCGGCTATAAGCTGAAATACGTGCGCAATATTACCGATATTGACGACAAAATTATTAAACGCGCGAACGAGAACGGCGAAGATTTTGTGGCGCTGGTAGACCGCATGGTCGCCGAGATGCACAAAGATTTCGATGCGCTGAATATTCTGCGCCCGGACAGCGAGCCGCGCGCGACGCAGCATATTCCGGAAATTATTGAAATCGTTGAGCAGCTGATCGCACGCGGCCATGCGTATGTCGCGGGCAACGGCGATGTGATGTTCGCGGTGGAAAGCGACGCCGATTACGGCAAACTTTCGCGTCAGGATCTGGAGCAGCTCCAGGCGGGCGCGCGCGTGGAAGTGGCCGACAGCAAACGTAACCCGATGGATTTCGTGCTGTGGAAGATGTCCAAGCCGGGCGAGCCGAGCTGGCCGTCTCCGTGGGGCGACGGGCGTCCGGGCTGGCATATTGAGTGCTCCGCGATGAACTGCAAGCAGCTCGGCAGCCATTTCGATATTCACGGCGGTGGCTCTGACCTGATGTTCCCGCACCATGAAAACGAAATCGCGCAGTCCACCTGCGCGCATGATGGCGAGTATGTGAATTACTGGATGCACTCCGGCATGGTTATGGTCGATCGCGAGAAGATGTCCAAATCGCTCGGCAACTTCTTTACCGTACGTGACGTGCTGCAGCACTACGACGCCGAAACCGTGCGCTACTTCCTGATGTCCGGCCATTACCGCAGCCAGCTTAACTACAGCGAAGAGAACTTAAAACAGGCGCGCGCCTCGCTTGAGCGTCTCTATACCGCGCTGCGCGGCACCGACGCCAGCGCGACAGCCTCAGGCGGCGAGGCGTTCGAAGCGCGTTTTGTCGAGGCGATGAACGACGATTTCAACACGCCGGAAGCGTATTCGGTGCTGTTTGATATGGCGCGTGAAGTGAACCGCCTGAAAGCGGAAGACAGCAGCGCGGCGAACCAGTTAGCCGCGCATCTGCGTAAGCTTGCCGCCGTGCTGGGCCTGCTGGAGCAGGCGCCGGAGCAGTTCCTGCAATCCGGCGCGCAGGCCAACGACGATGAAGTGGCGGAGATCGAAGCGCTGATCGTTAAGCGTCTTGAAGCGCGTAAAGCGAAAGACTGGGCGGCAGCGGACGCCGCGCGCGATCGCTTAAACGAGATGGGCATTATTCTGGAAGATGGCCCGCAGGGCACGACCTGGCGACGTAAATAAGAAAAAGCGGCGAAAGCCGCTTTTTTTTATACCTGTGGTTTACGTGGTTTCGGCAGGTGCGCTGCGCTTACCTGCCCTACGAAACGATGCGACATTCGTTGTAGGGTGGGTAAGCGAAGCGCACCCACCGTCATCCCTTACGCCGATCCCCGCGCAATCAGCTGGCCCGAAAGCGTAATCCGCTGCGCGGGCAGGCCCGGCTCGCGGATAAGCCGCACAATTAACCCCGCCGCCTGGTGCCCGGTCTCTTCGCTGGCGGAAGAGACATAGGTAAACGAGGGCGACGTCAGGTTCACGTGCATCATGTCCTCAAAGCCAATCAGCGACACCTGCTGCGTCAGGAACACATCTTTCCCCACCGTGCGGCCCACCTGATGAATCGCCTCCAGGCAGCCGATAATCGCGTGCGGCGAATGGCACAGCAGGGCGGTAATTTTATTATTCGCCTCAAGAAGCTGGCGCACCGTCTGGCTTACCGCAAGCGTCTCCTCGGCGCAGGCGGGCGCGAACTCATCACGCCACGGCAGCCCGTATTGCGACAGCGCCGCACGGTAGCCGAAAAGCCGCTCCTCGCGGATAAGACACCCCGGCGTACCGCCGATATAGGCAATATTGCGGTGGCCGCGCTCAATCAGATAACGCGTGGCGAGCCCGCCTGCCTGGCGGTTATCGCGCACCACGCTGTTAAGCTTCTCTTCCACCGGCGACTGCGATACCACCACCAGCGGCAGCGTGCTCTGCACGACCGGCGCGGGCAGCGCGCGGTGGCGGGAATCGGCGGTCAGATAAACTACCCCCGCCACGCCCTGGCGTGTAAAGGAGACAAAACAGCTCTCAAGCCGGCCCGTTTCGCGCCCAGGCTGGGTGAGGATCACCATAAAACCCTGCGCCTCCAGCGCCTGCACCAGGCTTGCCGTCACGCGCGTTGAAAAGGGATCGTTGAGATCCTCAACGACCAAACCAATCAGGTTCGAGGTTTTACCGCGCAGGTTAGCGGCCGCGACGTTATGCACGTAGCCGAGCGCCTCAATGGCGGCATGCACCTTTTCGATGGTCGCGGCAGAGATTTTTCCCTTCTCACGCAGCACCAGCGAGACCGTCGAAACCGAAACGCCCGCCTGGCGCGCCACATCGATAATGCTGACCTTTTTCATCTGCCCTGATTTATCCTTTTATCGCTGATGTCGCGGGCCTGACGTGAGGCCCGCGCAGGCACTGCTATTTCCCCGTCATGCCTGACAGGCTCTGCGCAATGAACTGCGCGCGCGCCCCGAAAATCACCTGAATACCGTTATCGCCCACAAACACCACGCCGCGCGCGCCAAGCCCGTTCAGCCCGTCTCTATCAACAAGATCCGGGCGCGCCACTTCCAGACGCAGGCGCGTAATACAGGCGCCGACGCTGGTGATGTTCTCTTTACCGCCCAGCAGACCCACAATGTTGCCCGCCAGCTCTGCATCGGTTTTATCATCCACGCTGGCGGTGACATCCACGCGGCCCGGCGTTTTCACGTCAAAACGGCGGATCACAAAGCGGAAGGTAAAGTAGTAAATAATCGCCATCGGAATGCCGACGATAACCGCGTTCAGATAGTGCGTCTGATAGCCGTTAAAGGAGGGCAGAATGCCGAACGAAATATAGTCGATAAGCCCGGCGGAGAACGATTTGGCAATATGCGCGTCCAGTAAATACATGGACATATACGCAAGCCCCGCCATGATGGCGTTAAATACATACAACACCGGCGCGACAAAAATAAAGGTAAATTCAACCGGCTCCGTGATCCCCGTCAGAAAACAGGTCAGCGCGGCGGAGAAAAGAATGCCGGAGGCGATTTTCTTATTCTTCGTGCTGGCTTCGTGATACATCGCGAGACACGCCGCCGGCAGCGCGAACAGCATCAGCGGGAACTCGCCCTGCATAAACTTACCGGCGTTCTGGTAGGTATTACTGCTAAAGCTTTTCACGCCTTCTTCCAGCATTTTGAACCAGATGGTCTGGTCGCCGTGGATAACCTGGCCGCTCTGGGTGGTGTAATCGCCAAACGAATACCAGAACGACGGATACCAGATATGGTGCAGGCCCAGCGGGATAAGCGCGCGCTCTACCAGCCCGAAGATAAACGTCGAGGCTGCCTGATTATCGCCGTTGACGATAACCGACAGCGCGTCGATGCCCGCCTGAATATGTTGCCAGACGTACGGCAGAGCCAGCCCGAGCAGGAAGGAGAGAAACGCCGCGGCAATCGCCACAAACCGTTTGCCGGAGAAGAATCCCAGGAACTCCGGCAGTTGTAGCGTGTGGAAACGGTTATAACACCACGCGGCGAGAATGCCTGAAATCAGTCCGCCGAACACGCCCATCTGCAGCGTGGGAATGCCGACCACCATCGCATATTTGCCGCCGCTCGCCGCCATTTCCGGCGTGATGCCAAGCTGCGTGCTGATGGTGATATTAATGATAAAGACCGAGACGGCCGCCGAGAGCGCCGCGATGCCGGATTCCGACGCCAGACCGACGGCGGAGCCGATAGCGAACAGCAGCGGCAGGTTATCGAAAATAACCCCGCCCGCGTTCATCATCAGCGGCAGATGGAATTTATCGCCGAAGGCCAGCAGCAGGCCGGCGGCGGGCAGCAGCGAAATAGGCAGCATTAGCGCGCGGCCTATCATCGACAATTTTGAAAGCGATTTAACCAAACCTGTTATCAGACTCATACCGATCCCCCGATTGGAACAGCCGGGCTTTTGCGCCCTGTTTTATAGTAGGTAGAACGTTCTAGTAGAACGTTCTACCTATGCTGTGGGATCGCGGCCTTTTCGCGCAACATCTATTTAACGTTTCGCCAGAAGATTTGCTGATTCTTTGAAGTCGGTTAGAAAACGGGCCGGGCAGGCGTTACGCGCAAAGAGGATGAGAGGGTGGGTAAGGGCAATAAGAAAAGGTTCTGAAGCGGAGAATCAACGCCCCCTCATCGAGAGGGCGTGAGGGCATTACGCCGTGACCATGACGCTCTGGCCATCGAAGCTGACGGTTTGTCCGGCAACGATTTTGCAGCGCTTGCGGGTTTCCACCGCGCCGTCGACGGTCACCAGACCTTCGGAAATCACGATTTTCGCCTGCGCGCCGCTTTCGCTCCAGCCTTCCAGCTTCAGCAGATCGCACAGTTCGACGTGAGGGTGTTTACCTAAAGAAAATGTTGCCATGTTATGCCTCCTCGCCGTCATGGTATTCAACGCACGCCTGCAGCGTGTTCTGGATAAGCGTGGCGACCGTCATCGGGCCAACGCCGCCCGGTACCGGCGTGATATAACCGGCGCGCTCTGCGGCGTCTTCAAACACCACGTCGCCGACCACTTTGCCGTTTTCCAGTCGGTTGATGCCGACATCAATCACGATGGCACCTTCTTTGATCCACTCGCCCGGAATAAAGCCCGGCTTGCCGACCGCGACAATCAGCAGATCGGCATTTTCGACATGCTGACGCAGATTTTTGGTGAAGCGGTGAGTCACGGTGGTGGTGCAACCCGCCAGCAGCAGCTCCATGCTCATCGGACGGCCGACGATATTGGACGCGCCGATCACTACGGCATTCAGGCCGTAAGTGTCGATGTTGTAGCGCTCAAGCAGCGTGACGATGCCGCGCGGCGTACACGGACGCAGACGCGGCGCGCGCTGGCACAGGCGGCCAACGTTGTACGGATGGAAGCCGTCCACATCTTTATCCGGCGCGATGCGCTCCAGCACTTTCACGTTATCGATACCGGCCGGCAGCGGCAGCTGAACCAGAATGCCGTCAATCGCGGCGTCGGCGTTCAGCTCGTCAATCAGCGCCAGCAGTTCAGCTTCGCTGGTAGTTTCCGGCAGATCGTAAGAGCGGGACACAAAGCCCACTTCCTCACACGCCTTACGTTTGCTGCCGACATAAATCTGCGACGCCGGGTTCGCGCCGACAAGCACAACCGCAAGCCCGGGGGCGCGTTTTCCAGCCGCCACGCGCGCTTTCACTTTTTCGGCAACTTCAAGCCGCACCTGCTGCGCAATCGTTTTACCGTCAATAATCTTTGCTGCCATCAGAGAGAAGATTCCGTCTGTAATCAAAAGAAGAGGGGATGAGGATATTCTGTCAGAAGCGCGCCGTGCTGTCAGTTTTCGTTTGTGTCTTTCGCTCAATTGTCCAGCAGGCGGTTCGAAAGCCATTGACTCACCTGGTACTGACCGTATAATTCCAGGCGTTTCACACTGCTACCGGCAGAGAATACGTGAAACGCCTCTTCACGAGGCGCCCTTAGCTCAGCTGGATAGAGCAACGGCCTTCTAAGCCGTGGGTCGCAGGTTCGAGTCCTGCAGGGCGCGCCATGATTATTCATCAGGCTTTCAGTTAATCCTTAATGGATAACATTGCGTCCAGTTGTAGTTAACCCTCGCTAATATCAGTTCCCCGGTGACATCGCCGAAATCCATGTTCTGATGCTTAAGAAAAAATTGACGTAGCGTGGCGGGCAAAAACGCGGCGTTATAGCGCAGAAGCGTGCTGTGCCAGAATGGCGCGGGCAGTGGACTGCCGGTGTGACGCCTCAGTAATTCATGTTTCCAGTCACTCTCCAGAACCTTGTCGCAGAATGAGTGGCGCATGGCTATCGCAGGATGCTCAGGAATTCCCGCCAGCAGTAACTGACCAGGCAGCGCCACTAACTGAAGATTCCGGATAATAATTTTTTTCTCATCAAACTGAGTCCAGAGCGTGGTCAATTGCTCCACGTTGGCTGGCAATGGCTCGTTTACGTGATAAAGCGGTAACGTCAGAGGTAAAAAAGTAAAATGAAAACCGTGGGCAGGCAGAATATCGGCAAGCGGATCATCCTGTGTGAGTTGTTGTAGTTCGCACAGCAGACGTGAAACCTTCACGGGTACGGTCGGTTGTATGCCGGTGGCAAGCGCAAGCTTTAGCGGATCGTAGTAATTTTCTTTTCTGACTTCCCCGATGCCTGCGTTTTTCGACCAGATCGCGAGAGTATTTTCGTTCGCGGTACGGTACTTGTTTTGCAGACTTGTCGGGTTCATGACTGACCTTATAGCATGGGGGTTAGTACAGAGTATTCATTATGAAACGTATTGCTACCAGATTCGCCGCCTTTATCGCGCGCTGCCTAAATCGCGATCGTGCGCTTTACCCTCGAGCATAAGCGTCGTTTCCTCAATGCGGGTGAAACGTCCCTTGTCGTCGGTTTCGGCGAACATATAGACCTCCATCACCACCTCTTCTCCGTCGCGCTTTGTGCACTGAACACGGTGCCGGGTGGCGTAGCGTCTCCCGTCGCGCAGTTCATCAAGCACATCGATGCTGGCGAACGAAATGAGTTCCCTCAGTTTACGTGCATGATGAGCGAACCCCTGACGGTCGTCCCCGGCACCATCGGTGCGCTGCCGGTAGTCAGGGCTAAAGTAACTATCAAGCACGTCTTCAAGCGGGCGTTCCTGCTGGTTAAGCAGGGCATTCAGAACGGTATCAATGGTAAAAGTTTGCATGGGAGTTCCTCTGTGTGGTTTGCAGACAGTTTACCGTTGAGGAGGGTGGCTTCAGTACGCTATAAAAGACATCTGATAATCTTTTGACGCCACTGATGACTGATTCGCTAATCCCCTTATCCCTTGCTTCGTCGACAGACGGACCCGTGTTAATGGCCGTGTTGCGCCGCTCGGGGGCGATACGGGAAACGCCCCTGCATCAGCACGCGCGTGGACAGCTCCTTGGCGCCGAGCAAGGCCTGCTGACGGTTGATGCCGGGAATGCCCGTTGGGTGGTGCCTGCAACGCATGCGGTCTGGATACCTCCGGCAACGCCACACGGTATATGTTCACATGGCCCTTATTCAGGATGGAATGTGTATATCGCGGCGGCGGCCTGCGATGCCTTACCCGATGACCCGTGTATTCTCACCCTTTCCGGCCTGTTAAGAGAGGCGGTGACACGCGCGGCAACCTGGAAGGAAAATCATCTTACAGCATCGCAGCAACGGCTCGCTGGCGTCATTCTTGATGAGATAGCGTCACTGCCCCAGGTTAACCTCGGGCTGCCCATGCCGCAGGATGCGCGCCTTATCAGGATCGCGCGGGCGCTTTCAGCCAGGCCAGATGACGCTCGCAGACTGGAGGAGTGGGCCGCATGGGCCGGGCTATCCTCTCGCACGCTGACGAGACGATTCAGTGCCGAAACCGGATTCAGCTTTACGCAGTGGCGACAGCGCGTGCGGTTGCTAAAAGCGCTCGAACTTCTGGCGGCGGGTAAACCTGTCACTGCGGTTGCGCTGGATTTGGGTTACGACAATGTCAGCACGTTTATTGCCTTATTTCGCCGGGTGTTTGGCACGACGCCTGGCCGGTATCAGATTTGATTTCTGGCGGCCTGAACAAACAACCTTGAGCCACTCTTCCGCCCGTGCTTCGCTAATCCCAGACACCGCTTGCGTATAAAGACGCCGCTAACGCAGGCGTCACTGGTGAGTGATGACAGCGCATCCGGAGATACGCGCGCCGGTTTTTCTGCCACCGGCGCGCGGTACCTCAACGAATGCCGTTTACGCCGTCATACCGCCATCGATAACCAGCTCCGCGCCGCTGATATAATTGCTTTCATCCGAGGCAAGGAACAGCGCTGCCGCCGCCACTTCGTCGGGGTCTCCTAAGCGCCCGGCCGGGATGCGTGCATTCATCATTTGCCTGAATTCGTCGCTCACTTTGTCAAACATCGGCGTATCCGTGGGGCCGGGGCTTAGCGTGTTGACCCGGATGCCGCGCGGCGCCAGCTCCGCATTCCATGTACGGGCATACGAGCACACCGCGGCTTTGGTGGCAGAATAGGTGCCGTAACCGGCATTGGCCATGGAGCCTGCGATCGAGCCGAGCAGCACGATGGCGCCGCCGTCGCGCATATGCCGGACCGCGCGCTGCGCCGTTAACACCATGGCGCGCACGTTGAGGCCGAAAGCGCGGTCGAGATGCTCCTCGGTGGTCTCTTCCAGGCTCGCCGGCTCGGACACGCCTGAGGAGTAGACCAGAATGTCGAGACGTCCGGCTTTTACCTGAAGTGTGTCAAAGAGGCGGGCGATATCATCGGTTTTAGTGAGATCGCAGGGAATGGCGTCAATCTGACCGCCGATATCGGCAACCGCCTCGGCAAGCTGCGCTTCGCGCCTGGCGGTGATAAACACATGCGCACCTTCCTGCACAAAACGGCGCGCAATCGCAAGCCCGATACCGCTGTTGCCGCCTGTCACCAGGACGGTCTTTCCTTCAAGTTTCAACATGGCTACTCCAGAAAGAGAAGTGGAAGCCAGATGATACATTTTGTATATTTACGGTCAATTACGCACCTGATGTACACCAGATATAGAGAAGGTAACCACATGTCGACGGATATCGCTGCCCAACTGGCTGAAATCAACAGCACCCGCCCTGTGCTGGAACAGGTGGCCAACAAATGGTCGGTATTAATTCTGACAGTATTGTGCACTCAACCCGCGCGCTTTAACGCCATTAAACGCAGGCTGGATCCGATCACGCATAAAGCCCTGACGGAAGCGCTGCGACGGCTTGAACGCAACGGACTGCTCAACCGCCGCGTCATCGCGTCATCGCCCGTGGCGGTTGAGTATTCGATTACGCCGCTCGGGCGAACGTTGCAGGAACCTTTTGTGGCGCTGGTGAGCTGGGCCAGGCAGCATGGCGCGGCCATCGAGCAGGCGCAGGTGGCTTACGACGAGCGTCTTGCTGCCGATGAAGTGGTCTGACGAATAAGGTCTGGCAGGCATCACTTCTTACTCAATATGGCGGAGAATTTATGGATATCACCCCTTTTTATACCCAGATTGAAGGCGTTTTTTATCGGGCGATCGATCCGGCGTACCGGCACTTTGCGTTATCGGGCTCCAGAGCGGCGGGGCGATATTCACGGGGCGATCAACCCACGCTGTATTTGAGTTCTTCACCGCAGGGCGTTGAGGCGGCCATGCGAGCGCATCGCGATAACAGAGCCAGCCTGGAAATCGTCAAGGTCAGCGTGGTGGCAGAGAAGATTTTTGATCTGCGCAATACCGATGCCGTTCTGGCGGCAGGTATCGACATAAAGGACGCGATTGCGCCGTGGCAGGAGACCGTGAAAGCGGGCGGCATTCCGCCGTCATGGCAGGTGCGCGCGCGTCTGGAATCGCTGGGCATGAACGGACTGATTGACCCTTCACGTAAAGCGCCCGGCCTCTGGCATCTGGTGCTTTTCTCGTGGAATGAGGATAGTCACACTCAGGTGCGCATTATTGAATGAGGCCTTACAGCCCCATCCATAGCGCGATTAACGCCAGCAGCGCGGGCAGCGCCTGAACATACAGTATTTTCCTGCTGGCGGTCACAGCGCCAAAGATCCCGGCAATCAGCACGCAAACCAGAAAGAAAAACTTAAACGGCAACCCGCTGTCGCCGAGCCATAGCCCGCAGAATAACCCCGCCGCTAAAAAGCCGTTATACAGCCCCTGATTGGCGGCCAGCACCCGACTGTCGCGCGCGAAGTCGGCGCTCAGATTAAACGCCTTGCGGCCTGTTTTCGTCTCCCACAAAAACATTTCGAGCACGAGGATGTAAACATGAATAACGGCGACAAGCGCAATAAGAACGGTGGCTACCATAAGCAACTCTCATCAGGAAGAATGCAATAAAAACAGTATACGCGCGGCCGGCCCGTAAGGAGCTATCAGGCCGTCGCCGATACCCGCTCGCCCGCACGCCACCAGACGATGAGCGCGCCCAACGCCACGACGCCGAGCGCGGCAAACGCCATGCGCCATGACGAGTGTGCGACGATAGTGCCCGCCAGCGCCGGGCTGAACGCCGCGCCCGCACCCTGCATCAGCATGATGACGCTCTGTCCGGCATTGACATGCCCGGAGCCGCGCAGTGCGTTGACAATATAGCCCGGCACCGCGACGCCTAAAATCCCGGCGGCGACGCCATCAAGGATTTGCACCGGTATCACGGACAGCGGCCCGGCAAAGCTTGCCGCGAGCGCGGCGCGTACTGGCAGCACAATCAGCGCAATCAGAATAAGCCTGCGATAGCCATAGCGCTGCGCCTGCGCGGAGGTAAAGAGCGCGACCGGGATCATGACGCACTGCGAAATCACTACCGTCGCCGCGGCGTAAAGCCCCGGACTCCACAGACTGCTGCCGGTGGCCGCTACCCGCATGCTTAGCATCGGCAGCAGCGCGGCGTTGCCGAGATGAAACAGCAGCAGCGTTAACCCGGTTGTGATAAGCACCGGGTTACGCAGCAGCACAGAGAGTTGGGGTACGGCACGGGCCGGATCGCCTTCTTCAAGACCGCGCGCTACATCATGATCGATATCCCGTTCACGGATCGCCAGCACGCAAAGCGCGGTGAAAAAAGCCATGCCGGTCATCAGAATAAACACCGCGCCGATGCCCCACAGCCACATCGCGACGCCCGCCAGCACCGCCGCCACCATATTGCCGCCGTGATTAAACGCTTCGTTGCGGCCCATCTGACGGGTGAAGCCATGCTGGCCGGTCAGGCCGAGCGTGATCCCGGCGACAAGCGGCCCAATCAACGCGGCAGCAAGCCCGGAGACGATTTGCGACACGACGGCGACGCTGTAATGCGTGCTGTACCAGAGCAGCAGCGTCGCGAGCGTCACCAGTGCGCAGCAAGCCAGCAGTAACAGGCGCTTTTTACGGGTGGCGTCGATCATAATCCCGGCTGGCACCGTCGCCAGCAGCGCGGCAATCCCGCCCGCCGTCATCACAAAGCCAATGTCATCCGGCCGCCAGTGCCGCTCCGTCAGAAAAATGCCCAGAAAAGGCCCCAGCCCATCGCGCACATCCGCCAGAAAAAAGCTCATCAGGCAGAGCGCCTGTAGCGATCGCAGCATTGGTTTGATCTCCCTGTGATCCTTGAAGGTACGTCATAGCGTTATCGTGTTGTTATCACAAAAGTATGAAGGCAATAGAAAAAGTCACACAACGTTAACGTAACCAAATGAAACGAGCGAGGCGGGGCAGTACAGGGCAGGTTGACATCGCCGCTGATAGTTTAGTACTTTCTAAATTTAGAATAATCTAAACTATATACCATGACCGATCTCAATGCGTTACATACCCAGGCCAACAAAGCCGCTGCGCTACTTAAGACGCTAAGCCACCCGCAGCGGTTGCTGATTTTGTGCGTGCTCATAGAAAACCCCGGCACAGAAGCTGGTGAGCTGTGCCGAATGAGCGGACTCAGCGCCTCGGCGACCTCTCAACATCTGGCGCGCATGAAAGCGGAAGGGCTGATAGCAGGCGTTCGCGAGGCGCGGTTTATTCGCTATCACATCCGAAACGAGGCGGTCGTGGCGGTAGTGCATACGCTTAAAAATATTTACTGTCCTGGAGAATAAAATGTCATCAATGTTAATTACGCCTGCGCAAGTGAACGCGCTTTCCGGGCAAAGGATCATGCTGATTGATATCCGTGGGCAGGATGAGTGGCGGCGGGAACATCTCGCTGGTGCCCGCGCTTTACCGCTGGAGCAAATCCAGCCCGGCTGTTTTGATAAAGACGAACTGGCGCAAACCGACATGGTCATCTTTCACTGTCAGAGCGGGATGCGCACGGAGAAAGCTCAACAGCAACTGACAGCGGCAGCGCACCCGGCAAACGTGCGGATAATGCAGGGAGGCCTGAACGCGTGGAAAGCGGCGGGTTTGCCGGTCATTACTGACCGCCGCCAGCCCTTACCGCTGATGCGTCAGGTACAAATTGTTGCTGGCGCGCTGGCGCTCGGCGGCACGCTCGCGGGCGCGACGGTTACGCCTGCGTTTTATATTATTCCGGCGTTCGTCGGTGCCGGGCTGATGTTCGCTGGCATCACAGGCTGGTGCGGGATGGCGAAACTGCTGGCCGTGATGCCCTGGAATAAATAACGGGTCTTTTGAATCTCACTTGCAATAGCGCGCGTCATATAGTTGTGTTGTACAACTATATCTTCGAGGGCAATGTGAATGTCAATTGAACCGCAACTGGTTGAAAACATCCGTGTGGCTTCGCGTCTGATGGTGCGTGAGCTGGGCTTTAAGAATCAGACGCTTGCGGCAACCGACTACTCTCCCTCCGTTGTCCATACGCTGCTTGAGGCAGAGCATTGCGGCACGATCACGGCGGCGCATCTGGTACAGGTTTTAGGGCTTGAGAAATCCAGCGTCAGCCGCATGCTGGCGAAACTTGTTATGGCCGGTGAATTACAGGAAACGGGTTCTGCTGATGATGCGAGAAGCAAGTTGCTACGTCTTACTGCGCAAGGGAAAACGACGGTGGCGAAGATCAACCAGTATGGCAATGAGCGTGTTATTACCGCACTAAAAAACCTGTCTGCGCACCAGCGTGAGACGGTTTCGCAAGGGCTTACGCATTATGCCCAGGCTTTGCAAGCCTGCCGTAACGGCGCGAAACAGGTGTTACGCGATATCGACGTGTTGCTCAACAACACTAATATTGAGACGCTTATCGACCCTGTTCGGCATCCCGCTGTGGTCAACTCGGTGATTAACCACGGTCTGGCGCCGCTTTCCGGGAAATACGCCACGCCGCAAAGCTGGGCTGCGGTGGAACAGGCGATCCGCAACGCGTTGTTGCGCTTTGAACCGCGGATTATTTCCGCATCGCTGGTGGTGCGCCCGAAGCGGCAGTCCACGCCGGGTACGACGCTGCTGTTTGAGATTGCCGCCTTGCTTTACTGGCAGCCGGAGCCGGTCGGTCTGGTGGTCAGCGGCAGTTACGATACTGAAACGGAAAAAACGACGCTTAAGGCGTTGTAGGCCCAAAAGAGGCGTTATGCCTCTTTTGAGTTGCTGGATGAAACCGACGGACAATGGAAAGGTGCCAAATCCTTCTGGCAGGGGGTATTAATCCGTTACAGGCCGTTCTGTTATTTTTCACAGCGCGTCATTAAATAACGCGCACACAGAAATAACAAAGACGCTTATTTGCGAAAGAATAAAACATTTCGCGCCGAAACTATATTCCATGTTTCGCTCTCCCGGAGCATATCAGAGGCTGTGTTAAGTCAACTATCATTAGTTGCGGAGTGTTATAATTACTGCGCCGTCAGAGCGCGATATCCCGTCAAAGATGACTGCACGACAAAAAATAAAAAAGCCGCGGGTGGGGCGGCTTAAAACCTGTATTCAGGTGGCTGCGGATGGTAGAGGGTTAACCGGTATTAATCAAGTAATGGACAGGTTCTTCCTGCAAAACCACTATATTTTGTAGCTGTTTGCGCGTGGCGGTGTCATTACTTTTCATTACTAATTACTGCGAACCGGTTAGCCTGTTACAACAGGGTTGCAGACGAATTATTATGTGTTGCTTTGATGATTCTGAATAAAAAGAGCTAGCTGGTGTTTTCAGAAAAACGAAAAGCCAGCGGTGAATGGCTGGCTTTTACGAGCAGGCGGCTCCTTATTTAAGGTAAATTTCTTTAACCAGTCAGGAGCCGCTCAGGAATAACGCGCCTTTCAGGCAGCCCAGATTTCACCGTTCAGGCGCACCAGCTCGGAGAGCGAGCCGCCGTCGGCGGTAAATTCACGAATGCGATGCACGTCGCTGTCGTTATTTTTCACGTAGCGGTGAATCGCCTCCAGCGCGCTGCTGGCGTTCAGCGGGCGGGCATAGCGCTCAAGTTTATCAAGCAGGCGCAGAATATCCTCGCCAATAGTGCGCTGCTCGCCAGTGCTAACATCCGTCAGCGTACCCTCCAGCCCATAACGGCAGGCCTGAAAACGGTTAAACCGGTAAATCAGGTAATCCTCAGCCTTATGTTTATAAGGACGTTCTTCCAGCAGCCAGTGGGAAATCGCCTGAATAAATCCGGCGATATTAATGGCGCGCTCCAGCGTTAATGGCGTATCCATTACGCGCACTTCCACGGTGCCAAAGCCGGGGCTCGGGCGAATATCCCAGTGCAAATCTTTAATCGACTCCACGACCTTCGTGCTTTCCAGGCGCGCGTACATGTTCTCGAACTGCGTCCAGTCGGCGGCAAACGGGGCCGGGCCGTTATCCGGGAAGGCCGAGAAAATATTGAGTCTTGAGGAGGCAAACCCGGTATCTGCGCCCTGCATATATGGCGAAGACGCCGACAGCGCCACAAAATGCGGCACAAAGCGCGACAGCCCGTGCAGCAGATACATCACCTCTTCCCCGTTGCGGCAGCCCACATGCACATGCTGGCCAAAGACGGTGGCCTGCTTGATGAGATAGCCGAACAGCTCCAGCGTGCGGGCGTAACGTTCGCTGGCGCAGACTTCCTGGCGCTGCCATTTCTGAAACGGATGCGTGCCGCCGCCGCTTATCATCAGATGATATTGCTGGGCGCAGGCCAGGATCTCACGCTGCATGGCGGCGAATTCGGCCGCCACCTGATTGATATCACGGCAGACGCCGGTCGCAATTTCCAGCATGCTTTCGGTGATATCGTGCTTCACTTCACCCGCCGTGACGCGGCTCTCCAGCGCGCTAATCAGCGTCGAGGAATCCTGGCTTAAATTAAAACCGGGCGGGCTGACCACCTGAAGCTCCAGTTCAACGCCCAGAGTGTAGGGTTCGGAAGAGGCAAACGGTTTAAGGGGCATTGGCAGCTCGCTTATCAGTAAAGTGTTTGCTCCAAGTATAGTCATGCGAAATCATCCAGTTGCGGTGAAAACGCTCAGATAAAACCGAGTTCCGGCGGGCGGTTTTCCCGCAGCGTAATCGCTATCTTCCTGGTTTCACTCCTGATATAACTTTTTATTAACAACCATCAGGAGGAGTGCTTGTGGCTTATTTCAACCATTACGATCAGCAGGTCGGCGCGCCAGTGCCGGACTGGAAAGGCGCACGGATGCCTGAGCGCACAACGCTTGCCGGGCGCTACTGCACGCTGGCACCGCTGAATGCCGACGCGCACGCCGCCGCGCTGCTGGCGGCATATCAGGACGCGCCGGACGATCGCGACTGGACGTGGCTTGCAAGCGATCGTCCCGACACGCTCGCGCAGTGCCATGAGTGGGTGACGCAAAAAGTGATGGATCCGTCGCTGGTGCCTTTCGCGGTGATGGATAACGCGCGCGGCGAGGCGGTCGGGCTGGTCTGCTTTATGCGTATTGATAAAGCAAACGGCGTGCTGGAGATAGGCCACGTGACCTGGTCGCCGCGCATGAAAAACCGCGTCACCGGCACCGAGGCGCTGTGGCTGTTGATGCGCGACGCCTTTGAGCACGGTTTCCGCCGCGTGGAGTGGAAGTGCGATTCGATGAACACCGCCTCGCGCCGCGCCGCCGAAAGGCTCGGCTTCACGTATGAAGGGCGACTGCGTCAGATGATGGTGCGTAAAGGCCGCAACCGCGATTCCGAGTGGTTTTCACTGCTTGATAGCGAATGGCCGCAGGCGGATGCCGCGCTGCGCGCCTGGCTGTCGCCGGAGAATTTTACCGCCGATGGCGTACAGAAACAGCCGCTCAGCCACTTCCGGGCGCGTTCACAAGCGTGAGGATCTGCTGCGCCTCCTGACGCCAGTGCAGCGTAAAGCATTGCGCTTGCGTGAACGGCCCGAGCGGGCAGGCGAGGCGCAGCGTTAATTGCTGGTCGTCCAGCGCGACGACTTTCGCGCAATCAAAACCGAACCAGTCGCCCACCTGCGGGAACAGCGCTTTAAAAAGGCTCTCTTTAGCGGAAAACGCCAGCGTCAGGGCGCAGGCGAAAGGCAGCGGTGTGCGGGCCAGCAGCGCGCGTTCTTCGTTGTCGATAATGCCGGGTGCCAGCTCGCGCGCCGTCTGGGCGTCCATCAGATTTTCAGCGTCAATCCCGATGCCACCCGGCGTGGTAATAACCGCAGCCCAGGCGCGGTGGCCGGTGTGCGTAATGCTGCCGGTAAACCCAGCGGGCCAGCGCGGTTCGCGGTGCGCACCGATGCCGGGCGGGGAGAATGGCGCGCCAGCCGCGCGCAGTGCGGCGACGGCAGCGATACGGCCCGCCAGATGCTCAGCCTGACGCCGCGCGACAGCATTCGCCAGCATGGCGTGGTGCGGCAGCCACAGCAGATCGGCAGGTGTGAAAGTGTCGGAAGCGAAATCAACGCGCCAGAGCGTGTGGCCGGCGAAGGTGAATGAAGTGAGGGTGGTCTGCATCGGAAAAAGGCGGGCATCGCTGCCCGCCGTCGTCATTATCAGAAATGCGTGTTGATGCCCATGAACCAGGTACGGCCCGATTCGTTATAAGTTTCCGCCCCCGCGCCATACATCCAGGCGTTGGTGGTGGCGTTACCGGTGGTCTGGGCGTTGCCCGCGCGCCAGTGGCGCTTGTCAAAGACGTTATCGACACCCGCCGTCAGGCTCACGTTTTTGGTCACGTCCCAGGTGCCGCTGAGGCCGACGATGCTGTAAGGGCTGACTTCATTGGTGCCGCTGTCGGTCACGCGTTGGCCCTTATAGTTGTACATCTTCGGCTTCTGACGGCCATACCAGGTGAGCGTGCTTTGCAGCGACAGATCGTCTCGCACCTGCCAGCTCAGCGTTGAGTTGAGCGTAAACTCCGGGATGATCGACAACCGATCGCCGGTGGTTTTGTTCTTACTCTGCAACATCCAGGTCAGGTTGTTGCTCCACTGAACGGTGTCGGTGACCGGCAGGTTCAGCGTGCCCTCAAGCCCTTCAACCACGGCTTTCGGCACGTTTTCCCACTGGTAGAGATCCGTTTTATTGCTGACGGCTGTGACGCGGGTATAGCCAGCTTCAATTTTGTCGTGGTAGTCGTTACGGAACCAGGTCAGGCCCGCCTGATAACCATCCTGCTTATACTCAAGACCAATCTCTTTGTTGACGCTGGTCTCTGCCTTCAGATCTTCATTACCCATCAGATAGCAGCCAGTATTGGTGGCGCTGGCGTAGCAGCCCTGGCCGCGGCTGTAGAGAATGTAGTTATCGTTGGTCTGATAGAGGCTCGGCGCTTTGTAGGCGCGCGCGATGCCCATTTTCAGCGTTACCGCGTCGGTCAGCGCCTGCGTCAGGTTCAGCGCCGGGCTCCAGTTGTTGCCAACGATGGTATGGTGATCGAAGCGCAGCGACGGGGTCAGCGTGGTGCTGTCGGTGAGCTGCATATTGTCTTCTGCGAACAGCGAGAAGATCTCCGCTTTGGCATACGGGCTGCGGTTGGTGGAATCGACGCCAGGGATAGCGCCGCCGCTGGTGGAGCCGGTCAACGCCTGCGCGGTGGAGGTGCCATCCTTCATGCGCTGCTGATTCCACTCGGTGCCGAGCGTCAGGTTCTGGTTCACCAGCCAGTCGAAGGGAATGCTCACTTCGCTGTGCAGCAGCACGTCGCTCAGGTTGATATCGGAGAATTTCTCGCTGTTAAACAGCCCTTCCAGGCCGCCCGTCAGCCCTTCGCCGAGACGCGAGTTGCGCGTGTGTTCATACTGGGCATACGTGTTGGTGGTCACGCCGTTATCCCAGCCGCCGGTCCAAGTGACCGCGTAGTTCTGGCGATAGAGACGGTTCGTTTCCTTGCCGTAGTATTTTTTCACCAGTCCGTTGGTTTTGTTGTCGTTGTTGGTGTTCTGGGTGTCGCCCGCGTAAAGGTTGCCCTGGCGGCTGTAGCCCGCTTCAAACTCCAGCGCCTGCATCGGCGCGAATTCCCAGCGTACCTGGCCGTTAATATCTTTGTTCACCACCCCTTCGCGCCCGGCGGGCAGGGTATCGGCGTAGCTGCCGGTGCGCAGTGATTCATGCCCGGCGTTGATGTCCTGCGCGTCGGCCTGGGTTTTCGCCAGGTTGCCATACAGGCGGAAACTGACGCTGTCGCCAAGTGGCCCGGTGAGGCTGAAGTTGGTGCGTTTGGTCGCGCCTTCGGCTTTATGTTCCGGCACATCGAAGTAGCTGTTCCAGCTGCCGTGCCATTCGTTGCTGCTGCGTTTGGTGATGATATTCACCACGCCGCCCGCCGCGCCGTTGCCGTAGCGTGCGGCAGCGGGGCCGCGCAGCACCTCGATGCGCTCGATCATCTCCGGCGGCACCCAGGCGGTATCGCCGCGGCTGTCGCGCTCGCCGCGCCAGCCCTGACGCACCGAGTTACGGCTGCTGACGGGCTTGCCGTCAATCAGGATCAGCGTGTTTTCCGGGCCCATCCCGCGGATATCGATCTGGCGGTTGTTGCCGCGCTGGCCGCTGGTGGAGTTGCCGGTCAGGTTGACGCCCGGCATGGTGCGGATGATTTCCGACACATCGCGCGCGGGCGGGTTTTTGCGGATTTCATCGGCGGTAATGGTCGAGACGCCGGGGGCCTGAAGGTTTTGTTGTGCGGCGGTGACGACAATGGTGTCATCGCCGTCGGTTGCTTTGCCATCTACCGGGGCGGTGCTGTCCTGCGCCCATGCGGGCAGCGCAGCGCCATACATTCCCAAATTAATCAGCATCGCCAGAGAGAGGGGGAGCTTTTTATTCATTTTGTATCCTGCTGTCTCTGCTGCGGCCCGGAAGTCCTTCCCCAGTGGGGCAGGGCGCAGCATGGAATAGGCCAGAGCCGCCTTGCGCGTAACCCGCTCATCCCGGAGCGGCAGCACGCAAACGCCTGGTCGGTTTAAGGTTTTGAGTGAAAGACGCGCTTCCCACAGCGCGTCAATACGCTATTGCAAATGCAAATAATTATCAATAATATTATCATCAAATTATCCGGGTTCACGTAAACCCATGATATTTAACATTACTGACAAGGAGCTGAACGGTGGCGGAGCATGCGGCGGGAAGTGAGGCCTGGTGGCAGGCGAAACAGGCGCAGGGCATTCCGGAGATAGCCAGTGCCGCGCCGGGAACCTGTCACGTGACCTTCTGGTGGCGCGATTCGGCAGGCGATGAAACTACGTCTGATATAAAACGCGTGTGGATTTACATCACCGGCATCACCGATCACCACAAGCCCTCCGCGCCGCAGTCGCTTACGCGTCTGCCGGGCACCGATGCCTGGTACTGGCGCACCGAACTACACGCCGCCTGGCGCGGCAGCTACTGTTTTATCCCGTCCACAAAAACCGATGATTTCGCCCCCGACGCTTTTGCCGACGCCCCGGCGCGCCACGCGCTGCGCGAAGGCTGGCGCAGGCTGCTGCCGCAGGCCGTTCCCGACCCATTCAACCCGCACCACTGGCGCGGCGGCCGCGGCCATCCGGTCAGCGCGCTACATTTGCCTGACGCGCCCGCGCAGCCGGGCTGGGAGGAGAGCGACGTGGCCTGCGCGCCTGCGCAGGAATTTCTCTGGCAAAGCGAAAAGCTCGGCAACACGCGTCGCGTATGGCTCTTTACCACCGGCGGTGATGACGCGCCCCTGACGCGCCCGCTCGCTATTCTGCTGGATGGCCAGTTCTGGGCGCACAGCCAGCCGGTGTGGCCCGCGCTCCAGATGCTCACTAACAGCGGTGTGCTGCCGCCTGCCGTCTATCTGCTGGTGGATGTGATTGATACCGCGCACCGCAGCCGGGAACTCCCCTGCAACGCCGCCTTCTGGGAGGCGCTGTGGCATGAACTGCTGCCCCAGGCGCGCGCTTATTCGCAGTGGCGTGAAACCCCGGAAACTACCGTCGTCGCCGGGCAGAGCTTTGGCGGGCTTTCCGCGCTCTATGCGGGGCTGCGTTGGCCGCAGCGCTTCGGTTGTGTGCTGAGCCAGTCCGGCTCGTTCTGGTGGCCGAAGCGTGAGGCGAACGGTGAGGGCGGCTGGCTGGTTGAAGAACTGGCCGCGGGCCGTTTCGATCCGCGCGGATTGCGTATTTTTCTTGAAGCGGGCCTCCATGAACCGCTCATTTTGCAGGCCAATCAGCGCCTGGTTTCTGTATTACAACGGACACAGCAGCCGCTTTTCTGGCGTCAGGTTGACGGCGGACACGATGCGCTTTGCTGGCGCGGCGGGCTGACCGAAGGGCTGGCCGCGCTCTGGGCAGACACACCCGCCCCGGCGCGTTTTTTAAGACAGGAGTGACGTATGGAATTCAGTAATCCCTTCGATAACACGCAGGGCCGTTTCTGGCTGCTCGAAAATCATCATCAACAGTTAAGCCTCTGGCCGGAGCCGTGCGCGCTGCCGCCGGGCTGGCGCGTGGTGGCCGCGCCGCAGCCCTTTGAGGTGTGCGAGGCGTGGCTCAATGAGCACGGGCAGGCGCTCAATCCCGCCCATTTTGCACACCAGAACGCGGCGCGAGGTTAACGTGACGGATATAACGCTCACCCCTGTGGAACATGACACCGTCTCGCTGCCGCTGGTGGCGGCGCAGCCTGGCATCTGGATGGCTGAAAAACTCTCCAGCCAGACTAACGCCTGGAGCGTGGCGCATTATGTTGAGCTGAACGGCACGCTGGACGCGCCGCTACTGGCGCGCGCTATCGTGGCGGGCATGATGGAAGCCGATACGTTACGAATGCGTTTTGAGGAGCGCGACGGTATTGTTACGCAGCAGTTTGACGCAACGCTCACCTTTGCTACGCCTGAAATCATCGATCTGCGTCGCGAGGTCTGCCCGCAGACCGCCGCGCAGCGCCTGATGCATGCCGATCTGGAGCAGGATCTGCGCGTCACTCGTGGCAAACCGCTGGCGCATCATGCGCTGCTGCGCGTCGGCGAGACGCACTGGTTCTGGTATCAGCGTTATCATCATCTGGTGGTCGATGGCTTTAGTTTCACGGCGATCACCCGCCGTATCGCTGATATTTACGGCAGCCTGCGCCGGGGCGAACAGCCCGACGCGTCGCCGTTCGTCCCCTTTAAAGAGGTGGTTGATGAATACGGGCGCTATCAGGCATCAGACGCCTGCGCACGCGACGCCGCCTTCTGGGCGCAGCAGGTGCGCGAACTGCCGCCGCCAGCGACGCTCTCTGACCAGCCGCTTACCGGGCAATCTTCCACCACCTCGCTAATTCGCCGCTCGCTGCGCTTTAATGACGCCCACTTCGCTACGCTTCTGGCGAGCAGTGACGGGCTGGCCGCGCCGGACGTGGCGCTGGCGCTGGTGGCGCTCTGGCTTGGCCGCCTGAGCGGGCGCGACGTCTACAGCGCCGGTTTTATCTTTATGCGCCGCATCGGCTCTGCCGCGTTGTGCGCCACCGGCCCGGTGCTGAACGTGCTGCCTTGCCCGGTGCGCATTGAGCCTGGACAGACGCTGGCGCAGTTCGCCGACGCCTTTGCGAAGACGCTCAAAAGGCTGCGCCGTCATCAGCGCTATGACGCCGAGCAGGTGCTGCGCGACGCGGGCAAAGTGGCGCAGCAGACGCCGCTCTACGGCCCGGTGCTGAACCTGAAAATGTTTGATTACCGGCTCGATTTCGATGGCGTCGAGGGGATAACCCATCAGCTCGCCTCGGGGCCGGTAAAAGATCTTGAAATCGCGCTCTACATCGATGAACAGGGCGGTGTGACGCTGGAACTGCTCGCCAATCAGCAGCGCTATGATGCCGCGCAGATTGAGCGTCATCTCGCCCGTCTACCGCATCTGCTCACACAGTTTGCGGCTAACCCGGCGCTTGCGTGCGCGCAGGCGGATCTGCTGGATGACGACGACTACGCGCTGATTGAACGTGTTAACCAGACCGCCGTACCCCTGCCGCTGGAGACGCTCAGCGGTCTGCTGGCGAAACAGGCGCAGGCGACGCCGCAGGCCCCGGCGCTTGCGGACGCGCGCTATGCCTTTACCTACCGTGAAATGCGTGAGCAAGTGCTTACGCTTGCGGCGGAGCTGGTGCGTCGCGGTGTAAAACCGGGCGATGTGGTGGCTGTCGCGCTGCCGCGCTCGGTCTTTCTTTCACTGGCGCTACAGGCCATTGTGGAAGCGGGCGCGGCCTGGCTGCCGCTCGACACCGGCTACCCGGACGATCGCCTGCAAATGATGCTGGAGGATGCCCGTCCGGCGCTGCTGATTACCGCCGCCTCAGAGCAGGGGCGTTTCGCGCATATCCCGAGCCTGCCTGTGTTCTGCTACGACGCGCCGCTGCCAGTCAGCGATCCACAGCCGCTCGCGCGCTCGCGCCCGGCGCACACCGCCTATGTGATTTTTACCTCCGGCTCCACCGGACGGCCGAAGGGCGTCATGGTCGGCCAGACCGCTATCGTTAACCGGCTGTTGTGGATGCAAAGCCAGTATCCGCTCGGCGCGGATGACGTCGTGCTGCAAAAAACGCCGTGCAGTTTTGATGTGTCGGTATGGGAGTTTTTCTGGCCGCTTATCGTCGGCGCGCGGCTGGTGATGGCACCGCCACAGGCGCACCGCGATCCGCAGGCGCTTCAGACACTGTTTGCGCGCTGGCGGGTGACGACGACCCATTTTGTGCCGTCGATGCTGGCGGCGTTTGTCGGCGCGCTCACCACTGAAGCGGCGATCGGTGCCTGCGCGTCGCTGCGCCAGGTGTTCTGTAGCGGCGAAGCGCTGCCGACTGAACTGTGCCGCGACTGGGAGCGGCTCACCGCCGTGCCGCTGCATAACCTCTACGGCCCGACGGAGGCGGCGGTGGACGTGAGCGGGTATCCGGCTTTCGGCGCGGCGCTTTCTCAGGTGAAGGGGGCCAGCGTGCCGATTGGCTTCCCGGTGTGGAATACCGGCCTGCGCATTCTCGACAGCCTGATGCGCCCGGTGCCGCCGGGCATGGCGGGCGATCTCTATCTCACTGGCATTCAGCTGGCCCAGGGCTATCTCGGCCGCCCGGATCTGACCGCCAGCCGCTTTATCGCCGATCCGTTTGTACCAGGCGAGCGTATGTACCGCACCGGTGACGTGGCGCGCTGGCTGCCGGACGGCGCGGTGGAATATCTCGGACGCAGTGACGATCAGCTTAAAATCCGCGGCCAGCGCATTGAGCCTGGCGAGATTGATCGCGTGATGCAGAGCCTGCCGCATGTGGCGCAGGCGGTGACGCACGCCTGCGTGCTGAATAGCCATGCCGAAACGGGAGGCGATGCGCGCCAGCTGGTGGGGTATCTGGTCTCCGCCTCCGGCGTGACGCTGGATGTCGCCGCACTGCGTGCGCGCTTAAGCGCATTGCTTCCCGCGCATATGGTGCCGGTGACGCTTATTCAGTTGCCTGCGCTGCCGCTCAGCGCCAACGGCAAGCTGGATCGCAAAGCGCTGCCGTTGCCGCAGCTCGCCGCGCGCGAGCCGGGCAGGGCGGTAGCGCCGGGCATGGAAACCACGATCGCCCATGCGTTTTCTGAACTCTTAGGCGTTGAAGTGACCGACGCGCAGGCGGATTTCTTCGCGCTCGGCGGCCATTCGCTGCTGGCGATGCGTCTGGCGGCAAGGCTCACGCGCGAGCTGAAACGTACTGTTACGGTCGGGCAGGTGATGATTGCCTCGACGGTGGAAAAACTCGCGACGGCCGTTGAGGCCATACAAAGTGAGGCGCAGGCAGAGCAGGCGGGTTTTGGCGCTATTTTGCCGCTGCGTGAAGGTAACGGGCCGACGCTGTTCTGTTTCCATCCGGCGTCAGGTTTCGCCTGGCAGTTCAGCGTTCTGCAACGCTGGCTATCGCCGCGCTGGGCAATAACGGGCATTCAGTCGCCACGTCCGGACGGGCCGATGCAGCAGTGCGCGTCGGTGGATGAACTGTGCGACCGCCATTATGCGACGCTTCGCGAGCAGCAGCCGCACGGGCCGTACTGGTTGTTTGGCTATTCGCTCGGCGGGACGATTGCGCACGGCGTCGCCGCGCGGTTGCAGGCGGCAGGCGAGGAGGTGGCGTTTCTCGGGTTGCTCGACACCTGGCCGCCGGAAACGCAGAACTGGCAGGAGAAGGGCGGGCGCGAGCCTGATCCGGAAGTGCTGGCGGAGATCGAGCGCGAGCGGGCGGCATTTGTGAGCGCGCAACAGGGGCAGGGGTCGACGAGGCTTTTTGAAACCATCGAAGGCAATTACGCCGACGCGGTGCGGCTGCTCTCTACCGCGCGCAGTACGCGCTTTGAGGGGGACGCGACGCTGTTTGTCGCCGAACGCACCGTGACGCCGGGCCTTGATCCGTTTGAGGCATGGGCGCCGTGGACGCGAGCGCTTGACGTGCATCGTGTCGATTGCGCGCATGTGGAGATTATCTCCCCGCAGGCGTTTGAGGTGATTGGCCCGGTCTTGCGGGAGATGCTCGGGTAGGTTTTGGGTTATGGGGTGGGTATGACGGTGGGTGCGCTGCGCTTACCCACCCTACGAACACCGGGTACCTGGATTAACGGTGGGTGCGCTGCGTTTACCCACCCTACGAACATTGAGTCTCTGGATTTATGTAGGGCGGGTAAGCGTAGCGCACCCGCCACGTTACCTCGCCCGCCATATATGCGCTATGCCAGGCGCGGGTACGCTTCGGCTATCGGGCTGCCGGTGAAATTCGCGATCCAGCCTTCCGGGTTATCGAAAATGCGGATCGCCGTGAAATGCGGCTCAGAACCCATATCAAACCAGTGCGGGGTGCCAGCGGGCACCGAAATCAAATCGTTCTTCTCGCACAACACCTGATACACCTTGTCGCCGATATGCAGACAGAACAGCCCGGCGCCTTCCACGAAAAACCGCACTTCATCTTCGCCGTGGGTATGCTCATTGAGAAACTTGCCGCGTAGCGCCTCTTTCTGCGGGTTATCGGCGCGCATGCTGATCACATCCCAGCTCTGGTAGCCTTTTTCCGCCACCAGTTGGTCGATCGCGTGCTGATAGGCGGTCAACACCGCCTCCGGCGTCGGGTTATCGCCGAGATCGCGGTCGGCCTGCCAGCGTTCGAAACGCACGCCCTGCGCGTTAAGCTGTTCGCGGATAGCATCGGCGTCGGTGCTCTGCCACAGCGGTTCGCTGGCACCGTTATCGGCAAAAATCGTCAGTGCGCTCATGTCGGGATCTGCTCCGGGTGAATGTCATCGAAACTGGAAACCTGGCGGTGGGTGCTTTGCGTATCAGGCTCGCCGCGGATGAGCTGGACTGTTTTCCAGCCCGCTTCGCGCGCGGCGTCCAGCTCCTCGCGGATATCCGAGAGAAACAGCATCTGATGCACCGGCACGCCGGTTTTCATGGAGATATTGCGGTACGACGACACCTGGCGTTTGGCGCCGACGTGCGTATCGAAAAAGCCGCTCAGAAGCTCCGTGACGTCGCCGTAATCGCTGTGGCTAAAGAGCAGCTTCTGCGCGGGAACGGAGCCGGAGGAGTAGATATAAATATCGATATCCTCATCGCTCCAGCGGCGCAGCGCGGGCACAACATCCGGGTAGAGATGGCCGGTGAAATCGCCGTTTATGTAGCCTTCGCGCCAGATATAGCCCTGAATCGATTTCAGCGCGGGGGATTTGCGGTCTTCATCCATAAATTTGAAGAGCGTTTCAATCAGCTGATCCACCGACGCGGCGGGCGCGTGGATCTCGCCGCGCAGCTCATTGAGCAGCAGATTCACCGGCTCGCGCTGTTCGCCCGAGCGGATAAAACGCTCCAGACGCTCGCGCGCATAGGGGAAAAGGACGTTATGAACGAAGCGAATATCGGTCGTGGTGCCTTCAATATCGGTAACTATGGCGCGGATCATGCTCTCTCCAGCAGGCGTCGCTGCATTTCACATTCAAACAGAAATTCGAGCCCCTCCAGATGGCGACGCGCGACGGCGACATCGCTCCCCCAGCAGGTCAGCCCGTGGCCGCGCAGCAGAAACCCGTAGCGCAGCGGGAACTGGCGGTGGTGACGCGCAATGCGCTCCGCCAGAGCATCAATATCCTGATCGTTATCGAAAATGGCAACAGGCACATCATCAAGATGCGTAATTTGTCCTGCCAGCGATTTCTGCATCTCGTAGCCGCACAGATGCAGCGCGTCGCTTTTCTCCACGCGCGACAGCACCGTCGCGTTAACGGTATGCACGTGCAGCACGCAATTCGCCTCCGGGAACAGGCGATAAATCAGGGTATGCAGGCCGGTTTCGGCGGACGGTTTACGGCCGGACGGCGCGAGGTTAGTGGCAATGTCCACCTGCAGAAAATCGTCTGTCGTCAGGCTGCCTTTATCCTTGCCCGATTCGCTCAGCCAGCACCAGCGCGCGTCTTCGCGCAGCGACATATTGCCGCCGGTAGCGGGCGCCCAGCCCTTCGCGCCTATCCAGTGACAGGCGGCCACCAGCGCTTCCAGTTGGCTCTCTTTACTCATCGCATCCCCGCAGGCATATCGTTAGCGTTTAGACGTCTAAGCGTCTTGATTGCCAGAGAGTAGCATCGTGTTATAGTGTCGGCAACAGACAGATAACACCAAAACAACACGACACCGCGCGAAAGGATCAGCCGTTATGAGCCATACCCCGTTGACGCCAGAAAGCAAACTGCCCGCGCTGGGCACGACCATCTTTACCCGCATGAGCGCGCTGGCGCAGCAGCACCAGGCGATTAACCTGTCGCAAGGGTTTCCGGATTTCGACGGCCCGCGCTATTTACAGGAGCGACTGGCGCACCACGTGGCGGCGGGCGCGAACCAGTATGCGCCCATGACGGGCGTGCAGGCGCTGCGTGAAGCGATCGCTGATAAAACCGAGGCGCTCTACGGCCACCGTCCGGACGCCAACAGCGATGTCACCGTCACCGCGGGGGCTACCGAGGCGCTCTACGCGGCGATTACCGCGCTGGTGCGCCCCGGCGATGAAGTGATCTGCTTCGATCCGAGCTACGATAGCTACGCGCCTGCCGTAGCGCTGTCCGGCGGCGTGCTGAAGCGCATCGCCCTGACGCCGCCGCATTTTCGCGTGGACTGGGCGCAGTTCGCCGCGCTGCTCTCTGACCGCACCCGGCTGGTTATTCTCAACACGCCACATAATCCGTCAGCTACCGTCTGGCGTAGCGCGGATTTCGCCGCGCTCTGGGCGGCCATCGCGGAACGTGAAATCTATGTGCTGAGTGATGAAGTCTATGAGCATATCTGCTTTGCCGAAGAAGGCCACGCCAGCGTGCTGGCGCATCCGCAGTTGCGCGAGCGGGCGATCGCGGTGTCGTCATTCGGCAAGACCTATCACATGACCGGCTGGAAAGTAGGCTACTGCGTGGCGCCCGCCGCGCTCAGCGCCGAGCTTCGCAAAGTGCACCAGTATCTGACGTTTTCCGTAAATACGCCTGCGCAGCTGGCGCTGGCGGATATGCTGCGCGCCGAGCCTGCGCATTATCTTGATTTGCCGGATTTCTACCGGGCGCGCCGCGACCGTTTTATTCAGGCGCTCGGCGACAGCCGCTTTAAAATCCTGCCCTGCGAAGGCACCTATTTTTTGCTGGCGGATTACAGCGCCATCTCAACGCTTGATGACGTGAGTTTCTGCGAATGGTTGACCACGGAAGCGGGCGTCGCCGCCATTCCGCTGTCGGTGTTCTGCGACGCGCCGTTTCCGCACAAGCTGATTCGCCTCTGCTTCGCCAAACAGGAAGCGACGCTGCTCGCCGCCGCGGAGCGTCTGGCGCGGTTATAAGGTGGGCTGATCGGGCGATGCCGCGCTGCGGCGTTGCGCCGCCGGCACGTCGCGCAGGAAGTGCTGCTCGATGAGCGACACAAAGCTCACGAAAGAGGCATTCGTTAACGACGCGCGGTTATAGATAAGGTAGTAATCATACTGCGGCAGGCTGAAGTTCAGCTTCACCGGCCGCAGCCCGAACACCTGACCGTAACGGCGCAGGGTCGGCGCAGGCAGAATGCCGACAAAATCGGTGCTGCCAATTACCGCCATAATCGAGGAGAGCGAATTGCTGGTAAATGCGATTTGCCGCTCGCCGAAAAGCTCAGCCGACTGTACATGGAACTGTTTCTGGCCTTCCGCAGTGCCGTTAAACAGCGTGAATTTCTCCTGCGCGAGCGCGGCTTCATCGGCATGTGCGCCAAGCCGCGGGTGCTTTTCGCTGCACACCAGTACCGTCTCTTCGCTAAAGCAGTGTTTGCAAATCACCGAATGGCTGGCCACTGGCGCCATACCAATAATTAAATCCGCCTTGCGATAGGCCAGCAGATCCTCCACGGTCTCGCTGGCAAGCGTGGTGTCGTAATGCTCCAGCTCGAAATCGTAATGCTCGCGAAACGCGCTGACTAACGCCGGCAGATGATCGGCGGCGAGGGCAGGCGGGCAATAGAGCACGAAGTTTTTACGCAGCGGCGCGCCCTGCATGATGTTGATGGTCTGCTCAAGCTGGTTCAGGTTGTCTTCCAGGTAGTGATGCAGATTAGTGCCAACGGTGGTGGGCGTGATGCCTTTGCCGGAGCGAACAAAGAGCGGATCGTTTAGCTGATTGCGCAGCCGCTGTAGCGACTGGCTTATCGCGGAAGGCGTCAGGAACAGAGCTTCTGCCGCCTTGCTGACGCTGCGATATAAATAGATGCACTCGAAGATCACCAGAAGATTGAGATCAAACTTTTTCAAATCCTGCAAATTTGCCATGACAGCCTCGCAACGAGACGAAAAGGGGATTTTTATGGTTTATCTGTTCTCAGTAAATGATAGATAAGGAATATGTTTTTGCGCAGGCGAGACGGGGCGTAATCTTAAAAATCCACTCTTTCTCACACCCTTTGCAGGCGGGAGCGTTGTTAAATATTCCCTATCAGAGCCATAGGCAGGAATAATCTTCACGTGCGTTGCCCTTTAGGCAGGGGAGTGTTCTAATCGAAGGAACGTCTGCGTCGCAAAACACCGCGCGCAACGCTTTCGCCAGCACGCTGGCTCTGCTGTGGCCTGCGGGTATCTCAGCGCTCAGGCCGCCCGTTGAGGTGGCTTTTTTATTTTTTCGCGAGACGGCGAGAAACGTTCACTAAGGTTGGCCCGGATCAGTTGTTAGCTATTGCTTATTGATTTGATAACGCAAACGCATTGGCCTGGGTTACGAAAATTCGATACCTTACATCCCATCGAAAACACGGAGGAAGTATAGATGTCCTTGATTAATACCAAAATCAAACCTTTCAAAAACATGGCGTTCAAAAACGGTGAGTTCATCGAAGTTACCGAGAAAAACACGGAAGGCCGCTGGAGCGTATTCTTCTTCTATCCTGCTGACTTTACCTTCGTATGCCCGACCGAACTGGGCGACGTGGCTGACCACTACGAAGAGCTGCAGAAACTGGGCGTAGACGTTTACTCCGTTTCTACTGACACCCACTTCACCCACAAAGCGTGGCACAGCAGCTCCGACACCATCGCGAAAATCAAATACACGATGATCGGCGACCCGACCGGTGCTCTGACCCGTAACTTCGAAATCATGCGTGAAGACGAAGGTCTGGCTGACCGCGGTACGTTCATCGTTGACCCGCAGGGTGTTATCCAGGCTATCGAAATCACTGCTGAAGGTATCGGCCGTGACGCGTCTGACCTGCTGCGTAAAATCAAAGCGGCTCAGTATGTAGCCTCTCACCCAGGCGAAGTGTGCCCGGCTAAATGGAAAGAAGGCGAAGCGACCTTAGCTCCGTCTCTGGACCTGGTTGGCAAAATCTAATTTTTTCTGTCGTCTTTCACGCTACAGGTGCGTTGGCTGCGCTTACTCACCCCGGTCACTTACTGATGTAAGCTCCCGGGGATTCCTAAGCTTGCCGCCTTCCTGTAACGCGAAATACTCGGAAAAAGGCATTATCACGGGTGCAGTCTTGCACCCGTTTTTTTGAAAACGCTTTTACGCACTCTCATTTAAGTTGCATCGCGGCGGCGCTGCACTGAGGCGGCTTAAATGAGGAAGCGTAAGCTCAGGAGAAAATTATGCTCGACACAAATATGAAAACCCAACTCAAGGCTTATCTTGAGCGTCTGACAAAGCCTGTTGAGTTAGTGGCCACACTGGATGACAGCGCGAAATCGGCAGAGATCAAAGAACTGCTGCTGGAAATCGCCGAGCTGTCTGACAAAGTCTCCTTCAGGGAAGACAACACGCTCGCAGCGCGCAAACCTTCATTTTTGATTACTAACCCGGGTTCCACCCAGGGGCCGCGCTTTGCAGGCTCTCCGCTGGGTCACGAATTTACGTCGCTGGTGCTGGCGCTGCTGTGGACCGGCGGTCATCCGTCGAAAGAAGCGCAGTCGCTGCTTGAGCAGATCCGAGACCTGGACGGCGATTTCGAATTTGAAACCTACTACTCGCTCTCCTGCCACAACTGCCCGGACGTGGTGCAGGCGCTGAACCTGATGTCCGTGCTGAACCCGCGCATTAAACACACGGCGATTGACGGCGCGGTATTCCAGAATGAAATCACCGAGCGCAACGTAATGGGCGTTCCGGCGGTCTTCATGAACGGCGTGGAATTCGGTTCTGGCCGTATGACGCTTGCCGAAATCGTGGCGAAAGTGGATACCGGCGCTGAAAAACGCGCGGCGGAAGAGCTGAACCAGCGCGACGCTTACGATGTGCTGATTGTTGGCTCCGGCCCGGCGGGCGCGGCGGCGGCGATTTACTCCGCACGTAAAGGCATCCGTACCGGCCTGATGGGCGAGCGTTTCGGTGGTCAGGTGCTGGATACCGTAGACATCGAAAACTACATCTCTGTGCCGAAAACCGAAGGCCAGAAACTGGCGGGCGCGCTGAAGGCGCACGTGGATGATTACGATGTTGACGTTATCGACACCCAGAGCGCGACGAAGCTGATTCCGGCGGCGAGCGAAGGCGGCCTGCACCAGATTGAAACAGCCTCCGGCGCGGTGCTGAAAGCACGCAGCGTGATCGTGGCGACCGGCGCGAAATGGCGCAACATGGGCGTACCGGGTGAAGATCAGTATCGCACCAAAGGCGTGACCTACTGCCCGCACTGTGACGGCCCGCTGTTTAAAGGCAAACGCGTCGCGGTGATCGGCGGCGGTAACTCCGGCGTGGAAGCGGCTATCGACCTCGCGGGGATCGTTGAGCACGTAACGCTGCTGGAATTTGCGCCGGAGATGAAAGCCGACCAGGTGTTGCAGGATAAACTGCGCAGCCTGAAAAACGTCGACATCATCCTGAACGCGATGACCACCGAAGTGAAAGGCGACGGCACGAAGCTGACCGGCCTTGATTATCAGGATCGCGTAACGGGGTCTGTGAAGCATCTGGAAGTGGCGGGGATCTTCGTTCAGATCGGTCTGCTGCCGAACACCACCTGGCTTGAAGGCGCTATCGAGCGTAACCGCATGGGCGAGATTATCATCGACGCCAAATGCGAGACCAGCGTGAAAGGCGTATTCGCCGCGGGCGACTGCACCACCGTGCCATACAAACAGATTATCATCGCCACTGGCGAAGGCGCGAAAGCCTCCCTGAGCGCGTTTGATTATCTGATTCGCACCAAAACCGCATAAAAAGAAAGTAAGACACCTGCGTAAAAGCCGCCCTCAGGGGCGGCTTTTTTATTGGCGGTTTGGGTGGATGATCTGTTGTAACTGGCGGGTAAGCGCAGCGCACCCGCCACCCCGGCATTCAGTAGTTGTAGGGCGGGTAAGCAACGCGCACCCGCCAATACTCCTCCCAAAATTTAACGCACCACAAACACCGGCACGTGCGCGTGGCGTACCACGCTTGACGCGTTCGAGCCTAACAGGTGGGTGCTGATAGACGGATCGCGCGAACCAATCACCACCACGTCGGCGTGTAACTCTTTAGCCATCGCGTTAACTTCATCACGCACGCTGCCAAAACGCACATGGCTGCGCAGACGCGATTCCGGCAGGGTGAAATGCTGCTTCAGGGTTTGCAGGCGCTGGTTCGCCTCGGCCTCTAAATGTTCTTCAAAACGGCGGATATCGGCGGCGAAGCGGTGCAGGCTCAGATTCGCCGAGCCCGGCAGCACATGCAGCAGATGAATAATTCCCTCCTCCTGCGCCAGAAACTCCGCGTGGCGAATTGCTTTGTCGCTCAGCTCCATTTCAAACACATCTACAGGCATCAGAATGGTGTTGTACATCGTCACTCCTCCTTTAGCGGTTATCAACGTGCTTATTAAACCCTGTTTTTGTCAGGGATACTTTTATTGACCCGACAAATTTGTGTTTTTTTACGCAGCCGCTTTCGCCAGGAAAACTCTCAAAGCCGCGGCACTGGCGGCGGATCCGGCGGCTCGCGGCCCATCCCGACTACCCTTGGTGTAGACTAGATGAACTTTCGCACTGGAACCTCTCTCTTTTTACCGTCTGCCAGGAGGTCGTAATGAAGGCGTTAACCTACCACGGGCCGCATAACGTTAAGGTCGAAAATGTCCCGGACCCGATTATCGAGGCGCAGGACGATATTATTCTGCGCGTCACCGCGACCGCGATTTGCGGCTCCGATTTGCACCTCTATCGCGGCAAAATTCCGCAGGTTCATCACGGCGACATTTTTGGCCATGAATTTATGGGCGAAGTGGTGGAAACCGGCAGCGCGGTGAAGGACATTCGTAAAGGCGACCGCGTGGTGATCCCGTTCGTTATTGCCTGCGGCGACTGCTTTTTCTGCAAACTTCAGCAATATTCCGCCTGTGAAAACACCAATAAAGGCACCGGCGCGGCGCTGAATAAAAAGCAGATCCCGGCTCCCGCGGCGCTGTTTGGCTACAGCCACCTCTATGGCGGCATTCCGGGCGGCCAGGCAGAGTATGTGCGCGTGCCGAAGGGCAACGTCGGGCCGTTTAAAGTGCCGCCGGTGCTTTCTGACGATAAAGCGCTGTTCCTCTCCGATATCCTGCCGACGGCGTGGCAGGCGGTGAAAAACGGCCAGGTACAGAAAGGCTCTCAGGTAGCGATTTACGGCGCAGGCCCGGTGGGGCTGCTCAGCGCCGCCTGCGCGCGACTGCTCGGCGCAGAACAGATCTTTATGGTCGACCACAACGATTATCGTCTCGCCTTTGCAAAAGAGCGTTATGGGGTTATCCCGATTAACTTCGATGAAAATGACGATCCGGCGGCGTTTATTATCGAAAACACGCCGGGCAACCGCGGCGTGGACGCCGTTATCGATGCGGTCGGGTTTGAGGCCAAAGGCAGCCTGACGGAAACCGTGCTATCGAATCTCAAAATCGAAGGCAGCAGCGGCAAAGCGCTGCGCCAGTGCATCGCGGCGGTGCGTCGCGGTGGCGTGGTGAGCGTGCCCGGCGTCTATGCGGGCTTTATCCACGGCTTTCTCTTTGGCGATGCGTTCGATAAAGGCATCAGCTTTAAGATGGGCCAGACGCACGTGCACGCATTCCTGCCGGAGCTGTTACCGCTTATCGAGCAGGGCTTGCTGACGCCGGAAGAGATAGTCACACACTACCTACCGCTGGAAGATGCCGCGCGCGGCTATAAGATTTTTGAGAAGCGCGAAGAGGAGTGCCGCAAGGTGATTCTGGTGCCGGGTGCCGCGACGCCTGAAGCCGCGCGGGAGAAAGTCACCGCACTGATGAACGCGCCGTTACAGCCGTTGCAGCCGTAATTTTCAGCAAATAAAAACAGAAAGAGGATGCCCTGGCATCCTCTTATTTTTTGCCGCAGACGGGCGGTTAAAGGCGGTATTCGCCCGCCGCTTCCGGCTGGTAGAGCAACTCAAGCACTTCGATATGCGTTTCGCTGCCGTCCGGCAGCGGCCAGCGAATGGCATCGCCCACGCGCAGGCCAAGCAGCGCCGCGCCCACCGGCGCCATGACTGACAGCGCTTCCGGGCTGCTGCCCGCGTTTTGCGGATAGACCAGCAGGCGCTCGTAAGTTTCGCCGCTCGCCAGATCGCGGAATTTCACCCGGCTGTTCATCGTCACCACATCTTCCGGCATCGCCTGCGGGCTAACCATCCGGGCGCGATCCAGCTCATCGTTCAGTGCGTCAGCCACCGGCAGGCGCGCGAACGCCGGCTGCTCCAGCAGGCTGTCGAGACGTTCAGCATCGAGTTCGTTGATGATAAGGGCAGGTCGGGACATTTCTTACTCCATGTCATTGAATCAGGCGGCGTTTCGCCGCTAACAAGCGTCCAAAGAAAAACCCTCACCGTCAAAACGATGAGGGTCCGCGTCAGGGGATGATACTCAGCCTTGCGCGCCGTTTGAAGTGAGCCAGCTCACGAAACGCGGCTTAAAGCAGGATGCTCCCCACGGCTGCCAGCAGGAAGGCGATGGAGCCCAGCAGGGTTTCCATCACGGTCCAGGTTTTCAGCGTGGTTTTCTCGTCCATTTCAAGGAAGCGGCCTACCAGCCAGAAACCGGAGTCGTTGACGTGCGAGAGCACCGTCGCGCCGCCCGCGATGGCGATAACGATAAAGCAGAGGTCGAACTGGCTTAGGCCAGGCGTCGCCTGCACCATCGGCGCTACCAGCGCGGCGGTGGTGGTCAGCGCGACCGTCGCCGAGCCTTGCGCCACGCGCAGCGCGGTGGAGATAACAAACGCTGCGAGAATCACTGGCATACCGGTATCGGAAAGCACGCCCGCCAGCGCGTCGCCGATGCCGCTGGCGCGCAGCACGCCGCCGAACATGCCGCCTGCGCCGGTCACCAGAATAATCCCGCAGATAGGGCCAAGCGCGCCGTCGCAGATTTTCTCCAGGTGCTGGCGGCTGTGGTTGCGGCTGAACACCATCAGCGCGAAAAAGACGGTAATCAGCAGCGCGACCGGGGTTTTGCCAAGCATACGCAGGAAGTTCACCACGCTGTTATCGGCGCTGACCCAGCCCAGCACTTTGGCGGTATTGAGGCCGGTATCAAGGAAAATCAGCAGCAGTGGCAGCAGCAGGATGGTGATCACCATGCCGAATGACGGCGGGCGGTGCGTCGGATCGGCCTCCACTTCGCCAAGGAAAGAAGAGGGCAGCTTAATGTCGAATTTTTTACCGGCGTACTGGCCATACAGATAGCCGCCGAAATACCAGGTCGGGATCGCGATAATCAATCCGACAATCACCAGCAGGCCGATATTGGCGCCCAGCAGTTCGCTCGCCGCAACCGGGCCCGGATGCGGCGGCACCAGCGCATGCATGGCCGCAAACGCGCCCGCCGCCGGGAAGGCGTATTTCAGCGTCGAGCCGCCAAAGCGTTTCGCCACGCTGAAGATAATGGGTAGCATGACGACCAGACCTGCGTCAAAGAAGATCGGGAAGCCAAACAGCAGCGAGGCGACGCCGAGCGCGAAGGGCGCGCGATGTTCACCGAATTTGTTAATCAGCGTATCGGCCAGCACTTTCGCGCCACCGGACACTTCCAGCAGACGGCCTATCATCGCGCCGATGCCCACCAGCAGCGCGACGCCTGCAAGCGTACTGCCAAAACCGGTCAGCAGCGTAGGCACAACTTTATCAAACGGCACTTTAGTCAACAGCGCCACCACAATACTGACCAGGGTAAGCGCAAGAAAAGCATGCACTTTAAAGCGCATGATAAGTACCAGCAGCAGTACAACGGCCCCGGCAGCAATGCCAAGCAGCGTACCGGCGCTATAAGCGAAAGTGGTTTCTGTCATCGTTATTATCCTCAAGATGGGTACAGTGAAACCGTAGCCTGGTCGGCGGTTTTCTCACTGATACCGGTAACATGATACCGATAACATGTGGCGGCTTGTAAACAGGGTCTGTCATATTTATTAACATTTTGAGATCACCGTCAAACTCCCGCGCGACGGAGGCTTTTCGCTTTCCGTTACATATATCGCTTCACCGATCTGTCAAATTTTCCGGTACGTTTTTTTCAGCAAATCACCAGATTTGTTGGCGATATCCAGCTTTTTTGCTGTGAAGTCGCCGCGAAGTTGCCGCTATTCCATAACGTTAACTAGCTTAGGATCGTGATGATTTGCCGTACATCGCGCTGTAGGCGGCGGCGCAACGCCTCCGCACCCTGTTCAGTGCATAAGAGGACATCATGAAAAAGCTCACCTTCACTTTTCTGGCCGTCGCGCTGGCGGGCACAAGCCAACTGGCGTTTGCTGATACCCTGCGCATGGAATGCCCGGTGTCGCCCGGCGGCAAACAGTATTGCCAGTACATCAAAGAGCGCTTCGAGAAGCAGACCGGTAATCAACTGGAGTTTATCGAGTTTCCGGCGGCCTCCGATGAAAAGCTGGCGCTGCTGCAACAACTCTTTGCCGCTAAAGATGAAAAAGCGGTGGATGTGTTTCAGTCCGACACCATCTGGATAGGCCTGCTGGACAAGCAGACGCTCGATCTCACCGACGCGATGGGCGGGATGGAAAAAGACTTTTTCCCTGGCCCCTGGAAGAACAACACCGTCAACGGACGCCTGAAAGCGGTACCGTCATATATCGACACCGGCGTGCTGTTTTATCGCAAAGATTTACTGGAGAAATACAAAGAGCAACCGCCAAAAACGTGGGACGAGATGACGCGCATCGCCACGAAAATTCAGGCCGAAGAACGCAAGGCGGGGCATAAGAATTTCTGGGGGTACATCTTCCAGGGCAAATCTTATGAAGGGCTGACCTGTAACGCGCTGGAGTGGATCGACTCATACGGCGGCGGCACGTTTGTCGATGAAAAAGGGAACGTGACCATTAATAACCCGAAAGCGGCGCAGGCGCTGGATATGGCGCGCGGCTGGATGGGCAAGATTACGCCGAAAGGTGTTCTGGGCTACAAAGAGGAAGAGTCGCGCACCGTGTTCCAGAACGGCGACGCGCTGTTTATGCGCAACTGGCCGTATGTCTGGCAGCTATCTCAGGCCGACGACAGCCCGCTCAAGGGCAAAGTGGGCGTGATGCAGCTTCCCGCCGGGCCGGAAGGGCGTCAGGCGACAACGCTCGGCGGCTGGCAGTGGTCGATAAACGCCAATACCAAAAACCCGGAGGCCGCCATCGCGCTGCTGAAAATCTTAAGCGATGACGATTCGCAAATCTCGCGTCTCAAAATGCTCGGCCACGCGCCGACCCGCGTCGCGCTCTATGAAAATAAAGATGTGCTGGCTGTCGCGCCTGAGCTGACGCAGTTCCGCGATATTTTCGCGCAGGCGGTGCCGCGTCCGGCGACGGTGACCGAAGCGCAGTATCCGCGCGTGTCGAATGCCATTTTCAACGTGACGTTTAGCGTGCTGAACGGCAAAGAGGATGGCAAGAAAGCGACGGAAGATTTGCAAAAGCGCCTGACCCGCGCGAAGGGGGCCGGCTGGCGGTAAGCGCTGGATGACGTTGTGGCTGGCGGGTACGCTTCGCATACCCGCCCTGTGAACGCGTAACTGTTTTTGTAGGGCGGGTAAGCGAAGCGCACCCGCCGTGCGGCGTTAATCCCGATGCTCGCTCATCGGGGGAAAGGCAACACCATCGTGTCCGTCAACATACTCAACGGAGCGCCTATGAAATCCGATAGCCTTACGTCGCCGCCGTCTCCCCGGCGGCGCAACGCCTCCTGGCATCAGCGCCGTCGGCGCGTGGCGTGGGGGCTGGTATTGCCCTCGCTGCTCCTGCTGGCGCTGGCGGCGGGCTGGCCGCTGGTTCGCACCATCTGGTTTAGCTTCACCAACGCCATGCTCGACGCGCCTCAGGATTACCAGATGGTGGGTATCGCGAACTACTTTGCGCGCAAGGATGGTGTGAGCATCGGCGTGCTAAGCGACCCGCTCTGGTGGCAGGCGGTCGGCAACACGCTCTGGTTTACGTTCACTTCGGTGGCGCTGGAGCTGTTGCTCGGTATGCTGCTGGCGCTGCTGATGAATGAGAAATTCCGCGGGCAGGGGCTGGTGCGCACCGCCATTCTTATTCCGTGGGCGATCCCGACGATCGTCAGCGCCAAAATGTGGGGCTGGATGTTCCACGATCAGTACGGCGTGGTGAACGATCTGCTCGGCAAAATCGGCCTGCCGTCGCATCTCGCGTGGATTGCCGAGCCGTCGCTCTCCATGTGGGCGGTGGTGATTGCCGACGTCTGGAAAACCACGCCATTTATGGCGCTGATGCTGCTGGCGGCGCTACAGCTGATTCCGGCGGATCTTTACGAGGCCGCGAAAGTGGACGGTGCCAGCCCCTGGCAGCGCTTTAAGCGCATCACGCTGCCGCTGATTATGCCCGCGCTGGTGGTGGCGCTGATTTTCCGCGTGATGGATTCGATGCGTATCTTCGATCTTATCTACGTGCTCACTTCCAACAGCGAGGCGACGATGTCGATTTCCGGCTACGCCCGCGAGCAGATTGTCTCTTATCAGGATATGGGCATGGGGTCGGCGGCATCGGTGCTGGTCTTTATGATGGTGGCGGGCATCGCGGCCTGCTTTATCCGCGTCGCGCGCTTAAACGACAAGGAGAAAAGCTGATGAAAACCACGCGCTGGCAGCGCAGGATGGGGCATAAAGCGGTGATTTATATCGGCGCGCTGATGGCCTGTCTGTTCTGCGTTTTTCCTTTCTATTACGCCATTATCAGTTCGCTGCGCGCGGGCCAGGAGCTGTTTACGCCCGCCTATTTCCCGGACAGCTGGCACTGGGATAACTATGTGGTGGCGCTGGTGGATAACGGCATCGCCCGCAGTCTGCTGAACTCGGTACTGGTGGCGGTGGTGACGGTGGGGCTGTGTCTGCTGGTGTCGGTGACGGCCGCTTTTGCGCTGGCGCGCGTGCCGTTTCGCGGGCGTCGCGTACTGCTCTTTACCATTCTCTGCGTCTCAATGTTTCCGCAGGTGGCGGTGCTGACGGGCATGTTTGAGCTGGTGCGCTTTCTGGGGCTTTACGATTCGCTCGGCGCGCTGGTTATCTCCTACACCACGTTTTCGCTGCCGTTCACCGTCTGGGTGCTGACGACGTTTATGAAGTCGATTCCGGTGGAACTGGAAGAGGCGGCCATCGTCGACGGCGCGAAAACCGGCACCATTATTCGCCGCGTGTTTGCGCCGGTGCTGGCACCTGCGCTGGTGACTACCGGGCTGCTGGCGTTTATCGGCGCCTGGAATGAGTTCATGTTCGCACTGACGTTTATTATTTCCGGCGACAAACGCACCGTGCCGGTCGCCATCAGTATGTTCAGCGGCGCGTCGAGCTACGAGCTGCCCTGGGGCAGCATTATGGCCGCGTCGGTGGTGGTGACGCTGCCCATTATTATCCTGGTGCTTATCTTCCAGAAACGCATTGTCAGCGGCCTGACCAGCGGGGCGATTAAGGGGTAAATCATGGCGCAACTTCGTTTAGAGAAAGTCCAGAAACGCTACGGCACCCATGCCGAAGTGATTAAGCCGCTCGATTTACAGATCAACAGCGGCGAATTTGTGGTGGTGGTCGGCCCGTCCGGCTGCGGCAAATCGACGCTGCTGCGCCTGGTGGCGGGGCTTGAGGAGATAACCGACGGCGATATGTATATCGATGACCTGCGGGTTAACGACGATTCGCCATCCGAGCGCGGCATCGGCATGGTGTTTCAGTCCTATGCGCTCTATCCGCATATGACGGTCTACCAGAATATGGCGTTCGCGCTTGAAATGGCGAAGGTGCCGGCGAAAGACATTGACGAGCGGGTACGCGAAAGCGCGCGGATTTTACAGCTGGAGCACCTGCTGGATCGCCGCCCGAAAGATCTCTCCGGCGGCCAGCGCCAGCGCGTGGCCATAGGCCGCGCGATTGTGCGCGAGCCGAGCCTGTTTCTCTTCGACGAACCGCTCTCGAACCTTGACGCCTCGCTGCGCGTGCAGATGCGCATGGAGATAGCGGCGCTGCACAGGCGCATTCACGCCACCATTCTGTATGTCACGCACGATCAGGTGGAGGCGATGACGCTCGCCGACCGCATCGTTGTGCTCAATCAGGGCCAGATTGAACAGGTCGGCACGCCGCTTGCGCTTTACGACACCCCGGCCAACGTGTTTGTCGCGCAGTTTATCGGCTCGCCGAAGATGAACCTGATCCCCGGCAAAATGCTGCGCGTGATGGAGCACGCCTGCGAGGTGGAGCTGGAAAACGGCCTGCGCCTGACGCTGCCGGTGCAGGCTGCCGCCGGGCAGGAGGGCGACGCGGTGCAGCTTGGCATTCGCCCGGAGCACGTGGAGATCATGACGCTTGCGAAAGCGGACGTGGAAGGCGAAGTATTATTCGTTGAGCATATGGGCAATGAAACCCTGGTTTATGTGAACGGCGGTTATGGCGCAGAACCGCTGGTCATGCGCCATACTGAGAGGCTGGAAGTCCGGCCTGAGCACCATCTGGGGCTGAAACTGCCAGCGGAACACTGTTACCTTTTCGACAGCGCGGGCAACGCGTTTGCGCGCTTAAGCGGCCCGAAAACCCAGCATTAAGGGAGCGTGATGAAAGCAATCGACAAGAAGTGGTGGCATAACGCGGTGGTCTACCAGATCTACCCGCGCAGCTTTATGGACGCCAACGGCGACGGCGTGGGCGATCTGGCGGGGATCATCAGCAAGCTCGACTATCTGCAACAGCTTGGCATCAACCTTATCTGGCTCTCGCCGGTCTACAAATCGCCGATGGACGACAATGGCTACGATATCTCCGACTACGACGATATCGCCGCGGAGTTCGGCACGATGGCGGAGATGGAGCAGCTGATTCAGGAAGCGAAGGCGCGCGATATCTATATCCTGATGGATCTGGTGGTGAACCACACTTCCGACGAACACCCGTGGTTTATCGAGGCGAAAAAGGGCAAAGATAACCCGTACCGCGATTTCTATATCTGGCGCAAACCGGCGCCGGACGGCGGCCCGCCGAATGATTACCGCTCGCATTTTGGCGGCAGCGGCTGGGCGTATGACGAGGCGAGCGGCGAATATTATCTGCACCAGTTTTCGGTACGCCAGCCGGATCTCAACTGGGAAAACCCGCGCGTGCAGGAGGAGATCCACGCGATGATGAACCGCTGGCTGGATAAGGGCATCGGCGGTTTCCGCATGGACGTTATCGATTTAATCGGTAAAGAGGTTGACCGGCAGATCATGGCGAACGGCAAGCACCTGCATGTGCTGCTGCGTCAGATGAACGAGGCGACGTTCGGCCCGCGCGATTCGCTGACCGTGGGCGAAGCCTGGAGCGCCACGCCGGAAGACGCGCTGCTCTACAGCGACCCGGAACGCCGGGAACTCTCGATGGTGTTTCAGTTTGAACATATTAAACAGACCTGGGATGAAAAAGCGGGCAAGTGGCGCAGCAGGCCGTTCGAGCTGCCGCGCTTTAAGGCAGTGATTGATAAGTGGCAGACGGCGCTGGCCGACCGCGGCTGGAACTCGCTGTTCTGGAGTAACCACGACCTGCCGCGCGCGGTGTCGAAATTCGGCAATGACGGCGAGTTTCGCGAGGTCTCGGCGAAAATGCTCGCCACCGCGCTCCACTGTCTGCGCGGCACGCCCTATATCTATCAGGGCGAGGAGATCGGCATGACCAATGTGCGTTACTCCACCATTGAAGAGTATCGCGACATCGAGAGCCTCAATTTTTACCGGGAACTGATTGCAGGCGGCCTGACGCATGACGAGATGATGACCGGTATCTACGCCAACGGCCGCGACAACGCCCGCACGCCGATGCAGTGGGATGATAGCCCGAACGGCGGCTTCACGACCGGCAGGCCGTGGCTCGGCGTGAACCCCAATTACCGCGAGATTAACGTGGCGCAGGCGCTGGCCGAGCCTGACTCTATTCTCTGGCACTATCAAAAGCTGGTGGCGCTGCGTAAACAGTACCCGATTCTGGTGTATGGCGATTATCAGATGCTGTTTGCCGAACACCCGGAAGTGTTCGCCTGGGTGCGCCGCTACGAGGGCGACACGCTGCTGGTAATTAACAATTTCTTCGGCAACGCCATTACGTTGCCCATTCCGGAAGCGATGCAGGCGTGGCACGGCGAATGCCTTATCAGCAACTATGCGCCGCGTGACCAGCTCGCCGTGAGTCTGGAGCTGCAACCTTATGAATCTTTTGCGCTGTTAATTCATCAGGAGGGGTAATGAGTGAAGCACCGACGCAGGTAAAAGGCCGCTGGTGGAAAGAGGCGACGGCCTACCAGATTTATCCGCGCAGCTTTAAAGACAGCAACGGCGACGGTATTGGCGATCTCAACGGGATTATTGAAAAGCTCGATTACCTGAAAGATCTCGGCATCGATCTTATCTGGATCTGCCCGATGTACCCGTCGCCCAACGACGATAACGGGTACGACATCAGCGACTATCAGGGGATCATGGCGGAGTTCGGCACCATGGCCGATTTCGACCGGCTGCTGGAGGGCGTGCATCAGCGCGGCATGCGGCTGATTCTCGACCTGGTCGTGAATCATACCTCTGACGAGCACCCGTGGTTTCTCGAATCGCGCGCCTCTAAAGATAACCCCAAACGCGACTGGTATATCTGGCGTGACGGCAAGAACGGGGCGGAGCCGAATAACTGGGAATCGATTTTCAGCGGCTCGGCCTGGAAGCGGGATGACGTGACCGGCCAGTATTTCATGCACCTGTTCAGCAGCCGTCAGCCCGATCTCAACTGGGAAAACCACGAGATGCGCGCCGCCGTCTACGACATGATGCGCTGGTGGCTTGATAAGGGCATCGACGGGTTTCGCATCGACGCCATTGCGCATATGAAAAAGGAGCCGACGCTTAGCGACGTGCCGAACCCCGAAAAACTTCCCTATGCGCCGTCGATGGTGTCGCACCTTAATTACGACGGCCTGCTCGACTATGTGGACGACATCTGCCGTAACGTCTTTAACCATTACGACATCGTCACGGTGGGCGAGATGAACGGGCTGGACGCCGCCCACGCGGAAGAGTGGGTGGGCGAAAACCGCGGGCGGCTCAATATGGTGTTTCAGTTTGAGCATGTCCGGCTCTGGGAGCCGCAGGCGGGACTGCGCCCGACGCCCGCCGTGCTGCGCAACATTTTCACCGCCTGGCAGCAGGCGCTGGAGGGCACAGGCTGGAACGCGCTCTATGTGGAAAACCACGACGTGACGCGTGTGGTGTCGCGCTGGGGCGATACCGAGCATCACTGGCGCGAAAGCGCGACCTGCATCGCGGCGATGTATTTTCTCATGCAGGGCACGCCGTTTATCTATCAGGGCCAGGAGATCGGCATGACCAATACGCGTTTTGCGAGCCTGGACGATTTTGACGACGTCTCGGCCCATAACAAAGCGCGCGATTTGCGGGATCAGGGGATGAGCGAGGAGGCGATTGTCGAATTCCTGACGCGCACCGGGCGCGATAACTCCCGTACGCCGATGCAGTGGGACGCGTCGCCGTATGCAGGCTTCAGCACCCATGAACCCTGGCTGAAGGTGAATCCGAATTACGAGATGATCAACGTCGAAAGCCAGCAGCACGATCCGCATTCAGTGCTCAATTTTTATCGACAGATGATCCACCTGCGAAAACGCGAGCCGGCGCTGATTTACGGGCGCTATGAGACGCTGCTTAACGATCACGAGCAGATTTACGCTTACCGCCGCGTGTTGGGCGATGAATCGCTGGTGGTGTTGTGTAATTTCTCCGGCAAAGCGGCGGAGTGGGACGCCGCAGCGCTGTCGCTCAACGGCGCGTTCTGCGTGCTGGCGAATCTTGGCGAGACCCAGGAGCCGCACCGGTTACGCGCCTGGGAAACGCGGGTTTATAAACTCACATCGTGAGGCATCAAAACCTGTGACGTAACAATCTTTTTTGCGAGACAGATCGCGCCACAATGGCGCGATTTTTTTTTACATGGACGCAAATGATGATTCGTAAAACAGGTCTGGCCGCGATGGCACTGCTGGCCGTGTGGTATGCGGCACCCGCCATAGCGGCGCTTAGTGATGATCAGGTCAAAGAGCAGATTATCCAGGAATCGATAGACGTCTATCCCGGCAACTGTCCGTGCCCGTATAACGCGATGCGTAACGGACGTGCCTGCGGCGGGCGCAGCGCCTGGAGCCGGGAAGGGGGCTATTCGCCCATCTGCTATAAACGCGAGGTGACGGCGGAGATGATCCGCGAATGGCGCGAGCGCAACGAGTGATTGCGCCCGCGTAAGAGGATTAATACCCGACGTTATCGAGAATAAAGTTTTTACCGCAGTTACCCGGATGCGGCTGCGGCGCAAAGGAATCGGCGGTGAGCGGGGCGTTGATCTTCGCGGCGTTCAGCGAGATCTGCATCTCGGTGAGATAAGCCGGATTGCCGTTACAGGTGAGTTTCACCGCCCGCACGCTCTGGCGGCCAAACGCTTTGGCGACGGCGGTATCAAAGGCCTGGCGACTGACCGCTTTGCCGTAGTTGGCGGCAAGAAACGCGCCGACTGGGCTCTGCTTCACTTCGTTGTTCATACGCACCATCGTGCCGAAATAGGCGTCCGGGTCGAACCCGAAGCAGACGCCGTGCTTGGCGTATTCATAACGTTCAAGGCAGGAATCGCCGCCAGCGCCCGGCATTGTCTCGCTGAGCTTCTCAGCCGTTTCCAGCGACAGGCCGGTTTCCGCCGCCTGGCATTTTTTATCGGCGCGGGCGAGCGGCATATTCGGGATGGGGCGCGTGGCGCAGCCAAAGCGCATCCAGCGTTTGTCATCAACGCCGCGTAAGGCGATGGATTTCGGCAGCCCCGGCCACAGGCCATGTACCGTCAGGTAATTGCGTTTATCGTCTTCTTCTTTTTGCAGCGCGCACTCGGCAGGCTCATCGCGCTGGCGCTCGTGCATGCTCTGGCAAAAGCCGGTCTGCCATGAAAGCGCCAGCACGTAGCGATCGAAATCGCCATACTGCTTCGCTTCCAGCGGTTGCGCGCTCACGGTCGTCGCCGCCATCGCCAGCAGCGCGCCTGCGGCGAGTAAAACTTTCCTGTAAACCATAGTATGGGTCCGAAATCGACGGGATAAATCACAAGGGTGTGTCATTTAACCATAAAAAAAGCGCCGCGAGGGCGCTTTTCGGACAGATTCCGCTTAAGGACAGCAGATTATGCCGCAACCAGCAGTTGCGTCGCCAGGATCACGACGATTAATCCAACCAGTACTGGCACCGAGGTGCGTTTAACGACTTCAAACGGCGAGATTTTCGCCATCCCGGCGACCGCCACCACCACGCCGGAAACCGGCGAAATGGTGCGGCCCAGGTTGGACGCCTGTAGCATCGGGATCGTCAGATAGGCCGGATTCACCCCGGCGCTGTGCGCGAGCTTCGGGATCATCTCCACGAAGGCGTAGAACGGCGCGTTGCCGGAGCCGGTCGTCATCGCCGCGAGCATGGTTAGCGTGACCAGCACCAGCATCAGGATAATGCTGGCCGAGCCAAACGAGGTGGCGATGGAGATAAGACTCTGGATAAAGCCTATCGCGCTCAGACCCTGGGCGAAAACGCCCGCGGCCACCAGCAGAATCACCACGCCTGCAAAGGCGTCCGCCATGCCGCGGTAAGCCACTTCCAGCCCGGCAAACACCGCTTTGCTGCTAAAGCTGCGGATAAATTCAATCACGGCGGTCAGCACCATGCAGATAACCAGAATAGTGATGATATGCAGCTGTGGCCCCCATTTGCCGTCGAAAATCAGCACGCCAATGATCGGACTGAACGGCAGAATCGCGTAAAAAGCGGGCGCGCTGGTGGTGATTTCTTTCACATCCAGCGTTTCGTGATAGATATGCTCTTTTTTATCGAGCCACCGCTGCCAGAAGAAATGGGCGACAGCCATGCAGATAATGGCGGCGATGGAAATCGGCAGCGTGGTTTTAAATGCGAAATCGATAAGCGGCATTTCAGAGGCCTGCGCGGCCAGCACCACATCGCCGGACGTCGGGGAGAGAATAATCGCCGCCGGAGAAGCGCAGATGGCCGCTGCCGCGCCGCGGCTGATGCCGACGTTGACCATTACCGGGAACAGCGTCGCCATCAGCAACACGCCAAGGCCGGTCGCGGATGAAACGGCAAGCGACATCAGACAGGCGACGAAATAGGCGGCAATCATCAGCAAATAAGGCGAGTTAATATAACGCAGCGGACGAGAGGCAAGCTTGACCACCATATCGTTGGCACCGGTATGCGTCATATACGCCGCGAAACCGCACAGCATCATAATCATCATGCCGAGGTCGCCGCCGCGGCTCATCAGCAGAATTTTAATATATTCAAAAATATCGCTGAGGGCGTAACCAGTACTGGTTTCTTTAGGAGGTAATACAGGGTGGCCCATTAGCGCGCTAATAATTAACAGGGTAATTCCGCCGACAAAAAGCACGCCCGTGGCGGAATAGCCTTTAATGATATAACGCGCAACCCCCACAATAACCACGGCTCCCGTGAGGAGTTCCAGAATTGTTCCCATAATGGCCTCTGTTAAGCGACTGCAAAAATAACCCGGCGACGTCAGGCGCGTGGCGCAGGCAAGATGCGGGGGAATGTGCCTGAATTACTCTGAGCGTTATCTGATACATATCAATAAACCTTCTGCTTACCAGGAAGATGAATCTCAGATAAATAAAATTATTTCAAATTAATGGGTTGCATGACTGCGTGATGCTGGCGATGTAAAGATAATGGCGTGAAGGCGCAGGATGGACGAAATTTACGTTAAGGGGCGGCGCATGGCGCGGTTATTGATGCGCATTTATTCGCAACAGGCATTAATACGTTTTCAGCGCGCTGAGGCAGGGAAGAAGCGTCTGAAAAAAGCGCCTGTGCAGGGCGTGCCGGCGCGCTTTAGGAATTAACTGGCAGTCGGTTAAGTCTTCATTGAGGCAGGATCGCCCAGAATATGACTTCATACTAACAGTGGTAATTAAGACGTGACCGTAGTTAATAAATCCCTTCTGACAATCCTTATATTTTTCTGCCAGATATTATTTCCCCTGAACGCCTCGGCGCTGGAAGCGCCACGCACCGTAAAGGCTTGGGCTTCTGTGCTTGGCGATAATATCGCCGAAACCTGGAGCGAGCCGCAGCATGTGGATCTGTATGTGCCTGCCATCACCTGGCATGCGCGTTTCGCGTATGACAAAGAGAAAACCGATCGCTACAACGAACGTCCGTGGGGCGCGGGTATCGGCAAATCTCGCTGGGATGAAAAAGGCAACTGGCACGGCCTGTATGTGATGGCGTTTAAAGATTCCTACAACAAATGGGAGCCTATCGCCGGTTACGGCTGGGAAGCAACGTGGCGACCGCTGCCTGACGACGCGTTCCATGTGGGGCTGGGTTATACCGTGGGCGTAACGGCGCGTGATAACTGGGATTACATCCCGATTCCGCTGGTGCTGCCGCTGGCGTCGGTGGGTTACGGACCTGCGACATTCCAGATGACGTACATCCCTGGCACCTACAACAACGGAAACGTTTACTTCGCCTGGCTGCGGTTGCAGTTTTAAGCGCAAAATATTTTCAGACATAAGAAAATGCGCTAAGCCAGAGAAGACAAGGCTCACAAGCCCAACGGCAAAAAAAGTTCGCGACTTTTATCACTTTTTCTGAAAGTTCGACTGGACAAAAGCCACCACAATTGATGTACTGATATCCGACACAGCATTTGTGTCGATTTTTCATGTAAAGGTAATTTTGATGTCTAAGATTAAAGGTAACGTTAAGTGGTTTAATGAATCCAAAGGATTCGGTTTCATTACTCCGGAAGATGGCAGCAAAGACGTGTTCGTACACTTCTCTGCGATCCAGAGCAATGGTTTCAAAACTCTGGCTGAAGGTCAGCGTGTAGAGTTCGAAATCACTAACGGTGCCAAAGGCCCTTCTGCTGCTAACGTAATCGCTCTGTAATTACGCACAGCAAGAATTTCAAAACCCGCTGATTCAGCGGGTTTTTTTATGCCTGTCGTTTTACGTTTTTTCAGTAAAACAGAAAGCTTTTCAAAAAAAACGCGACCACCAGAACACTGAACAACACGGCCAGACCACTCATCATTTGCGCTTTCATAAGTCTCTCCCGACACAGACGACAGGCCGATAGTGGCAGAGAAAAATTAAGCTAACATTAACGAGGCGTCGCTTAGCGCACGCTTACAGAAGAAAAAAGCCAGAATGCGAGCGCCGTCATCATAAACGAGCCAAACAGGTTCAGCGCCACGTTCAGACCCGCCCAGCCGATGCGCCCCTCCTGCAGTAAAAACACCACTTCTGCGGAAAAGGTCGAGAAGGTCGTCAGGCCGCCGCACAGGCCGGTGGTGATTAGCAGCTTCCACATCGGGTCCAGATGCGTCATACGGTTAAACCAGGCAAGCCCCGCGCCGATGATAAAGGCCCCGGCGAGGTTGGCAGTCAGCGTGCCAATGGGAACTGCGTGGTGCATGGGGTTCAGGCGCAGGCCAAGCCACCAGCGCAGCACGCTGCCGGTGCCGCCGCCGAGAAATACCGCGAGCATGATTTTTAACATGGGCGTTTGTCATAATGTTATTTGCAAGGCGAATAGTTTACCTTCAGCAAAGGCACGCTGGCTACCGGAAGGGGGAAGCGACATGAAAGTAGCGGTTGGACAGTTTGTGGTGACGCCTGACGCGCAACAGAACGCGCAAACCTGCGTAGAGCTGATGGCGAATGCCGCCAGCCAGAATGCCGCATTGCTGGTGCTCCCGGAGGCGCTGCTGGCGCGCAGCGACAGCGACCCGGATATGTCGGTAAAATCGGCCCAGCCGCTCAATGGCGATTACGTGCAGCGGCTACGCGAAGAGAGCGCCAGAAACCGTCTGACGACGCTTCTGACCATTCATACTCCCACCCGTGAGGGCAGGGCGGCCAACACGCTCATCGCGCTGCGCGGCGGCGAGATTATCGCACAGTATCAGAAGATCCATCTGTATGACGCCTTCACGATGCAGGAGTCGCGGCTGGTGGACGCTGGCAGCACGCTGCCAGCGTTGATTGAGGTGGAAGGTATGAAGGTCGGGCTGATGACCTGCTATGACTTACGCTTTCCGGAGATGGCGCTGAGCTTGGCGCTCGCAGGCGCGGACATTCTGGCGCTCCCGGCCGCGTGGGTGCGCGGGCCGCTCAAAGAGCATCACTGGGCCACGCTGCTCGCGGCACGTGCGCTGGACACCACCTGTTATCTTGTGGCGAGCGGCGAATGCGGCAACCGTAATATCGGCCAGAGTCGCGTGATAGACCCGCTTGGCGTCACTGTCGCAGCGGCGGGCGAAGGCCCGGATCTCATTTTCGCTGAGATTTCAGCGCATCGCGTGGCGCAGGTTCGCGAGCAGTTGCCGGTGCTCAAAAACCGCCGTTTCGCTGCGCCAGAATTATTTTGATGTTTTTTTATCCAGCGCTTGATTCATCTCGTTACAGATTGCTATTGTGTGTCGGGCTTAAATGACCGTTAATAAGTGCGGTCTTTGACATCGCCGTCTGGCGCCAGATTTTCTAAGAAGGTAAGTATGGGTGAAATTAGTATTACCAAACTGCTCGTGATCGCCGCACTGGTTGTTCTGCTGTTTGGTACCAAAAAACTGCGTACGCTTGGGGGAGACCTGGGCGCTGCGATTAAAGGCTTCAAAAAAGCGATGAATGACGACGAAGCTGGCGCGAAAACGCCTGCGGCGTCCGAAGCGCCGGCAGAACGCCTTTCTCATAAAGAATAATTTCAGCCCTCGCGGCATAAAAAAAACCGGCTCCTCAGAGGCCGGTTTTTTTGTGGGCGAAACCGCGATCGTAACAAGCTGTTACACGGTTATTTGACTTCTTCGCCTTTCGCCTGGAGATCGGCATGGTAAGACGAGCGAACGAACGGGCCGCAGGCAGCGTGGGTAAAGCCCATCGCCATCGCTTCCGCTTTCATCTCTTCAAACTCGTCCGGGCTTACGTAACGCTGCACCGGCAGGTGGTGACGGCTCGGTTGCAGGTACTGGCCGAGCGTCAGCATGGTGACGCCGTGCGCGCGCAGATCGCGCATCACTTCAATGATTTCCGCATTGGTCTCACCCAGACCAACCATCAGACCGGATTTGGTCGGGATCTCCGGGTGCGCTTCTTTAAAACGCTCCAGCAGCTTCAGCGACCAGTTATAATCCGCGCCCGGACGCACCTGACGATAAAGACGCGGCACGTTTTCCAGGTTGTGGTTGAACACATCCGGCGGCGTGGCGGTCAGGATCTCCAGCGCTCTGTCCATACGGCCACGGAAATCGGGCACCAGCGTCTCGATTTTAATGGACGGGCTCTTTTCGCGAATAGCCGTAATGCAGTCTGCAAAGTGCTGTGCACCGCCGTCACGCAGGTCGTCGCGATCCACCGAGGTGATAACCACGTAACGCAGCGCCATATCGGCGATGGTTTGCGCCAGCTTCTGCGGCTCGTTGGCATCCGGGGCGACCGGGCGGCCGTGGGCCACATCGCAGAACGGGCAGCGACGGGTACAGATAGCGCCGAGGATCATAAAGGTCGCGGTGCCGTGGTTGAAACACTCCGCAAGGTTCGGGCAGGAGGCCTCTTCACAGACAGAGTGGAGACCATTTTTGCGCATCGCCGCTTTGATACCCTGGATGCGGGTAGAGTCGGCAGGGAGTTTGATTTTCATCCACTCCGGCTTTCTTAACAAAGCCTCCCGCTCTGTCGCCACATTCTTAACCGGGATAAGGGCCATTTTATCGGCATCGCGGTATTTCACACCGCGTTCCATCACAATGGGTTTACTCATAGCGTGCGTGTTCCAGTTGCGGATAACGAAGGAAAGCGTTTAAATTCAAGCTAAAGTTGTATTTATCAACTATTTTTGAATTAACGGCACGCAGTATAACATTACTGACACACAGAATCAGCCTGAGGGCACCCGAAACGGCGAAGAATTTGTAAAATAGTTGTTATTTGGTGCCCTTAAGCCGTCGCCCGTTATGAGGGCGACGCGCCAGCCGAAATGGCGTGATGATTAAATCCCTCCACAATCGCTTCAATCACATTTTGTACCACCGGGTCGCGCAGACTGAATTTATTGTAATGTAATGAAATGTCGATGGTTTCTTTTATAACGACATCGCTTTCCACTTCAATAAGTCCAAAGCTGTCTTTAAATAACGCGAATATTCGTGCGGGCATAAAGCCGATTAAATCGCTGCTGCCGATGATAGACGCAATCGTCACCATATTGTAACTGCTAAACGAAACGTTTCGATCCGGCAGTAACGTATTAATTTGCTTACGCACGCCGTTCACCATTCCACCTGGCAGCATAATGAAAGTGTGCTCCCATTGCTGCAAATCATCAGACGTCACCGGTTCGCCGGTACGCGAACATGGATGACCGCGACGACACACCACCGCGACGCGATCTTTAAAGAGCAGGTGCGTGCTCAGCGTTCGCGATGACCACGAGCCGCTGTCGACCACCAGATCGGTCTGGAACTGGCTTAGCTGGGTTTCAGTGTCCTGCAACGGGACGTTGCGAATTTGCAGATGGGGATTTACCGCGCGGATCTGCTGATAAATCTGAGGGATCACCAGTGCGCCCAGCGAGGCGGACGTAGCGATGGTTATCGTGCGCTGTTTTTCGTGCTCGCCCTGTAAATCCAGCGCGCCGAGAATAGATTCCAGTCCCTGACTGATATATTCATGCATGTGAGTCGCATAAGCAGTCGGCGTAACTCCTTGTCCTTTTCGAATAAACAACGGATCGGGAAATATCAGTCGCAGTTTCTGAATAGACTGGCTGATAGCCGATGGCGTCAGGTTCAGTACTCTGGCCGCGTTTACAATGCCTTTATGCACGTATACGGCTTCGAAAATCGTCAGCAGGTTTAGATCGATATTTCGCAGAGTCTGGAATATTTGCGGTCTACTGTCATCTTCCTGTTTGGCTGAAGGTTTTTCAGGGGGATGGTTCAATTCCACGCTACGCTCCAACTATATAGATAAATCAAATAATAGAGAGGTTCTATTTATAATAACTGTGAACAGGTCCCTTAGCCGACAATAAAACGCTCCGGGGATCTTACCCGCATAAAGTGAACAGGACTTTACATGGACGGCATAGGGGCGGGTGGCGTTTTCAGATAAATCCCGCTTATCTTCTCGTGCCGTTAATCCATTGATGAGATTAAGGAAAATCTATTCAGGCGCAGAGAAAATAAATAATCCGTTATGGAATGTAAAGCGGCAAATTGCATAACGATTAAAGGCCGCCACAAGAAGGGCGGCGAACAGGGAAAGTCTTAAGCGCTGATATATTCCGCCGGGGGATTATTAAGTAGCGCTAAAAAGTGATGCACCAGTCGGGGTTGCACTGCTTCGGGGTTTGCGCCAGCAGAAAGGGCGCTAACCTGGGTCATTTCCATTCCGGCGTATCCGCAAGGGTTAATTCGTAAAAACGGACGTAAATCCATATTAATATTAAGCGCAAGCCCGTGGAATGAGCAGCCTTTACGAATACGCAGCCCCAGTGAACAGATTTTTTTACCGTCGACATAAACGCCAGGCGCATCCGGGCGAGGGTAAGCGTTAATATCCCACTCTACAAGCGTATTAACCACGGTCTGTTCCAGCAGTGTGACCAGTTCACGCACGCCGAGCTTGCGGCGCCTGAGATCAAGCATCACATACATGACCTGCTGCCCAGGCCCATGATACGTCACCTGGCCGCCGCGATCGCTCTGGATAACGGGGATGTCGCCCGGCATCAGCACATGCTCTGCCTTGCCAGCCTGCCCCTGTGTAAAGACCGGGGTATGTTCGACCAGCCAGATCTCATCCGGGGTGGTCTCAACGCGCTCGTCGGTAAACTGATGCATTGCCTGCGATACGGGTTCATACGGCTGAAGCCCGAGCTGGCGAACAATGATTTTTTCCTGAAGCAAAACTGCGTCTCCGAAGAGAGAAGGTGCGGGGAGTATATCACGAAGAGACGTTACCCGGACGCGGCCGGGTAACGGGGATCACAGTACCATACGCACGATTTCGATATCACCGAGTTCTTCATAGAGCGTTTCCACCTGCTCAATATGCGTCGCGTTGATGGTTATCGAAACGGAATGGTAGTTGCCTTTGCTGCTCGGTTTGACCTGCGGCGTGTAGTCGCCAGGAGCATGGCGCTGCACTACCTCGACGACCAGATCGACCAACTCAGGCTTCGCCAGGCCCATCACTTTGTAAGTAAAGGGGGTCGGGAACTCAAGCAGTTCGTTAAGTTTGGTTTTCATGTCAGCTCCAGCGTTACGTCAAAAAATAATAACTCCCGCCGAAGCGGGAGTTGCAGTGATGCTTAGTATATGGGGATGAAAGTCAGGCTTTCAAGTGGTCAGGAATTAACCAAACCAGTGGTGGAACATCAGCTTGATGTAATCGATGATGCGGCCAAAGAAATTGCCTTCCTGAATCTCTTCCAGCACAACGAGCGGGCGCTGCTCGATGGTTTTACCGTCCAGCTGGAAGTTAATGGTGCCGACCACCTGGTTTTTCGCGAGCGGTGCATGCAGCTCGGAAGTATTCAGCACGTAGCTCGCTTTCAGATCTTTCATGCGGCCGCGCGGAATGGTCAGATAGATATCTTTATCCACACCCAGCGAGGCGCGGTCGTTATCGCCAAACCACGCTGGCTCAGACGCAAACTCTTTCCCGGCTTTCAGCGGGTTCACGGTTTCAAAGAAGCGGAAGCCCCAGGTCAGCAGTTTTTTGCTTTCGGCTTCACGGCCTTTAAAGGTGCGACCGCCCATCACGGCGGAGATAAGACGCATCTGGCCTTCGGTGGCGGACGCGACCAGGTTGTAGCCCGCTTTGTCGGTGTGGCCAGTTTTAATGCCGTCTACGTTCAGGCTGTTATCCCACAGCAGGCCGTTACGGTTGGTCTGACGGATGCCGTTAAAGGTAAATTCCTTCTCTTTATAGATAGAGTATTCGTTCGGCACGTCGCGGATCAGCGCCTGGCCAATCAGCGCCATGTCGCGCGCCGAGCTGTACTGGCCGTCAGCGTCCAGACCGTGCACGGTCTGGAAATGGGTATTTTTCAGGCCCAGCGCGGTAACGTAGCTGTTCATCAGGCCCACAAACGCGTCCTGGCTTCCCGCAACGTAGTCGGCCATCGCCACGCAGGCGTCGTTGCCGGACTGCAGGTTAATGCCGCGGATCAGCTGGGAGACCGGCACCTGCATGCCTGGCTTCAGGAACATCAGGGACGAGCCTTTGAAGACCGGATTGCCGGTGGCCCAGGCGTCGTTGCCAATGGTCACCAGATCGGACTCTTTAAATTTACCTGCTTTCATCGCCTGGCCGATGACGTAGCTGGTCATCATTTTAGTCAGGCTCGCCGGATCGCGGCGCGCGTCAGCGTTCTGCTCCGCCAGCACTTTCCCTGAGTTGTAATCGATGAGGATGTAAGCTTCCGCGTCGATCTGCGGCACGCCCGGGATCATCGTTTTGATATTCAGGTCGTCGGCATGGGCGGCGGTGGAAAGGGCTGCGACAGAAAGCGCCGTGGTAAGGGCGAGACGCTGCATAAAACGAACGGAGAAAGTGGTCTTCATGGTCTGAACAACGACATCCGTGATGAGTGAAAAAAAGTGCCTTACTATAGCAAATGCCTTTTGGGCTGGCATCCGACTTTGCGCATGACTTTGTTAACGGCCTTTACCGTAACTGACAAAGCGGCAGGCCAGCCCGGCCTGCGATTATTGGGCGACAGTAATGAAAGATTGTACCTGCGCTTCGCTCTGTAAACGCTGCTGGAGCGAGGCGGCCTGCGCTTTGCTGGCGAACGGCCCTAACTGAACGCGATAGACTGCGCCGTTCTGGCTGACGCGCCCCGGTACGGAAAACTGCTGGCTCAGCTTTTGCTGCCACTGCGCGGCGCGCGCGCTGTCGCTGACGGCTCCAACCTGGACGACGTAATTACCAGCTGCACTCGCAGGAGCGCTGGCGGCAGGCGCGACGCTGCCCTGCACGGAGCCAGGCGCGGTCACCGGCGCGTTACGGGTGGCTGGCGCGGCCAACTGTGCAGGTTCTGTGGCGGGCTGCGCGGCTGCGCTGGCGGTTGTCGGCTGTGCGGTCGCAGCAGGCGGTGTAGTGGTGTCCGGCGTTGCGCTTTCCAGAACACCTGAAGCAAGCGTCGTCGGCGCGCCTAAAAAGCCGCCGCTTTTCACCGGCGCGCCGGTGGTGTCATCGCTTTGCAGCGTATCGTTGCTCACCGGGCGAATATCGCCCTGCGGCGCGGCAGGCTGGGGGGCAGAAGAGACGCTGCCAAGGCCGCCGCTTAAATCGGGACGCGCCGGCAGCGCGTACGTTTGTTTCGCGACTGTCGTACAGGCCATGCCTGGCCCGGAGAGCGAACCATCCGGCGCGACGATAATCGGATCGATACGCACTTTCGTGTTGTTCGAGGTATTCAGGCGATCCGCGGCGGCGCGGGAGAGCGAAATGACGCGGTCGTTGCCGTAAGGGCCGCGATCGTTAATGCGCACGACAATCATGCGACCGTTGGCGAGGTTAGTAATGCGCGCGTAGCTCGGCACCGGCAGGGTGGGGTGCGCGGCGGTAAGCTGCATCGGGTCGAACGGTTCGCCCGAGGCGGTCAGATTGCTGTCCGGCTCCGCGTCGTAAATCGCGGCAAGGCCCGCCTGGCTGAAGCGCGAGAGATCCTGAACGATGGTGTAGCGCTTACCGTCGCGCTCATAATCGCTGTTTACGGAAGGATTGAGTTGTTCATAGCGAGGTTCCGCGCCGCTTATCTCAACGACTGGCCCGTTGCAGACCGGCTGCTGTGGCGCTACGCTCGCCTGTTGTTGCCCTTCGTTATTCACGCCGCAGGCGGTTAATAACCCTGCGGCGATGCAGACGCCAATCCACTGCTTACGCATTGCGAACCTCTTATACGCTCTTCGACAACATTTTTCTGTGGGTATGGATCGACATGACGATGCCAAACCCTGCCATGAGTACAATGAGGGCGGAGCCTCCGTAGCTGACCAGCGGCAGCGGAACGCCCACCACCGGTAAGATACCACTCACCATACCAATATTCACAAACACATAAACGAACAGAATCAGCATCAGACCGCCAGCCATGACGCGCCCGAAGGTCGTCTGGGCGCGCGCGGCGATCCACAGCCCGCGCATAATCAGCAGGACATAGAGCGCCAGCAGCACCAGCACGCCGACAAGCCCCAGCTCTTCAGCGAGAACCGCGAAGATAAAGTCAGTGTGGCGCTCCGGCAGAAACTCCAGCTGCGACTGGGTGCCATGCAGCCAGCCCTTGCCGCGCAGGCCGCCAGAGCCGATAGCGATTTTCGACTGAATAATATGATAGCCCGCGCCCAGCGGGTCGCTCTCCGGGTCCAGCAGCATCATGACGCGCTGACGCTGGTAGTCATGCATCAGGAAGAACCAGAGGATGGGGATAAACGCCGCGATAAGCACCACTGCGATGCCGATCACACGCCAGCTTAAGCCGGAGAGGAACAGCACAAACAGGCCGGAGGCGGCGATAAGAATCGAGGTGCCGAGATCGGGCTGAGCGGCTACCAGCAGCGTCGGCATGAAAATCAGCACCAGCGCGATGCCAGTGTTTTTCAGCGTTGGCGGGCAGACGTCGCGGTTAATAAAGCGCGCCACCATCAGCGGCACGGCGATTTTGGCAATTTCCGAGGGCTGAAAACGCACCACGCCGAGATCGAGCCAGCGCTGCGCCCCTTTGGATATCGCCCCGAAGGCGTCCACCGCGACCAGCAAAATAATACAGACGATGTACAGATAGGGCGCCCAGCCTTCGTAGACGCGCGGCGGGATCTGCGCCAGCACGATCATAATTACCAGGCCCATCATAATCTGGCCGATTTTGCGCTCCATCATGCCGATATCCTGGCCGCTGGCGCTCCAGATTACCATCGCGCTGTAGAAGCAGAGCGCCAGGATTATCAGCATAAAGGTTGGGTCGAGATGGATTTTATCCCACAGCGACTTTTTATTCGGATTGTCGGTCATCTTATCGATCCTCCGCCGCCGCCGTGGCGGGGTTTTCCGTCGGCAGTTCGGTGTTATTGTCCCCGAGCATAATGTGGTCGAGGATTTGGCGCATGATAGTCCCCACCGCCGGGCCCGCGCCGCCGTTTTCCAGGATCATCGCCACCGCGACCTGCGGGTTATCGTAAGGCGCGAACGCGGTCATCAGCTTGTGGTCACGCAGACGTTCAGCAATACGGTGCGCGTTATAGGTTTCGTTGGCTTTCAGCCCAAAGACCTGCGCAGTACCGGATTTCGCGGCAATCTTATAAGGCGCGCCAGCGAAATATTTGTGGCCGGTGCCGTTGGCGCGGTTGGCGACGCCATACATGCCGTCTTTGGCGATTTCCCAGTAACCGGAGTGAATATCGCCCACCGGCGGCTGTTCAGGCTGTTTCCACGGCACTTTCTGGCCGTTAACCACCGTCGTCATCAGCAGATGCGGTACTTTCACCACGCCGTCGTTAATCAGGATCATCATGGCTTTGTTCATTTGCACCGGTGTGGCGGTCCAGTAGCCCTGGCCGATGCCGACCGGAATGGTGTCGCCCTGATACCACGGTTTTTTAAAGCGCTTCATCTTCCATTCGCGCGTCGGCATGTTGCCGGAGCGCTCTTCAGAAAGATCGATCCCCGTCAGGCTGCCGTAGCCGAACTTACGCATCCACTCGGAGAGACGATCAATGCCCATGTCGTAAGCGACCTGATAGAAGAAGGTATCTGCGGATTCTTCCAGCGATTTCGTGACGTTAAGCCGCCCGTGGCCCCACTTTTTCCAGTCGCGGTAGCGCTTCTCGGAGCCTGGTAACTGCCACCAGCCGGGGTCGAACAGCGACGTGTTGCGGTTGATAACGCCCGCGCTTAACGCGGAAACCGCCACATACGGCTTCACGGTAGATGCCGGAGGGTAGACGCCCTGCGTGGCGCGGTTGATCAGCGGCGTGTTCGGGTCGTTCAGCAGGCCGGAGTAATCTTTGCTGGAGATACCATCCACGAACAGGTTGGGGTTATAGCTTGGCATCGAGACCATCGCCAGAATGCCGCCGGTACGCGGATCGGTGACGACCACTGCGGCACGGCTGCCCTGGAGCAGGGTTTCGATATAGGTCTGAAGCTTGAGATCGAGCGTCAGGTAGATGTCGTGGCCCGCCTGCGGCGGAACTTCTTTCAGCTGGCGAATCACGCGCCCGCGGTTGTTAACTTCAACTTCTTCATAGCCGGTCTGGCCGTGGAGGACATCTTCGTAGTAGCGCTCAATGCCGAGCTTGCCGATATCGTGCGTGGCGGCGTAGTTGGCGAGCTTGCCGTCTTTATCGAGGCGTTCGACGTCTTTATCGTTAATCTTCGAGACGTAGCCGATAACGTGCGTCAGCGCCGCGCCATACGGATAATAGCGACGCTTGTAGCCTTTGACTTCCACACCGGGGAAACGGTACTGGTTCACCGCAAAACGCGCCACCTGCACTTCCGTCAGGTTGGTTTTTACAGGAATCGACGTAAAGCGGTGCGAACGCGCGCGCTCTTTTTTGAAGTTCGCGATGTCGTCATCGTTGAGATCGACCACCGAGCGCAGCGCCTCCAGCGTATCCTGAACGCTGTCTACCTTTTCAGGCATCATTTCTATCTGGTAGATAGTGCGGTTCAGGGCGAGCGGCGTGCCGTTGCGATCGTAGATAATCCCGCGGCTTGGCGGGATCGGCACCAGTTTGATGCGGTTTTCGTTGGAGCGGGTCTGATAGTCGTTAAAACGCAGGATTTGCAGGTGATAAAGGTTGACGATCAGAATCCCGGTCAGCACCAGGATGCCGGCAAAAGCGACCAGCGCCCGACGCACAAAGAGCGCGGACTCAGCCGTATAATCGCGAAAGGAATCCTTGAGTTTCATCCGCTGCTTAACTTACCTGTGGTGGTTATTCACGATGATACGGGTGATTAGTGGTAATACTCCAGGCGCGGTAGAGACTCTCCGCGACAATCACACGTACCAGCGGATGGGGCAGGGTGAGCGCGGAAAGCGACCAGCTCTGTTCCGCCGCCGCTTTGCACGCGTCGGAAAGGCCTTCCGGCCCGCCGATAAGCAGGCTTACATCGCGGCCGTCTTGCTTCCAGCGCTCAAGCTCGCGAGCCAGCTGCGGCGTATCCCACGGGCGTCCCGGAATATCGAGCGTCACGATGCGGTTTTTTCCCGCCGCCGCCAGCATCATTTCGCCTTCTTTATCAAGAATGCGCTTGATGTCGGCGTTTTTGCCACGCTTCCCCGCCGGGATCTCAACGAGTTCAAACGGCATATCTTTAGGGAAGCGGCGCAGATATTCGCTGAAACCTGTCTGCACCCAGTCGGGCATTTTTGTGCCAACGGCGACCAGCTGAAGCTTCACGCCTTAACCCCAGAGCTTTTCCAGCTCATACAGGTGACGGCTCTCTTCCTGCATGACGTGCACAATCACATCGCCGAGATCGACGACGATCCAGTCGGCGGCGTTCTCGCCTTCAACGCCGAGCGGCATCATGCCCGCCTTGCGGGACTCCTGAACAACATGATCGGCGATAGACATCACGTGACGGCTGGAGGTGCCGGTGCAGATAATCATACAATCTGTAATGCTGGATTTGCCCTTAACATCAATGGCGATAATATCCTGGCCTTTAAGATCGTCGATTTTATCAATGACAAAATCCTGGAGTGCTTTACCCTGCAAGTTTTCCCCCTGGGAATGTGAACCACAGATGACGCCGGATGCGCCATCGGATAATCGATACGAGTACAGCGGCCGGAATAGGGGCGTGCTGCGCTCAGAAGTGGGCTATCATCCCACCGCAGGCAAGAGTTTGCATCGCCATTTTTGTAAAACAATTTCAGAAAGGCGGCTTGCGGCGGGAAATATCTGGCAGCGGAGGATAACAGTATCGCCCGTTGTGTCAATGCCTGAACCACAATCGGTTCAGCGCGCGTCAGCAGAAGGGCGTGACGCGTGCGCGGTCTTTCTTTCTGTTACGGCTGGCGATAGAGCGCGTGACGGTGGATATACTCCAGTACCGCAGGCGGCAGCAGGTCGTCACACGGTTGATGGCTGGCAAGACGCGCACGGATATCCGTCGCCGAAATCGGGTAGAGCGGCGTGTCGGCAAGAAAGATTTTACCCGCGGGCTGGCGATGAAGCTCGTCTGCCTGGCGGGCGAGACGAGGCTCCAGCCAGCGTTGGTCTTCGTCGGTTTTCATCGTGACCAGATAGCCAGGGCGACGACAGACCAGCAGGTGGCAGCAGGCCAGCAGCGCCTCGTAGTTATGCCATGTGCGCAGCGTCAGCAGGGAATCCTGGCCGATAATAAACGCCAGCGGCGCATCGGGGCCTGCCTCAAGGCGTAGCTGCGCCATCGTTTCGCTGGTCCACGACGGCGTAGCGCGTTGCAGCTCACGCGTATCCAGGCGAAACAGCGGATGACCGGCAATCGCCAGCTCCACCATCGCTTTACGCTGAAGACTGCTGGCGCCAGGCTGCGGGCGATGTGGCGGCACATTGTTCGGCATTATGGTCACCTGAGTAAGCTTCACTTCTCTGGCGAGCGCTTCTACGGCGCGCAGATGGCCGTAATGGATGGGGTCGAACGTGCCGCCATACCAGGCCTGGAGCGCAGGGATACGGTCAGTCATCGATAAACACTCCGGCCAGCGCTTTGTGGCACAGCATCAGCGAGAGGCTTTCCAGCTCCGGCCAGACGTTCTGGCCGTAATCCTGCTTGAGCGTGATTTCGCACTGTGTCAGCAGTCGTACCGCCTGCCAGAGCCTGTCGTCGCTCAGGCGCGAGAGCGCCTCGCTGATAAGCGCGCGGCGGTTCTGCCAGACGCGGTGCTGATCGAACAGCGCGCGCAGCGGCGTGTTTGTTGACTGGCGTTTCAGCGTCACCAGCGTCAGCAGTTCGCGCTGCAGGGTGCGTAGCAGAATCACCGGTTCGGCACCTTCTTGCCGTAACTGCTGCAGGATATGCAGCGCGCGTTTGCTTTTACCCGCCAGCAGGGCATCAACCCAGTGGAACGGCGTAAAATGCGCGGCGTCGTTAACCGCCTGTTCAACGCGCGGCAGCGTCAGTTTGCCATCCGGCCAGATAAGCGACAGCCGCTCCAGCGCCTGGGCGAGCGCCAGCAGGTTGCCTTCATAGCAGTAGCACAGCAGCTGACAGGCGGCGTCATCCAGTTGCAGATTCATCTGCTTCGCCCGGTTAGCCACCCAGCGCGGCAGTTGCGCCTGCTCCGGCGTCTGGCAGGTTATCTGCACGGCGCGGTCGGAGAGGGCCGTTATCCACGCAGCGTTTTCCTGGGCTTTCGTGAGTTTGTTGCCGCGTACAATCAGCAGCAGATCGTCATGCAGCAGGCTGACCAGCGTGGCGAGCTGTTCGTTAATGGCTGCGTTGGGGCCGTTTTCCGGCAGCGCCAGCAAAAGCGTCTGGCGGCTTGCGAACAGGCTCATCGCCTGACAGAGCGAGAAAATCGCCTGCCAGTCGGTGCTGACATCAATGATAAAGCGGTGGTGCTCTTCAAACCCATGGGCCTGCGCCTGTTGATGAATGGCGTCCTGGCTTTCCTGGAGCAGCAACGGATCGTTGCCGAGCACTAAATAGGCCGCGCGCAGCCTTTCGTTGAGCTGCGCGCGGAGTTGTTCAGGGTAAAGCCGTAGCATTACTGAACGGGGAGCGTGGTGGAAACGCGGCCGCTGTCTGGCGTCGCAGCGTCAGCAGGCGTGGTGTCAGCCTGCTGCGCATCGCGGGTTTGCGACACGTCGCGCGCGTGAACCGAGACCAGTTTGCGGATCAGCTGTTCGGCGGCTTTGTCATACATCTCCTGAACGATGATGTTGCGCTCAGCCGACTTCGCCAGCGCCGTCAACGGGTTATCAAAGAACGAACGATACACGCGGGCGCTGATCGGGTAGATATCATGACCCGGGATCAGTACGGTCGCGTTAACCGTCATCACCATCTGATATTCCGCGGTACGACCGTTCTGGAAGACCGAGGCGGTATCCTGGGAAATGGAAGAACCGCCAATACGTAGCGACGGCACATCCTGGCGAATGGAGCTGGCCTCGACAATCTCCACGCCGTTCAGACGCAACTGGTTACGCACCGCGCGCGTCAGCGGGCCGTTCGGATCGCCGGAGTTAAGGATCAATGTATGCATTTGCTCCGGCACCTGCGTGGTATTGCGCAGATGCCAGCCGCAACCGGCGGTGAGCATCACCGCCAGGCCTACAAACAGAGTAATCAGATGTCGCACGCTTCCTCCTGCGCTTAGCCCACAACCAGGTTAAGCAGTTTACCCGGTACGTAAATCACTTTACGTACGGTCACGCCGGCGAGGTATTTCGCCACCAGATGTTCCTGAGCGGCGCGCTCGCGCACCTGCTCTTCGGTCGCGTCAGCCGCCACGGTGATTTTGCCGCGCACTTTACCATTGACCTGAACGACGACCAGCGTCGTGTCTTCCACCATCGCGCTTTCGTCAGCCTGCGGCCACGGCGCGTTGTCGATATCGCCTTCGCCTTTCAGCTCCTGCCACAGCGTAAAGCTGACGTGCGGGGTGAACGGGTTGAGCATACGCACCACGGCCAGCAGCGCTTCACGCATTAAGGCGCGATCCTGCTCGCCTTCCTGCGGTGCTTTCGCCAGTTTGTTCATCAGTTCCATGATGGCGGCGATAGCGGTGTTAAAGGTCTGACGGCGGCCGATATCATCGGATACTTTCGCGATGGTTTTATGAACATCGCGACGCAGCGCTTTCTGATCGTCGTTCAGCGCATCGACATTCAGCGCCGGCGCGTCGCCGAGCGACGTGTGCTCGTACACCAGACGCCAGACGCGTTTCAGGAAGCGGTTTGCGCCTTCCACGCCGGATTCCTGCCATTCAAGCGTCATATCCGCCGGAGAGGCGAACATCATGAACAGACGCACGGTATCCGCGCCGTAACGCTCAACCATCTCCTGCGGGTCGATGCCGTTGTTTTTGGACTTCGACATCTTGCTCATGCCGGTATACACCAGTTCATGGCCCGCGGCGTCGCTCGCTTTCACGATGCGGCCTTTCTCATCGCGCTCGACGATGGCGTCTTTCGGGGAAACCCAGTTACGTTCGCCGTTCGGGCCAACGTAGTAGAACGCATCTGCCAGCACCATGCCCTGGCACAGCAGCTGTTTCGCCGGTTCGTCAGAATTCACCATGCCCGCGTCGCGCATCAGCTTGTGGAAGAAGCGGAAGTAGAGCAGGTGCATGATGGCGTGTTCGATACCGCCGATATAAATATCGACCGGCAGCCAGTAGTTGGCGGCCTTCTCATCCAGCATGCCGTCTTTGTACTGCGGGCAGGTGTAGCGCGCGTAGTACCAGGAGGATTCCATGAAGGTGTCAAAGGTGTCGGTTTCGCGCAGCGCAGGCTGGCCGTTAACGGTGGTTTTCGCCCACTCCGGATCGGCTTTAATCGGGCTGGTGATGCCGTCCATCACCACATCTTCCGGCAGGATCACCGGCAGTTGATCGGCAGGTGTCGGCATAACGGTGCCGTCTTCCAGCGTCACCATCGGAATTGGCGCGCCCCAGTAACGCTGACGGGAAACCCCCCAGTCGCGCAGACGATAGTTCACTTTGCGCTCGCCCACGCCTTTGGCGGCGAGTTTGTCGGCAATCGCGTTAAAGCCCGCTTCGAAGTCCAGACCGTCAAATTCGCCGGAGTTGAACAGCACGCCTTTTTCGGTAAGCGCTTGTTCGCTCAGATCCGGCGCAGTGCCTTCTGCGGTCAGGATAACCGGCTTAATCGGCAGGCTGTACTTGGTCGCGAATTCATAGTCGCGCTGGTCGTGGCCGGGAACGGCCATAACCGCGCCGGTGCCATACTCCATCAGCACGAAGTTCGCCGCCCACACCGGGATAGCCTCGCCGGTCAGCGGGTGAATCGCTTTCAGGCCCGTATCGACGCCTTTTTTCTCCATCGTCGCCATATCGGCTTCCGCGACTTTGGTGTTACGGCATTCGGCGATGAAATCGCCCAGCGCCGGGTTAGCGGCCGCCGCGGCCTGCGCCAGCGGATGACCCGCCGCAACGGCCAGATAGGTGACGCCCATAAAGGTATCCGGGCGGGTGGTGTACACCGTCAGCTTTTCGTCGCTGTTCTGAACGTCGAAGGTGATTTCCACGCCTTCGGAGCGGCCAATCCAGTTGCGCTGCATGGTTTTAACGGTATCCGGCCAGTGGTCGAGCTTATCGAGATCGTTTAACAGCTCGTCGGCATAGGCGGTGATTTTGATAAACCACTGCGGGATCTCTTTACGCTCAACTTTGGTGTCGCAGCGCCAGCAGCAGCCGTCGATGACCTGTTCGTTAGCAAGGACGGTCTGATCGTTCGGGCACCAGTTCACCGCGGAGGTTTTCTTATACACCAGGCCTTTTTTGTAGAGTTCGGTGAAGAACTGCTGTTCCCAGCGGTAATATTCCGGCGTACAGGTCGCCAGCTCGCGGCTCCAGTCATAGCCGAAGCCCAGCATTTTGAGCTGGTTTTTCATGTAGTTGATGTTGTCGTACGTCCACGGGGCCGGGGCGGTGTTGTTTTTCACCGCGGCACCTTCCGCCGGCAGGCCGAAGGCGTCCCAGCCGATAGGCTGGAGCACGTTTTTACCGAGCATACGCTGGTAGCGCGCAATCACATCGCCGATGGTGTAGTTACGAACGTGGCCCATGTGTAGTCGGCCAGAAGGATAGGGAAGCATCGACAGGCAGTAATACTTCTCTTTGCTCTCGTCTTCGGTCACTTCAAACGTGCGCTTCTCTTCCCAGTGAAGCTGTACTTTGGATTCTATCTCTTCCGGGCGATATTGCTCTTGCATGGCAGCCAGTAGTCCTGTTTTCAATACAGCTACAAATGTAGCCTTAACGTGTGTTATTTCAGATCCGCATAGCATAGCCGATTCGACCGCCGCACAACAGCCTTTCAGCGGAGGGGGCGTGAATAAGGAAATACGTGATTTTACACGGCGCTGTGCGCTGGCTGGCAAAGCGCTGCGGGATTAACGTCTACAATAAGAAGAGGTTACCCATCCAGGAGGAAAAGGCGATGAACAAGGTTGCGCAATATTACCGTGAACTGGTGGCCTCGCTCACCGAACGCGTCCGCAACGGGGAGCGGGATATCGATGCGCTGGTGGAGAGTGCGAGACGGCATATTGCCCGCACCGGCGAGCTTACCCGCACGGAAGAAGAGGAAGTCACCCGCGCGGTGCGGCGCGATCTGGAAGAGTTCGCCCGCAGCTATCAGGAAAGTCAGGAAGAACTGACAGACAGCGTCTTTTTACGGGTAATCAAAGAGAGCGTCTGGCAGGGGCTGGCGGATATCACCGATAAAACCCAGCTGGAGTGGCGCGAAGTGTTCCAGGATCTTAACCATCACGGCGTCTATCACAGCGGCGAGGTGGTGGGGCTTGGCAATCTGGTGTGTGAAAACTGCCATCACCATCTCGCTTTTTACACCCCGGAAGTGCTGCCGGTCTGCCCCAAATGCGGCCATAACCAGTTCCAGCGTCGGCCGTTCGAGCCGTAACAGACAATATGAATGCGCGGGCCTGAACCCGCGCATTATTTTTGGCAATAATAGTTAGTGGAGGATTTTCGCGAGGAAGTCTTTCGCGCGTTCCGATTTCGGGTTCGCGAAGAACTCTTCTTTCGGCGAGTCTTCCACAATCTTGCCTTCATCCATAAAAATAACGCGGTGCGCCACTTTACGCGCAAAGCCCATTTCGTGCGTCACCACCATCATCGTCATCCCTTCCTGCGCCAGCTCGACCATCACGTCCAGCACTTCATTGATCATTTCCGGATCGAGCGCGGAAGTGGGTTCGTCAAACAGCATCGCAACCGGGTCCATGCACAGCGCGCGGGCAATCGCCACACGCTGCTGCTGGCCGCCGGAAAGCTGCGCCGGATATTTATTGGCGTGCGCGGACAGCCCGACGCGCTCCAGCAACTTTAGCCCCTTTTCACGGGCGGCGGCTTTGTCGCGCTTGAGCACTTTGACCTGCGCGAGCGTCAGGTTTTCGATAATGGAGAGATGCGGGAACAGCTCGAAGTGCTGGAATACCATGCCGACGTGTGAGCGAAGCTGCGCCAGATTGGTTTTTTTGTCGTTCACCCTGGTGCCGTTGACGACGATTTCGCCCTGCTGAACAGGTTCAAGGCCATTGACGGTTTTAATCAGCGTCGATTTGCCGGAGCCGGAAGGGCCGCACACCACCACGACTTCGCCTTTTTTCACGGCCGTGGAGCAGTCGGTAAGCACCTGAAAGTGACCATACCATTTTGAAACGTTTTTCAGGGTAATCATTATACAGTCCTTTTCTTCAGCCAGCTGACCAACAGCGATGCACTTAAACTAATGACAAAATAAACGGCGCCTGCAAACAGGATCATCTCTACCTGTGTGCCGTCGCGCTCGCCGATGGTGGACGCGGTGCGGAAGAAATCCGCAAGGCTCAGCACATAAACGAGCGAGGTATCCTGGAACAGCACGATGCCCTGAGTGAGCAGCAGCGGGACCATGGCGCGAAACGCCTGCGGCAGGATAATCAGCTTCATGGATTGCCAGTGCGTCATCCCGAGCGCCAGCGCGGCGCTCGACTGGCCGCGGGAGATGCTCTGAATACCGGCGCGGATAATCTCCGAATAATAGGCGGCTTCAAACATCGAGAACGCCACCATCGCGGAGATCAAACGGATGTCAGTTTTCGGCGAGATGCCCAGCACATCCTGCAAAATCCCCGGCACAATCAGGTAAAACCACAGCAGCACCATGACCAGCGGAATGGAGCGAAACACGTTTACGTAGGCGGTGGCAAACCAGGCCAGCGGCTTAAATGCGGAAAGCCGCATCACGGCCAGCAGCGTACCCCAGACGATACCGAAGATGACGGCGGTAACGGTGATTTTTAAGGTAATAACCAGGCCCGCCAGCAGATAAGGCATGGAGGGAACAATGGAGCTCCAGTCAAATTCGTACATTACTTGCTCCCCATATTACCCGGCAGGCGAACCTTACGTTCCACCAGATTCATCACCAGCATAATGACCGCGTTGATAAAGACATAAGCGAGGGTAATGGCCGTAAAAGACTCCCAGGCGTGCGCGGAATAGTCGAGCAGTTTGCCTGCCTGCGCTGCCATGTCCACCAGACCGATGGTTGAGGCGATGGCCGAGTTTTTCACCAGGTTCATCATCTCTGAGGTCATTGGCGGCACAATCACGCGGTAGGCGTTTGGCAGCAGCACATAGCGGTAGGTTTGCGGCAGCGTCAGCCCCATCGCGAGGCCGGCGTTTTTCTGGCCGCGCGGCAGCGACTGGATAGCAGCGCGTACCTGCTCGCAGACGCGGGCGGCGGTAAAGAGCCCCAGGCAGATCATTGAGGAGAGGAAAAACTGCACGTTCGGATCGAGCTCCGCTTTAAACCACATGCCGAGGTTTTCCGGCAGCAGCTCCGGCACGACCAGATACCAGGTAAAGAACTGAACGATCAGCGGAACGTTACGGAAAAGCTCGACGTAGCAGGTGCCGATCCCGGAGAGAAAACGGTTCGGTACGGTGCGCAAAATGCCGAACAGGGAACCAACGAGGAAGGCGATTATCCAGGCGCTTATCGACAGCGCGACGGTCACCTGGAAGCCACTCCATAGCCAGCCTAAGTAGGTGGTGTTGCCGAACGGCGCATCCTGCAGGAAGATGCCCCAGTTCCAGTCTATAGACATAACGTACTCCGAAAAAAAAGAAGGGTAGCAGCGCTACCCCCTAAGATTGATGAGAAGCCTCTCTGTTCGCGCCGGTTGGGGAACGGCCAACCGGCGTATAGTCTGTCCGGGCTTGCTTCTTCAATCATGAGGGCAGGGTGACCCGCCCCTTAATGGTTGTAATTAGTTAAGCGCTTTATCGTTAGGCTCTTTGAACAGGGCTTTCATGTCGTCGGAAAGCTCAAAGTTCAGGTTAAGGTTTTTCGGTGGGATCGGATTTTTAAACCATTTATCAAACCATTTCTCTGCGTCGCCAGAGGTCTGTGCTTTGGCAATGGTATCGTCTACCAGCTTTTTGAAAGACTCATCGCCTTTACGCAGCATGCAGCCGTAGGCTTCTTTGGACTGCGGCGTGCCGACGATTTCCCAGTTATCCGGTTTCTTCGCTTTCGCGCGTTCGCCAGCCAGCAGGGCGTCATCCATCATAAACGCCACCGCGCGGCCGCTTTCCAGGGTACGGAAAGAGTCGCCGTGATCTTTGGCGCTGATGATGCGCATATCCATTTTCTTCTCGTCGTTCAGCTTATGCAGCAGCACTTCTGAAGTGGTGCCGGAAGTCACGACGACCGCTTTGCCTTTCAGATCCGGGAAATCTTTAATCGGGCCGCCTTTTTTCACCAGCAGGCGAGTGCCCACGACGAAAATGGTGTCAGAGAACGCGGCCTGTTTCTGGCGCTCCAGGTTATTCGTGGTGGAGCCGCATTCGAAATCGAATGTGCCGTTTTGCAGCAGCGGGATACGGTTCTGCGAGGTAATCGGGATCATTTTGACCTGCAGGTCCGGTTTGTTGAGCTGTTTCTTCACGGCTTCAACGATAGCGTTGGAGTAATCCTGCGAATAGCCGACCACTTTTTGCTGGTTGTCGTAATAGGAGAAAGGAACAGAGGATTCGCGATGACCGACAACGATAACGCCGTTCGCTTTGATTTTATCCAGCGTGCTTTGACCGCTGCTTGCGTCTTCCGCATGGGCCAGGCCTGCGCTCAGGCCCATTACCAGCATTGCTGCGGTCAGTTTATGTAACTGCATATCCAACTCCTTTATCGTGGCGCCAGAAACGCCATTGATACCCAATTGTGAATGTGTGTGTTGTTATATCCTGCCGTCCCGCCAGCAGCGTTAGTACCGTGTTGGTACCATTTAGCCTGGCTGGATGTAAATAATTTGCTGTGAATTTGTTTATTTTTGCGAAGCGCGCCGCACCATTTGGAGGCAAAAATGCGGTGTTGCACTAAAGTGGTGCCGCAAAAGATCGCTGCTGGTGCATATAACACGCCTGCGCCGCCCGACAGGGCGTTTCAGCTAAATCATTGGGTTAAGTAAAGCAAAGGGTGTGCCAGAAAAGAAAAAGGCCAGCATAGCTGACCTTTTTAGCGGCAATGTAACGGCAGTTTACGAACGTCTGCGTCTGCCGAGGCTCATTAGCACGGAGACGAAACCGCCCAGCGCGACGATAATCCAGATAGTGGCATTGCCAAAACGGGCATACGGCGTCAGCCCGCTGGTGGGCGTAACGGAGGCGTTTAACACCTCGCGGGTGAACTGCGGGATGATCGACTGAACGTTACCGTTAGCGTCAATAACCGCCGTGACGCCGTTATTGGTGCTGCGCAGCAGCGGACGCGCCAGCTCCAGCGCACGCATGCGCGCCATCTGGAAGTGCTGCCACGGGCCGATAGAGTGGCCAAACCAGGCGTCGTTCGAGATAGTCAGCAGGAAATCGGTATCCGGGCGGAAGTTATCGCGCACCTGTTCGCCAAGAATAATTTCGTAGCAAATAGCGGCCGTGAGCTTCATGCCGTGCGCCTGTAACTGCGGCTGCATATACGGGCCGCGGCTGAAAGAGGACATCGGCAGATCGAAGAACGGCGCGAGCGGGCGCAGGATCGATTCCAGCGGCACGAACTCGCCAAACGGCACCAGATGGTTTTTATGGTAGCGGTTGGCAGAGTTGTAGCTGTACGGCGTATCGGCGCCGAGCGTAATGATGGTGTTGTAGGTGTCGTAACGGTTTTTCTCGTTAAGACGCGCATCCACCACGCCGGTAATCAGCGTCGCGTCGTTATCGCGCAGCACGGTATCGAGATCGTGCAGGAACTGTTGCTGATTGCTCTCTAAATCGGGAATGGCGGATTCCGGCCAGATAATCAACCCTGCTTTACCGAGCTGCTCGCGCGTGGCGTTAAAATAAATCCGCAGCGTATTCATCAGCTCGCGCTCATCCCACTTCATCGACTGCGGAATATTGCCCTGCACCAGCGCGACGTTTACCGCGCGTTCGGCATGCGGCTGAGCCCACTGGATATAGCGCAGCGGGAAGGGCAGCGCGAACAGCACGAGCGCGCAGACGGTAGGCTTCCAGGCGCGATGCGCCATCGCCAGCACCAGGAGGCCGCTCACCGACATCAGCAAAAAGGTGATGGCCTCAACGCCCATCACAGGCGCCAGGCCTTTCAGCGGGCCGTCTATCTGGCTGTAGCCGAATTGCAGCCACGGGAAGCCGGTCAGCACCCAGCCGCGTAAAAACTCGGTGAGATGCCAGACGACGGGCGCGGCAACCGCCATGCGCAGCCAGGTGGTTTTCGGCCACAGGCGCGACAGCACGCCTGCGAAAAGACCAGTATAGAGCGACAGATACGCGGCAAGCAGGATGACCAGCGCCACGTTGACCGGTCCCGGCATGCCGCCGAACTGGGCGATGCTGACATAGACCCAGTTCACGCCGCTGCCAAACAGGCCAAGCCCCCAGAAGAAACCAATCCAGGCGCTTTGCATCGGACGGCGGTTAAGCGTAAGCCCTTGTAAGCCCATCAGCGAAATGAGGGCGGCGGGCCAGAAATCGTAAGGGGAAAAGGCCAGCGTTCCGCTGGCACCGAAAAGCAGCGCCAGCAGCAGACGCACGCGCTGGCGTTCAATCATTGAGGCAAGAGCCATTCCATTAGTCTTCCAGTTTAGGCTGCGGCGAGTTTTCCGGCATTCTGACGTGGACCTGGATAATACGACGGCTGTCCGCCATGGCAACTTTAAACTGGTAACCATCGATGTCGATGGTCTCTCCTCGCGCAGGCAGGTGGCCAAATGCCTGCATCACCAGACCGCCGATGGTATCGACTTCTTCATCGCTGAACTGGGTGCCGAAGGTATCGTTAAAATCTTCAATGGACGCCAGCGCGCGCACGGTCCAGGTGTGGCGGCTGAGCTGACGGAAATCGATATCTTCTTCGTCGTCGTATTCATCTTCGATTTCGCCGACGATGAGCTCAAGAATATCTTCGATAGTCACAAGTCCGGATACGCCGCCGAATTCGTCAATCACGATAGCCATGTGATAACGCTGGGAGCGGAACTCTTTCAGCATCCGGTCAACCCGTTTGCTTTCCGGCACGACAACCGCCGGGCGCAGCACTTTATCCATGCTGAAGGCTTCGGCATCGCTGCGCATAAACGGCAGCAGATCCTTGGCCATCAAAATCCCTTCAATGTGATCTTTGTCTTCGCTAATCACCGGGAAACGCGAATGCGCCGATTCGATAATGACGTCAAGACATTCATCAAGGCTCTGGTTGCGTTTCAGGGTAACCATCTGGGAGCGGGGGATCATGATGTCGCGCACGCGCTGATCGGCGATATCCATCACCCCTTCAAGCATATCGCGCGTATCCTGGTCGATAAGCTCGTTCTGCTCGGAATCACGGATAAGCTCTAGCAGTTCGTCACGGTTTTTCGGTTCACCGTGGAACAGCTGGCTTAAGAGGAGGGAGAAAAATCCCTTTTTGTTAAGTGAGTCGCTACTGTGTGAGTTGTCGTCGCTCATGGCGTTAATTCAGGGTTCTCATGTTAGTTTATGTATCGCTCGTGGCGGAAAACTCACGCCACGGCGGTAGAAATCACTGGCGGCAGCGGGCTGCTGCACAGATTACGCTTTCTCGGCAATGTACGGATCGTCAAAGCCCAGGGCAAGCATTATCTCGGTTTCGATGCCTTCCATCTCTTCGGCTTCGTCATCCTCGATATGGTCATAGCCCAGAAGATGCAGACTGCCGTGCACCACCATGTGCGCCCAGTGGGCGTCCAGCGGCTTTTCCTGTTCCCGCGCTTCGCGCTCGACCACCTGACGACAGATGATCAGATCGCCAAGCAGCGGCATGTCGATGCCGGGCGGCGCTTCGAATGGGAACGACAGCACGTTGGTCGGTTTATCCATACCGCGATAAGTCAGGTTTAAGTCGTGGCTTTCCGCTTCATCCACCAGACGCACCGTGACTTCTGATTCTTCCTGAAACTGCGGCACGACGGCATTCAGCCATGTCTGAAACTGCGCCTCGTCCGGCAAACCGGTGGTGTCTTCGCAGGCAATCTGCAAATCAAGAATGACCTGACTCATTTACTCTCCTGCGCACCGGCGGCCAGCGCCTGGGCTTCACGTTTACGTTCCGCGGCCTGTTCGGCTTTGCGTTTCTGGTCAGCCTCTTCCCACGCTTCATACGCGGTGACGATGCGCGCGACGACCGGATGGCGCACCACGTCTTCGCTGTGGAAGAAGTTAAAGCTGATCTCTTCGACTTCCGAAAGCACTTCGATAGCGTGACGCAGGCCGGATTTCAGGTTTCTCGGCAGGTCAATCTGCGTGACGTCGCCGGTGATCACCGCTTTGGAGTTAAAGCCGATACGGGTCAGGAACATTTTCATCTGTTCGATGGTGGTGTTCTGACTTTCATCGAGAATAATGAACGCGTCGTTAAGCGTACGGCCGCGCATGTAAGCCAGCGGCGCGACTTCGATGACGTTGCGCTCCATCAGTTTTTCCACGCGCTCGAAGCCGAGCATCTCGAACAGTGCGTCATAGAGCGGGCGCAGGTAGGGGTCCACTTTCTGGCTGAGATCGCCTGGCAGGAAGCCCAGTTTTTCACCAGCCTCCACCGCCGGACGGGTCAGCAGAATACGGCGAATCTCCTGGCGCTCCAGCGCGTCCACGGCGGCCGCGACCGCGAGATACGTTTTACCCGTCCCGGCAGGGCCGATACCGAAGGTAATGTCGTGGTCGAGAATATTCGCGATGTACTGCGCCTGGTTTGGCGTGCGCGGTTTAATTACGCCGCGTTTGGTCTTGATATTGACCGCTTTGCCATACTCCGGCACGCTTTCGGCGCTCTGCTCCAGCACGCGAAACTCTTTAATGGCCAGATGAATTTGTTCCGGCTCGATCTCTTTGATTTCGCCGCGCATCGGGGCGGTATCAACGTACAGATGGCGCAGAATATCCGCTGCCGCGCTGACGCAAATCGTGCGGCCGGTCAGTTTAAAGTGGTTGTCGCGACGGGCGATTTCGATGCCGAGGCGGCGCTCAAGCTGTTTGATGTTGTCATCAAAGGGTCCACAGAGGCTAAGCAGACGGGCATTGTCTGCCGGTTCCAGCGTAAATTCACGAGTTTCGATATTCAAACTTGTCCTCTTGGTCACTCAGGGCCAGTTAAGGTGAGTAAAAATGCCTGCTGATTTTCTCAGGGCCTGAGAGAAATTATTCACGGCGAGGGAAAAAGGCGCAAGCGACAACCCGGATATTTGGGTGACGCCTTCAGAATACAAGCACGGATGGTGTAAAAATAAGCGTATGCCGCGCCGGGGCGGCATACGTGAGAGAGCAGATTATGGCTGGAAAATCCCGACGCCGAGTTCGTTTTCTTTGCGGGTGCGGGCGATGATCGATTCCGGCGATTCCACCACGCGCAGGCCCATCTCGTCTTCGGTGCGGATAACCTTGCCGCGCAGCGAGTTCGGGAACACTTCCGTGATTTCCACATCGACGAATTTACCCACCATATCCGGCGAGCCTTCGAAGTTCACCACGCGGTTGTTTTCGGTACGCCCGGAAAGCTCCATGATGCTCTTACGCGATGTGCCCTCCACCAGAATGCGCTGGGTCGTGCCGAGCATACGGCGGCTCCACGCCATCGCCTGCTGGTTGATACGCTCCTGAAGGATGTACAGACGCTGCTTTTTCTCCTCTTCCGGCACGTCATCCACCATGTCGGCGGCAGGCGTACCCGGACGTGCGGAGAAAATAAAGCTGTAGCTCATGTCGAAATTCACCTCGGCAATCAGCTTCATGGTCTGTTCGAAATCCTGCTGGGTTTCGCCAGGGAAGCCGACGATGAAGTCGGAGCTAATCTGGATGTCCGGGCGCGCGGCGCGCAGCTTGCGAATAATGGCTTTATATTCCAGCGCCGTGTGGGTGCGTCCCATCATGTTCAGCACGCGGTCGGAGCCGCTCTGTACCGGCAGATGCAGGAAGCTCACCAGCTCCGGCGTGTCGCGATAGACTTCGATGATGTCATCGGTAAATTCGATCGGGTGGCTGGTGGTGAAGCGAATACGGTCAATGCCGTCAATCGCCGCGACCAGACGCAGCAGGTCGGCGAACGTGCCAGTGGTGCCGTCATAGTTTTCACCGCGCCAGGCGTTCACGTTCTGGCCGAGCAGGTTGACTTCACGCACGCCCTGGGCGGCGAGCTGGGCAATTTCCAGCACGATGTCATCGCTCGGACGGCTCACTTCTTCACCGCGGGTATACGGAACCACGCAGTAGGTGCAGTATTTGTTGCAGCCTTCCATGATGGAAACGAACGCCGTCGGGCCTTCCGCGCGCGGCTCAGGCAGGCGATCGAACTTTTCGATTTCCGGGAAGCTGATGTCCACAACCGGGCTGCGCGTGCCTTTTACCTGGTTGATCATTTCCGGCAGGCGGTGCAGGGTCTGAGGGCCGAAAATGATGTCGACGTAGCGGGCGCGATCGCGAATATGGTCACCTTCCTGAGACGCCACACAGCCGCCCACGCCGATAATCACATCCGGGTTCTTTTCCTTTAACGTTTTCCAGCGACCTAACTGATGGAAAACCTTCTCCTGTGCCTTCTCGCGGATTGAGCAGGTATTCAGCAGCAGAATATCTGCTTCTTCCGCCACGTCGGTCAGCGTAAAGCCGTGCGTGGTTTCCAGCAGATCGGCCATCTTCGATGAATCGTACTCATTCATCTGACAGCCCCAGGTTTTAATATGGAGTTTTTTTGTCATTGACTTGCCATTGCTCAGTTAAAGCCACTCATTTTGGCCGCGTATTGTAATGCTTTGACGGGTTCGTGACCAGTGGCGAGGCAAACACGTCAGGCGGCGAAAAATCCGGTAAACTGAAGGGAGATTGCTTAAGGATAAAATGACCATGACAAATCAACCAATTGAAGTCGTCGTTGTCGGCGGGGGCATGGTGGGCGCTGCCGCAGCACTTGGGCTTGCGCAAAATGGTTTTCAGGTGGCTGTCGTGGAACATGCCGCGCCGCCGCCGTTTTCGCCGCAAAATCCGCCGGACGTGCGGATCTCCTCGATCAGCTGCGCGTCGGTGGATCTGCTGCGCGGGCTGGGTGTCTGGCAGCGCGTGCTTGAGATGCGCGCGCATCCGTATCGCCGCCTCGAAACCTGGGAGTGGAACGAGGCGCGGGTTGAATTCAGCGCCGATGAGCTGCAACTGCCGGAGCTTGGCTATATGGTGGAAAACAGCGTGCTGCAACGCGCGCTGTGGGAGGCACTGGAGGCGCATCCGGCGGTGCAACTGCTGTGCCCGGCGACGCTCACGCAGATGACGCCTGTGCAAAATGGGTATCAGCTCTCGCTCACTAATGGCGATACCTTACAGGCGCGCCTGGTGATCGGTGCGGACGGTGCCAGTTCTCAGGTGCGTAAATGGGCAGGTATCGGCGTCAACGCCTGGCAGTATCAGCAGTCATGCCTGTTGATTAGCGTGGAATGCGAACAACCGCCCGGCGACAGCACCTGGCAACACTTTACCCCGAACGGGCCGCATGCGTTTTTGCCATTGTTCGATAACCGTGCGTCGCTGGTCTGGTATGACCGCCCGGCGCGCGTTCGTCAGCTTCAGGCAATGAACATGACGCAGCTTGGTCGTGAAATAGCCGCCGCATTTCCGGCACGGCTTGGCCGCGTGACGCCGGTCACCTGCGGCGCGTTTCCCCTGGTGCGTCGCCATGCGCTGCGTTATGTGCTGCCGGGCGTCGCGCTGATTGGCGACGCCGCGCATACCATTCATCCTCTGGCGGGGCAGGGTGTGAATCTCGGCTATCGCGATGTGGACGCGCTGCTGAAGGTGGTGATTGATGCCCGCAATGCAGCGGAAGACTGGGCCTCCGGCGCGGTGCTGAAGCGCTATCAGCGTCGTCGTATGCCGGATAACCTGCTTATGCAAAGCGGTATGGATCTCTTCCATGCCGGGTTTACTGCGAAACTGAAACCGCTGCGTGTGCTGCGCAATATCGGGCTTATCGCTGCCCAGCGCTCAGGCGTGCTGAAGCGCCAGGCGTTGCGATATGCGCTCGGTTTATAATACCTTAGTTACAACATGCTTTATGCTGTAGTAAATGGCATGACGGAGACGTTAGCTCCGCCATCGTCTGGCAGCCGTGAAATTGCCAATGAAAAGGCCTGCGCGTGCGGGCTTTTTTATTAAGCGATGCAGACAGACAGCGGCAGGTTTGGCGAAGCGCGCTGAAGACAGCGCCATACAGTTGAGGCGCAGAAAAGAAAAAAGCCTGCTTTCGCAGGCTTTTAAAGAGTGGCTGGGGTACGAGGATTCGAACCTCGGAATGGTGGAATCAGAATCCACTGCCTTACCGCTTGGCGATACCCCAACAAATGTTGGTGCTGAATTGTCAGTTAAAGGAAGAAACAAAGAACCTTTAGCCAGTGCGTTTGGCTTTATGCCAACCGCTTCTTCAAAGTGGCTGGGGTGCAGGGATTCGAACCCCGGAATGGCGGAATCAGAATCCGCTGCCTTACCGCTTGGCGACACCCCAAGAAAATCTTGCGAATTTTACTTCGCGCTATCCTGCATTAAAAATGCAAGACGCTTTAAATATGGTGGCTACGACGGGAATCGAACCTGTGACCCCAGCATTATGAGTGCTGTGCTCTAACCAGCTGAGCTACGTAGCCAAATTGTACTGCTTTACCAGACATAACGACTGGCTGGGGTACCTGGATTCGAACCAGGGGATGCCGGTATCAAAAACCGGTGCCTTACCGCTTGGCGATACCCCAACGACTGCTGCGTAAAACGCAAAAGTCGAAGAAATATGGCTGGGGTACCTGGATTCGAACCAGGGAATGCCGGTATCAAAAACCGGTGCCTTACCGCTTGGCGATACCCCATCCGTGCAACGCAATTACGAAGTGGTGCGGGAGGCGAGACTTGAACTCGCACACCTTGCGGCGCCAGAACCTAAATCTGGTGCGTCTACCAATTTCGCCACTCCCGCAAAAAAGATGGTGGCTACGACGGGAATCGAACCTGTGACCCCATCATTATGAGTGATGTGCTCTAACCAGCTGAGCTACGTAGCCATCTTTTTTCGCGTTACCTTATCGGCGTTGCGGGGCGCATTATGCGTATTGGGCCTGGAAGCGTCAACACCTTTTTTGGCGAAAATCGACGTAAAGTGACTGTTTGACTAGCTTGCGAACAGCTTGATGCAATATTCGGCGATTCCAGGCGAATTATCCACTAATTCAATAGAAACAGCGGCGCTGGTTGCGCATCTTTACGCCAATAAAAAACGGGCCCGAAGGCCCGTTATTCGTTTGGCAACGCTTACTTGTAAGCAGACTGGTGTACGCCCACCGCGCGGCCTGACGGATCGTTCATGGTTTTAAACGCTTCGTCCCATTCGATGGCTTTCGCGGAAGAGCAGGCGACAGACGGGCCGCCAGGCACGCACTCCGCCGCACTCGGCACCGGGAACAGCTCTTCGAAGATTTCGCGGTAAAGATAGGCTTCTTTCGAGGCTGGCGTATTGTACGGGAAGCGGAAGCGCGCGGTTTCCAGTTGCTGATCGGAAACCTGTTTCGCCGCCACTTCTTTCAGCGTATCAATCCAGCTGTAGCCCACGCCGTCGGAGAACTGCTCTTTCTGACGCCACGCCACGCTCGCCGGCAGGTAAGCTTCAAAACATTCACGCAGGATATGTTTTTCCATCTTGCCGTTGCCGCACATTTTATCCTGCGGGTTGATGCGCATCGCCACATCAAGGAATTTCTTATCAAGGAACGGTACACGCGCCTCAACGCCCCAGGCTGACATCGCTTTGTTGGCGCGCGCGCAGTCAAACATATGCAGCGCCTGCAGCTTGCGCACCGTTTCTTCGTGCAGCTCTTTCGCGTTCGGCGCTTTGTGGAAGTAGAGATAGCCGCCGAACACTTCGTCTGAACCTTCGCCGGAGAGCACCATTTTGATGCCCATCGCTTTGATTTTACGGGACATCAAATACATCGGCGTTGACGCGCGAATTGTGGTCACGTCATAAGTTTCGATGTGGTAAATCACATCGCGGATCGCATCCAGGCCTTCCTGCACGGTAAAGTGAATTTCATGGTGTACCGTACCGAGATGGTTGGCGACTTCCTGCGCGGCTTTCAGATCCGGCGAACCTTCCAGGCCCACGGCAAACGAGTGCAGCTGCGGCCACCAGGCTTCGGAGCGCTCCTGATCTTCCACGCGGCGCGCCGCAAATTTCTTGGTAATGGCTGAAATAATGGAAGAATCGAGACCGCCGGAGAGCAGCACGCCATAAGGCACGTCAGACATCAGATGGCTTTTGACCGCATCTTCCAGCGCCTGGCGCAGCTCGGCTTTGTCCGTCACGTTATCTTTCACCGCGTCATACTCAAACCAGTCGCGCTGATAGTACTGACGAATTTCGCCATCCTGGCTCCACAGGTAGCTGCCCGCCGGGAACTCTTTAATGGTGCGGCACACCGGCACCAGCGATTTCATTTCTGAGGCGACATAAAAGTTGCCGTGCTCATCGTGCCCCATATAGAGCGGAATGATGCCGATATGGTCACGGCCAATCAGGTACGCGTCTTTTTCGCTGTCATAGAGCACGAAAGCGAACATGCCCTGTAATTCGTCCAGAAACTCCGGGCCTTTTTCCTGATACAGCGCCAGGATGACTTCGCAGTCAGAGCCGGTCTGGAACTGGAAACGATCGCCATATTCTGCGCGCAGCGCCTGGTGGTTGTAGATTTCGCCGTTAACGGCCAGCACGTGCGTTTTTTCAGTGTTGTAGAGCGGCTGCGCGCCTGCGTTGACGTCAACGATAGAAAGACGTTCATGCGCGAGAATGGCTTTGTCGCTGGCGAACACGCCGGACCAGTCCGGGCCGCGGTGGCGCATCAGGCGCGACAGCTCAAGCGCTTTTTTACGCAGTTCGACCGCGTCGGTTTTGATATCCAGCACACCAAAAATAGAACACATAAAGAACTCCGTTAACCCTGGCGGTAATGTTGTGTTGTCTGTCTGCGAGGCGTTGCGGTTTATGCAATTTTTTCGCTTCCGCCTCTGTCGTTGTTTAAGAAAATGCCGCAAAGCGTGCAGGTTGTGCAAGCGTTTTAGCGTATAGACCATAAATAGTTCAATGAGCGTTAGCGATAATTTAAAAATGGTCAGTAAAGCAGGGCAGTTTTTAGCGAATCAGCAAAAAAAGAGCGCTTTTATTAAACGAGGGGGGTTGTCTGAAGGGCAAAAAAAACGGCCATTGTTAATGGCCGTCAGGTTCAGATTACGTCGATTTCGGCGACGGAAGGATAAATCCAGCTCGGCCGGAACGGCATGGCGTCGATGTCATTAATGGTCGAAACGCCCGACAGCACCAGAATCGTCTCCAGGCCCGCCTGGAAACCGGCAAGAATATCGGTGCGCAGGTTATCGCCGACGATTACGGTATGCTCAGAGTGGGCCTGCATTTTGTTCAGCGCCGCGCGGATTATCCAGGGACTTGGCTTGCCGACATAAAACGGCTTCCGCCCGGAGATTTTCTCAATACCCGCGCACAGCGCGCCGCAGGCCGGGTAAAAACCGCGCCCGTGCGTGTCCGGGTTGGTGGCGATAAACCGCGCGCCGTTGGCGACGAAAAAGGCGGCTTTATGCATCATTTCCCAGTTATAGGAGCGGGTTTCGCCCACGATAACAAAATCGGGATTGATATCGGTAATCGTAAAGCCCGCTTTATAAAGTTCGTGAATTAATGCTCCTTCGCCGACAACATACGCTTTTTTGCCTTCCTGACGACGCAGGAAATCGGCGGTCGCCATCGCAGAGGTGTAAAACACGCTGTCCGGCACGTCGATCCCGGCGGAAGCAAAGCGGTTCGCCAGATCCTGGCCGGTCTGGGACGGGTAGTTGGTGAGCAGAACCAGCGGAAACCCTTTTTCAAGAATGCGGGTCAGAAATTCGCTGGCGCCGGGCACCGCAACGTTATCGTGCATCAGCACGCCATCGATATCGCAAATTACGTTCTGAATGGTCATGGACTACTCTGGCTCAGGGAACAGAAAGGCGTAACTATAGCGCAAATCGCTATGGTCACTCGTTAACTTTCCAGCAAACGCTGTAATAACAACCCGTTAAGCATTGCACGTTTTACCAGGGCAAACGCGCCGATAGCCGAACGGTGATCGAGCTGCGAAGGCACGACCGGCAGGTTTTTACGAAACGCTTTCAGGGATTGCGTATTGATGCAGCTTTCGATAGCGGGCAGCAGCACTTTCTGCGCTTCGACAATCTCACCGGCGATCACCACTTTCTGCGGGTTAAACAGGTTGATGGCGATGGCGATAGTCTTGCCAAGCTGACGACCGACGCGCTCCACCACTTCGCAGGCCAGCGCATCGCCCCGGTTCGCGGCTTTGCAAATCGCTTTGATATTGCACTCGTCGGGCGTCAGGCGGCTCTGATAGCCCTGTTCAAGCAGCTGACGCACGCGCTGTTCAATCGCGGCGTTGGCTGCGACGGTTTCCAGGCACCCGAAATTGCCGCAGTGACAGCGCTCGCCCAGCGGATCGACCTGAATATGGCCAATCTCGCCGACGTTGCCGTTACGGCCAATGAATATGCGCCCGTTCGAGATAATGCCCGCGCCGGTGCCGCGGTGAACGCGCACCAGAATGGAGTCTTCACAGTCGCGCGTTGCCCCGAAATAGTGCTCCGCCAGCGCCAGGCTGCGGATATCGTGACCGACAAAACAGGCGACGTTAAAGCGCTTTTGCAGAGCGTCCACCAGCGGCCAGTTTTCCACATTGATGTGCGGCATATAGCGAATCACGCCACTTTCCGGATCGACCAGACCTGGCAGGATCACCGACACGGCAATAAGCTCGCGGATTTTACGCTGCCAGGTGTCGATAAACTGCGCGATGGTGTTCAGCAACGCATGTTCCAGCGTTTCCTGGGTGCGCTCGGGCAGCGGGAAATGTTCTTCGGCGAGCACCTTGCTGCTGAGATCGAACAGCGTCAGCGTGGCGTCATGGCGGCCAAGCCGCACGCCGACAGCCTGGAAATGCCGGGTTTCGGTAACGATGGAGATAGCGCGGCGGCCCCCTGTCGAGGCCTGCTGATCGACTTCTTTAATCAGACCGCGCTCAATAAGCTGGCGGGTAATTTTGGTCACGCTGGCGGGCGCAAGCTGGCTCTGTTCGGCTATCTGAATGCGCGATATCGGCCCCTGGTGGTCGATAAGACGGTAAACCGCCGCGCTGTTAAGCTGTTTTACGAGATCAACGTTGCCAATTTGAGCCTGTCCGCCAGTCGTCATGCCTTTATTTACTCAGTAACGACCTCGTTACCATTAACGATGGTCTTGATGATTTTATAGTCGCGGGTAAAGGCCGTAAGGTTCGCCACTTTGCCCGCTTCAATGCTGCCAAGCCGGTGCGCCACGCCCATGGCGCGGGCCGGATAAAGCGTCGCCATACGCAGCGCTTCGTCCAGTGCGATATTGACATGCTCCACCAGGTTGCGCACGCCTTCGATCATGGTCAGCGCCGAGCCGCTCAGGGTGCCGTTTTCATCCACGCACAGGCCGTTACGGTAGTATATTGTTTTGCCAGCAAAAATGAACTCATCAATATTGGCACCTGCGGGCGCCGTCGCGTCCGTCACCAGACACAGCTTGTCGCCTTTCACTTTTTTCGCAAGGCGCACGTTGGCGAAATCGACATGCAGGCCGTCAGCGATAATGCCGCACCAGACGTCTGGCTCGTCAAAGATAGCGCCCGTCAGCCCCGGCTCGCGACCAGTGATATAAGGCATGGCGTTAAAAAGGTGCGTAGCGAAGCGAATGCCCGCACGGAAGCCTTTTTTCGCTTCTTTTAGCGTCGCGTTGGAGTGTCCGGCAGAAACCACAATGCCTGCGGCGGTCAGCTTTTTGATGATTTCCGGCGCAACGCGTTCCGGCGCCAGGGTGATTTTGGTAATCACGTCGGCGTTTTCGCACAAGAAATCGACCAGTTCTGCGTCCGGCTGACGAACGTAATCCGGGTTATGCGTGCCTTTTTTAACGATATTCAGCCACGGGCCTTCAAGATGCAGGCCCAGCGCCTGGTTCTGGTGACGCGACAGGTATTCGCGCATCACGTGCACGCCCTGTTTCATCAGCGCGTCGCTACAGGTAATAAGTGTTGGCAGATAGCTGGTGCAGCCCGATTTCTCGTTGGCTTTTTGCATGATTTCCAGCGTTTCAATCGATACCGCTTCAGCGGTGTCATTAAACTGCACGCCGCCGCAGCCGTTTAACTGCACGTCGATAAAACCGGGGGCGATAATGGCGCCGCCCATATCGCGCTGCTTGATGCCTGCCGGTAATTCAGCCAGCGGGCAGAGGCGCTCAATCAGGCCATCGGCGATGATAATCGCGTGGTCATCCAGAATGTCGTGGCCGGTGTAAATCCGGCCGTGGGTTAATGCGTACATAATGCCCCCGGTAACCAGTCCTTAAAGATCTTTGATATTTTCAGCTTCGAGCTCGGTGAAGTATTTCAGCGTCTTCACTTTCAGTTCCATCGTGGAAGGCTCATCGCACACGATAACCGCTTTCGGGTGCAACTGCAGACAGCTAATCGTCCACATATGGTTAACGTTGCCTTCAACCGCCGCCTGCAGCGCCTGCGCCTTAACGTGGCCCAGCACCAGAATCATGACTTCCTGCGCGTCCAGCAGCGTGCCAACGCCCACGGTGAGCGCGTATTTTGGCACCTGATTCACATCACCGCCAAAGAAACGCGAGTTCGCCACACGGGTGTCGTGCGTCAGGGTTTTGATACGTGTGCGGGATGCCAGAGAAGACGCGGGCTCGTTAAACGCGATATGACCATCGTTGCCGACGCCGCCCATAAACAGATGAATTTTGCCGTAGGCGCGAATTTTTTCTTCATAGCGGCGGCATTCTGCGTCAATATCCGGCGCGTTGCCATCCAGCAGGTTGATATTTTCTTCGGGAATATCAACGTGGTCGAAGAAATTACGGTACATGAAACTATGATAGCTTTCCGGATGATCTTTCGGCAGGCCCACATATTCATCCATGTTAAACGTTACGACATGTTTGAAACTGACCTGGCCTGCTTTATGCATCTCGATAAGCGCCTTGTAAGCTTCAAGCGGCGTGCCGCCAGTCGGCAGACCGAGAACGAAAGGGCGGTCAGCGGTGGGGTTGAAATCGTTAATGCGCTTAACAATATGGCGGGCGGCCCATTTGCCAACCTGCTGCGGCGTAGCCAGCGGAATCAGTCTCATTGTTCACCTCGGAAGTTAGAAAACAGGAGCGGATTAAACGGCTCACAGTGTAAGGGTATACCCGTTCGCTGAAAGCGGAAGCAATCCGTCTCGATTTTTTGAATGATAAAATAAGTTTTCGAGGTAAGCCATAGTAAAGGATGCGCAACAACGATATTTGGTGATAAAAATCACAGAAAAGACGCGTTTAATTTGCGAGGCGAATTAATTTTGCAGACACTCAGAGGTGATGCAAAGTGTCGCCGCGTTTCAGAGTTAGTAGCACAATAAAAACACTGCTTAGCTGGAGCCTCATCGGGGTCTCATAGGGGGAAAAAGTGAGTATTTTAGGTTATTTACAACGAGTAGGCCGGGCGCTGATGGTGCCTGTGGCTACGCTGCCTGCGGCAGCCATTCTGATGGGGGTCGGTTACTGGCTTGACCCGACCGGGTGGGGCGGCAGCAACGCGCTGGCGGCCTTCTTTATTCAGTCCGGCTCCGCGATTATCGACAACATGGGCGTGCTGTTTGCGGTTGGCGTCGCGTACGGTATGTCAAAAGATAAAGACGGCGCTGCGGCGCTGGCGGGGTTTGTCGGGTTCCTGGTGCTGACGACGCTCTGCTCGCCAGCGGCTGTCGCCATGATCATGAAGATCCCGGCCGATCAGGTGCCTGCTGCCTTCGGTAAAATTAAAAACCAGTTCGTGGGCATTATGGTGGGGATTATTGCCGCCGAACTGTATAACCGCTTTAGCGCCGTAGAGCTGCCGAAAGCGCTGTCATTCTTCAGCGGTCGCCGTCTGGTCCCGATTCTGACGTCCTTCGTGATGATTGTTGTCGCATTTATCATGATGTACATCTGGCCGGTGGTGTTTGGTGGTCTCGTCGATTTTGGCGAGCAGATCCAGAAGCTCGGGTCGGTCGGTGCGGGCGTTTACGCGTTCTTTAACCGTCTGCTGATCCCGGTAGGTCTGCATCACGCCCTGAACTCCGTATTCTGGTTCGACGTAGCAGGCATTAACGATATCCCGAATTTCCTGGGCGGCGCGCAGTCTATCGAATCCGGTAAAGCCGTGGTTGGTATTACTGGCCGTTATCAGGCGGGCTTCTTCCCGATTATGATGTTTGGCCTGCCAGGCGCGGCGCTGGCGATTTACCACTGCGCGCGTCCTGAAAATAAAGCCAAAGTGCTGGGGATTATGATGGCGGGCGCTTTCGCCGCATTCTTTACCGGCATTACCGAGCCGCTGGAATTCTCCTTTATGTTCGTGGCACCGGTGCTGTATGTCATTCACGCGGTATTGACGGGGATCTCCGTATTTATCGCGGCGACGATGCACTGGATTGCCGGCTTCGGCTTCAGCGCCGGGCTGGTGGATATGGTGCTGTCGTCCCGTAACCCACTGGCAACGCACTGGTACATGCTGATTCCGCAGGGGCTAGTCTTCTTCGTCATCTATTACGTGGTGTTCCGCTTTACCATCACCAAATTCAACCTGATGACGCCGGGCCGTGAGCTGGCCGTCGCAGGCAGCGAAGCAGACGGTGTGGACGTTAACGTCAGCGACGAGAAAGATCTGGATGCGGCGGGCCTTGCGCGTCAGTACATCGCGGCGGTGGGCGGCTCCGATAACCTGACCGGTATCGATGCCTGCATCACGCGTCTGCGTCTGAATGTGAAAGACTCCGCGCTGGTGGATGAGGCGATGGCTAAGCGCCTTGGCGCGACGGGCGTGATTCGCCTTAACAAAACCAGCGTGCAAATCATCGTCGGCTTCGTGGCAGAAAAAATTGCGAACGCGATGAAAACCACCGGCCATGTCGAGGCCTCCGCACCAAAAGCGCAGACCACAGCGCCTGTCGCACCAGCCGTGAAGCCGCAGGCGGTCGCTAACGCAAAAACCATCGCCGCGCTGGTATCGCCGGTGACGGGTGAAGTGGTCGCGCTCGACGCGGTGCCGGATGAAGCGTTCGCCAGCAAAGCGGTCGGCGATGGCGTCGCCATCAAGCCCACCGATAAACTGGTGGTCGCGCCGGCGGCCGGGACTATCGTGAAAATCTTCAACACCAACCATGCGTTCTGCCTGGAAACTGAAAACGGCGCAGAAATTGTGGTGCACATGGGGATTGATACCGTCGCGCTGAACGGCCAGGGCTTTAAACGTCTGGTGGAAGAGGGCGCGCAGGTGACGGCAGGCCAGCCAGTGCTGGAGCTTGATCTGGACTACCTGAACGCTAATGCGCGCTCAATGATTAGCCCGGTCGTATGCAGCAACATCGACGACTTCGGCGGGCTGGTTATCCAGGCGCAGGGCGCGGTGGTGGCAGGCCAGAGCGCGCTGTATGAAATTAAAGGCAAATAATCGCTTCTGAGTCGTTATGCCTGAACGGCGGGGGAAACTCCCGCCGTTTTTTTTCGCCTTTTTTCGGGGCTGGCGCGCACCACTTAACGCCATGTAGGGTAGCGGACACTGAGATTAAGGAGAATCACATGCGTCAGATTATTGTCATCCTCTTCGCTGCCGTGCTGTTAAGCGGCTGCATTCCTCGCTACGCCACCCACCGGCCTGCGCTCGATATGGATATTCAAAACGAGCAGGGCGAGCCCATTCCCCACGCCACGCTCTGGCTGCAAACGCACCGTATGCCGCCGGGTTATTACCCGCCGCCGGAAAAATTCACGGCGGATGATAACGGCCATGTTTCCGTCTCGCGCGTTTCGGAGTGGGAAAACATGATTTTCTTTCTTCACGGCACGATGATCTATTCGTGGAGCTGGTGCGTTGAAGCGCCAGGCTACCTGCCGCGTGAAGGGAATGTCGAGTCATTAAGGCCTCAAGTCAAATTACTCAAAGCCAGAACGCCCGAGCGTTGTCGGCTGGCGCAGTATGCTGAAGCCCGTCAGTAACATGCGGTGCTCTGCGGCGGGATTTTCTGTAACTAAAGGTTGTTTCCCGCCTCTGCTTATAAGATCATACGCCGTTAAACGATGTTGACGCTTTGAGGAATATGCGATGAGTGAGGCAGAAGCCCGCCCGACTAACTTTATTCGCCAGATTATCGATGAAGATCTGGCGTCTGGAAAACACACCACGATTTGCACCCGCTTTCCGCCGGAGCCGAATGGCTATCTGCACATCGGCCACGCGAAATCGATCTGCCTGAACTTCGGTATCGCGCAGGATTACCAGGGCCAGTGCAACCTTCGCTTTGACGATACCAACCCGGTCAAAGAAGATCTGGAATTTGTCGAGTCGATTAAAAATGACGTGCAATGGCTGGGTTTCCACTGGTCTGGCGACGTGCGCTACTCCTCTGACTATTTCGATCAGCTTTATAACTACGCTGTTGAGCTTATCAACAAGGGCCTGGCCTACGTTGACGAGCTATCGCCGGAGCAGATCCGCGAATACCGCGGCACGCTGACCGCACCGGGCAAAAACAGCCCGTTCCGCGATCGCAGCGTGGAAGAAAACCTGGCGCTGTTTGAGAAAATGCGTGCCGGTGGGTTTGAAGAGGGCAAAGCGTGCCTGCGCGCGAAAATTGATATGGCGTCGCCGTTTATCGTGATGCGTGACCCGGTGCTGTACCGCATTAAGTTCGCCGAGCATCACCAGACCGGCAACAAGTGGTGCATCTACCCGATGTACGACTTTACCCACTGCATCTCCGATGCGCTGGAAGGCATCACCCATTCGCTCTGTACGCTGGAGTTCCAGGACAACCGTCGTCTGTATGACTGGGTGCTGGATAACATCACCATTCCGGTTCACCCGCGCCAGTACGAATTCTCGCGCCTGAATCTGGAATATACGGTGATGTCCAAGCGTAAGCTAAACCTGCTGGTCACCGATAAGCATGTCGAAGGCTGGGACGATCCGCGTATGCCGACCATTTCCGGCCTGCGCCGTCGCGGTTATACCGCCGCGTCCATCCGTGAATTCTGCAAGCGTATCGGCGTGACCAAACAGGATAACACCGTGGAAATGGCCGCGCTGGAAGCCTGCATTCGCGAAGATCTCAACGAGAACGCGCCGCGCGCCATGGCGGTTATCGATCCGGTGAAACTGGTTATCGAAAACTACCCGCAGGGCCACAGCGAAATGGTGTCCATGCCTAACCATCCGAACAAACCGGAAATGGGCAACCGCGACGTGCCGTTCAGCGGCGAAATCTGGATCGATCGCGCGGATTTCCGTGAAGAAGCCAACAAGCAGTACAAGCGTCTGGTGCTCGGTAAAGAAGTGCGTCTGCGTAACGCGTATGTCATTAAAGCCGAGCGTGTGGAGAAAGACGACGCGGGTGAAATCACCACCATTTACTGCACCTACGATGCCGAAACGCTGAGCAAAGACCCTGCTGACGGCCGCAAGGTCAAAGGCGTTATCCACTGGGTCAGCGCGGCGCATGCGCTGCCGGTTGAGATTCGTCTCTATGACCGTCTGTTCAGCGTGCCGAACCCGGGTGCGGCGGAAGATTTCCTCACGACCATCAACAAAGAATCGCTGGTCATTAAGCAGGGTTATGCTGAGCCAGGCCTGAAAAACGCTGAAGCGGGCAAAGCCTGGCAGTTCGAGCGTGAAGGTTATTTCTGCCTCGACAGCCGCCATGCAAACGGTGACAAACTGGTGTTCAACCGCACCGTTGGCCTGCGCGATACCTGGGCTAAAATCGGCGAGTAATACCTCACCTGTTACAAGACGCCGCCTCTGAGCGGCGTTTTTTTTTGCTTTTTAATCAATGCGTTAAAAGCAGAAAAATATTCGCGACGCGAATTAATCTACATGTTCCCCGTTAACTGCAAGCCCGCCATAAAATCGCATGTTGCTATTTTAATCTACTGATTATCATGAAATCGCTTTCATTTTATAGCTTTAACTAATCCATCCTCTTTTATCCGCATTAAAATCTGCCTTCTGAAAATGTTACAAAATGAAAATTATTTTGTGCACTGTGTCATAAAGCCACGAAAATTCAGGGGATTAAGATTGATAATTCGCGTCGCGAAAAATAGTCTTGAAGGGCTGTTTTGGAGTTCTCCTTCAGCACTTTTACTTTTTTATTTTTCATTCGCTTTGCGCGCTATGTGCGCCGCGAATTTTTTACGTCAAAGAGGAATTTCACATGCGTTCGTTGAGATACAAACGTAGCGGCATCGCGCTGGCTGTCGCCAGCGTTACCGCGCTGGGCGGCCTGTGTAGCCCGCCCGTTCACGCCGCCGGGTTTATTGACGACTCTACGTTAACTGGCGGCATCTATTACTGGCAGCGCGAGCGCGACCGTAAAGATGTCGTGGAAGACAAATATAAAACCAACCTCTCGCACTCCACCTGGAACGCGAACCTGGATTTCCAGTCAGGGTTTGCCGCCGATATGTTCGGGCTGGATATCGCCGCGTTCACCGCTATCGAAATGGCGGAAAACGGCGACAGCGGGCACCCGAATGAAATCGCGTTCTCCGCAAGCAACAAAGCCTACGACGAAGACTGGTCCGGCGATAAAAGCGGTATCAGCCTTTATAAAGCTGCCGGTAAATTTAAATATGGCCCGGTCTGGGCGCGGGCTGGCTGGTTGCAGCCCACCGGCCAGACGCTGCTGGCGCCGCACTGGAGCTTTATGCCCGGCACGTATCAGGGTGCTGAAGCGGGCGCGAATTTTGACTACGGCGAGGCAGGCGCGCTGAGCTTTTCGTACATGTGGGCCAACGAATACAAATCGCCGTGGCATCTGGAGATGGACAAGTTCTACCAGAACGACAGAACCACGCGCGTCGATTATCTCCACTCGATCGGCGCGAAATATGATTTTAAAAACTCGCTGGTGCTGGAAGCGGCTTTTGGCCAGGCAGAAGGCTATATCGATCAATATTTCGCGAAAGCGAGCTACAACTTCACACTTGCAGGCAACCCGCTCTCCACAAGTTATCAGTTCTATGGTGCGCGCGATAAAGCCAGTAACGGCACCGTCAATGATATTTACGACGGCACCGCGTGGCTCCAGGCGCTGACGTTTGGCTATAAAATTGGCCAGGTCGATTTGCGTCTGGAAGGCACTTGGGTCAGCGCCGAAGGGCAGCAGGGCTATTTTCTGCAGCGCATGACGCCAACTTATGCGTCTTCCAACGGACGGCTCGATATCTGGTGGGATAACCGCTCCGATTTTAACGCCGATGATGAAAAAGCCGTGTTCTTCGGCGCGATGTATGATCTCAAAAACTGGAACCTGCCTGGTTTTGCGCTCGGCGCGTCATACGTTTACGCCTGGGATGCGAAACCTTCCACGCTGCCTACCACTGACGGCTACTACGACCCTGACTACCGCCTGAAAGAATCCGCTTACAGTCTCGATGCGGTTTACACCCTGCAGGATGGCCGCGCCAAAGGCACAATGTTTAAGCTGCATTTCACCCAATACGACAACCACTCCGACATCCCGAGCTACGGCGGCGGCTACGGCAACATCTTCCAGGACGAGCGCGACGTGAAATTTATCGTCACGGCACCGTTCACGATTTTCTGATTGCGCAGGGGCGCGCAGATGCGCCTTCCATCAAGGGCAGTGAAAAGGAGAAGTCGATGAAAAAGTTACAGAACAGTGTATTAGCGGGTGCGGTGATGGGGCTTTTCAGCGGAGCCACCGCACAGGCGTCAACGGCAGAGAGCATCAGCCAGTTTGGACTTAATTACACCATTACCGACAATCAGGCCGCGCAGCACGGCACAGACTGCGCGGCGCTCGGCGCTGACTGGGCCTCATGCAACAAAGCGGTCATCACGCTTACCAACCCGGGCGACGCGGTGACCGACAAAAACTGGACTATCTGGTTTCACAGCATTCGCCAGATCCTTAAAGTCGATAACGATCAATTTAAAGTGACCCACGTGATGGGCGATCTTCACAAGCTTGAGCCGACGGACAAATTCACCGGCTTCCCGGCGAAAGCCTCGGTGGAAATCCCGATTATCAATGAATACTGGCAACTGTTTATCACCGACGTGCTGCCGCGCTGGTATGTCACGGCAGACGACGGCGCGCCGAAGGTTATCGCCAGTACCGATACCGAAACGCTGACCGATTTTGTCAGCCCGCTGAAAGATCAGTGGAAACGCACACCGGACGATAAAAATATCCTGATGACCGCCGAAGCGCGATTCGATAAAAACAGCGACGTTAAAACGCTGAACGCAGAGAGCCTGCGCGGGCAGATCGTGCCTACGCCGCGGCACGTCAAAGTACACGGGCAAAATGTCTCACTGGACAAGGGCGTTCAGCTTGATATGTCCGCGCTCGACAAACCCGCGCAGGAGGCGGTAGCCGCCCGCTTCGCGCTGCTCGGTATAAAAACTGATGCAGGCTATCCGGTACGTACCGCTATCACCAGCCACGCGTTTACTGGCAACGAGGCGGTGTCCGGCGCGTATCAGCTGCATATCGGGCCAAAAGAGACGACGATTACCGGTTATGACCGCGCGGGCGTCTTTTACGGGCTGCAATCGCTGCTGTCACTGATCCCGGCTAAGGGCGCGAAGCAAATCGCCATGCTCGACGCGCAGGACGCGCCGCGTTTTGACTATCGCGGCATTCAACTCGATGTGGGACGCAACTTCCACACTAAAGCCGCTGTGCTACGCCTGCTTGACCAGATGGCGGCCTATAAGCTCAATAAATTCCATTTCCATTTGAGCGATGACGAAGGCTGGCGTATCGAGATTCCGGGCTTGCCGGAGCTGACCGACACAGGCGCGAAGCGCTGTCACGATCTCAGCGAAAAAACCTGCCTGCTGCCGCAGCTCGGCTCCGGGCCTGATACGAACAATAATGGCAGCGGTTTCTTCACCCGCGCGGATTATATTGAGATTGTGAAATATGCCGCCGCGCGCCAGATAGAAGTGATCCCGGAAATCGACATGCCCGCTCACGCCCGCGCGGCGGTGATTGCGATGGAAGCGCGTTACGACAGGCTGGAAAAAGCCGGTAAAACCGAAGAGGCGAACCAGTATCGCCTGCTCGACCCGAAAGATACGTCCATCACCACTGGCGTGCAGTACTACAACCGCACCGGTTATCTCAATCCGTGCCTCGACTCCTCGCGCCGCTTTGTCGATAAAGTGATTGGCGAGATCCAGCAGATGCACAAAGAGGCCGGGCAGCCGCTCACCACCTGGCATTTCGGCGGCGATGAGGCGAAAAATATCTACCTCGGCGCGGGTTATACGGATAAAACGAAACCGGAAGCCGGGAAGGGGATTATCGACCAGAGCCGTCAGGACAAGCCCTGGGCGCGCTCACCAGTGTGTCAAAAAATGGTGCAGGACGGCGTGGTGGCTGATGTCGAACACCTCTCCAGCTACTTTGGCGCGCAAGTGAGCAAGCTCGTTAAGGCGCACGGCATCGACACCATGCAGGCGTGGCAGGACGGGCTAAAAGATGCGAAAGACGCCAGCGCGTTCGCCACCTCGCACGTTAACGTCAACTTCTGGGACACGCTCTACTGGGGCGGTTTCGATACAGCGAACGACTGGGCGAATAAAGGTTTTCGCGTGGTGGTCTCTAACCCGGATTATGTCTATCTGGATTTCCCGAACGAAGTAAACCCGGCCGAGAGCGGCTACTACTGGGGCACGCGCTTTAGCGACGAGCGCAAGATTTTCAGCTTCGCGCCGGATAACCTGCCGCAAAACGCCGAAACCTCTGTCGATCGCGACGGCAACGCGTTCAGCGCAAAATCTGACAAGCCGTGGCCAGGTGCGTATGGCCTCTCGGCGCAGCTCTGGAGTGAAGTGGTACGCACCGATAAACAAATGGAGTACATGATGTACCCGCGTCTGCTTTCCGTTGCGGAGCGCGCCTGGCATCGCGCCGCCTGGGAGCAGGATTATCAGGCAGGTCGCGAATATAAAGGCGGCGAGACCCATCTGGTGGACGTAAAAGCGCTTCATGACGACTGGACGCGCTTTGCGAACCTGGCGGGCAGCCGTGAACTGCCGAAGCTCGAAAAAGCGGGCGTGCAGTTCCGCCTGCCGGTACCGGGCGCGCGGATTAACAACGGCGTGTTGCGGATGAACAACAGCTTACCTGGTGTTGCAATGGAATACTCCACTGACGGCGGCGCGCGCTGGCAGCGCTACGACGATGCGAAGCCGCCACGCGTGACGGGTGCCGTGCAGGTCCGCAGCGTCAGCAGTGACGGTAAACGCTACAGCCGTGTTGATAACGTACAGCCGTAACGCAATAAAAAAGCCAGCCTGTGGGCTGGCTTTTTCATGTCGGGTGCCGTATGCCTTACAGCGACTCAGGCAGATGGTGAACCGCGACCAGTTTGCCTTTGCTTATCTCAATATTTTTCGCACCGCGCAACTGAGAAAGGGTTTTCATCACCATGCTGCGGGAAAGGTTGGTTTTTTTAACAATATAATCAGCCACGTTAATCCGGTTGCGCATGAACTCATCCATTGCCGCCAGACAATCGATATTTGCTTTAATCATGCTATAGCTGTTTCGCCCCATCATAATTTCTTCACGATAGCAAAGCATATTAATAATCCATGAGGACAAAATAAGCAGATGTAACTGACAGTGATTTTTTTCGATCTCCTGAATGAAATAATCAAAAGGAATTAACTGATAATGACATTCAGAATCCGCCTGTAATTTGGCGAATTGAGTTTTACCTAAATTCCTCGCCAGACCCAGCACCGACGGCGCACTGCTTTTTTCGATAAGCAGTCGATCGCTCTGGCGCATCAGAGAGAACTGACCGCCGCGAATGATGCAGATCTCCCCGTCCCGAAGCGGGATCAGCGTATTTTTTTCTGCACGAGACCAGTTGCCGTAGCTATTGAAAATATCCGCGATACGGTAAATCTCAGCAAGCGGTTTAGGGGGTAAGACCATGTTGGTTACCTTATATAAAATAAAATTAAATCGTTGCTGTATCTTAATGGATGGATTTTTATTGCTGCAATAAGGGGCAGGAGAGATAAAAGAAGAAACAGGGATAATCTGATGTCTAAACGATTGAGTGATAAAGATATTTATCTTTTCTGAATTTCGATTTAATAAAATATATGTGGTTTAATTAAGCATTGTGCGCTGTATTAAAATACCCTAACTTTTTAAGTTTATCTAAAAAAATACATTTCTGTTTTCGGTGCAGCGTTTTCAGGCAATAAAAAAGCCGACAAATGTCGGCCTGGATGATGCAATGTGCGAGTGTTATTTCCCGCCAGCCTCGTGGGCGTGTTCGTTTTCGCGGCAGTCGCCATCCGCGCAGTGACCGTACAGATAGAGACTGTGGTTGGTCAGGCGAATGCCATGGCGCGTGGCGATCTCACGCTGACGCGCTTCAATAGAGTCATCACTGAATTCGATCACTTTGCCGCAATCGAGGCAAATCAGGTGATCGTGATGATGCTGTTGCGTCAGCTCAAAAACGGATTTACCGCCTTCGAAGTTGTGACGAGTGACGATGCCGGCATCGTCGAACTGGTTAAGTACGCGATAGACCGTGGCAAGGCCAATCTCTTCACCCATGTCAATCAGACGCTTATAGAGGTCTTCCGCACTGACATGATGATTGACCGGTTCCTGCAGCACTTCGAGGATTTTTAATCGAGGAAGCGTGACTTTCAGGCCGGCTTTCTTTAATGCGGTATTGTTGTCAGTCATGCGGAATCTGTCCTGTTGCTTAACGACTCGCTCCGGAAGGGAGCGATACATCGGATACGCCGAAGATGAATGCGTCTCATTATAGAACTGACATGCCTAAATGAAAACCGCAAGCGTCCGGCAAAAAAGAGCTTAAAAATCGTGGGCCAGCCAGCGTTTTCACGTGGAGAGCCTGATAATTAAGAAAGCCATTGTACAGCGTAGTGAGGGAAAGTTAAAAATTTGTAGCAATTATTTTCATTGCTTTTATCTATCAAACGGCGCGGAACGGTGCCCGCGCCGCTTATCATCAGGCGTTGATGATTTCCTGCAGATGAAGCTCTTCGGAAACCTGTTTGACCCATTTTTCAACGCGCTCAGCGGTCAGTTCCGGCTGGCGATCTTCGTCAATCGCGAGACCAACGAAGTGATCGTCGTCCGCCAGACCTTTAGAGGCTTCAAAATGGTAGCCTTCGGTCGGCCAGTGGCCAACGATGGTCGCACCGCGCGGTTCGATAATGTCGCGAATGGTGCCCAGCGCGTCGCAGAAGTATTCTGCATAATCTTCCTGGTCGCCGCAGCCAAAGAGCGCTACCAGCTTGCCGTTGAAGTCAATTTCTTCGAGCGTCGGGAAGAAATCGTCCCAGTCGCACTGCGCTTCGCCGTAGTACCAGGTCGGGATGCCAAGCAGAAGAATATCGAACGCTTCCAGATCCTCTTTGCTGCTTTTAGCAATGTCATGCACTTCAGCAACGTCAGTCCCGAGCTGTTTCTGGATAATTTTTGCGATATTTTCGGTATTGCCGGTGTCGCTGCCGAAAAAGATGCCTACGATTGCCATAAGAAGAATAACCTCTTGAATCTAAATGTAATGGTGCTGGCATAACGCCCACAGATAGGGCAATCATAGCAGAACAGAAGAAGGTGCGGAAACGGTATCAGGCGCCGGGTGCACTCTCTGCTACATTGCCCCGTCCTTTTGGGTAAAATTCAGACCAGACCTTACTCCTGCAAGGCTTTCAGCTGCGCGAGCAGCATCGCTTCTATCAGCTCGCTGCGGCTGATATTGCGCGCCTGCGCGAGATGGTTCAGCGCGTCTACCGCATCGGCGTTCAGCTTCAGCTCCACGCGCTTAAGCCCGCGAACTTTGTCACGCTTAAGCTGGTTGCGCTTATTGATGCGCAGCTGTTCGTCGCGCGACAGCGGATTGGTTTTCGGTCTGCCCGGACGGCGTTCATCCGCGAAGAGATCGAGCGTTGTGCGGTCCGTTTGTTCTTTTGCCATGGTATGAGTATAGACAGGGGAAACAGGCTGCCGTGGCGTGGCCCGGCGGTATTTCAGCGCGCCATCATACATGAGGCAGCGAAGCGCGCCAACGCATCCGGCGCGCGAGGGCGCCGGTCGGTCTGTTTTTAATCAGTTTCCAGAAAGCGACGAATCGCGCGCAGCACCGCCTGCGGTTTTTCGGCATGCACCCAGTGGCCTGCGCCCGCAATCACATGCGCGCGGGCTTTGGGGAATTGTGAGAGCAGCGCCTCGCGGTGCGCCTCTTCCACATAAGGCGACGCACCGCCGCGAATAAACAGCGCCGGGCCGTGCCAGGCTGGCACCGTTTCCCAGCCGACAATATGCGAATACTGGTTCCACAGCACCGGCACGTTAAAGCGCCACTCGCCATCGACAAACGATTTCAGCAGAAACTGCACCACGCCTTCCTCAGCAATATGCTGGCGCATAATCTCCGCCGCCTGCTGGCGAGAGGTGACGCCCGCGTCGTTCACGGCGTTCACCGCTGTGAATATTTCATCGTGACGGCGCACCTGGTAATCGACCGGCGCGATATCAATCGCCACCAGCTTTTCAATGCGCTCCGGCGCAAGGGCGGTCACCGCCATCGCCGCTTTGCCGCCCATCGAATGACCGATAAGAATCACCTTATTCAGCCCCAGCGCATCCAGCGTTTCGAGAATATCCTGCGCCATCGCCGGATAATCCATCGTCTCGCTGCGCCCGGAAAGCCCGTGATTTCGCAAATCAACCTGCACAACGTCATGATCCGCCACCAGATCGCGGGCCAGCACGCCCAAGTTATCCAGGCTGCCAAACAGCCCGTGAATTAACACAATCGGTGTATTTTGAGTCGGTTGTTGCGCAGATTGCGTGCGGGTATTTAATTTCATGGCAAAGTTCTTTTTTGGCGACTGACAGGTTAGGTTATCATGTTGACCATTCTGCCGCCCGGCTGCAAGGTTCCAGTTAATTCCGACTTTTGCGGCCTTCCTGGTTTGACGCTATCCGCTGTTGGGTTTTAACTTTATACTCCCAACGACTTGTATTCAGAAAAGATATCGCACTGGATTAAGATGAAAACGATTGAAGTTGATGACGAGCTGTATCGCTACATTGCCAGCCACACCCTGCATATTGGCGAAAGCGCGTCCGACATTTTACGGCGCATGTTGAAATTTTCCGCCTCCTCGCAATTAGCCGCTACACCCGCCAAAGCAGAGACTCCCGCCACTGTTGCGCCCGCCGCTGAGCCTGAAAAGCCAGTGAACCCGGCGCGCGACCGCGTGCGAGCGATGCGTGAACTGCTGTTATCGGATGAATACGCCGAACAAAAACGCGCGGTCAATCGTTTTATGCTGGTGCTGTCTACACTCTATTCACTGGATGCAAATACTTTTGCCGAAGCGACCGAGTCGTTACACGGCCGTACCCGCGTCTATTTCGCTGGTGACGAGCAAACGCTGCTGCAAAGTGGTAACCAGACGAAACCCCGCCACGTGCCGGGCACGCCGTACTGGGTGATTACGAATACGAATACAGGCCGCAAATGCAGCATGATCGAACACATCATGCAGACCATGCAGTTCCCGGCGGAATTGATTGAGAAGGTTTGCGGCACCATTTAACTCTTGCGTCAGAAGGACCAGGCCATGGCAGTCAATAACCGTGCGGGACAGCCTGCACAACAGAGTGATTTAATCAACGTCGCCCAGCTTACCGCACAGTACTACGTGCTGAAGCCGGAAGTGGGTAATGCGGAACATGCGGTGAAGTTCGGTACGTCCGGCCACCGTGGGAGCGCCGCGCGCCACAGCTTTAACGAGCCGCACATTCTGGCGATAGCCCAGGCGATCGCCGAAGAGCGTGCGAAAAACGGCATCACCGGGCCGTGCTATGTCGGTAAAGATACGCACGCGCTCTCCGAGCCTGCGATTATCTCCGTGCTGGAAGTGCTGGCCGCCAACGGCGTCGATATCATCGTGCAGGAGAACAACGGTTATACGCCGACGCCTGCGGTCTCGAATGCCATTCTTGAACACAACAAACGCGGCGGCGCGCAGGCCGACGGCATCGTCATCACCCCGTCGCACAACCCGCCGGACGATGGCGGCATCAAATACAACCCGCCTAACGGCGGCCCGGCAGACACCAACGTCACCAAAGTGGTCGAAAACCGCGCCAACGAACTGCTGGCGAACGGCCTGAAAGAGGTGAAACGCATCTCTCTGGACGAGGCCTGGGCGAGCGGCCGCATTCAGGAAAAAGATCTGGTGCAGCCGTTTATCGAAGGGCTTGCAGAAATCGTCGATATGGCCGCTATCCAGAAAGCGGGCCTGAAGCTTGGCGTCGACCCGCTCGGCGGCTCCGGTATCGAATACTGGAAGCGTATCGCGGAGCACTACAAGCTCAATCTCACCATCGTTAACGATCAGGTGGATCAGACTTTCCGCTTTATGCACCTCGATAAAGACGGCGCAATCCGCATGGACTGCTCGTCGGAATCGGCGATGGCCGGTCTGCTGGCGCTGCGTGACAAGTTCGACCTGGCGTTCGCGAACGACCCGGATTACGACCGCCACGGTATCGTCACGCCTGCGGGCCTGATGAACCCGAACCACTATCTGGCGGTGGCGATCAACTACCTGTTCCAGCATCGTCCGCAGTGGGGCCAGGACGTGGCCGTTGGCAAAACGCTGGTCTCCTCCGCGATGATCGACCGCGTGGTGGACGCGCTGGGTCGTAAGCTGGTGGAAGTGCCGGTTGGCTTTAAATGGTTCGTTGACGGTCTCTACGACGGCAGCTTCGGCTTTGGCGGCGAAGAGAGCGCGGGCGCATCCTTCCTGCGCTTTGACGGCACGCCGTGGTCCACCGATAAAGACGGCATCATCATGTGCCTGCTGGCGGCGGAAATCACCGCTGTAACCGGTAAAAACCCGCAGCAGCACTATGACGAGCTGGCCGCGCGTTTCGGCGCGCCGAGCTACAACCGTCTCCAGGCTTCCGCGACCTCCGCGCAGAAAGCGGCGCTCTCGAAGCTCTCTCCGGAAATGGTCAGCGCCAGTACGCTGGCGGGCGACCCCATCACCGCGCGTCTGACGGCCGCACCGGGCAACGGTGCGGCTATCGGCGGCCTGAAAGTAATGACCGAGAACGGCTGGTTCGCGGCGCGTCCTTCCGGCACCGAAGACGCGTACAAGATCTACTGCGAAAGTTTCCTCGGTGAAGAACACCGCAAGCAGATCGAGAAAGAAGCGGTCGAAATCGTCAGCGAAGTGCTGAAAAACGCATAAATGCGCTCCTGAACAGGAGACGCGAAAAACGGCAACCTTCGGGTTGCCGTTTTGTTTTCACCGTGATGCCTCTCATCAACCGTGCTTATTGGTCAGCTCAAAGCGCGGCGACACCAGCCCGTACAGCGTCCAGCCCATAAACGTCACTATCGCGCCATACAGCATCGCTTCTTCGCCTGACGAGTAGAGCGCGTAGAAGCTATAAATCGCGCCGAGCAGCGCCACCAGATTCGCCGGTTTCGCCTTGCGCGGCGGTACTTTCGCCACCTGCTGAATAATGACCAGCGCTGCCATCGACAGAATATACGGGATGATATTCGTCACCACCGCCAGGTTCACCAGCACGTTAAACTGCTTGTTAAGCGAAGGGCTGATAGTCATCAGCGACAGGCCGCTCTGGATAATCACAATCGTCAGCATCCCTTTGACCGGCGCTTCCGCGCGGCTCAGGTGGGAAAAGACTTTCGGGAAATAGCCTTCATCGGCGGAGGAGCGGAACACCTGGGCGATGGTAAACTGCCAGCCGAGCAGCGAGCCGCAGCAGGACATCACCATCAGCGCCATAATGATTTTCCCGACGCCTGGCGTAAACATCTGCGCGAACGCCAGCCCGAACGGCGCGGTGGAGTGGGCCAGATCCAGATTCGGCACAATGCCCGCAATCACATTGGTCGAGACGATATAAATCACCGCCGCGCCCAGCGTGCCGCCGAGTACCGCAATCGGCACGTTGCGCTCCGGGTTTTCCACCACTTCCGTATTGGCGCAGGCTGATTCCAGCCCCAGGAAGGCCCACAGCGTCATGGCGATAGACGATCCGACCGCATCGAAAAACGGCACGTGATGCGGGTTCCACGAGGCGGCATACAGCGTCGGGCTGAACCAGAACCAGCCGATGACCGACAGCCCGACCACCGGAATGATCACTCCCCAGACGGTCACGCTGCTGAGCTTGCCGGTAATACGCGCGCCGCCAAAATTGGCGACGGTGCAGATCCACAGCACGCCGATAGTGGCGATCCCGGTTTGCACCGGCGTTAAGGCCGCGCCGAACAGCTCGCTGCCGTAGCCGACCGCGGAAATGGCGATAGCTACGTTCGCGATAAGCAGCGACACCCCGTAGGTGTAGTTCGCCATAAAGTTGCCGGATTTGCCGAAGGCGTATTCCGCATAGCCGCCCATGCCGCCCGATTTACGGCTGTACATCCCGCATTTGGCAAACGCCCAGGCGAGCGCTGTCGAGCCGACGGCGGTCACGAGCCAGGAGATAATGGAAATGGTGCCCACTTCGGCGAGTTTGGTCGGCAGCATGATAATGCCGGAGCCCATCATGTTGACCATGGTCAGGATGGTCAGCGGCACGACGCCCATTTTGTTGGATTTGCTCATCATAACGCTCCTTCTGTATGCGGTTGCGGCGCAGGCGTTTCACTGACCACGTAACACCAAACCTGACGGCGGCCATCGCAGGTTTCGACATAGACGCCCTGCAACTCCGGCGCGAAGCCCGGCAGCAGGTTGATCCCTTCTTCCAGCGCCTGAAAATAATGCAGCGCCGCGCCGCCCCAGATTTCGCCGGGCACCACGCACAGCACGCCGGGCGGGTAGGGGAGTGCGCCCTCCGCCGCGATACGGCCTTCGGCCTGTTCAAGACGTACCAGCTCAATATTGCCGCGAATAAACGCCTGGTGGGCCGCCTGCGGACTCATGGCGACGCGCGGGAAATGTGCTTTGCGGAACATCTCTTTTTGCAGCTGTTTGACGTTACGGCTGGCGTAAAAGTCGTGCATCTCCTGGCAGAGCTGACGCAGCGTATAGCCTTCGTAGCGTGCCTGATGCTGTTTAAAGAGCGAGGGCAGCACGTCGGCGAGCGGCGCGTCGCGCTCCAGCAGCGCTTCAAAGCGCGCCAGCTGCGCCACCAGCTGTTGCAGCTTGCTCATCTCCTCAGCGGGCGTCAGCAGGAACAGAATCGAGTTGAGATCGCACTTCTCAGGGATGATATGGTTTTCGCGCAGGTAGCTTGCGAGTATGGCGGCGGGTACGCCGAAAGCCTCATACTCGCCGGTTTCGGTATTTATACCCGGCGTGGTGAGCAGCAGCTTGCACGGGTCGACGAAATACTGGTGCGGCGCGTAGCCTTCAAAGGCGTGCCAGCGCTCGCCAGGCTCGAAGTGGAAAAAGCGCAAATCAGCGGCGATCTCCGCCGTCTCATAGCTCTGCCACGGGCGGCCATCGACGGTCGTCGGAACAAACGGGCGAATGGCGCGGCAGCTTTCAAAAATCATCTTGCGGGCGTCAATGCCCTGTTCCACGCAGCGCATCCACATCCGGCGTCCGGCATTGCCCTCGTGCATCCGCGCGTTAATGTCCAGAGCCGCGAAGAGCGGATAAAACGGGCTGGTGGAGGCGTGCATCATGAAGGCGTTATTCATGCGCTTATGCGACACATAACGCGGCTGCCCTTTGATATGGCTGTCTTTTTTATGGATTTGCGAGGTTTGCGAAAACCCGGCCTGCTGTTTATGCACCGACTGCGTGACGAGAATGCCCGGATCGTTTTCATTAAGCGTCAGCAGCAGCGGCGAGCAGGGCGCCATCATCGGAATAAACTGTTCATAGCCGACCCACGCAGAATCAAAAAGCAGGTAATCGCACAGCGGCCCGAGCGTGTCCACAACCTGACGGGCGTTATACACCGTGCCGTCATAGGTGCCGAGCTGGATAACCGCCAGGCGGAACGGGCGCTTTTCTGCGGCCCGCGCCGGAGCCACTTCCCGCACCCGCTCGCGCAGGTAACGCTCGTCAAAACAGTGGGCGTCGATCCCACCGATAAACCCGTACGGGTTACGCGCGGTTTCCAGATAGACCGGCGTCGCGCCCGCCTGCAACAGCGCGCCGTGATGGTTCGATTTATGGTTATTGCGGTCAAAGAGCACCAGATCGCCCGGTGCCAGCAGCGCGTTGAGCACCACTTTATTGGCCGAAGAGGTGCCGTTTAGCACAAAGTAGGTTTTATCGGCGTTAAACACCTTTGCGGCATGCTGCTGTGCGAGGCAGGGCGCGCCTTCGTGGATCAGCAAATCGCCCATCGCCACGTCGGCGTTGCAGAGATCGGCGCGAAACAGCGTATCGCCGAAGAAACTGACGAACTGGTTACCCGCCGGGTGACGCCGGAAAAAATCACCGCCCTGGTGGCCTGGGCAGTCAAAGGCACTGTTGCCCTGATTCACGTAATCCACCAGCGCGCGAAAGAACGGCGGGCGCAGCCCGGTTTCATATTTCTGTGCGGCGGCCTCAAGCTGGCGGCCATAGTGTTCGCGGTGCGTTTCATTATATTCAAACACGCCCGCAATGCATGGCAGATACTCTGCCGGCACCCGTTCTTCAGCCTGGCATACCACAAACACCGGAATGCCAAATCCGGTCGTTTCTATCTCGTCGATAATGCCCATAAAAATATCGCTGACGGCAACCACCGCCGCGGCGATATCAATATAGTCAGATTCGTGAATATTAATCATATCGCGGTCTGTTGAAAAACAGTCCGGGCATAAACGGCTGACACCGATTTTTAACGCTTGCATGATTTTTCCTTATTTCAGGCAAAGCAATCCCGCCACTTTTCCTCGCGGAAAATTGCTCAATATAAATGTCGGGCAACATATTCCCGCCGCCTTCAAAAGGCAGTGCGGAAAATTTGCTTTTTTGGGGCCAGACAAGCCCCTCCCGGCGTTATGCCGGTATTACAAGGGGTTGTGGCAAAAGTGCGCGTGCATTCCCAGGCGGTCACCTGTTAACGAATAACGTTAGGCTCTTTCTCAGGAATAAGCGGCGCGCAGTAGCGCAATACGCTAGCGGGAATTGAAAAGGTGGAAGTCAAAACAGTTGCGGTGGGCGAACATCATAATATGGGTCGTCCGCCTGATATGTGGCATAAACCGATTATTATTTTCCATGTGATTATTACCTTTCACTAATTGAAAGCGTGGTCATTTTATCCATCATGAGAGGTTAATCTGTGAAAAGGATCAACAAAAACGCGCTGAACAAGAAATAATTAGTCGTCATTTATGCATAATGTAGAGTAGATCGCTGTCGGTTGTAAAGATGTAAGTCTCTGGTTAATAAACGGTGTTCATTATATTTCGGCAGAAATCCCTTCTTATTTCGATGACACAAAAAATAATAAATGAATAAAAATAAAGGAGGAGTGAAAAGCTATTCAGAATAAAAAGAGGGGGGGGGATTTAACGCCGCGCCAGACGTGACGCGGCCTCAGCGTTAAAGCATAAACCGGTAGCCGATGCCGGTTTCAGTCAACAGATGGCGCGGGCGCGCCGGATCGCTTTCCAGCTTCTGGCGCAGATGACCCATATAGATACGCAGATAGTGGCTATGCTCGACCGCGTTCGGCCCCCACACCTGGCTTAACAGTTGACGCTGGGTCAGTACTTTACCGGGGTTATTGAGCAGCACGCCCAGCAGCCGGAACTCAATCGGCGTCAGGTGGATCTCCTCCGCGCCGCGCGTGATGCGCCTTGCGGCCAGATCGACCGTAATATCGGAAAAGCGCACCACCGGGTCGCTCTGGCTTGCACTTCCGTGGCGGCGCAGGGCGACGCGCAGCCGCGCCTGCAACTCGCCGATGCCGAACGGCTTCGCGAGAAAATCATCGGCACCGGCATCGAGCGCCGCGATTTTGTCCTGCTCGTCGCTGCGTGCGGACAGGACAATCACCGGCGTCTGGCTCCACTGACGATAATCGCGGATGAAATCAATACCGTCGCCATCCGGCAGGCCAAGATCGAGGATCACCAGATCGGGCTTGCGGGTGGCGGCTTCAATCAGCCCGCGCTGTAGGGTTTCGGCGTCATAGACGCGCAGCCCTTCACTTTCCAGCGCGGTGCGCAGAAAGCGGCGGATCTCTTTTTCATCTTCGACTATCAGAACGCTAATCACATGACCTCGTGGATATCCAGTTCCGGGGGCGTTTCTTTGGGCAGCAGCACGTGAAAACTGGCGCCGCCTTCCGGGCGGTTACGGGCGTAAATCTCGCCGCCGTGCACCTCGACAATCGCCTGACAAATCGCCAGCCCCAGACCGACGCCGGGGATAGCGGATTCTTTATTGCCGCGAGCGAATTTAGCAAAGATAGCCTGTTCCTGACCAGCCGGAATACCGGGGCCATTATCCCAGACTTCCAGATCGAGCCGGTCGTCGCGCCAGCCCGTACGCACGCCTATCTGCGCCCGCGCGCCTGCGTATTTGGCGGCGTTCTCCAGAAGGTTAATCAGTACCCGTTCAAACAGCGGGCCGTCAACATGAATGAGTGTGAGCGGATCGCTAAGGCTGAGGTCGATGTGCCGCCCGCCGAGACCCGGCTCCAGCATCTTGAGCGCGCTACCCACCACTTCTTCGAGCGTCAGCCACTCTTTGCGCAGGTTAAAACCGCCAGACTGAATGCGCGCCATATCCAGCAGATTATTCACAAGCCTGGCGGTGTTCAGCACATGCTGGCGGATTTCGCTCGCCTGCGGCGCGTGTTTTGAGCCTTCGGATGCCAGATCGAGCGTCAGGATCTCTGCCTGGCCGAAGAGCACCGTCAGCGGCGTGCGCAGGTCATGAGAGAGCGCGGCCAGGAGCGAGTTGCGCAGCTGCTCGCGCTCGCTGGCGAGCCGCGCCTGTTCTTCGCTCTCGGTCAGAAAGAGCCGCTCCAGGGCGCTTGCCACCAGTAACGTGAAGGTTTCCAGCAGCCGCTGCTGTTCGGGGATCATCAGTTGGCGCAGATTGCTCGGCTCGACAATCACCAGCCCGAGCGTTTTCCCGGCGGTGCGCAGCGGTAAAATCTGGTACGGCACGCCGGGCAGGGTGTCGGTGCCCGCGCCGGCAGGCAAGCCTTTATCAAAGCTCCAGCGGGCGATGGCTTCATCCCAAGGGGTAATCTCTGAGAGCGGCTGCGGCGGTTGCAGCTTGCCGTGTTCGTCCGGCAGCAGCAGCAGGCCGCGGGCGTGAAAGGTAGAGGCGATGAACTGCTGGCTGGTGGCCGCGATATCGCGCGCGCTGCGGCCCACCGCCAGCGCTTTGGACATCTCATAAAGATGGCGGGTGCGCTGCTCGCGATAGCGCGCGATACGCGCCTGGTAGCGCACGCCCGCGGTCAGGTTGCCGATAATCAGCCCGACGCTCAGCATCACCGCGAAGGTAAGCAGATACTGAACGTCAGAGACCGCCAGCGTGCCGCGCGGGGCGATAAAAAAGAGATCAAAGCTCACCACGTTGATAACGGTCGCCACCACTGACGGCCAGCGGCCATAAAACAGCGCCACCAGCACTACGCCCAGCAGATAGACCATCACCAGGTTGGCGGCGTCAAACGCGATGAGCCACTGGTGCGCCACCAGCGTAATCAGCGCGCAGAGCGCTACGGCCACCGCACAGCCGCGCAGCTGTACCCGCCACTTTTCCATAAACGGGCGGTTATCGGCGGCTTTGGCGGTGGTGGGCGTCGGCTTGTCGTCCAGCGCGACAATCAGTAAATCGAGATCCGGCGCGTGGCGCGCGAGCCGCTCGGCGAACGTATCCTGGCTCCACCAGCGGCGTTTATTGCGCCGCCCGATGACGATTTTGCCGAGGTTATGCTCACGGGCGTAGCGCAGCACGGCTTTTTCCTCGACCGGGTCGGCGAGGGTGGCGGTTTCCGCGCCCAGCTCCTGGGCGAGATGCAGGGCGCTCAGAATCGCGCGGCGTGATGTTTCCGGTAGCCGGTGCAGACGCGGTGTTTCCACATACACCGCATGCCAGACGCTGCCAAGCCGCGCCGCCAGACGCGCGGCGGTGCGCACCAGTTTTTCGTTGCCCGCGCCCTGGCCGATGCACAGCAGGATGGCGTCGCGCGTGTGCCACACTTTCTCCTGGCCCTGGCGGTCGCGCCAGGCGCGCATCTGGTCATCCACGCGGTCGGCGGTACGGCGCAGCGCCAGCTCGCGCAGCGCGATAAGATTGCCTTTGCGAAAGAAATGCTCAATGGCGCGCTCCGCCTGGCCTGCGATATACACTTTGCCTTCATGCAACCGCTGGCGAAGATCGTCCGGCGGCAGATCCACCAGCACGATTTCATCCGCCGCATCGAAAATCGGGTCGGGCACGGTTTCGCGCACCTGAATGCCGGTGACGCCGCCCACCACGTCGTTGAGGCTCTCCAGATGCTGGACATTAACGGTGGTAAAGACGTCGATGCCCGCGTCGAGCAGTTCATCGACATCCTGCCAGCGCTTCGGGTGGCGCGAGCCGGGCGCGTTGCTGTGCGCCAGCTCATCCATCAGGATCAGCGCCGGGTTCCGGGCAAGCGCCGCGTCGAGATCGAACTCCTGCACCACGCGGCCCCGGTGATGAATACGCTTAAGGGGCTGGATAGCCAGCCCCTCAAGTAACGCCGCGGTCTCCTGGCGGCCGTGAGTTTCCACCACGCCCACCAGGATATCCAGCCCCTGCGCCCGCAGGCGCTGAGCCTCCTGCAACATGGCGTAGGTTTTCCCTACGCCTGCGCAGGCCCCGAAGAAGATTTTGAGTTTTCCGCGCGTTCGGCCCTGCGTCTGCACCAGCAGGCGGTCCGGGTCGGGGCGCATCGGCTCTTCGGTCATGATGGTTCCTTACGATTGCAGGGCGTCCAGCGCCATATTCAGTTTCAGCACATTAACCACCGGCTGGCCGAGGAAACCCGCGACAGGGGTTTCGGTAGTTTCACGGATAAGGCGTCCCACTTCCGCTTCAGAGATACCACGCTCCTTCGCCACGCGCGGGGCCTGCCAGAAGGCGGCCTGCGGCGAAATGCCGTAATCGAGACCGCTCGCGGACGCGGTGACCAGCTCCACCGGCACCGCCGCGTGGGCGTCCGGGTTGGCGGCGCGCAGCGCCTGCACGCGGGCCTGAACCTCTTTATCCAGCGCCGGGTTGCTGGCGGCAAAGTTACTGCCGCCGGAAGCCATTGGATTATAAGGCGCTTCGGCCGTCGCGGAAGGGCGGCCCTGGAAATATTTCGCCTCGCTGAACGCCTGGCCAATCAGGCGCGAGCCGCGCACCTCGTCATGCTGGCGGATAAGCGAGCCTTCCGCCTGGTCCTTAAACCACCACTGGCCGAGCACCGTGGTCGCCAGCGGATAGACGCCGCCGGTGAGTATCGTCAGGAAAACCAGCAGGGTGAGTGCGGGACGTAACATAGCCATAATGATTCCTTTTAAACCAGACCAAACAGCGTTAACAGCAGGTCGATGAGCTTGATGCCGATAAACGGCACCACCAGCCCGCCCAGACCGTAAATCCACAGGTTGCGGCGCAGCATCGCCGCCGCCGCGAGCGGCTTGTAGCTCACGCCTTTCAGCGCCAGCGGGATCAGAAAGACGATAATCAGCGCATTAAAAATAACGGCGCTGAGAATAGCCGAGGCAGGGGAGTGCAGATGCATCACGTTCAGCGCGTTAAGCTGCGGATAAGTCGCCGCGAACGCCGCCGGGATAATGGCGAAATATTTCGCCACGTCGTTGGCGATACTGAACGTCGTCAGCGAGCCGCGCGTCATCAGCATCTGTTTGCCGATGTGCACCACTTCGATGAGTTTGGTGGGGTTAGAGTCGAGATCCACCATGTTGCCCGCTTCTTTCGCCGCCTGGGTGCCGGAGTTCATCGCCACCGCCACATCGGCCTGAGCCAGCGCCGGGGCGTCGTTGGTGCCGTCGCCGGTCATCGCCACCAGCCGTCCTTCGGCCTGGTACTGGCGGATCAGCGCCAGTTTCGCTTCCGGCGTCGCTTCGGAGAGAAAATCGTCCACGCCCGCTTCGGCGGCGATGGCGGCCGCCGTCAGCCGGTTATCGCCGGTAATCATCACCGTCTTGATGCCCATTTTGCGCAACTGCGCGAAGCGCTCTTTGATGCCGCCTTTGACGATATCTTTCAGCGCGATAACGCCGAGCACCTGCGCGCCTTCGGCCACGACCAGCGGCGTACCGCCGGTACGCGCCACGCCTTCCACTAATGTGTCGACCTGCGCCGGGAACTGGCCGCCGTTGGCTTCTACGTGGCGGCGAATGGCGTCCACCGAGCCTTTACGGATCATCCGGTCCTGCACGTTGATGCCGCTCATGCGCGTCTGGGCGGTAAAGGGCACAAAGGTGGCCTGAAGACTCTGAACGTCGCGCTCGCGCAGGTTAAAGCGCTGCTTCGCCAGCACCACGATGCTGCGGCCTTCCGGCGTTTCATCGGCAAGCGATGCCAGCTGGGCGGCATCAGCCAGCGTTTTCTCATCCACGCCGGGGGCGGGCAGGAAGTCAGAGGCCTGACGGTTGCCGAGCGTGATGGTGCCGGTTTTATCGAGCAGCAGCACGTCCACATCGCCTGCGGCTTCCACCGCGCGGCCGCTGGTGGCGATAACGTTCGCGCCAAGCATCCGGCTCATGCCCGCCACGCCGATGGCCGAGAGCAGCCCGCCGATAGTGGTCGGGATCAGGCACACCAGCAGCGCCACCAGCACCGTCACGCTGACCGCCGTCCCGCCGTATTGCGAGAACGGGTAGAGCGTAGCGGTCGCCAGCAGAAAGACAATCGTCAGGGCCACCAGCAGAATGGTCAGCGCGATTTCGTTCGGCGTTTTGCGACGCTCGGCGCTCTCGACCATCGCAATCATACGGTCAAGGAACGTCTCGCCGGGGTTGACGCTGCACTGGATAACCAGCCAGTCGGAGAGAATACGCGTGCCGCCGGTCACCGAGGCGAAATCGCCGCCCGATTCACGGATAACCGGCGCGGATTCGCCGGTAATGGCGCTCTCATCCACCGACGCGCCGCCTTCGATGACTTCGCCGTCGCACGGGATAATATCGCCCGCTTCCACCAGCACGATATCGCCTTTGCGCAGATCGGCGGCGGGGATGTGATCCATCTGGGCGTCGTGATGCGGCGCGCGCAGTTTGCGGGCGAACGCGGTTTTTTTCACACCCTTCAGGCTGTTGGCCTGGGCTTTGCTGCGGCCTTCGGCCAGCGCTTCGGCGAAGTTCGCGAACAGCACCGTAAACCACAGCCACAGGCTGATGGCACCGGTAAACAGCGCCTCGCCGGGCAGTTTGCCGGCGGCAATCGCCAGGGCAATCAGCGTGGTCAGCAGGCTGCCGACCCAGACGATAAACATGACCGGGTTGCGCCACTGGGCGCGCGGACTCAGTTTTTTAAGAGCATCGAAAAGCGCCTGACGAACCAGCGAGGATTCAAACAGGGCCAGTTGCTTGCGACTCATGGATAGCGACTCCGCAATGGTCATTTCACAAGAGAAAGATGTTCCGCGACCGGGCCTAAGGCGAGGGCGGGGATAAACGTCAGGGCGCCAACCAGCAGCACCGTACCCGTCAGCAGGCCGATAAACAGCGCGCCGTGGGTGGGCAGCGTGCCGGGGCTTGCGGGCTGCGCTTTTTTGGCGGCGAGCGAGCCGGCTATCGCCATCACAGGAATAATGACCAGGAAGCGGCCAAACCACATGCAGAACGCCAGCAGCAGGTTCCAGAACGGCGTGTTGGCGCTGAGGCCGCCGAAGGCGCTGCCGTTGTTATTGGCGGCGGACGACACCGCGTAGAGCACTTCGCTGAAGCCGTGAATGCCGGGGTTGAACATGCCCGCCCGGCCCGCGTCGGTCATCATGGCGAGCGCGGTGCCGAGCAGCACCAGTGCAGGCGTCACCAGAATCGCCAGCGCGGTCATTTTCATCTCGCGCACGTCGATTTTCTTACCGAGGTATTCCGGCGTGCGGCCAATCATCAGGCCTGCGATAAACACGCCCAGCAGCACGAACAGCAGCATCCCGTACAGCCCGGAGCCGACGCCGCCGAAGACCACTTCGCCAATCTGCATCAGCCACATCGGGATCATGCCGCCGAGCGCGGTAAAGGAGTCATGCATGGCGTTTACCGCGCCGCAGGAGGCTGCCGTGGTGACGACCGCAAACAGGCTGCTCGCAAGAATGCCAAAGCGGCTCTCTTTGCCTTCCATATTGGCGGCGCTGTCAGCGCCGAGCGTCAGGAAGTGCGGGTTGCCCGTGGTTTCAGCCCACATCACCAGCGCCACGCAGACCACGAAAATCACCGTCATGGTCCAGAGAATGGCGCGGCCCTGACGCGCGTCGCCCACCGCATCGCCAAAGGCGAAGCAGAGCGCCGCCGGGATCAAGAAAATAGCCAGCATTTGCACGAAATTGGTGAGTGCGGTCGGGTTCTCAAAGGGGTACGAGGAGTTGGCGTTAAAGAAGCCGCCGCCGTTGGTGCCGAGCATTTTGATCGCCTCCTGCGACGCCACCGGCCCCATCGGCAGCATCTGCCGTGCGCCTTCCAGCGTGGTGAACGGCTGGTAGGCTGAGAAGTTCTGAATCGCGCCTTGCTGAATAAAGAACAGGGCGATAATCAGCGAAATGGGCATCAGCACCCACAGCGTGACGCGGGTGAGATCCTGCCAGGCGTTGCCAAGCGTGGTCGCCGACTGGCGCGCGAAGGCGCGGATCAGCGCAAACGCCACCGCAATGCCGGTCGCCGCCGAGAGGAAATTCTGCACCGCGAGGCCCGCCATCTGGCTGAAATAGCTGACGGTGCTTTCGCCCGCGTACGACTGCCAGTTGGTATTGGCGACGAAACTCACCGCGGTATTGAGCGCCAGATGCCAGGACATCCCCGGCAGGTTCTGCGGGTTCAGCGGCAGCACGCCCTGGCACATCAGAATAACGAACAGCAGCACCAGACCGAGCGTGTTAAATACCAGAATAGCCAGCAGGTAGCGCTTCCAGTCCATCTCTTCCTGACGAATGCCGAGCACGGCCCAGAGCGCGCGCTCCACGCCGCCCACGCCCGGCAAGGCTTCGCCGTTAATCAACCGGGCCAGCAGGCTGCCCAGCGGTTTCGCCAGCGCCATCAGCACCAGCAGGAAACTGGCGATAAGTAAAAATGCGGACGCCGCCATCAGAACGCCTCCGCATTAATCAGGGCATATACCAGATAGCCCAGTAACAGGAAAACCAGCACGATGCCGGTTATCAGGCCTGCACTCACAATCCACCTCCAGTGGGATTTTTTGAATATGTGCAGAGGGTAGGGATTCGGGCGTAAAGGTTTCGCAAAAATCGCGAAGCGGGGTGTAAAAAAAATATAAAAATGGCAAAAGCCATGATTTAACTGCAGGTTAGTATTTATTTAACCGTTTTGTAACTTATTTACGATATCAATTGTAAAGATGGTAAGAATTCACCCTAAAAGCTGGTCGGATGAGTAGTAAAATTACAGGCAAAGCGATACAATTTTAACCAGCTCACAAAATCCGGTTTCCGGCCTTGATTGCCGGGCATGTTAAGTTAAGGGGGAAAAACCTATGTCTTTATATAAAAAATATCCTGCGCATCAGGTCTTCCTGCGTCGCGCGTTAGTGCTCCTGGTCGGCATTGCGGCCCTGCCGGTGATGCTGTTCTGGAAAGACCGTTCGCGTTTTTACAGCTATCTGCATCGCGTGTGGTCGAAAACCAGCGATCAGCCGGTATGGATGGCGCAGGCGGAACAAACCGCCAGCTATTTCTACTGATTCGCGCGACTCCCTGAAAAACCGCTCACAAAGAGCGGTTTTTTTATGCCTGCGACATCCCTCGCCGCTGCGTTTTTCGCTGTCATCAGACTGGTGTTAACAGGCCGCCTCTGGCTACACTGAGAGTGTATAAAAATGAGGATGGCCGAATGAGTATAAAAATCCCTGTTGGCATTAGCGCCTGTCTTTTAGGGGAAAATGTGCGTTTCGACGGCGGCCATAAACGGCTCGCCTTTGCGGTGGAAGAGCTGGCCCCCTGGGTGAAATATGAGCCTGTCTGCCCGGAGATGGCGGTCGGCCTGCCGGTGCCGCGCCCGGCGCTGCGCCTGGTGAAAACCGACGACGGCCTGGCGCTGCGCTTTAGCGATAAGCGCGAAGGGGATTTAACCGCTGAGATGCAGACCTTTTCGCGCGAGCGCGTCAGCCGTCTGGATCACCTGTGCGGTTATATCGTCTGCGCCAAATCGCCAAGCTGCGGCATGGAGCGCGTGCGCGTCTACGATGCCGACGGTAAAAACAACCGTAAAGCCGGCCGCGGCATTTATACCGAAATCCTGATGAACGCGCTGCCGTGGCTGCCGGTGGAAGAGGACGGACGTTTGCACGATCCGGCTATTCGCGAAAACTTCGTTGAGCGCATTTATACGCTGCATGAACTTCACGCGCTGCGCGCCGAAGGGCTGACGCGTGGCAATCTCATCGCCTTCCACAGCCGCTACAAACTGCTGCTGCTGGCGCACTCGCAGCCGCTCTACCGTGAGCTGGGTCGCTTTGTGGCCGCTATCGACCAGTGGGATTCGCTGGAGGCGTTTTTCGACGAGTACCGCCTGCGCCTGATGACGCTGCTCTCTATTCATGCGACCCGCCGCAACCACACCAACGTGTTGATGCACGTGCAGGGCTATTTCCGCAACCAGCTCAACGGACGTCAGCGCCAGGAGCTTTCCGCGCTTATCGACCGCTACCGCCAGGGCACGCAGCCGCTGCTGGCACCGGTGACGCTGCTTAAGCACTACATGGCGGAATACCCTGACGCTTATCTTGATCAACAACGCTACTTCGAGCCGTACCCGGAAGCGCTGCGCCTGCGCTATGGCCGTTAAACAAGGAGTGTTATGACCACGCATCTGGTCTGGTTTCGCGCGGATCTGCGCGTCAACGACAATCTGGCGCTCGCCGCCGCCTGCCGGGACCCCGACGCGCGGGTCATCGGCCTGTTTATCGCAACCCCGCAGCAGTGGCGCGATCACACCCTCGCGCCGCGTCAGGCCGCGTTTATTCACCAAAACCTGGAAGCCCTGCAACAGGCGCTGGCGAAGCGTGGCATTGCGCTGTTTACGCGCGAGGCGCCCGATTTCGCCGCCGCCGTTGACGCGCTGGCCGCGTTTTGCGACGAACAGCAGGTTTCCGCACTTTTTTACAACTATCAGTATGAGCTGAACGAAGCCCGGCGCGACGCCGCCGTTGAGCGCAGGCTGGAGGGCCGCGTCGCCTGTCCGGGCTTTGACGACAGCGTAATGCTGCCGCCCGGAAGCGTCGTTACCGGCAACGGCGAGATGTATAAAGTGTTCACACCTTACAGCCGGGCATTTTTACGCCGTCTCGGCGAAGGATTACCGGCCTGCGTCAGTGCGCCGAAGCCGCGTAACGGCGGCGCGATAACCGATGTGCCTGCGCTTGCGCCGTTCGATTACCCGTGTGAGACGCCGGACGCGCTGCTGTTCCCGGCAGGCGAAGAGGCCGCGCTTAAACGCCTGCGGGAGTTTTGCCAGACGGCCGCGGACGACTACCAGGAAAAGCGCGATTTCCCGGCGATTCGCGGCACCAGTTTATTGTCGCCGTATCTCGCCATCGGCGTGCTGTCGCCGCGCCAGTGCCTGCATCGTCTGTTAACCGAACACCCGCGCGCGCTGGAAGGCGGCAGCGGGGCGGTGTGGTTGAATGAGCTTATCTGGCGCGAATTCTACCGGCATTTGATCGTCGCCTGGCCGCACCTGTGCCGCCATCAGCCGTTTATCGACTGGACGGCGCGGGTGGCGTGGCAGCAGAGCGACGCGCATTTTCAGGCGTGGTGCGAAGGCAACACGGGTTATCCGATTGTCGATGCCGCCATGCGCCAGATGAACGCCACGGGCTGGATGCACAACCGGCTGCGGATGATCACCGCGAGCTTTCTGGTCAAAGACTTACTGGTCGACTGGCGGCGCGGCGAACGCTATTTTATGTCGCAGTTAATCGACGGCGATTTTGCCGCCAACAACGGCGGCTGGCAGTGGGCGGCCTCCACCGGCACCGACGCCGCGCCCTATTTCCGTATCTTCAACCCCACCACGCAGGGGCAGCGGTTTGACGCTGAGGGCGAGTTTATCCGCCGCTGGGTGCCGGAACTGAGCCATATTCCCGGCAAGGCGGTGCATGAGCCGCATCTGTGGGCGAAGAAAAACGGCAAGGCGCTGCGTTATCCGCAGCCGATTGTCGATCACAAACAGGCGCGCGTCGCGACGCTCGCGGCGTACGAAGCGGCCCGCAAGGAATAAGAGAGAGACCATGAAAAACAGCGAACTGGAACAACTGATCAACGACAAGCTCAACAGCGCGACGTTCAGCGACTACGCTCCGAACGGCTTGCAGGTTGAGGGCCGCGATGAGGTGCGCAAAATCGTCGCCGGCGTTACCGCAAGCCAGGCGCTGCTCGACGAAGCGGTGCGCCTGGAGGCGGACGCGGTGATCGTCCATCACGGCTATTTCTGGAAGGGCGAATCGCCTGTGGTGCGCGGCATGAAGCGCAACCGCCTGAAAACGCTGCTCACTAATGATATTAACCTCTACGGCTGGCATCTGCCGCTCGATGCGCATCCGCAGCTTGGCAATAACGTCCAGCTCGCGCAGCTGCTCGGCATTGAAGTGAAGGGCGAGATCGAGCCGCTGGTGCCGTGGGGCGAGCTGTCGATGGCGGTGTCAGGCCCGGAGTTCGCCTCCTGGCTTGAAGCGCGTCTGGGCCGTCGTCCGCTGTGGTGCGGCGATACCGGGCCTGATCTGATTAAGCGCGTCGCCTGGTGTACCGGCGGCGGACAGAGCTTTATCGATAGCGCGGCGCGTTTCGGCGTTGACGCCTTTATCACTGGCGAAGTGTCTGAGCAGACCATCCACTCGGCGCGCGAGCAGTCGCTGCACTTCTATGCGGCAGGCCACCACGCCACCGAGCGCGGCGGCATTCGCGCGCTTAGCGAATGGCTGAATGAAACCACCGATCTGGACGTGACCTTTATCGATATCCCGAACCCGGCTTAACCCACTCAGGAGAGGAAAACGTGCAGCGAGCCCGTTGTTATCTGTTAGGCGAAAGCGCCGTGGTACTGGAGCTGGAGCCGCCCGTCACGCTTGCCAGCCAGCAGCGCATCTGGGGGCTGGTGCAGCGCCTCGCGGACGTGCCCGCTGTGGTGGAAGTCATTCCTGGCATGAATAACATTACCGTGATGCTGCGGGAACCCGGCACGATGGCGCTGGACGCTATCGAGCGGCTGCAACGCTGGTGGGAGGAGAGCGAGGCGATCATTCCCGACGCGCGGCGCATTGAAATCCCGGTGGTGTACGGCAAAGACGCCGGGCCGGATCTGTCGGTGGTCGCGAACCACGCCGGGCTAAGTGAGAAACAGGTGGTTGAAATGCATGCGCAGGTCGACTACGTGGTCTATTTCATCGGCTTTCAGCCAGGCTTTCCGTATCTCGGCGGGCTGGCACCGGAGCTTGCCACGCCGCGTCGCGCTGAGCCGCGCCTTCAGGTACCCGCGGGCTCGGTTGGCATCGGCGGCAGCCAGACGGGCATCTATCCGCTGCCTACGCCTGGCGGCTGGCAGATTATCGGCCACACCTCGCGCGCGCTGTTTGATCCGCACAGTAACCCGCCGGGCCTGCTCGCGCCGGGCGACACGGTACGCTTTGTGCCGCAAAAGGAGGGCGTATGCTGAAGATTATTCGCGCAGGCATGCACGCCACCATTCAGGATGGCGGCCGTTTTGGGCTGCGCCAGTACGGCGTGAGCCAGTGCGGCGCGCTGGATGGCCCGTCGCTGCACATCGCCAACCTGCTGGTGGGCAATGATCCTGATGCGGCGGCGCTGGAGATAACACTCGGTCAGTGCGTGGTGGAGTTCACCGAAGACACCTGGTTTGCGCTCACCGGCGCGGGCTGCGACGCGACGCTTAACGAACGCGCCGTCTGGACCGGCTGGCGGCTGCGCGCCCGTGCGGGCGAGCGCCTGAGCCTCAAACTACCGCGCCGCGGTATGCGCAGCTATCTGGCGCTGGCGGGCGGTTTCGATGTGCCGGAAGTCATGGGTTCGCGCAGTACCGATGTGAAAACGGGCCTCGGTGGTTTTGAAGGACGCCCCCTGCGCGACGGCGACGTGCTGCCCCTGAATACGCCCACGCGCCATTTCCGCGAGGCGCGCGGCGTGAAGCAACTGCTGTGGGGCAACCGCATTCGCGCGCTGCCGGGGCCGGAGTATCACGAATTCAGCGAGGCGTCGAAAGAAGCCTTCTGGCGCACGCCGTGGCAGCTAAGCCCGCAGAGTAACCGCATGGGTTACCGGCTGCACGGCCATGTGCTGGAGCGCACCACCAGACGCGACCTGGTGTCTCACGGTCTGCTGCCGGGCGTAGTGCAGGTGCCGCACGGCGGCCAGCCCATCGTGCTGATGAATGACGCCCAGACCACCGGCGGCTACCCGCGCATCGCGTGTGTCATCGACGCCGATCGCTATAACCTCGCGCAGCTGCGCCTCGGCGAGCCGGTTCACTTCGTGCAATGCTCCATCGAAGAGGCGCTGGAAGCGCGCAGCGACCGGGCGCGTTATCTGCAACAACTGGCATGGCGGCTTAACGATGAAGATTGATCTCAACGCCGATCTCGGCGAGGGCTGCGGCAACGACGCGCAGCTGATGCCGCTCATTAGCTCGGCCAATATCGCCTGCGGCTTCCACGCGGGCGATGCGCAGACCATGCGCGAGAGCGTGCGGCTGGCGCTGGCGCACGGCGTGGCGATTGGCGCGCATCCGGGCTTCGCGGATCGTGAAAACTTCGGGCGTACGGCGATGCAGCTGCCGCCAGAGACGATTTACGCCGAAACGCTTTATCAGGTCGGCGCGCTCGCGGCTATCGCCCGCGCCGAAGGCGGCAGGCTGGCGCACGTGAAGCCGCACGGCATGCTCTATAACCAGGCGGCGAAAAACGCGGCGCTTGCCGACGCCATCGCGCAGGCGGTGAAGGATGTTGATGCGTCGCTGATTCTGGTGGGGCTGGCGGGCAGCGAGCTTATCCGCGCGGGCGCGCGTTATCGGCTCGCCACGCGCGAAGAGGTCTTCGCCGATCGCGGTTATCTGGCCGACGGCGCGCTGGTGCCCCGCAGCGAGCCGGGCGCGTTGATTGAAGATGACGACGAGGCGGTGTCGCGCACGCTGATGATGGTGCAGGAAGGGCGGGTGCGCAGCCGCGACGGGACGTGGGCGACAGTCAATGCCCAGACGGTTTGCCTGCACGGCGACGGCGCGCACGCGCTGGCGTTCGCGCGCCGGTTACGCGAGGCGTTCGACGCGCGCCAGATTCAGGTCAGCGCGTAACTCAGAGCGATGCCGCCGCCCGCGCGGCGGTGTCGTAAAGCGAGGCGATGGTGCGCAGCAGTTGGGCCGTTTCACCAATCGCCGCGCCCGGTATTCCGCTCTCGGCCTGAATCGCGATAAGACACGCCTCGCGCACGTCGCGGTATTTCATACACAGCGCTTTACCTTCCTCTGTCGTCGAAAAATAGAGCTCTTTACCCACCTTTTCACTGGTGACATACCCGGCCTTCACCAGCTTTTTCAGCGCATAGGTCACGATATGCGTGTCTTCCACGTTGAGCACAAAGCAGATATCCGCGAGCTTTTTCTTGCGGTTGCGGTGGTTAACGTGATGCAACAGCGAGACATCAAACGCGCCCATATCCGGCTCGCCCGCCGCCGTCATGCAGCGCACCATCCATTTATTAAAGGCGTTGCTGGTCATGATCAGCGCGTACTCCAGCTCCGATAATTCCGCGCAACGCTCCGACACCAGATGGCGGGACGACACAATGCGCCCGTCGGCAATATCGTCGTTATCAGTTGATACAACAGCTTTTTTACGGCTCATGGCGTCCCTTACGCTTTTGGGGGTATTGGCAAAAACTATAAAACGTCACCGACAAAATAAAAACATTTTATTGATAAATTGTTTACATAATTTCACCGTTCAGATATAGCTTTTCGGTCAGGTTCTGCACGTTCACAGCGCCTCTCACACAACAACGTTCGCCGCAATGCCCACGCTTCGCCACTGGCGAAGGAGCAGAATAGCCTTCGGCGTGCAACGCTCACTTTGGAAAGGGTAACAATGTATGGACGGTTCCTCTCTGTTGCCGCTCATCGGTATTCCGGTGGTGGTTATCGGTTTCGCGCTGCGTTTTAACCCACTGCTGGTGGTGGTGGTCGCCGGGCTGACGACCGGGCTTACCGTCGGCATGGATTTCGGCATGCTGCTGGAAACCTTCGGTGAAAAGTTCGTCAACAGCCGCTCGCTCGCGACTTTCATTCTGATCCTGCCGGTCATTGGCCTGCTGGAGTATTACGGCCTGAAAGAGCGCGCCCAGGCATGGGTGGCGAAAATCGCCAGCGCCACCTCGGCGCGTATTCTGATGCTCTATTTCGTGGTGCGTGAAGGCACCGCGGCGCTCGGGCTGATGTCGCTTGGCGGCCACGCCCAGACCGTGCGCCCGTTGCTGGCACCCATGGCGGAAGGCGCGGCGCTTAATGAATATGGCGAGCTGCCTGCGCACATCCGCGACAAAATTAAAGCCCACGCTGCCGCCTGCGACAATATCGCGGTGTTTTTCGGTGAAGATATTTTCATCGCCTTCGGCGCGGTACTGCTGATTGACGCGTTCCTGAAAGAGAACGGCATTCCTGGCATTGAGCCGCTGCATATCGGCCTGTGGGCCATTCCGACCGCGATTGCGGCTCTGATTATCCATATGGCGCGCCTGCTGCGCTTAGACGCCAGCATTCGCCGCGAGGTGTTGGCCTGGCGCGCAGAGCAGGGCAATCAGGAGGCCGCGCAATGAGTACGTTGCTGACCATTAACCGCGTCTACTACCTGATTGGTTTTATCGTCATGCTGCTGGTGGTGATGACGCTTCGCGATCGTGGTAATCCGAAACGCTTTACCACCGCGCTGTTCTGGTTCCTGTTCGGCGGGATTTTTCTTTTCGGCGATCTGCTGGTGCAGGAACTGGGCCGCTCGCTGGCCTACCGCATTATCGGCGGCGCGGTGATTGTTATCGCGCTGCTGGCGGGCTTTGGGCTGGTCGGGAAGGGGCACTATAAAATGTCCACCGAGGAGGAGCGCGAGGCGTCGTCCCAGCGTCTGGGCAACTGGCTGTTTCTGCCGGCGCTGCTGATCCCGGTGGTGACGGTGATTGGCACGCTGTTTATGAAGGGCGTCTCGGTGGGCGGTGTGTTCCTGCTGGATCAAAAACAGCTGACGCTCGCCGCGCTGTGCGTGGCGTGTGTCGCGGCGCTGCTGGTGGGCTGGTGGCTCACGCACGGCACGCCGCTGCATGCGATTCGCCAGTCGCGCCGTCTGGTGGATACCATCGGCTGGGCGGTGATCCTGCCGCAGATGCTGGCGATGCTCGGCGGGGTGTTTGTCGCCGCCGATACCGGCACGGCGGTGCAGCGCGTGGTGAGCCTGTTCGTCGACCCGGAAAATCGCTTTATGCTGGTGGTTATCTACTGCATCGGCATGGCGCTGTTCACGATGATTATGGGTAACGCGTTTGCGGCGTTCCCGGTGCTGAGCGCGGGCATCGCGCTGCCGCTGTTGATTAACCATCACCACGGCGACCCGGCACCGCTGCTGGCCATCGGCATGTACGCGGGCTACTGCGGCACGCTGATGACGCCGATGGCGGCGAATTTCAATATCGTTCCCGCCGCGCTGCTGGAGCTGAAAGACAAATATCAGGTGATAAAAATTCAGATCCCGACGGCGCTGACGCTGCTGTTGGTGAACGTTTTCCTGATGTATTTCATCGTATTTCGCTAAGGCCCACTAAGGAGCTGTTATGACACTGACACAACCCCAGGCCGACGCCTTTGCCCGGATGCCCCTGACCTATCTGCGCCAGGAGTATCCGAACCACATCATGCATCTGATGAATGATGACGCCGACGCGCTGCCGCCGCGCGAACTGCACCCGATTTTCTACGGCTGCTTTGACTGGCATTCGGCGGTGCACGGTTACTGGCTGCTGCTGCGCTGCCTGCGCCGCTACCCGACGCTGTCGTGCCGCGAAGAGATTGTCGCGCTGTTCGATGAACACATCACGCCTGCGAATGTGGCGCGCGAAGTGGCGTATTTCACCGCGCCATTCCGCGCCTCGTTTGAGCGCCCGTATGGCTACGGCTGGCTGCTGGCGCTCGCGCAGGAGCTTCACGAATCTGACCTGCCGCAGGCCGCGCGCTGGCATGAAATGCTGGAGCCGCTGACCCAGGATATCCGCACGCGCCTTATCGATTACCTCAGCAAGCTGACGTACCCGATTCGCGTCGGCACCCATTACAACACGGCGTTTGCGCTCGCCCTCGGGCTGGATTACGCCCGCGCGCTTGGTGATGAGACGCTTGAGCGCGCCATCACTGACGCGACGACGCGCTTTTATCAGGCCGATACCGACTACCCGGCGCACTACGAGCCGGGCGGCGATGAGTATCTCTCCGGCGCGCTCACCGAAGCGCTGCTGATGAGTAAAACGGCGGACAATTTCCCGGCCTGGTTTGACGCGTATCTGCCGGATATCGGCAACGTGGCGGCGCTGATGCACCCGGCGGTGGTGAGCGATCGCGCCGACCCGAAAATCGCCCACCTCGACGGGCTTAACCTGAGCCGCGCCTGGTGCATGAAGCATATCGCCGCGGCGCTCCCGGAAGAACACCCTGCGCAGACGGCGCTGCAGGGGGCGGTGCAGCGCCATCTCGCGGCAAGCGTTGAGCATGTGGTCGGCAGCCACTACAGCGGCGGCCACTGGCTGGCAAGCTTCGCGCTGCTGGCGCTGGAGTAACCCGTTAACCGTCGCTTTTTTGCGGCAGTTGTCTTTTTCTCCCGGCGCCTGCTGCTACAGTTTATCCTGATGTTTTAATGCGTAAGTAACCTGAAAAGGATGAACGATGCCGGAAGGACCGGAGATCCGCCGCGCGGCGGACAAGCTTGAAGCAGCAGTCGCGGGCAAACCGCTGACCCACGTCTGGTTTGCGTTTCCTGAATTAAAACCGTTTGAAGCGCAACTGACCGGCGCGCGGGTCGAGCGTTTTGAAACCCGCGGCAAGGCGCTGCTGACGCATTTCTCGTGTGGGCTGACGCTCTACAGCCACAACCAGCTGTATGGCGTCTGGCGTGTGGTGAAGGCGGGCGAAACGCCGCAAACGACGCGAAGCCTGCGCGTGCGGCTCGAAACCGAAGACGCCGCGGTGCTGCTTTACAGCGCCTCGGAAATCGAGATGCTGGATGCCGACGGCGTGGCGGCGCACGCGTTTTTGCAGCGCGTCGGGCCGGACGTGCTGGATATGTCGCTGACAGTGGAGCAGGTGAAAGAACGGCTCCTGAGCCCGCGCTTTCACCGCCGTCAGTTCAGCGGGCTGCTGCTGGACCAGGCGTTTCTCGCGGGGCTTGGCAATTATCTGCGTGTGGAGATCCTCTGGCAGGCGCAGCTTGCCCCGCGCCACAAGGCAATAGAGTTGAGTAATACGCAGCTTGATGCGCTCGCCAGCGCGTGTCTTGAGATCCCCCGGCTGTCTTATGAAACGCGCGGGACGGTGGATGAGAATAAGCATCACGGCGCGCTGTTTCGCTTCGAGGTGTTTCACCGCGCCGGGAAGAAATGCCGCCGCTGCGGGGGAATTATCGAGAAGACGACGCTGTCGTCACGGCCGTTTTACTGGTGTCCGGGGTGTCAGGCGTAGGGGATGCGTGGGCCAGGGAAATGGCGGGTGCGCGTTGCTTACCCGCCCTACGTGAAACATAGATGGGTTGTGGCGGGTGCGCTTCGCTTACCCGCCCTACGTTAAATACAAAAACGGTTGTTCGGTGTAGGGTGGGTAAGCGCAGCGCACCCACCAGATTTTCCCATGGCGCTTTAGCGCAACGCACCCGCCGAGCTGCCAAAACGCCCATAAAAAAACGCGCCCGAAGGCGCGTTTTTCAGATTAACCGCAGCGTCAAATTAACGTTTGGTCAGGTCAGATTTGAAATCACGCTGCTCGTAGCCGGTGTACAGCTGACGCGGACGCGCGATCTTCATGCCTTCGCTGTGCATCTCGTTCCAGTGTGCAATCCAGCCTACGGTACGCGCCATCGCGAAGATAACGGTAAACATGGAAGACGGAATGCCCATCGCTTTCAGGATGATGCCGGAGTAGAAATCCACGTTCGGGTAGAGTTTCTTCTCGATGAAATACGGGTCGTTCAGCGCGATGTTTTCCAGCTCCATCGCCACTTCCAGCAGATCGTCTTTGGTGCCCAGCTCTTTCAGCACTTCGTGGCAGGTTTCGCGCATTACGGTGGCGCGCGGGTCATAGTTTTTATAAACGCGATGACCGAAGCCCATCAGGCGGAAAGAGTCGTTTTTGTCTTTCGCGCGGCGCACGAATTCCGGAATGTGCTCAACGGTGCTGATCTCTTCCAGCATCTTGAGTGCGGCTTCGTTAGCGCCGCCGTGCGCCGGTCCCCACAGGGAGGCGATGCCCGCGGCGATACACGCGAACGGGTTCGCGCCGGAGGAGCCTGCGGTACGTACGGTAGAGGTTGATGCGTTCTGCTCATGATCTGCGTGCAGGATCAGAATGCGATCCATTGCGCGCTCCAGTACCGGGTTGACCTCGTAAGGCTCGCACGGGGTGGAGAACATCATATTCAGGAAGTTGCCGGAGTAGGAGAGATCGTTACGCGGATAAACAAACGGCTGACCGATCGAATATTTGTAACACATCGCTGCAACCGTTGGCATCTTGGAGAGCAGACGGAATGCCGCGATTTCACGGTGACGCGGGTTATTGACGTCCAGCGAGTCGTGATAGAACGCCGCCAGCGCGCCGGTCACACCGCACAGTACCGCCATCGGATGCGAGTCGCGACGGAAACCGTGGAACAGGCGCGTGATCTGCTCATGGATCATGGTGTGGCGGGTGACGGTGGTTCTGAATTCGTCATACTGCTCCTGGGTCGGCTTCTCGCCGTAGAGCAGGATGTAACATACTTCGAGATAGTTAGATTCGGTGGCTAACTGATCGATAGGGAAACCGCGGTGCAGCAGGATACCTTCGTCACCATCAATAAAGGTGATTTTGGACTCGCAGGATGCGGTGGAAGTAAAGCCGGGGTCGAACGTGAAAACACCTTTAGAACCAAGACTACGGATATCGATTACATCCTGACCGAGCGTGCCTTTTAGCACATCCAGTTCAATAGCACCATCACCGTTATAGGTTAGGTTTGCTTTTTTATCAGCCATTTACGGTCTCCTTAGCGCCTGTTGCTTGCGACGGTTAACCGCCGATTTACCTCCAGCCAGCAGGGGACAGTTGCCAGTTTGTTGTGTGGCGCGCAGCTCTGTTTCAGAGGGGAAACCAGGGTACAGAGCGATGGGCGGCTTGCAGGCAACCATTCAAACCTGGGTGAAACAACAGTAAATCAGGGTGTTAGCCGTCAGTATTTGTCAAACCTGTTTATCACTAATACCGGGCTAAATTACTGCGGTCAATACTGGCACACTGTTACATAACTTATTGTCAGGTGAAAGCATGACCCCATAACTTTTGCGAATTATATGCATTTCCTGGTGATGTTTGTAACTAATTTGTTTAACATTTGTCAAATCAGATGATTAAAATTTAAAATAATGTTGTTATCGTGATCCTGGTCACTGTTCCGACCAAAAGCGGCTAAAGAATTTGTAGGTTAATTGTAATGATATTGTGAACATCCTATACTGCCGCCAGGTCTCCGGAACACCTTGCAACCGCGAGCCACCCAGCGTAGTAACGCGTCATGCAGCCTTTGGAAGCGGTGATTTTGCATGACGCGGAGTTATAGAAAAATGACGCTGCTTGACCCGCCTGCAGACCGGAGGAAGGACACAATAAGAACAGCATGTGGGCGCATTCATGATAAAAAAGGTGAATAAACAACGACCTGTCAACCTGGATCTGACAACGATCCGGTTTCCTGTCACCGCGATTGCTTCTATCCTCCACCGCGTTTCCGGCGTGATTACCTTTGTCGCCGTCGGCATTCTGCTGTGGTTGTTAGGACTCTCTCTCTCGTCTCAAGAAGGCTTTCTGACTGCGTCCAACATCATGGACAGCTTCTTCGTTAAATTCATCCTGTGGGGCATTCTGACAGCGCTGGCTTACCACGTTGTTGGCGGCGTTCGCCACATGCTGATGGATTTCGGCTATCTTGAAGAAACCTTCGCAGCAGGCCAACGCTCCGCTAAGTTCGCTTTTATTATCACTGTCGTGCTTTCAATTCTCGCAGGAGTCCTCGTATGGTAAGCAACGCCTCCGCATTAGGACGCAACGGCGTACATGACTTCATCCTGGTTCGCGCCACCTCCATCGTAATGACGCTGTATATCATTTATATGATCGGTTTCTTCGCGATGAACGGCGACCTGACCTGGGAAGTCTGGACTGGTTTCTTCTCATCCACCTTCACCAAAGTGTTCACCCTGCTGACCCTGATTTCGATTCTCGTCCATACCTGGATTGGGATGTGGCAGGTGCTGACCGACTACGTAAAACATCTGGCGCTGCGTCTGTTTTTGCAGCTCGCGATTGTTGTCGCGCTGGTGGTTTACGTGATTTATGGATTTGTTGTGGTGTGGGGTGTGTAAATGAATTTGCCAGTCAGAGAATTTGATGCCGTTGTTATTGGCGCAGGCGGCGCAGGTATGCGCGCGGCGCTGCAGATTTCCCAGAGCGGCCAGACCTGTGCGCTGCTTTCCAAGGTGTTCCCGACCCGTTCTCACACCGTCTCCGCCCAGGGCGGCATTACCGTTGCGCTTGGCAATTCCCATGAAGATAACTGGGAATGGCACATGTATGACACGGTAAAAGGTTCCGACTATATCGGCGACCAGGACGCGATTGAATATATGTGTAAAACCGGCCCGGAAGCGATTCTGGAGCTTGAGCACATGGGGCTGCCGTTCTCCCGTCTTGATGACGGCCGTATTTATCAGCGCCCGTTCGGCGGCCAGTCGAAAAACTTCGGCGGCGAGCAGGCCGCGCGCACCGCGGCGGCGGCGGACCGTACCGGTCACGCGCTGCTGCATACGCTCTATCAGCAGAACCTGAAAAACCACACCACCATTTTCTCTGAGTGGTATGCGCTGGATCTGGTGAAAAACCAGGATGGCGCGGTGGTGGGTTGCACCGCACTGTGCATCGAAACCGGCGAAGTGGTCTACTTTAAAGCCCGCGCGACCGTGCTGGCGACCGGCGGCGCAGGCCGTATTTATCAGTCTACCACCAACGCCCACATTAACACCGGCGACGGTGTCGGCATGGCGCTGCGCGCTGGCGTGCCGGTGCAGGACATGGAAATGTGGCAGTTCCATCCGACCGGCATCGCCGGCGCGGGCGTACTCGTCACCGAAGGGTGCCGCGGCGAAGGCGGCTACCTGCTCAACAAACATGGCGAGCGCTTTATGGAGCGTTACGCGCCGAACGCGAAAGATCTGGCGGGCCGCGACGTCGTTGCGCGCTCTATCATGATTGAAATCCGCGAAGGCCGCGGCTGCGACGGTCCGTGGGGCCCGCACGCCAAGCTGAAGCTCGACCATCTCGGTAAAGAAGTGCTGGAATCCCGCCTGCCGGGCATCCTGGAACTCTCCCGTACCTTTGCTCACGTTGACCCGGTCAAAGAGCCGATCCCGGTTATCCCGACCTGCCACTATATGATGGGCGGTATTCCGACCAAAGTGACCGGCCAGGCGCTGACCGTGAACGAGAAGGGCGAAGACGTGGTGATCCCGGGCCTGTTCGCGGTCGGCGAAATCGCCTGCGTATCCGTACACGGTGCGAACCGTCTGGGCGGCAACTCGCTGCTTGACCTTGTGGTGTTCGGCCGCGCGGCGGGCCTGCATTTGCAGGAATCCATCGCCGAGCAGGGCCAGCTTCGCGACGCCAGCGACTCCGACGTGGAGTTCTCGCTGGAGCGCCTCAACCGCTGGAACAACAACCGCAGCGGCGAAGATCCGGTCGAAATCCGCAAAGCGCTGCAGGAATGTATGCAGCATAACTTCTCGGTATTCCGCGAAGGCGACGCGATGGCCAAAGGGCTTGAGCAGCTGAAAGCTATCCGCGAGCGCCTGAAAAACGCCCGTCTGGACGATACCTCCAGCGAGTTCAACACCCAGCGCGTTGAGTGTCTGGAGCTGGATAACCTGATGGAAACCGCTTACGCCACCGCCGTATCGGCGAACTTCCGTACCGAGAGCCGTGGCGCGCACAGCCGCTTCGACTACCCGGACCGCGACGACGAAAACTGGCTGTGCCACAGCCTCTATTTGCCGCAAACCGAGAGCATGACGCGTCGCGAAGTGAATATGCAGCCTAAGCTGCGCCCGGCTTTCCCGCCGAAAGTGCGTACTTATTAAGAGCGGAGCAATGTGATGAAACTCGAGTTTTCCATTTATCGCTATAACCCGGATGTCGACGACGCGCCGCGCATGCAGGATTACACCCTGGAGCAGGAAGAAGGGCGCGACATGATGCTGCTCGACGCCCTGATGCTGCTGAAAGAGAAGGATCCGAGCCTCTCTTTCCGTCGCTCCTGCCGCGAAGGCGTCTGTGGCTCCGATGGCCTGAACATGAACGGCAAAAACGGCCTCGCCTGTATTACGCCGGTCTCAAGCCTGGGCGCGGGCAAGCAGAAAATCGTTATCCGTCCGTTGCCTGGCCTGCCGGTTATCCGCGACCTGGTAGTGGACATGGGACAGTTCTACGCCCAATATGAGAAGATTAAACCTTACTTGTTGAATAATGGGCAGAATCCGCCGGCGCGCGAACATTTGCAGATGCCGGAGCAGCGCGAGAAGCTCGACGGGCTGTATGAGTGCATTCTGTGCGCCTGCTGCTCCACGTCGTGCCCGTCGTTCTGGTGGAACCCGGACAAGTTCATCGGCCCGGCAGGCCTGCTGGCGGCGTACCGTTTCCTTATCGACAGCCGCGATACCGAAACCAACGCGCGCCTGGATGGCCTGAGCGATGCGTTCAGCGTGTTCCGTTGCCATAGCATCATGAACTGCGTGAGCGTCTGTCCGAAAGGGTTAAACCCGACGCGCGCCATCGGCCACATTAAGTCGATGTTGTTGCAGCGCAGCGCGTAAGTAAGCGTTGTAGTAGTGGCGGGCTTACCCGCCCTACATATAAGTGTCCCTCTCCCTGAGGGGAGAGGGAAAAGCAGGAAACCTTTAAAAACCGCTACAGAGTAGTACCAGTAATCGAGGCGTTCAGAGCGAGACAAGGCGGCAACTGAGCGCATCCCCAGGAGCATAGTGAACTATGTGACTGGGGTAAGCGAAGGCAGCCAACGACGTCGCAGCCTGAACGAAGAAGATTAATGGCAGTTTTTAAAGGTTCCTTCGCGGGCCCCACTAACAAGAGCTCGCAGGTGAACCCCGGCACGTACAACACTGTACGTGGTAGTTTCTACGGCGAAATAAGCAGACATGCTTAAGGGATCACGATGCAGAACGGCGCAATGAAAGCCTGGCTGGACTCTTCTTACCTCTCTGGCTCTAACCAGAGCTGGATAGAACAGCTCTATGAAGACTTCTTAACCGATCCTGATTCAGTGGACGCCCACTGGCGCTCTATGTTCCAGCAACTGCCTGGCACCGGCGCGAAACCGGATCAATTCCATTCAAAAACGCGTGATTATTTCCGTCGTCTGGCGAAGGATGCCTCACGTTACTCTTCCTCGATTTCCGACCCTGACACGAATGCGAAGCAGGTTAAAGTCCTGCAGCTTATTAACGCCTATCGCTTCCGTGGCCACCAGCACGCGAATCTCGATCCGCTGGGCCTGTGGCAGCAGGAGCGCGTCGCGGATCTGGACCCTGCGTTCCACGATCTGACCGAAGCCGATTTCCAGGAAACCTTTAACGTAGGCTCTTTTGCGCTCGGCAAAGAGACCATGAAGCTCGGCGACCTCATCGAGGCGCTTAAGCAGACTTACTGCGGCTCCATCGGCGCGGAATACATGCATATCACCTCGACGGAAGAGAAACGCTGGATCCAGCAGCGTATCGAATCGGTCGCAGGCCACGCGGGCTTTAGCGCGGACGAGAAAAAACGCTTCTTAAGCGAACTGACCGCCGCCGAAGGCCTGGAGCGTTATCTGGGCGCGAAATTCCCTGGCGCGAAACGCTTCTCGCTGGAAGGCGGCGATGCGTTAATCCCGATGCTCAAAGAGATGATCCGTCACGCCGGTAAGAGCGGCACGCGCGAAGTGGTGCTGGGTATGGCGCACCGCGGTCGTCTGAACGTGCTTATCAACGTGCTCGGTAAAAAACCGCAGGATCTGTTTGACGAATTCGCCGGTAAACATAAAGAACACCTCGGCACCGGCGATGTGAAATATCACATGGGCTTCTCGTCGGATATCGAAACCGAAGGCGGGCTGGTCCACCTGGCGCTGGCGTTTAACCCGTCGCACCTGGAGATTGTCAGCCCGGTGGTGATGGGCTCAGTGCGCGCGCGTCTCGACCGTCTGGACGAGCCGAGCAGCAACAAAGTGCTGCCGATTACCATTCACGGCGACGCGGCGGTTGCCGGACAGGGCGTGGTTCAGGAAACCCTGAACATGTCCAAAGCGCGCGGCTACGAAGTGGGCGGTACGGTCCGTATCGTTATCAACAACCAGGTGGGCTTCACCACCTCCAACCCGCTTGACGCCCGTTCCACACCGTACTGCACCGACATCGGCAAAATGGTCATGGCGCCGATTTTCCACGTCAATGCAGACGACCCGGAAGCGGTTGCGTTTGTAACCCGCCTCGCGCTGGATTTCCGTAACACCTTTAAGCGCGACGTGTTTATTGACCTGGTGTGCTACCGCCGTCACGGCCATAACGAAGCCGATGAGCCGAGCGCCACCCAGCCGCTGATGTATCAGAAAATCAAAAAACACCCGACCCCGCGCAAAATCTACGCCGACAAGCTGGAGCAGGAAGGCGTGGCGAAGCTTGAAGACGCGACCGAAATGGTCAATCTCTACCGCGACGCGCTGGATGCCGGCGAGTGCGTGGTGAAAGAGTGGCGTCCGATGAATATGCACTCCTTTACCTGGTCGCCGTATCTCAACCACGAATGGGACGAAAGCTACCCGAACAAAGTGGAGATGAAGCGCTTACAGGAACTGGCGAAGCGCATCAGCAGCGTGCCGGATGGCATCGAGATGCAGTCACGCGTGGCGAAAATCTACGGCGACCGTCAGCTGATGGCGAACGGCGAGAAACCGTTCGACTGGGGCGGGGCGGAAACGCTGGCCTATGCGACGCTGGTCGATGAAGGCATTCCGGTGCGCCTGTCCGGTGAAGACTCCGGGCGTGGCACCTTCTTCCACCGTCACGCCGTGGTGCATAACCAGGCCAACGGTTCTACCTGGGTGCCGCTGCAACACATCCATAACGGCCAGGGCCAGTTCAAAGTCTGGGACTCCGTACTGTCTGAAGAAGCGGTACTGGCGTTCGAATATGGCTATGCGACCGCAGAGCCGCGCACGCTGACCATTTGGGAAGCGCAGTTCGGTGACTTCGCCAACGGCGCGCAGGTGGTTATCGACCAGTTCATCAGCTCCGGCGAGCAGAAATGGGGCCGTATGTGCGGTCTGGTAATGCTGCTGCCGCACGGCTACGAAGGTCAGGGCCCGGAGCACTCCTCTGCGCGTCTGGAGCGTTATCTGCAACTCTGCGCTGAGCAGAACATGCAGGTGTGCGTGCCGTCGACCCCGGCGCAGGTTTATCACATGCTGCGCCGCCAGGCGCTGCGCGGTATGCGCCGTCCGCTGGTGGTGATGTCACCGAAATCGCTGCTGCGTCACCCGCTGGCGGTATCAAGCCTTGAAGAACTGGCCAACGGCGCCTTCCAGCCGGCTATCGGCGAAGTTGATGAGCTTGATCCGCAGGGCGTGAAACGCGTCGTGCTCTGTTCTGGTAAGGTGTATTACGACCTGCTGGAACAGCGTCGTAAGAATGATCAGAAGGATGTGGCGATTGTCCGTATCGAACAGCTCTACCCGTTCCCGCATAACGCGGTGCAGGAAGCGCTGAAGCCGTTCGCGCACGTGCATGATTTCGTCTGGTGCCAGGAAGAGCCGCTCAACCAGGGCGCCTGGTATTGCAGCCAGCACCACCTTCGTGAAGTGATTCCGTTTGGCTCTGCATTACGTTATGCAGGCCGCCCGGCCTCCGCCTCGCCGGCGGTAGGGTATATGTCCGTTCACCAGAAACAGCAACAAGATCTGGTTAATGACGCGCTGAACGTCAATTAATTAAAGGATAAATAATGAGTAGCGTAGATATTCTTGTTCCCGACCTGCCTGAATCCGTTGCTGACGCAACCGTCGCCACCTGGCATAAAAAGCCGGGCGACGCGGTGAAACGCGATGAAGTGCTGGTAGAAATCGAAACTGACAAAGTGGTACTGGAAGTACCGGCGTCGGCTGACGGCGTTCTGGATGCGGTACTGGAAGACGAAGGCAGCACCGTCACCTCCCGCCAGATCCTGGGCCGCCTGCGCGAAGGCAACAGCGCGGGCAAAGAGAGCAGCGCCAAACCGGAAGCGAACGAATCTACCCCGGCGCAGCGCCAGCAGGCGTCTCTCGAAGAACAAAATAACGACGCGCTGAGCCCGGCTATTCGCCGTCTGCTCGCCGAACACAACCTGGACGCGGCCGCCATCAAAGGCACCGGCGTCGGTGGCCGTCTGACCCGTGAAGATGTGGAAAAACATCTGGCGAAAGCGAATGGCAGCGAATCTGCCAAAGCGCCGGAACAAGCCGCAGCCGCGCCGCAGCCGCAGCTCGGTTCCCGCAGCGAAAAACGCGTGCCGATGACCCGCCTGCGCAAACGCGTGGCCGAGCGTCTGCTGGAAGCGAAAAACTCCACCGCGATGCTGACCACGTTCAACGAAGTGAACATGAAGCCGATTATGGATCTGCGTAAGCAGTACGGCGACGCCTTCGAAAAACGTCACGGCATCCGTCTGGGCTTTATGTCTTTCTACGTGAAAGCGGTTGTTGAAGCGCTCAAACGCTTCCCGGAAGTGAACGCGTCCATCGATGGCGACGACGTGGTGTACCACAACTATTTCGACGTCAGCATGGCGGTCTCTACGCCGCGCGGCCTGGTGACCCCGGTTCTGCGTGATGTGGACGTGCTGGGTATGGCGGACATCGAGAAGAAAATCAAAGAGCTGGCGGTCAAAGGCCGTGACGGCAAACTGACCGTGGAAGACCTGACCGGCGGTAACTTCACCATTACCAACGGCGGCGTTTTCGGCTCGCTGATGTCCACGCCTATCATCAACCCGCCGCAGAGCGCGATCCTTGGCATGCACGCCATTAAAGATCGCCCGATGGCGGTGGACGGCAAGGTTGAGATCCTGCCGATGATGTACCTAGCGCTCTCCTACGATCACCGTCTGATCGACGGCCGTGAATCGGTAGGTTTCCTGGTGACCATTAAAGAGTTGCTGGAAGATCCGACTCGTCTGCTGCTGGACGTGTAGTTTCACAAGGGCGGCCCGACCGCCCTCAGGTAGTGTTTATGGTCGCGCCGCGAGGCGCGGCAATTTCGAACTCCGAGCGTGAATGCGCTTTTTCTTGATGGACTGAAGAGATGAACTTACACGAATATCAGGCGAAACAGCTGTTTGCCAGATCAGGCCTGCCGACGCCGGTAGGTTATGCCTGCTCGACTCCGCGTGAAGCAGAAGAAGCCGCCTCTAAAATCGGCTCCGGCCCGTGGGTAGTGAAATGCCAGGTGCATGCAGGCGGCCGCGGTAAAGCGGGCGGTGTAAAAGTCGTTAAGAGCAAAGAAGAGATTCGCGCCTTTGCCGAGCACTGGCTGGGCAAACGCCTGGTGACCTACCAAACGGACGCCAACGGCCAGCCGGTTAACCAGATCCTGGTGGAAGCGGCAACCGATATCGCGAAAGAACTCTACCTCGGCGCGGTGGTTGATCGTGGCTCCCGTCGCGTGGTGTTCATGGCCTCTACCGAAGGCGGCGTGGAAATTGAAAAAGTGGCGGAAGAAACCCCGCACCTGATCCACAAAGTCGCTATCGATCCGCTGACCGGCCCGATGCCGTATCAGGGACGCGAGCTGGCCTTCAAACTGGGTCTTGAAGGGAAACTGGTTCAGCAGTTCACCAAAGTGTTTATGGGGCTGGCGAACATTTTCCTGGAGCGCGATCTGGCGCTTATCGAAATCAACCCGCTGGTTATCACCTCTCAGGGCGACCTGATCTGCCTCGACGGCAAACTGGGCGCTGACGGCAACGCGCTGTTCCGCCAGCCGGATCTGCGCGAAATGCGCGACCAGTCTCAGGAAGATCCGCGCGAAGCGCAGGCCGCGCAGTGGGAACTGAACTACGTGGCGCTGGACGGCAACATCGGTTGCATGGTGAACGGCGCAGGCCTCGCGATGGGCACCATGGATATCGTCAAGCTGCACGGCGGCGAACCGGCGAACTTTCTGGACGTGGGCGGCGGCGCGACCAAAGAGCGCGTGACCGAAGCGTTCAAAATCATTCTGTCTGACGACAAAGTGAAAGCCGTACTGGTTAACATCTTCGGCGGCATCGTGCGCTGCGACCTGATTGCCGACGGCATCATCGGCGCGGTGGCGGAAGTGGGCGTCAACGTTCCGGTTGTCGTGCGTCTTGAAGGCAACAACGCCGAGCTGGGCGCGAAGAAACTGGCCGACAGCGGCCTGAATATTATTGCAGCGAAAAGTCTGACGGATGCAGCTCAGCAGGTTGTTGCTGCTGTGGAGGGGAAATAATGTCCATTCTGATCGATAAAAACACCAAAGTTATCTGCCAGGGCTTTACCGGCAGCCAGGGGACATTTCACTCTGAACAGGCTATCGCTTACGGCACCCAGATGGTTGGCGGCGTAACGCCGGGCAAAGGCGGCACCACGCACCTGGGCCTGCCGGTGTTTAACACCGTGCGCGAAGCGGTAGAAGCGACCGGTGCGACCGCGTCCGTTATCTACGTTCCGGCGCCGTTCTGCAAAGACTCCATTCTGGAAGCCATCGACGCAGGCATTAAGCTCATCATCACCATTACCGAAGGTATCCCGACGCTGGATATGCTGACGGTGAAAGTGAAGCTGGATGAAGCCGGTGTGCGCATGATCGGACCGAACTGCCCGGGCGTTATCACCCCTGGCGAGTGCAAAATCGGTATCATGCCGGGCCACATCCACCAGCCTGGCCGCGTGGGGATTGTTTCCCGCTCCGGCACCCTGACCTACGAAGCGGTTAAACAGACCACCGATTATGGTTTTGGTCAGTCAACCTGCGTCGGTATCGGCGGCGACCCGATTCCTGGCTCTAACTTCATCGATATCCTGAAGCTGTTCCAGGAAGATCCGCAGACCGAAGCGATCGTCATGATCGGCGAGATCGGCGGCAGCGCGGAAGAAGAAGCGGCGGCGTATATTAAAGATCACGTCACCAAACCGGTGGTTGGCTACATCGCAGGCGTGACCGCGCCGAAAGGCAAGCGTATGGGCCACGCGGGCGCGATCATCGCAGGCGGCAAAGGCACGGCGGATGAGAAATTCGCGGCGCTGGAAGCGGCAGGCGTGAAAACTGTGCGCAGCCTGGCGGACATCGGCGACGCGCTGAAAACCATCCTGAAGTAAACGTATTACCTCATGGGTGGGAGGCTAAACCACCCGATAATAAGATTCGACATGGTTGGCTACTCGTGAGGGTAGCCTTTTTTATTGCCTGCGGCGCGCCGCCCGCGTGAACGGGTAATCATCGCTTTTAAAGACGTTGCGGTGGTATTCAAACTCACGCATCTCACCGTGATGCAACGAGCGCTGATACGCGCTTTTTAGCGTTCTGGAGGGCGTTATATCGTCGTACCGGTTAATGCAGTTGTGGGCCTTCATGACAGTCGCTATGTGCGACAAAGCGGGCAGGGGAGGGGATTTATCCGTTGTCTCTGTGAGTATGCGTTGCGAATGTGTAACGTCGCTTCTGTGAAACGCCACGTTATGGCTTCGTCTTTATTACCTTTTGTTATGCCGCCACGTGAGGATTGTCGGTGAGTGGCATTTTTATTTTCTAAAGAGCAATGTTATTGGTGCGCCGTAAAAAGGCTAATTAGTAAAAGAATTGTGAAATAAAATTATCATTCCTGATCTCATGAATTCTTTTTTGCTGCCGATATTAACAGGGAAGTGTGATTAATATCTCATGTCAGGATTGACTAAAATAACGTGGGTTTATTATTGGTAGCGCTTTTATAACCCGCACTACGTTAAAAAAATACTTATCGTTAACATTATTTTCACTTAACCCATTCGGGTTGAAACATAATTAACAATAGGTACAAAAACTGATTTTAATCAAAGTTTTTAGCTTGAAAAAAAGCGTGAGAAGGCGCTAAATTGCGGATGATCAATCTGGTGTCCAGGCAGCGATTTAGGTATAAACTGATCGCCGTCGTAAAACGCAAATAAAGGGATAGGTAAATCTATTTATTATCCCTGGATTGCAGCGTAAAATATTCGCCGAATCAATTTGGAATTCTTTTAACTTATTTGTAACCTTTCGCCATTACTTTTTCACAAATACACGCAGTGATTTAAGCAAGGCTGACGGAAGCAAATGTCATTGGTATTGGGGCATGCGTTGTGGCGCTTTAAAAAGGGCCACGCTCGAAGTCTTCATGCGAGGAGCAAGGAGTCAAGATGTTAGATATAGTCGAACTGTCGCGCTTACAGTTTGCCTTGACCGCGATGTACCACTTCCTTTTTGTGCCGCTGACGCTCGGTATGGCGTTCCTGCTGGCCATTATGGAAACGGTCTACGTCCTCTCTGGTAAACAAATCTATAAAGACATGACCAAGTTCTGGGGCAAGTTGTTTGGTATCAACTTTGCACTGGGCGTGGCGACCGGCTTGACCATGGAGTTCCAGTTCGGGACTAACTGGTCTTACTATTCACACTATGTAGGCGATATCTTCGGTGCCCCGCTGGCTATCGAAGGCCTGATGGCATTCTTCCTTGAATCGACCTTCGTCGGCCTGTTCTTCTTCGGCTGGGATCGTCTGAGCAAAGTGCAGCACATGGCCGTGACCTGGCTGGTGGCGCTGGGCTCCAACCTCTCCGCACTGTGGATCCTGGTGGCGAACGGCTGGATGCAGAACCCGATCGCTTCTGATTTCAACTTCGAAACCATGCGTATGGAGATGGTGAGCTTCTCCGAGCTGGTGCTGAACCCGGTTGCGCAGGTGAAATTCGTTCACACGGTGGCTGCAGGCTACTGCACCGGCGCGATGTTCATTCTGGGCATCAGCGCATGGTACATGCTGAAAGGCCGCGATTTCGCCTTCGCCAAACGCTCTTTCGCTATCGCGGCGAGCTTCGGCATGGCGGCGGTGCTTTCCGTTATCGTACTGGGTGACGAATCTGGCTACGAAATGGGTGACGTGCAGAAAACCAAACTAGCCGCTATCGAAGCCGAGTGGGAAACCCAGCCGGCACCGGCCGCGTTTACGCTGTTTGGTATTCCGGATCAGAAAACCCAGGAAAACCGCTTCGCGATTCAGATCCCTTACGCGCTTGGTATTATCGCCACCCGCTCTGTGGATACGCCGGTGATTGGTCTTAAAGATCTGCTGGTGCAGCACGAAGCGCGCATCCGTAACGGCATGAAAGCCTACGCGCTGCTGGAGCAACTGCGTTCCGGCTCGAACGACCAGGCGCTTCGCGACGAATTTAATAGCGTGAAGAAAGACCTCGGTTATGGCCTGCTGCTGAAGCGTTATACCGATAACGTGGCTAACGCGACCGAAGCGCAGATCCAGAAAGCGACGCAGGATTCTATTCCGAGCGTGGCGCCGCTGTACTTCTCGTTCCGTATCATGGTGCTGTGCGGCATCCTGATGCTGCTGATTATCGGTGCGTCCTTCTGGTCCGTTATTCGCAACCGTATCGGCGATAAAAAATGGCTCCTGCGCGCGGCGTTTTACGGTATTCCGCTGCCGTGGATCGCGGTGGAATCGGGCTGGTTTGTGGCGGAGTATGGCCGTCAGCCGTGGGCTATCGGTGAAGTTCTGCCGACCGCGGTGGCGCACTCTAACCTGTCTGCGGGCGACATCCTCTTCTCTATGGTGCTGATCTGCGGCCTGTACACGCTCTTCCTGGTGGCGGAACTGTTCCTGATGTTCAAATTCGCCCGCCTGGGGCCGAGCAGCCTGAAAACGGGTCGCTACCACTTTGAGCAGTCCACTGTGGCTTCTCAGCCGGCACGCTAAGCGAGGAGACGTAAAATGATCGATTATGAAGTACTACGTTTGGTCTGGTGGCTGCTGGTTGGCATTCTGCTGATTGGTTTTGCGGTTACCGATGGCTTTGATATGGGGGTCGGCATGCTGACCCGCATCCTGGGGCGCACCGACACCGAGCGCCGCGTGATGATTAACTCCATCGCGCCGCACTGGGACGGCAACCAGGTATGGCTTATCACTGCAGGCGGCGCGCTGTTCGCGGCCTGGCCGCTGGTGTATGCCGCCGCGTTCTCTGGTTTTTATGTCGCGATGATCCTGGTGCTCGCCTCGCTGTTCTTCCGTCCGGTCGGCTTTGACTACCGCTCGAAGATTGAAGATATGCGCTGGCGTAACATGTGGGACTGGGGCGTATTCGCCGGTAGCTTTGTGCCGCCGCTGGTGATTGGCGTGGCGTTCGGCAACCTGCTGCAGGGCGTGCCGTTCCACTTCGATAAATATCAGGGCATGTTCTACACCGGTAACTTTTTCCAGCTGCTGAACCCGTTTGGCTTGCTGGCAGGTGTTGTGAGCGTGGCGATGATCCTGACTCAGGGTGCGACCTATCTGCAAATGCGTACCACCGGCGAGCTGCACCTGCGTTCCCGCACCACCGCGCAGATCTCAGCCCTGGTGATGATGGTCTGCTTCGTGCTGGCGGGCGTCTGGGTGATGTACGGTATTGATGGTTATGTGGTGACGTCCGCCATCGATCCGCGTGCGGCGTCTAACCCGATGAACAAAGAAGTGGTTCGTCAGGCGGGTGCCTGGTTTACTAACTTTAACCACATGCCTGCACTGTGGGCGATCCCTGCGCTGGGCGTGGTGCTGCCGCTGCTGACCGTGCTGGCGTCGCGCCTGGAGAAAGGCGCCTGGGCGTTTGTATTCTCTTCTCTGACGCTGGCCTGCGTTATCCTAACTGCCGGTATCGCGATGTTCCCGTTCATCATGCCGTCCAGCACTATGCTGAACGCCAGCCTGACGATGTGGGACGCGACCTCCAGCCAGCTGACGCTGACCGTAATGACCTATGTCGCCGCGGTGTTCGTACCGATTATTTTGCTCTACACCACCTGGTGTTACTGGAAAATGTTTGGTCGTATCACCAAAGAGCATATCGAAAGCAACACGCATTCTCTGTACTGATAAGGAGCTGACTATGTGGTATTTCGCCTGGATTCTCGGAACGCTTCTGGCCTGTGCTTTCGGAATCATTACCGCGCTGGCGCTGGAACACGTCGAAGCGACCAAAGCCGGTAAAGTCGAGTCGTGATGAAACGCCTCATTACCGCGCTTTACGCGCTGATGGATAAGAGCCCGTTAAGGGCTCTTTCCTTAATCATGGCGCTGGTGCTGGCCGGTTGCATCTTCTGGGACCCGTCGCGCTTCGCGGCGAAGACCAGCGGCCTTGAAATCTGGCAGGGCTTGTTCCTGATGTGGGCCGTCTGCGCGGGTGTGATTCACGGCGTGGGCTTTCGTCTGCGCGCTGTCCACTGGCAGGGAATTTTCTGCCCGCTAATCGCCTTTCTGGTGATGCTGGCCGGGTTGATTTTTTTCTTCGCCTGAGCGCGGCAACACCTCTGTTTCTATGGGCTTTCAGGAGCCCATAAATATTTACTCTCCGTTTACTTCTCCCCATTCCAAACCCACATTCACTTGCGTATAGTAGCAGCGTTTATTTGCATTACCGGGATGTAGAGTGAGCACAACGCTGTTTCGATGGCCGGTTCGTGTCTATTACGAAGACACCGACGCCGGTGGTGTGGTTTACCACGCCAGTTACGTCGCCTTTTATGAAAGAGCACGCACAGAGATGCTGCGCCACCACCACTTTAGTCAGCAAGATTTACTGGCGGAGCGAGTAGCCTTTGTGGTTCGCAGGATGTCGCTTGAATATCTTGCGCCTGCCCGACTCGACGATATGCTCGAAGTCCAGACCGAAATTACAACGCTGCGTGGCACCTCCATGGTGTTCAGGCAACGGATTGTTAACGCGGAAAACCAGCTCCTCAATGAAGCCGAGGTGCTGATTGTCTGCGTTGATCCACTCTTAATGAAGCCTCGTGCGCTTCCCAAGTCTATTGTCGCGGAGTTCAAGCAGTGACTGACATGAATATCCTTGATTTGTTCCTGAAGGCAAGTCTTCTGGTCAAACTTATCATGTTGATTTTGATTGGTTTTTCAATCGCGTCCTGGGCCATCATCATTCAACGAACGCGCATCCTCAATGCTGCGTCGCGCGAAGCGGAAGCCTTTGAAGATAAATTCTGGTCGGGCATTGAGCTCTCTCGCCTGTATCAGGAGAGCCAGGGGCGTCGCGAAAACCTCTCCGGCTCCGAGCAGATCTTCTACGCCGGTTTTAAAGAGTTCGCCCGTCTGCATCGCGCCAACAGCCATGCGCCGGAAGCGATTGTCGAAGGGGCTTCGCGTGCGATGCGTATCTCAATGAATCGCGAGCTTGAAACCCTCGAAACGCATATCCCGTTCCTCGGCACAGTAGGTTCCATCAGTCCGTACATCGGTCTGTTCGGCACCGTGTGGGGGATAATGCACGCCTTTATCGCGCTGGGCGCGGTGAAGCAGGCGACGTTGCAAATGGTGGCACCGGGTATCGCGGAAGCGCTTATCGCGACGGCGATCGGTCTGTTTGCCGCGATCCCGGCGGTAATGGCCTACAACCGTCTGAACCAGCGCGTGAACAAACTGGAGCTGAATTACGACAACTTTATGGAAGAGTTCACGGCTATCCTGCATCGCCAGGCTTTCACCAGCACTAGCACCAGCGAAAGCAACAAGGGGTAAGTCATGGCCAGAACACGTGGACGTGGTCGTCGTGATCTGAAATCTGAAATCAACATCGTCCCGCTGCTGGACGTGCTGCTGGTACTGCTGCTGATTTTTATGGCGACAGCGCCCATCATCACCCAGAGCGTGGAAGTGGATTTGCCGGACGCCACGGATTCCCAGACCGTCAGCAGTAATGACAACCCGCCGGTGATTATTGAAGTCTCCGGCGTGGGCCAGTACAGCGTGGTGGTGGAAAAAGACCGTATGGATCAGCTGCCTGCCGAGCAAATTGTTGCCGAGGCGCAGCGTCGCCTGCAGGAGAACCCGAAAACGGTCTTTTTAATCGGTGGCGCCAAAGAGGTTCCTTACGACGAGATTATTAAAGCGCTGAACCTGTTACATCAGGCTGGCGTAAAATCTGTCGGCTTAATGACGCAGCCTATCTGATCCACCGCCTGACAGGGCTACAAGTTTTGGAAACCGAGAGTGGCAAAGGCAACCGAACAAAACGATAAGCTGAAACGCGCGATCATCATTTCCGTAGTGCTGCATGTATTGCTCATTGCACTGCTGATCTGGAGTTCGTTCGATGAGCATATCAATGAAGACGCGGCGGGCGGCGGCGGCGGATCGGCTATCGACGCCGTGATGGTCGATCCCGGCGCGGTAGTGCAGCAGTACAACCGCCAGCAGCAACAGCAGGCAAGCGCTAAGCAAGCCGCCGAGCAGCGCGAGAAACAGGCGCAGCAGCAGGAGGAAGAACTGCGCGAGAAACAGGCTGCCGAACAGGAGCGCCTGAAAAAGCTTGAGCAGGAGCGTCTTGAGGCACAGGAGAAAGCGCAGCAGCAGGCGGAACAGCAGAAACAGGCTGAAGAAGCCGCGAAGCGCGCGCAGGAGCAACAGAAGCAGGCGGAAGAGGCGGCAGCCAAAGCCGCAGCAGACGCAAAAGCGAAAGCTGACGCCCAGGCGAAAGCCGCGGAAGAGGCGGCGAAGAAAGCCGCCGCCGACGCGCAGAAAAAAGCGCAGGAGGAGGCCGCTAAAGCCGCCGCCGCCGCGAAGAAAGCGCAGGAAGAGGCAGAGAAAAAAGCGGCCGCCGATGCGGCGAAAAAAGCGCAGCAGGACGCCGAGAAGAAAGCGGCAGCCGAGGCTGCGAAGAAAGCCGCAGCCGAAAAAGCCGCAGCCGAAAAAGCGGCCGCGGCCGAGAAAGCGGCAGCAGAAAAAGCGGCGGCCGAGAAGAAAGCCGCTGCAGCGGAAAAAGCGGCCGCGGAAAAAGCTGCCGCCGAGAAAGCCGCTGCTGATAAGAAAGCGGCAGCTGAAAAAGCTGCGGCGAAGAAAGCTGCAGCCGCGAAAGCCGCGGCAGAGAAAGCGGCCGCGGCGGAAGGCGTCGACGATCTGCTTGGCGATCTCAGCTCAGGTAAGAATGCGCCGAAAACCGGCGGCGGGGCGAAAGGCAGTAATGCAGCGCCGGCGGGAAGCGGTAATAGTAAGAACAACGGTGCCAGCGGCGCTGAAATCAATGGCTACGCCTCGCAGATAAAGTCGGCCATTGAAAGCAAGTTCTATGATGCGTCATCGTATTCAGGCAAAACCTGTACGCTGCGTATTAAACTTGCACCGGACGGCTTACTGCTGGATATCCAGTCGGAAGGGGGCGATCCTGCGCTTTGCCAGGCAGCTATTTCCGCCGCCCGACAGGCTAAGATTCCTAAACCGCCAAGCCAGGCTGTTTATGAAGTCTTTAAAAACGCGCCGTTGCTTTTCAAACCACAGTGATTTCCGGTAAAACCGGGCTTCACTGTCCGGTTTAAGCCGGCGTGCGATGTGGTTGTCTATCTTTGAGTTTGTTAACATTCTGCTAAATTATCGTGGGCTTTGACGTCCAGATAAGGGAGATATGATGAAGCAGGCATTACGTTTAGCATTTAGTTTTCTGATGCTGTGGGCAGCGGTGCTGCACGCAGAAGTACGCATCGAGATAACCCAGGGGGTTGACTCGGCGCGTCCGATTGGTGTGGTGCCGTTTAAATGGGCGGGTCCAGGCGCTGCGCCGGAAGATATCGGCGGCATCGTGGCGGCGGATCTGCGTAACAGCGGTAAGTTCAACCCGCTCGATCGCTCTCGTCTGCCGCAACAGCCTGCTTCCGCGCAGGAAGTACAACCGGCGGCATGGTCTGCGCTCGGTATCGACGCGGTCGTGGTAGGGCAGGTGACGCCGAACGGCGACGGCAGCTATACCGTTGCGTATCAGCTGGTTGATACCGGCGGCGCGCCGGGTACTGTGCTTGCTCAAAACTCCTACAAAGTGAACAAGCAGTGGCTGCGTTATGCTGGCCATACTGCGAGCGACGAAGTGTTTGAAAAGCTGACCGGCATCAAAGGCGCTTTCCGCACCCGTATCGCTTATGTGGTTCAGACCAACGGTGGTCAGTTCCCGTATGAACTGCGCGTCTCTGACTACGATGGCTACAATCAGTTCGTTGTTCACCGTTCTCCGCAGCCGCTGATGTCTCCGGCATGGTCGCCGGATGGCAGCAAACTCGCTTACGTGACCTTTGAAAGCGGTCGTTCTGCGCTGGTTATCCAGACGCTGGCAAACGGCGCTGTGCGTCAGGTTGCGTCGTTCCCGCGCCACAACGGTGCGCCGGCTTTCTCGCCGGACGGCAGCAAACTGGCTTTCGCGCTCTCTAAAACCGGCAGCCTGAACCTGTACGTAATGGATATCGGCTCCGGCCAGATCCGTCAGGTCACTGATGGCCGCAGCAACAACACCGAGCCGACCTGGTATCCGGACAGCCAGACGCTGGCCTATACCTCTGACCAGGCTGGTCGTCCGCAGGTGTATAAAGTCAATATCAACGGCGGTGCGCCGCAGCGTGTGACCTGGGAAGGTTCTCAGAACCAGGACGCTGACATCAGCTCTGACGGTAAATTTATGGTGATGGTGAGCTCCAATGGCGGCGCTCAGAACATCGCTAAACTGGATCTGGCAACGGGTGGCGTACAGACGCTGTCGTCAACGTTCCTGGATGAAACGCCAAGTCTGGCACCTAACGGCACTATGGTTATCTACAGCTCTTCTCAGGGGATGGGATCCGTGCTGAACCTGGTTTCTACAGATGGGCGTTTCAAAGCGCGTCTTCCGGCAACTGATGGACAGGTAAAATCACCTGCCTGGTCGCCGTATCTGTAATAATAATTAATTGATTACTAAAGGAATCAAAGAAATGCAACTGAACAAAGTGCTGAAAGGGCTGATGATCGCTCTGCCTGTTATGGCAATCGCGGCATGTTCTTCTAACAAGAACGCCAGCAATGACCAGAGCGGCGAAGGCATGCTGGGTGCCGGCACTGGTATGAACGGCAACGGCGGCAACATGTCTTCTGAAGAGCAGGCGCGTCTGCAGATGCAGCAGCTGCAGCAGAACAACATCGTTTACTTCGATCTGGACAAGTACGACATCCGTTCTGACTTCGCTGCAATGCTGGATGCGCACGCTAACTTCCTGCGTAGCAACCCGTCTTACAAAGTGACTGTAGAAGGTCACGCGGATGAGCGCGGCACCCCGGAGTACAACATCTCCCTGGGCGAGCGTCGTGCTAACGCCGTTAAGATGTACCTGCAGGGTAAAGGCGTTTCTGCTGACCAGATCTCCATCGTTTCTTACGGTAAAGAAAAACCTGCAGTACTGGGTCACGACGAAGCGGCATATGCCAAAAACCGTCGCGCCGTACTGGTTTACTAAGAGAATTGCATGATCAGTAACTTCAGACATCACCTGTTGGGTCTGTCGTTACTGGTTGGCGTAGCGGCCCCCTGGGCCGCTAATGCCCAGGCGCCAATCAGTGATGTCGGCTCAGGCTCGGTCGAAGACCGTGTCGTTCAACTCGAGCGTATTTCCAACGCTCATAGTCAGCTTTTAACCCAGCTTCAGCAGCAGCTCTCCGATAACCAGTCCGATATTGATTCCCTGCGCGGACAGATTCAGGAAAATCAGTATCAGCTTAACCAGATTGTGGAACGTCAAAAGCAGATTTTGCTGCAGATGGACAGTCTGACAAATAGCAATGGCGGAGCGGCAGCGGCGCAGGGCGGCGATCAGGCGCAAAACGGCGCGGCGCAAGCCACACCGGATGCGAATGCCTCCGCGCCCGCAGCCAGCGCACCGACGCAAAGCGGGGATGCCAATACCGATTACAACGCAGCTATCGCGCTGGTGCAGGATAAAGCCCGTCAGGATGAAGCCATCACCGCGTTTTCCAATTTCATTAAGCAATACCCGGATTCCACTTACCAGCCGAATGCCCATTACTGGCTCGGCCAGCTGAATTACAACAAAGGTAAGAAGGATGACGCGGCGTATTATTTTGCCTCTGTGGTGAAGAACTATCCTAAATCACCGAAAGCGGCAGATGCGATGTATAAGGTCGGCGTAATCATGCAGGATAAAGGCGATACCGCGAAAGCAAAGGCCGTTTATCAGCAGGTTATCTCCAAATACCCCGGCACCGATGGTGCAAAGCAGGCGCAAAAACGCTTGAATGCGATGTAATGCATGCGGCTTGACCAGATAACGTATTATTTCTGGTCTTGCCGCATGAAACGTAAGCAGTTAAGTGATCTGCCTCGAAATTTTTGTTGCGTCAGAATCTTAAATCAGTAATATATGCCGCCGTTGCCACGGGATACGAAACAAACCCGCGGTGGCAAAAAATGTGGGTCGTTAGCTCAGTTGGTAGAGCAGTTGACTTTTAATCAATTGGTCGCAGGTTCGAATCCTGCACGACCCACCACTCGCTCAGGTGGTTTAAATGAGCGATATCGTGAAGGCAACGTTGCAACGCTTCGTTAGTGTTATTCCCTCCACGACTGACCACACGCAGTAAACCAGCGTAGTATCGGGTGATTAGCTCAGCTGGGAGAGCACCTCCCTTACAAGGAGGGGGTCGGCGGTTCGATCCCGTCATCACCCACCACTCGGGTCGTTAGCTCAGTTGGTAGAGCAGTTGACTTTTAATCAATTGGTCGCAGGTTCGAATCCTGCACGACCCACCAACGCTTCATGTTAAAACATGCGCGGACAACCAACGCTTTTGTTGGTAAAGCAGTAAATCTTTCAGATAACACCCGAATGGGTCGTTAGCTCAGTTGGTAGAGCAGTTGACTTTTAATCAATTGGTCGCAGGTTCGAATCCTGCACGACCCACCATTGAAATCGTGGGTGTTAAAGACAGGTGTGAAGGATAACGTTGCAAGGCAGCAAGTATCTTCCATGCCTCCCTCTGAAAGAAGCAGTTCCCGAAAGGGGTCGTTAGCTCAGTTGGTAGAGCAGTTGACTTTTAATCAATTGGTCGCAGGTTCGAATCCTGCACGACCCACCAGTGTAAAAAGGCGCCCTAAAGGCGCCTTTTTGCTTATCTGAACATAAGAAAGATTCGAACCTGCAGCAGGTTCGGGTCGAGCCATTTATGGCGAGACAACGGAGCCGCTTGCGGCGACGGCCCGAAGGGCGAGCGAAGCGAGTCATCCTGCACGACCCACCAGTGTAAAAAGGCGCCCTAAAGGCGCCTTTTTGCTTTTCAGACGTAACTTCATCCGCATGCTGTAAAATGCTTCCCGCCATACGCTTGCTCACCTCTTTCATCCGATGATGCGCTACGCGCACCCCCACGCCACCTTTTCCTGTGACTTTTCCCCGTCAATCCGCTATCTTGTTTAGCATACAAAACAAATGAAGCTGCCAGGTGGCTTTTAACGGCTCGGTTAAGCGGCTTTAGTTAAGTGCAAAAAACGAGATGGTGCAAATGAGTGTAATGTTCGATCCCGAAGCCGCAATTTATCCATTCCCGCCAAAGCCCGCGCCGCTGAGTGCGGATGAGAAAGCCGTTTACCGCGAAAAAATTAAGCGTCTCCTTAAGGAGCGCAATGCGGTGATGGTGGCGCACTACTACACTGACCCGGAAATTCAGGCGCTGGCCGAAGAGACGGGCGGCTGTATTTCTGACTCGCTTGAGATGGCGCGTTTTGGCGCGAATCACCCAGCCACCACGCTGCTGGTTGCTGGCGTGCGCTTTATGGGCGAAACCGCCAAAATCTTAAGCCCCGAAAAAACGATTCTGATGCCGACGCTACAGGCGGAGTGCTCGCTGGATCTCGGCTGCCCGGAAGAGGAATTCGCTGCGTTTTGCGACAGTCACCCGGATCGCACCGTCGTGGTTTACGCCAATACCTCGGCGGCGGTAAAAGCCCGCGCCGACTGGGTAGTCACCTCCAGCATCGCCGTAGAGTTGATTGAACATCTCGACAGTCTTGGCGAGAAAATTATCTGGGCGCCTGACCGGCATCTGGGTCGTTACGTGCAGAAACAGACGGGTGCTGATGTGCTCTGCTGGCAGGGCGCCTGCATCGTACATGATGAGTTTAAGACGCAGGCGCTGGCGCGTATGAAGGCGCTCTATCCGGATGCCGCCGTTCTGGTGCATCCAGAGTCCCCGCAGGCGATTGTCGATATGGCCGATGCTGTAGGCTCCACGAGCCAGCTCATCAACGCCGCGAAAACGCTGCCGCATCCGCAGCTGATTGTGGCGACCGATCGCGGTATTTTTTACAAAATGCAGCAGGCGTGCCCGGAAAAAACGCTGCTTGAAGCACCGACCGCCGGCGAGGGCGCAACCTGCCGCAGCTGCGCGCACTGTCCGTGGATGGCGATGAATGGCCTTCAGGCCATCGCAGAGGCGCTTGAGCATGGCGGCGCGGCTCATGAGATTCATGTTGACGCCAGCCTGCGAGAAGCCGCGTTAACGCCGCTTAACCGCATGCTGGATTTTGCGGCTACACTTCGTCTTTCGGTTAAAGGAAACGCGTAAGGTTTTACGCTTCGGGGAGATATGGATTTTTTTAGCGTACAAAACATTCTGGTGCATATTCCGCTCGGCGAGGGCGGGTACTCATTATCATGGATTGAAGCCATCGGCACGCTCGCGGGCCTGCTGTGCATCTGGCTGGCGAGCCTTGAGAAAATCGTCAACTATGTGTTCGGTTTAATTAACGTCACGCTGTTTGCGATTATTTTCTTCCAGATCCAGCTCTATGCGAGCCTGCTGCTACAGGTCTTTTTCTTTGCGGCGAATATTTACGGCTGGTACGCGTGGTCGCGCCAGAGCAGCGACAACCAGGCGGCTCTGCACATCCGCTGGCTGCCACGCCCGAAAGCCTTCGGCTGGCTGGCGGTCTGCGTGGTGGCGATTGGTATGATGACGGTGTGGATTGACCCGGTATTTGCGTTTCTGACGCGCATCGCCGTTCAGGTCATGCAGGCGGTTGGGCTTAACGTGGCTATGCCGCAGCTTCAGCCAGACGCCTTCCCGTTCTGGGATTCCTGCATGACGGTACTGTCTGTGGTGGCGATGATCCTGATGACCCGTAAATATGTCGAAAACTGGCTGCTGTGGGTCATCATTAACGTCATCAGCGTGGTGATTTTCGCGCGCCAGGGCGTTTATGCGATGTCGCTTGAGTATCTGATCCTGACGTTCATTGCGCTCAACGGTAGCCGGATGTGGATCAAAGCGGCGCACGAGCGGGGCTCGCGCGCACTGTCTCATTAATGTGAATGGCCGTGGGCGTGCGGTGTCACGTCCCCGGCATTCAAATCGCAGTCTTTAACGCTGCACGACTGGTACTCAAGCTGTACCGTCGCATGCGCTATCTGATAGTGGTGTCGCAGATAGTCGTGAATGCTCTCCATCAGCGCGTCATAATCATGCGGTGGTACCACCTGCACATGCAACGTCATCACCGGCTTTTCCCCCACCAGCCACAGATGCACATGATGTACATCTCGCGCTTCCGGGATTTCACGTACCAGCCTGCGGCGCAGCTGATCGACATCCACCGCGCTGGGCGCGCCTTCCAGTAGTTCATTCATGCTCTCCTGAAGCAGCCGCCAGGCGCTGCGCAGCACGAGGCATGAGACCAGAATCGAGAGAATAGGGTCGATAGGCGTCCAGCCCGTCCAGAGGATAACCACCGCCGCTACAATCGCGCCGACGGAACCCAGCAGATCGCCAAGCACATGCAGCGCCGCCGCGCGCACGTTCATGTTTTTCTCGTCGCTGCCGCGGTGCAAAATCCAGAATGACAGCAAATTCGCCACCAGTCCTGCAATGGCGATACCGAGCATAGGCGCGCCCGCGACAGGCTCAGGCGTAATAAAACGCGCGACAGCCTCCCAGACGATAATCACCGTGATCACCAGCAACGCCAGCGCGTTCACAAACGCGGCAAGCGTGGTTAAACGCAACAGCCCAAAAGTATGACGCGCATTCGGGCTGCGGCGTGCGAAACGCACCGCCATCAACGCCACCAGCAGCGCGGCGGCGTCGGTAAACATGTGGCCCGCGTCGGCGAGCAGCGCCAGCGAACCGGAAAGCAGGCCGCCGGCAATCTCCAGTACCATAAAAATGGCGGTGATCAGGAAAGCAATCAGCAGGCGTTTACTGTTGGAATGATTATGGGAGTGCTCGTGGGGCTCGTGTGAATGAGAATGGGTATGGGAATGGGCCATAGCGTGTGTCGCTCAACATTTTTGTGATTATCAATATCAGTTATTTGCGCGGCCACCGCGCGCTACCACAATAGCAAAAATAAAGGAGAGCCGAAGCTCTCCTTTTATCATTCAGGCGTTAAATGCGATTACTGGGAGGTGCTGCCAGACGTGCTCGGGCAGGCGTCGCCAGTACACTGTACGCTACCGGTAGTACCGGATGTGCTGCTGCCGGTCGCGCCCGCTTCACCGCTGGTGCTGTGCGCGGTGCCGGAAGAGGTGCCGGTGGCCGTACCGGTGCCGGTATTCACGCCGCTGTTCGCGGAGTTGGTGCCGGAGGTGTTGATATTGCTGTTATCCACGCCGTTCGGAGCGACATTCTGTTTGGCGTCAGGCGCTACCTGGCCTGCGTTAGCGGCTGCGTTTGCAGAGCCGGTGTCGCTGCCGCCAGTCGATGAGCCGGAATCGGCGGCAAGCGCCGCGCCGCTGGCCAGAGTCAGAGTGGCGGTCAGAAAGAGTGAAGTCAGTTTATTCAGTTTCATAGTCATGCTCCTGTTCTGGTCGTTATTGCTGGATAACTTCTTCCAACAGTGCACTGCGAAAAAGTTGATCAGCGTGTGTGTTGCGGTCGAAAAAACCACACCATCGCCGAAAGGCAGCAGGTGATTCGGTAAAATGTATAAAACAGAGTGCTAACAATTAAAAAGTGTAGACTGGATCTCTCTTTACGCTACTTTCTGGCGTTTTTAAGTTAACTTCCAGGAATTTTCTGTGCGAAGTGTAAATGCGTGTTTACACTACTGGCGCGACAAGATAGATTGAGGGGATTGCTTTCCCATAAAACTGCAGGGCCTCCTGGAACCATCATGACTTATCAGAACGACGATTTACGCATCAATGGCATCAACGAGTTACTCCCACCTGTCGCACTCCTGGAAAAATTTCCCGCTACTGAAAAGGCTGCCGAGACGGTTTCTGCGGCGCGCCAGGCGATTCATCAGATTCTGCATGGCGACGACGATCGTCTGCTGGTGGTGATTGGCCCGTGTTCTATTCACGACCCGATGGCGGCGAAGGAGTATGCCTCGCGTCTGCTGCCGCTGCGTAAGGCGTTAAAGAATGAGCTGGAAATCGTTATGCGCGTCTATTTTGAGAAGCCGCGTACCACGGTGGGCTGGAAGGGGCTTATCAACGATCCGCACATGGATAACAGTTTCCAGATTAACGAGGGACTGAAGATTGCGCGTAAATTGCTGCTGGATATCAACGACACCGGCCTGCCGGCGGCGGGCGAGTTCCTGGATATGATTACGCCGCAGTATCTGGCGGATTTAATGAGCTGGGGCGCTATCGGCGCGCGTACAACCGAATCACAGGTGCATCGTGAGCTGGCGTCCGGGCTTTCCTGTCCGGTTGGTTTTAAAAACGGCACCGATGGCACTATCAAAGTGGCGATTGACGCCATCAACGCCGCCAGCGCACCGCACTGTTTCCTGTCGGTCACCAAGTGGGGCCACTCGGCTATCGTTAACACCAGCGGTAACAGCGATTGCCATATCATCCTGCGCGGCGGTAAAACGCCGAACTACAGCGCGGCGCATGTGGCGGAGGTGAAAACCGGTCTTGAGAAAGCGGGTCTGAAGCCGCAGGTGATGATCGATTTCAGCCATGCCAACTCCAGCAAGCAGTTTAAAAAGCAGATGGACGTCGGCGCGGATGTCTGCGCGCAAATCGCCGGCGGCGAAAGCGCCATTATGGGCGTAATGATTGAAAGTCATCTGGTGGAAGGCAACCAGAGCCTGGAGAGCGGCGAGTCGCTGGTGTATGGCAAGAGCGTGACCGACGCCTGCATCGGCTGGGAAGATACCGACGCTATCCTGCGCCAGCTTGCCGAGGCCGTGAAAGCGCGTCGCGGTTAAGTCGCTGGTTGAGATGCAGGGACAAAAGGTGGGTGCGCTAACGCTTACCCACCCTACATACCTCTGGCACCGAAGTAGGGCGGGTAAGCGTTAGCGCACCCGCCGTCCAGCACGAATAATCCGTCTATCGTAGGGCGGGTAAGCGCAAGCACCCGCCGTCCAGCACGAATCATACGGTTATCGTAGGGCGGGTAAGCAAAGCGCACCCGCCGTCCCACTCGAAGCGCACCCGTCATATCCTCCCACCGTCCCCGCCAATAAAAAAGGCGTGGTTTTCACCACGCCTTTTGCACACCTTACGGTTGCGAATTACTTCGCTTTACCCTGGTTTGCGACAGCCGCCGCTTTCGCTGCGATCTCGTCAGCATTGCCCAGATAGTAGTGTTTAATCGGTTTGAAGTTCTCGTCAAACTCATACACCAGCGGTACGCCGGTCGGGATGTTCAGCTCAAGAATCTCTTCTTCGCTCATGTTATCCAGGTATTTCACCAGCGCACGCAGGGAGTTACCGTGAGCGGCGATAATCACGCGCTCACCGCTTTTCAGGCGCGGCAGAATGGTTTCATTCCAGTAAGGAATAACGCGATCGATGGTCAGCGCCAGGCTCTCGGTCAGCGGCAGCTCCTGCTCGCTCAGTTTCGCGTAACGCGGATCGTGGCCCGGGAAACGCTCGTCATCTTTGGTCAGCGCCGGCGGAGTCACCGCGAAGCCGCGACGCCACTGTTTCACCTGCTCATCACCGTATTTTTCAGCGGTTTCGGCTTTGTTCAGACCCTGCAGCGCACCGTAGTGACGCTCGTTCAGTTTCCAGGATTTTTCAACCGGCAGCCAGGCCTGATCCAGCCCGTCCAGGATGTTCCACAGCGTGTGGATGGCACGTTTCAGCACGGAGGTATAAGCAAAGTCAAAGCTGTAGCCTTCGTCTTTCAGCAGCTTGCCCGCAGCTTTCGCTTCGCTGACGCCTTTTTCAGACAGGTCAACGTCATACCAACCGGTAAAGCGGTTTTCGTTGTTCCACTGGCTTTCACCGTGACGAACCAGAACCAGCTTAGTAACAGCCATAGTATTACTCCTTCATAAGCCTGATTGAATGATAACAGTTATCATTATATTGCCGTGTTGAAGTTAGCGGCAACGTAAACCTTTAACATAGCGAAAATAGCGGTGCAGTGTAAGGCGCATGTGAATGGGCCGTGATTTTTTTGTCAGTAACTGGCGGCAATAGCAGCAAAATGGCGAAAAAAAGCCCTCTTTGAAAGAGGGCTGAAGATTACTGAGGAATAAAGTGATACTGCGTGATGCTCTGGTATTCCTGGTCCGGGCGCAGAATGCAGTCCGGCTGCGGCCATTCCGGGTGATTAGGGCTGTCCGGCAGGAATTCACTCTCCAGCGCCAGCCCTTGCCAGGCGCTGTACGTACCCTGCTCGCGCGCAGGCGTGCCTTCCAGATAGTTGCCAGAGTAGAACTGCAACGCAGGGGCGGTGGTATAGACCGTCATTTTGAGCTTTTCATCGCTCGACCAGACATGCGCCGCCGGCTGGTTCACATCGCCTTTCGCGTCCAGCAGCCAGGCGTGGTCATAGCCTTTTACGCGCTGCTGGCCTTCATCTTTCAGGAAATCCTGCGCGATTTTTTTCGGCTCGCGGAAATCAAAACCGGTTCCCGCCACGTCCGCCAGCCCCTCACGCGGAATGCCCTGCTCATCAACCGGCAGATAGCGTTCGGCGAAGAGTTGCAGGCGATGGTCGCGCACGTCGTTCTGCTCGCCGTCCAGGTTGAAATAGGCATGGTTCGTGAGATTGACCGGGCACGGTTTATCCACGCGGGCGCGGTATTCAATGCTGATGCGGTTATCGTCGGTCAGGCGGAAATGCGCGGTGGCGCGCAGCTCGCCGGGATAACCCTGGTCGCCATCCTGCGAATCCAGCGTATAAAGCACTTCCTGTCCGTTCTGGCGCACAATGCGCCAGCGGCGTTTGTCGAACCCTTCCGGGCCGCCGTGCAGCTGGTTTTCGCCCTGGCTTGGCGTAAGAGAATACGTCTCGCCATCGAGCGTAAAGCGTGACTGCGCGATGCGGTTGGCGTAACGGCCCACCGACGCGCCGAGAAACGCGGTCTGCTCCAGCCAGATTTCCGGGCTCGGGCAGCCCAGCAGCGTTTCGCGCACGCTGGCGTCTTTCATCGGGACGCGGGCCGACAGCAGCGTCGCGCCCCAGTCCATCACGGTGACGACCATCCCTGCCGCGTTGCGCAGGGTGGAGATACGATACGGCTGGCCATCCGGGGCCAGTTGTGGCGTCTCTTTTAGCACAGACCTGCTCCTTCTGAAGGTTTGCACACGTAAAACGTTTCTTTAATACCGGTGCGCGCTTCATATTGCGCTTCCACAGCGGCCTGCACTTCCGGCACGATAGCTTCCGGCACCAGCGCCACGACGCAGCCGCCAAAGCCGCCGCCCGTCATGCGCACGCCGCCTTTGTCACCGATAACCGATTTCACAATCTCCACCAGAGTATCGATCTGCGGAACGGTAATTTCAAAGTCGTCGCGCATCGAGGCGTGAGATTCCGCCATCAGTTCGCCCATGCGTGTCAGATCGCCTTTCGCCAGCGCGTCAGCCGCTTCGACGGTACGGGCGTTTTCAGTCAGCACATGGCGCACGCGTTTAGCCACAATCGGGTCAAGCTCATGCGCCACGGCGTTAAACTGATCCAGGCTCACGTCGCGCAGCGCTTTTTGCGTGAAGAAACGCGCGCCGGTTTCGCACTGCTCACGGCGCGTGTTGTACTCGCTGCCGACCAGCGTGCGTTTGAAATTACTGTTGATAATAACGACCGCGACGCCCTGCGGCATCGGCACGGCTTTGGTGCCAAGGCTGCGACAATCGATGAGCAGCGCATGGTCTTTTTTGCCCAGCGCGGAAATCAGCTGATCCATGATGCCGCAATTGCAGCCGACGAACTGGTTTTCCGCTTCCTGGCCGTTCAGAGCGATCTGCGCGCCGTCGAGCGAAAGGTGATAGAGGTGGCGGAACACGGTGCCAACCGCCACTTCCAGCGACGCGGAAGAGCTTAAGCCCGCGCCCTGTGGCACGTTGCCGCTGATCACCAGATCGGCACCGCCGAAGCCAGGGTCGCGCTGTTGCAGATGCTTCACCACGCCGCGCACATAGTTCGACCACTGCTGGCTGTCGTGCGTCAGGATCGGCTCATCAAGAGAAAACTCATCGGTTTGGTTATCGTAATCGGCAGCAACGACGCGCACGCGGCGGTCGTCACGCTTCGCGCAGCTGATCACCGTCTGGTAATCGATAGCGCACGGCAGCACGAAACCGTCGTTATAGTCGGTGTGCTCGCCAATAAGGTTAACGCGGCCCGGTGCCTGAATGTGAGTGGTGGCAGGGTAGCCGAATTTTTCGGCAAACAGGGCGTGTGTCTTTTCTTTCAGGCTCATTGTTATTCTCCGGATTCGCGAAAGTGGACGTCGCTGACGGCGCGCAGGCGCTCTGCCGCCTGTTCGGCGGTTAAATCACGCTGGGTTTCCGCCAGCATTTCATACCCCACCATAAATTTACGGACCGTGGCGCTGCGCAGCAGCGGCGGGTAGAAGTGGGCGTGAAGCTGCCAGTGCGTGTTCTCTTCACCATTGAACGGCGCGCCGTGCCAGCCCATCGAGTAGGGGAACGAGGTCTGGAACAGGTTGTCGTAGCGGCTGGTGAGTTTTTTCAGCGCCACCGCAAGGCAGCTGCGCTGCGCGTCAGTCAGATCGGTCATGCGCAGAATGTGCGTTTTCGGCAGCAGCAGCGTTTCAAACGGCCAGGCCGCCCAGTACGGCACTACCGCCAGCCAGTGTTCGGTTTCCACCACGGTGCGGCTGCCGTCTGCCAGTTCACGCTGGGCGTAATCCACCAGCATCGGCGAGCCTTGCTGTTCGAAATAGTCGCGCTGCAGCCTGTCTTCACGCTCGGCTTCATTCGGCAGGAAGCTGTTGGCCCAGATCTGACCGTGCGGATGCGGGTTGGAGCAGCCCATCGCCGCGCCTTTGTTTTCAAACACCTGTACCCACGGGTAGGTTTTGCCCAGCTCGGCGGTCTGCGTCTGCCACGTATTCACCACTTCTTCGAGCGCGGGCAGCGTCAGCTCCGGCAGCGTTTTGCTGTGATCCGGCGAGAAGCAAATCACGCGGCTGGTGCCGCGGGCGCTCTCAAGACGCATCAGCGGATCGGCGCTTTGCGGCGCGTCCGGCGTATCGGTCATCAGCGCGGCGAAATCGTTGGTAAACACATAGGTGCCGGTGTACTGCGGGTTTTTATCCCCGGTGACACGCGTGTTGCCGGGGCAGAGAAAACAATCGGGATCGTGCTGCGGCAGCGTCTGTTTCGCAGGCGTCTCCTGCGCCCCCTGCCAGGGGCGCTTGGCGCGATGCGGCGAAACCAGAATCCATTGTCCGGTCAGCGGGTTATAACGACGGTGCGGATGATCCACGGGGTTAAACTGTTCCATCTGACTTCCTTTAATCGGGATAACCTTGGGGATGACGTGACTGCCAGCGCCAGGTGTCGTCCGCCATTTCCTGTAATGAACGCGTCACGCGCCAGTTCAGATCCTGGTCTGCTTTAGTGGCGTCCGCCCAGTACGCGGGCAGGTCGCCGTCGCGGCGCGGCGCGAAATGATAATTGATAGGCTTGCCGCAGGCTTTGCTGAACGCGTTCACGACATCCAGCACGCTGCTGCCGACGCCCGCGCCGAGGTTGTAGATATGCACGCCCGGCTTATCGGCCAGTTGCTGCATCGCGGCCACGTGGCCGTCGGCGAGATCCATGACGTGGATATAGTCGCGTACGCCGGTGCCGTCTTTGGTCGGGTAATCGTTACCGAAAACCGCCAGCGACTCACGACGACCGACCGCCACCTGCGCGATATACGGCATCAGGTTGTTCGGGATGCCCTGCGGATCTTCGCCCATATCGCCTGACGGATGCGCGCCGACCGGATTGAAATAACGCAGCAGCGCGATGCTCCACTCCGGGCAGGCTTTTTGCAGGTCGGTCAGGATCTGCTCGACCATCAGCTTGCTTTTGCCATACGGGCTTTGCGGCGTACCGGTCGGGAAACTTTCGACATAAGGGATTTTCGGCTGGTCGCCGTAAACGGTCGCGGAGGAGCTGAAAATAAAATTGGTGACGCCCGCAGCGCGCATCGCGGAGATCAGGCGCAGCGTACCGTTGACGTTGTTGTCGTAATACTCCAGCGGTTTCGCGACGGATTCGCCGACCGCCTTCAGACCGGCGAAATGGATCACCGTGTCGATGGCGTAGTCGTGGAAAATCTCGCGCAGCAGCGCTTCATCGCGGATATCGCCATCGATAAACGTCGCGGCTTTACCGCCCAGACGCTCAATCACCGGCAGAACGCTGCGCTTGCTGTTGCAGAGGTTATCAAGAATGACGACATCGTGATTGTTTTGCAGCAGCTGTACACAAGTATGACTTCCGATGTAACCGCTACCACCTGTTACCAGAACTCGCATATTTGGCTCCATTACGCTTATGGTATGTATTAACCATAGCATAACAGAGCGCTAAAAAGTGTGACATGGGATAAATTAGTGGAATCGTTTACACTGCTTTTCACTCATCTGGCTCACAACGCTAAGCCATTGTAAAACAAAACGCGAAGCGCGCATTTGCAGGTAATCTGAAAGTGACAGCGGGGCGCGGGCAGGGAAACGCCCGGCCCGCGTAACAACGCTGCGTTAACGCAGCGTATCGAACTGATAACGGTAGCTGTCGCCGTCAGGAATGAAGGTTAAACGGTGGGTCATGCACTGCGGCGCGTCTTCGGCGTGGTGCGAGACAAACAGCAGCTGCGTTTCGCCTTCGCTAATCAACACATCCACAAAACGGCGCACCAGCTGGCGGTTCAGCGGGTCGAGTCCCTGCAACGGCTCATCCAGGATCAGCAGCGTCGGGTGTTTTACCAGCGCGCGTACAATCAGCGCCAGCCGCTGCTGGCCCCAGGAGAGGCTGTGAAACGGCGCGTCGGCGGTGGCGTCGTCCATGCCGAGAATATCGAGCCACTCGCGCGTCAGCTGCTGCTGGCGGTCCGAGACGGCCTGATAAATGCCGATGGAGTCGAAATAACCGGAAAGGATCACGCTGCGCACCGAGGCGCTGACGCGGTAATCGAGATGCAGGCTGCTGCTCACATAACCGATATGCTTTTTGATATCCCAGATGGTTTCGCCGCTGCCGCGACGGCGGCCAAAGAGCGTCAGGTCATTGCTGTAGCCCTGCGGATGGTCTCCCGTCACGAGGCTTAACAGCGTCGATTTCCCCGCGCCGTTGGGGCCGACGATTTGCCAGTGTTCGCCGGGGCGCACCGTCCAGCTCAGGTTGTTGAGGACCGGGCGGTCGTTATACGAGACCACACCGTTGCGCAGCACAATGCGCGGCTCGCTGGCATTGAGCGTGTGGCGCGCCGCGGGGGCGTCCGCCTCCGGCAGTTGCACGCCCGACAATCGCTCGCTGTGAGCCAGTTGCGCCACTAACGCCTGGTTCAGGAGCGTGGCTTTATCGCCTGTCTCCACCAGCGTGCAGTCCGCCACCACGCCCGCGTGCTGCACAAAATCGGGGATTTCATCAAAGCGGTTCAGAATGAGCACCAGCGTCAGGCCCTGCGCATTCAGCTCGCCAAGCAGCTGCGCGAGCTGTTCGCGTGAGGCGACGTCGAGGCCATCAAACGGCTCGTCGAGGATCAGTAAATCGGGCTGCGACATCAGCGCCTGGCAGAGCAGTGTTTTGCGGGTTTCGCCGGTGGAGAGATATTTAAATCGCCGCGCCAGCAGCGCGTCGATGCCGAAACGCGCCGCCAGCGCCGCGCAGCGCGCCGGGTCATGGATTTCATCCTGAATAATCTGCGCGGTGGTACGCCCGGTGTCGTCTTCATCGGGGCTTAGCAAATCGGTGTTATTACGCTGCCACTCGGCGCTGACCAGCTTTTGCAACTGTTCAAACGAGAGCAGGGCGATGCGGGAGAAGTGACAAACGCGCTCGCCTTTTTCTGTGATGAGTTCGCCCGCCAGCGTCCGCGCAAGGGACGATTTCCCGCTGCCGTTAGCGCCGACAAACGCCCAGCTTTCGCCCGCCTGGATGGTCAGATCCTCAATATGAAGCGCGCGCGTATCGCCAATGCGAAACGTGCCTTGCATAATTTGCAACGTTGTCATCCCGTATCCCATTTTTTGCAGCGCAAAACCACAGGGATACGTTTTTCACGGCGCAATGTCAACGTCGCGTGCTAACAGAGGGTGGCGACGATCACGCTGTCGGCGTTAAACCAGGCCGTCACCGGCAGGCCTTCCTGCGGGTCTAACGCCTGCGCGGCTTCCGGCGTCAGCGTGGCGCAGAGCGTCTGCCCGTCATGCAGCGTCAGGAGAATTTCACAGTGCTGCGGGGTACGGGCGATATGGCTGATGGTGCCGGCGAGCTGGTTATCGGCATGGGCGGCCTCCTGCGGATCGCGGGTGAGATGCACCCACGGCGCTTTAACGAGCGCCAGCACCTCTTTGCCCGGCGAAAGCGCCAGCCGCTCGGCGCTCTGCGTAGTGACCGCGGCGTTGATCCGCGTGCCGCTCCCGGCGAGTGCAATCTCAATAGTTTCCTGAACCGGGCAGGCGTCGCGGCTGACGACTTCGCCGAACCACTGATTGCGGGCGCTGGTTTGCAGCGAGAAGCGGGCGATGGCGGCCAGCAGGCTGTCCAGCGGCAGCGCGTCGTCAGAAAGCGCGTCAAACGCCTTTTGCTGGATCTGCCCCAGCAAATCGTAGAGTGCGATAAGCCGCTCGCCGTAAGGCGTCACCTGCGCGCCGCCGCCGCCTTTGCCGCCGGTGGCGCGTTCCACCAGGAGTTTATCGCCAAGCTGGTTCATCTCGTTGATGGCGTCCCACGCGCTTTTATAGCTGATGCCCGCGAGTTTCGCGCCCTGACTGATGGAGCCCGTCAGCGCCACCTGTTTCAGCAGATGGATGCGTCGCGGGTCGGCAAAAATTTTGTCGTGCAGTTTAAGCGTAAGGAGAATATCGGCCTGCATGGTGGCCTCCAGCCGGGCAAAAGACTATTGTGAAGGAAAGCGGCGGGTTGGCGCAAATGGCACAAAAGGGCAGGATGTTTCGTGCCAATGCCGCTAGAATGACGGTTTACTGTTTTCAGGAGGCAACCATGTTCGAGTTGTTGAAAAGTCTGGCATTTGCCGTGATTATGGTGCCGGTGGTGATGGCCGTGATCCTGGGGTTAATCTGGGGCCTCGGTGAAGTGTTCAATATCTTCTCCGGCATCGGTCACAAAGACCAGTCTAAACAGCACCGCTGATTCCCCCCCGCGCCCGGCTTTGCCGGGCGTTTTCCTTTCTGAACCCTCAAGCCGCCGCTTTTTTTGCCGATAGATAATTACTGGGAAAACCCTGTCCGCAGCGTTATATTATTTAATATATAACGAAACGGTAAGGACTCTCTCATGGCAAAATTGTGGTTAAAACTGGCGCTCGGCGTCACCTTAAGCGCGGGCGCAGTTGGCGCGTCTCTGGCGCAGGACAACACGGTAACGGTGTTCGCCGCCGCGTCGCTGACTAACGCGCTGCAGGATATCGCTAAAGACTATGCCAAAGGGCATCAGGTGAAAGTGGTCTCGTCGTTCGCGTCCTCTTCCACGCTCGCGCGCCAGATTGAAGCGGGGGCACCTGCGGATATTTTTATCTCCGCCGATCAGAAGTGGATGGATTACGCCGCTGATAAAAAAACGATTGACGCACAGAGCCGTAAAACGCTGCTCGGCAATAGTCTTGTGGTGATGGCACCGGCAAAAAGCGCGCAGGGCGATATCGTGATTAACCGCAGCACCGACTGGAAAAGCCTGCTGAAAGGCGGCCGTCTGGCGGTGGGCGATCCGGCGCATGTGCCGGCCGGGATTTACGCCAAAGAGGCGTTGCAAAAACTCGGCGCGTGGGAGACGCTCTCTGTGCAACTCGCGCCGTCGGAAGATGTGCGCGGCGCGCTGGCGCTGGTGGAGCGCAACGAAGCCCCGCTGGGCATCGTGTATGGTTCTGACGCCGTGGCAAGCCACGGTGTGAAAGTGGTTGGCACCTTCCCGGAGGATTCCCATCAGAAAGTGGAATACCCGCTGGCGATCATCGACGGGCATAACAACCCGACGGTCAGCGCGTTTTACCACTATCTGCAAGGCCCGGAAGCTGCCGCAGTGTTTAAACGATACGGATTTACAACCAGCCAATGATGTTGACGGAACCCGAATGGCAGGCGGTACTGCTTAGCCTCAAAGTCTCTACGCTTGCGGTAGTTATCAGTTTGCCCTTCGGGGTTCTTCTCGCCTGGGTGCTGGTGCGCTGCACCTTCCCGGGCAAAACGCTTCTGGACGGCGTGGTTCATCTGCCGCTGGTGCTGCCGCCCGTAGTGGTCGGTTATCTGCTGCTGGTGGTGTTTGGCCGTCGCGGTCTGATAGGCGAATGGCTTTACGATCTCTTCGGCATCACGCTCGCGTTTACCTGGCGCGGGGCGGTGCTCGCCTCGGCGGTGATGGCGTTTCCGCTGATGGTGCGCGCCATTCGCCTTTCGCTGGAGGCGGTCGATATCCGTCTTGAGGCCGCGGCCCGTACGCTCGGTGCCGGCCGCTGGCGCGTCTTTTTCACTATCACGCTGCCCCTGATGCTGCCCGGCATTATCGTCGGCACCGTGCTGGCCTTTGCCCGCTCGCTCGGTGAGTTCGGCGCGACCATTACCTTTGTTTCCAATATTCCTGGCGAAACCCGCACGCTGCCGTCGGCGATGTATACGCTTATCCAGACGCCGGGCGGCGAGGGTGCCGCCGCGCGCCTGTGCGTTATCGCCATTGTGCTGGCGCTCTGCTCGCTGATGTTTTCTGAATGGCTGGCGCGCCAGAGCCGCCGCCGTCTGGGGGCATCCTGATGCTGGAACTCAATTTCACCCAGGTGCTCGGCAAGCATCGCCTGACGGTTAACGAAACTCTGCCGGGGAGCGGCATTACCGCCGTGTTTGGCGTGTCGGGCGCGGGCAAAACCTCGCTGATTAACGCCATTAGCGGCCTGACCCGCCCGCAGCACGGGCGCATCGTCTTAAACGATCGCGTGCTGAGCGACACCGAAACCGACACTTTTCTGCCGCCGGAAAAACGCCGCGTCGGTTATGTCTTTCAGGATGCGCGGCTCTTCCCGCACTACAACGTGCGCGGCAACCTGAAATATGGCATGGCGAAAGAGATGGCGGCGCAGTTTGACAAACTGGTGACGCTGCTCGGCATCGAGCCGCTGCTCGACCGTTTGCCGGGGACCCTCTCGGGCGGTGAAAAACAGCGCGTGGCGATTGGCCGGGCGCTGCTGACGGCGCCGGAATTGCTGCTGCTTGACGAACCGCTCGCCTCGCTCGACGTGCCGCGCAAGCGCGAGCTGCTGCCGTACCTGCAACGACTGGCGCGCGAAATCAATATCCCCATGCTCTATGTCAGCCATTCGCTGGAGGAGATCCTGCATCTGGCCGATAAAGTGCTGGTGCTGGAGCAGGGCGAGGTGAAAGCGTTCGGTAGCCTGGAGGATATCTGGGGCAGCAGCGTGATGCACCCCTGGCTGCCGCCGGAGCAGCAGAGCAGCGTGCTGAAAGTCACGGTGCTTGAGCATCATCCGCATTACGCGATGACGGCGCTGGCGCTGGGCGATCAGCACCTGTGGGTTAACCGTATCGAAAAGCCGCTTCAGACGGCGCTGCGCATTCGCATTCAGGCGTCTGACGTGTCGCTGGTGTTACAGCCGCCGCTGCAAAGCAGCATCCGCAACATTCTGCGCGCCCGTGTGGCGCAGTGTTACGACGACAACGGGCAGGTGGAAGTGCAACTGGAGGTAGGCTCGCGCACCCTCTGGGCGCGCATCAGCCCGTGGGCGCGCGATGAACTGGCCATCAAGCCCGGCCTGTGGCTCTACGCCCAGATAAAAAGCGTCTCGATAACGACTTAAAGCACCCACTGACGCAGCGCGTCGGCAATGCTGGCCTCGTTATTGGGGCCAATGACTTTGTCGGCGTGTGATTTCACAATGTCGTCGGCGTTGCCCATGGCGATGCCAAGCCCGGCGCGCTCCAGCATGGAGATGTCGTTATGGTTATCCCCGAAGGCTACCACCTGATCCATCGATAATCCCTGCGATTCCACCCACTGCGCCAGGCGTTTGCCTTTGCTGTTGCCGGGTGCGGCCACATCCACCTGATCGTGCCATGACCACTCACAGGCGAGGCCCAGCTCGCGCTCAATCGTCAGCGCGAGGCTTTGCAGACGCGGAATGTCTTCCCCGGTGAGCGCGAATTTCCAGATATTCTCCACCGAGCGGGCCGCCTCGCGCAGCGAATCGACCTGACGGAACACCGGGCGCTGAGCTTCAGGCAGGCGCAGCGCCCAGTTCTGGGTGCGCTCGATATGGCCGCAGGCGTGTTCATACAGCATCGCGTCATCCATATACATCAGCGCCGGGATTCCCGCGTCGCTCAGTAATTCCAGCAGCCCTTCAGCCTGTTGCGGGCTCATCGGATCGGCCGTAATGACCTTTTCCGCTTGATAATCATACAAATAAGTGCCATTACAACAAATGGCAGGTGTATCGAGCGCCAGTGCCTGATAAAAAGGGTGGATGGCATTATGGTGGCGCCCGGTGACGATCACCGGTTTCAGCCCGGCCGCTTTCGCGCGCGCCAGCGCGTCGAGGGATTCCGGGAGGATGGTTTTTTGAGCAGTTAACAATGTGCCGTCTAAGTCGAGAGCGATTACGCGAAAAGTCATGCAGGTTTCCAGAGTCGTCAGTCAGAATATCCGGTTGATGGTACACCGCGACAGACGTCGCGCAAAACCCGCAAGGCCTGCGTCGGCACAGGAAGATAAAACACGCTACCCTTGAAACAGTCTTTCAGGCTCAGTGAAGCAAGGAGTATTCATGAAACAAACCGTTTATACCGCAAGCCCGGAGAGCCAGCAGATCCACGTCTGGCGTCTGGAGCCGCAGGGCACGCTGACGCTGTTGCAGGTGGTGGATGCGCCAGGGCAGGTTCAGCCGATGGTCATCAGTCCTGACAAGCGTTTCCTCTATGTTGGCGTGCGCCCGGAGTTTCGCATTATCGCGTATCGCATCGCCGCACATGACGGCACGCTCAGCGAGGCGGGCGAAGCGCCGCTGCCGGGCAGCCCGACGCACATTTCGACCGATCATACCGGTCGTTTCCTGTTCAGCGGCTCCTATAACGCAGGCAGCGTGAGCGTGGTGCGCCTGAACGACGGCCTGCCGGGCGAGACCGTCACTGTGGTAGAAGGGCTGGAAGGCTGCCACTCCGCGAATATCTCCCCGGATAACCGCACGCTGTGGGTGCCTGCGCTGAAGCAGGATCGCATCTGCCTGTTTACGCTGACCGACGATGGCCACCTTGAGCCGCAAACGCCAGCGGAAGTCACCACCGTCGCGGGCGCCGGGCCGCGCCATATGGTCTTCCACCCGAGCAAGCCGTTCGCCTACTGTGTGAATGAGCTGAACAGCTCGGTGGATGTGTGGGCGCTGAGCGATCCGCACGGCAACATTGAATGCGTGCAGACGCTGGATATGATGCCGGCCGATTTCTCCGACACCCGCTGGGCGGCGGATATTCACATTACGCCGGATGGCCGTCATCTCTACGCCTGTGACCGCACCGCGAGCGTCATTACGGTCTTCACCGTTTCTGAAGATGGCAGCGTCCTGGCGGTGCAGGGGCACCAGCCAACCGAAACCCAGCCGCGCGGCTTCAACATCGACAACAGCGGGCAGTATCTGATTGCCGCCGGCCAGAAATCGCATCACATTGCGGTTTACGGCATTGAAGGCGAGCAGGGGCTGCTCGCGGAGAAAGGCCGTTACGCAGTAGGACAGGGCCCGATGTGGGTCGTCATTAACGCCTTCGACGCGTAAAAATAAAAAACCTCGCCGCGGCGAGGTTTTTTATGGGCGGTGGTGAGCCACCCTGCACGTCTGTTGTTCTCAACGCTTTAATCATACGGACCGCCGCCGTCAGGCGATTGCCTTGCGTCAACAAACAGGCAAAGAAAAAGGGGGATTGCTCCCCCTTTTTTCTGACGTCCGTTAATGCCGGGCGATTACTTTTTCGGTTCGGCAACCACTTTGCTGCCCAGTCCGCGGTTGTTGTATTCCCACAGACGGTTGGCGTTCGCATCGTTCAGATCGCGCTGGATATTGCCTTTATCGTCCTGCGCGCCGGTGTTGCCGGTGAACGGACGCTGTGAACCGAGCGCGGTGCCCCACGGCTGCGCGGTGTTGAAACCGGCGTCAATCACGCTGTCGCGGATAACCACCTGACCGTTCGGCGTCTGGCCTGGGGTATAACCATTGGCGCTCGCGTCCATATCCCATGCGCGGCCAAGCTGCGCCACGCCTTCACCTGCCGCCACAAAGCGGCTGTTCACGGCGAGGAAGCCGTAATAGAAGTTCGGCATGGTCGCTGGCGCAAACACATAACCTTCTTTCTGGGTACGTGTGTTCACCACGCGGAATTCGGTGTTATCAAACACTACCGCGCTGCGGCCCGCGACCAGATCCACATCGCCTTCCACGTAGCTGTTCGTCACCTGCGTGCGGGTCAGACGATCCGGCGTGAAGCGGTTGCGGATATCGCTGTTGGTCACCAGGAACGGATTCTGGCGGCCCAGGACATTCACTTTGTTGATCTGCACGCGGTCGCCATCGGTACGCAGCGCGACACCCTGGTGCTGACCTTCGCCTGCGGCGTCGCCGAGGCTGTTTTCGATGGTCAGGTTTTGCAGTTGCAGGCCATTATTCTGCGACCAGAACACCGCGGAACACATCAGGCCGACGGTGCCGTTGCGGCGGTTCTGGCAGTTATCGAACATATACCAGGCCGGTTTGCCGGGCATATATTTGCCGGACGGGTTCACGGTACGACGCCAGGTGTTGGCATCCATTTCGCTGTCCAGCGCGGCGCTGATTTTCACATCCAGCGGTTTTTCGCCGGTGCCGTAAATCGTCACGCTGCCCGGTGCCGCAGGCACGTAAACGGTGCCTTCATAGGTGCCGGGGAGCACAGCGATGTACTGACGTGCCGTCGCGTGGCGCGCAATAGCGGCGTCAACGGCCGCCTGAATGCTGGTGTGGGTCACGCCCTGCTCGCCCGCCTGGCCGACCACAAAGTCCGCTTTTTCAGGCAGTCGAATCGGGGAGGGCGCCCACGGCGCGGCATTCGGATCGACATTGGAGAAATAGCGGGCCGGGACGAAATTTTTCGCTTCATCCGCAGACAGCACCGGGCGAGCCGACGTACCCGGCGCGCGTTGTTCAGAAGGACGTTGGTCCGGTGGCGTTGAGCTGCATGCAGTCAGTGTCACGCCAAAAGCGAACGCCAGCGCCAGACGGGAAACCGAAAATGTGTTCAAGGGTTGCTCCTTGCTAAGCCTGTTTAAAATGGGGGAACGCACAAGAGCCTGCTTTTTTATACTAAGTTGAGCGAAACGGGAAGCCGATTGTGATAACCGGCTTCAAAATGATTCAGATGTAATGCGCCGTCAGCGAGGCGCTGGCGAGCCGGTGGAAGTGCACATTAAACCCGACCATCGCGCCGCTGGCGTTTTCATCAACGTCGATGCGCTCCACATCCAGCGCATGCACCGTGAAAATATAGCGGTGTGTTTCCCCTTTTGGCGGGGCCGCGCCCCCATAGCCAGCGGTGCCAAAATCGGTGCGCGTCTGGATAGCGCCGTCCGGCAGTTCCGCCTGGCCAGACCCTGCGCCCTGCGGCAGCACACGGGTATCGGCGGGCAGATTCGCAACGATCCAGTGCCACCAGCCGGAGCCGGTAGGCGCGTCAGGATCGTAACAGGTCACCACAAAACTTTTCGTGCCGGGCGGCACCTCATCCCAGGTGAGATGGGGTGAAATATTATCGCCCTCGTAGCCCATGCCGTTAAACACGTGGCGGGCGGGGAGTTTATCCCCGTCGTTAAAATTCACACTGATTAACTTCATGCCGTTTCCCCGCTTACAGATGAAGCAATTTTAACAGCGCTTCGGCAGTCGCCGCGGAAGAGGCCGGGTTCTGGCCGGTCACCAGATGCCCGTCAACGACCACATGCACGCCCCAGTCATCGGTGCGCTCAAACTGGCCGCCCGCCTCCTTGAGCGCATCTTCCACGAGGAACGGCACGACATTTGTCAGCCCGACCGCCTCTTCTTCGCTGTTGGTAAAGCCGGTGACGCGTTTGCCTTCCACCAACGGGCTGCCGTCGGGCTTTTTCACATGACGCAACACGCCCGGCGCGTGGCACACCGTCGCGACCGGCTTGCCGCTGCCCCAGTAGTGTTCGATAAGCGCGATGGAAATCGGGTGATCGGCGAGATCCCACAGCGGGCCGTGGCCGCCCGGATAAAACAGCGCGTCATACTCGTCGGCGTTGATTTCATCAAGCCGCGCGGTATTCGCCAGCGCCGCCTGGGCCTCAGGATCTTCACGAAAACGTCGGGTGTCGGCGGTCTGCGCATCCGGCTCGTCGCTTTTCGGATCGAGCGGCGGCTGGCCGCCCTGCGGCGTGGCGAGCGTCACGTCGATCCCCGCGTCGCGAAACACAAAGTAAGGCGCCGCAAACTCTTCCAGCCAGAAGCCGGTCTTTTTCCCGGTATCACCCAGTTTGTCGTGGGAAGTCAGTACCATCAGAATCTTCATCGCGCTCTCCTGGTTGTTTATCGCAAATCCTGAAAGTGTAGTGCATCCCTCACGGCTTGCCGGGCGCTCACTGTCTGAAAAACGGCGGGTTTTTCACGGCCTCGCACACCGCGCGGGTAAGCTGCGTGAGCTGTTCAGGCGTGATGATATAGGGCGGCATCAGGTAAATCAGGCGGCCAAACGGGCGCACCCAGACGCCCTGTTCCACGAAAAAGCGCTGAAGCGCGGCCATCTCGACCGGCGCGGTGGTTTCCACGACGCCGATAGCGCCGAGCACGCGCACATCGGCGACCTGCGGCAGCTCACGACACGGCGTCAGCTCATCGCGCAGTTGCTGCTCAATGGCCGCGACCTGCGCGCGCCACTCGCCGGTTTCCAGCAGCGCCAGGCTCTCGGCCGCCACTGCGCAGGCGAGCGGATTGCCCATAAACGTCGGGCCATGCATAAAACAGCCCGCCTCGCCGTTGCTGATAGTTTCGGCGACATGCCGCGTGGTGAGGGTGGCGGAAAGCGTCATCGTGCCGCCGGTCAGCGCCTTGCCAAGACAGAGAATATCCGGCGTCACGCCCGCGTGCTCGCAGGCGAACAGCCTGCCGGTGCGGCCAAAGCCGGTCGCTATCTCATCGGCGATAAGCAAAATCCCTTCGCGATCGCACATGCGGCGGATGCGCTTAAGCCACTCCGGGTGATACATCCGCATGCCGCCTGCGCCCTGCACAATCGGTTCCAGGATAACCGCGGCTATCTCATGGCGGTGCGCGGCCAGCAGGCGGGCGAATGGCGCGAGATCTCGCTCATCCCACTCGCCGTCAAAGCGGCTCTGCGGCGCAGGCGCGAAGAGGTTTTCCGGCAGGTAGCCCTTCCAGAGACTGTGCATCGAGTTATCCGGATCGCACACCGACATCGCGCCGAAGGTGTCGCCGTGGTAGCCGTGGCGGAAGGTCAGAAAGCGCTGGCGCGGCTCGCCGCGGGCATGCCAGTACTGCAACGCCATTTTCATCGCCACTTCCACCGCCACCGAGCCGGAGTCGGCAAGAAATACGCACTCGAGATCCTCCGGGGTCATCGCCACCAGCTTGCGGCACAGGGCTATTGCGGCGGGGTGGGTAATGCCGCCAAACATGACGTGCGACATCGCGTCAATCTGGGTTTTCATCGCCGCGTTGAGGCGCGGATGGTTATAGCCGTGAATGGCGGCCCACCACGACGACATACCATCCACCAGCCGTTCGCCGCTCGCCAGATGCAGTTCGCAGCCGGCGGCGTGCGTCACCGGGTAGACCGGCAGCGGCGCGCTCATGGAGGTGTAAGGGTGCCAGATATGGTCACGATCGAAGGCGAGATCGGCGGGTGTTAACATGACTTGTAAACCATTTTAAAAAGATTTAGGTTTACGAGTATATCCATAACCCAGATAAATAAAACCCTTTGGAGACGCCCGATGGCTCACCTTTCACGCTGGACTTTGTCGCAAGTCACTGAACTATTTGAAAAACCGCTGCTGGATCTGCTGTTTGAAGCGCAACAGGTGCACCGCCAGCACTTCGATCCGCGCCAGGTGCAGGTCAGCACGCTGCTGTCGATCAAAACCGGCGCCTGCCCGGAAGACTGCAAATACTGCCCGCAGAGCGCACGTTACAAAACCGGCCTTGAGGCCGAGCGCCTGATGGAAGTGGAGCAGGTGCTCGATTCCGCGCGCAAGGCCAAAGCGGCGGGTTCGACGCGCTTCTGCATGGGCGCTGCCTGGAAAAACCCGAACGACCGCGATATGCCGTACCTGGAGCAGATGGTGCAGGGCGTTAAAGCGCTGGGCCTGGAAACCTGCATGACGCTCGGCACGCTGAGCGACGATCAGGCGCAGCGCCTCGGCGAAGCGGGCCTCGATTACTACAACCACAACCTCGACACCTCGCCGGAGTTCTACGGCAACATCATCACCACGCGCACCTATCAGGAGCGTCTCGATACGCTGGAGAAAGTGCGCGAGGCGGGCATTAAGGTCTGTTCCGGCGGCATCGTGGGGCTTGGCGAAACCGTCACCGACCGCGCCGGGCTGCTGCTGCAACTCGCCAACCTGCCGACGCCGCCGGAAAGCGTGCCGATCAACATGCTGGTGAAGGTCAAGGGCACGCCGCTTGCCGATAACGAGGATGTCGACGCGTTTGATTTCATCCGCACTATCGCGGTGGCGCGCATCATGATGCCGACGTCTTACGTGCGCCTCTCCGCCGGTCGCGAGCAGATGAACGAGCAGACCCAGGCGATGTGCTTTATGGCGGGGGCCAACTCGATTTTCTACGGCTGCAAACTGCTGACCACCCCGAACCCGGAAGAGGACAAAGATTTGCAACTGTTCCGCAAGCTGGGCCTCAACCCGCAGCAGACGGCGGTGCTGGCGGGCGATAACGAGCAGCAGGAACGCCTGGAGCACGCGCTGCGCGACGCGGATAACCAGCAATACTACAACGCGGCGGCGGTATGACCTGGCAGGCGAGAATCGATGCAACGCTGAGCGCGCGCGAAGCCAGCCACAGCCTGCGCCGCCGCGTCGTCTGCACACCCGCGCCCGGCGGCGCGCTGGTGCATCAGGGCGTGCGCTACCGTAACTTTTCCGGCAACGACTATCTGGGCTTAAGCCAGCACCCGGCGCTCATCGCGGCCTGGCAACAGGGCGCGCAGACATATGGCGTGGGAAGCGGCGCGTCCGGCCACGTCAGCGGCTACAGCGACGCGCATCAGTCGCTGGAAAACGCGCTGGCGCAGTGGCTCGGCTTTGACCGCGCGCTGCTGTTTATCTCCGGCTTCGCCGCCAATCAGGCGGTGGTCGCCGCGCTGATGCAGCAGCCTGACCGCATTCTCGCCGACCGTTTAAGCCACGCCTCGCTGCTCGAAGCCGCAAGCCTCAGCCCGGCGACGCTGCGCCGCTTCGCGCATAACGATTCGGGCGCGCTCGCAGCCCTGCTGGACAAACCCTGCGACGGACTGACGCTCGTCTTTACCGAAGGGGTGTTCAGCATGGATGGCGACAGCGCGCCGCTGGCGGATATCGCAGGCATCTCGCAGGGCGCGCAGACGCTGATGATGGTGGATGACGCCCACGGCGTCGGCGTGCTGGGGCGCGAAGGGCGGGGCAGCTGCGATGTGGCGGGCATCCGGCCCGATCTGCTGCTGGTGACATTTGGCAAAGCCTTCGGGCTGAGCGGCGCGGCGCTCTTGTGCAGCGCGCCGATGGCGGACTATCTGTTGCAAACCGCGCGCCATCTCATCTACAGCACCGCGATGCCCGCCGCCCAGGCCTGTGCGCTGAACGCGGCCTTAACGGTTATTCGCGAGGGCGACGACTTACGCGCGCGGCTTGCGCGCAACATCGCGCGGTTTCGCGCGGGCGCGTCGCAGCTACCGCTGACGCTTGCCGATTCGCAGACCGCCATTCAGCCGCTGATTGTCGGTGAGAACGGTGCCGCGCTGGCGCTTGCGGAAAAGCTGCGCGAACGCGGCTGCTGGGTCACAGCCATTCGCCCGCCGACCGTGCCAGCGGGTACGGCGCGCCTGCGCCTGACGCTCAGCGCCGCGCATCAGGATGACGACATCGACGCGCTGCTGGAGGCGTTATATGACTGTTGCCGTTGATAAACGCGCGGTGGCGGCGGCGTTTGGCCGCGCGGCGCAAACCTATGACGATTTTGCGGCGCTTCAGCGCCAGAGCGCGCAGTTGCTGGCTGAACACTGTGGCGCGCAGGGCATTAACACGGTGCTGGATGCCGGCTGCGGCACCGGCGCAGGCAGCCTCGACTGGCGCGCGCGCGGCTGCGACGTCACGGCGTTTGATTTAAGCCCGGCCATGCTGGCGCGCGCCCGCGAACGCGGCGCGGCGCACTGCTACGTGCAGGGCGATATCGAGGCGCTGCCGTTTGCCGAAGGCAGTTTTGACCTGGTGTGGAGCAATCTGGCGGTGCAGTGGTGCCAGAGCCTGTCAGGCGCGCTCGCCGGGATGCTGCGCGTGGCGCGCCCTGGCGGCCGCGTGGCGTTCAGCACGCTGGCGCACGGCTCGCTTGGCGAGCTGCATCAGGCGTGGGCGGCGGTGGACGACCGTCCGCACGCTAACCGTTTCGCGAGCGCCGACGCGGTTCACGCTGCCGCTCCTGATGCACGCATGACGCTGCGCCAGCATCCCGTGACGCTGCTCTTTGGCGATGCGCTCAGCGCCATGCAGTCGCTCAAGGGCATCGGTGCCACGCATCTGCACGCCGGGCGTGACAGCCGCACGCTCACGCGCCGCGAGCTTCGTATGCTTGAAGACGCCTGGCCGCGTCAGGACGGGCGTTTTCCGCTGACTTACCAACTGATTTCTGGAGTAATTGAACGTGACTGAACGCTGGTTTATTACCGGAACCGACACGGAAGTAGGCAAAACTATCGCGAGCTGCGCGCTGCTGGAGGCCGCGAAAGCCGCAGGCTTTAGCACCGCAGGCTATAAGCCGGTCGCCTCCGGCAGCGATATCACGCCGCAGGGGCTTCGCAACAGCGACGCGCTGGCGTTGCAGCGCCACAGCAGCGTGGCGCTGCGCTACGAGCAGGTGAACCCGCTGACGTTCGAAGAGCCAACCTCGCCGCATATCGTAAGCCAGGAAGAGGGGCTGCCGATTGATTTCACGGTGATGTCCGCTGGCCTGCGCGCGCTGGAGCCGCTCGCCGACTGGGTGCAGGTGGAAGGCGCAGGCGGCTGGTTTACGCCGCTCTCTGACGACGCGACGTTCGCCGACTGGGTGCAGCAGGAGCGCCTGCCGGTGATTTTAGTGGTCGGCGTTAAGCTTGGCTGCATCAACCACGCGCTGCTGACTGCGCAGGCGGTACAGGCCGCGGGCCTGCGTCTCGCGGGCTGGGTGGCGAACGATGTGCAGCCGCCAGGCCGCCGTCATCAGGAGTATCTCGCCACGCTTGAGCGTCTGTTACCGGCCCCTATGCTCGGCGAAATTCCGTGGCTGGGGGCCGAGCCTGACGTGACGCCTGCCGCGCAGTGGATTGATCTCAGCAAACTGACGCGCTAGGGCGTTATCCAGTGCATAAGCCGCGCATCGGTTAACTGCGCCGCGCTACCGCGGGCCACGGCGCGCCCGCGGTGCAGCAGGCAGAAGCGATCCGCTATCCGGCGGATAAAAGACAGATGGCGCTCCACCACTAACAGGCTCATTCCCCATTCGCGGCTAAGCCGTGTCAGCAGATCCGCAAGCCTCGGAATGAACGCCTGCCCGAGGCCGCGCGTCGGCTCATCCAGAATCAGCAGCCGTGGCCGCGTCACCAGCGCCTGGGCGAGCGTCAGCTGGAGTGCGACTTCCGGCGCAAGCCCGGCGGCCTGGGTGTGGCGATGTGTCCAGAGCGTCGGCAACAGTTCAAACACCGGCTCCGGGCTGGCCGCGGTCTCGGGCTGTGCCCGCAGCGCGATATGCAGATTCTCTTCCACCGTCAGCTGTGAAAAATAGCGCCGCTCCTGGGGCACGTAGCGGATGCCGAGCGCCGCGCGGGCGTCCGGGCCGACGCGCATTAATTCCTGCGGCGCGGCGCCAGCCTCATGCCAGAGCATGCTGCCGCTCTTAACCGGCAGATAGCCTGCCACGCAGTTCAGCAGCGTGGTTTTTCCCATGCCCGGCGCGCCGATAACGCAGGTGCACTCGCCGGGCAGAAGATCGAGGCTGACGTCCCACAGCGTATGCTGCGTGCCGTAAAAGTGGTTAACTGCGTGCAGACTTAACATGGCGCTTCTCCTTCAGACAGGGTATCGGAAAACAGCGTTAGCGCACGTGCTCTGATGCCGCGTGCGCGATGACTTCCCCGGCCTGCCCGTGCGTCCTGCAGTCGCTTCCCGCCAACGACGGGAAGAGGGTGTAGTTCCGGTAAACGGGATACTGCAATTCTCTTGCCAGCCAGTGAAATGCCCTTCGATCGCGTCTGAAATTGAGACTAAACCTGAAAGCCTGCGTCAGGCGCAGTGGGTTATCCTGGAAAAAGCCGGGCGGCGTGCACATTTTGAGTGCTGGTCAGGGCGTGGTTTTGGTGCAGCGTTGCGCAAAAGCAAAGCAGAAATATGTGAAAAGGATCGCGCAAAGCGCCGCGCGGAAAGCAAGGAAAATACTTCAAAACCCACCGGGAAAATTTTTTTCTGAGCCAGACGCGGGCGAGTGATGCGAAGCGGCGATGCGGCGCGCTTTCAGGGCTGGACGCAGTTATCCACTATTCCTGTGGATAACCTTGTGTATTAGAGTTAGAAAACGCGCCGTAAGCGAGAGCCGATGCGGCTTGCACCCGATCTGGCGCGAAAGCCGTCTTTTCAGGAAATCATTTTAAAATTAACGGGTTATTTAAAAGCAAGCGCTGAAGGAAAAGTGTCATCTGCTGCAACAAAAGTATCATGGCCTCGCTTGACAAATGTTAAAGGATAAAAAATTTTGGGGATAACCGCCCTCGTATAGTGTTTTATCCGGCGCACGGCCAAATTTGGTTCATACCAGATGGTAAAAATGCGGTGTGAACAAAATCCGCTAACCTGCTACTGATTTTATATCCAGTATTTATCGTTGGCAAAAATCGCTGCGGCGAGTAAAATTAACGCTCTGTCCGCGCAAATCTTCATCAGGTGTTTCTTCATGAGCAAACCGTTCAAACTCAATTCCGCTTTCAAACCTTCCGGCGACCAGCCCGAGGCTATCCGCCGCATCAAGGAAGGGCTGGAAGACGGGCTGGCGCACCAGACGCTGCTGGGTGTGACGGGCTCGGGGAAAACGTTCACCATGGCGAACGTCATCGCCGATTTGCAGCGCCCGACGATGGTGCTGGCGCCAAACAAAACGCTGGCGGCGCAGCTCTATGGCGAAATGAAAGAGTTTTTCCCGGAAAACGCCGTGGAATATTTCGTCTCGTACTACGACTACTACCAGCCGGAAGCGTATGTGCCGAGCTCCGATACCTTTATCGAGAAGGACGCGTCGGTGAATGAGCATATCGAGCAGATGCGTCTGTCGGCCACCAAAGCGCTGCTGGAGCGGCGCGACGTGGTCGTGGTGGCGTCGGTCTCCGCTATCTATGGTCTGGGCGACCCGGATCTCTACCTGAAGATGATGCTGCATCTCACCAAAGGGATGATCATCGACCAGCGCGCCATTCTGCGCCGCCTGACGGAGCTGCAATATACCCGCAACGATCAGGCGTTCCAGCGCGGTACCTTCCGCGTGCGCGGCGAGGTGATTGATATCTTCCCGGCGGAATCGGACGAGCTGGCGCTGCGCGTCGAGCTGTTCGACGAAGAGGTGGAGCGGCTGTCGCTGTTCGATCCACTCACCGGCACCGTCGATTCCATTATCCAGCGTTTCACCGTCTACCCGAAAACGCACTACGTCACCCCGCGTGAGCGCATTGTGCAGGCGATGGAAGAGATCAAAGTAGAGCTGGCGGAGCGCCGCAAAGTGCTGCTGGAAAACAACAAGCTGCTGGAAGAACAGCGCCTGACCCAGCGTACCCAGTTCGATCTCGAAATGATGAACGAGCTGGGGTACTGCTCCGGCATCGAAAACTATTCGCGCTATCTCTCCGGCCGGGGCCCTGGCGAAGCGCCGCCGACGCTGTTTGACTATCTGCCGGCGGATGGCCTGCTGGTGGTCGATGAATCGCACGTGACTATTCCGCAGATCGGCGGGATGTATCGCGGCGACCGCGCGCGTAAAGAGACGCTGGTGGAATATGGTTTCCGCCTGCCGTCGGCGCTGGATAACCGCCCGCTGAAATTTGAAGAGTTCGAAGCGCTGGCACCGCAGACGGTGTATGTTTCGGCGACGCCCGGCAACTATGAGCTGGAAAAATCGGGCGGCGAGATTATCGACCAGGTGGTGCGCCCGACCGGTCTGCTCGATCCGATTATCGAAGTGCGTCCGGTGGCGACCCAGGTGGACGATTTGCTGTCGGAAATCCGCAAGCGCGTCGCCATTAACGAGCGCGTGCTGGTGACGACGCTCACCAAGCGTATGGCGGAAGATTTAACCGAGTATCTGGAAGAGCACGGCGAAAAAGTGCGCTATCTGCACTCGGATATCGATACCGTGGAACGTATGGAGATTATCCGCGATTTGCGTCTTGGCGAGTTCGACGTGCTGGTGGGCATCAACCTGCTCCGTGAGGGGCTGGATATGCCGGAAGTGTCGCTGGTGGCTATTCTCGACGCCGACAAAGAGGGCTTCCTGCGCTCCGAACGTTCGCTTATCCAGACGATTGGCCGCGCGGCGCGTAACGTGAACGGCAAGGCGATTCTCTACGGCGATAAAATCACGCCGTCAATGGCGAAGGCGATTGGCGAAACCGAACGCCGTCGTGAGAAACAGCAGGCGTATAACGAAGAGCACGGCATTGTGCCGCAGGGGCTTAACAAGAAAGTGGTCGATATTCTGGCGCTTGGCGAGAATATCGCGAAAACCAAGCCGAAAGGACGCGGAAAAGGGCGCACCGTGGCGGATGCTGAAGCCGCTGAACTGGCGCTGACGCCGAAAGCGTTGCAGCAGAAAATTCATCAGCTTGAAGCGCAGATGGTGCAGCACGCGCAGAACCTGGAGTTTGAAGAGGCGGCGCAACTGCGCGATAAGCTTCATCAACTGCGCGAGCTGTTTATCGCCGCGTCGTAAGCTCTTCTCGTTGCGGCGGGAGGGGTTGTGGTGAGGTGTGATTATCTGTGATGTGGTGGGTGCGCTTCGCTTACCCACCCTACATTTCATTAACGCCTGCTTTGTGGGCCGTGTGGTGGGTGCGCTTCGCTTACCCACCCTACATTCCATCAACGCCCGCTCCGTGGGCCGTGTGGTGGGTGCGCTTCGCTTACCCACCCTACATTGCATCAACGCCTGCTTTGTGAGCCGTGTGATGGGTGCGCTTCGCTTACCCACCCTACATTGCATCAACGCCTGCTTTGTGAGCCGTGTGGTGGATGCGCTTCGCTTACCCACCCTACATATCATCAAAGCCCATTCCGGGAGCCGTAGGGCGGGTAAGCGCAGCGCACCCGCCGTAATCGCAACCCATTGCACCCATAGCTCTTACCCCAGCGCCTGAATCGCCTTTTCCAGCGCCGCGCGCAGCAGGTGGCGGTCATGGCGGTAAGGAATATCGCTTGCTTCCAGCGGCTCCTGAATCACAATTCTGTCCTGCGCGCCGCTCACGTCCACCTTCGGGCCAACAACTACGGCGTCCACCACGCGTTTACCGATATGCGCTTCCATCAGCGCCAGCTTCTCTTCAAGCCTGAGCGCGGCGGCGGCCGGGCTTAACTCGCGGCCTAAATTGCCGATGTAAACCATCGGCGCAGGCGTGCGGCGCAGCGCTTTGGCGAGATCGTCAAGCAGCAGCAGCGGCATCAGGCTGGTGTAAAAACTGCCGGGGCCAATCACGATTAAATCCGCTTCGGCAATCGCCTCAACGGCCTCGCGCGTCGCCTGCACGGCAGGGTAGAGCATCAGCTCTTTCGGCGGATGGCTCAGCAAATCGATATTGACTTCGCCATATACTTCGTTGTCTTCGCGATCGATAGCCATCAGATCGACTGGTTGCTCAGACATCGGGATCAGGAACGCGTCCACTTTAAGCAGGTTGCGGATAAGATTTATCGCCTCTAAAGGCCGCACGCTCAGGTGATCCAGCGCCTTTAACATGAGATTTCCGAGGTTATGCCCCGAAAGTTCCCCATTACCTCCAAAACGGTACTCAAACATCGCCGACGCGACGCTCGGTTCGGTAATTAACTGATTGAGACAGTTGCGCATATCGCCCCAGGCGATCCCGCCTTCTGAGCGACGGATACGGCCCGTCGAGCCGCCGTTATCGGTCGTCGTGACAATGCCTGTGAGGCGCGAGCCCAGAGAAGAGAGCGAGGACATAACGCGTCCTAAACCGTGACCGCCGCCGAGCGCCACTACCCGGTCGAGATCCGCAAACGTGCGATTGCGCATACCTAATCCTTATTATTCAAAACTCGCCTACGTTAGCTGAAAAGCGCGAGAAAAACGATCTGCTGGCGCTGAAAATGACACATATCAAAGTGAAACCGTGATTTTTACGTATTCTGGTCCACGTTACGCGAATAATGCCGTTATGTACCAATTTATATAGCGAAATCGCGCGTGGCGAAACCCGCGATAACACGCTACTATCGCCGCTGGCAGGTTTAAAAACCTGAAAAAAGACACTCAAGCCTTTGCGCCTACGTTTTTAAGAAATATGGTGCTCTGGCCGTGGCGAAACGCCACCAGGGTGCAGGAAGAAATGACTGCATCTCCCGATTTGGAAAGGTGTACATGGCTTCTCAACTTACCGATGCGTTTGCGCGTAAGTTCTATTACTTGCGCCTGTCAGTGACTGACGTCTGCAACTTTCGTTGCACCTATTGCCTGCCGGATGGCTACAAGCCCGCAGGCGTCACCAACAAAGGCTTCCTCTCGCTCGACGAAATTCGTCGCGTGACGCGCGCGTTCGCGAATCTCGGCACTGAAAAAGTGCGGCTGACCGGCGGCGAACCCTCGCTGCGCCGCGATTTTTGCGACATCATCGCCGCCGTGCGTGAAAACCCCTCCATCCGCCAGATTGCCGTCACAACCAACGGCTACCGCCTGGCGCGCGATGTCGCGCAGTGGCGCGAGGCCGGGCTGACGGCGGTTAATGTCAGCGTCGACAGCCTCGACGCCCGCCAGTTTCACGCGATCACAGGCCAGGATAAATTCCGCCAGGTGATGGCGGGCATCGACGCCGCCTTCGACGCGGGCTTTGAAAAAGTGAAGGTTAACACCGTGCTGATACGCGACGTGAACCATCACCAGCTCGACACCTTCCTCAACTGGATCAAATCCCGCCCCATCCAGCTACGCTTTATTGAGCTGATGGAAACCGGTGAGGGGAGCGATCTCTTCCGCAAGCACCATATTTCTGGCGCGACGATTCGCGACGAACTGCTTAAGCGCGGCTGGATCCATCAGTTGCGCAGCCGTGCTGACGGCCCGGCGCAGGTCTTCTGCCACCCCGATTATCAGGGCGAAATCGGCCTTATCATGCCGTATGAGAAAGATTTCTGCGCGAGCTGCAACCGCCTGCGCGTGTCGTCGGTAGGTAAGCTGCACCTGTGCCTGTTTGGCGACGGCGGCGTGGATCTTCGCGATCTGCTGGCCGAAGAGGGGCAGCAGGCGGCGCTGATGGCGCGTATTGAAACGGCGTTGCTCGGCAAAAAGCAGACGCATTTCCTGCATCAGGGCAACACCGGCATCACCCAGAATCTGTCCTATATCGGCGGCTGACGCCGCGTACAAGGAGTCACTATGAGTCAGGTTAGCGCAGAGTTTGTGCCGGCGCGCGTCGCCATTCTTACGGTGTCCAGCCGTCGCGGGGAAGAGGACGATACCTCCGGCCATTTTTTGAAAGACGCTGCTCACGAAGCGGGCCATCAGGTCGTGGATAAAGCCATCGTCAAAGAGAACCGTTACGCCATTCGCGCGGAAGTCTCCCGCTGGATTGCGAGCGACGATGTCCAGGTGGTGTTGATTACCGGCGGCACCGGTTTTACCGCGGGCGATCAGGTGCCGGAGGCGCTACAGCCGCTGTTCGATCGCGAAATCGCGGGCTTTGGCGAAATGTTCCGTATGCTCTCGTTTGAAGAGATTGGCACCGCGATGATGCAGTCGCGCGCGGTAGCGGGGATGGCCAACGACACCCTGATTTTCGCGATGCCGGGCTCGACGCGCGCCTGCCGCACCGCCTGGGAAAATATCATCGCGCCGCAGCTCGACGCCCGCACGCGCCCCTGTAATTTTCACCCTCATCTGAAGAAGTAAGTTATGTCGCAACTGACCCACATCAACGCCGCGGGCGAAGCCCATATGGTGGATGTCTCCGGCAAAGCGGAGACGGTGCGCGAGGCGCGCGCCGAAGCGTTTGTTGAAATGCGCCCCGAGACGCTGTCGATGATCGTAAGCGGCAGCCATCACAAAGGCGATGTGTTCGCCACCGCGCGCATCGCCGGCATTCAGGCCGCCAAACGCACCTGGGAGCTGATCCCGCTCTGTCATCCGCTGCTGCTGAGCAAAGTTGAAGTGCAGCTTTTCGCCGACGAAGCGCGAAGCCGCGTGCGGATTGAATCGCTGTGCCGACTGACCGGCAAAACCGGCGTCGAGATGGAAGCGCTCACGGCGGCGTCGGTGGCGGCGCTCACGATTTACGACATGTGCAAAGCGGTGCAGAAAGATATGGCCATTGGCCCGGTGCGGCTGCTGGCGAAGAGCGGCGGCAAATCGGGCGATTTTCAGGTAGACGCTCATGATTAATGTGCTTTTCTTCGCGCAGGTGCGCGAGCTTATCGGGGTGGACGCCGAGCGTGTGGCGGCGGAATTCCCGACCGTTGAGGCGCTGCGTGAACATTTTGCGGCGCGTGGCGGCCGTTACGCCCTGGCGCTGGAGTCGGGCAAGCTGCTGGCGGCCGTTAACCAGACGCTGGTGCCGTTTGATCATCCGCTCGCCGATGGCGATGAAGTGGCTTTTTTCCCGCCGGTGACCGGAGGCTGAGATGAATGAAACCCGCATCCGCGTCGGCCATGAAAATTTCAGCGTCGGCGATGAGTACCAGTGGCTGGCGCAGTGCGATGAAGACGGCGCGGTCGTCACCTTTACCGGCAAAGTGCGCAACCATAATCTTGGCGACAGCGTGAGCGCGCTGACGCTTGAGCACTATCCGGGCATGACGGAAAAAGCGCTGGCGGAGATCGTCGCCGAGGCGCGTGAGCGCTGGCCGCTGCAACGCGTGTCGGTTATCCACCGCGTGGGCGAGCTGTGGCCGGGCGATGAAATCGTTTTTGTTGGCGTGACCGGCGCGCACCGCAGCCAGGCGTTTGACGCGGCGCAGTTTATTATGGATTACCTGAAAACCCGCGCGCCGTTCTGGAAGCGCGAGGCCACGCCGGAAGGCGACCGCTGGGTGGAAGCGCGCGACAGCGATCAGGAGGCGGCGAAGCGCTGGTAAATGGCGCGCCCGGTCATTTGTTCTAGTCTTAACGGTGGGGAGACGCGCGTTGCGCGCGTCTCGACACAAGTTAACTGAATGAATGAGGCAGCGTCATGGATCGATTCCCACGCTCAAATGAAAGCATTGTGCAGCCGCGCGCCGGGCTGCAAACGTTTATGGCTCAGGTGTATGGCTGGATGACCTGCGGTCTGTTGCTGACCGCCTTCGTCGCCTGGTATTCGGCCAACAACGAAAACCTGATGATGTATATCTTCTCCAGCCGGTTTGTGTTCTTCGGGCTTATCATCGCCCAGCTCGCGCTGGTGTTTGTTCTTTCAGGTCTTGTGCATAAGCTCAGCCCGGCGGTCGCCACCGCGCTCTTTATGCTCTATTCGGCGCTGACGGGGCTTACGCTCTCATCCATCTTTCTGGTCTATACCTACGCGTCTATCGCCAGCACGTTTGTGGTGACGGCGGGGATGTTCGGCGTGATGAGCCTGTATGGCTATACGTCCAAACGCGATCTCAGCGGCTGGGGCAATATCCTGTTTATGGCGCTGATTGGGCTGATTATCGCGTCGCTGGTGAACTTCTGGCTGAAGAGTCCGGCGCTGATGTGGGCGGTGACGTATATCGGCGTTATCGTGTTCGTGGGCCTGACGGCGTATGACACGCAGAAGCTGAAGAGCCTGGGCGAGCAGATTGATATGAACGACCACGGGAACCTGCGCAAATATTCGATTCTCGGCGCGCTGACCCTGTATCTCGATTTCATCAACCTGTTCCTGATGCTGCTGCGGATTTTCGGTAACCGCCGATAACCAGCTTTGAAGCAATAAAAACCCTCTGCAGAGGGTTTTTTATGGCGGGGGCACGGCGGGTGCGCTGCGCTTACCCGCCCTACGGTGATGAGGCTGATGTTGGTTTTGTATGGCGGGTGCGCTTCGCTTACACGCCCTACGAAGATGACGCTGATGTTGGTTTTGTATGGCGGGTGCGCTGCGCTTACACGCCCTACGGTGATGAGGCTGATGTTGGTTTTGCATGGCGGGTGCGCTGGCGCTTACCCGCCCTACGAAAATGCGTGATGTGTGATGTTGTAGGGTGGGTAAGCGCAGCGCACCCGCCAGCTCCCACAAACCCACCATTACCCACAAACCCGCCAGCACCTAAAAACCTATCACTTCTCTTTCGCGAGACTCAGCGACGGCTCCTCGTTCTCCTCACGCACGCTGTCAGAGCCCTGCGCCTTTGCGAGCTTCTGCTCGTTTTTGGCGCGCAGCTTCTTCGCGCGGCTCTCAAGCACCAGATAGATAACGATAGCCAGCAGCAGCGGGGCGAAGAAATAGAGCATACGGTAGGCGAGCAGCGCCGCGATAATCGCGCCGTGGCTCACATGCTCGCCGCCGAGTAGCGCGATAAACACCGCTTCCAGCACCCCGATGCCCGCCGGGATATGGATAATCACCCCGGCGATACTGCTCACCAGCAGCACGCCCAGCACAAAGAAATAGTTAATCTCCTGGCCCAGCAGCAGCCAGATAATCGCGCCCATCGCCATCCAGTTGGCGCTGGAAATCACCATCTGCGCTATCGCGAATTTCCATGACGGCAACACCAGCTTCTGGCCCTTAATCGTCATATGGCGGCGTTTGGCAAACGCGCAAAACCACATATAGACCGCGATCACTGCCAGCAGCGCGATGCCGATAATGCGCAGCGTCATCTCGTCGATATACCAGTGCGCCGGCAGCTTCACCACGCCAAAGGTGAAAATCACGCCGCCGAGCAGAATATAACCGAGCCAGTTGGTCGTAATACTCAGCGAGAAAATGCGCGTGATGGTGCTCCCCGGCAGCCCGAGGCGTGAGTAAAGCCGGTAGCGCATCCCCACGCCGCCCACCCAGGTGCTGAGCGTCAGGTTAAAGGCGTAACAGACGAAAGAGACCAGCATCACCTGCCGTTTGGCAAGCTTATGGCCGCAATAGGCGCGGCCCAGCAGATCGTAACAGCCATAAAGCAGATAACTCAGGATAACCAGCGCCACCGAGATAAGCAGGGCGGTGCGGTCGTAATTTTTAATGACCTTCCAGACTTCTTCCCAGTCGACTTTTTGCGCATACATCACAATCAGCACGACGACGGCGATAAAAAACACCCACGTGAGGATTTTCTTCGCGATGCGCCATTTCGGATGCGATTTCGCCATTACGGTTTCACTCCCGGATTTTCAGTCTCCACCCGGTCCTGGGTTTCGATTTCAGGTTGTACCGGCGGCGGCACCTGCGCGAGCTTCGGCGTATGCGCGGGCAGCCAGCCCACCATTGCCGGGAAGTGGCGCAGGAAGTGGAACACGATGACGCTCTTGGCAAGATTCCACCAGGTGCGCTTTGGCATCATGCTCTCATCCACCTGTTTACAGTCTTCGCGGATCAGACGCGTCAGGTTATCGCGCAGGGTCTGGTTAAACTGCGTGTCGTGAATAATCAGATTCGCCTCCAGATTGAGCGACAGGCTCAGCGGGTCGAGGTTGCTGGAGCCGACCGTCGCCCAGTGATCGTCCATCAGCGCCACCTTGCCATGCAGCGGACGACGCAGATATTCATAGACTTCGACGCCGCCTTTCACCAGATAGTTATAAAGCAGGCGCGCGCCTACCTTAACGATAGGCATATCCGGCTCACCCTGCACAATCAGCTTCACTTTCACGCCGCGGCGGGCGGCGTTGCGCATCGCATGCAGCAGGCGGTAGCCGGGGAAGAAATAGGCGTTGGCGATAATCACCTCTTTTTTGGCGTTCGCCAGCATCTTGAGGTAATGCCGTTCGATATCGTCGCGGTGATCGTTATTGTCGCGCCAGACAAACAGCGCCTGCGCCTCGCCCGGCGTGGTGTTCTCCACCGCCTGCTGATAGTGACGCTGCCACCAGCGGCTCACGCGCTCTTCGCCAAGATTGCTGAGCACAAAATGGTAGATATCCTGCACCACCGGCCCTTCGACGCGCACCGCGTAATCCTGTTTCGCCTCCGGGCCGTAATCGCTCATATGCTCGGCGGAGTAGTTAATGCCGCCGACAAACGCCACTTCGCCATCAATTACCACGATTTTGCGGTGCATACGGCGGAACACGTTGGTGCGCATGCCCATCGTGCGCGGGCGCGGATCGTAATAACGGAACATCACGCCCGCCGAGGTCAGCGTGCCGACAAACTCGTCGCTAAGATCGGGCGAGCCGTAGCCGTCCAGCAGCACTTCAATGCTGACGCCGCGTTGGGCGGCATTCAGGATGACGTCATGCAACTGGCGGCCCACGTTATCGTCGAACCAGATAAAGGTTTCGAGGATGACTTTGCTGCGCGCCTTGTCGATGGCGTCAAACACGGCGGGATAAAACTCGTCGCCGTTCTCTAACAGCTCAATATGGTTTCCGTCACGCCAGGTCGTTTTCATAGATGGATCTCCACTGCCAGCGGGGCATGGTCGGAAAGATGGCGCCAGTTACGCAGCGGCAGCGCGGTCGGCGCGCTCGCCGAGGCGTTTTTCACATAGATTCGGTCAAGGCGCAGCAATGGGAAACTCACCGGAAATGTGCGCGCCGGGCGGCCGTGAGCGCGGGTAAACACCTCATCAAGCCCGGCCTCGTTGCGCAGAATACGGTTAGCCTGCTGACGCCAGTCGTTAAAATCGCCCGCCACGACCACCGGCTCGCCTTCCGGCAGGCTGTTGACCAGTTCGGCCAGCATCATGAGCTGCGCCTGGCGGTGCGCCTCTTTCAGCCCCAGATGAACGCAAATCACATGAATCGCTTTTGGAAAGCCGGGCGGGGTAATACGGCAGTGCAGCACGCCGCGCTTTTCGGTGCCGGGCACCGAGACGTCGCGGTTTTCGTAATGTTCAATCGGGTAGCGCGACAGCACGGCGTTGCCGTGATGGCCTTCCGGATAAACGGCGTTGCGCCCGTAGGCGTAATCGCTCCACATGGTGTCGGCCAGAAATTCGTAATGCGTGGTGTCCGGCCAGTTCTCCACATGCAGTGGGTGAACTTCGTGCGCGCCCATCACTTCCTGCAGGCAGACAATATCCGCCGAGACCGTCCGCACCGCGTCGCGCAGTTCCGGCAAAATAAAGCGTCGGTTAAACGCGGTAAAACCTTTGTGGGTATTAATCGTTAAAACGTTAAATGAAAATCGCTGTGTGTTTTCTGCCATGTTTCCCCAGCCACTTCTTATTCTCCTGATGTGTTTAAAGTGTAGTCCCAGTCACAAAAAGCGGCGGGGATACGGAATTTTCCGTAAACTGCGGTACTCTGAAGAATGAGTTGAAAATCCCACAGGAGTGCGGCCATGAAGTGGCAACAATATATTCGCGTGGTGACGGGCCTGAGTTGCTGGCAGATTATGCTGCATCTGGCGGTCGTGGCCATGCTGGTGGCGGGCTGGATGAGCGGGGCGCTGGTGAAAGTCGGCCTGGTGTTATGCGCGTTTTACGCGCTGACGGTGGTCCTGATGCTGGCGTTCCAGCGCCACCACGACGGCCTCTGGCGCGAGGTGGGCGATTTCCTCGAAGAGCTGACTACCACCTGGTATTTTGGCGCGGCGTTGATTGCGCTCTGGCTGCTCTCCCGCGTTCTGCATAACAATCTGCTGCTGGCGCTGGCGGGCGTGGTGATCCTGGCCGGGCCTGCGCTGCTCTCACTGCTGGTTAAAGAGCGCAAGCGTGATTCAGCCAATTTTTCGTCGAAACATGGCATACGCCGCTAAGCCTGTTGTGGCCGTAATCACTATCAGCGGCCACACGCTATGCCAGATGATATCGAGACTGGCATCCTTGAGATAAATCGCCTTCGTAATATCGGTAAAGTGCCGGATCGGGTTAATCCACGTCAGGTTTTGCAGCCAGACCGGCATATTCTCCACCGGCGAGACATAGCCCGAGAGTAAAATCGCGGGCATCATAAAGACAAACACCCCGATAAACGCCTGCTGCTGCGTCGAGCAGAGCGCCGAAATCAAAAGCCCGAACCCCACCAGCGACAGCCCGTAAATCACCATGGTGAAATAAAAGAGCGCAAGCGACCCGGCGAACGGGATCTGATAGCCCCAGATACCAATCGCCAACACAATCGTTGCCTGAAAGGTAGCAACAATCAGCGCCGGCACCGCTTTGCCGATGAAAATCTGCCAGGTGGCGAGCGGGGAGACTAACAGCTGGTCGAGCGTGCCCTGGTCGCGCTCGCGGGCCACCGACAGCGACGTCACAATCATCACGCCGATAGTGGTAATCATCGCAATCAGCGACGGCACCACAAACCATTTGTAGTCAAGATTCGGGTTATACCAGTTACGCACAATCAGCTCGCTGTTATTAGGCTTCGCGCGGCCTGCGAGCAGCTCCTGCTGATAATCTTTGACGATCTGCTGAAGGTAATTGGCGGCTATCTGCGCGCTGTTGGAGTTGCGCCCGTCGAGCAGAATTTGCAGCGTCGCGGGTTCGCCGCGCGCCAGCTTGCGGGAGAAATCCGCCGGGAAGTGGATGACCAGCAGCGCCTTCTGCGCATCGATGGTCGGGCGGATCGCCTGCTCGCTGTTAAGCAATGTCACATGGCTGAATGCGCTGGCGCGGGCGAAGCGCTGGGTCAGCTCTACCGCGTGCGCGCCGTTATCCTGGTTATAGATGGCGATAGTGGCATTGGTCACTTCCAGCGTCGCCGCGAACGGAAACAGCAGCACCTGCAAGACGACAGGCAGGATCAGAATCGCGCGGGTCTGCGGCTCGCGCAGCAGCGACTGCAACTCTTTGCGGATAAGCGTCCATAAGCGGTGCCACATAGCGTCTCCTTAATCGAGGCGGCGTCGGGTATTCACCCACGTCAGTCCGATAAACATCACGGCGGAAGCCAGCAGAAACAGCACGTTGACCAGCAGCACGCCCGGCAGCGTGCCCGCGAGAAACAGGCTTTGCAGCGTACTGACGAAATAGCGCGCCGGAATGATATACGTCACCGCGCGGATCACGGCGGGCATACTGTCTATCTGGAAAATAAACCCTGAAAGCATCACCGAAGGCAGAAACGCCGCATTCAACGCCACCTGGGCGGCGTTGAACTGGTTACGGGTGAGCGTTGAGATAAGCAGCCCCATGCCGAGCGTGCTCAGCAGAAACAGGCTGGAGATAAAAAAGAGCGCCAGCAGCGAGCCGCGATACGGCACGCCGAGAATAAACACCGACACCAGCATACAGAGCAGCATCGCCAGCATACCGAGGAAATAGTAGGGGATAAGCTTGCACAGCAGCAGTTCGCCGCGTGTGACTTCGGTCGAAAGCAGCGCCTCCATAGTGCCGCGCTCCCATTCGCGGGCGACCACCAGCGAGGTCAGTATCGCGCCGATAACCGTCATGATGATCGTCACCGCGCCGGGAATAATAAAGTGCTGGCTTATCGCCGCCGGGTTAAACCAGTAGCGGAGCTGCACATCAATCAGCGGCTCGAACGTCTCGCCGCGGTCTTCTGCGCGCTCCGCCTGCCAGAGCTGCCAGATGCCCTCCACATAGCCGCGCACAAAGTTGGCGGTGTTCGGTTCGCTGCCGTCGGTGATCACCTGAATCGGCGCGCTGTCGCCGGGGCGCGCCATCCGCGCCGCGAAGTCCACTGGGATAACCACCAGCCCGCGGATTTTCCCGGCCTGCATCAGTTCAATCAAATGCTGGCGGTTGTCGCTGATGGTCGGCGCGATAAAGGGCGAGGCAGTAATGGTGTGCGTGAAGTCGAGCGCCTCTTCGCTGCGCTGCTCCAGCAGGACGCCGACATGCAGGCGGCTGGAATCGAGGTTAATGCCGTAGCCGAAAATAAACAGCAGCAGCAGGGGAATGACCACCGCGATAAGCCAGCTACTCGGGTCGCGCAGGATCTGGCGCGTCTCTTTCACGCACAACGCGCGCACGCGCCGCAGTTTCATCATTGGCTGTGCTCCTTATCCCAGGCCTCGATAAGGCGGATGAAGGCTTCTTCCATCGTCGGCTCGTCGTTTGCATCGCGCGCCGCCTGGCGCTTTAAATCATCCGGCGTGCCGCTGGCGATAAGTTTGCCGTGATAGACAAGCCCGATACGGTCGCAATACTCCGCCTCATCCATAAAGTGGGTCGTGACCATCACCGTCACGCCTTTTTCCGGCATGCTGTTGATGTGCCGCCAGAATTCGCGGCGGGTCAGCGGGTCAACGCCGGAGGTCGGCTCGTCGAGAAACAGAATATCCGGCTCGTGCATCAGCGCGCAGGCCAGCGCCAGACGCTGCTTAAAGCCGAGCGGCAGCGCGTCCGTCGGCTGGCTGGCGATGCTTTTCAGCCCGAACGCCTCGCTCATGCGCGCCATTTTTTCCTGCTGCGCCCGGCCGCGCAGGCCGTAGACGCCGGAGAAAAAGCGTAAGTTTTGCTCGACGGTCAGGTTGCCGTACAGCGAAAACTTCTGCGCCATATAGCCGAGCCGCTGGCGCGCCTTGCCGGAGTCGGTTTTTAAATCGAGGCCCAGCACCAGCGCCTGGCCGTCGCTTGGTTTCAGCAGCCCGCACATCATCTTAAAGGTGGTAGATTTGCCCGCGCCGTTCGGCCCGAGCAGGCCGAAAATCTCGCCGCGCCGCACGGTAAAATTCACACGGTCGGTCGCGGTGAAATCGCCGAAGGTTTTGGTGAGTTCGCGCGCCTCAATCACCACGTCGTCGCGGCTGCCGGGAATGTCATGCAGAATGGCGCCGAGCGGCGATTCACGCAGCGCGGAGCCGCCCGCCAGATCGATAAACGCATCCTCAAAGCGCGGCGCGGTTTCACGAAGCGTCGCGCCGGGCAGGGCGCGCAGGGCGTCTGCGTCGGAACCCTCTTTCAGAATCACCCGCACCGCCGCGCCCTGAATGGTGGCGTCGCTGACGTCCGGGCGCTGCATGATCTCTCGCAGCAGCGCGCGGTTATCGCCGTCATCCGGGCGCAACAGCAGGCTGCGGCCCGCCATTTTCTCGGTGAGCGCCTGCGGCGCGCCCTGATAGAGCAGCTCGCCTTCGTTCATCAGCAGCACCTCGCGGCACTGCTCGGCTTCATCGAGGTAAGAAGTACTCCAGAGAATTAACATCCCGTCGCCCGCCAGCTCATGCACCATCTGCCAGAGCTCGCGGCGGGAGATAGGGTCAACGCCGACGCCCGGTTCATCCAGCAGCAGCACCTTCGGCTGGCCCACCAGCGTGCAGGCAAGGCCGAGCTTTTGCTTCATGCCGCCGGAGAGTTTGCCCGCGAGCCGCCCGGTGAACGGGCCGAGCGCGGTGAATTCCAGCAGCCGGGCAAATGTCTGCTCGCGCACCGCGCCGGTGACGCTGCGCAGATCCGCATACAGGTTAAGGTTCTCCTGGACGGTGAGATCTTCATACAGGCCGAATTTCTGCGGCATGTAGCCGAGCACCGCGTGCAGCGCGTTTTCTTCTGCAATCGGGTCCAGCCCGAGCACCTGCACGCGGCCGTCGTTCTGGCGCATCAGCCCCGCGAGGATACGCATCAGCGTGGTTTTACCCGCGCCGTCCGGCCCCACCAGACCGGTGACGCTGCCTGCGCGGATCGTCACGCTGAGCGGCGCGAGCGCCGGTTTTTCGAGGCCCGGAAAGCGTTTAACCAGCCCATCGAGCACGATGCTGTCGTTAGCGGTTTCCATCCGCCGCCTCATCCTGGAAACGCAGCGTGACCGGCATCCCCTGGCGCAGCGCGTCGTCGGCGTCGTTCACCACAATACGCAGGCGATAGACCAGATCGGTGCGCAGATCTTCGGTTTCGACCGTTTTCGGCGTGAACTCAGCGGTCGGCGAGACGAACCCGATCTGGCCGTGGTACGGCCTGTCGGGGCGGCCATCGGTATAAATCAGGATGTTGCTCCCCGGTACGGCGCGGCCCAGATTCATCTCATCAATGTAAGCGCGTACCCAGACCGGGCGGGTCAGCGAGAGCGTGAACACCGTACTGCCCGCGTTGAGCATCGAGCCGGGCTCCACCGCGCGCGTCAGGATGGTGCCGTCAGACGGGGAAACCAGGCGCGTGTCTTGCGCGTTAAGCTGCGCCTGGGCCAGCTCCGCCTGCGCCTGTTCAAGGGCCGCCTGCGCCTGCGCGATTTCCTGCGGGCGGTTACCGGCGCGGTACTGGCTGAGCTTATCCTGCGCGGATTTCAGCTGCGCCTGCGCCTGATCGCGCGCCGAGCGAGCGTTTTCCAGATCGTTGGCGGAGATAACTTTGGTGCGCCACAGCCCCTGCTGGCGCTGATAAAAATTCTGCGCGTAGTCATACGCGGCCTGCGCCTGATGCACGGCGGCAGCGGCCTGGGCTATCTCTTCATCGCGAAAACCGGCGACGGTAAGATCATATTTGGCGCGCGCGGCGGCGACGTTCGCCTGCGCCTGGCGCAGCGCGTTCTGCTGGGGCGTCGGGTCAAGATCGCCGAGCGGCTGGCCTGCGCGCACCGCGTCGCCTTCATCGACGGCAAGCGACGCCAGACGGCCGCTGACGCGAAAGCTTAAATTCACGGTACGAATATCGACATTGCCATAGAGCGTCAGCGGGGTGTGGCGCGCGGCGTACCAGCGCCACCCGGCAATAGCTGCAACGATAATGACCACCACCAGCGCCAGTAGCGCGACGCGTTTTTTATTCATCACTCAGGCTCCCTGAAATACCCGCGAGGATCCAGTCGATATGCAGCGTGACGACCCGGTGGATCTGCGCGGCTTTGTCATCGTCGAACCCGCGCCATCCGGCGCGCAGCAGAATGGTTTCACGCCCGAGGCGGAATGCGAGGATTTCGCCAATCAGCGCGTGGGTGTGCAGCACCGTTTCGGTGGCGTCCGGATCGGCGCCGGTCAGGCGGGCGATCAGCCGCGTAAAGTGGTGGTGCAGGGGGGCGATGACCTGCTCGTGGATGAGCTGATATGCGGGCGACGGAGAGAGCTGCTCGCGGGAGATAAATTTGCTGACGCTTAGCGTCTCGTCGGCGGTCATCAGCTGGATCATCTGGCGGCAGGCGTCGTCAATCAGCGCGCGCATCGCGGCGGGCGGCGGCTCGGGCTCGCGAAGCAGCGCTTCGGCGGCATCGGCGTGGGGCTGAAAATGGGCGCGGATGAAATCGGCTATCCACTGCGCCGAGGCCATGTAGAGATCTTCTTTTGAGCCAAAGTAGTAAGGAATGGCGGCGATATTCTGCCCGGCTGCGGCGGCGATATCCCGCGTGGTGGCGTGCAGGCCGTACTCGCCAAACTGGTTAATGGCGGCGCTGATGAGCTTCTCTTTAGCCTGTTCGCCGCGCGAGGTGGGCGGCGTGACGGAGAGCGACATATCGATGAGATCCATAAAAGTTAATCAATCGATTGATTAACTTTATGCCCGAAACGTGCGCCTGTCGAGATGAAAAAAGCAGCGATTTACGTACAGGCGCGAGAATTTATGCGGTAGTTCACAAAAACTGTTACACTCCGTTCCTCTGCGACATTGTGGTTTATGTCCCTTCTCCGGCCAGACGGCCATTAGACTCCCTGAAACTACACCCTTTGCGGTCGGGACGAGTCAGGAATAACTATGTCTTTTGATTCACTGGGCTTAAGCCCTGAGATCCTGCGCGCCATTTCCGAGCAGGGTTACAACGAACCGACTCCGATCCAGCGCCAGGCCATTCCGGTGGTGCTTTCAGGCAAAGATTTGATGGCCAGCGCCCAGACCGGCACCGGCAAAACCGCAGGCTTTACGCTGCCGTTGCTGCAACGCCTGACGGCGAACCAGCCGCACCCGAAAGGCCGCCGCCCGGTGCGCGCGCTGATCCTGACCCCGACGCGTGAACTCGCAGCCCAGGTGGGCGAGAACGTGCGCGAATACAGCAAATATCTCGACATCCGCTCGCTGGTCGTGTTTGGCGGCGTGAGCATCAACCCGCAGATGATGAAACTGCGCGGCGGCGTGGATGTGCTTATCGCAACGCCGGGCCGTCTGCTCGATCTCGAACACCAGAACGCCGTGAAGCTTGACCAGGTGGAAGTGCTGGTGCTGGATGAAGCCGACCGTATGCTGGACATGGGCTTTATTCACGATATCCGCCGCGTGCTGGCGAAGCTGCCGCCGAAGCGTCAGAACCTGCTGTTCTCCGCGACCTTCTCCGACGACATTAAATCGCTCGCGGAAAAACTGCTGCATAACCCGGAAGAAGTGGAAGTGGCGCGCCGCAACACCGCCTCTGAGCAGGTGACGCAGCATGTGCATTTCGTGGATAAAAAACGCAAGCGGGAGCTGCTTTCTTATCTGATTGGCGACGGCAATTGGCAGCAGGTGCTGGTGTTTACCCGCACCAAACACGGTGCTAACCATCTGGCGGAACAGCTGAATAAAGATGGCATTACCGCCGCGGCTATCCACGGTAACAAGAGCCAGGGCGCCCGTACCCGCGCGCTGGCGGATTTCAAAACCGGCGGTATTCGCGTACTGGTGGCAACAGACATCGCCGCGCGCGGTCTGGATATCGAAGAGCTGCCGCACGTGGTGAACTATGAGCTGCCGAACGTGCCGGAAGATTATGTTCACCGTATCGGCCGTACCGGGCGCGCCGCCGCGACCGGCGAAGCGCTGTCGCTGGTGTGTGTCGATGAGCACAAACTGCTGCGCGATATCGAACGCCTGCTGAAGCGCGAAATCCCGCGCATGGCTATTCCGGGCTACGAGCCGGATCCGTCTATCCCGGCGGAGCCTATCGTGAATGGTCGCCAGGGCCGCGGCGGACGTGGTGGTCAGGGCGGCGGCGGTCGTGGTCAGGGCCAGCCGCGTCGTCAGAACAGCGAAGGCAACCGTTCATCCGGCGAACGCAGCCGTCCGTCCGGTGAGCGCGGTCGTCGTCCGGATGGCGAAGGTAATCGTCCGTCCGGTGAGCGTTCACGTCGCCCGGCAGGCGAGGGCAACCGTCCGGCAGGTAGCAAACCGCGCACCCGTCGCGCGCCGCGTAAACCGTCCGGGGAATAATCCACGGGTGTGTTAGCGGAGCCTGACAATGCCGGTAAATGAAGAAGGGTGTGCGCAAGCGCACCTTTTTTATGGTTATGCGGCGGTGTAAACGGGCGGTTTATCTCATGCGTAGGGTGGGTAAGCGTAAGCGCACCCACCATTTAATTCAACGGCGGGTGCGCTTACGCTTACCCACCCTACGAAACCACAAAACCCAATGCCACCGCCGATGCCGGGTGTTTTCCCTTGCGGCTGCCCTCTGGCCGCGAGCCCCCTAAACACGTTCGCGTGAGTAAACGTGACAGAGAAAATCAGCGTTGTGGCGAACGGAACGGGTAACCGGGCGTGCATATTCCCGGGTTACGCGGTTCACCCGCCTATAACCGGTAATGCCTTTCATCTGGCAGCGGCGTTAACGGCGGGTGCGCTTACCCTTACCCGCCCTACGAAAACCCTGCCCCCTAAATCCGCTCGCCATTGCTCGCGATCACCTGCTGATACCACGTGAAGCTGCGCTTCCTGCGCCGCGCGAGGGTGCCGTTGCCCTCGTTGTCTTTATCAACATAAATAAACCCGTAGCGTTTTTTCATCTCGCCGGTGCCGGCGCTCACGATGTCAATTGGCCCCCACCAGGTGTATCCCATAATCTCGCAGCCGTCCGCCACGGCTTCGGCCATCTCCTGAATATGCTGGCGGCCATACTGAATGCGCGCCTCGTCGTTGAACTCGCCGTTTTCATCGGCGATATCCTCGCCGCCGTAGCCGTTTTCCACGATAAACAGCGGTTTCTCGTAGCGGTCGGCCAGCTCGTTACACACCAGCCGCAGCCCGACCGGATCGATAGGCCAGCCCCAGGCGGTTTTCTCAAGGTACGGATTGTCCTCGCCCATCGCGCCGCCGGTGTCCACACGCATCTGCGCGCCCGCTTTATGCAGCACGCTGCGATAATAACTAAAGCCGAGATAATCCGAAGGGTATTGCGCCAGCAGTTCGGCATCACCAGGACGAATATCCAGATGAATGTCGTTATCACGAAACAGCCGTGTTGCGTAGGCCGGATAATGCCCGCGCATCATCACGTCGGCGTAAAACAGCGAGCGGCGGCGCAGCTGGTAGGTGGCGAACACGTCATCCGGGTTGCAGGTGGCCGGGTAGACGGTGCTTAACGACAACATACAGCCGATTTTCGCCTGCGGGATAATCTCGTGGCACAGCTTATTGGCGAGCGCGTTGGCGACAAACTGATGATGATTGGCCTGGTAAATCGCCTGCGGCGACGCGCCTGCCTCCACCGCGCCGGTGGCGAACGGCATCCGGTTCATGTTGTTCAGTTCGTTAAAGGTCATCCAGTATTTGACCTTATGCTGATAGCGGCGAAACACCGTCTCGCAGTAGCGGGTGAAGAAATCGATAAGCTCGCGGTTCTGCCAGCCGCCGTATTCCTCAAACAGCGCCAGCGGCGTTTCGTAGTGGGAAAGCGTAATCACCGGCTCAATGCCATATTTCAGCAGCTCGTCGAACAGGGCGTCGTAAAAGGCGAGGCCCGCCTCGTTCGGCGTCAGCTCATCGCCGCGCGGGAAGATACGCGACCAGGCAATCGACGTGCGAAAGCATTTGAAGCCCATTTCGGCGAACAGTGCCACATCCTCTTTGTAGCAATGATAAAAATCGATGGCCTCGTGGCTCGCGTAATAAAGAGTCGGGTCAATCACCGCGTCGTGTTTGCCGGAGGCGATGCCGCCGCGCACCACGTCGGCGATGGACGGCCCCTTGCCATCCGCATTCCACGCGCCTTCGGCCTGATTGGCGGCAATCGCGCCGCCCCATAAAAAGTTATCCGGGAAAATCGCCATGTCTGCTCCTTAATCGCTGAGATCTGCGCCGTTCGAGGCGATGACTTTTTTGTACCAGTGGAAGCTTTTCTTGCGCGAACGCGCCTGGGTGCCGTTGCCCATGTCGTCCTGATCGACGTAGATAAAACCGTAACGTTTGGAGATCTGCGCGGTGCCGGCGCTCACCACGTCAATCGGTCCCCACCAGGTGTAACCAAAGAGCTTCACGCCGTCGGCAATCGCCTCCTGCATCTGACCGATATGCTGGCGCAGATACTCAATGCGGTAGTCGTCGTTGATGGTGCCGTCAGAGGCGGGCGTATCTATCGCGCCGAGGCCGTTTTCGGCAATAAACAGTGGCTTCTGGTAACGGTCGTAAAGCTGGTTGAGCGCCAGGCGCAGCCCTTGCGGGTCTATCTGCCAGCCCCAGTCGCTCTGCGGCAGATACGGGTTGCGAATGCCGCCGGTGATGAGATTGCCGGTCACGCCTTCAAGCTGCTCCGGGTGCGCGCTGACGGTGCTCGACATGTAATAGCTGAACGAGACGTAATCGACCGGATAGAGGCGCAGGATCTCGTCGTCGCCCACCAATTTTTCCAGCCGGACGTTTTTTTCCGCGAACATACGTTCGGTCCAGGCCGGGTAGTAGCCGCGCGCCTGCACATCGCTGAAGAACAGCGAGACGCGCTGCTCCTCTTCGCACGCCTGCAAATCGTCCGGGTGACAGGTGCGCGGGTAGAGCATCTGGTAGCTTATCATGCAGCCCACCTGCGAGCCGGGGATTATCTCGTGACACGCTTTGGTCGCGAGTGCGCTCGCCACAAACTGGTGGTGCGCGCCCTGATATTTCGCCTGCTCCAGATGCGGATGATCTTCTTCAATCACGCCGACGCTGACGTACGGGTGGTGCTTCACGCAGTTGATCTCGTTAAAGGTCATCCAGTATTTGACCTTTTTGCGATAGCGTGTGAAGACGGTGGTGGCGAAGCGCACATAAAAATCCACCAGCTGGCGGTTGGGCCAGCCGCCGTAATCAGTCACCAGCGCGAGCGGCATTTCGTAGTGCGAAAGTGACACGATCGGCTCAATATTGTGCTTTCGCAGCGTGTCGAAAACGCGGTCGTAAAAGGCGAGGCCCGCTTCGTTCGGCTCGGTCTCATCGCCGCGCGGGAAAATACGCGTCCAGGCGACAGACATGCGAAAGCATTTAAAGCCCATTTCGGCAAACAGCGCGATATCTTCTTCGTAGCGGTGATAGAAATCGTTGCCCTTGCGCTTCGGGTAATATTTCGTGCTGTTGAGGTCCTGCGCCTCCGCCACCTGGCGGTGGGTCATGCCGAGCCACTGATCGAGCCAACGTTCTTTGGGCGTGCTGACGTCAAAGGTGTAGACATCAGAGACCGACAGCCCCTTGCCGTCGACGTTCCACGCGCCTTCAAGCTGGTTAGCGGCGGTCGCGCCGCCCCACAAAAAATCCTCAGGAAATGCTCTGGAAAAGGCCATGCTGTTCTCCCTTAAGCCGCCGCGGCGGTCAGTTTCAGAAAGGCTTCACGGGGTGCCACGTCGCCCTGTTTTAACGGGCTTATCTCGCCGTAGCAGTCGGTATTGGTGACGATAACAATGACGCTCGGGTCGATGTTGAGCGCGTTGAGCGCCGCCAGATCGAAGCTGATTAACGGTTGTCCGGCCTCGACGAACGCTCCGTTCTCTACATGGCGGGTAAAGTGCTGGCCGCCGAGTTTCACGGTGTCGATGCCGATATGAATTAAAACCTCTGCGCCGCAGTCGCTTCTGAGCGTCAGCGCATGGTTGCTGTCGAAAACCGATTCGATGCGCCCGTTCACTGGCGAGAGCAGCTCGCCGTTCTCGGGCACGATGGCGATGCCTTTGCCGAAGATTTCATCGGCGAAAACCGGGTCGCTGAGTGAGGAAAGGGGCGTGAGACGGCCGCTCACCGGCGCGAAGAGTTGCTCCTCGCGGGCGAGCGCCATGGGGCTGATTCCCGCCACTACTTCCGGCTCTGCCGACGCTTCAGCGGGCTCCTCAAAGCCCAGCAGGATGGTAATAAGCGCCGCGGCACAAAAGGCAATCGCCAGACTCGCCAGCGCCCACAGGAACGTGGGGCCGACGAGCGCCGGAATGCCCGGAATACCGCTTAAGGCGAAGGCGTACGTTTTCACGCCAAGCGCCATTGCAAACGCGCCGCCGCAGGCACCGCCAATAAGCGCCGCAGCGAAAGGGCGCTTAAAGCGAATGTTAATGCCATACATCGCAGGCTCGGTGATGCCCATCGCGGCGCTAAAGCTCGTGGAGAGCGCCAGCGTTTTGATTTTTTTATTGCGGGCGCGCAGGAAGACGCCGAACGCCGCGCCTGCCTGGCCCATATTGGCGACGTAAAAGAGGATTTTGAACGGGTCGTAGCCGAGCTTGCTTATATTGTTGATAACAATCGGCACCAGCACGTAGTGCATACCGGTAATAATCATCAGCGACAGCGTGCCGCCGACGATAACCCCCGCCAGCCAGCCCATGTTCGCCACCAGCCAGATAATGCCGCCGGAGAGCGCATTGCCAAGCAGAATACCGGCCGGGCCAATGGCGATAAGCGTAACCGGCGCGACAATCACCAGGCTTAGCAGCGGCACAAACATCGTTTTCAGCACAGCGGGCATCAGGCGGTCGATAAACCGCTCGACGTAACTGAGCAGCAGCACCGCCAGCAGAATAGGAATGACCGACGAGGCGTAAGAGACGCTGGAGACCGGCAGACCGAGAAACGCGACAGGCGCGCCGGATTTCAGCAGGGTGGTGAGCGTTGGGTGAAACAGCGTGGCGGCGAGCGCCACCGCCACATAGGGGTTTGCACCGAATTTATTCCCGGCGCTGAAGGCGAGCACCAGCGGCATAAAGAAAAAAACGCCGTCGCTTATCGCCATCAAAATTTGATACGTCTGGTTGCTGGCCTGCACCCAGCCCAGCGCGAGGCAGAGCGACAGCACGCCTTTGAGAATCCCCGCGCCGGCGATGGCCGGAATAATCGGCGAAAAGATCCCCGCGAGCCCCTCCAGCACCACGGAAACCGGGTTGCGGCGCTTCGGCGGCGCGGCCGCTTTTTTAGCCTCAAGCCCCGGCAACTGCGCGAGGATCGCCTGGCAGAGCGGCGCGACTTCGCTACCGATAATCACCTGGAACTGATCGCCTGAAAGATTAACGCCCATAACGCCGTCGAGATGTTCAAGCGCCGCGCGGTCCACCTTTTCAAGCGAGACCAGCGAAAAACGCAGGCGGGTAATACAGTGATAGAGCGAAAGAATATTCGCCTCGCCGCCGAGATGGGTAATTATCTGGCGCGCAGTATGCGGGTAGTGCATGGCTATTCCTCTCCAGAATGAAACCCTGCGGTTTCATTAAACAGTCGCCGGTATGATGACCGGCACGTTGCTGCCTCTGGGGTTTGCCTGAATAAACAGTAACAAGCCTAAAGGGAATGCGCTAAACGGTGTACGACGTTATCGATATGCACCGTTAAATAGAGCTTTTCCGAATGCGTCATCGCGTGGCGATAATTCTTTTCCACAAATTCGCTAATGGCTTCCACGCACGCCACGGTATTTTTATACCGCTGCTGTACCATCGCGAATAATTCGCTGTCGTCGTTTTCCAGCCGCTGGCCCTCTATTACCCGCTGGGCGAAAAACTTCACGTGGGTAATAAAGCGCTGGTAATTGAGCGACTGTTCATCGGGGCCGACGGCGAACCAGTATTTTACAATATTCTGGATCTGATAAATCAGCCGGATAATGTCGTTGATCTTGCCTTTCGGATCGTTAAGCCCGGCGTTCACAATATGCAGCGCGATGCTGCACGCCTCGCTGTCCGGCATCAGCACGCCGGTGCGCGCGGCAATCAGCGCCAGCGCCTGACGTCCGATGGCGTATTCTTCCTGATAAAAATGTCGCACTTCCCACTGTAACGGGTTGGCGATTTCAATGCCTTTCTGGCGGCGCTCAATGGCGTAAAAAAGATGATCGGCGAGCGTGACATAAATGCCTTCGCTTAATTTTATGCCGGGCGTCTGGCGCGCCAGCGCCACAATATCGTCGGTGAGCTGAACGATTTCTACCGGTATTTCATCCAGCAACACTTTAAAACGCGCCGAGACCGTATCGTCATGCAGACGAAATGTTTTCTCAATATGGCTGCTATTGACCGTTTCGCCCACGCGTGCGTTAAATCCAAGCCCCCGGCCGGTGACAATGACTTCCTGGCCGCGTTCGTCGACGGCGCTGACGACATTATTATTAAGGATTTGCTTAATGATCATCGCCGACTCCTGAAAGCAAAAACGGGCAAAACATAAATACAGGCACCAGGGAATTCCCCGGGGCTGCATTCAGGTTTTGCCCGCCGAACGGTAACAAGCACAATGCAATGTTAAAAAACCTAACACCCGCCTGGTATTCGGTCAATGAATGACCCGCGATTTATGATTAGCGTGACGATAATTTGTGATCCGCCTTGCGAATCGGGCCGCGCCGCGCGGGTAAAAAAAGGTTCAGCTGGCGGTGGAAAAGTGCCACAATAGTGGCTGTTTATACAGTATTTCAGGGCTTCAGATGGCATTAACCGCCGCGCAGAAATCGCAAATCGCCGCCTGGTATAAGGCGCTTCAGCAGCAAATTCCGGACTTCATTCCCCGCGCTCCGCAGCGGCAGATGATTGCGGAAGTGGCGAAAACCCTCGGCGGCGATGAAGGGCGGCATCTGGCTATCGAGGCGCCGACCGGCGTTGGCAAAACGCTTTCTTACCTGATCCCCGGTATCGCCATCGCCCGCGAAGAGCAAAAAACGCTGGTGGTGAGCACCGCCAACGTGGCGTTGCAGGATCAGATCTTCAGTAAAGATCTGCCGTTGCTGCGCAAAATCATCCCTGAACTGCGCTTTACCGCCGCCTTCGGGCGCGGGCGTTATGTCTGTCCGCGCAACCTCGCGGCGCTCTCCACCGACAGCGCCTCGCAGGGCGACTTGCTGGCGTTTCTTGACGACGAGCTGACGCCCAACAGCAAAGAAGAACAACAGCGCTGCGCGAAGCTCAAAGCCGATCTCGACAGCTACAAGTGGGACGGCCTTCGCGATCATACCGACCAGGCGATTGACGATAACCTCTGGTCGCGGCTCAGCACCGATAAAGCGAGCTGCCTTAACCGCAACTGCCATTACTATCGTGAATGCCCGTTCTTTGTGGCGCGCCGTGAGATTCAGGAGGCGGAAGTGGTGGTCGCCAACCATGCGCTAGTGATGGCGGCGCTGGAAAGCGAATCTGTTCTGCCGGAGCCAAAACATCTACTGCTGGTGCTTGATGAAGGCCACCATCTGCCGGACGTCGCCCGTGACGCGCTGGAGATGAGCGCCGACATCAGCGCGCCCTGGACGCGGTTGCAGCTCGATCTCTTTTGTAAGCTTGTCGCCACCTGCCTTGAGCAGTTCCGACCCAAAACCGTGCCGCCGCTCTCCACACCGGAGCGGCTGAACAATCACTGCGAAGAAGTCTACGAGCTGGTCGCCAGCATGAACCGTATCGTCGGGCTGCTGCTGCCGCCGGGCGAGGAGAGCGAGTTTCGCTTCCCGATGGGCGAGCTGCCGCAGGAGGTCATGGAAATCTGCGAGCGGCTGGCGAAGCTCACCGAAAACCTGCGCGGGCTGGCGGAGCTTTTCTTAAACGATCTCAGCGAAAAAACCGGCAGCCATGACATCGTGCGTCTGCACCGGGTGCTGTTGCAGATGAACCGCGCGCTCGGCCACTTTGAAGCGCAGAGCAAGCTCTGGCGGCTCGCCTCGCTGGCGCACGCCTCCGGCGCGCCGGTCTCGAAATGGGTGACGCGCGAGACCCGCGAAGGGCAGCCGCATATTTTCTTCCACTGCGTGGGCATTCGCGTCAGCGATCAGCTGGAAAAGCTCATCTGGCGGCAGGTGCCGCACGTGGTGGTGACCTCCGCCACGCTGCGCTCGCTGAACAGCTTCGCGCGGTTACAGGAGATGAGCGGCCTGCGCGATAAAGCGGGCGACCGCTTCGTGACGCTCGATTCGCCGTTTAATCATATCGAGCAGGGCAAAATTGTGATCCCGCGTCTGCGCCATGAGCCGCTGATGGAGCATGAAGAGGCGCACCTCGCCGAGATGGCGGCCTATTTCCGCGCGGAATATAAAAAGGGCGAGCATAAAGGGATGCTGGTGCTGTTCGCCAGTAACCGCGCGATGCAGACCTTTTTGTCCTTTGTGCCCGATCTGCGCCTCGGCCTGCTGGTGCAGGGCGATCAGCCGCGCTATCGGCTGGTGGAGCTACACCGCAAAAAAATAGAGCAGGGCGAGGCGAGCGTGCTGGTGGGGTTGCAGTCGTTTGCTGAGGGGCTTGATCTTAAGGGCGAACTGCTAAGCCAGGTGCATATCCATAAAATCGCCTTTCCGCCGGTGGACAGCCCGGTGGTGGTCACGGAGGGCGAATGGCTGAAAAGCCTCAACCGCTACCCGTTTGAAGTGCAAAGCCTGCCCGCGGCGTCGTTCAACCTCATTCAGCAGGTGGGGCGGCTTATCCGCAGCCACAGCTGCTGGGGCGAAGTGGTGATTTATGACCGCCGCCTGCTCACCAAATCCTACGGCAAGCGGCTGCTGGACGCGCTGCCGGTGTTCGCGATTGAGCAGCCCGAAGCGCCGGAGGCGTTAATCAAAAAAGCCCCAGCAAAACGCCCGGCAACAGGCCGCAAGGGCGCGCCTGCCCGGCGACGCAACGCTCACCGGTAAGTAAACGTCACCTGGACCGCCGTATCGAATGAGCCTGGTGCGAAAGCGTCGGTGGTGCGGATGTACCGTGCGCTAAAGTCCCAGGTGGCGCTGTGCGTCGTGGGGTCGACGGGCGCAGTGGCGGGTTCACCGTCTGGCAACATATACATTCCGCTGTTGCTTTCAATAATCTGTAACGCCAGCCCGCGTCCTGTACCATTATTTAAATAAGCGTTATTTTCATGCGGATCTCTTACTCCGCTAAAGGCAGCCTCAACGGCTGTGATCGTTGCAGGGCAGTTGATCACGCTCAGTTCAAAAGGCACTCTCGGCCCCCAGTCGTGGGGTTGTGAAAAGTCGCTGGCCAGCGCCTCACCCATTTCTACCGTTTTGTTTTTACTGCCACCTTCCACTTCACAGGACGCTGCCATAATGGCACCGTTAATTTGCAGATGAATATCGTCGGCCAGTGCCTGCGCAGCGGTGATGGTAAGGATCATCAGTATCAGTATTTGTTTCATCGCCCAGGCTCCCCTAGCGGTAAGCGACCGTAATCGTGGCGACGGCGTTAGCCGAGCCCGGCGTTACGGTAGCGGCGGTCTGGTAGTACTGGAGAGAGAACGGAATTCTGAGCGTCGTATTCGCGGCAGGAATATCACCGACCATTACGTAATGGTCAAAATCGGTATTCTGCGCATCGGTGAGGATCTGGACGCCAATACCTGTCGCGTTCCCTGCCTCCGGAGTCAGATTAATGACGGAAGGCTGTGTGGAGGCATAACCGTTGGCGCTGGAGACTTTTATGCCCACGCTGACCGGGTTATTACAGGTGGCGCTGACATCGAAATTGTACCAGCCAGAGCCACTCCCGATACCTTTAAACACAGAGGCAGGAACATTACCAAGGGGAATGGTGAGGCTTTTCGGATCCACGGAGCAGGTGACCGATTTATAGGTAATATTGCCTGCGTAGGAGATATTGTTCGGTGTGCCGATCGGGGCCTGGTTATAAACACCCACGCCAAATACCGTCTGCGACTGCTGGAGCGAGCCGGAGGCGATACTGTCCGAGGTTTTTACCAGCGCCAGCGTCACGTTAAAGTTAAAAGTATTATTACCATCGCTGGAGACATACCCCAGTGGGGTATTACGGGTATCGCAACTGATGCCACCGCCAACAATGCGCTGGCCGCGATCGTTAATTAAGGTAATCCCGATACCACTCACGCCCGTACTATAAACACCCGGCATGCCCGAAATTTCGCTGCCGCTACCGTAATAACAGCTAATGATCACCTGACCGGAGTAAGCCGTGCATGAGCCGTGGATATTCACGGTTTCGTCACTACCAGGTATGACAGAGCCCACCGGCAGAGTACTGGAAACCGCGATGGAGGCGACGGAGATAGTGTAAGGCATCATCGGCGCAGTGCAGGATGCCGCTTTAGCATGGGGCATAAACAGAAAGCTGCCTGCAAGCACCAGCAGCGCGCTGAACAGTTTTAGGATTCGCATATAAAGTTTCCTGATAACGCGCATTACACACACTGCGCGGAAAACGTGATAAAGGGAGTGCTGCTATTTTGTGAGGGCAGATGCCAGGTGGCCGCGCAGTGCTGGCTGGCGTCTTTTCCCCAGCTCACCTGCAACGTGCCCTGCGGTTGCAGGCCGGTCAGATAGACCTGACCGTCTTCACCAACGATAAACGCTTCTTCGACACCCTGTGCCGTCGCGGTCGCACCAAACGGCACAGGAGCACCATCTGCACGCCGTAACGTCATCAATGCGCGTGCGCCGGTACGGGTATCAAAGTGGGCGCGCACTACCGCGCCGCGTGTTGGCGTTACGGTCTGTACGGCCTGCGTGACATCGGCGTCGGCGGGCAGCGTTTCGGTGTCGAGTGCTATGGCGTTGCGACGATAAGGGCTGACGAAAGGTACGATGGTGTAGCCGCGGCCGTCTGTCGCAATGCCGGTCTGGTTAGCGATAGCGGTGTTATTTGCACCAGGCGCTTCCACCAGCGCGACGGTTTCCCCCATCTGCTGGCCGAACGTAATCCCGTGTGAATGGGCAATAATGCCGCCCTGGAAGCCGTAGTGGATTTGACGCTGGTGGCTGTCCTGACCGTAACCGGCGCTGGCTTCGCCATAAGCACCTTTATAATCCGCATTCAGCGAGGTGTTATTCGCAAGATCCTGGCTGTCATGGCTTTGCTGGATATTCCAGTTCAGCTTGTCACCGGCCAGTGCTGTTCCGTTCATACCGATATTTTGCGTGGTTCCCTGCTGACTGTTATTCAGGCTATAGCTCGCCCAGGTATCAGGCAGCCAGCGTTCGAGCGGTACGGAGAGGGTAAAGGACAATACGCGATCATTTTGTCGAATGGCGTTATCGCCTGTCGTGCTCGCGGTATTACGGTTCAGGCTGTAATTGAGCCCGTAGCTGATGCCATGCCAGCTATTGTTGTAACCGAGGCTGAGCGACGCCATTGCCTGGCGGCTGTTCCAGTAATTTTCTTTAAGCAGGCTGACGTTTAAGGAACCCAGCGAGTCACCCAGCGGTTGCTCAAGAGTAAGCTCGGTACGCTGCCTGCGGCGCAGCGGATTATCCCACTGGTTATCGGAGCGCAGGGCGTCAAACACCTCCTGCATCCCGTAATAATTTTCGCTACTAAAGCGGTAGCCCGCGACCGAGAGCGTGGCACCGGTCAGTGCGAGATCCTTACTGTAGCGGACGCGCCATGAGCGCCCCGTATGCTTATCTCCCAGTGCGAGTGTGGAAGTAGCCTCTGTCATATCCAGCGACAGCGCGCCAAACTTGCCCAGATTTTCACCGACGCCTAAAGCCAGCGCATGGTAAGGCTGGCTTGCCTGAATACCGCCGTAAAGCGTGAATCCGTGCGGCAGCCCATAAATTGCCGAGCCCTGAATAAAGGGTGTCGGTAACACCTTATCGTCATAAGAACGATAGCGCCCGCCGGTAAGGCTGTATTTCAGCCGTCCTTCACGTTGCAGAACCGGGACAGAAGCGTAAGGCACCACGAAATGCTGTTCGCTGCCGTCACTCTCTTTCACGGTAACGTTCAGATCGCCGCTGCCGCCGCTGGGATAGAGATCGTTAATCTCAAACGCGCCGGGAGCGACGTTATTCTGGGAAATCACGTAACCGTTCTGGCGAATGATGACCTGCGCGTTACTGCGCGCAATACCATGTACCACCGGCGCATAACCGCGCAGCCCGTCCGGCAGCATGTCATCATCAGAGGCGAGCTGTGCGCCGGTAAACGGAATGCTGTCAAAAACATCCGCCGGTGAACTGCTCTGCCCAAGCGTCAGCGCGCCCTTCAGGCTGACAATATCGCGTTGTGCGTAGGTATAGACGGACGAAAACGCCTTTTCGGTTTCCTGGTTGTCGTCGCTTTGGCGCCACGTCGAATAGTTACGCAGTCGCCACGGGCCAAGATTAATGCCTGGGCGCAGGTTGGCGTAAAGATCGCGACTGTCCTGGGTGCCAGGCGTCAGCGATTTCTGGCTTGATCCATTCAGGCTGTAGTTCAGCAAGAGCGCATTGATACCTTCGTTAAACTCCTCCGGGGGAATATACCCGCGCGGCACTTGCCCCAGCGCGCTCTGCGGTATGCTGAGCTGAAGTTGCTGGCGGCTCACGTTGAAATGCGCGCTGGCGGAAGGAATAACCGAGAGGTCGGCACACTGTGCAGGTGCCTGCAACGCGTCGAAAGCGTCAGTTTTTACGCCGAAGCTTTTTAAATCCTCTGCCGTCAAACAGGGCTGTAAAACGCGACTGCCATCGGTGGCGGTCGCCAGCGTAAACGTGACGTCACGGGTATCGATACGGTTATTATTCACGTAAATATCCACACGATATTTTCCCGGCGCCAGGCCCGGCCCTTTTTCATAAAGGGTAAGGTCGGTTTTTTCCTGATTCGGGTTATCAATATCCAGTAGTGCCGGATTAAAATAATCATCCGCCCTCGCAGGTGCCAGCGGCAGGCCTGTACAAATACAGGCTATTAGCAGCGCTAAATGACGGGTGCGAAAAACGCCTGGCCGTCTGGCTTTATTGAGAAGCATGATAATTACCGTATTAGTAAAATAATGGAAACGGCGTGGTGTTAGATATTCTGCGACCAGTTTTTACTGATGGCGCCGAAATCATTAATGATGTTCCATGAAATTGAACCGTGTTTTACACCTTTGGTTAAGGGATAACGGCTTTCACCTTTTGGAACGGCGAAATTGATATCGCCTACTTTATTTCCGTTAATCGTAATGTTGTTAAAATTCATATAAAAAGGTGTCGGGTTTTCCACCACCAGCGTATTTCCTTCGGTGTGCCACTTGAGCGCGCTGGCGACATCTTCCGGTTTACCACTGACTGACGCTGGCCGATACATCAATTTGATACGCGTTTTAATAGCAATTTGCAGTCGGTTCACGCCTTCGATTTTCGCTGCTGAAGGAATAGATTTGATATTTAACCAGTACAGCGATTCACGATCCTCCGGCAGATTGCCGCCGGTACGTACTACGCGCAACGTATTATCCTGATGGGCATCCAGTCGAAACAGCGGCGGTGTCACCATAAACGGTGCTTTAGCCGTGTCAGGCGTGTCGGTATCCACCCACGACTGAATTAAATAGTTAATGTCATCATTATTCGTCACAGGCACAGACGCTTCTTTTTTATCGCCAGAATAGACCACACGGGTTCCGCCAACAATAACGCCTGCCTGGGCCGCCGTTGTCGCCATCAATAATGCTGAAATAACGAGTAATTTGCGCATAATAAAAAGTCTCTTTAAATAAGGGCTATTAACGGCCATGAGAATCGGCTAATAGCCCATCGGGAATCAGTTGTACGTTACGGTAAAGGTGGAAGAGCCATTGGCGGTACCGGCGGTAACCGCCGCGCCGGTCTGAATATAACGGGCACCAAATTCCAGATTATTGGTCGCCGTACCGGTTTGCAGCGCGTAATCCGCTGAGGCGGTATAGAGATCCAGCGGTGTGCCATCGGCATCTACCAGTTGAATGCCAACACCGCTGGCCTTACCTGTATCGCCCGTCAGAGCCAGAACACTTGCATTATTGCTGTCCGCATCGCCACCGAATTTGATGGAGGCTGTGGTCACCTTGCCGGACAATTTTTTAATTGCAGGAAAAAACTGGTGATGTTGGTTGTCGAGCCAACGCCGGTAAACGCGGTTTTAGAGACTTTCCCGAGGTCTACGGCCAGTGGACTGCTCTGGCTGTTAACGACTTCACAGGCGGCATCAAGGATTTCGCCGGTAAAGTTTACCTGGCCTTCACCGCTTGCTGCCGCCCAGGTAAGGGAAGAAGAGCAGGCCAGCGCGGCCAGCGTGGTGGTAAGCAATATCTTTTTCATCATGGATCCTGAGTCAGGAGAGAACAAAGTCTTAAATCATTAAGACGTGAATAATTTCGATGAAAAATATGCTTCTGATTAAGCTCAGGCTCCAGTTATGAACACTTAACGATTCTTTTAGTAAATAAATACAATTTAAATTCCGGGAAATTATCGTGCCTGAAAGGCAGCGTAGGTTATGCGACGTTTTTGCAGGATATTTGGCATATCAGACGGTTAACTTGTATTGTGCAAAATGGCGGGGCGTCGTCTGCGGTGAGGATACGGCAACGCATCGCAGAGAAATATTCATCAGGGCTATGATTAAGGGGAGCAGAGGGAGGATAAGATGGATTATCGCGACATTATTAAAGAGATAGGCCGGGGCAAAAACCACGCCCGCTCGCTGGACCGCGAAACGGCCAGAGCGCTCTACAACCATATGCTGGATGGCGATGTGCCGGATCTGGAGATGGGCGCGATTCTGATCGCGCTGCGTATCAAAGGCGAGGGCGAGCAGGAGATGCACGGCTTTTACGACGCGATGCAGCAGCACACGCTGCGTCTGTCGCCGCCGATGGCAAAACCGATGCCGGTGGTCATCCCCAGCTATAACGGCGCGCGTAAGCAGGCTAACCTGACGCCGCTGCTGGCGCTATTACTGAGCCGTCTCGGCTTTCCGGTTGTTGTACATGGTGTCAGCGACGACCCGACGCGCGTGCTGACTGAGACGATTTTTACGCTGATGGGCATCGCGCCGACGCTGCATGCAGGCCAGGCGCAGGCGAAACTGGATGGGCGCGATCCGGTCTTTATTCCCGTTGGGGCGCTCTGCCCGCCGCTCGAAAAACAGCTGGGTATGCGCTGGCGGCTTGGGGTGCGCAATAGCGCCCATACGCTGGCGAAGCTCGCCACACCGTTTGGCGAATCTGAGGCGCTGCGCCTCTCCAGCGTCTCGCACCCGGAGTATGTGAATAAAGTGGGGCAGTTCTTTATCGATATCGGCGGACGCGGCCTGCTGATGCACGGCACGGAAGGCGAAGTGTATGCCAACCCGCAGCGCTGCCCGCAGATCGCGCTGATTGAGAATCAGGCGATGCGTATTCTGCTGGAGCGCCAGAGTGAGGCTGCGGCAAGCCCCGTGGCGCTGCCGGAGGCGAAAGACCCCGAAGTGACAGCCCGCTGGACCGAGCGCTGCTTATCCGGGCTGGAGCCAGTACCGGAATCGTTAAAAACGCAGATGGCGTGCGTGCTGGTGGCAAGCGGCGAGGCGCAGGATATCCCGTCGGCGCTGGCGCGTATCGCACAGACGTTTTGACGAAAAAAAGCCCGCAGCATCCGCCGCGGGCAAAAAGGGTAACAAAGGGTCAATTAAGGGTAATGAAGGTATCAGTCAGCGCGTGGCAATCAGTTGTAAATAACCGCGGTGCCGCTTGCCAGATCGTTGGTGCGGGCAGAGGTGATGCTGTACGCCTTCGCGCCCGCCGCTTCGGCTTTGGCCGCCAGCGTATCGTTCAGTTCATCAAGGGTGCGTGCGCCCTGTGCGGAGACGACGCCGATTTTGTTCAGGTTCTGCGCCTGTGCAGGGCTCACCTGCTCGGCGGCGCCGGCAGCAAAGGTAAAGGCGGAAAGGGTAAGTGCGGCTACAGCATATTTGATGGCTTTCATAGGTGTTCTCTCGCAGTTTGTTCTGTAAATAACGGGTTGTTCCGTTGATGTGATGATTGTCACATTCACGAGCAGAATATAAAACCGAAGAGAATTGACAGCCTTATTCTAAAAATTTGAATGTAATATAACCAGTTGAATCACTTAGAAATATCCCCTTTCTGCCACGCTTCTTTACACGCCCTTACCGTCCCGCTGCATAAGGGCACAAATGGACACATCGAAACGGTAAAAGGGTGTATATGGACAGCCGAAAGCACCTAGCGAAGCTGGCTGTCTTTCGAACCACGGCGGTTATAGAGGGAGTAGCGCTGGCGGTGCTCGTCCTCTTTTTGCTGACAGTTAACGCACAGACGCACACCCGGAATCGCCTTGCGGCGCGCTTCGGGGATGGGCTCGTCGCACATCTCACAAAATTCAAGACTTTCGCCGCGTGGCAGGTCGCGTCGCGCGCGCGCCACGGCATCTTCCACGGTGCTGTCGATTTGATCCTGCACCGCGCCGTCATTTGCCCAACCTGAAGCCATAAGACCTCCTCTGTGGTTAAACACAGTAGTTATTATAGCAAAAACGGGGTGTTCTGCCGGGAATGGCCCGCCGTGGCGGGCGTGGCAGCGGTTAACGGGCGTCAGGGCGAACGAGATCGAAGCGCTGAGCGTCATCGATACCGTAATAAGCGCTCGGGCCGCCCGCGCGCAGGATCGGCTGCGCTTTCGACGTCTGGTAGATGCCGTCTTCGAGCAGCGTGTCGGCGATATGCACTGCCACCACTTCGCCCAGCACCAGCCAGGTGTCGATAGGCTCGCCGCTCGCGGAAGTGAGCTGAATGCACTGGCTTAAGCGGCACTCAAAATTCACCGGGCTTTCGGCGACGCGCGGCGCGCGCACCAGGCGCGAAGGCGCGGCGGTCAGGCCCGCCCGCACAAACTCGTCTTCGCCGTGGGGCAGCGAGGCGGAGGTTTCGTTCATCGCCACCGCCAGGTCGCGCGTCGCGAGATTCCAGACGAACTCTTTGGTTTCGGCGATATTTTTCACGCTGTCTTTCCAGCCGTTGCTGGAGAAGCCAATAATCGGCGGACGATAGTTAAAGCAGTTGAAGAAGCTATATGGGGCAAGGTTGCGGTGGCCTGCGCCGTCCTGTGAGGCTATCCAGCCAATCGGGCGCGGGCCGATGATGGCGTTCAGCGGATCGTGTGGCAAACCGTGGCCGCGTGCCGGTTCGTAGTAGTAGCTCATAGTATTCCCCTGGGCAAAAAAACTATCATAGCCGCCCCGCTAAATTTTGCCGCGCTTATTTACCAGGGGCGGGTCAGCGGGTATTGTACGCGCCCACACAGGAGGAAGCCGATGAACCGCAAACCGGGCCTGCACCCACGTAACCGCCACCACAGCCGCTATGATTTCGACGCGCTGACAAAGAGCTGTCCGGCGCTTGGCGCTTTTGTCCGCCCGTCGCCCGCAGGCGAGCCGACAATTGATTTCGCCGATCCGCAGGCGGTGAAAACCCTGAACCAGGCGCTGCTGGCGCACTTTTACGGCGTGCGGGAGTGGGATATTCCTGAAGGGTTCCTCTGCCCGCCAGTGCCTGGCCGCGCGGATTATATTCACCACCTCGCCGATCTGCTTGCCGAAGGCAACGGCGGGGCGATGCCCGCGCAGGCGAGCGTGCTGGATATCGGCGTTGGCGCGAACTGTATTTATCCGCTCATCGGGCAGCATGAATATGGCTGGCGCTTTACCGGCACCGATACCAGCGATGAGGCGATCCGCAGCGCGAGCGCGATTATCGATGCCAATCCGGGGCTGAACCGCGCGATCCGCCTGCGCCGCCAGAAAACCCCCGGCGCGATTTTCAACGGCATCATTCACAAGAATGAGAGCTACGACGCCACGCTGTGCAATCCGCCGTTCCATGACTCCGCCGACGCGGCGGAGGCGGGCAACGCGCGCAAGCGCCGCAACCTGGGGCTTGCGGCGGATTCAGGGCTGAATTTCGGCGGCCAGCAGCAGGAGCTGTGGTGCGAGGGCGGCGAGGTCGGGTTTATCACGCAGATGATCGCCGAGAGCAAGCTGTTCGCCCGTCAGGTGCTGTGGTTTACCACGCTGGTGTCGAAAGGCGATAACCTGCCGCTGCTCTACCGCGCGCTGGAACAGGCCGGGGCGGTGAAAGTAGTTAAAAAAGAGATGGCGCAGGGGCAGAAGCAGAGCCGTTTTATCGCCTGGAGCTTTCTCGATACGGCCCAGCGCGAACGCTGGGCACAAAACCGCCTGCGGTAATTATACCGTCGGGTTGGCGGGCGGCAGCGCGCCGCCTGCCGCTGCCTGTGCTTCGGCCGCCGCCGCGGCATCCGGCATCGGCTGCATTACCTGCACCGTCTGTACCGGCGGGCGAATGCCGGCCAGATCGAAGTGTTTTTTCACCATTCCGTCGAGCGCGAAGCGCACCGTCCACTGCTTGAGCGGCTGGGTGGTGAACGTCACGCGGATCGTAAAGGCGGTATTGGTCAGCCCGACGATGCCCACTACGTTTGGCTCGCCTATCACCAGCATACGGATATCTTCTTGCTCCATCAGCTCATCTACTGCCGCGCGCAGGGCGCGGTTGGCTTTTTCAGTATCTTCAAACCTGTCGACATCATAGTTCGCGACAAACGAGCCGATACCGCGCACGAAGTTCGCGAAGGTAGTGATCGATGACCATGGAATGATGTGGTACGCGCCGGTATCCTGGCGCACGCCTACCGAGCGGATCGACATACGCTCAACCGTCCCCGTAAGCGGGCCGATCGTCACCAGATCGCCGGTGTTCATGCCATTTTCAAACTGAATAAAGATGCCGGTAATAATATCTTTCACCAGCGTCTGGGAGCCGAACGACACGGCGAGGCCCAGGGCGCCTGCGCCCGCCAGCAGCGGTGCGATATTCACGCCAATCTCCGAAAGCACAATCATGATGGTAATGGTGCTGATGACCACCGCCAGCGCGTTTCGAAACAGCGTCAGCAGCGTGCGGGTGCGGGCGCTCGGCATCGGGCGGCCGTGAATATCGGAGGCGAGGCGGCTCTCGATAAGGCTCGCCAGCAGCGTCCAGCCGACGGCGGAGAAGAACACGATAAGCGAAATGCGAATTAAAATATCGACGGCTTTCTCGCCCGCGCCGACGGTGAGCCACGTCCAGAAATCAAACAGTCCCCAGGCATTGAGCAGCAGCATCACCGCCACGCAGACGGTAAGGAAGCGCGCGAGCTTCAGCGAGACCGACAGCCAGCCGTTGAGGCGCTTTTGCAGCTCCGGGTAGTTGCGCTGCACCGGCGGCGAGAGCGTAATGGTTTTGCTGAGCCAGCGGGTGAATACGCCGCAGATAAACGCCGCGACGCTCACAATCGCCAGCGTTTTCAGCGACGCGCCCATCATCGTTTTCAGGCTGTTGCCCGGATCGAAGAGCGAAAAGAAAAAGAGCACGATGAAATAGGCGCTGGCGAGCCAGTGCCAGACCAGCGCAAACGCGCGGATAAACAGGCTGAAAAAGGCGAGCGAGCGGTCCGCGAGACGCGTCAGCCCGGCGGTGATGGCGCGCTTGTTATGAAAGATGAGATAAAGCGCCCAGGCGGTCATCGTCAGCATGATGACAACATTCGCCAGCGCGCCGATTTGCACGTTGATTTGGGCCGAGATAATCGGCACCGCTACCAGCAGGCCGTAGCCAATCAGGCTGCTCAGCCCGCTTAAGCGCAGGTGCCAGTAACGCGCGCTGGCGTCGCTGATAACAAACGGGCGTAGCGACGGGAAACGCGGGGAGAACATGAGGCGTAAAATCGCTTTGAAAAACTCGATAAGCGCGAAAGCGTTGAGGAACAGTCCCTGCTGGCGGGCGATGGTGCGGCTGCCGGCGTTCATCATCTCTATAGCGAGCTGGCCGACGAACAGCGTCAGCGCCAGCAGCGCGAGATCGATAAGAAACGCGAGGATAATCATCAGTGGTAGCTGAACCCAGCTCGCCCGGTGGATGTTTTTGCGCCGTCCCCACTGGCCCATTTTGCGGTACAGCGGAATGGCGCAGGCGCGCACCGCGAAGTAAAAGAGGAATACCGAGACCGCGAGCAGGCTGAAATGGGTCAGCGCGTTTAAAAACGTTTTTTCGTTGAAAGCCTTATGCGGCGCGTTGGTGATATTGCGATGTAACTGCTCGAAGCGCCCGGCGAGTTCGCCGCCGTAATGACGAGTGACCTCGGTGACGTTCTCCAGCACCGTTTTATCTTCTTCATCATTAACCGGCGGCTTGATGACCGGCGTTGGCTGGTCTGCGGGCGTCGCCGCCGCCTGGCGCAGTTGCTCGATAAGCGCTTTGCGGGAGGCGTCGTTTTCGAGCACGTCCGCGAGCGCTGCGTAAGCGGCTTTCTTTTTATCGGCATCGGGCTCGGCGGGCGGTGCCTCGCTTTTCTGCGTGGTTGACGCGCCCACCACCGCAGCGGGCAGGCTTACGGCATTGGCTGAGACGCTAAACAGGCTGACAAGCAGCAGCAAAATCCACGGCACGCTCTCCTCCGGCTGAGAAAGTGACACAAAGAGGTAAGTATAGTGCCCGGATAAGCGAAGCCCGGAAAAGAGGAGTATTCCGCAGCGGGTTTAATGTAACCGTTGGATACAGTGCCTGACGGTAAAGGTGGGTGCGCCCTACAACAGACAAACCAGCTTGAGGGATCATAGGGCGGGTAAGCAAGCGCACCCGCCGGGTGATGAAGGTGGGTGCGCTTGCGCTTACCCACCCTACAAAAGCGCTGAGGACAGCAATGTAGGGCGGGTAAACTTGCGCACCCGCCGGGCGGTGAAGGTGGGTGCGCTTGCGCTTACCCACCCTACAAAAGCACTGAGGACAGCAATGTAGGGCGGGTAAACTTGGGCACCCGCCGGGTGATGAAGGTGGGTGCGCTTGCGCTTACCCACCCTACAAAAGCACTGAGGACAGCAATGTAGGGCGGGTAAACTTGGGCACCCGCCGGGCGGTGAAGGTGGGTGCCCTTGCGCTTACCCACCCTACAAAAGCGCTGAGGACAGCAATGTAGGGCGGGTAAGCTTGCGCACCCGCCAAAAGCGTCATACCCACCGCAAACCCATAAAAAGACCCTCTCCGGAGAGAGGGTTCGTTAAAACGCAAACCTTACGACACGTGCTGCAAAAACTCCTGCAGGCGCGGGCTTGGCGGGTTCTCGATAAGCGCCTGCGGATTGCCGTCTTCGGCGATGCGGCCTTTATCGATAAAGATCAGGCGTGAGGCCACTTTTTCGGCAAAGCCGATTTCGTGGGTCACGATCACCATCGTCATGCCTTCTTCGGCCAGATCCTGCATCACTTTCAGCACTTCGTGGCGCAGTTCCGGGTCGAGCGCGGAAGTTGGCTCATCAAACAGCATCATTTTCGGCTTCACCGCCAGCGCGCGGGCGATCGCCACACGCTGCTGCTGGCCGCCGGAGAGCTCGGATGGGTAATGATGACCGCGCTCGGCAAGGCCCACTTTCGCAAGCAGCTCTTTCGCCAGCTTCTCGGCTTCCGCTTTACTGGCGCCGCGCACGCGAATAGGCCCGAACATCACATTCTCCAGCGCCGTCAGGTGCGGGAACAGATAGAACTGCTGAAACACCATGCCCGCTTCCTGGCGGATCAGACGCTCATCGACTTTCGGGTCGTTGACCTTCAGACCATCGACAATCAGATCGCCGCTGGTAATCTCTTCGAGCTTGTTAATGCAGCGCAGCAGCGTGGATTTGCCGGAGCCGGACGGCCCGATAATCACCACCACTTCACCCTGGTTAATTTTTAAATCGATATTGTGCAGCACCTGGGTTTGACCAAAGTGCTTGGAGACATTTTTAAATTCAATCACAGGATTTTCATCCTTCTTTCCAGACGACGCAGAACAAAGCTCAGAACGAGGGTTATGATCAGGTAAATCACCGCAACGGCGCTCCAGATCTCAAGCGCACGGAAGTTGCCCGCGATGATCTCCTGGCCCTGACGGGTCAGCTCGGCGACGCCGATAACGATAAACAGCGAGGTGTCTTTGATGCTGATGATCCACTGGTTGCCAAGCGGCGGCAGCATACGACGCAGCGCCAGCGGCAGGATCACGTGACGAATGGTTTCGCGCTTCGACAGCCCCAGCGCCAGGCCCGCTTCGCGAAAGCCTTTATGGATGGAGAGCACCGCACCGCGGGTGATTTCCGCGATATACGCGCCGGAGTTGATCATGATAGTGACCACTGCCGCGGTGAACGGGTCGATGCGCAGATCATTAAACGCCATCGGCAGGGCGAAGTAGATAAACATCACCTGCACCACAATCGGGGTGCCGCGGATGATTTCGATAAAGACCAGTGCGATATGATTCGCTATCCAGCCGCCAAACGAGCGGGCGAAACCGGCCACCAGACCGATTATCAGACCGCCAACCAGACCGAGGACCGAAATCCACAAGGTCATTTTGGCGCCTTCAAGCAAGAGGGGAATGGCAGGCCAGATGGCACTCCAGTCAAACTGCATGATGATTTCCTGTGTTACCGTGGTTCAAAAATAGCAGGGGCGAAGGCCGCCCCTGACTGAGATTCACTGCGTAATAAGTATTATTATTTTGGTTCGGTGCCGAACCATTTTTTGTAGATTTCGTTATAGGTACCGTTCTCTTTCAGCGTTTTCAGCGCGCCGTTGACTTTGGTGCGCAGCTCGTCGCTGCCTTTCGGGAACGCGATGCCATACTGCTGGCCCGCCAGAGAATCACCTACCGCTTTGAACTGGCCGTTGCCAGCGGTTTTGATGAAGTAAAGAATGTTCGGCGTGTCGTGCAGCACGGCGTCAGCACGGTTGGTGCCAAGCTCCATGTACGCGTTGTCGATGTTCGGGAACTGGCGCAGATCTTTGGTTTTAATGTTGGCTTTCGCGTAATCCACCGAGCCGGTGCCGCTCTTCACGGCCACCACTTTACCGTCGAGATCTTTCACGCTTTTCACGTCGTTGTTATTCGCTTTCACCATCACCAGCAGGCCGCTGTTGTAGTAGCCGTCAGAGAAGTCGATCGCTTTTTTACGTTCATCCGTGATGGTGATGCCGGCCAGCGCCAGGTCAACGTTTTTGGTTTGCAGCGCCGGAATGATGCCGCTGAAATCCATCGGTTTTAAGGTGTAGTCGAGCTTCAGCTCTTTGGCGATAGCGGCCCACAGGTCAACGTCAAAGCCGACATACTTATCGCCTTGTTTAAATTCGAAGGGAACAAACGCGGTGTCGGTTGCTACAACCAGCTTATCCGCCGCCTGAGAAGAGACCGCAAAGGCCAGAGTCAGGGCTGCCAGGGAAACTTTAAAAACAGACTTCATAGCATTTCCTTTATTTATCCGCGGGGCGATCCCCGATAAGAACGTAGCGCTGCATGAAAAAATCATGCCAGTTTTACAACCCGCTGTTTTGAAAGGCAAGACAAAAGTCCGTTTGCACAATTTGCGCGCTTTTACCACAGCGATGCACCACGATGGCGCACCAAAACAGTGCGTTACGGCGGCCAGTCGGGTGAGCAGCCTTTTTTGCCTTAAAAACGGTGATAAAACAATCTCTGGTTAACGATTGTGTGAGGGGATTATTACAAATAGATAACGTTTGCGGTGGGAAAGTGAAAAGAGGTGCCCCTTTATAGTGCAAAAGCCCCCTCCACGAAGGAGAGGGCTTGATAAGTAAAGCGTCTGAAGCGTTATCGAATTATTCGATGTTGGATTCGATAAACCACAGGAATTTATCTAGGTCGCGGGACGCGGCGGTGAAAATATCGGCCGTATCTTCATCCTGCGCTTCGCTGATGGCTTTACGCACGTCGTTCGCGACGATAGCGTAACGATCCGCAAGCTCTTTCAGGTGATCCTGAACGCTGTGAATGTCCAGCGGATAGCTTTTCAGCGGGGTCTTGCTGTTAATCACCTGCGTGGTGCCCAGCGCCACGCCGCCCAGCTGTACGGCACGTTCAGCGATGGTATCCATATGACCGGTCAGCGCGGTACGGAAGCCATCCAGCATTTCATGTACGCCAATGAAGTTAGCGCCGCGCATGTTCCAGTGCGCCTGTTTGGTAATCAGCGACAAGTCAATGAAATTAACCACCTGGCGGTTCAGCAGCTCGATGGTGGCCTTTTTGTCGCTGTCTGCTACATTGTTACGCGTGTAGAGCAGGTCGGAAGCCTTTGTTTTAACCAGTTTAGCGGTACCCATAATTTCATATCCTCTTGATGATTGTGTCCCAGGAAATTACGGAATTAAGTATAGCACCGGGTTTTGAGTTTGCTGGCGAGGCTGTGCCTATCAAATAAATAGCGAGGGTATGCTTGCATTATTTGTTCTTTATAAACAGCAGCTTGTCTAATTTTGTAAGTATTTTTATAGTGCTTATGCCTGCGCATTATTAAAGACGAAGCGCGCGCGGGGATATTTTAAAAGCGAATGAGTCGCAACGCAGAAATATCTTAAAAGTGTCATAAAAAGTTATTCCGGCGCAGCATCAACCGTGCCGGGAAATAATTATTTTTTTTAATCAATGTCGAGGCTTTTTATCTGCGTTTCACGTCTGAGCGTCAGCGTCGAACCAACAGAAGCGATAATAATCGACAGCAGCGCCAGCCATTGCACCAGTGTCAGCGTTTCACCCAGGAAAATCATGCCCGTAAACGCCGCCAGCGCCGGCTCCATACTCATTAGCGTCCCGAATGTACGCGTGGGCAGACGCGTCAGCGCCGTCATCTCCAGCGAATAGGGGAGCGCGGTAGAAAGGATGGCTATCCCAAGCCCGACGGGCAGCACCGACCAGTGCCAGAGCGCTTCGCCCGCCGCCGCCGCGCCGATAGGCACGAAAACGATAGCCGCAATCAGCGACCCGATGGCGACGGTCGCAGGGCCGTGCTCCGCGCCCGCTTTCTGACCGGCGATAATATAGATGGCCCAGCATACGCCCGCGCCCAGCGCGCAGGCGGCGCCGAGCAGATCGACATGCGTGACGTCCTGACCGAGCGGTAACAGGAACCACAAACCAAGCACTGCAAGCGCCACCCAGAGAAAATCCACCGGACGGCGTGAGCCAAACAGCGCCACCGCCAGCGGACCGGTAAACTCCAGCGCGACGGCGATGCCGAGCGGTACGGTGCGGATCGACAGATAAAAGAGATAGTTCATTGCGCCCAGCGCCAGACCATAGACCAGCAATGGCATACGCTGGCTGCGGGTAAAGCGCAGCCGCCAGGGTTTAAATACGATAACCAGAATCAGCGTGCCAAGCGCCAGACGCAGCGCGGTAACGCCGGGCGCGCCCACCAGCGGGAACAGGGATTTAGCAAGCGAAGCGCCGCTCTGAATTGACGCCATTGCAACGAGGAGCACCACAACGGGCAACCAGATCGGGGTTTTACGGGATAAAGTCGGCATCCTGCGCACCTGAAAGTTAAAGATAAGTAAACGCGATAGCTTACTGTATTTAACTTTCGTGTGGTTGAGCAATCATTGAAAAACCCGGCGGGATTAACCGGTAACATACTCACGTTAGCGCAAAAAACGCGCAATCGCGTTTAGGAATAATCTGGATGCAGCAATGTCTTCCCTGGAACGATAATGATTGCCGCCTGGTAAAATCCAGTGTTTTTAGCAGGATAGACGCGGGCGGAAACGTTCTGTTACAGGAAAGAGCGCATTAGACAACGCGAACAACAAAGAGTTTCCTGCTGGGTTTTGATATATTTAAATCTTAGGACTTACTTGAAGCACATTTGAGGTGGTTATGAAAAAAATTGCATGTCTTTCAGCACTGGCTTGTGTTCTGGCCGTTTCCGCAGGTTCTGCTGTTGCTGGCACCGCTACCGTTACCGGTGGCTACGCACAGAGCGACGCGCAGGGCGTGATGAACAAAATGAACGGTTTCAACCTGAAATACCGTTATGAGTTCGACGACACCAACCCGCTGGGCGTAATCGGTTCTTTCACCTACACCGAAAAAGACCGCTCTGAAGATGGCGTATATGGTAAAAACCAGTACTACGGCATCACCGCGGGTCCGGCTTACCGTATCAATGACTGGGCAAGCATCTACGGCGTAGTGGGTGTTGGTTACGATAAAGCTCAGGCTACCAACGGCGTTGATAAAGCAGACACCAGCGACTACGGCTTCTCCTACGGCGCAGGCCTGCAGTTTAACCCGGTTCAGGACGTAGCCCTGGACTTCTCCTACGAGCAGAGCCGTGTGCGTAACACCGACATCGGCACCTGGATCGCAGGCGTAGGTTACCGCTTCTAATCACTTCGGTGATGAAAAAATCCGCCCACGGGCGGATTTTTTTTATCTGTACATCGCGCCGCGCATCGCGGCTACTGCATCAACGGGTACGTGCGTCCAACAGATCCGTGCCGAGGTGATCATAGCTCACCTTGTTGAGTTTAAAGTTAGTCACAAACACTGGTCCCGCCTTTTGCCCGGAAATAAATTTATATTTCGGCGCGATTTCTTTGACTTTTATCCCCGTCCACTGCGAAAAAAAGCTCAGGAAATCATTGGCGGAGCGCCGTGCTTTGATAATCCTGTGCGCTTTGTCGTCGCTCGACAGTACCATAAACGGCACCTGGAAATTCTGCTGGAATTTATCATCGTGCGCCAGGTACTGCACCGCTTTGCCGCGCTCTTTAACGGCCAGCCCGTGATCGGAAAAGTAGACCATCGAGAAGCTCTGTCCGCTGTTTTGCAACTGCTGGTAAAGCTGGCTTAACAAATCGTCGGTCTGGCGAATGCTGTAGAGATAGCAGGAGGTCTCTTTCGACTGCACAAACGTCTCGTACTTGCCCTGGGTGCGGTCGCAGGCCTGCGGGTGCGAGCCCATCAGGTGCAGTACGATAAGCTGCGGCTGCGGACGTTGCGTCGCCAGCACCTGAGCCGTCATCTTCAGCAGCGCCTCATCACGCGTGTTTTTATCCGCCTCGAAATCGCCGCTTTTTAAGAAATGCACTTCATCGGCGCGCTTAGCGATACTGGCGATAGCGGTGTCATATTCGCCAATTTGCCCCTGGTTGGAGAACCACCAGGTCTGAAAACCGGCGCGGTTAGCGAGCGTGACGAAGTTATCCTGATACTGCGGCTTATTATCGACGACGCGGTTAAGCGTCAGCCCAAGCGATTTCTGCGTCGACCCGCTGGCGGCGATGTAATCGGTAAACAGATAACCGTTAACGTGGCTCGCAAACGGACTGTTATCCCACTGGCCGCCAAACGCACCGACCGCATCGCGGCGCACGCTTTCGCCGATGACCACTACATAAGTGTGATATTTCGGCGCGACCGCCAGCACATTCCAGGAATCTTTAATTTTTGAAAGTGCCTCCATGCGTTGCTGCTCTTCCAGCACTTCGTGGTTATTCACGACCACATCTTTCACAAAGCGAAACACCGGATAGCCGCTGTCTTTCAGCGCGAAAACACCGCCATAGAGCTGATTCTGCACCGGCGTGACGAAAAAACTCACCACGCTTATCGCAAGGCAGAGGCTGTCGAACGGCTGCCAGCGGGACGGCGCGGATGACGTGCGGCGCACCGCGATAATGCCGAGCGTAAAAATAAACAGCGACACCAGATAGCTGTACCACGGGAAAATCGTCAGCAGCTCCGTGGACTCTTCCATATTGGTGGCGTGCAGGGCCAGCAGCGTGTTGAAGTTCGGCGCGCCGTAGGTCTGTCCGAAAGGGAAATAGAGCCCTGCCACCACGGAGCAGACGGCTAAAAGGGCTTTCTGCGCGCGCGGCGCGGTTTTCCACAGCAGCAGCAGCACGCAGCAAAACGCGACGGCGTACAGCAGGCTGAATTCATAACCCAGAGCGAAATTAATTAATAACGATTGCAGAAAATAGAAGCCAATCCACGGATCGAGAGCGATGCCGCGTGCAGCAAGAGTATTTTTTAGCGTTAGATTCATAGTACGGATTCAACGAAACGCCATGCGCAAACCCTGGCGTCAAAGGTATTCGCCCGCCAGAATGCTGGACCAGAAGGGAGGGAGATCCGCATTCGGTATCGTCGTAAGAGCAGGGCTGCAAGAAGATAGAGCCGCACGAAAAGAATAGCAACGGGGTGAAACCAACTAGTTTGCGAGAAAGGCTGCAAATTTCGCCAAAAGAGAGGTTAAAGCCAACGTGAGGAGCGCCAGGGCTCAGGATAACGCAGAAAGATGAAGAAAAAATGGCAAAAAACCGGGGAAGGGCGACAGGTTATGGTTGCCCGTTATCGTCCTCGCCCGGCTGGGGTTTTGGATTAAACATATCGCACAGCATATTCAGCAGCCGCAGCCGCACCTGAAAGGGGGAATGAGTAAACACGTTCAGACACCTCATTAATTCGTTCATACCACACCTCCGCGTCTCACAGCCGGAAAATCTCATGGCTGTTCGCATTACATACAGATATAGCACAGGCTATGTTATATAGCTATGGCTAACGCGTTAATTTTTTGTGCTCGTGAATCTGTGGTTTACAATGGCCCGCAAAGAGCGTTAACCGTATCGCGCCACCGTAATGAGGAAGCATCAATGAGCCGTCGGGCAGGTAAGCAGAGCAGCATGAAAGTGACGCAACTGGTCAATGTCGAAGAACATGTGGAGGGCTTTCGCCAGGTGCGTGAAGCCCACCGCCGTGAGCTTATCGACGATTACGTTGAGCTAATTTCCGATCTCATTCGGGAGGTGGGCGAGGCGCGGCAGGTGGATATGGCGGCGCGCCTTGGCGTATCGCAGCCGACGGTCGCGAAAATGCTCAAGCGTCTTGCTACCGTTGGATTGATTGAGCAGATCCCGTGGCGCGGCGTGTTTCTGACGCCGGAAGGCGAGAAGCTGGCGCAGCAGAGCCGCGAGCGCCATCAGATCGTCGAGAACTTCCTGCTGGCACTCGGCGTTAACCCGGATACCGCACGCCGCGACGCCGAAGGGATGGAGCACCATGTCAGCGAAGAGACGCTTGAGGTCTTTCGCCGTTTCAGCCAGCAAAACGGGTTCGAATAATCATGTTACTTCGCCTCGCGCGTCCTTTTCTGCATGACCGGTTTTTCCAGCTTTTACTGATTACCGGCGTGATACTCTCCTTTTTTGTGCCTTTCGCGCCGCGCGAGTGGCCGCAGGCGGTGGACTGGCGCACCATCATTACGCTTGCCGGGCTGATGATGCTCACCAAAGGCGTTGAACTGAGCGGCTATTTCGACGTGCTCGGCCGCCGTCTGGTGCGACGCTTTGCGACAGAGCGCAGTCTGGCGCTTTTTCTGGTCTGCGCGGCCGCATTGCTCTCCACCTTCTTAACCAACGACGTGGCGCTGTTTATCGTGGTGCCGCTGACGCTGACGCTGAAAAAACTGTGCGCCATTCCGGTTAATCGCCTCATTATTTTTGAAGCGCTGGCGGTAAACGCCGGTTCGCTGCTGACGCCCATCGGCAACCCGCAAAATATTCTTTTATGGGGCCGCTCCGGCCTGGCGTTTGGTGAATTTATTCTGCACATGGCGCCGCTGGCGCTGGCGCTGATGGCGAGTCTGCTGCTGCTCTGCTGGTTTTGCTTTCCGGGTAAGGCGCTGCATTACCAGGCGTACGATAAACAGCACGACTGGCAACCGCGCCTGGTCTGGAGCTGCCTTGCGTTCTATATCGTGTTTTTAACCGCGCTGGAGCTGAATGTCGCGCTGTGGGGACTGGCGCTGGTGGCGGTGGGGTTCCTGCTGGTGGCGCGCCGGGTGCTTATTAGCATCGACTGGAGCCTGCTGCTGGTTTTCGTGGCGATGTTTATCGATGTGCATCTGTTGACCAAACTGCCTGCGCTGACCACCAGCCTGCATCATGTCTCACAACTGCCGCCCGTGGGGCTGTACGCGCTGGGCATCGGCCTGTCGCAGTTTATCAGCAACGTGCCGTCCACCATTTTGCTGCTCAATTATGTGCCGCCGACGACGCTGCTCGCTTGGGCGGTCAACATCGGCGGATTCGGGCTGTTGCCCGGCTCGCTCGCGAACCTGATTGCGCTGCGTATGGCCGCTGACCGCCGCATCTGGTGGCGCTTTCACCTCTACTCGCTGCCGCTGCTAATCTGGTCGGCGCTGGTGGGATATGCGCTGCTGTGGGGGCTATTTCTCAGATAATGCTAATTTGTCAGTTTTTCCTGGCAAATGTATAGACTGCTCCTAAGTTTAGTAAACGGTATTTTGTGATGGTGTTAACTTACAGGACTGTTGCTGAACTATGGCGGAAAACCACAATAACAACGCTGACGAAGAGAAACGTCAGGACCCACAAGACGATAACAGCAAAAACGAGGATAACGGCAAAGGCAACGGGAAAGGCGAGGGGGAAACCCGCAAGCGCCCCGGTAAAAAGCCGCTGATTATCCTCGGTATTGTTGTCATTATTATGGTTATCGGTGCCATCATCTGGTGGTTTATGACCCGAAACCTTGAAACCACCGACGACGCCTTTATCGAAGGCGATGCCGTGACCGTCGCGCCGAAAGTGGCGGGGTATGTCACGGAACTGCGCGTGAAAGATAACCAGCGGGTGAAAAAAGGCGATCTGCTGGTGGTTATCGACCCGCGCGACGCCACCGCACAGCGCGATCAGGCGCAGGCGCAGCTGTCGCTTGCCGAGTCGCAGCTCCACCAGGCGCAGGCGCAACTGGCGCTCGCGAAGGTGCAATACCCGGCCCAGCGCGATCAGGCGAAAGCGCAGGTGCTGCGCGCCCAGGCGGAGCTTGCCAACGCCCGCGCCGAATACCAGCGTCAGCGCGGCGTTGACCCGCGCGCCACCTCGAAACAAAACATCGACGCCGCCAGCGCTCAGTTACGCAGCGCCGAAGCGGGGCTTGCCAATGCGCAGGCGCAGCTGGAAGTGGCCGAACAGGTGCAACTGCAAATTCGTCAGCAAGAAACCAACGTTGAAGCGCGTCAGAGCCAGGTGGAACAGGCCCGCGCGCAGCTGCAAACGGCTGAGCTGAATCTCTCTTATACCGAAGTGCGCGCGCCGTTCGACGGCTATGTCACTAAGCGTAACGTCCAGAACGGCACGCTGGTGCAGGCGGGCAGCGCGCTCTTTTCGATAGTCTCGCCGGATATCTGGATAGTGGCGAACTTTAAAGAGTCGCAGCTTGAGCGGATGCGGCCGGGGAATAAAGTTGAGATCTCCGTAGACGCGTTCCCCGATCTGGAGCTTGAGGGCCATGTCGAGAGCATTCAGCAGGGCAGCGGCTCGCGTTTCTCGGCGTTCCCGGCGGAAAACGCCACCGGCAACTTTGTTAAAATCGTCCAGCGCGTGCCGGTGAAAATCGTTATCGACAAAGGGCTTGAGAACTGGAACCAGCCGCTGCCGCTGGGGCTGTCCGTCGAGCCTGAGGTGACGGTGGAATGAGCGAGCAGGCCCACAGCGGCTGGCGTCCGGCCAGCAATCCGTGGTCCGTCGCGATCGTCGTGACGATCGCGGTGTTCATGGAAATTCTCGACACCACCATCGTTAACGTGGCGCTGCCGCACATCGCCGGGTCGCTGTCGTCGAGCTATTCCGAATCGACGTGGGTCCTGACCTCGTATCTGGTGGCGAACGGTATCGTGCTGCCGCTGTCGGCGTTTTTCAGCCGGCTGTTCGGGCGCAAACAGTTTTTCCTGATTTGCATCGTGATGTTTACCGTCTGCTCGTTTCTGTGCGGCATCGCCACTGAGCTCTGGCAAATTATTCTGTTTCGTATTCTGCAGGGCTTTTTCGGCGGTGGCCTCCAGCCGACGCAGCAGTCGGTGCTGCTCGATTACTTCAAGCCGGAAGATCGTGGCAAGGCGTTCGGGCTTTCTTCCATTGCGATTATCGTCGCACCGGTGCTTGGCCCCACGCTCGGCGGCTGGATAACCGATAACTACTCCTGGCGCTGGGTCTTTTTCATTAATATCCCGGTCGGCATCGTCTGCGTGCTGGCGGTCTATCAGCTGCTGGAAGATCCGCCGTGGGAGAAAAAGTCCGAGGAGAAAATCCCGGTAGACTGGACGGGCATCGGGCTGATTGCGCTGGGCCTCGGCTGCCTGCAGGTGATGCTCGATCGCGGCGAAGACGAAGACTGGTTCGCGTCCGATTTTATCCGCACCTTCGCGGTGCTGACGCTTATCGGGATTGTCGGCGCGATTTACTGGCTTATCTACACCCGCCGTCCGGTGGTGGATCTGCATTGCGTGCGGGATAAAAACTTCGCCGTCTCCAGCGTGCTGATGGCGGGCATGGCGCTGATCCTCTACGGTAGCTCGGTGGTTATTCCGCAGCTCGCGCAGCAGGATCTCGGTTATACCGCCACCTGGTCGGGGCTAATACTCTCGCCCGGCGCGGTGCTGATTGTATTTACCATCCCGATTGTGCTGAAGCTGATGCCGCTGGTGCAGACCCGCTGGATCATCGCGTTCGGCTTCCTCTGCCTTGGCGTGTCGTTTTTCTGGTCGCGCAACCTGGTGCCGAACGTCGATTTCGAAACGCTGGTGCTGATGCGCAGCGCGCAGTCAATCGGGCTTGGCTTTCTGTTTGTGCCGCTTACCACGATTGCGTTTATCACCATTCCGCAGAAGCTTAACGCCGACGCGGCGGCGCTGTTTACGATGTTCCGCAACGTCGCAGGCTCGATAGGCATTTCGCTCTCCACCGCCGCGATTACCGAACGTTCGCAGGTGCAGAGCGCCCATCTGAGCGCGCACATGACGCCTTTTGACGAACAGTTCCAGCAGGCGATACGCAGCGGCGCCGAGGCGGTACGTAATTTCACCGCACAATTGGGCGACCCGACCGGCATCGCCACCGGGCAGCTTTATAAAACCATGATTGCCCAGTCGCGCATCCTTGCGTATGTCGACGTGTTCACCATGCTGAGCGTGGTGGCGATCCTGTTGATTCCGTTTTGTTTATTGCTTTCGCCCATTAAGAGCGAAGGCTCCGCAGGAGCACATTAATATGTCCGGGAGAGTGACCTTCCCCTTTACACTTACGGCGCTGGCGCTGCTGCTGGCAGGCTGCGCGGTTGGCCCCGATTACCAACGGCCGCAACCCGTCACGCCGGGTGCTTTCGGCGAAACCGCCCGGCAGAACGCGCCAGATGTGGCATCGAAGGCGCGTAGTACCGCGCCGGATCCGCGCTGGTGGCGCACGTTTAAATCGCCGCAGCTCGACAGTCTGATCGAGCGCGCCATCGCCGGTAACTTATCGCTACAGCAAACCGTACTGCGTATCGCGGGTGCCCGTGAACAGATAAACCAGGCGGGCGGCGCGTTTTTTCCGGCGGTCAACGGCAATGTGCGCGCCACGCGCCAGCAGCTCGGTCTGGAAGGCGAGCTAAAATCGCATGATGTCTATGGCCAGCTTGATGCGGTCGATCCGCAAATCAGCTCCGCGCTCGGGCCGCTGACGCAGCCGATTAACCTCTATCAGGGCAGCTTTGACGCGCAGTGGGAAATCGACCTGTGGGGCAAAGTGCGCCGTCAGGTGGAAGCCGCAGACGCGCAGCAGAAGGCGGCGATTGAGCAGCGCAACGACGCACTGGTTTCTCTGGAGGCTGAAGTGGCGCGTGCCTGGCTGCAACTGCGCGGCGCGCAGAGCATTCTCGCCACCATGAATCAGCAAATCGCCTCGGCGCAGCAGACGCTGGAGCTGACCGAAAGCCGCCAGCGAAGCGGGCTGTCGCCGCAGCTGGATGTGGAAAACGCCCGCGCCCAGCTTGGTACGCTCCAGGCGCAGCTGCCGCAGTATCAGGCGCAGGAGCGCCAGGCGATGAACGGGCTGGCGGTACTGCTTGGCAAACCGCCGGGCGCGCTCGACGCCGAATTGCAGGCCGCACAGCCGCTGCCGGAGCTGCCGGAAATCGTGCCGGTGGGCATTCCCTCAACGCTCGCGCGCCGCCGCCCGGACGTGCGCGAAGCCGAAGCACGGCTCCACGCCGCGACCGCGCAAATCGGCGTATCCGTGGCGCAGCTCTTCCCGAGCCTGTCGCTCTCGGGCCAGTTCGGGATGCGTAACAGCGAAACCGATTATCTGACCGACTGGAGCAGCCATTTTTACAGCTTTGGCCCGCAGGTTTCGATTCCCATCTTCCAGGGCGGGCGGCTGGTCTCCAGCGTGAAACTGGCCCGCGCGGAGCAGGGCGCGGCGGCGTTGCAGTATCGCCAGACGGTGCTGACGGCGTTGAGCGATGTAGAAAATGCGCTGGTGAGTTATCGCACCGACCAGCAGCGCGAGGCGGGGCTTGAGAAAACCCTGGACGCGCTGCAAACCTCGTTCGATCTGGCGAGCGACAGCTACCGTAAAGGCATCGCCACGTTTATCGACGTGCTCGACGCCCAGCGCCAGCTGGCACAGGCCGAGCAGCAGCGCGCGCAGGCGCGGGTGCAGAGCAGTCTCGATCTGGTCGCGCTCTACAAAGCGCTCGGCGGCGGCTGGGAGCCATACCAGAACGTGCGCCTGCCGGATTACGACGTTTTCGGCCCCGCACCGCGCAGCTAGGGCATTCACCGCCAATAAAAAACCCCGCGGGCAGCGATGCGCGCGGGGTTTTTTTATCGCCTTGCGGCAGATTAGTTCAGACGAACCGGCATACCGGAACGGTTCTGTACCGCCTGCTCAACGACGTTCTGATCGACATCGCTCTGACTGGTGACGGTGGTTACCGCCTTGGTCAGCGTAATCGGCACCAGTTCGTTGTTGTTGATCTGATCTTCGCTGGTAGAGAGCGGGTTATGTACCTCGATGTAACGGCTGCCATCCGGCTCGGTAGTCGCTTTCACCGGCTCGTTGACAAACTGTACGCGGGTGCCGACCGGCACGTTCTCAAACAGGAATTTAATGTCTTCGTTACGCAGACGCACGCAGCCGTGGCTCACGCGCAGGCCGATACCGAAGTTGGCGTTGGTACCGTGGATAGCGTACAAGCGGCCGATGTAGAGCGCGTAGAGGCCCATCGGGTTATCCGGGCCAGCCGGTACCACCGGCGGCAGCGGTTCGCCCGCGGCCGCGTATTCCGCATGCATCTTGGCGGTTGGCGTCCAGGTCGGGTTCGCGCGCTTGCGCTCCACTTTGGTCACCCAGTTGATCGGGGTGTCTTTACCGAGCTGACCGATACCGATCGGCAGCACGATAACGGTGTTGGTGCCTTTCGGGTAGTAATACAGACGCATTTCGGCGCTGTTAATCACAATCCCTTCATGCGGCGTATCCGGCAGGATCAGCTGCTGAGGAATGTTGAGGATGGTGCCGCCTTTCGGCAGATACGGGTCAACGCCCGGGTTGGCTTCCAGCATGTTGGAAAGCCCCATCTGATACTGTGCGGCGAAATCTTCCAGCGGCAGGCTGTTGCCTTCCGGGATCGTCACCACCTGGTTTTCACCCACCAGACGGCTACCGTCGGTCGGCAGAGGATAAGTCACCGCAGAGGCGGATTTACAAAACCCGACGACTGCGAAGGCTGCCACTAAAAGCGTGCGTAATTTCATCTTCATGTTATGCAAATATCGTTGCCAGACCGGCCGTTAGAGTGAACGAAACAATACAGGGAGCGCATTATATGTGCATTCTCCGTAGCAGGGAATTGAGTTGTGTGTTTATTCACATTTTTTTCCCATTCCTGAGTCAGTGTAGTCAGTCCATTGGCGGGGGAAATAAATTCGGAGTTATGGCATAATGCGTTGTTTATCACACATCTTACCCAGGAATTACGCGTGTTAGTTACCAGCAACGTCACCATGCAGTTCGGCAGTAAGCCGCTGTTTGAAAACATTTCCGTCAAGTTTGGCGGCGGCAACCGTTACGGTCTGATTGGCGCCAACGGGAGCGGCAAGTCCACTTTCATGAAAATCCTCGGCGGCGATCTACAGCCGAGCGCGGGCAACGTCTCGCTCGATCCGAACGAACGCATCGGTAAGCTGCGTCAGGATCAGTTCGCGTTTGAACAATATACCGTGCTGGACACCGTAATTATGGGTCACAGCGAGCTGTGGGAAGTGAAGCAGGAACGCGATCGCATCTACAGCCTGCCGGAGATGAGCGAAGAAGACGGCTATAAGGTGGCCGATCTCGAAGTGAAATATGGCGAAATGGACGGCTACAGCGCGGAGTCCCGCGCGGGCGAGCTGCTGCTGGGCGTCGGTATTCCGCTGGAGCAGCACTACGGCCCGATGAGCGAAGTTGCCCCTGGCTGGAAGCTGCGTGTCCTGCTGGCGCAGGCGCTGTTCTCCAACCCGGATATCCTGCTGCTCGACGAACCGACGAACAACCTGGACATCGACACCATTCGCTGGCTGGAGCAGACGCTGAACGATCGCGACAGCACCATGATTATCATTTCGCACGACCGTCACTTCCTGAACATGGTCTGCACCCATATGGCGGATCTCGACTACGGCGAGCTGCGCGTTTATCCGGGCAACTACGACGAATACATGACCGCCGCGACCCAGGCGCGCGAACGCCTGCTGGCGGACAACGCCAAGAAAAAGGCCCAGATCGCCGACCTGCAATCGTTCGTGAGCCGCTTTAGCGCCAACGCCTCGAAATCCCGTCAGGCGACCTCCCGCGCCCGCCAGATTGATAAAATCAAACTGGAAGAGGTGAAAGCCTCCAGCCGCCAGAACCCGTTTATCCGCTTCGAGCAGGATAAAAAGCTGTTCCGCAACGCGCTGGAAGTGGAAGCGATGACCAAAGGCTTCGATAACGGCCCGCTGTTTAAAAACGTCGGCCTGCTGCTGGAAGTGGGCGAGAAGCTGGCGATCCTCGGCGCGAACGGCGTGGGTAAATCCACCATGCTGAAAACGCTGGTGGGCGAACTGCAACCGGATAACGGCACCGTAAAATGGTCCGAGAATGCGCAGATTGGCTACTACGCGCAGGATCACGAGTATGAGTTCGAAAACGATCTGACCGTTTTCGACTGGATGAGCCAGTGGAAGCAGGAAGGCGACGACGAGCAGGCGGTACGCAGCATTCTCGGACGTCTGCTGTTCAGCCAGGATGACATCAAAAAGCCCGCTAAAGTGCTCTCTGGTGGTGAAAAGGGCCGTATGCTGTTCGGCAAGCTGATGATGCAAAAACCGAACATTCTGGTGATGGACGAACCGACCAACCACCTGGATATGGAATCGATCGAATCGCTGAACGCCGCGCTGGAAATGTACCAGGGTACGCTGATTTTCGTCTCCCACGACCGTGAGTTTGTCAGCTCTCTCGCGACCCGCGTGATTGAAATTACCCCAGAACGCGTGGTGGATTTCTCCGGCGGTTACGAAGATTATCTGCGCAGCAAAGGCATCGAATAACGCTTCTCCACATTAAAATAACAACGGGTAGTCAGATGACTACCCGTTTTTTTATGGCCTTACTTTAAACGGTCTTGTGTCGATCAGTAGTCATGCAGATCGTAATACCCTTCGATGCGGCCATGATTCACAAAGCGATCGGTGAAGATCTCATTATCGTCGCTGGAGATTTTAGCGCCGCTATGGTTAGTAACTTTATGGGAACGCAGCGTGATCGTATCGTAAGAATAGAGCGAACCCTCGTTATCCAGCGTATTCACCGCCTCGATCGACAGCCCGTCGCGGCCGTTAATATAGCCGCCGTTTTCATTCACGAACGATTTTGCTGCGTAAATTGCGATTTCATCGCCGGTGGAGATACTGCCTTTGTTAGAGAATGTACTGCTATTGAGGTTAATCGCACCGGTCGCTTTAATTGTGCCGTCGTTGGAGAAATTGTCGGCGGCATTGACAGTAATATCACCCCCACGTGATTCTACGGAGCCGTGGTTATTCACATAGAAATCTTCATCGGCATTCACGGTAATATTGCCGGTTGCTGAGATCGTACCGTTACCCACGTCAAACGTATCACCCTGTAAGTAGACGGTATTACCTTTAAGCGTTCCTTTATCGTTATTCAAATAACCGCTACTCATGCTGACATTATTACCAGCGATGGTGCCGCCGCTATCACACATATCCGCGCTGTTATCGATTTTGTCGGCGACGATATCCAGCTGTCTGGCGCTGAAAATCGCGCCTGCGGTATTGGTTAACGTTTTGGTGTCAATCGTCATATTACCGACAGCTGCCAGTTCGCCATTTTTATTATCCAGATCGTGTGACGCATACGCATCCAGCGCGCCTTGCGCATAGATTTTGCCACGATTGCTAATATCATGGGTTTTGAGCGCCATATCACCTGCGCTGCTGATAAGTCCATCTTTTTCATTTTCCAGCGTGTCGCTGGTGATGGTCAGCGCGTTTTGCGCCTGAATTTCATTCTGGTTATTGATCTTATGCGCTGAGATGGACAGCGTATCTGCGCTGATTTCACCACGGTTGCTGAGCTCATCGGCATTGATAATCATCTGACCACCACCCTTCAGGCGACTGCCATTATCAATATCGCCCGCGCTGACGCTGATATCGTCATGCGCGATAATGCCCTGCCCATTATTATCCAGCGTTTCGCCGTGTGTATTGATATTAATATTGTCAGCGGTGATTAGCCCATTTTTATTATTATCAAGCTTACTGCTGGCGATGGCTAAATCACGTTCGGCCTGAAGCGTGCCGTTGTCGTTATCTACAGCATGCTGATTGGTATCAATGAGCAAATCTTTATTAGCCGAAATGATATTATTGTTTTCCAGTTCGCCATTAATATTGATACTCAGGCTTTCCGCCGCAGTGGAGATAATGCCGTTGTTGCGTACGCCGACGCCATCTTCCGTGCCAATCAGCTCAATCTTATTGGCATACATGCCGCCAAGGCTTGAGACGTCCAGCGCCAGCTCAGGTTTGCCGCTGAACGCTTCGGGTTTGATCGCTTTCGTATCCAGCGTTTTGTAATTCACTTTATTGGTGCCGGTGACGACACGCAGATCGCGCGCGGTGAGCTGTGCGTTAACGACCGCCGAGCGGGAGATAATATCGGTGTAGTCCGTCGCATGATCGTCCATTCCCTTGCCAGTGATCACGATTTTTCCATCAGTAACGTTAAAACCGCTGACTTTGCCATTGGACATCTCAACGCTGCCGGTGACCAGCGTTGAGCGACTGGTATTGATGAAACCGCAACCGTCGCAGGTAATGCCCGATGGGTTGGCGATAATGACGGCCGCTTCTTTACCCGCCACTTCCACCATACCGTTTAACTGGCTGGGGTTAGATGATGCTACTTCGTTTAAAATCACGCTGGCACCACCGCCAGACATATTCGTATTGCCATCGACGTTACCAGCAAGCGTCGTGCTGCTACTGCCTGCGCCGTTATTGAGCACCACACCCGCGCTGTTAACGTCAAACTGTTTGTAATAGTTATGCGAGACACCGCCATCGGACGGCGCGCTGATGTCAACCACCGTCGCGCCATTGCCGGCGACATTAACTGTTGTCGTTGGGGACTTTTGTTGATCAACAACAATCGCGGCATGCGCCTGTGTGACCAGTCCAAGCGCGAGCCAGGTGCTCAGGCACAGGGCGTTGATGCGATATTGCGGTGACAATACTGGCATTTTCATAAATAGTCCTTCATTTTACAGAAAATAAAATAGCCTGCCGCCGTTATTACCGGCAGGCCGGTTTTTTCTCATAAAGAGAAAATCTGAGGGTAATAGTGATACGGCGCGCTGTTTATCCAGCGCGAATATAAGGTGCAATATGATTTTTGCAGACGGGTATCACGTCAGGCTCCTTGTGTCGCTGTTATGCAATCCGGTGCGGAATAACGTTATCAAATGTGGAATATTTTCCGGCATAAAATCATGTATAGCTGTGACCAGGGGGTGCTCGTATGTCCCAGAAAAAGTACCAAAAAAGTATTTGCGGTGACGTTAACAAACAGGATTTATTAAGTCAGATAGTTAATAGCGATGGGTTGGTAGTGGTTAAGTGTTTTCACTTATTAATCAATACGAAACACTATTATATTTTTAGTGTGAATCACTTGCTTTGACTTTCTTGTGGTTAATGCCTTGATTAATAAATAAATAGTAAAAGGCGTGATGCTAAGGTGAACCCTGAAAGAAAGTGCGATTCCGGATGATATATAATGATAAAGAATCACTATTGCTGATGATTAAAATAAAATGTGACTCAATAACACACTTTTTATTCGTCATTATTTCCCCGAATAATTATGCTGCAAAAATAGATTTATTATTCGGTAAGTAATCATGGAATTATTCAGATAAAAAACGCCGCAGCAAAATTGCGGCGGCGTGTTAATAGCAGTGTATTATTCAGGCATTAACGTGCCCAGCGCTGCCCCGGCTTGCCATTAATATAAAGCGTGCGGTGCTCATTGGCAGGGAGCGTAACGTCAATGGCATCCCACGCAGGCTGGTAATCGCCGGTCGTCGAGAATGTGAGATAAATAGCCCCGGCGCTGCATCGCATCTGCCAGTTCACCCACAGCGCGTTGCCCTCGCGGTAGCCCCAGCTTTCACCGTCGTCCTCAAACAGCAGGCCCGAACTCTCACCGTTGCCCGGCACAGGGTAGAGCCTGAGCTCGCGCGCGTCGTCGCGCTGCGCATCTACATGACGCAGGCGTGCGCTAAGCGGCAGACCGGCGCCTGCGCGCACCAGCAGCGGCAGTCGTTCCAGCGGCGCGTCCAGCGTTACCCACTGGCCGCCTGAATACCACTGACCGGTGTGGAAATCGTACCAGCCGTGGTGGTTGGCGGGCAGCCAGAGCGTACGGTTGCGCGCGTCTGGCTCAACCACGCTCGCCACCAGCACGTCGCGGCCCAGCATAAACTCGTCGCACTCGCGAAAGGTCTGCGGGTCGTGTTCGTGATCGAGGAACGTCGGGCGTAGCATCGGCTCGTCATCAGCATGCGCCTGCCACAGCAGCGTGTAGAGATAAGGCAGCAGACGGTAGCGCAGCTCAATGGCGCTTCGAATGGCGGGCGTCACTGCCGGGTACATCCACGGCTCGTTAACGGTATGATCGTCATTCCAAGAGTGAATCGTAAAACGCGGATGCATCACGCCGTTCTGTACCCAGCGCACAAACAGCTCGGCGTCCGGTTTATCGCCGGAGAATCCGCCCACGTCGTGACCGACGTTATACAGCCCCGAGAGGCTCATGCCGAGGCCCATCCGAATGTTGTAGCGCAGCGTCTGCCAGCTGGTGCGGTTATCGCCGCTCCATGTCTGGACGTAGCGCTGCATCCCGGCGCAGCCGGAGCGCGAGATCAGATACGGGCGTTTCTCTGGCGCGAAAGTCTGCTGGGCCTCCATCGAGGCGCGCATCATTAATAAAGGCATCACCGGGCGGATATGTTTAATCGCCACCGGCTCGCCGAAGCCGTGGCAGCGCGCTTCGCCGTCCCAGACTTCATATTCGTTATTGTCGTTCCAGGTGGAATCGATGCCCATCTCCAGCAGCTGCGTGGTGACGCCGTTCTGCCACCAGGCGATGGTCGCCGGGTTAGTGAAATCGAGATGCGAGCCTTCGTCATCCCAGAAGCTGGAGCGTTCCGGCGCGTCGGTTTCGGAATCGCGGATAAACAGCCCCTGCTGCGCGACCTCCTGATAGCGCGGGTGATCCTGCAACAGACAGGGCTTGATATTGGCGGCGAGCTTCAGCCCGGCGTCATGGAACGCCGCGCTCATCGCTTTCGGCTGCGGCACTTTGTCGTAGTTCCAGTTAAAGACGTAGCGCTTGTTATTGATGGAGGTGTACCCCGACGAGAGCTGGAAGGAGTCGCACGGGATCGCGTGTTCTTCACACAGGCGAATAAAGTTCATCAACTGGTTCTGCGCATCCGGCGCGTCGGTGTAATGCATCGTTGAGCCGCTGTAGCCGAGGCTCCATTTCGGGCCGAACAGCGTTTTACCGGTCAGGCGCACAAAGGCTTTGGTGACATCCAGCACGCGCGGGCCGACGAACAGGTAGTAATCGATATCGCCCGCCTCGGCCTGCCAGCGGCGGTAGGGCAGGTGATAGTTGTCTATCTCATTGCCGAGATCGAGCCAGCAACTGCTCAGGTTGTCGTAAAACAGGCCAAAACTCACCTGCTCGCGGCGGGTAATGGTAAACGGAATATGTTTATACAGCGGATCGGTGCTGGCGGCGTTATAGCCCATCGCGTCCAGGTTGCGCATCTCGAAGCGGCGGCCGGTGCGCTCCAGGTCGCCCGCTTTTTCGCCCAGCCCGTAATAGTGGTCATCTTTCTGGCGGCGCTGATAGTGCGCCACGCCGTCGCCATGCGCATTGATAAGATAAGCGCTGGTGGGGCGGTCGCTGGTAAGAAACTGCCACTGGCCGCTATCGTCACGGTAGTGCCACTCCAGCCACAGCGGCTGATGCACCGTTACACGCAGTTTATCGCTGCTGATGACAAGGCGCTCCGGCGTTTCGTCAAGCGTAAAACCGGGCAGGCTAAAGCCGTCGAGACTGTCGCGCGGGCGGCCTTCCCACGGCGTGTCGTTGCCAGGCGCAATGCTCCACGTGCGGTTGAGCGCATACGCGCCGCGGCGTTTCACCGCCACGCGGAACAGACCCGGCTCCAGCACCCAGAGGCAGAGCGTATGGGCATCATCGACGTTCAGCTCGACGTGGTGGTCGTCAGAATGGGTGTATCTCCAGTGTTTGAGGGTTTTCATCAACATCTCCCTATAAAGCGCGCTTGTTGCGGCGCTCGGCAATAAAGGCAACCAGGAACACAGCGCCAATCAGGTCAAAGAACCCCATGGCGACAAACAGCGGGTTGAAGCCGATTTTGTCAGCGGTCACCCCGATAATCAGTGAGAACAGAAAGCTCGCAATCCAGGCGCAGGAGCCGCGCATCCCGTTCACCGTGGCCATCTGGCCGCGATCGAACGATTCCACCACCAGCGCGCTCAGCATGCAGGAGATAATCTGATGCCCGAAGCCGCCGATGGAGATAAGAATGATGGTGATGTACGGGTCTTTGGTAATGGTGACAATCGCGAGAGACACCATGAGGAACGCGCCGGTCACCGAGCTTGCGACTACTGAGTTGATCTGCGTACAGCCAAAGACGCGCACATACAGCTTCGTGAGATAGCCGCTCGCGACAGAGCCTAAATCGGCGGCGAGAAACGGCAGCCAGGCGAACATGGCAATCTGCTTGAGATCCATGCCGTGCTCTTTGGCGAGGTAGAGCGGCACCCAGAAGCTCATCACCGCCCAGGCAGGTTCGGCCATAAATGCCGGGATGGCGATGCCGTAAAAGCGTTTGTTTTTGGCGACGGTTTTCAGCGCGGTGAAGAAAGGCAGGCGCACCGGCGGCGGCTCGTTATCCTGGCGGATGAACGCCAGCTCTTCCTGGCTCAGGCGCGGATGTTTTTCCGGGTTGTGGTAAAAGAGCCACCACAGCGCGACCCAGAGCAGCGCCAGCACGCCGGTAAAGAGAAACGCGCCCTGCCAGCCGAAGGAGATATGCGCGAAGTAAATAATCGGCGGTGCAAGCATCGCGCCGATGGAGAACCCGACGCCCGCCCAGCCTGCGGCGACCGGACGCTCTTTTTTCGGGAACCATTCGCCGAGCGTTTTGGCGTTGGCGGGTGTGGCCGCCGCTTCCGCCGCGCCCATAAAGAAGCGCAAAATAGCCAGATGCAGCCAACTGCCGGCACCGGCGTGGAAAATACACATCAGCGCCCAGATGGAGGCGCAAATCAGAAAGCCAAGCTTTAGGCCAATCACGTCAATCAGCCAGCCGCACAGCGGCTGAAAAAGGGTATAGGCGAGCTGGAACGCGCCGACGATATAAGAGTATTGCTCAGTGGTGATGCCCAGGCTCTCTTTCAGCTCCGGCGCAAGAATGCCGAGGGAGTTACGGGTGATGTAGTTGACGGTCACGCCCATTAAAAACAGCACCAGCACCCACCAGCGCAGATGACGGATGGCGCGGCGGGTGCGGGTTTTCACCGCGCCGACATCCTGATTAATGCTCTGACTCATTGATTCTTCTCCACGGTTAGCCTGACGGGTATAACAACTCGCATTCCGGGCGTGCCGGAAACCACAGCAGAGACCGCTATTTATTTGAATTAACATGCTTTTTGTAGGGTTTGTCATACACGTTTTCGATAAAAGTTGTACGACAACCTGAGAGTAGAGCAGCAACTGGAATGGTAGTAGCCTCTTTTATGCAAGAATTTTCATCAATCGCAGTGATGTGTTAAAAGAAGGCCTGCTGGAACGGATATATCTTTAAAACCAGCTGTGAAAAATTTTTCATTTCACAACCGGAGATGGATCACAAAATGAGTAAAAAGCTCCAGGTCGCCCGGATCGCCGAACAAACGGGGCTGTCGCTCAGCACCGTTTCCCGCGTACTGGCGGGCAAAGCCAACACCAGTGAAAAGGCGCGCCGCCGGGTGCGTGAGTGCGCGAAAGCGCTGGGCGTGCTGGAAGATATGGCGGCAGGCAGGCTGCTGCTGAACAGCCTGGTGGTATTCGCGCCGCGCCGCGCGTTTGATGAGCGGTCCGACATCTTTTATTACCGTGTGATCCAGAGCATCAACAAAGCGCTGGAGCCTCATGAAGTGCGGCTGCGTTACTGCGCGCTGGAGGAAAACGACGCCGACGCCAACCTGTTTCTCGCGCGGATGAACGATCCGCAGACCGAGGCGGCGCTGCTGCTCGGCATCGACGATCCGCACATTCACGATCTGGCGTGTGACGTCGGCAAACCGTGTGTGCTGATCAACTGCCGCGATCGCAAAATGCGCCTGCCGGCGGTCGCGCCAGATCACCGGGCGATTGGCGAAAACGCGGCGCGCTATCTCTTTGAGATGGGCCACCGCGAGGTGCTGAACGTGCTGTGCCTGCGCCGCTATACGATGGAACTGCGTCTGGCGGGCATCCGCGACGCCTGGGAGGCGCAGAATCTGGCGTTTGACGAGACGCGCCATTTGCTGACCGCGCCCGATTTCAGCGCCAGGGGCAGCGAGGCGCTGATCGCACGGTTTCTTGAGGAAACGCCCGCGGCGCGGCTTCCCGGCGCGCTGCTGGTGGGCGGCGATTTTATGGCGGCAGGTGCGGTAAAAGCGTTACAAAACGCCGGGCTGCGGGTGCCGCAGGACATTTCCGTAATGAGCATCGACGCCTTTAACCTGGCGGCGATTGAAGATGTGCCGCTGACGGCGGTGCATGTGCCGCGCGACGCGCTCGGCGAAGAGGCGGTGTTCATGCTGCAACAGCGGCTTATCCGCCCGCAGGCGGCGGTCGGCACGCTGCTTTTGAACGGCACGCTGGACGTACGTGAATCGGTGCGTCGCGTCAGGCCGGGGCGGGGGAGCGCCAGTGTGCAGCGCGACGGCCTGTACGATTAATGCCCGTCGCCGCAGACCTCGCAGCGCGGGTTGCGCGCCAGTTTCATTTCGCGAAACTGCGTGCGCAGCGCGTCATAGATAACCAGCTTTCCGGCGCACGGTTCGCCGTAGCGCGCCAGCACTTTGATGGCTTCCATCGCCTGTAACGAACCAATTACGCCCACCAGTGGGGCCATTACGCCCGCTTCCACGCAGGTCAGCGCGTTTTCGCCAAAAAGACGGCTCAGGCAGCGGTAGCACGGCTCGCCGGGCTGCCACGTAAAGACGCTGATCTGGCCCTCCATGCGGATAGCCGCGCCGGAGACCAGCGGCACCTTATGATGAAAACAGGCGGCGTTAAGCTGATTGCGCGTCGCCACGTTATCGGTGCAGTCGAGCACCAGGTCATGGCGGGCGATAAGCGCCGCGAGCGCGGCGTCATCCAGTTGCGCGTTTACCGTTTCGATAACGCAGTGCGGGTTAATGGCAGCAAGCGCCTCACGCGCCGATTCCACCTTCGGCTGGCCGATAGTGGCGTCGCGGTGCAACACCTGGCGCTGGAGATTGGAGAGCGCGACGGTATCGAAATCAAGCAGCGTCAGCCTGCCGGTGCCCGCCGCCGCTAAATAAGGCGCGGCCGCGCAGCCAAGACCGCCGAGGCCCACCACCAGCACGCTGGCGGCCTTCAGCCGTTCCTGGCCGTCAAAATCGAAATCCCGCAGGATAATTTGCCGGTTATAGCGCAGCATCTCGGCATCGCTTAACGCCTCGGTCATCTCAGCCTCCGAACAGGTGATTAAACAGCTCCACCTCAACCCACTCGCCCGGCTCAACGTTGCCGCGCTCGCGCTCCAGCACGATAAAGCAGTTGCCCTGGGTGAAGGAGCTGAAAATATGCGAGCCCTGATGACCGGTGCTCATCACTTCTGGCATGCCATCTGCGCCGGTGAGCAGCACGCCGCGCTGGAAATCGAGCCGTCCGGGGGATTTTTTCAGCCGCGTCGCCGCCCGCACGCGCAGGCGCGGCGCGAAAATATCTTTCTGGCCGCTCAGTTTCGCAAGCAGCGGGCGCACCAGTTGATAGAACGTGACGGCGGCGGAAACGGGGTTGCCCGGCAGACCGCAGAACCAGCTACTGGAAAGGCGGCCAAAGGCGAACGGTTTACCAGGCTTGATGGCGAGCTTCCAGAAGCCGATTTCGCCAAGCTCTTCCAGCAGCGTTTTGGTGTAGTCCGCTTCGCCGACGGAGACGCCGCCGGAGCTTAACACCAGGTCGGCCTCGCGGTCGGCTTCCAGGAACGCGGCGCGCAGGGCGTCCGGGTCGTCGCGAATAATGCCGAGGTTCACCACGTCACAACCGAGCGCGTCGAGCATCAGGTGTACCGCAAGACGGTTGGTGTCGTAAATCTGGCCTTCCGCCAGCGGCTGGCCGGGGAGCTGGAGTTCATCGCCGGTGGAGAAAATCGCGACGCGCGGCTTGCGCACCACGTCCACTTCCGCAATGCCGAGCGAGGCGAGCAGCGGCAGTTCGGCGGCGCTCAGTTTCTGGCCTGCTTCCATGACCACCGCGCCCTGGCGAATATCTTCGCCGCGACGGCGGATGTGCTGGCCCGCGCGCACGTCAGCGGTAAAGCGCACGCCCGCGTCGCTGGTCTGCGCCTCTTCCTGCATGATGACGGCTTCACAGCCCGGTGGCACCGGCGCGCCGGTCATGATGCGGATAACCGTGCCCGCAGGCCATTCGCCGCTAAACGGCTGGCCTGCGAACGCTTTGCCCGCCACCGGCAGCCACTCGCCGGACGCGAGATCGGCGAGACGCACGGCGTAGCCATCCATCGCGGCGTTATCAAAGCCCGGTACGTCCAGTGGCGAGGTCACGGCGCGCGCCGTCACCCGGCCCATGCTTTTTAACAGCGGCAGCGTTTGCGTCTCACTCAGGGGAACGATGCGGGAGAGCATCTCCTCAAGGGCGGTTTCCAGGGACATCAGTCCGGCGGTCGGTTCCATGTTTCACTCCAGCGCGACAGTCACAAAGCGCCTATTATGACAGAAAGGGCGGTGGGGATGTATGTTTCGCCCGCAGCCGCACCCGCCGGGCTTTACATCACATTTACCTCTTTCTATATTCAAAATTCGTCTGAAAGCGCGGCAACAATAATGATATTTATAGAAAAAACGCAGCCGCCCCAGAATCATTTTGCGAAATGCTTACGCGCCGAACCATCACCAGTGAGGAACCGCAGTGCCTAAAGTTGACGTATTGCCTGAAGAGCAGGTGTTATCGGTTTCTGGCCTGAGCGTGCGTTTTAAAGACGAAAGCGGCACCACCGACGCGGTGCTGCAGCTCTCATTCAGCCTGAAGCGCGGCGAAACGCTGGCGATTGTCGGCGAATCCGGCTCGGGGAAATCGGTCACGGCGCTCTCGCTGATGCGTCTGATTGAACAGGCGGGCGGTGAGATGGAGAGCGGGCCGCTGCTGCTGCGCCGACGCAGCGAACAGGTGATTGACCTGCGCACCTTCAGCCAGAAACAGATGCGCGACGTGCGCGGCGCTGACATGGCGATGATTTTTCAGGAGCCGATGACTTCTCTGAACCCGGTCTTTCCGGTGGGTGAGCAGATCGCCGAATCCATTCGCCTACACCAGGGGTTCGGGCGCGAAAGAGCGATGCGCGAGGCCAAACGGATGCTCGATTTAGTGCGCATCCCGGAGTCGGAAGCAATGCTGGCGCGCTTTCCGCACCAGCTCTCCGGCGGAATGCGCCAGCGCGTAATGATTGCGATGGCGCTCTCGTGCCGCCCGGCGGTGCTGATTGCCGACGAACCCACCACGGCGCTGGACGTCACCATTCAGGCGCAAATCCTGCAGCTTATCCGCGTTTTGCAGCAGGAGATGTCGATGGGCGTGATTTTTATCACCCACGACATGGGCGTGGTCGCCAATATGGCTGACCGGGTGCTGGTGATGTATCAGGGCGAGGCCGTGGAATCCGGCAGCGTCGAGGAGATTTTCCGCCGTCCGGCACACTCGTATACCCGCGCTCTGCTGGCCGCCGTCCCGCGATTAGGCGCGATGAACGGCACCGATCTACCGCGTAAATTCCCGCTTAACCACGCGCCGCGTTCTGATATGGATCCGCCCGACGCCGAGCAGGATACGGTGGTGCCGGACAGTGAGCCGATTCTCCAGGTGCGCGATCTCGTCACGCGCTTTCCGGTGCGCAGCGGCATCTTTAACCGCGTGAAGCGCGAAGTTCACGCGGTAGAGAAAGTGAGTTTTGACCTCTGGCCCGGCGAAACGCTGTCGCTGGTGGGCGAATCGGGCTGCGGTAAATCGACCACCGGGCGCTCGCTGCTGCGGCTTGTTGAGACGCAGGGCGGCTCGATTACCTTTGGCGGCAGGCGCATCGATACGCTCTCCGACAGCGCGATGCAGGCGGTGCGCCGCGATATGCAGTTTATCTTTCAGGATCCTTACGCCTCGCTCGATCCGCGTCTGACGGTGGGCTATTCCATTATGGAGCCGCTGCTGGTGCACCGGCTGCTTGACGGCGAGGCGGCGCGCAAGCGCGTGGCGTGGCTGCTGGAGCGCGTGGGGCTGAAGCCCGAGCACGCGTCGCGTTACCCGCATGAGTTTTCCGGCGGCCAGCGCCAGCGTATCTGCATCGCGCGCGCGCTGGCGCTCAACCCGAAAGTGGTGATCGCCGATGAGTCGGTCTCCGCGCTTGATGTCTCAATTCGCGCGCAAATCATTAATTTGTTACTCGATTTACAGCGCGACTTCGGTATTTCGTTTCTGTTTATCTCACACGATATGGCGGTGGTGGAGCGCATCAGCCACCGCGTGGCGGTGATGTATCTCGGGCAGATTGTCGAGATAGGCCCGCGCCGCGCGGTGTTTGAAAACCCACAACACCCCTACACCCGCAAGCTGATGGCGGCTGTACCGGTGGCCGACCCTGGTCATCCGCGCCGCCAGCCTGTACTCCTTTCCGATGAGATCCCAAGCGCCACGCGCCCGAAAGGCGACGCGCCGTTTGTCGCGCCGCTGGTGCAGGTGGGGCAGGGACATTATGTGGCGCGTCATCCCGTCGGGGCGACGGACCACCATTTTTAATTTTCAGGTACGGCTTTCAGGAGAAGACTATGACACAACACATCGCACGCCGCTGGCTGGTCGCGGCAGGGCTGGCTTCTGTACTGGCCGCCGCACCCGCCTTTGCGCAGAAAGAGATTGTCGTGGCCGTGGGTTCCAGTTTCACCACGCTCGATCCGTATGACGCCAACGACACGCTCTCCCAGCAGGTCGCCAAATCGTTCTATCAGGGGCTGTTTGGCCTCGATAAATCGATGAAAGTGCAGAATGTGCTGGCGGAAAGCTACAGCGTGTCGGATGACGGGCTGGTCTATACCATCAAGCTGCGCAGCGGCGTTAAGTTCCAGGACGGCACCGATTTTAACGCCGCGGCGGTAAAGGTGAACCTCGATCGCGCCAGCAATCCGGATAACCACCTGAAGCGTTATAACCTGTATAAAAACATCGCCAGCACCGAGGCGGTGGACCCGACGACGGTAAAAATCACCCTGAAACAGCCGTTCTCGGCGTTTATCAATATTCTGGCGCACCCGGCGACCGCGATGATCTCTCCGGCGGCGCTGGAGAAATATGGCAAAGATATCGGTTTTCATCCGGTCGGCACCGGGCCATATGAACTGGTGACCTGGAACCCGACCGATTTTGTGAAGGTGAAGAAAAATACCCACTACTGGCAGCCGGGGCTGCCGAAGCTTGACGCCATCACCTGGCGCCCGGTGGTGGACAACAATACGCGCGCCTCGATGCTCCAAACCGGCGAAGCGCAGTTCGCCTTCCCGATCCCTTACGAGCAGGCCGCGCTGCTTGAGAAAAACAGCAAACTGGATCTGGTGGCAACGCCGTCAATCATGCAGCGCTATATCAGCATGAACGTGACCCAGAAGCCGTTCGATAACCCGAAAGTGCGTGAGGCGATTAACTACGCCATTAACCGTCAGGCGCTGGTAAAAGTAGCGTTCGCGGGTTACGCGACGCCTGCCACCGGCGTGGTGCCGCCGACGATTGAGTTCGCGCAGCAGTATCAGCCGTGGCCATACAACCCGGCCAAAGCGCGTGAGTTGCTGAAAGAAGCGGGCTATCCGAACGGCTTTAGCACCACGCTCTGGTCGTCGCATAACCACAGCACCGCCCAGAAGGTGTTGCAGTTTACGCAGCAGCAGCTGGCGCAGGTGGGCATTAAGGCGAAAGTGACGGCGATGGACGCGGGCCAGCGCGCCTCGGAAGTGGAAGGCAAAGGACAGAAAGAGAGCGGCGTGCGGATGTTCTACACCGGCTGGTCGGCGTCGACCGGCGAAGCCGACTGGGCGCTTTCTCCGCTTTTCGCCTCGCAGAACTGGCCGCCGACGCTGTTTAACACGGCGTTTTACAGCAACCCGGCGGTGGATAAAGATCTCGCCGACGCGCTGAAAACCACCGATAAAACCCGCAAGGCCGCGCTCTATAAAGCTGCGCAGGATACGCTGTGGAAGGAATCGCCCTGGGTGCCGCTGGTGGTGGAAAAACTGGTCTCTGCGCACAGCAAATCCCTGACCGGGTTTTACATGATGCCGGATACGGGCTTTAGTTTTGAGGACGCGGATATTAAATAAGCGTCGCCGGAAGGTGGGGGGCGTAAATGGCCGGGAGGTGGGTGCGCTTACGCTTACCCACCCTACATTTACCCTCCCAACCGCGGTAGGGCGGGTAAGCGAAGTGCACCCGCCAGCCCAGGGTTAGCGATGTAAACCGTAGGGCGGGTAAGCGTAGCGCACCCGCCAGCGGCACAGTGCCAATCCTCTAACAGAAGACGCGATCATGAAGGAAAACAGGGTTTCGCATGTTTAGCTACATCATAAAACGCCTGCTGGGGCTTATCCCGACGCTGCTCATCGTGGCGGTGCTGGTGTTTTTGTTTGTTCATCTGCTGCCGGGCGATCCGGCGCGCCTCGTCGCCGGGCCTGAGGCCGACGCCCAGGTCATTGGCATGGTGCGCCACCAGCTCGGGCTTGATCAGCCGCTCTGGCAGCAGTTCTGGCACTACATCAGCAACGTGGTGCGCGGCGATTTCGGCACCTCGCTGGTCTCACGCCGTCCGGTCTCGGAAGAGATAGCCAGCCGCTTTATGCCGACTTTCTGGCTGACGCTCGCCAGCATGAGCTGGGCGATGGTGTTCGGGCTCGCCGCCGGGATCGTCGCGGCGGTCTGGCGCAACCGCTGGCCGGATCGTCTGAGCATGACGCTCGCGGTCTCCGGTATTTCATTCCCCGCCTTCGCGCTCGGTATGCTGCTGATGCATATTTTCTCGGTGCAGCTCGGCTGGTTGCCCACCGTGGGCGCCGATACCTGGCGGCACTATATTCTACCATCGCTGACGCTGGGCGCGGCCGTCGCGGCCGTCATGGCGCGTTTCACCCGCGCCTCCTTCGTGGATGTGCTGGGCGAAGACTATATGCGCACCGCCCGCGCCAAAGGGGTGAGCGAAAAGTGGGTTATCCTGAAACATGGCCTGCGCAACGCCATGATCCCGGTCGTCACCATGATGGGGCTACAGTTCGGCTTTCTGCTGGGCGGCTCTATCGTAGTGGAGAAAGTCTTTAACTGGCCGGGGCTGGGGCGTCTGCTGGTCGATTCCGTGGAGATGCGCGACTACCCGGTCATTCAGGCCGAAGTGCTGCTGTTCTCGCTCGAATTTATTCTTATCAACTTAGTGGTGGATGTGCTCTACGCCGCCATTAACCCGGCTATCAGGTACAAGTAAGGATGCGACTTTTCAACTGGCGCCGACAGGCGATTTTAAACGGCCTGCCCACCGTTCGCCCGCAGCAGACGCGCACGCCGTGGCACGAATTCTGGCATCGCCTGAAGCGCCAGCCGGTCGCGCTGGTGGCGGGCGGCTTTGTGTTGCTGCTCATCGCGCTGGCGCTGTTCGCGCCGTGGATTGCGCCGTTCGACGCCGAAAATTATTTCGATTACGACCGCCTGAATGAAGGGCCGTCGATGGTGCACTGGTTCGGCGTCGATTCGCTGGGGCGCGATATTTTCAGCCGCGTGATCGTCGGCGCGCGGATTTCGCTCGCCGCCGGGGTGTTTGCGGTGCTGACAGGCGCGATTATCGGTACTGTGCTGGGGCTGCTGGCGGGCTTTTACGAAGGCTGGTGGGACCGCGTGATCATGCGCATCTGCGACGTGCTGTTCGCCTTCCCGGGCATTTTGCTCGCCATCGCCGTGGTGGCAGTGATGGGCAGCGGGATGGCGAACGTTATTATCGCCGTGGCGATTTTCAGTATCCCGGCCTTTGCCCGCCTCGTGCGCGGCAATACGCTGGTGCTGAAGCATCAGACCTTTATCGAATCGGCGCGTAGTATCGGGGCGTCTGATGCCACCATTCTGTTCCGGCATATCCTGCCGGGCACGGTGTCGTCGATTGTGGTCTATTTCACCATGCGCATCGGCACGTCGATTATCTCCGCCGCCAGCCTGTCGTTTCTGGGGCTTGGCGCGCAGCCGCCGACGCCGGAGTGGGGGGCGATGTTGAACGAGGCCCGTGCGGATATGGTGATGGCCCCGCACGTGGCGATTTTCCCGAGCCTTGCGATTTTCCTGACGGTGCTGGCATTTAATCTGTTGGGCGACGGGTTGCGCGACGCGCTGGATCCGAAGATTAAGGGGTAGGGCGGGAAGTGGTGGGTGCGCATCGGGATGGCGGGTGCGCACGCTTACCCGCTCTACGGACAGGTTGATTGTTAATGGCGGGTGCGCACGCTTACCCGCCCTACGGGCAGGTTGGTGGTGAATGGCGGGTGCGCACGCTTACCCGCCCTACGGACAGGCTGGTTGTGAATGGCGGGTGCGCACGCTTATCCGCCCTACGGCCAGGTTGGTTGCGAATGGCGGGTGCGCACGCTTACCCGCCCTACGGGACAGGTTGGTTGCGAATGGCGGGTGCGCACGCTTACCCGCCCTACGGGACAGGTTGGTTGTATGTAGGGCGGGTAAGCGCAGCGCACCCGCCGATGTAATGCACTCGCCATAAAAAAGGCTGCCACCGGCAGCCTTTTCACTTTCACTGAGCGCAGAAACCTTATACCAGGCTTCCCCACAGATCATACTCGTCGGCGTTCTCCACCTTCACGCGCACCACATCGCCTGGCTTCAGTTTGGTTTCACCGTTCAGGTACACCGCGCCGTCGATTTCCGGGGCATCCGCCATGCTGCGGCCAATCGCGCCTTCCTCGTCCACTTCATCTATGATGACCAGGATCTCGCGGCCCACTTTCTCCTGCAGGCGCTCGGCGGAAATCTGCTGCTGCAACGCCATAAAGCGGTTCCAGCGCTCTTCTTTCACCTCTTCCGGCACCTGATCCGGCAGATCGTTGGCGGTGGCGCCTTCAACCGGGCTGTACTTAAAGCAGCCCACGCGATCCAGACGCGCCTCTTTCAGGAAATCGAGCAGCATCTGGAAATCTTCTTCGGTTTCGCCAGGGAAGCCGACAATAAACGTCGAGCGCAGGGTCAGCTCCGGGCAGATCTCGCGCCACTGCTTAATGCGCGCCAGCTGGCGGTCTACCGAACCCGGACGCTTCATCAGCTTCAGAATACGCGGGCTGGCGTGCTGTAACGGGATATCCAGGTACGGCAGGATTTTGCCTTCCGCCATCAGCGGAATCACATCGTCCACGTGCGGGTACGGGTAGACGTAATGCAGACGCACCCAGACGCCGAGCTTCGCGAGCTGTTCGCACAGGCTCACCATGCTGGTTTTAACCGGGGAGCCGTTCCAGAAGCCGGTGCGGTGTTTCACGTCCACGCCGTAAGCGGAGGTGTCCTGCGAAATCACCAGCAGTTCTTTAACGCCTGCTTCCACCAGACGTTTGGCCTCGGCCAGCACGTCGCCAATCGGGCGGCTGTCGAGATCGCCGCGCATCGACGGGATAATGCAGAAGGTGCAGCGATGGTTACAGCCTTCAGAAATTTTCAGGTAGGCGTAGTGGCGCGGCGTCAGCTTCACCCCCTGTTCCGGCACGAGGCTCAGGAACGGGTTGTGCTTCGGCTTCGGCACATAGTGATGAACATGTTGCAGCACCTGCTCGTAGCTGTGCGGCCCGGTGATCTCCAGCACTTTCGGGTGCACTTCGCGGATCTGGTCTTCTTTCGCGCCGAGACAGCCGGTGACAATCACCTTGCCGTTTTCATTCAGCGCCTCGCCGATCGCCTCCAGCGACTCCTGCACCGCGCTGTCGATAAAACCGCAGGTGTTGACGATAACCATATCGGCGTCGTCATAGCGTGGCACCACGTCATAGCCCTCGGTGCGAAGCTCTGTCAGGATGCGCTCAGAGTCCACTAGGTTTTTTGGGCAGCCCAGCGAAACGAAGCCGATCTTTGGCTGCTGCATTACATTGCTCATAGGTCAAAAATTCATCATTTATGGAGTTATCAGGGCGGGGATTTTACAGAGGTTGGTGGGAAATTTGTACTGGTATCTTGCGCCCGCGCGATGTTAAAGATTTTGTAAAAGTCAGCCGGGCCGTTCTGCGGCTGGCTACCCTTAATCGGGACTGCCATAAGGAGAACGCTATGCCGCTACGCTCGCCACGTTTACTCGCTCTGCTGCTCGTTGTGAGCGCCTCCGCCGCCGCGCTGCCTGCAAAGGTGGATGTGCTTGCCGATAATCTCGAAAACCCGTGGTCGCTGGCGTTTCTGCCGGATAACCAGGGCATGCTGATAACGCTTCGCGGCGGCGAGCTGAAACGCTGGCAGCCGGGTAAAGGGCTTTCCGCCGCCATCTCCGGCGTGCCGACGGTCTGGCATCAAGGGCAGGGCGGACTGCTGGACGTGGTGCTGGCGCCCGATTTTAACGAGAGTCGCCGCGTCTGGCTGAGCTATGCCGAAGGCGGCAGCGACGGTAAAGCGGGCACCGCGGTGGGTTACGGGCGGCTTAGCGACGATATGCAGCGGCTGGAAAATTTTAAGGTCGTGTTCCGCCAGCAGCCGAAGCTCTCGGTGGGCAACCATTTTGGCGGGCGTATGGCGTTTGATGGTAAAGGGCATCTGTTCATTGCGCTCGGCGAGAATAACCAGCGCCCGACGGCGCAGGATCTCGATAAGCTTCAGGGCAAAGTGGTGCGTCTTACGGAAAATGGCGACGTGCCGAAGGATAACCCGTTTGTCGGCAAACAGGGCGTGCGCCCGGAGATCTGGTCTTACGGCATTCGCAACCCGCAGGGCCTGGCGCTCAACCCCTGGAGCCAGACGATATGGCTTAACGAGCACGGCCCGAAAGGCGGCGATGAAATCAATATTCCCGAAGCGGGCAAAAACTACGGCTGGCCGCTCGCCACCTGGGGCATCAATTACAGCGGCGAGCCTATTCCGGAGGCCAAAGGCGGCGAAGCGCCGGGCACCGAACAGCCGCTGTTCTACTGGAAAGTCTCGCCCGCGGTGAGCGGCATGGCGTTTTATAACGCTGATAAATTTCCGCAGTGGAAAAACAAGCTGTTTATCGGCGCGCTCAAGGAGCAGAACCTGATTCAGCTGTCGGTGAACGGCAAAAAGGTGACGGAAGATGGCCGACTGCTGGAGAAAGAGAATAAACGCATTCGCGACGTGCGCGTCGGGCCGGACGGCTTCCTGTATGTGCTGACCGACGAAACCGACGGTCAGCTACTGAAAGTCAGCCCGGCGTCGTGATCAGCTCACCGGGATCATCACGATATTGCGAAACGCCGGGCGTTCGGTGAGCTGCTGATACCAGCGCTCCAGGTGCGGGCGCGGCGTCCACTCGATGCCGACGTTAAAGAGGTTATAGATGTGTGGCGCAGGGGCCATATCGGCGATGCCGAACGCGTCGCCGGAGAGCCACGGGGTTTTCGCCAGTTCGGCGTCAAGAATGGCGAACAGCGCGTCGCACTGCTTTTTGCTCTCTTCAATCAGCGCCGGATCGCGCTGCTCGGGCGGCGTGCGCACCAGGCTGAAGACGACGCCGCGGTGCGGGGCAGGCAGCGTGCTGATGGCCCAGTCCATCCACTTTTCGCCGCGGGCGCGCTCAACGGGGCTTTCCAGCCACAGACGGCCCTGTCCATACTGCGCCGCCAGATAACGCACAATAGTGTTGGATTCCCACAGCACCAGCCCAGTTTCATCGTCACGCAGGCATGGCACCAGCCCGTTCGGGTTCATCTCCAGATAATCCGCGTCGTGGTTAATGCCATATTTGCCGCCCGCCGGAATGCGGTTATACGGCAGCTCCAGCTCTTCCAGACACCACAGCACCTTCTTCACGTTAGTGGAATTTTCTCGACCCCATACGGTAATCATATCTTGCTCCTTTGCAGATGAACGATGCCGTGGCGACGGCGCGCCACGAAGATATTCCATGGTGGAATAATCCCCGCGCTTTCGCAACTGCCTGAAAATGCCGTGTCACTTTGTGACCGGAAAGTGAAACTTTAAAAACTTTACCCCCGCGCTGTTTCATTGATGGCGTTTGTGCGTTATTACTCATCTTTTCACCGATACGGTTGATTTGTAGTAGTTTCTGGAATGGATATTCAGGTGGCTCTTATGACCTCATTCTCACGCTCCGGCGCTCGTCGCGTGCTGGCTCTCTCAGGCGCGTTTCTATTGATTTCCCTCTCCACCGCCCACGCGGCCGACCCGATGGCGCCCGCCGCGCCGGACGTCGACGCCCGCGCCTGGATCCTGATGGACTACCACAGCGGCAAAGTGCTGGCTGAAGGCAACGCGGATGAAAAACTCGATCCGGCAAGCCTTACCAAACTGATGACCAGCTATGTGGTCGGTCAGGCGCTGAAGGCCGGTAAAATTCATCTCGATGATAAAGTGACCGTCGGCAAAGACGCCTGGGCGACCGGCAACCCGGCGCTGCGCGGCTCGTCGCTGATGTTCTTAAAACCCGGCGATCAGGTGTCGGTGGCCGATCTCAACAAAGGCGTGATTATTCAGTCCGGCAATGACGCCAGTATTGCTATCGCCGATTATGTGGCGGGCAGCCAGGACGCGTTTGTCAGCCTGATGAACGGCTACGCCAAACGCCTGGGGCTGACTAACACGACCTTTAAAACGGTTCACGGCCTCGATGCGCCAGGGCAGTTCAGCACCGCGCGCGATATGGCGTTGCTCGGCAAGGCGCTGATCCACGACGTGCCGGATGAGTATGCCATCCATAAAGAGAAAGAGTTTACGTTCAATAAGATCCGCCAGCCGAACCGCAACCGCCTGTTGTGGAGCAGCAGCATGAACGTCGACGGAATGAAAACTGGCACCACGGCGGGGGCGGGCTATAACCTGGTCGCCTCGGCGACGCAGGGCGATATGCGCCTGATCTCGGTTGTGCTAGGCGCGAAAACCGACGGCATTCGTTTTCGTGAATCGGAAAAGCTGCTGACATGGGGCTTCCGCTTCTTTGAAACCGTCACGCCGATTAAGCCGGATGCCGCGTTCGTTAACCAGCGCGTCTGGTTTGGCGACAGCAGCGAAGTGAAACTCGGCGCGGGCGAGGCGGGTTCGGTGACGATCCCCAAAGGCCAGCTGAAAAACCTCAAAGCCACCTATACGCTCAATTCGCCGCAGCTTACCGCGCCGCTGAAACAGGGCCAGGTAGTGGGCACTATCGATTTTCAGCTTAACGGCAAGAGCATTGAGCAGCGCCCGCTGGTGGTCATGGAAGCGGTAAATGAAGGCGGTTTCTTCAGCCGGATGTGGGATTTCGTGCTAATGAAATTCCATCAGTGGTTCGGGAGCTGGTTCTCGTAACCGTGCGCTCCCGGCTTAAGGGAGCGTTTACCACATCACGCTGACGTTCGCCGCCTGCGCCCAGGCGATAAACGCGTCGTCGGGCATGCGGTCAGTCGCGATAGTATCGAATGCCTCAAGCGGCCCCATGCAGGCGGGCCGCACCTGCCCAAATTTGCTGTGATCGGCCACGATCACGTGACGCTGGGCCATCTCCAGCGCCCAGTGTTTCACCGGCAGTTCGTCGAGATTAAAACAGGTCGCGCCATACTGGGGATGCACGCCCGCTGCCGAAAAAAACGCGATATCAGGGCAGAGATTGCGCAGCGTTTCCTGGAAGGTCAGCGGTTTGAAAATCGCGTTGCTGGCGTGGAATTCGCCGCCACAGAGGATAACGCGGCAGTGCGGTTTCTCCTGGAGCGCCAGAAAGGTGTTAAGCGAATAGCAGATGCCGGTAAAAGGCAGGGCGTCGTCCAGCGCGTCGATGATCCACGGCGTGGTGGTGCCGCAGTCGAAAAAGAGCGTCTGGTGCGGGTGGACAAGCGACGCCGCGAGCGCGGCCGCGTGGCGTTTCTCCTCCACCAGCCGGGTCTGTTCATCGCTTAACAGATAGCGGCTTACCGCCACGCCGCGCGGCTCCAGCACAATGTAACCGCCAAGCAGCGTGACCGGCGCGTCATTACCCTGCAGGTCGCGGCGAATCGTCATCTCCGAGACGCCAAGCAGCGCCGCCGCCTCTTTGAGATGCATTTTATCCTGTCGCTTCAGTGCCTGGAGCAGTTGCGCCAGTCGCTCGTCACGCCGCGTTTCCATAGTCCCTCTTGCTCAACCCGGCGCCACGCCCGTCGCGCGGCACCTGAAAAGTCGTGCAATCTTACCTGTGGACCTGCGGTTAGTCACGCACCCAGCCTTTACGGATAGGCAGCGCGAAGCAGAGACGATAGAGCTGGCGCAGCGTGCGGTAGAGCGGTTCGCCAAGCGGTGCCCAGAGGATTTGCGCGCTCAGACAGGCAAGCATCGCCACCAGCAGACCACCCGCCATATCGAGCGGCCAGTGGACGCCGAGATAGATACGCGACCAGGCAATCGCGCAGGCGACGGCCATTAACAGCGTGCCAGACCAGACGCGATGCCAGAAGAGAAACGCCAGCGCGAAGGTGAAAATCACGGTGCCGTGATCGCTTGGATAGGAGTCGTCCGGCGCGTGCGGCAGGAACTGATGACCGAGGCCGACCACAAACGGGCGCGGATGGGGAAACAGATGGCCCGCAAGCCAGGAGACGGCGAGGCTAATGAGCAGTGCCAGCGCGAACTTCACCACCAGCCTGCGCTCGGTCGGACGCCAGAGCCACAGTACCACCGGCAGCAGCGGCACAATCGAGATAAGATCGCGGGCGATAAACGTCGCCAGCGCGATAAGCCAGCCCGGCGACGCGGGCGTCGCGTTAATGTGCAAAAACAGAAATTGATTCAACGCTTCCATCATAGGGTTGCGGGTTCCTTATTCATCAATGTGGTGGTCACGCCCCACGTCACCACCTGCGTGAGCCACACCCACCAGCCTGCCCACAGGTTATGGGTGAAGAAATGCGCACCGCGCATCACCTGGCCGAAGCCCATCGCGAGCCCGAGCGCAATGCCGGCCGCCAGCGCCAGCCGGGCGTACCCCGGATGCTCGCGCCGCAGGCCGAACCAGAGGCCCATCACCATAAAGCCGCTGGAGGCGTGGCCGCCAGGGAAACAACGGCCAGGGCCGCTGCCGTCCGGTACCGCGCCAAAAAGCGGATAAGAAAGCGCCTTTCCGCCATACTCAACGAGATCCCACGGGCAGCTATGATGGCTGGTGGCCTTCAGGATGCCGACAACGGCGGCGCCAAGGCCCATCAGCACCGCGACCATTATCCAGCGCGGATGGCGACGAATCACGCCATACAGCAGGCTCCCGACGGCGACCGCGATAGCGCAATATTTGGCGAGCCGGTGGTTGAGCAGATCAAGCCAGTAGTTGTCCTGCCAGGGAAAATTCCCTGCGGCGGCGTCAAACCACATCTGCGTCAGCCAGCGGTCCAGCGTTTCGGTGCGTGACAGCCAGGTGAACAGCACGCCCAGCGCCGTTAGCAGCGCAAGCTGACCAACATAAAAGCGCACGGGCAGGGAATAAAGGGAGATTGTCTTATTTATCCGGGGTCTGGCAGGCCAGAAAAGCGGAGATAAAGTACGCATCGCGGCGTCATCCGGAAGCTGAAAAGGGCCAGCATAAAGCGGCTTACTTAAGAAAACCTTAAACAGCAGAGCTAAAGGCGCGCCACGCCACGGTTGTCGCACATAATTCACTATCGCGCGGCGCGGCAATTCATTACACTTTGCGCGATTTTATAGATGGATGACTCATGCAAACTCACGCAAACCGAACCGGACGTCTCGGACGCCAGGCGCTGCTGTTCCCGCTCTGCCTGGTGCTCTACGAATTCTCGACTTATATCGGCAACGACATGATCCAGCCTGGCATGCTCGCGGTCGTGGAACAGTATCAGGCGGGCGTCGAATGGGTGCCCACCTCCATGACCGCCTACCTCGCAGGCGGCATGTTTTTACAGTGGTTGCTCGGCCCGCTCTCTGACCGTATCGGCAGACGCCCGGTGATGCTGGCGGGTGTGGCGTGGTTTATCGTCACCTGCCTCGCCACGCTGCTCGCTCAGAACATTGAACAGTTCACTGTGCTGCGCTTTTTGCAGGGCATCAGCCTGTGCTTTATCGGCGCGGTGGGCTATGCCGCGATTCAGGAGTCGTTTGAAGAGGCGGTGTGTATCAAAATCACCGCGCTGATGGCGAACGTCGCGCTGATAGCGCCGCTGCTCGGGCCGCTCGTCGGGGCTGCCTGGGTGCACGCCGCGCCCTGGGAGATGATGTTTGTGCTTTTCGCCGTGCTGGCGGCCATCTCGTTCTTTGGCCTGTGGCGCGCCATGCCGGAGACGGCCACGCGGCTTGGCGAGAAGCTGTCGCTGCGGGAGCTGGGCCGCGACTATAAAGCGGTGCTGAAAAACCTGCGCTTTGTGTCCGGAGCGCTGGCGATAGGCTTTGTCAGCCTGCCGCTGCTGGCGTGGATTGCGCAGTCGCCGGTCATTATCATCAGCGGCGAGCAGATGAGCACCTATGAATATGGCCTGTTGCAGGTGCCGATTTTCGGCGCGCTGATCATTGGCAACCTGGTGCTGGCGAAGCTCACCGCCCGGCGCTCCGTGCGCTCGCTGATTGTCATGGGCGGCTGGCCGATGATGTTCGGGCTGGCGCTGGCGGCGCTCGCCACGGTGATTTCCTCCCACGCGTACCTCTGGATGACGGCGGGCTTAAGTATTTACGCTTTCGGCATCGGCATTGCCAACGCGGGCTTGGTGCGCCTGACGCTCTTTGCCAGCGATATCAGCAAAGGCACCGTCTCGGCGGCGATGGGCATGTTACAGATGACCATTTTCACGGTGGGTATTGAGGTCAGCAAACACGCCTGGATTGGCGGCGGCAATGCGCTGTTTAACCTGTTTAACTTCGCAAGCGGCCTGCTGTGGCTGGGCCTGATGGTGATTTTCCTGAAGGACAAAACCGTAGGCACCCGCCCGGAAGCGTAACGCATAACGCGACGGCCCGCCTGGGCCGTCGTCTCAGGCGAACGGGGCTTCGCCGTTCAGCACCTTGTCGATAATCTCCAGCACGCCATCCTGATGGTTGGCCGGCGCACGGTAGCGCGCCACTTTGTGTATCGCGTCCGGCGCGTTGTCCATCGCAAACCCAAACCCCGCATGGCGCAGCATGTCGACGTCATTGCCGCCGTCGCCAAATGCCACGACCTCGCTGTCTGCAATGCCCCAGCGCTGTTGCAGCATCTGAATGCCGTTGGCTTTGTGAAGCCCCGGAATAATGAGATCGATAGAGCCGTGGCCGCTTGAGACCGGCACCACAATGCCTTCAAACGCTTTGGTCAGTTCGTCCATTCTTTTCAGCAGCTGGATATCCGGCAGGTTGAGCGCGAATTTAAAGAAAATATCGTGGATATCGTGCAGATCATCGACAAACGCCAGGCGGTGATAGTAGCGCGCCGCCATTTTTTTGAAGCGCTCGTCGTAGCGCTTGAGCGTGTAGCCGCTGTTTTTTCCGCAGGCGATAATCTCTAAATCGTCAAGCGTCATCAGGTGGTCAATGACGTGACGATACTCATCATCGCTCAATTCGCCGTTAAACACATCTTCGCCTTCGCAGACCACCCACGCGCCGTTTTCCGCCACGAAGGCAATTTCATTGGCGATGTCCGGAAAGAACGACGTCAGCTGGTAATACTGGTTGCCGCTCGCCACCACAAAACGGATGCCGCGCGCTTTCATTTCGGCGTACTGCTTAAGAAAACGCTCGCGGTGATAGGTTTTGTCATCGCGTAAAAAGGTGCCGTCCATATCCACGGCGATTAACTTAACTGTCATAAACGCTCCTTAAGGATTTACCCGGCCTGATACGCTAAAAGGGCGGATAATGGGCTGTTAACATAAGCTGTGGTTATTAAAAGAATTTTCACTTAATTCAAATTTACACCTAAAGCTAAACTGCCTGGGGGCCGATAGTAGCCTTGTTAACGACTCTCCGATGTGCGAAACGGCAACCCTATGGCGACTATCTTCAACAACCTGATGTCAGGCAATGTCCTGAAGCAGCAGCAAAAAACGGCCGCTAGCTTAAGCCAGTCCATCGAGCGCCTCTCATCCGGCATGCGCATTAACAGCGCGAAGGATGACGCCGCCGGGCAGGCTATTGCCAACCGTATGTCGGCCACGCTCAGGGCGAATGACGTGGCCTCGCGCAGCATGAACGACGGGATAAGCCTCTCGCAGACGGCCGAGGGGGCACTTTCTGAAGTCACCGATCTGCTGACGCGTGCAAAAGAGCTGGCCGTCCAGTCCGCGACCGGCACGCTGGACACGAGCGATCGCGCGGCGATTTCCGCTGAATTCAGCGAGATCAAAGCGCAGATGGACGCCATTTCCACAGGGACGACGATTTTTGGCAAATATCCGCTGGCGCCCGCGGCATCGCCGCCACCGCCCGCGCCGCAGCTCGGTAATATTCCATCTATTAACCAGCGCTTTCCGGTGCCCGGCCAGCAGTACACCTTTACCTCCGGGCTGGTGCCGCTGGCCTATATTCCGGCTGGGGCGACCAATATTACGCTGACCATTAACTCGGGCTGGATGGATGACGATATCCAGCTGTTCAGCCGCGATGGCAGCCATCTCGTCGGCACACCGGTGAATGGCCCTACGCGCGATTTCACCTGGACGAATAACGGGGTGAACAGCACAGCGATGGCGAATACTAAAATTATCTCTACCGATAACGGTTTTTTGCCGGGTGCCAGCTATAGCGACGCGAACCTGACGCAGGGGCCGCCCACTTACAACGTCAATGGCGGCGCGGTGAAGCAGTACAACGGCATGACTATTACCTACAGCGGCGATGGCGACCGTTACGAGACACCCGCGACAGGCTGGGCCAACAACGGTACTGTGTCGCCAGGTGACTATCTGGAACGGCTTTCCATTGATAAGGTCACAGAAGATGTGATCATTATGGTAGTGGGCAACGGCTCGTTCTATGGCGATATGACCTGGAGTAAGCTGCCAAAGCCCACCGATTCGCCGGATAACGGGCCGGTCAGCACCAATACGGATATTGTGATGAGCGCCGACTACGGCGAGGCGGTGCAGTATAAAACCATCCCCGGCACGCCCTCGGACACCAAAACGCTCGGCCTTGATACCGCGCGGCTTGATAATCAGCAGAGCGCGTCGCAGGCCATAGACGCCATCGATCATGCGATCGATACCGTAAGCGCGTATCGCGGCACTTACGGCAGCCTGGTGAACACGTTTGACTCCGCGAAAGAGGCGATGGCCCAGAAGACCGTCGCCACGACCGCCGCGCGCAGCCGCATTGAAGACGCGGATTTCGCGCAAGAGGCGAGCAACCTCAGCCGCACGCAGATCCTGCAACAGGCCGGGGACGCCGTGCTGGCACAGGCGAACCAGCAGGCGCAGAGCGTGCTCGCGCTCCTTAAATAACGTCACGCGCCTGCCCGGACGCTGACTCAACCGGCGTGGCGGGTTTCGCCACCGCGCGGGCCACCAGGGCCGCCAGCACCACCAGCGACAACACCACCAGCATCGCGCTGCGTAATCCGTAATGTTCCCCCAGGAAGCCGAGTAACGGCGGGCCGACCAGGAAGGCGACATAGCCCGCCGTGGCGACCACGCTAACGCGCACCGGCGCATCTGGCCCGGTATCGCTCGCCGCCGAAATGGTCAGCGGGAAGCCGAGCGACGCGCCCAGCCCCCATAGCAGCACCGACACGCTCGCGATAATCGGGTTATCAACAAAGATAATCAGCCCGATGCCGAGCGCGCCCATTAAGGCGCTGGCGCGAACCACATTCACGCGGCTGTAGCGGTCGATAAACCAGCCGCCAAAGAAGCGTCCGAGCGTCATGCCGAGCGTGAAACCCGCGTAAATCAGCGAGCCAGAAGTGGGGCTGAAACCGTGGCCGTCCACCATCAATAATGGCAGCCAGTCGTTGGCGGAGCCTTCGGCAAACGCCATCGCCAGCACAATCAGGCCAATCAGCAGCAACTGGGTATCTTTCCAGAACGGGATATGACCGGCAGGGCGTTGCTGGCGCGCTTCTTTCGCCTCTTTACCGACGCCGTGCGGAATAGCCCGCAGCCCGACGATGATCGGGATGACCGTCACCAGCGTGGCGATGGTGAGATGCAGATCGGCGCGAAAATGAAACGCCGTCAGGCTCAGGCCGATGCCTGCGCCAATCAGCGTGCCGAGGCTGTAAAAGCCGTGCATCATCGGCAGCACGGTTTTGTTCTGTAGCTGCTCAACCGTCGCGCCTTCGACATTCAGCGCCACTTCGGCGGACCCCATGCCCGCGCCCAGCACCGCCAGCCCGCAGGCAAACAGCAACGGCGAGGCGAGCCACAGCGCGAGCGCCATCAGCAGCATCCCGATAACCCCAAGCGCCATGCCGTTGCGGATAACCGTATGCGTGCCGAGGCGCTTCACCAGCCAGCCGGAGCAGAGAATACCGCTCATGGAGCCAACGGAAAGCCCGAACAGCACGATGCCCATCCCGGCGGTGGAGACCGCCAGCACATCACGAATGGACGGCGTGCGGGTCGCCCAGGAGGCCATCAACAGGCCCGGCAGAAAGAAAAACAGAAACAGCGCCCACGTCCGGTGACGCAGCGCGGAAGAGTGATTCACGTCGGATGACATAGTCCATTCGCCTGGAGAGTGAAAAAGAAACCTTTAAAACGTAGCAAGGTTGTGTACATTTGTACACATACAGAAAATGCTTTTCCGCTTGAGATTTCGACACCCATGGCGACACGACAAAACGACCCGCAGCGCCGCGAGCGCATTCTTGAAGCGACACTCGCCTGCATCGCCACGCACGGCTTTCATCATATTACGCACCGAAAAATCGCCCTTGAGGCCGGCGTGCCGCTCGGCTCCGTCACTTATTATTTCACCTCGTTGGAGGCGCTGCTGGCCGAGGCGTTTACGCGTTTCGCCGAGAGCATGTCGCGCCAGTACCAGGCGCTGATGGCGCAGGCGCAGAGCCGCGAAGAGGCCTGCGAGGCGTTAACGGCACTGATTTGCGGCGCGCAGGTGACGACGCCTGAAAATATGGAGCTGATGTATCAGCTTTACGCCTACGCGAGCCGCCAGCCACAGCTCAAAATCATCATGCAGGACTGGATGCGCCGCAGCCAGCAGACGCTCGAAACCTGGTTCGACCCGGCGACCGCCCGCGCGCTCGATGCGTTTGTCGAAGGAATGACGCTGCACTACGTCGTTGACCGCGAGCCGCTGAACCGCGAAACCATCCGCAGTATGGTGGGGAGAATTGTGGGGGAGGGTGAGGGGAACTGAATACACGAAACCGAGAAAGAGACTTCTGGTCAATTAAGCCTAATTAAAATGATGCAAAATCCCCTCGACGGCATTTCGCTTTAATATATTTGTGCGCAAAAAGGACGGGAGCGGATGGAGACGGTATCTGATAAAGAGATTCAGGCAATGATCTTAAAAGAATTGCCGCTGATGACGTCTTTTACACTTAAAATACAAACGCCTGATATCGACAGTCCTTTGCAGGAAACGTTTGAAGCCGAGGATATCGCCGAGATGGCGCAGGCGCTTTTTAGACATTTCGGAACAGAGCACAGCTGCTTCGATCTGGCCGCCTACTATCCGTGGAAAACCTCGGGATGGTTTTCACGCAAGCCAGTGATACAGGATAAACCGCCATTGACAATCAGGATGTTTGTGGCGTCGGTAAAGGCGGGACGGTGGTCAAGTGGGTGAAGTACCGGATATTAGGTCCATGGATGGAAAGACGCTGCAAGAATACCTGCATGGAATGGGAAAAAAAGAGTGGTGGGAATTGGTTGCCCGGCTAAGACTGGTAAAACCGAAGCGGAAAAAAGCATACAAGCAGAGTATTTCGGATCAGCAGCGCCTACAGCTTGGGGTAGAACTGAGTTCCAGAGGGTTCGATGGCAACGAGACAAAGATTAACCTACTTCTGCGCGGCGGCAGTATTCCGTCAGGTGCCGGGCTGCGTATTTTTTACCGCAACCACCGTCTGCAAGAAGATGGCAAATGGCGGCAGTGGTACTAAGGCACCTTAGATGGAGCGTTACAATCCAGCCAGACTCTTACCGCGAATGCGGGCAACTTCATACTTAAGTTCAGCCGCTTTGGCCTCGCAAAGCCTTAAGGCTTTTAGCCATTGTTCTGTTGTAGGCTTACCAAATATGTCCTCCATTACCACAACCAAGTAAAGGCAGCGGCCAGTGCCAGGTTCGCCTGCAACCAGGCAGGCTGCGTTAGTTCCCGCCATAAGTTCAATACATGCTTTACGCATCGATTTATCCTTTATCCCGTTGTCTCCTTTAAAGCATCGCACTTGATCCATCTGTTTGAATATAGAAAAAACAATTAACATTTGATGGTTAATTATATGCTGTATTTAAATACAGTTTTTTTGAATGGAGGGGAAAATGCAGGACTATTTTTTGGAGTCGTTGAAGCTCCAGCGCATTGATTTTTTGTGAAGCTTGTAGCGGCCAGTGAGTGCGATGATGAAGAGAAGCGGCTTGCTATCCAGTGGGTTTCGGAGCTGACAGATGAATCGATGGCGAAAATCCGTACTCATGAGTACAACCGTTCAATGAATCTCCCCAGTTAGATATAGGAACGTTGCTGGCGTTAGGATTGGATTCTAACGCCAGCAAGGTTGTACAACGAGCCATGCGAGGCGTTAGTGCTATTGTGCATGTCTATGCTGTATGAAAACGCATGATCGTTTGAGGATCGTTTTTGCTGAGGCCCGCCAGAAATGGCGGGCTTTTGCTTATGTCATGCAGGTGTATGAAAACCATCACATAAAGCGGGCAGGCGTGGCGGGGATACGAGCGCGCGCATACCGTAAAGTTGTAGTTGCACAAAAAATTAATCTTAGATATAAAAAGAAAAAATGGAGCATATATATATGAAGTTTTTGATTAAAATACTGGCTCTAATTTTGCTAGTTGCTTCAGGGGCTTGGTTTTGGTTAAAGCCTGGATTCGACTCTGGAATTGCAGCCATTACTGCATTGATTATGTTATTAGGATTGTTTGCCTCAGATAAATTAAATGTTAATTCTTTGAGACAAAAAGTTTCAAGAAATTCATGTGGGATACAAGCTGGGGGGAATGTCACTATCTCTACTGGAAAGGAGAAAGAATAAAATGGGAATTATTGGTAAAGGTGCTAACCAATCTGTAAGTGATGGCTCGTTTGCATTACAGGCCGGTGGTGATATTAAAATTACAACAGGATTGTCAGCTGCAGACGTGATTCAGCTTTTTGATGTCCTTTTTCAAAACCAATTCCCCAAGATTCAGGAGGTTGCTAGAGAGCAGGCAATTAGCAATCGGAGGGAACTGGAAACGCTTGTGATTAGTGAACTACACAAGAATTCAGAAAAAATAATTATAGACAAGTTTAAGGATCCAGACATTCAGGCATTGTTGAGTGATGCATTGACCTTTGCTGCAAGAAAGGGTAAGAAATCTCATCCAGATTTGTTGTCTAAATTAATAGTAGAAAAAGTGTCTGGGGGTAATTCGGATTTGATGGAAATTATACTGAATGAAGCAGTTAGTGTTGTCCCTAAACTTACTAAACCTCAGATTTCTTTGATTTGTGTGATTTTTGTCTTAAATGATGTTCAAATGACTGCGATTCCTGCGGGGAATATACTTCATATGTTAGAATCATTCCATCAAAAGTTTGAACAGTATCTGGGTAGTAAATTTGATTTGTCGCCTACAAGTTTAAAACACCTAAGCTATACCGGTGCATGTAATTATAATGATTTTATGGTGCGTGACACGGTTGATAGTTATCTCCATAAATATGCTTACTTTGGTGCAAGTAACGTTGAAAAAGCTAAGAAGAAATTGGGTTTTATTGCTCCTGCAATATTTCGTTTTATTAATAAAATTAACGCCCCACAAATCGGTGGCGTTAATTTGACAGGCGTAGGGCAAGCTATAGCTATCACTACTCTTAAGGAAATAGCTCCTTTTGATTATGCACAGTGGTTGAAGTAATAAATAAGTACTATTTGAATTTTCACTTTAAATCACAGGATGCAAAATTCACTACATCCTTCTTCAACCAGTTATTCAGTTCCTGCAGACGCCTCTGCAATGGCATCAGCTCATCGCGGACAAAGACGAGGCTTGCCCTCTCTACATCCCCAAACCCCCCAACATTGCTCGGCATAATCCCCATCATCTGCAGTGGCACCCGATGCGCTGCCATCATGTCATCGCGGCTCACATTCTTGATGTTCAAAACTCATCCTTTGCCGCCACTTCTGACAGCGGGATGATCTGGATACCGTCCTTTTTGCCGTTGGGCGAGTACATAAACAGGTTGCGGAAGTTGCCCGCTCCTTTGGCACTTTTCATCGCATTGCGGAGATTGTTTACATCTTCCTGGTTCTGCGCGGCGTCGGTCATATACATGAATACGCCTGCATGACTGCCGTTAATGTAATATTTACGACGGAACAGCGTGGCGGACTCGTTTAGCAGGACGGAGGAATGGCTGAGAGGCAGCCGGGAAGCCGGTAAATCTCCTGGTTAATATCAGGCTCAAGAAGATGGAAAATGCTTGCCGGCGTTAATGCATAGGGCTGCCGCAGCTTTGTCGCCATCCGTCCAAAAGCGGTCTGGTAACTAATTAAATGTTAAAAGCGTAAACCCCAGGCAACAAAAAACCCATCAACCTTGAACCAAGATGGCGGGGTTGATGGGCTCCACAAAATGGGGACATCAAAGAAAAGCAGTGGCACTAATTGAGACTGGCGCTTTTTCGAAAAGTTCGCGCCATCTGCAAAATTTCTCGTTTTTTTATGTGCCGGGCCAGATGATGACGATAAGCGTACCGGCGAGCGTCAGCAGAACGTTGGCGATCGCATAGGTGCCCGCGTAGCCGAGCGCCGGGATGTTGCTGCGCGCGGTATCGCTGATGATCTCCATCGCCGGTGCGCAGGTGCGCGCGCCCATCATCGCGCCGAACAGCAGCGCGCGGTTCATGCGCAGCACATACGCGCCGAACAGGAAGCAAATCACCACCGGCAGCAGGCTCACTATCAAACCCGCAAACAGCATCTGGCCGCCCACGGCACCGAGGCCGTGGCCGATGCCGCTGCCCGCGCTCAGGCCCACGCCCGCCATAAACACCATCAGGCCAAACTCTTTCACCATCATCAGCGCGCCCTGCGGGATATAGCCGAATGTCGGGTGGTTGGCGCGAAGAAAGCCGAGCATGATACCGGCAAACAGCAGACCGGCGGCGTTACCGATGCCGAAGCTGAACGAGCTGAACTGGAAGGTGATCATCCCGATCATCAGGCCAACAATAAAGAAGGCGCAGAAGGCGAGAAGATCCGTTACCTGGCTGTGGATGGAGATAAACCCGATGCGGTCGGCGATGGTTTTCACGCGCCGGGCGTCGCCGCTCACCTGTAAGACGTCGCCTTTGTTAAGAACGATGTTATCGTCAATCGGCATCTCAATCTGGCTGCGGATGACGCGGTTTAAGAAGCAGCCGTGGTCAGTGAGCTTAAGCTGGCCAAGACGGCGGCCCACCACGTTATGGTTTTTCACTACAATCTCTTCGGTGACGATACGCATATCGAGCAGATCGCGGTCGAACACCTCTTTGCCGTTGCGAAAGCTCGGGTCGAGGCGCGCGTGGGCGTCCGGGTAGCCTACCAGCGCAATCTCATCGCCCATCTGCAAGACCGCGTCGCCGTCCGGGTTCGCGAGAATGCCGTTGCGGCGGATGCGCTCGATATAACAGCCGGTCTGGCGGTAAATGCCAAGCTCGCGCAGATTTTTGCCATCGGCCCAGGCGACCAGCTCCGGCCCCACGCGATAGGCGCGGATAACCGGCAAATAGACTTTGCGGTTGGCGTCGGTGTCGAGACCGCGCTCGCGCGCAATCTGCTGAGCGCTGGTTTGCAGATCCTGATGCTGGAGCTTCGGCAGGTAGCGCGCCCCGAAAATCAGGCTCACCAGCCCGATAAGGTACGTCAGCGCATAGCCGAGGCTCAGGTGATCCAGCGCCTGGGCAAGCTGCGCGCCTTCCATACCGGCGTGGCGTAATGTGTCGCCTGCGCCCACCAGCACGGGGGTTGACGTCATCGAGCCTGCGAGCATCCCGGCGGTGAGGCCGATATCCCAGCCGAACGCGCGCCCAAGACCGAGCGCGATAAGCAGGGCGCTGCCGACCATCACCAGTGCCAGCATCAGATAATTCTTACCGTCGCGAAAGAAAATAGAAAAAAAGTTAGGGCCGGCTTCCACACCGACGCAAAAAATAAACAGCATAAAGCCGAGGTTAAGTGCGTCGGTGTTAATCGAAAAATGCTGCTGGCCTAATAATAATGAAACGACTAAAACGCCAATGGAATTACCCAGTTGCACAGAACCCAGGCGTAATTTGCCAAGACACAGGCCGAGCGCCAGCACCACAAATAATAACAGGATGTAATTCCCGTTTAACAAATCTGCGACGTTTATATTCACGGAGGCTAACTTCTTGTTTACCAGTAAGTTGTTGAAAAGGAGAGGCTTCTGGGCTAGGATTTTGCTTATGTTTTGCCGGAAGTGCGCTTTTTCCGGCGCCATTATTTCGTCTGCATAAGCTTTTAGCCGCCGCTAGTTTAATCGTTATGAATAGTATCGGCCAGCAAGAATATTCTATTACCCGCAGTTAATTATGAGGCACGGACTGCCGCCATGCTTTATCTGACTAAATATCCGCACCGGCGGAGAGGAGATCAGGTTGATTCAGGCACTATCAGGGGGATATCTGTTGATGCGACGTCATAGCCGGGCTGCGACCGCCTGCTGTTTTATTCTGTTTCTGGCGGTATTCATGGCACAAAAAATGGTGCCGGGTACGTTTACGCCAGGCGTCAGATCGATGGATTTGGGGATTTTATATTTCATGCTGCCCGGCGCTGTGGCGGGTGTTTGCGCCAGACGTGGTCGTGAACTTAAGCCGCTGGCTGGCGCGCTGCTGGCCGCGCCGCTCTGTCTGGTGCTTTTGCATCTTTGGGGCGGGGAAGTGCGCTCCTTCTGGCAGGAGCTGGCATGGATTTTCAGCGCACTGTTCTGGTGCTCTATCGGGTCGCTCTGCTGGCTGTTCCTGCTTACGCTGCGCCATCGCGGGGACGGCAGACGCCGGCTGTAACGGCCGGTTTCATTTTACTTTCTTAACGCAACGTTCCGTTAACCGCCATCCGGCGCATTACGATTATACTGATGTGTTTTGGGCAAGCTTTCGCTTGCTTTTCAACACACCAGGAATAAGGAAAACGTGATGACGCCAACGATTGAGCTGCTTTGCTCGCACCGTTCCATTCGCCATTATACCGATGAGCCTATCAGCGACGCCCAGCGTGAAGCGATTATCCACGCGGCGCAGTCCGCCTCAAGCTCCAGTTTCCTGCAGTGCAGCTCCATTATTCGCATAACCGACCGCGCGATGCGCGAGCAACTGGTGACGCTGACTGGCGGCCAGCCGCACGTCGCGAAAGCGGCCGAGTTCTGGGTCTTCTGCGCCGATTTCAACCGCCATCTCCAAATCTGCCCGGACGCGCAGCTGGGGCTTGCGGAACAGCTGCTGCTCGGCGTGGTGGATACTGCGATGCTCGGGCAAAACGCGCTGGTCGCGGCGGAATCGCTCGGTCTCGGCGGCGTCTATATCGGCGGTATTCGTAACAGCATTGAAGCAGTCACAGAACTGCTGGGCCTGCCGAAACATGTGCTGCCGCTCTTTGGCCTTTGCCTCGGCTGGCCGGCGGACGATCCGCAGGTGAAACCGCGTATGCCTGCGGGCCTGATGGTGCACGAAAACCGCTACCAGCCGGTCGACCGCGAACTGCTCGCCGAATATGACGAAGAGATAGCTGACTACTATCTGCATCGCGACAGCAACGCCCGCCGCGATACCTGGAGCGATCAGATCCGCCGCACCATCATCAAAGAGAATCGTCCGTTTATTCTCGACTATCTGCACAAGCAGGGCTGGGCGACACGCTAAGCCTTTTTACACTCCCCCGCCTGCGCGGGGGCGTGTATGATAGGCCGGTTTTCACAAGACGTGTTCAGAGAGGTGCAGGGTGAAAATCGCCATTTTGTCCCGGGACGGTACGCTCTATTCTTGTAAACGCCTGCGCGAAGCCGCCACGCGGCGCGGCCACCAGGTGGAAATTCTCGATCCGCTTTCCTGCTATATGACCATCAACCCTGCGGCGTCCTGCGTGCATTACAAAGGCCGTCAGCTGCCGCATTTCGATGCGGTGATCCCGCGCATCGGGTCTGCCATCACCTTCTACGGCACTGCCGCGCTGCGCCAGTTCGAAATGCTCGGCAGTTATCCGCTGAATGAATCGGTCGCCATTACCCGCGCGCGCGACAAGCTACGCTCGCTGCAACTGCTGGCGCGTCAGGGCATCGATTTGCCCATCACTGGCATCGCCCATTCACCGGACGACACCAGCGATCTCATTGATATGGTGGGCGGCGCGCCGCTGGTGGTGAAACTGGTGGAAGGCACTCAGGGCATCGGCGTGGTGCTGGCCGAAACCCGCCAGGCGGCCGAAAGCGTGATTGACGCTTTTCGCGGGCTCAACGCCCATATCCTCGTGCAGGAATATATAAAAGAAGCCCGAGGGCGCGATATCCGCTGTCTGGTGGTGGGTGACCGCGTGGTTGCTGCCATTGAACGCCAGGCGAAAGAGGGCGATTTCCGCTCAAATCTGCACCGTGGCGGCGTGGCGCGTATCGCGGAGATTAGCGAGCGTGAGCGTGACATCGCGATCAAAGCCGCCGCAACGCTCGGGCTCGATGTCGCAGGCGTCGATATTCTGCGCGCCGACCGCGGCCCGCTGGTCATGGAAGTGAACGCCTCGCCGGGGCTGGAAGGCATCGAGAAAACCACCGGTATGGATATCGCCGGGCAAATGATCAACTGGATTGAGCGTCACGCGCGCCCAGACTACTGCCTCAAAACCGGTGGCTGACCCGGCGTCGTGGTATAACGCCCGTTTTTTGCGTAAGCTATCCGATTGACATGTTTGTTTACTAAAAGAGGCTACAGGTTTTATGGATTCACTCGTCGTCCCGACGCTGGACACCCTGCGCCGCTGGCTCGATAACCTCGGCGTGAGCTTTTTCGAGTGTGATACCTGCCAGGCACTCCATCTTCCCCATATGCAGAATTTCGAAGGCGTATTCGACGCCAAGATAGACCTGGTGGATAACGTGGTGATGTTTTCCGCGATGGCGGAAATCAAGCCCTCGGCGCTGCTGACGGTCGCCGCCGATCTCTCGGCCATTAATGCCGGCTCGTTGACCTTAAAGGCCTTTCTCGATATCCAGGATGATAACCTGCCGAAGCTGGTGGTGTGTCAGACGCTGCTCATTGATGTGGGCGTGACGGTGGAACAGTTCGAGGCCTTTTACCGCCAGAGCGAACAGCAGACCTCAATGGTGATTATGGAAGCCCGCGCGCATCACCTGATTTACTCCCCCGAAGAGGATGAAAAAGGGGAGCCCGAAGTGAATAACCATTTTCTTCACTGAACCTGCCTGCTTTTAGCGCAGTCGCCACCAGGGTGACTGCGTATTTCCCGTTTTTATTCTGTATATAAACTGTTGCGATAGCATAAATCACCGCTCACAGCGCTATTTTGGCTTATCACGTAGACCAAATCTGACTAAAAAATTGTTAAAAGGCGTTTTTTATTCCGGGCTATAGCCTCGGGGTCAGGCTACAGTTATCCTTGCGAAGCTGCATACAGCGTGCAATGTCTGCCGGAGAGCCGCGCTCTTTTTTCTGTGCAGAATGACCATCTATGCATGAATCTTGCATATGTTTAATTGCGTAAATTTAGTCCGCACCGACGCGGACTTTTACCCTTTATTCAGAAGGAAAACAGATATGTCCACCCAGAGTAAAAAATGGTTATCGGGTGTGGTTGCCGGTGCGTTGATGGCCGTTTCCGCGACGACCCTGGCGGCTGAACAGAAAACGCTGCATGTGTATAACTGGTCCGACTATATTGCCCCGGACACGATTGCCAACTTCACCAAAGAGACCGGCATTAAAGTCGTCTATGACGTGTTCGATTCCAACGAAGTGCTGGAAGGCAAACTGATGGCGGGCAGCACCGGTTTTGACCTCGTCGTCCCATCTGCAAGCTTCCTTGAGCGCCAGCTCACCGCGGGCGTGTTCCAGCCGCTGGATAAGAGCAAGCTGCCGAACTGGAAAAACCTCGATCCGGAAATCCTCAAGCTGGTGGCGAAGCACGACCCTGATAACAAATACGCGATGCCTTACCTGTGGGCGACCACCGGCATCGGCTATAACGTAGACAAAGTGAAAGCCGCGCTCGGCACCGATGCGCCGCTGAACAGCTGGGATCTGGTGCTGAAACCGGAAAACCTCGAAAAACTGAAAAGCTGCGGCGTCTCCTTCCTGGATGCCCCCGAAGAAATTTTCGCGACCGTGCTGAATTACCTCGGCAAAGATCCGAACAGCAGCAAACCGGACGACTACAGCGGCGCGGCGACCGATCTGCTGCTGAAGCTGCGCCCGAATATCCGTTACTTCCACTCCTCCCAGTACATCAACGATCTGGCGAACGGCGACATCTGTGTGGCGATCGGCTGGGCGGGCGACGTGTGGCAGGCGGCGAACCGCGCGAAAGAAGCGAAGAACGGCGTCAACATCTCCTACACCATTCCGAAAGAGGGCGCGCTGGCGTTCTTTGACGTCTTCGCGATGCCTGCGGACGCCAAAAACAAAGACGAAGCGTACCAGTTCCTCAACTACCTGATGCGCCCGGACGTCATGGCGCACATCAGCGATCACGTCTACTACGCGAGCGGCAACAAAGCTTCCACGCCGCTGGTGAGTAAAGAGGTGCGCGACAATCCGGGTATCTACCCGCCGCCGGACGTAATGGCCAAGCTCTTTACGCTTAAAGTGCAGGAGCCGAAGCTGGATCGCGTCAGAACGCGCGCCTGGACCAAAGTGAAAAGCGGTAAATAAGGCCGTTTTACCGTAAACGGTGTGCATCGGGGCGGTGCAACTGCCCCACAACAGAACAGAGGACACGCGCCTCTGTTCTGCCATTTGTGCGGCAACCGGGCCGCACAGGTACTTTTGCTTTTTGCCGGAGAGCAATGTAGTGAACGACGCTATTCCCCGCCCACAGGCGAAACCCCGCAAGGCGCTGACCCCGCTGCTGGAAATTCGTAACCTGACCAAATCGTTCGACGGCCAGCACGCCGTCGATGACGTCAGCCTGACCATCTATAAAGGCGAAATTTTCGCGTTGCTCGGCGCCTCCGGGTGCGGAAAATCAACGCTTCTGCGCATGCTCGCGGGTTTTGAAATTCCCACTGCCGGGCAAATTGTGCTGGACGGCGTGGATCTCTCCCACGTGCCGCCGTACCAGCGCCCGATCAATATGATGTTCCAGTCTTACGCGCTCTTTCCGCATATGACGGTTGAGCAAAACATCGCTTTCGGCCTGAAGCAGGACAAACTGCCGAAGGCGGAGATAGCCAGCCGCGTCGAAGAGATGCTCGGCCTTGTGCATATGCAGGAGTTCGCGAAGCGTAAGCCGCATCAGCTTTCCGGCGGCCAGCGTCAGCGCGTGGCGCTGGCCCGCAGCCTCGCCAAACGCCCGAAACTGCTGCTGCTCGACGAGCCGATGGGCGCGCTTGATAAAAAGTTGCGCGACCGCATGCAGCTCGAAGTGGTCGATATTCTTGAGCGCGTCGGCGTGACCTGCGTGATGGTGACGCACGATCAGGAAGAGGCCATGACGATGGCAGGCCGCATCGCCATCATGAACCGCGGCAAGTTTGTGCAAATCGGCGAGCCGGAAGAGATTTACGAGCATCCCACCACCCGCTACAGCGCGGAGTTTATCGGCTCGGTGAACGTCTTCGACGGGCTGCTGCGCGAGCGGCGTGAGGACGGATTAATCATCGACGCGCCGGGGCTGGTGCATCCGCTGAAAGTGGACCCGGACGCCTCGGTGGTGGACGGCGTGCCGGTTCACGTCGCGCTGCGCCCGGAGAAAGTGATGCTCTGCGACGAGCCGCCCGCCGATGGTTTTAACTTCGGCGTGGGCGAAGTGGTGCATATCGCCTATCTCGGCGATCTCTCTATCTACCACGTGCGGCTGCACAGCGGGCAGATGATCAGCGCGCAGTTGCAGAACGCGCACCGCTACCGCAAAGGCGCGCCCACCTGGGGTGACGAAGTTCGCCTGTGCTGGGACGCGGACAGCTGCGTTGTGCTGACGGTGTAAGGAGCGACAGATGAGCACTATTGAACGTCAAAGCGAGCCGCCGTCCGCCGCGCCCGGCGGTTTCCGGCTCTGGCTCGCGCGCCTGCAAATGGCGCATGGCCGTAAGCTTGTGGTCGCGCTGCCATACCTGTGGCTGATTCTGCTGTTTATGCTGCCATTTTTAATCGTCTTCAAGATAAGCCTTGCAGAGATGGCGCGGGCGATCCCGCCCTATACCGATCTGGTGAGCTGGGCGGACGATCAGTTGTCGGTGACGCTGAATATTGGCAACTTCCTGCAACTGACCGACGATCCGCTCTATTTCGAAGCGTATTTGCAGTCGTTGCAGGTGGCGGCGATTTCGACGCTGTTCTGTCTGCTGCTCGGTTATCCGCTCGCCTGGGCGGTGGCGCACAGCAAGCCGTCGACGCGCAACATCCTGCTGCTGCTGGTGATCCTGCCATCGTGGACGTCGTTTCTTATCCGCGTTTACGCCTGGATGGGCATCCTCAAAGAGAACGGCGTGCTGAATAACGTGCTGCTGTGGCTTGGCGTAATCGATCAGCCGCTCGCCATTCTGCATACCAACCTCGCGGTCTACATCGGGATTGTGTACGCGTATCTACCGTTTATGGTGCTGCCGATTTATACGGCGCTGACCCGCATCGACTACTCGCTGGTCGAAGCGTCGCTCGATCTGGGCGCGCGTCCGCTGAAAACCTTTTTCAGCATCATCGTGCCGCTGACAAAAGGCGGGATTATCGCAGGCTCGATGCTGGTGTTTATCCCGGCGGTGGGGGAATTCGTTATCCCGGAACTGCTCGGCGGGCCGGACAGCATCATGATTGGCCGCGTGCTCTGGCAGGAGTTCTTCAATAACCGCGACTGGCCGGTGGCTTCAGCGGTGGCGATCACCATGCTGGTGGTGCTGATTGTGCCCATCATGTGGTTCCACAAATACCAGAACAAAACGACGGGAGACCATGCATGAATAATCTGCCTGTGGTGCGCTCCCCGTGGCGCATTCTGATTTTGATTATCGGTTTTACGTTTCTCTACGCGCCGATGCTGATGCTGGTGATCTATTCGTTTAACAGTTCGAAACTGGTGACGGTGTGGGCGGGCTGGTCGACCCGCTGGTACGGCGAGCTGTTTCACGATTCGGCGATGATTAACGCGGTGGGGCTGAGCCTGACGATTGCCGCCTGTGCGGCGACAATGGCGGTGGTGCTGGGCACCATCGCAGCGGTTGTCATGGTGCGTTTCGGGCGTTTTCGCGGCTCGAACGGTTTCGCGTTTATGCTGACCGCGCCGCTGGTCATGCCGGATGTGATAACCGGTCTGTCGCTGCTGCTGCTCTTTGTGGCGCTCGGTCATGCGATTGGCTGGCCGTCCGATCGCGGAATGCTCACCATCTGGCTGGCGCACGTCACGTTCTGTACCGCGTATGTGTCGGTGGTGATAAGCTCGCGCCTGCGTGAACTGGACCGCTCGATAGAAGAGGCGGCGATGGATCTCGGCGCCGCGCCGCTGAAGGTGTTTTTCGTGATAACACTGCCGATGATCATGCCTGCCGTGGTTTCCGGCTGGCTGCTCGCCTTTACGCTCTCGCTCGATGACCTTGTTATCGCAAGCTTTGTGTCGGGCCCGGGGGCCACGACGCTGCCGATGCTGGTCTTCTCCAGCGTTCGTATGGGCGTCAACCCGGAGATCAACGCGCTGGCGTCGATTATTCTCGGCGTGGTGGGTGCTATCGGTCTGATCGCCTGGTTTTTTATGGCGCGGGCAGAAAAGCAGCGACTGCGCGATGTCCAGCGTGCAAGGCGTAGCTGAACCGCCTAAAATCTGCAATCATGTGCACCCGGCGCCGCGTATGACGCGGCGCTGTTTCACAGGGAAGGCGAGATTTGGACATTTTCAGCAAAGCGCGACAATCACACGCCCGAATGAACGCTCCTACGCTGGTACAGGTGGCGGCGATAGGCATTATTTCTACGCGCTGTCTGGATCTGCTGATGATATTCAACCTGCTGGGCGTGCGCGGCGTGATGGACTTTATCCACCGCAGCGTGCAGACCTGGAGCCTCACGCTGATTTTCTTCGCAAGCCTCGTTTTACTCTGCATCGAATTCCGCTGTGCCTTTGTGATCCTCAAGGGCCGCGCCTGGGGCCGCTGGGTCTTTCTGCTTACCCAGATTATCGCCACCGGCTATCTGTGGGCGGCCTCGCTTGGCTGGGGATACCCGGAGCTGTTCAGCATCGCGGGCGGCTCGCGGCGTGAAATTTTCCATTCGCTGGTGATGCAAAAGCTGCCGGATCTGCTGGTGCTGGCGCTGCTGTTTATTCCCGCCCGCAGCCGACGCTTTTTCCGGCTACAGTAACCCTGCGGCGTGATAGAATCGCCGGTCCGCGTTTTTCTTAAGGTTTTTAGCTATGCACTGCGCACTCTATGACGCCGGGCGCTGCCGCTCCTGTCAGTGGATTGAACAGCCCCTCGACACCCAACTTGCCGCCAAAATGACCGACCTGGGAACGCTGCTGGCAGGGCTGCCCGTGGGCGAGTGGGGCGCGCCGGTAAGCGGGCCGGAGCGGGCGTTTCGCAATAAAGCAAAAATGGTGGTGAGCGGGAGCGTGGAAAAACCGCTGCTCGGCATGCTGCATCGCGACGGCACGCCAGTGGATTTGACCGCATGCCCGCTCTATCCGACGTCGTTTTACGCCGTGTTTGCGGCGCTGAAGCCGTTTATCGCCCGCGCGGGGCTGACGCCGTACAACGTCGCGCGTAAACGCGGCGAGCTGAAATATCTGCTGCTGACGCAGAGCACGCTCGACGGCGGGCTAATGCTGCGTTTTGTGCTGCGCTCGAAGGAGAAACTTGAGCAACTGCGCGCCGCGCTGCCTGCGCTGCTGGCGGAATTGCCGCAGCTTAAGGTCGTGACCGCCAATATTCAGCCGGTGCATATGGCGATTATGGAAGGCGACGAGGAGATTTGGCTGACGCAGCAGCAGGCGCTCGCGGAAAACTTCAACGGCGTGCCGCTGTGGATACGTCCGCAGAGCTTTTTCCAGACCAACCCGACGGTCGCGAGTGCCCTGTACGCCACGGCGCGCGACTGGGTGCGCGCGCTGCCGGTGAATCATATGTGGGATCTGTTTTGCGGCGTCGGCGGCTTCGGGCTGCACTGCGCCACGCCGGAGATGACGCTGACCGGTATTGAAATCGCGCCGGAAGCCATCGCGAGCGCCCGCGCGTCGGCGCAGGAACTGGGGCTGCGCAACGTGCATTTTCAGGCGCTGGATTCGACCGGTTTCGCGACCTGCCAGCAGGCGGTGCCGGATCTGGTTCTCGTTAACCCGCCGCGGCGCGGCATCGGGCAGGCGTTGTGTGAGTATCTGAGCCATATGGCCCCGCGCTACATTATCTATTCAAGCTGTAACGCGCAGACGATGGCGAAAGACATTAAGCAGTTGCCCGGCTATCGCATCGCCCGCGTGCAGTTGTTCGATATGTTCCCGCATACAGCGCATTACGAGGTGTTGACGCTGCTGGTGCGGGAGTAACTTCCGGTTTTTTAGTGGTGGGTGCGCTCACGCTTACCCACCCTACGCAAGATGCTAAGACTCATTCAGGGTTGTAGGGCGGGTAAGCGCAGCGCACCCGCCAGAATGCAAAGGTGGGTGCGCTGACGCTTACACACCCTACATAAGATGATCAGGCTTATTGGAGTTGTAGGGCGGGTAAGCAAAGCGCACCCGCCGCCTGGGCCTGCATAACACCCGCCACTTATCTTCACATCATTTACGCGCCATATAAAAGATGAAGGCCCGCGTGGCGGGCCTTGAAAGGTAACTGACAGCGTTTACTGCGGGAACCACTGGTCGCTGATTTTCTGATAAGTGCCGTCGGCTTTAATGGCCGCCAGCGCGTCGTTAAGTTTTTTCAGCAGCGCGACGTTATCCGGGCGTACCGCGATGCCAAGGCCGGTGCCGAAGTATTGCGGGTCGGTCACTTTTTCCGTCGCGGTGCCAAGCTGCGGATTGTTCTTCAGCCATTCGTTTACCACGGCGGTATCGCCGAAGACGCCGTCGATGCGGCCGTTTTTCAGGTCGATAATCGCATTCTGGTAGCTGTCATACGCCACGGTTTTCACTTCCGGATGTTTATCCTGGAGGTATTTCTGATGCGTGGTGCCGTTTTCCATACCAATGCGTTTGCCTTTGAGATCGTCAAAGGATTTGTACGCGCCTTTTTTGGCGATCACAATGGCGGAGTTGGCGTAGTACGGCGTGGTGAACGCGACCTGTTTCTGGCGCTCCGGCGTGATGTCCATGCCGGAGATAACGGCGTCATATTTTTTAAATTTCAGCGCCGGGATGAGGCTGTCGAACGCATGGTTGGTGAACGTGCATTCCGCCTGCATTTGTTTGCATAACGCTTTGGCGAGATCGATGTCGAAACCGACGATCTGGTTGCTGGCGTCGAGCGACTCAAAAGGCGGGTATGTCGCCGAAGAACCGAAGCTGATTTTATCCGCTGCCGCGGCGTGGAATGCGGCCCCGGCAAGCATGGCGGCCAGAATGATTTTTTTCATGCGTGAAGCTCCCGTCTGTCAATCTTGTTTTATGTCACCGTTTACCCGGCGTGTTAACACCATGCCATGATGTGAATTTATATTCAATAATAACGTATAAGTATTTTATTTGGTTTATGGGTGGGGGGATGGCGGGTGCGCTGCGCTTACCCGCCCTACAAAAGAAGATCAGCGCGATTCAGGTAGGGCGGGTAAGCGCAGCGCACCCGCCATAAAACAGAAAACCCCTCTCCCCGAAAGGGAGAGGGGGAGCACATTAACTGCGGCGCTCAAAGGCCAGCGCGCGGCGCTCAATTAAACGCATCAGGAGCGTCAGCAGGCCGTTGACGATCAGATAAATCACGCCCGCCGCGCCAAACACCATCACATCATAGGTGCGGCCATACAGCAGTTGTCCGTAACCCATCACTTCCATCAGCGTAATGGTGTAGGCAAGCGACGTACTCTTGAACACCAGCACCACTTCGTTGGAATAGGACGACAGCGCGCGCTTAAACGCATACGGCAGCAGGATCGCCAGCGTATCTTTACGGCTCATGCCCAGCGCCCCGCAGGACTGCCACTGGCCCTCCGGAATCGCCCGGATAGCCCCGTAAAACAGTTGCGTGGTATACGCCGCTGAGTTCAGCGATAGCGCCACGAGCGCGCACAGCCACGGCTCAGAGAGCACATGCCACAGCCACGGATAGTTCTGCAGTGACGGGAACTGCCCCGGCCCGTAGTAAATCAGGAAGATCTGCACCAGCAGCGGCGTACCGGTAAACAGCGTAATGTAGCCGCGTACGATCCAGACCAGCACCGGCGTTTTCAGCGTCAGGATAATCGTGAAGATCACCGACAGCAGCAGCGCTACGGCGATCGACGCCGCGGTGAGCGTCAGGCTGGTATGCAGCCCTTTTAACAGCTCCGGCAAGTAATCCAGCATCAGCCCGGCCTCCGCTCAAAGCGCGTGGCGCGCAGGTCGATACGCTTAAGGATGTACTGGCTTATCAGGGTGATCACCAGATAAATCGCCGCCGCGATAATGTACCAGGTAAAGGGCTCCTGGGTGCGGGTGGCGATGCTCTTGGTTTGCAGCATCAAATCGTTCACGCTAATCAGCGACACCAGCGCGGTGTCCTTCAGCAGTACCAGCCACTGGTTGCCAAGCCCCGGCAGTGCGTGACGCCACATCTGCGGCATCACGAGGCGAAAGAAAATCGCCGACTTCGACAGGCCCAGCGCCTGGCCCGATTCCCACTGGCCGTGTGGCACCGCTTTCAGCGCGCCGCGCAGCGTCTGCGACGCATACGCCGAATAGAGCAGGGCGAGGGCAATCACACCGCACAGGAACGGGCTGACGTCGAAATTATCGATCTGCATTTGCACCGGAATGGACGTGAAACCAAGCGGGATCGTAAAGCCGTCCGAAAGGGTGAGCAGCAGTTGCGAAGAGCCGAAATAGATAAACAGCACCACCAGAATTTCCGGCAGGCCGCGCAGCAGGGTGACCAGCGCCGTGGCAAGCCAGCCGACCGGCCGCCATTTCGCCGATTCCAGTACGGCGAAGAGCATCGCCAGCACCAGCCCCAGGCCAAGCGCGCAAACGGCAAGGCCGACGGTCATCCCGGCGGCGCTTGCTAAAGGTAACATATCGTTCATTCAGGCGATTACTTCTGGAACCATTTGTCGTAGATGGCTTTGTAAGTGCCGTCTTTCTTCACTTTCTCCAGCGCAGTGTTGAATTTCTGCTGAAGCTCGGTGTTGCCCTGACGAACTGCGATGCCAAGGCCGGTGCCGAAGTAATCTTTATCCGTCACTTTATCGCCGACGGCGGCCAGTTTCGGGTTGGTTTTCAGCCACTCGGTCACGACGGCAGTGTCGCCGAACACGGCGTCGATACGGCCGTTTTGCAGATCCAGGCGCGCGGTCTGGTAGCTGTCATACGGCACCGTAGTGATTTCGGGGTGTTTGTCGGTGATGTATTTCTGGTGAGTGGTGCCGTTCTGCACGCCCACGCGCTTGCCTTTCAGCTGTTCGATGCTGCTGTTTTTACCCTGCAAGCCCACGAACAGCGCGGAGTTGTCGTAGTACGGCGTAGTGAACAGCACCTGTTTTTCGCGCTCAGGCGTGATATCCATGCCGGCCATGACCGCGTCCACACGCTTGAATTTCAGCGCCGGGATCAGGCTGTCGAACGCCTGGTTGGTGAAGGTGCAGGTCGCATCGATCTCTTTACACAGCGCGTTGGCCAGATCGACGTCGAAACCGACGATTTTGTTGCCTGCATCCATCGACTCAAACGGAGGGTAAGAGGCTTCGGTTGCGAAACGAATAGTTTGTGCTGCGGCGGCGGAAAGGCTAACGCTTGCGAGAAGCGCGGCAATCAATACGTTTTTCATTGTCATTATTCCGGTCATCTTCAGTGGGAAAGATAGTTTTTAAACGCCTCGGTCGCAGGGGCGCTAAAGCAGCTCGCGTCGCCCTGCTCGATAATATGTCCATTTTCCATATAGACCACCCGGCTGGCGGTTTTACGCGCCACTTCCACTTCATGCGTCACAATCACCTGCGTGATCCCGGTCTGGGACAGCTCGCGGATGATGCTGACTATCTGCGCGGTAATTTCAGGGTCGAGCGCGGCCGTCGGTTCGTCGAACAGCAGTACCTGCGGCTCCATCATCAGCGCGCGCGCAATCGCCACGCGCTGCTGCTGGCCACCGGAAAGGTGCAGCGGATAACGATCCACATACGGCGTCAGGCGCAGGCGCTCCAGCAGTTTATCGGCACGCTTGCGCGCGGCCTCTTTGCTGAGTCCGAGCACGCGGCACGGCGCCTCGATAAGATTATCCAGCACCGTCAGGTGCGGCCACAGATTGTACTGCTGGAACACCATGCCGACGTTGCGGCGCAGTTCGCGGATGGCTTTGTCGCCCGGCGCCTTTGCGAAATCAAACTGGTTGCCCGCAATGCTGAGCTGCCCGGAACGCGGCATCTCCAGCAAATTGAGTACCCGCAGCAGCGAGCTCTTACCCGCGCCGCTTGGGCCAAGCAACACCAGCGTTTCGCCCTCAGGGCAGCTGAGCGTGATGTCAAACAGCGCCTGATGCGCGCCGTAGAAGCAGTTTATGCCGTTTAGTTGAATACTCATGCGTAGCAGTTGAATAGCAATTGAGACCGCGAATAGTACCGTTGGCAGAATAGTTATGCAATATTAGTGCGTTAAAACTTAATATTCTCCACATTTACGGTACAAAACCAGCACGATATAGCGGGGTGGGGGTGGGGCAAGAATAAATGTCGGCCAGATGGCGCTAAGCCAGACGGTTTATCGCACGCCCATCCCGCGCGCTTAACGACGCTCCAGCGACTGGCGCAGCGTGCCCGCCGGCGCATGTACGGTGCTGCCGAGATAGCGCACATCGTCCACCGTCCAGCACTGGCCTTCGCGCACCATCAGCACTTCATCCAGCCAGACGGTGTCGCCGCGGCGCTGTTCGATGCGCAGCGGAATATTGCGCGCGTCGGTGTTCGGAATACGCGAGGCGCTGGCGACGCGTACGCTGTCAGGCGTTTCGGTGCGGCTGGAGAACGGATCGGTGCGTAAGAAGCCGTTATCGGCGTGGTTCTCACGGTTCGATTTATCCAGCAATTGATAGAGCGAATCGCTTAAATAAGGCCGCAGAGAGGTCAGGTTCGTCAGCCCCTGGCTGCGCTGTTCGATGCGATGCTGGTAGAACTGTTCCGCCACGGTATCAGGGCCGCCTTCCACACATGGACCGCTGCGCGAGCCGATATCCTTAAAGGCGGGCGTCACGGTCGTACAGGCGCTCAGCAGCAGGGCGCACGGAAGAACCAGAGTCAGAACTGAATGGCGCATTTTTTATTTCCTTATTCCGGTAAGCAGGACTACGTTTCTTGTCACAGGACTTTTTTAGCATAGCGTATCGCGACCGAATTGCGTCTGGTATCGTCAGCTAACGCATTGATAGCCAAAAGGAGAGAACCATGCAGTTTTCCACCACCCCAACCCTGGAAGGACAAGTCATTGTTGAGTATTGCGGCGTCGTGACCGGCGAGGCGATCCTCGGCGCGAATATCTTTCGCGATTTCTTCGCGGGTATCCGCGATATCGTCGGCGGCCGATCGGGCGCGTATGAAAAAGAGCTGCGCAAGGCGCGTGAAATCGCGTTTCGCGAGCTGGGCGACCAGGCGGCGTCGCTGGGCGCCGATGCGGTTGTCGGGATCGATATCGATTATGAAACCGTCGGTAAAGACGGCAGCATGCTGATGGTGAGCGTTTCCGGCACGGCGGTGAAAACCCGTCGATGAAGCTGCGTTACTGGCCGCTGTTACTGGCGGCACTGCTCGCGGGCTGCGCGGGCGAAAAAGGGATTGTCGATCGCGGCGACTATAGAGTAGATACGCGCCGCGCGGCGCAGGCGGCGTATCCGCGCATCAAAGTGCTGGTTATCCACTACACCGCCGATGATTTTGACACCTCGCTTGCCACGCTGACCGACCGGCACGTCAGCTCGCACTATCTGATCTCGGCGAACCCGCCGCAAAAGGGCGGCAAACCGGTTATCTGGCAGCTGGTGCCGGAGCGCGAGCTGGCGTGGCATGCGGGCGTCAGTTTCTGGCGCGGGGCCACTCGCCTGAACGACACCTCCGTGGGCATTGAGCTGGAAAACTACGGCTACCGGAAAATCGACGGTCAGAAGCAGTACTTCCCGTTCAGCCCGCCGCAGATAGCTGTGCTGAGCAAGCTTGCGCGCGACATCATTCAGCGCTACCAGATTGCCCCGCAAAACGTCGTGGCGCATGCGGATATCGCGCCGCAGCGCAAAGACGATCCGGGGCCGCTGTTCCCGTGGCAGGCGCTGGCGGCGCAGGGCATCGGCGCATGGCCGGATGAATCGCGCGTAGCGTTTTATCTCGCCGGGCGTAACCCTTACGCGCCGGTGGATGAAGCGACGCTGCTGGATCTGCTCGCGCGCTACGGCTATGAAGTGACGCCGCAGATGAGCGAGGCGCAGCGCAAACGCGTGATTCAGGCGTTCCAGATGCACTTTCGCCCCGCGCGCTACGACGGCCTGCCGGACGCGCAAAGCGAGGCCATCGCCAGGGCGCTGCTGGAGAAATATGGTCAGGGGTAAGATTCCAGAGCCAGAAATAAAAAACGCCGCACGATGCGGCGTTGTTTTTATCCGTGAGAGGCGTTACCCGCGGTGCAGCGTACCGTGGTCGCGCAGCCAGTACGCGGTGCGCTCAATGCCTTCATCCAGCGATACCACCGGCTTATAGCCGAGCTCATTTTCAGCGCGGCTGATATCCAGCGTGAAATCGAAATTCAGCTTGGAGACGCCGTAATGCGTCAGCGCCGGCTCTTTATGCGAATGTTTGCCGAGCCGCTCCAGGCTTCTCGCCATCATATCCAGCATCGGGTAGGGTACCGAGCGGATGCGGCACGACATCCCCAGTTCATCAATCAGCTTCTGCACGATGCTTTTCAGCGGGCGCGCTTCGCCGTTGGTGATGTTATAGGCGCGGCCTGACGGCAGGGCGTCGCAGGCGCTGCTGCTCGCAAGCCACATCGCGTGCACCGCGTTTTCGTGATAGGTCATATCGACCATCGCCTCGCCGCCGCGCGGCAGCAGTACGCTGCCATAGTGGCGCATCATCTGCACCAGCCGCGGGAAAAAGACTTTATCGTGCGGCCCGAACAGGCTTTGCGGACGCAGAATGGTAAAGCGCGTCTGCGGGTTGGCCTGCGCCAGCAGCTGAATGACCTCTTCGCTGGCGGCTTTGCTGCGCGCAAAGGCGTTAGCCAGCCGGTGCGGGCGGAAATCTTCACGGATATCGCGATGGTGGTGGTAATCGAAATAGAGCGCGGGCGAGGAGATATGCACGAAATTGCGCACGCCCCAGGCGACGGCCCACTCGCCAAGACGGCGGGTGGCGCGCACGTTCGCGAGATCGAACGCCTCCTGCGGGCCCCAGGGAGAGGTAAAGCTGGAACAGTGCCAGAGCGTATCGATACCGGCCAGCATCGCTTTCGCCTGCGACGAGACCAGCTCGGTTAAATCGGCCTGGATAAACTCCGCGCCCATTTTCTCAAGCAGCCTGCCCATCGCTTCGTTGCGCCCGGTGGCTCTGACCTGGACGCCCTGATGACGTAAATATTCGACCGCGTTTCGGCCTAAACCGCTGGTGGCGCCCGTGACCAGTACCTTCATATCGATCCACTGTGCTGTAACGTTTAGCCGCGCATTCTTCCGTGAAATCAGCGCTGATGCAATGGGAACAACGTAACAATGCGCGTTAGCGCAGCTGAATATTCCCCTCGCCGCAGCGCTGTAAAGGCGTTATGCCGCCTGCTGTAAAAATTCCCGCCAGTACGCCACGACGGTTTCAAGCTGCGCGCGGTTGACATCAAGGTGCGTCACCAGACGCGTCACCGGCGCGGCGTTTATCAGCACATCGCGTGATTTCATAAACGCGCCCAGCGCGGCGACCTGCGCCTGCGGCACGCTGACAAACAGCATATTGGTGTCGTGACGGCGCACCTCTGCGCCCGCGTCGCGCAGCGCCGCCGCAAGCCAGGCCGCGTTGTCGTGGTCCTCTTGCAGTCGCTCGACGTTATGCTCCAGCGCATAGAGCCCGGCTGCGGCGAGAATACCCGCCTGGCGCATACCGCCGCCGGTCATCTTCCGCCAGCGTTTCGCCTGCTGAATATAGTCATGGCTGCCGACCAGCAGCGAGCCCACCGGCGCGCCAAGCCCTTTAGAGAGGCAAATCGTGAAGGTGTCGCAGTACTGCGCGATCTCTTTCAGCTCGCAGCCATACGCCACCACCGCGTTGAAAATGCGCGCGCCATCTACGTGCAGCGCCAGACCGCGCTCGCGGGTGAAATCCCACGCCTGCTGGAGATAGTCGCGCGGCAGCACTTTGCCGTTATGGGTATTTTCCAGGCTCAGCAGACGGGTGCGGGCGAAGTGAATATCGTCGGGTTTGATTTTCGCCGCCACTTTATCCAGCGGCAGCGTACCGTCACCGTCCGCCTCAATCGGCTGCGGCTGAATGCTGCCGAGCACCGCCGCGCCGCCCGCTTCATACAGATAATTATGCGCGAGCTGGCCGACAATATACTCCTCGCCGCGTTCGCAATGGCTCAGCAGCGCCACCAGGTTGGCCTGGGTGCCTGTCGGCAGAAACAACGCCGCCTCTTTACCGCTTAAACGCGCGGCATAGTCCTGAAGCGCGTTGACTGTCGGGTCGTCGCCATAAACATCATCCCCGGTGGGGGCCGCCATCATGCGCTCCAGCATTGCTTTGCCCGGGCGCGTGACGGTATCGCTGCGTAAATCGATCACGGCATATCCTTTTCAGTGAATAGAAAAGTCTCTTTTACCGGAACCAGTTGGTTTTCGCCAGATCGATAACCTCATCCCCACGGCCATTAATGATGGCGCGCAGCATATAGAGGCTGAAGCCTTTGGCCTGCTCCATCTTGATTTGCGGCGGCATCGCCAGCTCTTCTTTGGCGACAGTGACATCCACCACCACCGGGCCGTCGGTGCTGAAGGCGCGCGAAAGGGCATCGTCCAGTTCGCTCGCTTTCTCAACGCGAATGCCCGGAATGCCGCACGCTTCCGCGATGCGCGCATAGTTGGTGTCGTGCAGGTCGGTGCCATCGGTCAGATAGCCGCCCGCTTTCATCTCCATCGCCACAAAGCCCAGCACGCTGTTATTAAAGACGATAACTTTCACCGGCAGCTTCAGTTGCACCAGCGAAAGCAGATCGCCCATCAACATACTGAAGCCGCCGTCGCCGCACATCGCCACTACCTGACGCCCCGGCGCGCTCGCCTGAGCGCCTATCGCCTGCGGCATGGCGTTCGCCATCGAGCCGTGGTTAAACGAACCGAGCAGACGGCGTTGGCCGTTCATCTCCAGATAGCGTGCGGCCCATACCGTCGGCGTGCCGACATCGCAGGTGAAAATGGCGTCCGGCGCGGCGAAATGGCTGATCTGGCGGGCCAGATATTGCGGATGCAGCGCTTTTTCGCTCGGCTGCGCCAGGTCATCCAGTCCTTTGCGGGCGTCGCGGTAATCTTCAAGCGCTTTATCCAGAAAGTGTCGGTTGGTTTTCTCTTCCAGCAGCGGCAGAAGGGCGGCAAGCGTCGCTTTCACATCGCCCACCAGCGCCATGTCCACTTTGCTGTGCGCGCCAATGCTGCCAGGGTTGATATCAATCTGAATGATTTTGGCGTGTGTCGGGTAGAACGCGCGGTAGGGGAAGCGGGTGCCGAGGAGGATCAGCGTATCGGCGTTCATCATGGTGTGATAGCCGGACGAGAAGCCGATAAGCCCGGTCATGCCCACATCATACGGGTTATCGTACTCGACATGCTCTTTGCCGCGCAGGGCGTGGACGATGGGCGCTTTCAGCGTGCGGGCGAATTCCAGCAGCTCCTGATGCGCGCCCGCGCAGCCGCTGCCGCACATCAGCGCGATGTTATCGGAATAGCGCAGTAGCTGGGCGAGCTTTTTCAGTTCGTCATGCGGCGGCACGATAACGGGCTGCGGGGCGTGATACCAGCCGGGGCTGGCCTCTTCCGGCGCGGGTTTCAGCGCCACGTCGCCGGGCAGGACAATCACCGAGACGCCGCGCTCCAGCACCGCTTTACGCAGCGCGATGGCCAGCACCTGCGGGATCTGCTCCGGGCTTGAGACCAGCTCGCAATAGTGGCTGCATTCGCGAAACAGTTCCTGCGGGTGCGTCTCCTGGAAATAGCCGCTGCCGATTTCGCTGGAGGGAATATGCGCGGCGATGGCCAGTACCGGCACGTTGTTGCGGTGGCAGTCAAACAGGCCGTTGATGAGGTGCAGGTTGCCAGGCCCGCAGGAGCCCGCGCAGACCGCCAGCTCGCCGGTCAGTTGCGCTTCCGCGCCTGCCGCGAACGCCGCGACCTCTTCATGGCGGGTGGACATCCACTCGATAGTGCCCATGCGGTTTAAGCTGTCGCTGAGGCCATTGAGCGAATCACCCGTTACGCCCCAGATGCGCTTTACGCCAGCCTGCTCCAGGGTTTTGGCGATATATGACGCGACGGTCTGTTTCATGCTCCCTCCTTAGTGAAAAGTAGTGATAACGGTTACAAGCGTAGTTCAAAATCGCAGGCAGGAAGGGACGTAGCCGTGAGTTGGGTTGATTTTGCGGGCATGGTGGGTTGGTGTTATGGACATGGTGGGTGCGCTTCGCTTACCCACCCTACGGGGGCGTTGGGTTGGTTTTGCAGGCATGGTGGGTGCGCTGCGCTTACCCACCCTACGGGGGGCATTCGGGGGATTTTACGTAGGGCGGGTAAGCAACGCGCACCCGCCATTACACATCACAAACCCACCACGCCAAAATCACATCACGCCAGAACCAAATCGCCTGCCGGATGGCACGAACACGCCAGCACGTAGCCGTCGGCAATCTCCTGCTCCGTCAGCGTCATGGTGCTTGTCACGCTGTACTCGCCAGACAGCACGCGGGTTTTACAGCAGCCGCACACGCCTGCGCGGCACGCGGCATTCACCGGCACATGATTGCTTTCAAGCGCTGCCAGCAGCGTGGTGCCGACCGCGCCGTAAAACTCACGGGCGGGCGTAAGCGTCGTAAACTTAATCCCGCTGGTCGCGGCCTCGGCCACCGGCGTGAAAAACTGCTCTTTATAAAAGCGCGTCACGCCGAGCGCTTTCACTTCCTGCTCCACGAAATCCATATACGGCGCCGGGCCGCATACCATCACGGTACGGCGGGTGAGATCCGGCACCGCCATCAGCATCTCGCGGGTCAGGCGCCCGTGAATAAAGCCCGGCGCGTCGCCGCTTTCCGCCACCAGCGTCACCGGGTAATCGCGCCACTCGTCGGCGAAAATCACATCCTGGGGCGTCCGCACGTTATAAATCACCTGAACATCCGCCTGCGGGCGATATGCCGCAAGCCAGCGGCGCATCGACATGATCGGCGTTACGCCGCAGCCGCCCGCCAGCAGCAGGAAGCGATCGTCGGTTTTGTCGGCGCAGGTAAAATCGCCCTGCGCGTCAGACAGCCACAGATAATCGCCGCGTTTAACCTCGCGCGTCAGCCAGCCGGAGCCCTCGCCATTGTCGATGCGGCGCACCGTCAGCGTAATCAACGGGCTCACGCCGGGCGTTGAAGAAATCGTATACGCGCGCAGGGTGTCGGCGCTGTTGCGAATGCTTACCAGCGCATACTGCCCGGCCTGATACGGGTAGAAATCGTGGCACAGCAGCGAGAGCGTCCAGACATCCGGCGTCTCCTGCCGGATATGGTGGACCTGCATCCGCCACGGACATTGTGGGGTCGGCATTGTCATTCTTTCCTCCTTACGCGCCTAACAGCGCGCGCATATCCTGCTCAACGGTGGTCACCTGGCGCAGACCAAATTTCTCATTCAGCACCGCCAGCAGATCCGGCGTCAGGAAACCTGGCGCGGTCGGGCCGGTGACGATATTGGTCACGCCGAGCGACAGCAGTGTCAGCAGGATCACAATCGCTTTTTGTTCAAACCATGACAGCACCAGCGACAGCGGCAGGTCATTGACGCCGCAGCCCAGTTTTTCAGCAAGCGTCACGGCGAGAATAATGGCGGAGTAGGCATCGTTACACTGGCCAGCGTCCACCAGGCGCGGCAACCCTTCGATCGCGCCGAAATCGAGCTTGTTGAAGCGGTATTTGCCGCAGGCGAGCGTCAGGATAAGGCAGTCCTGCGGTACCTGAGTGGCAAAATCGGTGAAATAACTGCGTTCACCGCGCGCGCCGTCGCAGCCACCGACCAGGAAGATGTGGCGCAGTTTTTCGCGGCTTACCAGATCGATCAGCGTGTCGGCAGCGCCAAGCAGCGTCTGACGGCCGAAGCCAACGGTGATGAGGTGTTCGATTTCGCTATACGGGAAGCCCGCCATCTGCTGCGCCTGGGCTATCACCGGCCCGAAGTCGTCGCCTTCAAGGTGGCTCACGCCCGGCCAGCCGACGATGCTGCGGGTCCAGATGCGATCGTCATAACTGCCGACGGTCGGGTCGATAATGCAGTTGGAGGTCATCACAATGGGGCCTGGGAAGCGGGCGAATTCAACCTGCTGGTTCTGCCAGCCGCTGCCGTAGTTGCCGACAAGATGCTTAAATTTACGCAGCTCCGGGTAGCCGTGCGCAGGCAGCATTTCGCCGTGGGTGTAAACATTCACGCCGGTGCCTTCCGTCTGTTCCAGCAGGTTATAAAGATCTCTCAGATCGTGGCCGGAAATCAGGATGCATTTGCCCGCCACGGCTTTGACGTTGACCTGCGTCGGCGTCGGGTGGCCATATTTGCTGGTTTCGCCCGCGTCCAGGATACGCATGACGTTGAAGTTCATCTGGCCGATTTCCATCGCGCATTCCAGCAGCGCGTTCATGTCCGCAGGCCAGGTGCCGAGCCACGCCATGATCCTGTGATACTGACCATAAATGGCGTTGTCGTACTGCCCGAGCACATGCGCGTGCTCCATATAAGCCGCCGCGCCTTTCAGGCCGTAGAGGCACAGCAGGCGCAGGCCAAGAATATTTTCGCCAATCACGGCTTTATCGATATTTGGCGCGAACGCGGCGGCCTGACGCTGTAAATGGCCCAAATCATCGCTTGCCAGCGTCAGCGACGCCATCGGGTTATCCACCTGCGCGCTTTCATCAACGGCCTGGCATTGGGTTTTCAGCGCCTCGCGCAGGGCGATGGCCTCGCGGGCGTAACCCACGATGCGCGGTGAATCGAAGTTAACGTTGGTGAGGGTAGAGAAGAACGCGCGGGGCGCGAAGCTGTCTACCTGGTGATCGATAATGCCAAGCTCGCGTGCTTTCACCGCCCAGGCGGAAAGCCCCTGCAAAGCCGCAATCAGCAGATCCTGTAGGTCAGAGGTTTCAGCGGTTTTCCCGCACATCCCTTGCGCATACGCGCAGCCGTTACCTGCCGGAGTACGAATCGTTTGTTCACATTGCACGCAAAACATGATGACACCTTAAAGTTATATTTAATATGCATGTTTAAGGTTAGGCTTCGGCGCGCAGGGTGAAAAGCGATTTTTCAGGAACCTGAAGAGAGATTGATTTAACGCAATTTTGGCGGCAGGAGCCTACCGCCAACGGGGTATCAGGCGGCGAAAAACGCCATCAGCAACGGCACCAGCAGGCTCAGAATAAACCCGTGCACGATAGCCGCAGGCACCAGTTCCAGACCGCCGCTGCGTTGCAGCACCGGCAGCGTGAAATCCATCGACGTCGCCCCGCAGATACCGAGCGCGGTAGAGCGGCTGCGGCGCACCAGGCCCGGGATCAGCATAATCGCGATAAGCTCGCGGCCCAGATCGTTAAAGAACGCGGCGCTGCCAATCACCGGACCGAAGGATTCCGTCATCAGAATGCCGGAGAGCGAATACCAGCCAAAACCGGAGGCCATCGCAAGTCCTGCGCGCAGCGGTAAATCAAGCAGCAGCGCATTCACGGCACCTGCGATAAGCGAGCTACAAAGCACCACTACCGCGACCATCATGCCGCGGCGGTTCAGCACAATCTGTTTTAGCGTCATGCCGTTGTTGCGAAGCTGAATACCAATCAGGAACAGCAGAAAAATTAAGGAGTACTCGCTGGCTTCGGTGGCGTGTTTAAGAAACGCAAGGCCGGTCAGCCCTAACAGGAAACCAAGCACCACCACGCCGCACAATTTAAGGGATTCCAGCGCCATCGCGAGGCGCGACGGCAGCTTTTCCTGGCGGTGCTGGTGACGCCACGGAATGGCGCGTTCAAGCCACAGGAGAGCTGCGATATTACACAGCATGATGACCGTAATGCTAACGGCAGAATAGTGCAGAATAGCGAGCAGATTCGCCGAAAGATTATCGAGAAAGGCGAGGCTAATGCCCATAAAGAACAGAATAATGTACACAAGCCAGCTTAACAGCTGATTGATAAGCCGCAGCGCGCCTGCTTTGCGCAGGGGAATAAGGTAGCCGAGAATAAGCGGTACTAAGATAATTAACAATCCTGAAAACATGAGGCGTGCGATCCCTGAATAACGGAATGAGCGGAAATAAGCGTGCCGTCACACCCTACAGAATTCACCCAGGCGAGTAAAGCTGCAGTTATTAGCGTTATTTCATTGCCTTAGCACATGATAAAAGTCATTTATTATTCGCTTTGCCATCACGCTTTTATTATTTCGAGACGCCTCGCAACGCGACGATTCCGTTCCGCCTTTCTCTGTTAAGGCTCTGATTGAATAGCTATACTGCCGACACGCAGCTATGCAAATGCAGCCGGAGGAGAGATGTTTCTTGAGCGCGTGGAAATTGCCGGGTTTCGCGGAATTAACCGCTTATCGTTAACGCTTGAACATAATAATGTGCTGATTGGCGAAAACGCGTGGGGGAAATCAAGCCTGTTAGATGCGCTCACGCTGCTGCTAAACCCTGGCGAGACGCTCTACTCCTTTACGCGCAGTGATTTCTGGTTTCCGCCGGGGGATATTCACGGGCGCGAACGTCATCTGCATGTCATTTTGATTTTTCGCGAGACGGAGGCGGGGGATTTTCAGCGCCGTCGTTTTCGCGGCTTGCGCGCAATAATGACGCCTGGCAGCGATGGCTTTCAGCGGATTTTCTACCGGCTGGAGGGCGAGCTGAATGACGATAACAGCGTACTGACGCTGCGCAGTTTTCTTAACGCCGAGGGCGAACCGCTTGTGCTGGAGGATATTGACGCGCAGGTGCGTCAGCTCATCCGCTTAAACCCGGTGCTGCGGTTGCGCGACGCCCGCTTTATGCGCCGTCTGCACGACAGCGCCATCACCCATACGCCGCAGATGGAAGTGACCGCGCGCGAGCTGGAATTTCTGACGCGCGAACTGGTTTCCCGCCCGCAAAACCTGACGGATGAACAGATTCGTCAGGGGCTGTCGGCGATGGTGCAGCTGCTGGAGCACTATTTTTCCGAGCAGGGCGCGCCTGGCCCGCGCTACCGTCTGATGCGTCGCCATTCGCACGATGAACAGCGCAGCTGGCGCTATCTCGATATCATCAACCGCATGATTGATAAGCCCGGCGGGCGCGCCTACCGGGTTATTCTGCTGGGGCTGTTCGCCACGCTGTTGCAGGCCAAAGGCAACATGCGGCTTGATAAATACGCCCGGCCGCTGCTGCTGGTGGAAGACCCCGAAACACGACTGCACCCCATTATGCTCTCTGTGGCCTGGCAGTTGCTGAACCTGCTGCCGCTGCAAAAACTGACCACCACCAACTCCGGCGAGCTGCTGTCGATGACCCCGGTTGAGCATGTCTGTCGGCTGGTGCGCGCGTCGGGCAAGGTGGCGGCGTGGCGGCTGGGGCCAGGCGGCATGAACGCCGAAGACAGCCGCCGCATCGCGTTTCATATCCGCTTTAACCGGCCATCGGCACTGTTCGCGCGCTGCTGGCTGCTGGTGGAAGGGGAGACTGAAGTCTGGATGATGAACGAGCTGGCGCGCCAGTGTGGTTATCATTTTGAGGCTGAAGGCATCAAAGTCATTGAGTTCGCCCAGTCGGGCTTAAAACCGCTGATTAAATTTGCCCGCCGGATGGGTATTGAATGGCATGTGCTGGTGGATGGTGACGACGCCGGGCGCAAATATGCGGCGACGGTAAAAAGCATCGTGAATAATGATAGCGAACAGGTGCGCCAGCATCTGACCGAGCTTCCCGCGCCGGACATGGAACATTTTATGTATCGCGAAGGGTTTGACGCCGTGTTTTACCGCGTCGCGCAACTACCGGAAACGGTGCATATGAATATGCGGCGGGTCATTGTTAAAGCGATTCACCGCTCGTCGAAACCCGATCTGGCGATTGAGGTGGCGATGGAAGCCGCCCGCCGCGGTATGGACGCGGTGCCGCCGCTGCTGCGCAAAATGTTCTCGCGCGTGCTGTGGCTCGCCCGCGGACGCGCAGATTAGCTTTTTAGCAACGGGTACACCAGGTAGGGCGGGTAAGCAAAGCGCACCCGCCAGTTAGAGTGACGGGTAAAATTGTAGGGCGTGCACCCGCCAGCCCGAAGATTACCTTTCGTCAAACCATGCGTCGATTTGCGCGGCCATGCTATCCAGCAACTCATAACGGCGACGATACTCCGCACGTTTTTTACTGGCGATCTCGTCGAGCGACTTACGGGCGAGCTGCAAAGGCATGTGGTAAATCCTCTGCACGTCTTTATAGCCGCCGAGCGACTCCCAGAAGCTGTCATAATCGGCATGCAGCTTGTCTTTTTTCTTCTTCGCATAGCGCCAGCTACGGTAGATATGCGTCTCGTTGCTGACGGCGACTATCTGGCTTGCGGCAAAACGCTTTGCCAGCAGACATACCGCTTCCAGCAGCAGGCGTTTAGGAAACAGACCATGACAGGCCTTGGTTGCCAGTTGGATCTGATCGTGCTCAACCCAGGCTTTGGCACCCTGTAAGCCGCCGATAAACAGCGTACGCTGACCGTCAACCTCGCAGAGGGTGAATGTCATTTCAGCAAGCACAACGCCTGCGGCATCGCGGAAAATCACCGTCGTTTCGCCTTCTTTATCCAGCTCCGCGACGGCGGCAAGGTCAAGGCGATACTGCGCGTCATTTTTGCGGGTAAGCGTGGCAAGCGTGGCCCCCTGGCGCGTCAGATGCGCCTGCATCAGCGCATCGGGTAAAAGATGCGCGATATGCTGGTAATGGTATTCCAGCGCGGCCAGTGCCGCTTTACGTGACACATTGACTGACAGCCACGGCCTGTGAAGACGGCACGGCAGGCCCGGCTGGGCATGCAGCAAGGTGTCGAGCATCGGCTGACGGGCGAGTACTGAAAGCCAGCGTCGGGTGTCGAAGGGCGTTGCCAGCGAGCGCAGCATAAATTTTCGGCGATAGGCCGGGTTCTGCCAGGCAAGGCCCGGCATTTTTTGGCCTGTCGCGAGCAGACGAAAGAGTTGCCAGGCGTTGTGGGCTGGCGGCTGGATAGAAATTTCGGCAAGTGCGGACACAACCCGGTCTCGTAGTGAAGTCTTGGGTTATGGAAACAAACTATCACTCAACGCAATATCAACGCTGTAGTTTATTTGCGGGCTGCATAGGGTTTGGTTGAGATTGCGTTTAGAATAGGAGAGCAAACTCTGTTTACTCGTCCGAAACCTCAGGAAAGATATGAAGCTTAAGGGAAGAATCAAGAAGCGCTATGTGGCGCTGGCTCTGGTTATCGTCATCGGTGCAGTCTGGCTCTGGAAGATGCTGAATGCGCCGCTGCCCCGTTATCAGACCATGCTGGTGCGTAAAGGAGATTTGCAACAGAGCGTGCTTGCGACCGGCAAGCTCGACGCGCTGCGTAAAGTCGATGTCGGCGCGCAGGTCAGTGGCCAGCTCAAAACGCTGTCGGTCAATATCGGCGATAAAGTCAAAAAAGATCAGCTGCTCGGGGTAATCGATCCTGAACAGGCTGAAAACCAGATCAAAGAAGTGGAAGCGACGCTGATGGAGTTACGTGCCCAGCGCCGCCAGGCTGAGGCGGAGATGAAACTCGCCCGCGTTACGCTCTCCCGCCAGCAGCAGCTTGCCCGCACGCAGGCAGTGTCGCGTCAGGATCTTGATACGGCTGCTACCGAGCTTGCCGTTAAAGAGGCGCAGCTTGGCACGATAGACGCGCAAATCAAGCGCAACCAGGCCTCGCTGAGCACCGCCAAAACGAATCTCGATTATACCCGAATCACCGCGCCGATTGCCGGTGAAGTCACGCAGATAACCACGCTGCAGGGCCAGACGGTCATTGCCGCGCAGCAGGCACCTAATATTCTGACGCTTGCCGATCTCAGCACGATGCTGGTAAAAGCGCAGGTCTCTGAAGCCGACGTGATTCATCTCAAGCCGGGGCTGAAAGCCTGGTTTACGGTGCTTGGCGACCCGCTGACCCGCTACGAAGGGCGGCTGAAAGATATTCTTCCCACCCCCGAGAAAATCAACGACGCCATTTTTTATTATGCGCGTTTTGAGGTGCCGAACCCGCAGGGCGTGCTGCGCCTCGATATGACCGCGCAGGTGCATATTCAGCTCGGCGGCGTCGACGATGTGCTGACCATTCCGCTGGCGGCGCTCGGCGAGCCGGTTGGCGATAACCGCTATAACGTCACGCTGCTGCGTAACGGCGAAACGCGCGAGCGCGAAGTGACTATTGGCGCGCGTAACGACACGCAGGTAGAAGTGGTCAAGGGGCTCGAAGAGGGCGATGAAGTGGTAATTGGCCGCGCGAACGGGGGCGATGAGCAATGACGGCGCTGCTTGAGCTGCGCGATATTCGTCGTAGCTATCCGTCGGGCGAAACGGATGTCGAAGTGCTAAAAGGCGTCACGCTGACAATTAATGCCGGTGAAATGGTGGCGATTGTTGGCGCGTCCGGCTCCGGTAAATCGACGCTGATGAATATTCTCGGCTGTCTCGATAAGCCCAGCAGCGGCAGTTATAAGGTCGCGGATGTGGATGTGGCGACGCTCAGTGATGACGCGCTTGCCCGCCTGCGGCGTGAGCATTTCGGTTTTATCTTTCAGCGCTACCATCTGCTTTCACACCTGACCGCCGCGCAGAATGTCGAAGTTCCCGCCATTTATGCCGGCACCGGGCGTGCCGCGCGTCAGGCGCGGGCGCGTGAATTACTGGCGCGGCTTGGTCTTGAAGCGCGTGTCGATTATCAGCCCTCGCAGCTTTCCGGCGGGCAGCAGCAGCGCGTGAGTATCGCCCGCGCACTAATGAACGGCGGGCAGGTGATCCTGGCCGACGAACCGACCGGCGCGCTCGACAGCCACTCCGGCGAAGAGGTGATCGCGACCTTAAAACAGCTTCGCGATCGCGGGCATACGGTGATTATCGTGACTCACGATCCTGATGTCGCCGCACAGGCGGAACGCATCATCGAAATTCGGGACGGGGAGATAATCAGCAATCCGCCGCCGGTCGGGAAACGCGATGCTGGAGGGCTGCCAGCGCAACCGCAGGACGCCCCGGCTTTCGGGCAGTTTATCAACAGTTTCCGTGAGGCGCTGACGATGGCCTGGCTTGCGATGGCCGCCAACAAGATGCGCACGCTGCTGACGATGCTCGGGATAATTATCGGTATCGCATCGGTGGTCTCTATTGTGGTGGTCGGTGACGCCGCCAAGCAGATGGTGCTGGAGGATATTCGCTCTATCGGTACGAACACGATTGATGTCTATCCGGGTAAAGATTTTGGCGATGACGATCCGCAATACCAGCAGGCGTTGCAGTATGACGACCTGCAGGCGATACAGCGCCAGCCGTGGGTGAGTTCTGCCACGCCGACGGTGTCGCAGAACCTGCGCCTGCGCTATGGCAATGTGGATGTCGCCGCCAGCGCTAACGGCGTGAGCGGGCAATATTTTAACGTCTACGGTATGACCTTCAGCGAGGGTAATACTTTTAACGACGAGCAACTGCGCGGCCGCGCGCAGGTGGTGGTTATCGACAGCAACGCGCGCCGCCAGCTTTTCCCGAATAAGGCGAACGTGGTGGGTGAAGTGGTGCTGGTCGGCAATATGCCCGCGACCGTCATCGGCGTGGCGGGAGAGAAGCAGTCGATGTTCGGCAGTAGTAAAATTCTGCGCGTTTGGATGCCTTACAGCACGATGTCGGGGCGGATCATGGGCCAGTCGTGGCTGAACTCTATTACCGTGCGGGTTAAAGAGGGTTACGACAGCGGCGAGGCGGAGCAGCAGCTCACGCGTCTCCTGACGCTGCGCCACGGAAAAAAAGATTTTTTCACCTGGAATATGGACAGCGTGTTGAAAACCGCTGAAAAGACCACACGTACTCTTCAACTGTTTCTGACGCTGGTGGCGGTGATTTCGCTGGTGGTGGGGGGCATCGGGGTGATGAATATCATGCTGGTGTCGGTGACCGAGCGCACCCGGGAAATCGGCATTCGTATGGCGGTCGGCGCGCGCAAAAGCGATGTGTTACAGCAGTTTTTGATTGAGGCGGTGCTGGTTTGCCTGGTGGGGGGCGCGCTCGGCATCGGGCTTTCACTGCTGATCGCGCTTGCACTACAGCTGATTTTACCCGGCTGGGAGATCGGCTTTTCGCCCGTGGCGCTGCTGACGGCCTTTTTGTGCTCCAGCGCGACGGGGGTGTTGTTTGGCTGGCTGCCCGCCCGCAACGCGGCCAGACTCAATCCTGTGGATGCGCTTGCCCGTGAATAAATAAAAATGCCAGTCCACGGGACTGGCATTTCAGGAGCAGGATGTACACAATGAAACAGAAGAGTTACGCAACTGCGGATGTGGCTTCTGCTTCAAGAGGAACAATGACGCTGGCATGGTTGCCCTTAGGCCCCTGATGCACATCGAACCTCACGACTTGTCCGGCTTTCAGCGTTCTGTAGCCGTCCATCTGGATTGTAGAGTAGTGCGCAAAGATATCTTCGCCGCCGCCTTCAGGGCAAATGAACCCAAACCCTTTGGCGTTATTGAACCATTTAACAGTACCCGTCTCCATGCTTCGACATCCTTCATAAGTCTTATTGAGTAAGATGGATTGAACCGGTGGGTGAGGGGGGCTGTTCAAAACCTCGCCAACTCACGCTTGTACAATTTAGAGAAATCGCACTCTTCGTCAAGCGTTCAGCAGGGTCTGGCAGGTGGGATTGAGTCAAAATTTTGAAGCAGTTAACGCTATTTTCATTAATGTGACAGACCTCGCGAATACCAGCGATAGCTGGTTGCGTGCTGAACATTAGGGTAGATTCAGGATGCGTATTACACTCAACCAGAGCGCCGGAAAACACGCTGGCTGTACTGTTTAACCATGATGACGACTGGCAATGAGTAAAGACAAAAGTTGGCTGGATTTTGACCATTTGGCGGAAGATGACCTGCGCGAAGCGCTAAAGCCGCCATCTATGTATAAAGTTATATTAATGAACGACGATTACACGCCGATGGAATTTGTTATTGACGTGCTACAAAAGTTCTTTTCTTATGATGTAGAACGTGCAACGCAACTGATGCTCACGGTTCACTATCAGGGGAAAGCCATCTGTGGCGTTTTCACCGCGGAAGTGGCGGAAACCAAAGTGGCGCTGGTGAACAAATATGCGAGGGAGAACGACCATCCGTTGTTGTGTACGCTGGAAAAAGCCTGATTAAGGCAAACTATTGAGGGGGTGCCCTATGCTCAACCAGGAACTGGAACTCAGTTTAAACATGGCTTTCGCCAGAGCGCGCGAGCACCGACATGAGTTTATGACCGTCGAGCATCTGTTACTGGCTCTGCTCAGTAACCCATCGGCACGGGAGGCGCTTGAAGCCTGCTCCGTGGATCTGGTGGCGCTGCGTCAGGAACTCGAAGCCTTCATTGAACAAACCACACCCGTACTGCCCGCGAGCGAAGAGGAGCGCGACACTCAGCCGACGCTCAGCTTCCAGCGCGTGTTGCAGCGCGCCGTGTTCCACGTCCAGTCCTCCGGCCGTAGCGAAGTGACTGGCGCCAATGTCTTAGTGGCTATCTTCAGCGAACAGGAGTCTCAGGCGGCTTATCTGTTGCGTAAACATGAAGTCAGTCGCCTCGATGTGGTGAATTTCATCTCCCATGGTACCCGTAAAGACGAGCCAGGCCAGGCGCCGGGCAATGACAATCCGGTCAACGAAGAGCAGGCAGGCGGGGAGGAGCGTATGGAAAACTTCACCACCAATCTCAATCAGCTTGCCCGCGTTGGCGGCATCGATCCGCTGATTGGCCGTGACAAAGAGCTGGAGCGCGCGATTCAGGTGCTCTGCCGTCGCCGGAAAAACAACCCGCTGCTGGTGGGTGAATCGGGCGTCGGAAAAACCGCGATCGCTGAAGGGCTCGCCTGGCGTATCGTACAGGGCGACGTGCCGGAAGTGATGGCCGACTGCACTATCTACGCGCTGGATATCGGCTCGCTGCTGGCGGGTACTAAATACCGCGGCGATTTTGAAAAACGCTTCAAGGCGCTGCTTAAACAGCTTGAGCAGGATAACAACAGCATCCTGTTTATCGATGAAATCCATACGATCATCGGCGCGGGCGCGGCCTCCGGCGGCCAGGTCGATGCGGCTAACCTGATTAAACCGCTGCTCTCCAGCGGCAAAATCCGGGTGATGGGCTCCACGACTTATCAGGAGTTCAGCAATATTTTCGAAAAAGACCGCGCGCTGGCGCGTCGTTTCCAGAAAATCGATATCACCGAGCCGAGCGTTGAGGAAACCGTACAGATCATTAACGGCCTGAAGCCGAAATATGAAGCGCACCACGACGTCCGTTACACTGCGAAAGCGGTACGCGCGGCGGTGGAGCTGGCGGTTAAATACATTAATGATCGCCATCTGCCGGACAAAGCCATCGACGTTATCGACGAAGCGGGCGCGCGTGCGCGTCTGATGCCGGTCAGCAAGCGTAAGAAAACCGTCAATGTGGCGGATATCGAAACCGTGGTGGCCCGCATCGCGCGTATCCCGGAGAAAAGTGTGTCGCAAAGCGATCGCGATACGCTGAAAAATCTGGGCGATCGCCTGAAAATGCTGGTGTTTGGTCAGGATAAAGCCATTGAGGCCTTAACCGAAGCCATCAAAATGAGCCGCGCGGGGCTGGGGCATGACCGTAAACCGGTGGGCTCTTTCCTCTTCGCAGGCCCGACCGGCGTCGGGAAAACCGAGGTGACGGTGCAGTTGTCCAAAGCGCTGGGCATTGAACTGCTGCGCTTCGATATGTCCGAGTATATGGAACGTCACACTGTGAGCCGCCTGATTGGCGCGCCTCCAGGGTATGTTGGGTTCGATCAGGGCGGTCTGCTGACCGACGCGGTCATTAAACATCCGCATGCGGTACTGCTGCTTGATGAAATCGAAAAAGCGCACCCGGATGTCTTCAACCTGCTGCTGCAGGTGATGGATAACGGTACGCTGACCGATAACAACGGGCGTAAAGCAGATTTCCGCAACGTGATTCTGGTGATGACTACCAATGCCGGCGTGCGTGAAACCGAGCGTAAATCGATTGGGCTTATCCGTCAGGACAACAGCACTGACGCGATGGAAGAGATCAAAAAGATCTTTACGCCGGAATTCCGCAACCGTCTCGACAACATTATCTGGTTCAACCATCTCTCTACCGAGGTGATTCATCAGGTTGTCGACAAGTTCATCGTCGAACTGCAGGCGCAGCTTGACCAGAAAGGTGTCTCCCTGGAAGTTAGCCAGGAAGCGCGTGACTGGCTGGCGGAGAAAGGCTACGACCGTGCGATGGGCGCACGCCCGATGACCCGCGTGATTCAGGACAACCTGAAAAAACCGCTGGCCAACGAGCTGCTCTTTGGTTCGCTGGTGGATGGTGGCCAGGTCTCCGTCGCGCTGGATAAAGAAGGCGATAAGCTGACGTACAGCTTCCAGAGCGCGCAGAAGCATAAGCCTGAAGCCGCGCACTAAGCGATACGCGTATAAAACACAACGCCGGATAGCGATATCCGGCGTTTTTTTATCGTCTGTTCAGGAAAAACACTCATAAAAAAAGCGCCTCGAAAGGGCGCTTTTTTTCAGGCTGGCGCGGCACACGGCGGCGCGGCCTGGCTTCGCTTAAGAAGCCTGTACAAACTTAGCGACTACGGAAGACAATGCGGCCTTTGCTCAGGTCGTACGGGGTCAGCTCAACAGTCACTTTGTCGCCCGTCAGAATGCGGATGTAGTTTTTGCGCATTTTACCGGAGATATGGGCAGTTACCACGTGACCGTTTTCCAGTTCTACGCGGAACATAGTGTTAGGTAACGTTTCAAGAACGGTACCCTGCATTTCAATATTGTCTTCTTTGGCCATCTAATCCTCTGGGGTATCACTACCATAGTTTGAACCGGCAAGATAATGCCCAAGTTCACCCATTAAGTAAAGTTTTGTGGGCGAAATGCCCGTTGTACCGCTGCGCCTTCCCGCTCCCACGACAAAACCGCGCGGGCAGCGCAAGCGTAACGGGGAGCGTGAGATCCAAAGCGTTGCGTTAACGGAGGGTCCCAAAACGGCGGCAGGGTAATGGCAGTCATTTTCTGCGTGCGTAAGTATAACACTCTGACAAAAAATGTGCCGAAAACATTCTGCTATCCTGCGGGCGTAAAAAGAGTTTGCGGCACCCAGCAGCGTTTTTCGAGCGGCAACGGGCGAAGCTCCGCCAGGCGTTGTAAATAATCACGGCGCGGGATCTCGACCGCGCCCAGCGACGCAGTGTGCGGGTTAAGCACCTGACAATCAATCAGCCGGCCACCCTGCGCAACAAAGTAGTCGCAAAACACCACCAGCGCGGTTTTCGAGGCGTTCTCACGGCGGCTGAACATCGATTCGCCGCAAAAAAGCGCGCCCTGCGCCACGCCATACATGCCGCCCACGAGCGTATCGTCCAGCCAGACTTCAACAGAGTGCGCATGCCCAAGTTCATGCAGGCGCTGCCAGGCAATCACCACATCGTTAGTTATCCACGTGCCGTCGTCACGGTCGCTGGCGCAGCCCTGGATCACGGCGTTAAATGCGTGATTCAGCGTTACGCGATAGGGCGAGCGGCGGTGAAAGCGCTTCATGCTGCGGCTGATGTGTAGTCGCTCAGGCCAGATCACCGCGCGCGGATCCGGGGACCACCATAAAATCGGATCACCTGGTGAAAACCACGGGAAAATGCCCTGCTGGTAAGCCATCATCAGGCGAGCGGGGCTGAGATCCCCGCCTAATGCCAGTAAGCCGTTAGGTTCACGTAACGCCCCTTCAGGCGAGGGAAAAGCAATCGAATGACGAGAAAGCTGCACCAGACGCATCACAACGGCGCTCCCTGACAACAGTGTCAAATATCAATCAATGATAGTGTACTGAACGCGCGCGAAACTGATAATAACGTCCCTGCTGCGCCAGTAATTCCTTGTGACTACCTTGCTCAGTAATCTGCCCGTTGTCCATGACAATGATGCGATCGAACGCCGTCAGCCCTTGCAGACGATGGGTTACCATCAGCAGCGTTTTCTGCGCGGCGACTTCTTTTACCAGAGCGAGTATCTGACGCTCGGTTTCGGCATCAAGTCCTTCCGTCGGCTCATCCAGTAAAAGCATCGGCGCGTCGTGCAGCAGCGCGCGGGCGATGCCGAGACGGCGCAGCTCGCCGCCGGAGAGCTGGCGTCCGCCTTCGCCAAGCCAGGCGTTAAGCCCTTCATCGTCCAGCAGTTTTTCAAGCCCCACGCGGGCGAGTACTGCACCGAGCGCGGCGTCATCGGCCTGCGGCGCGGCGAGGAGGAGGTTGTCGCGAAGCGTGGCGCTGAAGAGATGCACGCGCTGCGACACGACGCTCATGGTGGCGCGCAGCGCGTCTTCGCGATAACGAGTGAGAGAGACGCCATCAAGCATCACGTCGCCGGAAGTCGGGTCCCAGGCGCGGGTGATAAGCTGCAACAGCGTCGATTTACCACAGCCGGTGCGCCCGAGGATAGCGATATGCTCGCCTGGTATTACGTCAAGCGTAATATCGTGCAGCGCAGGCTGCGGCTGGCCCGGGTAACTGAAGCTCACGTTACGCAGCGACAGCGAAGCCTCGCGCGGCGCATCATTGCCCTGCTCAGCAAAAGTGATATCCGAAGGCTGGTCAATGACTTCACTCACGCGACGCGCGGAGGCGATAACCTGTCCAAGATGCTGGAACGCACCGCCGACCGGCGCGAGCGCTTCAAAGGCAGCCAGCGCGCAGAAGACAAACAGCGCGATGAGCGAACCCGGCGCGCTGTTGCCGCCAACGCCGCCTGCGGCCATCCAGAGGACCAGCACCACCGTCATGCCGCTAATCAGCGTCATCATCGCCTGCGAAAGCGCTGTCAGCCCGGCCTGGCGGCGCTGCGCCTCATGCCAGATTTGTTCGGTCGTATCAAGCTGTTCGCGATAACGCCCGGCTGCGCCGAAAATCGACAGTTCCGCCTGGCCCTGCAACCAGCTGGTCAGTTGCTGACGATAGCTGGCGCGAAGCATTGTCAGCGCTTCGCCGACCGGAAGACCGGCGCGATAGAAGAGGGGAGGGAGCAGCAGCAGAGTCGCCAGCATGATCCCGCCAAGCGTCAGCGCCAGCGTGACATCCAGCAGGCTTAAGCCAAGCGTCACCACCGCGATAACCGCAAGCGCGCCGATAAGCGGTGAAATCACGCGCAGATAGAGGTGATCCAGCGTATCGACATCCGCCACAAGGCGGTTAAGCAATTCGCCCTGACGAAAGCGCGCCAGCCCGGAGGGAGAAAGCGGCAGCAGGCGGCTGAAGGTATAAACGCGTAAGTGCTCCAGCACGCGGAACGTGCCTTCATGGCTCACCAGACGCTCAAAGTAACGCCCGGCGGTACGGATAATCGCGGCACCGCGCACGCCAGCCGCTGGCAGCATATAGTTAAAGCTGTACAGGCCAGCCATGCCAACGACCGCAGAGGCGGAGAGGAACCAGCCGGAGAGCGTCAGCAGGCCGATGCTGGCGAGCAGCGTCACGATAGCCAGCACGACGCCGAGCGACAGCAGCCATTTGTGGCGTTTGTAGAGCGCCAGATAGGGAAGTAACGCGCGCATTTAAATCTCCTCCTGACGGTGCGCCAGCAGCGCCGCGAAATAACCGTCGGCCTCGCTAAGCGCGGCGACGTCGCCGCGCTCCACGATACGCCCGTCGCGCATCACCCAGACTTCATCCCAGGCGGCGATGTCATCAATCTGGTGCGTGACCATCAATGTGGTCTGCGCCAGCGACGCGGCCTCCAGCGCCTGCATTACGCGGCGCTCGCTACCGGCATCAAGGCTTGCGGAAGGCTCATCCAGCAGCAACAAACGGCACGGCGTTAACAGCGCGCGGGCAACCGCCACGCGCTGCGCCTGGCCTACAGAGAGGCCGGAGGACTGATCGCCAATCGGCGTGTCAACGCCCTGCGCCAGCAGCGGTAAGAATTCGCTCACCCAGGCTTTATCCAGCGCCGCCTGAAGCTGCGCGTCGCTCGCCTCGGGATCGGTCAGTAAGACGTTATCCTTAAGCGTCCCCGCAGGCAGCTGCGGGTTTTGCCCCACCCAGCTTAACTGACGCCGCCAGTTCTCAGGCTCCAGCTCGCGCAGTTCAACACCGTTAACGCGCAGCGAGCCTTCATACGGCAAAAAACCGGCCAGCAGGTTTAAAAGCGAGCTTTTTCCCGCGCCGCTTTGCCCCACCACCGCCACGCGTTTGCCCGCAGGCAGCGTGAAATTCAGCGGTCCGGCGAGACGTTTCCCTTGCGGAGAAAGAACGGTCAGGCCCTGCGCCTCAAGCGAAATCGGCTCGCAGCCAGGAAGTTCCAGCGTGCCTTTCTCGGCATGCTGAATCGGGGCTTCAAGGAATGTTTTCAGGCTATCCGCCGCACCGACAGCCTGCGCTTTGGCATGGTAAAAGGTGCCGAGATCGCGTAGCGGCTGGAAAAATTCCGGTGCCAGAATCAGCGCCAGGAAACCGGCGAACAACGTCACGCCGGTGCCGTAATGGCCGAAATTCAGCTCACCCAGATAAGAGAAGCCGAAATAGACCGCCACCAGCGCAATGGAAAGCGAGGTGAAAAACTCCAGCACGCCGGAGGAGAGGAACGCGAGGCGCAATACTTCCATCGTTCGCTGGCGAAAATCCTGCGAGGCGGCCTGAATATTGTGCGTTTCCGCTGCGCCGCGGTTGAAAAGACGCAGGGTCTCCATACCGCGCAGGCGGTCAAGGAAGTTGCCGCTAAGACGCGCCAGCGCCTGGAAGTTACGGCGATTAGCGTCGGCAGCGCCCATGCCGACCATCGCCATAAACAGCGGAATTAGCGGCGCGGTGCCAAGCAGGATCAGCGCTGCCACCCAGTTATAAGGGAAAATAGCGAGCACAATCAGCAGCGGCACGCTCGCCGCCAGCGCCATTTGCGGCAGGTAGCGGGCGTAGAAATCGTGCATATCGTCAATCTGCTCAAGGATAAGCGTCGCCCAGCTACCGGCGGGTTTCCCTTGAATCCAGGCCGGCCCGGCCTCCTGCAGGCGGTTCATCACCTGCTGACGAATACGGGCGCGGATATGTTGCCCGGCGTGAAACCCGACTTTTTCGCGCAGCCACACCACCCAAGCCCGCAACACGAAGACCAGAATCAACAATACAAACGGCAGCAGCAGCGCCTCACGCGGGATGCCTTTGATTATCAAATCGTTAAGGAGATCGGCCAGCAGCCACGCCTGCGCGACGATAAGCAAACCGCTCACCACGCCCAGAAGGCGCGACAGGCTGAGCCAGCGGCGGGAGATAACGCTTTGCTGTTTAAGCCAGCGGGTCAGTTCTTGTTGACGGGTTTTATTCATTGCATGCACTGAGCAGTAAAATCCAGAGTGCTCGCCGCAAGGCGAGAGAGCAGGCAATGTTACAACGGGGATAAAAGAAAGGCGACTGATTCGTCGCCTTGTTTAACGTGCGGAATTAGCTCTGCTTTTCAGCAAGACCGTCAAGATAGCGTTCAGCATCCAGCGCGGCCATACAGCCGGTACCGGCAGAAGTAATAGCCTGACGGTAGATGTGGTCCATGACGTCGCCCGCAGCGAACACGCCCGGAATGCTGGTCTGGGTCGCGTTGCCATGAATACCGGACTGCACTTTGATGTAGCCGTTCTCAAGCTCCAGCTGACCGTCAAAAATCGCGGTGTTCGGGCTGTGGCCAATCGCGACGAACAGGCCTGCAACGTCCAGCGTCTCGACGTTTTCCGGGTTCACGGTGTCGCGCAGACGCAGGCCGCTCACACCCATCTGGTCGCCGGTCACTTCTTCCAGCGTGCGGTGGGTGTGCAGCACGATGTTGCCGCTTTCCACTTTATCCATCAGGCGTTTCACCAGGATCTTCTCGGCGCGGAAGGTGTCGCGGCGGTGGATCAGGTGCACTTCAGAGGCGATATTCGCCAGATACAGCGCTTCTTCGACGGCCGTGTTACCGCCGCCGATGACCGCGACTTTCTGGTTACGGTAGAAGAACCCGTCACAGGTGGCGCAGGCGGAGACGCCGCGGCCTTTATAGGCTTCTTCAGACGGCAGACCCAGATAACGCGCGGAGGCGCCGGTGGCGATGATCAGCGCATCGCAGGTGTATTCGCCGCTGTCGCCGATAAGACGGAACGGACGGTTTTGCAGATCGACCTTGTTGATATGGTCGAACAGGATTTCTGTTTCAAACTTCGCGGCATGCTCGTGCATGCGTTCCATCAACAGCGGACCGGTCAGATCGTGCGGGTCGCCCGGCCAGTTTTCCACTTCAGTCGTGGTGGTCAACTGACCGCCTTTTTCCATTCCGGTAATCAGAACCGGCTTCAGGTTGGCGCGCGCGGCATAGACCGCAGCGGTGTATCCCGCCGGGCCGGAGCCAAGAATTAACAGCTTACTGTGTTTAGCCGTGCCCATGAGATCCTCATTGTTGTTGGCAGACAATGGGCTGGATTGTAGGGAATTTACGGGGCTAAAAAAAGAGTGTGGCAATTTTGTTAACGATTCATGCAATAGCTGCGGCCGATAGCGTCATTATTTTTACTGATTAAAAAGCGCGGCATATAAGGCAGTAAAATGAGGAATAATCGCCGCTCGCAACCACTCTCTGGCACGTTCTACTAAAAATCGATGTTTTACTTTGACAATCCCCTGCGCTTTTGCGAAAACATTCGAGGAAGAAAAAAGGGTTGGCTTTGGTTGCCGCGCATTCTGGCGCAAGCTTGTGCCAATTTCCGGGCTATTGAAATTCACGCATGGCGTGGACAGACGCCATACGTAATGTCGATAGCTGCCAGCGGGCAACGGTCTTCTAACTGACGCCCTGAACAGTGAAGTGCAACGGGTAATGGCAGGTGTAGGGAAGGAATACAGAGAGACAATAATAATGGTAGATAGCAAAAAGCGCCCTGGCAAAGATCTCGACCGTATCGATCGTAACATTCTTAATGAGCTGCAAAAGGATGGGCGCATTTCTAACGTCGAGCTTTCAAAACGAGTGGGTCTTTCACCGACGCCGTGCCTTGAGCGCGTTCGTCGCCTGGAACGACAGGGTTTCATTCAGGGCTACACGGCTCTGCTGAACCCGCACTATCTGGATGCCTCACTTCTGGTATTTGTTGAGATTACTCTGAATCGTGGCGCGCCGGATGTGTTTGAGCAGTTCAACGCGGCAGTACAAAAACTGGAAGAAATTCAGGAGTGTCATCTGGTTTCGGGCGATTTCGACTACCTGTTGAAAACCCGCGTACCGGATATGTCCGCGTACCGTAAGCTGTTGGGCGAAACCCTGCTGCGTCTGCCGGGCGTGAATGACACCCGTACTTACGTCGTCATGGAAGAAGTGAAGCAGAGTAATCGTCTGGTCATTAAAACCCGCTAACACAGAACAGGTGCAAACCGGGCGTAGTTTGATTACACTCCTGTTAATCCATACAGCAGCAGTGGCGGGGTTTCTCGCCACTGCTGTCCGTTTTACCTCATGGACCTGGAGAGCCTGTCTTGAGCCAGGAATACACCGAAGACAAAGAAGTCACACTCACTAAATTAAGCAGCGGGCGACGACTGCTCGAAGCGCTGCTGATCCTCGTGGTGCTGTTTGCCGTCTGGCTGATGGCCGCCCTGTTAAGCTTTAATCCTTCCGATCCGAGCTGGTCGCAAACGGCCTGGCATGAGCCTATCCATAATCTGGGCGGCGCGCCGGGGGCCTGGCTTGCGGACACGCTGTTCTTTATTTTCGGCGTGATGGCCTACACCATTCCCGTGATTATGGTGGGCGGCTGCTGGTTTGCCTGGCGTCAGCGCGGCAACGACGACTACATCGACTACTTCGCGGTGGCACTGCGCTTAATCGGCGTGCTGGCGCTTATTCTGACTTCCTGCGGGCTGGCGGCGATCAACGCCGACGATATCTGGTATTTCGCGTCCGGCGGTGTGATTGGCAGCTTGCTTAGCACCGCGCTCCAGCCGATGCTTAACAGCAGCGGCGGTACCATCGCGCTGCTCTGCGTCTGGGCGGCAGGGCTGACGCTCTTTACCGGCTGGTCGTGGGTCAGCATTGCAGAGAAAATCGGCAGCGTCGTGCTTACCGTTCTGACGTTTGCCAGCAACCGGACTCGTCGTGACGACACCTGGCAGGATGAAGACGACTACGAGGACGATGAAGAGCACGACGATGATGAAGAAGATGAACGGGAACCGCAGAAGGCCAAAGGGGAATCCCGTCGTGCGCGTATTCTTCGCGGTGCTTTAGCCCGTCGCCAGCGGCTGGCGGACAAATTCAGCAACCCCGTTGCCCGTAAAACCGACGCCGCGCTTTTTTCGGGCAAGCGTATGGATGACGCTGACGAGGTGCAATATAGCGTGCGCGGCACGCCGGCCGATGCCGATGACGTACTGTTCTCCGGCCATAAAGTCACTGAGCCGGATGCGTTTTATGATGAGAACGATCCGCTGCTGAACGGCCATTCTATTGCCGACCCGGCCGCCGTTGCCGCGGCTGCTACACCGGTTGCGCCGGTCTGGGCCTCTGCGCAAACGGCAATGCCGTCTGAAGCGGTAAGCGTTCAGGCACCGGACGTCGCGCCTGAAATAGAATGGCATTCCGCGCCTTCCGCCCCGCAGTCGCACCCGGGTATCGCGCCGGAGCCGGACTACTACGCGCAGCCGCCTGTCGCGCAAGCGCCGCTGCAGGAAGAAGAGTACTGGCAGCCCGCGCAGCGCAGCGCGCCGGTAGAGCCCGCTTATCATCAGCCTGCGCAACAGTCTCATCAGCCGCAGCAACCGCACCCCGGGGCGTATCAGCAACCACCGCACGATCCGTATGCGCAGCCGCACGCTGCACAGTATGCGCCCGAGCCGCATGCATCTGCGCCAGAACCTTATGCGCCGGTCTCTGAACCTTATAATCCTGCACCGCAGACGCCTTACGCTGCGCCAGAGCCGTATGTCCCGGCACAGGAAGCAGCTCCGGTGCACGAGCCGGAACCCGTTGTACCGCCGGAAGAGGTCAAACCCGCGCGTCCGCCGCTGTATCATTTTGAAGAAGTGGAAGCCCAGCGCGCCCGCGAGCGCGAACAGCTGGCCGCCTGGTATCAGCCGATTCCTGAGCCGGAAGAGCTTACCCGTAAGCCTGAGCCAGTCCGGGCGCCAGAGCCTGCGCCTGCCGCGCCTGCTGCTTCGGCTTCCGGTATTGCAGGCGCAGCGGCCGCAGGCCTGAACGTAGCCGCGCAGGCAACCGCCGCGGCGGCTTCTGCTCAGGCTGTATCGCAGGCGTCATCTGCGGCGGCGCAAACCGCGGGCCTCGCCTTTACGCCAGCGGCAAGCGAAGCACCGCGCCCGCAGGTGAAAGAGGGCATTGGCCCGCAACTGCCGCGCCCGAACCGCGTCCGCGTGCCGACGCGTCGTGAGCTTGCTTCCTATGGCATCAAGCTGCCTTCTCAGCGAATGGCGGAAGAGCGCGCCCGTGAGGAAGCGGAGCGTCGTATGTCGCAACAGCAGCAGGGCGTTTCTGACGAAGAAGCGGATGCGATGTATCAGGACGAGCTGGCGCGCCAGTTTGCCGCGTCTCAACAGCAGCGTTACGGTGAGACGTATCAGACTGAGATGAGTCAGGAAGAGGAAGAGGCGGCTGAACAGGCAGAGCTGGCGCGTCAGTTTGCCGCATCTCAGCAGCAGCGCTACTCCGCGTCGCAACCGTCTGGTGCTACACCGTTTATGCCGGATGATATTGCGCTTTCGCCGATGAAAGCGCTGGTCAATGACGGCCCGAGCGAGCCGCTGTTTATGCCAGAGCCTGTCGAGCCTGAGCCGTATCGCGCGGCACAACCGCCGCAGAATCACTATCAGCAGCCGCAACAGCCGCATACGCCTGTTGCCCCGCAGCCCGCCGCGCCTGCGCAAAGCTATGTGCAACCGCAAGGCTATGCGCCGCAGCCGCATGCACCGCAGGGTTATGCACAACCTGCTGCCACGCATCAGCCTCAGGTGCAGCCGCCGCAGTACGCTGCGCCAGAGGCGGCCTACCAGCCGCCTGCAGCACCCGTTCAGCACCAGGCGGAGCCTTCCGCCGCGCATGGACAGCCTCATCAGCCTGCGGCACCGATAACGCCGCCGCGTGACAGCCTGATCCATCCTCTGCTGATGCGTAACGGTGAAGAGTTGCCGAAGCATAAGCCGTCCACGCCGTTGCCGTCGCTGGATCTCCTTACGTCGCCGCCCGCGGAAGTGGAGCCGGTAGATACCTTCGCCCTGGAGCAGATGGCGCGTCTGGTGGAAGCGCGTCTCGCGGATTTCCGTATTAAAGCCGACGTGGTGAACTACTCGCCAGGCCCGGTTATCACCCGCTTCGAGCTGAACCTGGCACCGGGCGTTAAGGCTGCGCGTATCTCTAACCTGTCGCGGGACCTGGCGCGTTCGCTCTCGACCGTCGCGGTGCGCGTCGTGGAAGTCATCCCCGGCAAGCCGTATGTCGGCCTTGAGCTGCCGAACAAAAAACGCCAGACCGTCTACCTGCGTGAAGTCCTCGACTGCGCGAAATTCCGTGAGAACCCGTCGCCGCTTAGCGTGGTGCTGGGTAAAGATATCGCCGGCGATCCGGTCGTGGCGGATCTGGCGAAAATGCCGCACCTGCTGGTAGCCGGTACCACCGGTTCCGGTAAATCGGTGGGCGTGAACGCCATGATCCTGAGCATGCTCTACAAAGCGACGCCGGAAGATGTACGCTTTATCATGATCGACCCGAAAATGCTGGAACTGTCGGTGTATGAAGGCATTCCGCATCTTCTGACCGAAGTGGTTACCGACATGAAAGACGCCGCTAACGCGCTGCGCTGGAGCGTGAATGAGATGGAGCGTCGCTATAAGCTGATGTCGGCGCTCGGCGTGCGTAACCTTGCGGGTTACAACGAGAAGATTGCCGAAGCGATGCGCATGGGCCGCCCGATCCCGGATCCGTACTGGAAACCGGGCGACAGTATGGACGCCACCCATCCGTTGCTGGAAAAACTGCCGTATATCGTGGTACTGGTCGATGAGTTTGCCGATCTGATGATGACGGTCGGTAAAAAAGTCGAAGAGCTGATCGCGCGTCTCGCGCAGAAGGCGCGTGCGGCGGGTATTCACCTGGTACTGGCGACGCAGCGTCCTTCTGTGGATGTCATCACCGGTCTGATTAAAGCCAACATTCCGACGCGTATCGCATTTACCGTGTCCAGCAAAATCGACTCCCGCACCATTCTCGATCAGGGCGGCGCGGAATCGCTGCTGGGGATGGGGGATATGCTCTACTCCGGCCCGAACTCCTCCATGCCGGTTCGCGTTCACGGTGCCTTCGTGCGTGATGAAGAAGTTCATGCCGTCGTGCAGGACTGGAAAGCGCGCGGTCGTCCGCAGTATGTCGACGGCATCACTTCCGACAGCGAAAGCGAGGGCGGCGGCGGTGGCTTCGACGGTGGTGAGGAGCTGGATCCGCTGTTCGATCAGGCCGTTTCGTTCGTGGTGGAAAAACGTAAGGCGTCGATTTCCGGCGTACAGCGTCAGTTCCGCATCGGCTACAACCGCGCGGCACGCATTATCGAACAGATGGAAATGCAGGGTATCGTCAGTGAGCAGGGCCATAACGGCAACCGCGAAGTGCTGGCGCCGCCACCGTTTGAGTAACCGTTCTTTTCCCTGCGCGCGCGTCATCTGGCAGCGTGCGCAGGGCGTCACGCTCATCATGATTCTGAAAAGATGGGTAAATTACCAAAAAATCAGGTTTTTCTTCTGTCGAAAATGTCAGCCTTATGGCTACAGTTAGGGACAGTAAGCGATCCCGTACCGGGGTCGGTCGTATTCTGAGGGATAACAATGAAAAAAATCGCCGTTACCTGTGCTTTGCTTTCCGCGTTTGCCGTATCGTCCGTCTGGGCGGATGCCGCAGGCGATTTGAAGAGCCGCCTTGATAAAGTCAGCAGCTTCCACGCCAGCTTTACCCAGAAAGTGACCGATGGCAGCGGTGCCGCCGTTCAGGAAGGCCAGGGCGATCTGTGGGTCAAACGTCCGAATCTTTTCAACTGGCATATGACGCAGCCGGATGAAAGCGTGCTGATCTCCGATGGCAAAACGCTGTGGTTCTATAACCCGTTTGTTGAACAGGCGAGCGCGACCTGGCTGAAAGACGCTACCAGCAATACGCCGTTTATGCTGATTGCGCGTAACCAGAGCAGTGACTGGCAGCAGTACAACATTAAACAGAACGGCGACGATTTTGTGTTGACGCCAAAATCAGCAAGCGGCAACCTGAAGCAGTTCACCATTAATGTAAGCCGCGACGGCACCATTAATCAGTTCAGCGCCGTCGAGCAGGACGACCAGCGCAGCAGCTATCAGCTGAAATCCCAGCAGAATGGCGCTGTAGATATGAGCAAATTTACCTTTACGCCGCCGCAGGGCGTAACGGTGGACGACCAGCGTAATAAGTAAGCAGAGGTACGGGTGGGCAATCTTTCGCTCGATTTTTCCGATAACACCTTTCAGCCACTGGCCGCGCGTATGCGGCCAGAAAATCTGGCGCAGTATATCGGGCAGCAGCATCTGCTGGCGCCTGGTAAGCCGCTGCCCCGCGCCATTGAGGCCGGACATCTTCACTCCATGATCCTCTGGGGGCCGCCTGGCACCGGGAAAACCACGCTCGCGGAAGTGATTGGCCGCTACGCGAACGCTGATGTGGAGCGCATTTCGGCAGTAACATCCGGCGTGAAAGAGATTCGTGAAGCCATCGAGCGCGCCCGCCAGAACCGCAACGCGGGCCGCCGCACGATTTTATTCGTCGACGAAGTGCATCGCTTTAACAAAAGCCAGCAGGACGCCTTCCTGCCGCATATCGAAGACGGCACCATTACGTTTATTGGCGCGACAACGGAAAACCCGTCGTTTGAGCTGAACTCGGCGCTGCTTTCACGCGCGCGCGTCTACCTGCTGAAATCCCTGACGGTGGAAGATATCGAACAGGTGCTGACGCAGGCGATGACTGACCGTGAGCGCGGCTACGGCGGCCAGGATATCGTCTTACCGGATGAAACCCGGCTCGCCATTGCGCAGTTGGTCAATGGCGATGCGCGCCGCGCGCTCAATACGCTGGAAATGATGGCCGATATGGCCCCAGCCGACGACAGCGGTAAGCGAGTACTGAAACCCGAACTGCTGACGGAAATCGCCGGTGAGCGCAGCGCCCGCTTCGATAATAAAGGCGACCGTTTTTACGATTTGATCTCTGCGCTGCATAAGTCGGTGCGTGGTTCAGCGCCGGATGCGGCGCTTTACTGGTATGCGCGTATTATCAGCGCAGGCGGCGATCCGCTGTATGTTGCGCGGCGCTGTCTGGCCATTGCCTCTGAAGATATCGGCAACGCCGATCCGCGCGCTATGCAGGTGGCCATTTCCGCGTGGGACTGCTTTACGCGCGTCGGCCCGGCGGAAGGCGAAAGGGCGATTGCGCAGGCGATTGTCTATCTCGCTTGCGCGCCGAAGAGCAACGCGGTCTATACCGCTTTCAAGGCGGCGATGAAAGACGCCCGTGAACGCCCGGATTACGACGTACCGGAACATCTGCGCAATGCCCCGACGAAGCTCATGAAGGAAATGGGCTACGGACAGGAGTACCGCTACGCGCATGACGAACCTAACGCCTACGCAGCTGGCGAAGACTATTTCCCCGCGGAAATGGCACAAACGCGCTACTATCACCCCACCAACAGAGGTCTTGAAGGCAAGATTGGCGAAAAGCTAGCCTGGCTTGCTGAGCAGGATCAGAAAAGCCCCACAAAACGCTACCGCTAACGCGATCGTTGCGGTAAGGTTAATCTTTGAATATCAGTGCGTCCGCAGGCTGCGGTCGCCTTTCCCTTTTCTTTTTCGATAAGCACAGGATAAGCATGCTCGATCCCAATCTGCTGCGTACCGAGCCAGACGCAGTCGCAGAAAAACTGGCACGCCGGGGCTTTAAGCTGGATGTAGATAAGCTGGTCGCTCTTGAAGAGCGTCGTAAAGTTCTGCAGGTAAAAACTGAAAATCTGCAGGCTGAACGTAACTCGCGATCGAAATCCATCGGCCAGGCGAAAGCGCGTGGGGAGGATATTGAGCCGCTTCGTCTGGAAGTGAATAAACTCGGCGAAGAGCTTGATGCGGCGAAAAATGAGCTGGATGCGCTGCTCGCTGAAATCCGTGATATCGCGCTGGCCCTGCCTAACCTGCCGGATGATGAAGTGCCGCTGGGTAAAGATGACAGCGAGAACGTGGAAGTCAGCCGTTGGGGTACGCCGCGTAAATTCGATTTCGAAATCCGCGACCACGTGACGCTGGGTGAAACGCTGGGCGGGCTGGATTTTGCGAGCGCCGTGAAGCTGACCGGCTCGCGTTTTGTGGTTATGAAAGGGCAGATTGCCCGCCTGCACCGCGCGCTGGCCCAGTTTATGCTGGATCTGCATACCGAAGAGCATGGCTATAGCGAAAACTATGTGCCGTATCTGGTGAACCACGACACGCTCTACGGTACGGGTCAGCTGCCGAAATTCGCAGGCGATCTGTTCCACACGCGTCCGCTGGAAGAAGAAGCCGACAGCAGCAATTATGCGCTGATCCCGACTGCGGAAGTGCCGCTGACGAACCTCGTGCGCGATGAGATCATCGACGAAGAGTCGCTGCCGATCAAAATGACCGCGCATACGCCGTGCTTCCGTTCTGAAGCAGGTTCTTACGGCCGCGACACCCGTGGTCTTATTCGTATGCACCAGTTCGATAAAGTAGAAATGGTGCAGGTCGTGCGCCCGGAAGATTCCATGCAGGCGCTGGAAGAAATGACCGGCCACGCGGAGAAAGTGCTGCAATTGCTCGGTCTTCCGTACCGTAAAGTGCTGCTGTGCTCTGGCGATATGGGCTTCGGCGCGCGTAAAACCTATGACCTGGAAGTCTGGCTTCCGGCGCAGGATACGTACCGCGAAATCTCTTCCTGCTCCAACATGTGGGATTTTCAGGCTCGTCGTATGCAGGCACGCTGCCGAAGCAAGTCTGATAAAAAGACCCGTCTGGTGCACACGCTGAATGGCTCTGGTCTGGCGGTAGGACGTACGCTGGTCGCGGTGCTGGAGAACTATCAGCAGGCGGATGGCCGTATTGAAATTCCTGACGTGCTGCGTCCGTATATGAAAGGTCTTGAGTTCATCGGCTAAGGTGAATTGCCCCCTCTTTTAAAAGCGCCTGCGGGCGCTTTTTTCGTTTTTACTCCGTCTCTTTTTTATCAGAATTATTGATAAATTTTTTCATCGATATCCGCGCAGTATTATTCAGCTAAATTATTATTTTTAATAGATAAAGCCAGATGTAAAACGTCAGTGCCGTAGCGGATAAATGAAGGCTATTCATCGACAGGCTGTTTCAGCTATAAAAGGCGATTTCTGGCAGATTGACTTTGGCGTTGCTGGTGGCATGATGCGCACGAATTCTTACCTTCCTCACGGTTTTATCCATGTCTATCTATACCCGGCCAGTGCTGCTTTTGCTCTGTGGCCTGCTTCTGTTGACCCTGGCGATAGCGGTGTTAAATACGCTGGTACCGCTGTGGCTTGCCCATGACAATTTGCCGACCTGGCAGGTCGGTATGGTTAGCTCATCTTATTTCACCGGCAATCTGCTGGGTACGCTGATTACCGGCGCGCTTATCAAGCGCTATGGATTTAACCGCAGCTACTATCTCGCCTCGCTGATTTTCGCCGCCGGCTGTGCCGGGCTTGGCGTGACGCTCGGTTTCTGGAGCTGGCTGGCGTGGCGTTTTATCGCCGGTGTCGGTTGCGCCATGATTTGGGTGGTCGTGGAAAGCGCGTTGATGTGCAGCGGCACGGCACGTAACCGCGGGCGTCTGCTGGCGGCGTATATGATGGTTTATTATCTGGGCACGGTCGCCGGGCAACTGATGGTTAGCAAGCTGCCGACTGATCTGATGAGCGTTTTGCCGTGGGTAACAGGCATGGTGATGGCAGCCATTCTGCCGCTGCTCTTTACCCGTATCGTGAACAGCAATACTGAGCATCAGGAAAAAACGCACGTCTGGCCAATGTTCAAGCTGCGTCAGGCGCGTCTGGGCGTTAACGGTTGCATTATCTCTGGTATCGTGCTGGGCTCGCTGTATGGTCTGATGCCGCTATACTTTAACCATCAGGGAGTGAGCGACTCCGGGATCGGCTTCTGGATGGCAGTAATGGTGAGCGCCGGGATTATCGGCCAGTGGCCGATCGGTAAGCTGGCTGATCGCTTCGGGCGTCTGCTGGTGCTGCGCGTGCAGGTGTTTGTCGTGATTGTGGGTTGTATGGCGATGCTGGCACAGGCTGCGATGGCGCCTGCGCTGTTTGTCCTCGGCGCCGCCGGTTTTACGCTTTATCCGGTGGCAATGGCCTGGGCCTGTGAAAAGGTCGAGCATCATCAACTGGTGGCGATGAATCAGGCGCTGCTGCTGAGCTATACCATCGGCAGCCTGCTGGGACCCACCTTCACCGCTATGCTGATGCAGAGCTATTCAGACAGCCTGCTGTTTGTGATGATTGCCAGCGTATCGTTTGTCTATCTGATGATGCTGATGCGTAAAGCCGGGCATCATCCTACGCCGGTGGCACACGCCTGATAACAAAACGCCCGCATGATGCGGGCGTTGTTTTTAGTACATCACTTTGTGGCCATACTGCTCAAGGATCCCTTTGACGCGCTCCATCGTCTCCTTTTTCGGTGGTTTCACGCCGTCAAGCTTATACTCTTCACCCATCGCCACCCATTTATGTTTACCCAGCTCATGATAGGGCAGGAGCTCAATTTTCTCGACGTTGCCCATATCGCGGGTAAATTCGCCCAGGCGATGTGCGGAATCATCATCATCAGACCAGCCAGGAACGACGACATAGCGGATCCAGGTTTTGATGCCTTTGGCTGAAATATATTTGGCGAACTCCAGCGTGCGGTGATTAGAGACGCCGACCAGATTCTGGTGAATTTCATCGTTCATCTGCTTGAGATCGAGCATCACCAGATCGGTGACTTCCAGCAGTTCATCAATGACCGGATCGTAGCGACGCACAAAACCGTTGGTGTCGAGGCAGGTGTGAATACCTTCTTTCTTACAGGCGCGGAACCAGTCACGCACGAATTCCGCCTGGAGGATCGCCTCGCCGCCAGACGCCGTCACGCCGCCGCCGGACGCGTTCATGAAATGCCGGTAGGTCACCACCTCTTTCATCAGTTCTTCAACCGTTATCTCTTTGCCGCCGTGCGTGTCCCAAGTGTCGCGGTTGTGGCAATAGAGGCAGCGCATCAGGCAGCCCTGAAAGAAGGTGATAAAGCGGATCCCCGGCCCGTCGACAGTGCCACAGGATTCGTAGGAGTGAATGCGACCAGTAACTGACATTGCGGTGTTATCTCCAGTTCAGGCCCGATACCACAGGGCCGGGTGAGCGCGGTCTGTGCCGCGTCGAGTCTTTTTTGCGAGATAACTGAAGTATAGTCAGTCGCCTTGCAGAAAAGGCTCATACCGGGGTGGGTTATAAGAAAGGCCCCACAAACGTGGAGCCTTCATTTTACGCATTTTCAGCCAGAGCGGGTATTACATTGTCTGAGTGAAAGTACGGGTGATGACGTCCTGCTGCTGTTCTTTCGTCAGCGAGTTGAAACGCACCGCGTAGCCAGACACGCGAATGGTCAGCTGCGGATATTTCTCAGGATGTTCCATCGCATCCAGCAGCATTTCGCGGTTCATGACGTTCACGTTCAGGTGCTGACCGCCTTCGATAGACGCTTCATGATGGAAGTAACCATCCATCAGACCCGCCAGGTTGGTTTTACGCACTTCGTCGTCTTTACCCAGCGCGTTCGGCACGATAGAGAAGGTATAGGAGATACCATCTTTCGCGTAGGCGAACGGCAGTTTAGCGACAGAAGTCAGAGAAGCGACAGCGCCTTTCTGGTCACGACCGTGCATCGGGTTAGCACCCGGGCCGAACGGTGCGCCAGCGCGGCGGCCATCCGGGGTGTTACCGGTTTTCTTACCATAAACCACGTTAGAGGTAATGGTCAGCACAGACTGGGTCGGGATAGCGTTGCGGTAAGTTTTCAGTTTCTGAATTTTCTTCATGAAACGTTCTACCAGATCAACCGCCAGGTCATCCACGCGAGCGTCGTTGTTACCGAACTGCGGGTATTCGCCTTCGATTTCGAAGTCGATAGCCAGACCATCTTCATCGCGAATCGGTTTAACTTTCGCGTATTTGATGGCGGACAGGGAGTCAGCCGCAACAGACAGGCCAGCGATACCACACGCCATGGTGCGGATAACGTCACGATCGTGCAGCGCCATCAGCGAAGCTTCATAGCTGTATTTGTCATGCATGTAGTGGATGATGTTCAGGGCGGTGACGTACTGTTTCGCCAGCCAGTCCATGAAGTGATCCATACGTTCCATGACTTCGTCGAAGTTCAGCAGATCGCCTTTGATCGGTTCAGATTTCGGGCCTACCTGCATTTTCAGTTTTTCATCAACGCCGCCGTTGATAGCGTACAGCATGGTTTTCGCGAGGTTAGCGCGAGCACCGAAGAACTGCATTTGCTTACCAACTACCATCGGGCTTACGCAGCACGCGATAGCGTAGTCGTCGTTGTTGAAGTCCGGACGCATCAGGTCATCGTTCTCATACTGCAGAGAAGAAGTGTCGATGGAGACTTTCGCCGCGAATTTTTTGAAGTTCAGCGGCAGTTTTTCGGACCACAGAATCGTGATGTTCGGCTCCGGAGACGGCCCCATGGTGTACAGGGTGTTCAGGAAGCGGAAGCTGTTTTTAGTCACCAGCGTACGGCCGTCAACGCCCATACCGCCGACAGATTCGGTTGCCCAGATCGGGTCGCCGGAGAACAGCTCATCATATTCCGGTGTGCGCAGGAAGCGCACCATACGCAGTTTCATGACCAGGTGGTCGATCAGTTCCTGGGCTTCCTGCTCGGTGATTTTGCCTGCTTTCAGGTCGCGTTCGATATACACGTCAAGGAACGTGGAAACGCGGCCGAAGGACATCGCGGCACCGTTCTGAGATTTCACCGCAGCCAGGTAGCCGAAGTAAGTCCACTGTACAGCTTCCTGAGCGTTAGTCGCCGGACCGGAGATATCGCAGCCATATTTCGCTGCCATCTCTTTGATCTGGCCGAGCGCGCGGTGCTGTTCAGCAATCTCTTCGCGCAGACGGATAGTCGCTTCCAGGTTTACGCCGTTTTCCAGATCCTGCTGCAGAGAGACAAACTGTGCGTATTTGTCTTTCATCAGGAAGTCGATACCGTACAGGGCAACGCGACGGTAGTCACCGATGATACGGCCACGACCGTAAGCATCCGGCAGACCGGTCAGTACGCCAGATTTACGGCAGTTCAGGATGTCTTTGGTGTAAACATCGAATACACCCTGGTTGTGGGTTTTACGGTATTCGGTGAAGATTTTTTTCAGTTGCGGATCCAGCTCGCGGTTATACGCTTTGCAGGAGTTTTCAACCATTTTGATGCCGCCAAACGGGATGATGGCGCGTTTCAACGGAGCTTCAGTCTGCAGGCCAACAATTTTCTCAAGAGACTTGTTGATATAACCTGCGTCATGCGAGGTGATGGTGGACGCTACGGAAGTGTCGAAGTCTACTGGCGCATGAGTGCGGTTCTCCAGTTTGACGCCTTCCATAACTTTGTCCCACAGGGTAGTGGTGGCTTCAGTTGCGCCAGCCAGGAAGGACTCGTCACCCTCGTATGGCGTGTAGTTTTTCTGGATAAAGTCGCGGACGTTGACTTCATTCTGCCAGTCGCCTTTCGCAAAACCTTCCCAGGCTGTGGCTAACTTTTCATTAAGCTCGGACATGTAACACCTACCTTCTTAAGTGGATTTTTTATTTACTGCCTGGAACAACTATCAGCGATGGTCGTCGCCACGCAGGTAAATGACCCAGTACGTCAATCCGACAAGCAACCCCCCACCGATAATATTACCAATCGTTACCGGTATCAGGTTATCGACGATGAAATTCATCACGGTCAGATGAGAAAATTGGTCTGGCGAAGCGTGGATCGCGCTCCAGAACTCCGGGCTGCCAAAGTGACGAATCACTATCCCCATCGGGATCATAAACATGTTGGCGATGCTGTGTTCGAATCCGCTGGCCACAAACATGCCGACCGGCAGAATCATAATAAAGGCCTTATCGATAAGGCTGCGTCCTGAGTAACTCATCCAGACGGCCAGACAGACCATCAGGTTGGCCAGGATGCCAAGGCAAACTGCCTCGATAAACGTATGTTCAACTTTATGCGACGCCGTTTGCAGGACGTTAAGCCCCCAACCGCCATTGGCGGTCATATACTCGCCAGAAAGCCACATCAGTAAAACAAAGAGCAGAGCGCCAATCAGGTTGCCGATATACACATTCACCCAGTTGCGCGTCAGCTGACCCCAGGTGATACGGCCGCTGGCTTTCGCGACCACAATCAGTACCGTTGAGGTAAAAAGATCGGCGCCGCAGATGACGCAAAGAATCAGACCGAGTGAGAAACAGATACCGCCAATCAGTTTGGTAATGCCAAAAGGCATTGCGGCAGCGCCGGTGGTGGCGGTGATATAGAAAACAAAAGCAATGGAAATGAATACGCCAGCCGTAATTGCCAGATAAAACGTTTTTAACGGATGTTTCGTGGCTTTATAAACGCCCGCTTCTTCAGCGACTTTCGCCATCGCAGCAGGGAGTAATGAGTCAAAAGGGTTGTCAGCTTTCACACTAACTCTCTCTTTATTTATTCGGCGAGTTGATACTAACAAAGCGTGATGGAGTAAAATTTGATATGGATCATATCTCGCCAGGTTTGCAGGACTGAAAGGCGTTTGGTTTTTACGCAATTTCAGATTAACTTTTTGATTATAAAGTAAAAAATAAATTTTAAAAATTATTAAAAGTGTTGAAAAAAAAGCGGTTTACCTCTCCCCACAAAGTGTTAATCAATATGAATTATTGGCTAAAAAAGGTAACAATCAAGCCTGGTGGATATATTTCATATTCACCAATTATTAACTCGATATTTACAATTAAATTTTCACCAGACAAATAAAAACGGGGCCGAAAACGCGCCCCGTCATATTTGCTAAACATAAGTGTGAAGCAGGTCAATTGATATGAGTTATATCAATTTCCTTGCCAAAACTTCGCTTTAGCGCGCTGAAGTTTTTCGTAGGCTGCCAGCAGCGACTGATGCGCCGGGAAGGCTTTAAGCTCGCCATCGACAGGCTGCAGACCATAGAAGGGCGCTTCGCCGCTGATGGCCGCGCTGGCCGCTTCCACCGCCTCTGCGCCATACATCCGGACAAAAGCATTCAGGTATTGCAGCGGCTCGCGCTCCTCTTCCTGCGCCAGCAGCAGAAGCGTCTGCAGGCAACGATAGTAGTTGGCGCGCCCGGCGCTGAATACCGAGGCGTTAAACTCCATGGTCCACTCGGTCCAGATCAGCGCCTGATCCAGATCGCCACCTGCCAGCGCCAGCATCGCTTTCAGCTCGCCGATGCGCAGGGTATACCAGCCGTTGTCTTTACCCGTTGCCAGGCCCAGCAGCTCGCGCACGCGGGTGAAGTCGTCATGGCCTTCTTCATCCAGCTGAGCGATCAGATTCAGATAATCTTCTTTTTCCCACTCGCTGCCCGGCAGCGCCAACAGCGTTTCGCGCAGATGGCTACCCATGTTGTTATTGGCGAGAAGCAGATCTTCTGCCGGATAGATATCGGACATGCCCGGCACAATGATACGGCAGGCGTAAACGCCCAGATGCTCGTAATCGGCGATGTAGACTTCTTTATCTTCAGCCTTAAAAATCGCCATCAGGGTAGCGAATTCTTCTTCTGTCGTACCGGCGAAGCTCCAGTCTACAAACGGGTAATCTGCGTCCTGCTTAAACATATCCCAGGAGATAAGACCGCTGGAGTCGATGAAGTGCGTCTCAAGGTTCGCATGCTCGGCCACTTCTTCATCGTCGAACGTCGGTGGCGTAAACACGTCGAGATCTTTCAGGCCGCGGCCCTGCAGCAATTCGGTGACGGTACGTTCCAGCGCCACGCCGAAATCAGGATGCGCGCCGAAAGACGCAAAGCAGGTACCGTTGGCCGGATTAAACAGCACGACGCAGATAACCGGATATTTTCCGCCAAGAGAGCCGTCGTAAGCGAAAATCGGGAAGCCTTCCGCTTCGAGCGTATTGATAGCCTCTACCACGCCCGGATAGCGCGCCAGAACCTCTTGCGGGATTTCCGGCAGGCTGATGCTCTCGGCAATAATGCGATTTTTGATATGGCGCTCAAAGACTTCAGACAGCCCCTGAACGCGGGCTTCGTTGCGGGTATTACCAGCAGACATGCCGTTGGACACATACAGGTTGCCCACAATGTTCATCGGAATATAGACGGTCTGCTCATCCGACTGGCGCGTAAACGGCAGGGCGCAGATGCCGCGCTCTTCATTACCGGATTGCAGGTCAACCAGCATACTGGCGGTCAGTTCGTTCTCCGGATCGTAAAACGCGCGCAGACGGGCATCAAGAATGCCTTCTGGCAGTTCATCACTCTGCGGGATCGGGAACCATTTTTCGTTCGGATAGTGCACGAACGGGCCGTTCGCGATCGTATCGCCCAGCCAGAAATCGGCGAAGAAATAGTTGGTGGACAGACGCTCAAAGTATTCGCCCAGCGCGGAGGCCAGCGCGGCTTTTTTGGTGGCACCTTTACCGTTGGTAAAGCACAGCGCGCACTCTTTGTCGCGAATATGCACAGACCAGACGTTCGGCACCGGGTTCAGCCAGGAGGCTTCTTCGATGTTAAAGCCCAGATCGGTGAGTTTCTGCTGGAAGCGAGCGATGGAGTCTTCCAGAGCGGCATCTTTGCCGGGGATGAAGGTTTGAGTCATGGGATCCACTTTTATCGTACGCAAAGCGCGCAATGATACGGATTTTAACCCTTCTGCGCCATCGTCCCGCCCGACGCGGCAAAAATAAATCTTGCGACTATGCTTAATGAAGATAACTCCCTGTTATGGCGTAAGAAAAATATGAAAGCTTTCGATTTGCAACGGATGGCGCTTGACAAATTTCCTCTTGAATTTCTGGGTGAAGTCGCGCTGCGCAGTCTTTACACCTTTATTCTGGTGTTTCTGTTTCTCAAAATCACCGGGCGGCGCGGCGTGCGTCAGATGTCGCTCTTTGAGGTGCTGATTATCCTGACGCTCGGCTCAGCGGCGGGTGACGTGGCGTTTTACGACGACGTGCCGCTGCTGCCGGTGCTGGTAGTTTTCGTCACGCTCGGTTTGCTCTACCGCCTGGTGATGTGGCTGATGTCCTGTAGCGAAAAGCTTGAGGATCTGCTGGAGGGCAAACCGCGCATCATTATTGAAGACGGTGAGCTGGCCTGGGAAAAACTCAACCGGGAGAACATGACGGAATTTGAGTTCTTTATGGAGCTGCGAACCAAAGGCGTGGAGCATCTGGGGCAGGTGCGACTCGCCATCCTTGAGGCTAACGGACAAATCAGCGTCTATTACTATCCCGACAAACTGGTGCGCCCGGGGCTGTCGATTCTGCCGGAGTATTGTAGCGAGCGTTTTGAACATATCCCCGAAACCGGTGATTACGCCTGTATCCGGTGTAGCGAAGTGGTGACGTTTAACGCAGGCGTCAAACCGTCCTGTCCGCGCTGCAAAAACCATATATGGGTGAAGGCAAGCACCGCGACCCGCGTCACCTGACAGCAAATTCCACCGCCAGCGGGCGCTGCGCTGGCGGATTGTGTTGTGTGATTTGGCGCACATTCCCCCCGGTGCCAGGATTAGCCGTTGCAGCCCTGTCAACGGAATGATAAAACCGATAGCCACAGGAAAAACTTATTGCTTTTAGCGTGGTGAGGGGAAATGGCTCAGGTCTACAATTTTAGTTCTGGCCCGGCGATGCTGCCGGCGGATGTGTTACGAGTGGCTCAGGAAGAGTTGCGTGACTGGCAGGGGTTAGGCACCTCTGTGATGGAAATCAGCCACCGCAGCAAAGAGTTTATTCAGGTGGCTGAACAGGCGGAACAGGATTTTCGCGATCTGCTGGAAATCCCCTCAAATTACAAAGTTTTATTCTGCCACGGCGGCGGACGCGGGCAGTTCTCCGCGCTTCCGCTGAATCTGCTGGGCGACAAAACCACCGCAGATTACGTTGACGGTGGCTACTGGGCGGCAAGTGCTGTTAAAGAAGCCAAAAAATACCTGACGCCGAACGTCATCGACGCGAAAATCACGGTTGATGGCAAACGCGCCATTAAGCCGATGAGCGAATGGCAGCTCTCGGCGGATGCCGCTTACGTGCACTACTGCCCGAATGAAACCATTGACGGCATCGCGATTAACGATACGCCTGATTTCGGCGATGCTATCGTCACCGCAGATTTCTCCTCCACCATTCTTTCTCACCCGATTGACGTCAGCCGTTACGGCGTTATCTACGCAGGCGCGCAGAAAAACATCGGCCCGGCGGGCCTGACGCTGGTTATCGTGCGTGAGGATCTTCTCGGTAAGGCGCATGTCTCTTGCCCGTCGGTGCTGGACTACAGCGTACTGAGCGAGAACGACTCTATGTTCAACACGCCGCCGACGTTTGCCTGGTATCTCGCGGGCCTGGTCTTTAAATGGCTCAAAGCCAACGGCGGCGTGGCGGCGATGGATAAGATCAACCAGCAAAAAGCCGATCTGCTTTACGGCGTGATTGATAACAGCGATTTCTACCGCAACGATGTGGCGGCCGCTAACCGTTCACGCATGAACGTGCCGTTCCAGCTCGCCGACAGCAGCCTGGACAAACTCTTCCTTGAAGAGTCCTTTGCCGCTGGTCTGCATGCGCTGAAAGGCCACCGCGTGGTGGGCGGCATGCGCGCCTCTATTTACAACGCGATGCCGCTCGAAGGGGTAAAAGCCCTGACCGACTTTATGGTGGATTTCGAACGCCGCCACGGCTAATCCTTCCGTTACGTTTCGCCCCGCGGCTGGCCGCGGGGTTTTATTCTGTTTTATCGAGACTTTTTCCATGCAGGAATCCCTGACCTTACAACCCATCGCGCGCGTGGATGGCACCATTAACCTTCCGGGCTCCAAGAGCGTTTCCAACCGTGCGCTGCTGCTGGCGGCGCTGGCGAAAGGCACCACGACGCTTACCAACCTGTTAGATAGCGACGACGTGCGCCATATGCTCAACGCGCTGAAAGCGCTTGGCGTTCACTATTCGCTTTCTGACGATCGCACCCGCTGCGAAATTCAGGGGCAGGGCGGGCCGTTTAATACGCTCGTGGAGCTGGAGCTGTTTTTAGGTAACGCCGGTACTGCGATGCGTCCACTCACGGCGGCGCTGTGCCTTGGCACAAATAACGTTGTGCTGACCGGCGAGCCGCGCATGAAAGAGCGCCCGATTGGACATCTGGTGGATGCACTGCGTCAGGGCGGCGCGGACATTACGTATCTGGAGCAGGAAAACTATCCGCCGCTGCATCTTAAAGGCGGTTTCACCGGTGGCAACGTGACCGTTGATGGCAGCGTCTCCAGCCAGTTCCTGACCGCGCTGTTAATGGCGGCGCCGCTCGCGCCGGGCAACACCGCCATTGATATCAAAGGCGATCTGGTGTCAAAGCCCTATATTGATATTACGCTGCACCTGATGAAAACCTTTGGGGTCGAGGTGGAAAACCAGAACTACCAGCGTTTTGTTATTCAGGGCGGCCAGCAATATCAGTCGCCAGGGCATTACCTGGTAGAAGGCGATGCGTCTTCTGCCTCATATTTCCTCGCGGCAGCGGCCATTAAAGGCGGCACTGTGAAGGTCACCGGTATCGGGCGTAACAGCGTACAAGGCGATATTCGCTTTGCTGACGTGCTGGAAAAAATGGGCGCGCACATCACCTGGGGCGACGATTTCATCAGCTGCACCCGCGGTGAGCTGAACGCGATCGACATGGATATGAACCATATTCCCGACGCGGCGATGACCATCGCCACCACCGCGTTGTTTGCCAAAGGCACCACCACGCTTCGTAATATCTATAACTGGCGTGTGAAAGAAACCGATCGTCTGGCGGCAATGGCTACCGAGCTGCGCAAAGTCGGCGCTACGGTTGAAGAGGGGCATGACTTCATCACCGTTACGCCGCCAGCGCAGCTGCAGTTTGCGGATATCGGTACGTATAACGATCACCGCATGGCGATGTGTTTCTCGCTGGTGGCGCTTTCCGATACGCCAGTTACGATTCTCGACCCGAAATGCACCGCGAAAACCTTCCCGGACTATTTCACGCAGCTCGCGCGCATCAGCCACGCCTCCTGAATTTACTGCTTACCCGGATCGGCAACGCGCCGTTCCGGGCATCTGCGCCCAATTCTTCTACACTCAGCCACAATGGCGGCGATATTTTGCCGGAAAGATAACAGTCTGCGGTGATGAAGCGTATAATGCGCCGCGTTCACGTTGCAGGCCTGCCATTTGTTATTGAAGGAGAAAAAGATGACGGCATCCGTCCCGGTAATCACAATCGATGGCCCAAGCGGCGCAGGGAAAGGCACGCTCTGTAAAGCGATGGCTGAAACCCTGCAATGGCATTTGCTTGATTCCGGCGCTATCTATCGGGTTCTCGCGCTGGCCGCCCTGCATCATCATGTTGATGTCGCCTCTGAAGAAGCTTTGGTTCCGCTGGCTGCGCATCTGGATGTGCGTTTCGTCGCGCAGCAGGGCGAACTGGAAGTGATTCTGGAAGGCGAAGATGTTAGCGCTGAGATCCGCACCCAGGAAGTGGCGAATGCCGCCTCGCAAATCGCTGCGTTCCCGCGCGTGCGTGAAGCATTGCTGCGCCGTCAGCGCGCGTTTCGTGAAGCACCCGGTCTGATAGCTGACGGGCGCGACATGGGAACGGTGGTTTTCCCTGATGCGCCTGTAAAAATCTTCCTTGACGCTTCCTCGGAAGAACGCGCCCACCGCCGTATGCTACAGTTGCAGGAAAAGGGCTTTAGTGTTAACTTTGAACGCCTTTTGGCCGAGATAAAAGAGCGCGACGATCGCGATCGTAACCGGCCAGTCGCGCCGTTAGTGCCCGCGCAAGATGCTCTGGTGCTGGATTCCACCAGCCTTAGCATTGAAGAGGTTATCGAAAAGGCGCTCGAATACGCCCGTGAAAAACTGGCTCTCGCGAAGTAACGCGACCGAATTTGCAGTACCCCCGTTGCAATGGAGTGACAGCGGGTATGTGAAACAACCCCACCCAGCATGATGCCAGGTGGACGTTAATTTAAAACCTGAAGATTAAACATGACTGAATCTTTTGCTCAACTCTTTGAAGAATCCCTGAAAGAAATCGAAACCCGCCCGGGTTCTATCGTTCGTGGCGTTGTTGTTGCTATCGACAAAGACGTAGTACTGGTTGACGCCGGTCTGAAATCTGAGTCCGCCATTCCGGCAGAGCAGTTCAAAAACGCCCAGGGCGAAATTGAAATCCAGGTTGGTGACGAAGTTGACGTTGCTCTGGATGCAGTAGAAGACGGTTTCGGCGAAACCCTGCTGTCTCGTGAGAAGGCTAAACGTCACGAAGCGTGGCTGATGCTGGAAAAAGCTTACGAAGAAGCAGCGACCGTTACTGGTGTTATCAATGGCAAAGTCAAGGGCGGCTTCACTGTTGAGCTGAACGGTATTCGTGCGTTCCTGCCGGGTTCCCTGGTAGACGTGCGTCCGGTTCGTGACACCCTGCACCTCGAAGGCAAAGAGCTTGAATTCAAAGTAATCAAGCTGGATCAGAAGCGCAACAACGTTGTTGTTTCTCGTCGTGCCGTTATCGAATCTGAGAACAGCGCAGAGCGCGATCAGCTGCTGGAAAACCTGCAGGAAGGCATGGAAGTTAAAGGTATCGTTAAGAACCTCACTGACTACGGTGCATTCGTTGATCTGGGCGGCGTAGACGGCTTGCTGCACATCACTGATATGGCCTGGAAACGCGTTAAGCATCCGAGCGAAATCGTGAACGTGGGCGACGAAATCACTGTTAAAGTGCTGAAGTTCGACCGCGAGCGTACCCGTGTCTCCCTGGGCCTGAAACAGCTGGGCGAAGATCCGTGGGTAGCTATCGCTAAACGTTACCCGGAAGGCACCCGCCTGACTGGTCGCGTAACCAACCTGACCGACTACGGCTGCTTCGTTGAAATCGAAGAAGGCGTTGAAGGCCTGGTACACGTTTCCGAAATGGACTGGACCAACAAAAACATCCATCCGTCCAAAGTCGTTAACGTTGGTGACGTGGTAGAAGTGATGGTTCTGGATATCGACGAAGAACGTCGTCGTATCTCCCTGGGCCTGAAACAGTGCAAAGCCAACCCGTGGCAGCAGTTCGCTGAGACCCACAACAAAGGCGATCGCGTTGAAGGTAAAATCAAGTCTATCACTGACTTCGGTATCTTCATCGGCCTGGACGGCGGCATCGACGGTCTGGTTCACCTGTCTGACATCTCCTGGAACGTGGCTGGCGAAGAAGCCGTTCGCGAGTACAAAAAAGGCGACGAAATCGCTGCCGTTGTACTGCAGGTTGACGCAGAGCGTGAGCGTATCTCTCTGGGCGTTAAACAGCTCGCAGAAGATCCGTTCAACAACTACGTTGCGCTGAACAAGAAAGGTGCAATCGTTACTGGTAAAGTAACCGCAGTTGACGCGAAAGGTGCTACAGTTGAATTAGCAGACGGCGTTGAGGGTTACCTGCGCGCTTCTGAAGCTTCCCGTGACCGCGTAGAAGACGCGACTCTGGTTCTGAGCGTTGGTGACGACGTTGAAGCTAAATTCACTGGCGTTGATCGTAAGAACCGCGTTGTGAGCCTGTCTGTTCGTGCGAAAGACGAAGCTGACGAGAAAGATGCAATCGCTTCTGTTAACAACAAACAGGAAGAAGGCAACTTCTCTAACGCAATGGCTGAAGCATTCAAAGCAGCTAAAGGCGAGTAATTGCCTTGACAGATTACAGGTTCCGGCCTGTAATCAGACACTAAGGGCGGCTTTGGCCGCCCTTGTTCGATGGTAGCTGTAAGACAATTTTCCTGAATGGAAACCGGAGGAAACATGACCAAGTCAGAATTAATCGAAAGACTTGCAAGCCAGCACTCCCATATCCCGGCGAAAGCGGTGGAAGATGCGGTTAAAGAAATGCTGGAACATATGGCCTCTACCCTTGCCCAGGGCGAGCGTATTGAAATCCGGGGTTTCGGCAGTTTCTCCTTACACTATCGCGCACCACGCACCGGGCGTAACCCGAAAACAGGTGATAAAGTCGAACTGGAAGGTAAATACGTTCCACACTTTAAGCCGGGTAAAGAACTACGCGACCGCGCCAATATTTACGGTTAAGTTTTATCGCTTAACCTTGCAGAGAACGGTACTTACGGGTGCCGTTTTTTGTGTCTGTTACACCACTTTGCGAGTCATCTCGACCTGTTTTCTGCAAGATCCGCAATCTCTTAAATTCCTCTCAGCACGTCTCGTAAATCTGCCACGCTCTGCCTGACAACACTGCTTTTCAGCCGCACACTCCGTTGTAACAAGGAGGTGTCTGTGATCCCGTTGCCCGCGTTGAGCCTGTGCGTTATGGCTGGTCTGTCGCCGCTGCTGTTTATGCCCACATTGCCCCCTGTCTCACAGATAGCCGGGTTAACGGTCATGTCGTCGCTGGCACTTTTTCTGCAATACCGCGCCGTGCGGTTTGTAGCGCTGACGCTGCTCTTTCTTTGCTGGGGGCTGCTCGCCGCGAAACAGGCCATGCTGCCGTATACCCTGCTAACGGGAAAAACGCACCAGGTAGAAGGTGTGATTACAGGTACTGACGGCGCGACCACACACCAGATCAAAATTATCCGGTTAAACGTCGAGCGGGTGTTTCCGGCAGCCGGTGCGGTACTGCAGGACGCTTATTTACCGCAAAAGGTATGCTCAGGTCAGCGCTGGTTAATGACGCTTCGCCTGCGGCCCGTTCACGGGCAGCTCAATGAAGGCGGCTTTGACAGCCAGCGTTACGCCTTGTCTCAGCATTTGCCGCTGACCGGGCGCGTTGTGGCTGCGCAGTTGCTTAACGAGGAGTGCAGCTTTCGGGCGCGTTATCTGGCCTCTTTCAACCAGCAGATGACGCCATTTACCTGGCGGCCCGTGATGCTGGCGCTCGGTTTCGGCGAGCGTATCGCGTTGACGGATGATGTCAAACGGCTGCTACGGGAGACCGGCACCGCACATTTAATGGCCATCTCAGGGTTGCATATTGGCTTTGTGGGAACGCTGGGCTGGGCGCTGGCGCGGTTACTGCAACTGTTACTGCCTGCACACCGGGTGGGCTACCGGTTTCCCTTGCTGGCGATGGTGGCTACCGCTGCTTTCTATACCTGGCTTTCCGGAAGTAACCCGCCTGCTGTCAGAACGTTTATAGCCATATCGGCCTGGTGCGCGCTGCGCCTCTTTGGCAGGCAGTGGACGCCATGGCAGGTCTGGGCGTGCTGCGTGGCGGCTATCCTCTTTTACGATCCTGTGGCGATATTATCCGAAAGCCTCTGGCTCTCGGTGTTTGCCGTGGCTGCGCTGATTTTCTGGTATCAGTGGGTGCCGCTACGCGCAGAAGGGCGCTGGCGTCCATTGAAAAGTTTACTGCATCTGCAATGCGGTATGACGCTCCTTCTGCTGCCGCTGCAGCTATGGCTGTTTCACGGCCTTAGTCTGACATCGCTGCTGGCGAATCTGGTGGCAGTGCCTGTCGTCACTTTCGTCGTTGTTCCGCTGGTGCTGGCCGGTATGGTGTTGGATCTGGTGCACCTGATCTGGCTGGAGCAGGGGGCAGGGCTACTGGCCGACAGAACGCTGGCGTCGCTTTTCTGGTTACTGCGAGAACTGCCTCCCGGATGGCTGAGTCTGGACAGGCGCTGCCAGTGGCTGGCGTTCGCTCCCTGGCTTATTGTTATGGCGTGGAGAGCACGCTGGCATCGAATGTCGCCAGCAACCTGTGGTATCTCACTCGGGCTACTGACGTGGCCCTTCTGGCATAAACCGGCTGATGATGCATGGCGGATGCATATGCTGGATATCGGGCATGGTCTGGCTATCGTTATTGAACGCCACGGCAGAGCGATACTTTATGACAGCGGTAACGCCTGGCCAGGTGGCGACAGCGCGCAGCAGACCATCATTCCCTGGCTGCGATGGCACCATCTCAAGCCTGAGGGCATTATCATAAGCCATGAGCATCTCGATCACCGCGGCGGCCTGGAGAGCCTTTCCCGTATGTGGCCGACGATGTGGATCCGCAGTTCGCTTCACTGGGCCGGTCATATCCCTTGCGTAAAAGGCACGCACTGGCGCTGGCAGGGGTTAATGTTTACGGTTCACTGGCCACCCCAAAATTATCAGGAGCGAGGCAACAACCGCTCTTGCATTGTAAAAGTGGATGACGGTGAGCACAGCGTCCTGCTGACTGGCGATATTGAAGCCTCCGCAGAGTTGGCTATGCTCAAAAACCAGTGGCAACAGATTCAGGCGGATATTCTTCAGGTGCCTCACCATGGCAGCCGTACTTCATCGACGCCGACGCTCTTATCGGTAGTGAATGGCAAAGCGGCGCTGGCATCGGCATCCCGTTACAACGCCTGGTGGTTACCTTCTGTAAAAGTGGTGAAACGCTACCGGGAGCACCATTATCAGTGGTTTGATACGGCACACGCCGGGCAGCTTTCTGTCTCTTTTTCACCGGGGCAATGGAAAATCGAGGGGTTAAGAGAACAGATTTCGCCTCGCTGGTATCATGAGTGGTTTGGCTCACCTGCTGAATACAGGTAGAATATGCGGCTATTTCAACGAAAGCTGGTTTTTTGAATGCATAACGATAAAGATCTCTCCACGTGGCAGACCTTCCGCCGTCTCTGGCCGGTGATTGCGCCCTTTAAAACGGGTCTGATTGTGGCTGGGGTAGCGTTAATACTCAACGCAGCCAGCGATACCTATATGCTATCGCTACTTAAACCGTTACTGGATGATGGTTTCGGTAAAACCGATCGCTCAGTGTTGCTTTGGATGCCGCTGGTGGTCATTGGGCTGATGGTTTTGCGCGGCATCACCAGCTACATTTCCAGTTATTGCATCTCCTGGGTTTCCGGGAAAGTCGTCATGACGATGCGCCGCCGTTTGTTTAATCATATGATGGGCATGCCCGTCTCTTTCTTTGATAAACAATCTACTGGTACGTTGCTCTCCCGTATTACCTACGATTCCGAGCAGGTCGCTTCATCCTCTTCCAGCGCGCTGATTACCGTCGTGCGTGAAGGGGCGTCGATCATTGGCCTGTTCATCATGATGTTTTACTACAGCTGGCAGCTTTCGCTGATCCTGATCGTACTGGCGCCCATTGTGTCGCTTGCGATCCGAGTTGTGTCGAAACGCTTTCGCAGCATCAGTAAAAATATGCAGAACACGATGGGCCAGGTGACGACCAGCGCAGAGCAGATGCTCAAAGGCCATAAAGAAGTGCTGATTTTCGGTGGCCAGCAGGTTGAGGGCGAACGCTTCGCGAAGGTCAGCAACAAGATGCGTCTGCAGGGCATGAAAATGGTCTCGGCCTCGTCGATTTCCGACCCGATTATTCAGCTGATTGCGTCTCTGGCGCTGGCGTTCGTGCTCTATGCAGCAAGCTTCCCGAGCGTCATGGAAACCCTGACGGCAGGTACCATCACCGTCGTGTTTTCTTCCATGATTGCCCTGATGCGTCCGCTGAAATCGCTGACTAACGTCAACGCCCAGTTCCAGCGTGGGATGGCTGCCTGTCAGACACTGTTCGCTATTCTCGACAGTGAGCAGGAAAAAGACGAAGGCACTCGTGTCATCGAACGTGCGCAGGGGAATCTCGAATTCCGCAATGTCACCTTTACCTATCCGGGCCGTGAAATTCCGGCACTGCGTGATATCAACCTGTCCATTCCCGCCGGGAAGACGGTCGCGCTGGTGGGGCGTTCAGGCTCCGGTAAATCGACGCTCGCAAGCCTTATTACGCGTTTCTACGATATCGATAGCGGCGAGATCCTGCTGGATGGGCATGACCTGCGCGACTACACGCTCTCATCGCTGCGTAACCAGGTGGCGCTGGTCTCGCAAAACGTGCACCTGTTTAACGACACTATCGCCAATAACATTGCGTATGCCCGCACGGATGTCTACAGCCGTGAAGCAATAGAAAAAGCCGCCCGTATGGCTTATGCGATGGATTTCATCAATAAGATGGATAACGGCCTGGATACGGTCATCGGCGAAAACGGCGTACTGCTTTCCGGTGGCCAGCGTCAGCGTATCGCTATTGCCCGTGCACTACTGCGCGACAGTCCGATCCTCATTCTTGATGAAGCGACCTCAGCGCTGGATACCGAGTCCGAACGCGCGATTCAGGCGGCGCTGGATGAACTGCAAAAGAACCGCACGTCGCTGGTTATCGCGCATCGCCTTTCGACTATCGAACAGGCGGACGAAATTGTGGTTATCGAAGACGGACGCATCGTGGAGCGCGGGAATCATACCGAGCTTCTGGAACAGCATGGCGTCTATGCGCAGCTCCATAAAATGCAGTTTGGTCAATGATCGAGCGCATCTGGTCAGGCCGTTCGCCGCTATGGGTACTTCTGCTACCGCTTTCCTGGCTGTATGGCCTCATTAGCGGCGCGATTCGCCTGAGCTACCGGCTGGGCTTACGTAAAGCCTGGCGCGCTCCTGTGCCGGTGGTTGTGGTAGGGAATCTTACCGCAGGCGGCAATGGTAAAACGCCGGTGGTGGTCTGGCTGGTAGAACAACTGCACCAGCGAGGCGTACGCGCAGGCGTGGTCTCCCGCGGTTACGGCGGGAAAGCGGCGCATTATCCGTTAGTGCTTAGCGCAGCTACCACGCCTGCGCAAGCAGGCGACGAGCCGGTGCTTATCTACCAGCGCACTGGCGCGCCCGTGGCGGTATCCGCCAATCGCGCGCAGGCGGTGCAGGCGCTTATCGATAACGCCGGGCCGCAAATCATCATTACCGATGATGGTCTTCAGCACTACGCGCTGGCGCGCGATAAAGAAATCGTGGTGGTTGATGGCGTGCGCCGTTTCGGCAATGGCTGGTGGCTCCCGGCAGGCCCGATGCGTGAGCGCGCATCCAGGCTTAAGCAGGTTGACGCGGTCATTACTAATGGCGGAGAAGCGCGTTCTGGCGAAATCGCCATGCAGTTGAATCCCGGGCTTGCAGTTAACTTGCGAAGTGGCGAAAAGCGGCCAGTCAATACGCTTCACAATGTCGTGGCGATGGCGGGTATCGGCCATCCGCCGCGCTTTTTCGCCACGCTTGAAAAATGTGGCCTGACGCCCGTCAAAACGGTAAGCCTCGCCGATCATCAGGCGCTTAGCGAAGCCGACGTGCTGGCGCTGCGTAGCGAAGGCCAGACTCTGCTGATGACGGAAAAAGACGCGGTGAAATGTCGCGCTTTCGCTCATGATGACTGGTGGTATCTGCCGGTAGACGCGACGCTCGCGCAGCCGCAAGCCGATCAATTACTGAAGGACATTCTCGCACTGGTGCGTTAAAAAGATGCGCCAGCCATAGCGTACGGGAGCTGATATGTCTGGAGTGCATCTTTCTTTGCGTGCGGCGCGCCATCTTCATCTTGCCGCGCAAGGGCTGTTGAAAAAGCCGACGCGGCGCGCACGTCCTGCTGACATCCTCGCCACCATCACCCGCATGTCTCTGCTGCAAATCGACACGATCAATATTGTGGCGCGCAGTCCGTATCTGGTGCTTTTCAGCCGTCTCGGCAGTTATCCGGGGCGCTGGCTGGATGAAGCGCTGGCGCGCGGCGAGCTGATGGAGTACTGGGCGCACGAAGCCTGTTTTCTGCCGCGCAGCGATTTCCCGTTATTTCGTCACCGTATGTTGAAGCCGGAAAACATGGGCTGGAAATACCGTGCCGCATGGATGGAAGAACACGCGCAGGAAATCGGCGAGCTGATGGCGTTTATCGAGCGCAACGGCCCGGTACGCTCGGCGGATTTTGAGCATCCGCGTAAAGGTGCCAGCGGCTGGTGGGAGTGGAAACCGCATAAAAAGCATCTCGAAGGGCTGTTTACCGCAGGGCAGGTGATGGTGGTAGAGCGGCGCAACTTTCAGCGGGTCTACGATCTCACCACGCGCGTCCTGCCCGAATGGGATGACAGCCTGCATCTGATTGACCAGGCGCAGGCCGAGGCGCAAATGCTCGCTAACAGCGCGCGCAGCCTCGGTATTTTTCGCAGCGCCTGGCTTGCCGATTACTACCGGTTGCGCAATGTCGCCATCGGCCCGCTATTGCAGGCGTGGCAGGAAGAGGGAGTTGTGGTGCCGGTTGAGGTTGAGACGCTCGGGCCGATGTGGTTGCATCATGCGCTTCTGCCGCTGCTTGAGCGAGCTGTGGCGGGCAAACTCACCGCTACCCACAGCGCGGTGCTTTCGCCATTCGATCCGGTCGTCTGGGACCGCCGCCGTGCGGAAGATTTTTTTAACTTTTCCTACCGCCTCGAATGTTATACGCCTGCGCCAAAGCGCAAATATGGCTATTTCGTCCTGCCGTTGCTGCACAAAGGCGCGCTGGTAGGGCGAATGGATGCCAAAATGCATCGCCTGCAAGGATCGCTTGAAGTGATCGCGTTATACGCAGAAGAGGGCGTATCGTTCACCGCAGGCGTTATAGCCGGATTGCGGCAGGCTATCGCCGATTTCGCCGCCTGGCAGGGCGCAACCAGGGTGATTTTCCGCCAGTTGCCTGCTCCGCTCGCGCAGGCGTGGGGCGAGGGCTGGGAAATTGACCCCGCGCCGGAAACGCATGTGATATCCTCAAAAGATTAATACCACCGGTCCATCAGGAGGAACCATGGATCATCGTTTACTCGAAATCATCGCCTGTCCTGTTTGCAACGGCAAACTCTACTTTAATCAGGAAAAGCAGGAACTTATCTGCAAGGCCGACCGTCTGGCTTTCCCGCTGCGCGACGGCATTCCGGTGCTGCTGGAAAACGAAGCCCGCGCGCTTACTGCTGAAGAGACCAACCCATGAGTTTCGTGGTGATTATTCCGGCCCGCTACGCATCAACGCGTCTGCCGGGCAAACCGTTGGTCGATATCAACGGCAAGCCAATGATCGTGCATGTGCTGGAGCGCGCGCGTGAGTCAGGCGCGGCGCGCATTATCGTGGCGACCGATCACCCGGATGTGGCACGTGCGATTGAAGCGGCTGGCGGTGAAGTCTGCATGACCCGCGCCGATCACCAGTCCGGCACGGAACGTCTGGCTGAAGTCGTGGAGAAGTGCGGTTTCGCTGACGACACGGTCATTGTCAACGTTCAGGGTGACGAGCCGATGATCCCGCCGGCGATTATTCGTCAGGTGGCGGAGAATCTGGCAGGCTCACAGGCAGGCATGGCGACGCTCGCGGTGCCGGTTCATGACGCCCAGGAAGCGTTCAACCCCAACGCGGTCAAAGTGGTGATGGATGCGCAGGGTTACGCGCTCTATTTCTCACGCGCCACCATTCCGTGGGATCGCGACCGTTTCGCGCAGTCGCGCGATACCATCGGCGACAGCGTCCTGCGTCATATCGGTATTTACGGCTATCGCGCCGGATTTATCCGCCGCTATGTCACCTGGCCTGCCAGCCCGCTTGAGCAGATTGAAATGCTGGAGCAGCTGCGCGTTCTGTGGCACGGCGAGAAAATCCATGTGGCAGTTGCCGCCGTGGTGCCCGGCACCGGCGTCGATACGCCTGAAGATCTTGAGCGCGTGCGCGCCGAGATGCGTTAATAAAAAACCGGCTCAGGCCGGTTTTTTTAATGGCGTCCGGCCGTCGCGCTGACCGGCAGCGTCTGGAACGGTTTAATCTCTTTTAGCACGAACATACTCTGCATCTCTTTGATGCCCGGCAGACGGCGCAGCACCGACATGGCGAACTCTGCGTAGGCGTCAAGATCGCGCGACACCACCTGCAACAGAAAGTCGGCATCCCCACCAATGCTGTAACAGGCCACCACGTTTTTCAGCTCCATGACTTCCTGTTCAAAGCGCCGCGCCTGCGCCTCGCTGTGGCTGTCGATGCTGACCCGCACGAACACCATCACGCCAAGCCCGATTTTGCGGCGGTCCAGCGCGGCGTGATAGCCGAGGATCACCTTATCTTCTTCCAGTTTTTTCACCTTACGCCAGCAGGGCGAGGGCGAAAGGTTAACGGCATCGGCCAGCGCCTGATTGGTGGTTCGCGCATCCTGCTGCAAGAGCGTCAGCAGGGTGATATCGGTAGGTGCCAACGTGTCTTCAGACATAATTTTTCCCGTTTTGATTTTAAAAGGGTAATTTTACCCTTTTAGCACGCCTTCCGGTGCAATAAAGGTCATTTTTCTCCGCGATTGTCGGGCAGACTTATTGCATCAACTGAAAGGGAGAAAAAGATGCAATTCGATACCCGCCTGCATAAATGCACTATCGTCGTTGACCGCGCGCTTACGCCAGGGCTTGCCATGAACGCCGCAAGCGTTCTGGGCGTTTGTCTTGGCAGACAGGTTGAGGGATTAGTCGGCCCCGATCTGTTAAGCCTGGACGGAGTGACTTATCCGGGCGTGATCCGCGCGCCGCTGCCGGTCCTGCTCGGTGAGGGAAACACGCTGTTAAGCCTGTTTAGCGCCGCGCAGAGCGATCCGCAGATCCTGGTGCTGCCCTTTAGCGCGCTGGCGCAGTCGTGCAAAACCTGGGAGGAGTATGAGCTCCGTCTGGCGGGTGCCGGCAGTGCGGAGATCGAGCTGGCGGCGCTGGGGCTGGTCGGCCCGAAAAAACAGATTGCCCGGCTGACGGGCAACCTGCCGCTTTACCGTTAAGCAAACTGGCCTGGAATTGATCTCAACAGATGACATCCGCCGTAAGGACGCCCATTATAAAAACAGTAGCGTTTATAAGGGTAACGGCAAATGGAGCAACTGCGTGCGGAACTCAGTCATCTGTTAGGTGAAAAACTCAGTCGGCTGGAATGCATCAGCGAGAAAGCCGACACGGCGCTCTGGTCGCTCTACGACAGTCAGGGCAATCCGCTGCCGCTGCTGGCGAGGAGTTTTACCTCGCCGGGGCTGGCGCAGCAGCAGGCCGGGAAAATGTCGATACTGGCGCGTAACGGCACGGTACGCATGCCAGTGGTGTATGGCGTAATGACCCATGAGGAGCATCCGGGGCCTGATGTGCTGCTGATGGAGCGTCTGCGCGGCGTACCGGTGGAAGCACCGGCGCGCACGCCGCAGCGCTGGGAGCAGCTTCAGGATCAGATTATCGAGGCACTGCTGAGCTGGCACCGCGTCGACAGCCACGGCTGCGTGGGCAGCGTCGACAGTACCCAGGAGAATCTCTGGCCGCACTGGTATCGCCAGCGTGTCGAAGTGCTCTGGAGTACGCTCAATCAGTATCAGAATACCGGGCTGACGATGCAGGATAAGCGGATGCTGTTTCGCACCCGGGAATGCCTTGACGCGATGTTCGCCGGCTTCAACGACAACTGCGTGCTGATCCACGGCAATTTTAACCTGCGCAGTATGCTCAAAGATGCGCGCAGCGATCAGCTTCTGGCGATGGTGAATCCTGGCGTGGTGCTCTGGGCACCGCGCGAATATGAGCTTTTCCGCCTGTTCGACACGCCGCTGGCTGAGAGCCTTTTCTGGCGCTATCTCCAGCGAGCGCCAGTGGCGGAGGCGTTCCTCTGGCGCCGCTGGCTTTACGTCCTGTGGGATGAAGTGGCGCAGTTACTGCAAACCGGAAAAATGAACCGCGCCGCATTCAGCAAGGCTTCGGAATCACTTCTGCCCTGGGTCGCCTGATCCAGCGCCCTTAACCCACTGCCAGACGCGCCCGAGGATTTCATAGCCGGCGCGTTCGCTGTGCATCAGCCACAGTGAAGACGGATACACGCGCTCCCACGGGTTTAAAGGCGAATCGATCGCCATCTGGTTGGCGGGCGCCGGGATCGGATTCAGCCCCTGACGCTTAAAGAAAATCATCGCGCGCGGCAGATGCGACGCTGACGTCACCAGTAAAAACGGCTGCTTGCCGAGCGCAGCGGCGACCGCTGCGGCTTCTTCTTCGGTATCTTTCGGGGAGTCAAGCGTAATGATATCGCTGCGCGGTACGCCTAAGCTTTCTGCCACGCGGGCACCTGCTTCAGCGGTGCTGACCGGATTCGTGGTGGCGCGCGCGCCGGTAAACACCATTTTCGCGCCCGGGTTTGCAAGCCACAAACGAACGCCTTCGGTTACGCGCGGCAGGCTGTTATTGACGAGATTTGAACTCGGTGCCCACTTGTCATTCCAGGTGTAGCCGCCGCCCAGCACTACGATGTAATCCGCTTTCTGACCGTTCCAGGTCGGGTAGTCATCTTCCACCGGTTTCAGCAGGCCATCCGCGACTGGTTGCAGGCTCAACAGCAGCAATATCAACCAGCTTGCCGTCATCAAAATCTTGCCGCTTTGTTTAAAGCGCGTGAACCACAGCAGCGCAAGCGCTATGCCCATCATCAGCAGCAGAAAGGGCAGCGGCAGTAGCAGCGTGCCGGTGAGTTTTTTCAGAATAAAAAGCATCGGTTATGGGTCCTTTTTTAACCATACGGCAGGTAAACGTGGCCTATCTTACGCGAGATGGGTTCATTCTCCCTCCGGCTGTGACAAAATAGCGGTTTTGCCGGATGCGCTTATCACCTGGAGAGTGTGCCCATGCGGGATCGCAATTTTGATGACATCGCCGAAAAGTTTGCGCGCAACATTTACGGTACAACAAAAGGCCAGTTGCGTCAGGCTATCCTCTGGCAGGATCTCGACGCGTTGTTAGGCCTGTTGCCTGACCGTCCACTGCGCGTGCTGGATGCAGGCGGTGGAGAAGGGCAAACCGCGTGTCACATTGCGCAGCGGGGTCATCAGGTGGTGCTGTGCGATCTCTCTGCGGAAATGATAGCCCGTGCTCAAAAGGCGGCGCAGGAGAAAGGTGTGAGCGGCAACATGCATTTTGTACAATGCGCCGCGCAGGAGGCGGGTCAGCATTTGGAAAGCCCGGTTGATCTGATATTGTTTCACGCTGTGCTGGAATGGGTGGCCGATCCGCAGGCGGCACTGCATCATTTATGGGAATGTCTGGCGCCGGGCGGCGCGCTTTCGCTGATGTTCTACAACGCCAACGGCCTTCTGATGCATAACATGGTGGCGGGCAATTTCGCCTATGTGCAGCAGGGCATGCCCAAAAAGAAAAAACGCACCCTTTCGCCGGATTATCCGCGCGAGCCGCAGCAGGTTTATCGCTGGCTTGAAGAGATGGGCTGGCAGATCCACAGCAAAACCGGCGTGCGGGTGTTTCATGACTATCTGCGTGAAAAACATCAGCAGCGCGACGAGTATGAGACGCTGCTTGAGCTTGAAACGCGTTACTGCCGACAGGAGCCCTGGGTGAGCCTGGGCCGATACATCCATGTCACTGCGTTTAAGCCGGAGATCCAAGGATAAATTATGAGTACTTTTTCCCAGACAGTCCCTGAACTGGTTGCCTGGGCCAGGAAAAACGATTTTTCGATCCAGCTTCCGGTAGACAGGCTGGCTTTTTTGCTGGCTATCGCCACGCTGAACGGCGAAAGGCTGGATGGCGAAATGAGCGAAGGGGAGCTGGTGGACGCGTTTCGCCACGTCAGTGACGCCTTCGAGCAATCCACCGAAACCGTCGCCCAGCGCGCTAACAACGCCATCAACGATATGGTGCGCCAGCGCCTGCTTAACCGCTTTACCAGCGAGCAGGCGGAGGGCAATGCGATTTACCGCCTGACGCCGCTTGGCATCGGCATCACTGATTATTACATCCGCCAGCGCGAATTCTCCACGCTGCGTCTGTCGATGCAGCTCTCCATCGTGGCAAGCGAACTCAAGCGCGCCGCGGATGCTGCGCAGGAAGGCGGCGACGAGTTCCACTGGCACCGCAATGTTTACGCGCCGCTGAAATATTCGGTTGCGGAAATTTTCGACAGTATCGATCTCACCCAGCGCATCATGGATGAGCAGCAACAGCTGGTGAAAGACGATATCGCACAGTTGCTGAATAAAGACTGGCGCGCGGCGATCTCCAGCTGCGAACTGCTGCTTTCAGAGACCTCCGGCACGCTGCGTGAACTGCAGGATACGCTGGAGGCCGCGGGCGATAAGCTGCAGGCCAACCTCCTGCAAATCCAGGAGGCGACGCTTGGTCGCGACGATCTTCATTTCGTTGACCGCCTGACGTATGACCTGCAAAGCAAGCTCGACCGTATTATCAGCTGGGGCCAGCAGGCAATTGACCTGTGGATTGGCTATGACCGCCACGTCCATAAATTTATCCGTACCGCTATCGATATGGATAAAAACCGCGTCTTTGCCCAGCGTCTGCGCCAGTCGGTGCAGAACTATTTCGATGCGCCCTGGGCGCTCACCTACGCCAGCGCCGATCGCCTGCTCGATATGCGCGATGAAGAGATGACGCTGCGCGATGAAGAAGTGACCGGCGAACTGCCGCCGGATCTGGAGTTCGAAGAGTTTAACGAGATCCGCGAACAACTGGCGGCGATGATTGAGGCCCAGCTCAATGTCTACCGGGAGCGTCAGCAGCCACTCGACCTGAGCGTCGTGATGCGCGATTACCTGACCCAGTTCCCGCGAGCACGCCACTTTGACGTGGCGCGCATCGTGGTAGACCAGGCGGTGCGCCTGGGCGTCGCTGAAGCGGACTTTACCGGCCTGCCAGCTAAATGGCAGCCCATTAATGATTATGGAGCCAAGGTACAGGCGAATGTCATCGACAAATATTGAACACGTGATGCCAGTAAAGCTGGCGCTGGCGCTCGCGAATCCGCTGTTTCCGGCGCTCGACAGCCAGTTGCGCGCCGGGCGTCACATTGGCCTGGACGAGCTGGATAATCACGCTTTTCTGATGGATTACCAGGGCGAGCTGGAGGAGTTCTACAGCCGCTATAACGTCGAGCTTATCCGCGCGCCGGAAGGCTTTTTCTATCTGCGTCCACGCTCCACGACGCTTATCCCGCGCTCGGTGCTCTCCGAGCTGGATATGATGGTGGGCAAAATCCTCTGTTATCTCTACCTCAGCCCGGAGCGTCTGGCGAACGAAGGTATCTTCACCCAGCAGGAACTCTATGACGAGCTGATGGCGCTGGCCGACGAAACCAAGCTGCTGAAGCTTGTAAACAACCGCTCAACCGGCTCCGATCTCGACCGCCAGAAGCTGCAGGAAAAAGTGCGCTCATCGTTAAGCCGTCTGCGCCGCCTGGGCATGGTCTGGTTTATGGGCCATGACAGCAGCAAATTCCGCATCACCGAGTCGGTGTTTCGCTTCGGCGCGGACGTGCGCGCCGGCGACGATCCGCGTGAGGCGCAACTGCGCATGATCCGCGACGGCGAAGCGATGCCGGTGGAAAGCCATCTGCAGCTCAATGATGAGAACGACGATACCCAGCAGGATAACGCGGAGGATGACAATGATTGAACGCGGTAAGTTTCGCTCGCTAACGCTTATCAACTGGAACGGATTTTTTGCCCGCACGTTTGATCTCGACGAGCTGGTCACCACGCTTTCCGGCGGTAACGGGGCGGGTAAGTCGACCACGATGGCGGCGTTCGTTACGGCACTGATCCCCGACCTCACGCTGCTGCACTTCCGTAACACCACCGAGGCGGGCGCGACCAGCGGCTCGCGCGATAAGGGGCTACACGGCAAACTGAAAGCGGGCGTCTGTTATTCGGTGCTGGATGTCGTCAACTCCCGCCATCAGCGCGTGCTGGTGGGCGTGCGTCTGCAACAGGTCGCCGGGCGTGACCGTAAAGTGGACATCAAACCGTTCGCCATTCAGGGCCTGCCGAGTGCGGTACAGCCGACGCAACTGCTGACGGAAACCCTGAACGATCGTCAGGCGCGCGTGCTGAGCCTCAACGAGCTGAAAGATAAAATCGATACGATGGAAGGGGTACAGCTCAAGCAGTTCAACTCCATCACCGATTATCACTCACTGATGTTCGATCTGGGCGTGGTAGCGCGTCGCCTGCGTTCAGCGTCCGATCGCAGCAAATATTACCGTCTGATTGAAGCCTCGCTCTACGGCGGGATCTCCAGCGCCATTACCCGCTCGCTTCGCGATTACCTGCTGCCGGAAAACGGCGGCGTGCGTAAAGCGTTCCAGGACATGGAAGCAGCGCTGCGCGAAAACCGCATGACGCTGGAAGCTATCCGCGTCACCCAGTCGGACCGCGATCTCTTCAAACACCTGATTTCCGAAGCCACCAACTACGTGGCGGCGGACTATATGCGCCACGCCAACGAGCGGCGCATTCATCTCGATCAGGCGCTGGAGCTGCGCCGCGAGCTGTTCAGCAGCCGCAAGCAGCTTGCCGCCGAGCAGTATAAGCATGTTGATATGGCGCGCGAGCTTTCCGAGCATGCGGGTGCCGAAGGCGATCTCGAAACCGATTATCAGGCGGCGAGCGATCACTTGAATCTGGTGCAGACCGCGCTGCGCCAGCAGGAGAAAATCGAGCGCTACGAGGCTGACCTCGAAGAGCTGCAGATTCGCCTTGAAGAGCAGAGCGAAGTCGTGGCGGAAGCGGCCGAGCAGCAGGAAGAGAACGAAGCCCGCGCGGAAGCCGCTGAGCTTGAAGTCGATGAACTCAAAAGCCAGCTTGCCGACTATCAGCAGGCGCTTGATGTGCAGCAGACCCGCGCTATTCAGTACCAGCAGGCGCTCACCGCGCTGGAGCGCGCCCGCGAGCTGTGCCATCTGCCGGATCTGAGCGCCGACAGCGCCGATGAATGGCTGGATACCTTCCAGGCCAAAGAGCAGGAGGCCACCGAACGCCTGCTGTCGCTTGAGCAGAAAATGAGCGTCGCGCAGACCGCGCACAGCCAGTTCGAGCAGGCTTATCAGCTTGTCGCCAGTATTAACGGCCCGGTGAGCCGCGCGGAAGCCTGGGACGTGGCGCGCGAGCTGCTGCGCGACGCCAGCCAGCAACGCCATCTGGCCGAACAGGTGCAGCCGCTACGTATGCGTCTTTCCGAGCTGGAACAGCGCCTGCGTGAACAGCAGGACGCCGAGCGTCTGCTGGCCGAGTTCTGCAAACGCCAGGGCAAAGAGTATGAGCCGGAAGATCTCGAAGCGCTGAACGACGAACTGGAAGCGCGCATCGCGGCGCTCTCCGACAGCGTTTCGCAGGCAGGTGAACAGCGCATGTCGCTGCGCCAGGAGCTGGAGCAGATCCAGAGCCGCGTTAAGACGCTCACCAGCCATGCGCCGGCCTGGCTTGCGGCGCAAAACAGCCTCAACCAGATTAGCGAGCAGAGCGGCGAGACGTTCGAATCTGGCCAGCAGGTCACGGAATACCTTCAGCAACTGCTGGAGCGCGAACGCGAAGCCATCGTTGAACGTGACGAAGTCGGCGCGCGTAAGCGGGCGGTGGATGAAGAGATTGAACGCTTAAGCCAGCCGGGCGGCGCTGAAGACGCGCGCCTCAATGCGCTGGCGGAGCGTTTCGGCGGCGTGCTGCTCTCTGAAATTTACGACGACGTGTCGTTCGACGACGCGCCGTACTTCTCCGCGCTTTACGGCCCGTCGCGTCACGCGATTGTGGTACCGGATTTGTCGCGCGTGCGCGATCTGCTCGACGGTCTTGAAGATTGCCCGGAAGATCTCTACCTGATCGAAGGCGATCCGCAGTCCTTCGATGACAGCGTCTTTAGCGTTGAAGAGCTGGAAAAAGCGGTAGTGGTGAAAGTGGCCGAGCGTCAGTGGCGCTACTCCCGCTTCCCGTCGGTGCCGCTGTTTGGCCGCGCCGCGCGCGAAAGCCGCATTGAGAGCCTGCATGCCGAGCGTGAAGCGCTGTCTGAACGCTACGCGACGCTCTCCTTTGACGTACAGAAAACGCAGCGCCTGCACCAGGCGTTCAGCCGTTTTGTCGGCCAGCATCTCGCCGTGGCGTTTGAGGCGGATCCGGAAGCGGAAATCCGTAAGCTCAACACGCGCCGCAGCGAAATCGAGCGCGCGATTAGCCAGCACGAAAATGACAACCAGCAGCAGCGCGTGCAGTTTGAACAGGCGAAAGAGGGCGTGGCCCAGCTTAACCGCCTGCTGCCGCGCCTGAGCCTGCTGGCTGACGACAGCCTGGCCGACCGCGTGGAGGAAATTCAGGAGCGCCTGGCGGAAGCCCAGGACGCCGCGCGTTTCCTGTCTCAGCACGGCAATGCGCTGGCGAAACTGGAGCCGGTGGCGTCTGTACTGCAGAGCGACCCGGAACAGTTCGACCAGCTCAAACAGGATTATGAACAGGCCCGCCAGACGCAGCGCGACGCCCGTCAGCAGGCCTTTGCGTTAAGCGAAGTGGTGCAGCGTCGCGCGCATTTCAGTTACAGCGATTCAGCGCAAATGCTGAATGGCAACACCGATCTCAACGAGAAACTGCGCCAGCGTCTGGAGCAGGCGGAAGCCGAGCGTACCCGCGCCCGCGAAGCGCTGCGTACCCACGCCGCGAAGCTCAGCCAGTACCATCAGGTGCTGGCGTCGCTGAAAAGTTCCTTCGATACAAAAAAAGAGCTGCTGGGCGATCTGCAACGTGAACTGCAGGATATCGGCGTGCGCGCCGATGCCGGAGCCGAAGAGCGCGCCCGCCAGCGTCGCGACGAACTGCATACGCGCCTCAGCAACAACCGTTCGCGCCGTAATCAGCTGGAGAAACAGCTGACGCTGTGCGAAGCGGAGATGGACAACCTGACCCGCAGCCTGAAGCGTCTGGAGCGTAACTACCACGAGATGCGCGAGCAGGTGGTGAGCGCGAAAGCGGGCTGGTGCGCTGTAATGCGTATGGTGAAAGACAACGGCGTGGAGCGTCGCCTGCACCGCCGCGAGCTGGCGTATCACTCCGGCGATGATCTGCGCTCGATGTCAGATAAAGCCCTCGGCGCGCTGCGTCTGGCCGTGGCGGATAACGAACACCTGCGCGACGTGCTGCGCCTGTCTGAAGATCCCAAACGCCCTGAGCGCAAAATCCAGTTCTTCGTGGCCGTGTATCAGCATCTGCGTGAGCGTATCCGCCAGGATATTATCCGCACCGACGATCCGGTCGAGGCGATTGAACAGATGGAAATTGAGCTGGGCCGCCTGACGGAAGAGCTCACCTCACGCGAACAGAAGCTCGCCATCAGCTCCCGCAGCGTGGCGAATATTATTCGCAAGACGATCCAGCGCGAGCAGAACCGTATTCGTATGCTCAACCAGGGTTTGCAGAGCGTGTCGTTCGGCCAGGTTAACAGCGTACGCCTGAACGTTAACGTGCGTGAAAGCCATGCCACACTGCTGGAAGTGCTTGCCGAGCAGCACGAGCAGCATCAGGACTTGTTTAACAGCAACCGCCTGACATTCTCGGAAGCGCTGGCGAAACTCTGGCAGCGCCTGAACCCGCAGATCGATATGGGCCAGCGCACCGCGCAGACCATCGGCGAAGAGCTGCTCGACTACCGTAACTATCTGGAGATGGAAGTTGAGGTTAACCGCGGCTCCGACGGCTGGCTGCGCGCGGAAAGCGGCGCGCTCTCTACCGGTGAGGCGATCGGTACCGGGATGTCTATCCTGGTGATGGTGGTGCAGAGCTGGGAGGATGAATCGAGCCGTCTGCGTGGCAAAGACATTTCGCCATGCCGTCTGTTGTTCCTCGACGAAGCGGCGCGTCTGGATGCCCGCTCCATCGCCACGCTGTTTGAACTTTGCGAACGCCTGCAGATGCAGCTCATCATCGCGGCACCGGAGAACATCAGCCCGGAAAAAGGCACGACCTACAAGCTGGTGCGTAAAGTCTTCCAGAACCATGAGCACGTGCATGTGGTTGGCCTGCGCGGTTTTGCCGCCCCGCCAGCCGATGCGCTGCCTGGGCCGGCAGAAGTCTCGTAACGTCATCAACTCACAGAGCGGGCTTCGGCCCGCTTTCTTTTTGTCCGGCAAATCTTTAAACTTCTTTACATTCGATCAGGCAAATGATTTTTTCTCTTTATATACTCACAATAAGCCTGAGTGCCGAATTATTCTGAAAACAGGGGGCAAGGGATGGTGCTTAAGAATATGCATGGTTTTCGACGGTCAGCACTGTATGTGTGCCTGGCTCTCAGTATCGCTCCACTGTTTAACGCGTATGCCGACGAACCGGAACTGATTGCCAACGACAGCATTACCACGCTCAGCGCGCAGCCATTAGCGCTGTCGCCAGGCATGGCGTTTCTGGCGGCAAATACGGCACCTGATGCCGCAAACCGTCTTGCGAGCGCGCGTACGCAGTTACAGGCGGCGCTGCCCGCAGGCTTCACGCCGGTTTATATGAACGCGCTGGTGGAGCTTTACGCCGCCCGCGATCTTAAACCGATGTGGGAGAACCGCGATGCGGTCCAGGCGTTTCAGCAGCAGCTGGCTGAAGTGGCGCTTGCCGGCTTCCAGCCGCAGTTTACCGCCTGGGTGGAGCAACTCACCAATCCTGCCGTGACGGGGCTCGCGCGCGATATCGTGCTGAGCGACGCGATGGTCGGCTATCTGCATTTTATCTCTGGCATCCCAAGCCAGGGCAACCGCTGGCTCTACAGCGAAAAACCGTACAAACCGGAAATGCCCGCGCTGAATGTGCTGAACCAGTGGCAGGTCGCGCTGGATAACGGCTCTGTGCCAGCGTTTGTGCGCTCTCTCGCCCCCGCGCACCCGCAGTATGCGGCGATGCACGCCTCGCTGTTACAACTGGTGGCGGACACCCGTCCGTGGCCGCAAATGACCGGCAAAGAGAAACTGCGCCCCGGCCAGTGGAGCAGCGACATTCCGGCCCTGAAAGAGATTTTACAGCGTACCGGCATGCTGGATGGCGGTCCGGATATTGTGCTGCCGGGCGATAACAGCGGCGTCGTCAGCCCGTCGGCGGCCCCGCAAACCGCAAGCCAGAACCGCAGTACACCGAAACCGGCGCGCGCGGTTTACGATAAAGATCTGGTCGCGGCGGTCAAACGTTTTCAGAAATGGCAGGGGCTGGGCGCGGATGGCGTTATCGGTGAGTCTACCCGCGACTGGCTGAACGTGACGCCCGCGCAGCGCGCAGCGCTGCTGGCGCTCAATATTCAGCGTCTGCGCCTGCTGCCCGGCAAACTCAGCACCGGCATCATGGTAAATATTCCCGAGTATTCTCTGGTCTATTATCAGAATGGCAATCAGGTGCTGGCGTCGCGCGTTATCGTCGGCAGACCTGATCGCAAAACGCCGCTGATGAGTAGCGCGCTCAATAATGTAGTGGTCAATCCACCGTGGAACGTGCCGCCAACGCTCGCCCGCAAAGATATCCTGCCGAAAGTCTGGAATGATCCAGGGTATCTGGAGAGCCACGGCTATACGGTGCTGAACGGCTGGGGAAGCAACGCGGACGTGGTGGATCCGTGGATGGTGGACTGGGCAACGATTACGCCGTCTAATCTGCCTTTCCGTTTCCAGCAGGCGCCGGGCGCGCATAACTCGCTCGGGCGGTATAAGTTCAACATGCCGAGCTCAGATGCTATCTATCTGCACGATACGCCGAACCACAATCTCTTCCAGCGCGATGCGCGGGCGCTCAGCTCCGGCTGCGTGCGTGTGAATAAAGCTTCTGAACTGGCCAATATGCTGCTGCAGGATGCTGGATGGAATGATTCGCGCATTTCGCAGACGCTGAAAGAGGGGAATACGCGCTACGTGAATATTCCACAGACCATTCCGGTGAACCTCTATTATCTGACCGCGTTTATCGGCGAGGACGGACGTCCGCAGTATCGTACAGATATTTACAATTACGATCACACCGCGCGATCGGGCGCACAAATCCTCCCAAAAGTGGAACAACTCATCCGCTAACAGGTTTAATTCCGCGGACTTAACCTGCTCTATGTGAAGCGAAAACGGGCCAAACGTGAAAAAAGGCCCGTTATTCGCGGCTTTGACCCGTATTGACTCCCCTCCGGCTGGCGGTTATGGTGCCACTCGTGCGCCAGAAGTGCATAGTTATTGTTCATTTGATTGTAGACCTGAATATCATGGATAAAATTGACGCTCATCGCCGCAAACTGCTGACGATTGGCGGCGCCGCTTTAGGCGCTGCGATACTGCCCACGCCTGCATTTGCTACCCTGTCGACGCCACGACCGCGTATTCTTACGCTCAATAATTTACATACTGGCGAATCCATTAAGGCCGAGTTTTTCGATGGCCGGGGCTATATTCAGGATGAATTAGCAAAGCTTAATCATTTCTTTCGTGATTACCGGGCAAACAAGGTAAAAGCGATTGATCCCCGTTTATTTGACCAGCTTTTCCGTTTGCAGGGGCTGCTCGGCACCCGTAAACCGGTACAGCTGATCTCCGGCTATCGTTCCGTTGATACCAACAACGAACTGCGATCCAAAAGCCGCGGTGTGGCTAAGCATAGTTACCACACCAAAGGCCAGGCCATGGATTTTCATATCGAAGGTATTTCGTTAAGCAATATTCGCAAAGCGGCGTTATCTCTGCGCGCCGGTGGTGTAGGATACTACCCCAGCAGTAACTTTGTGCATATTGATACCGGGCCGCTAAGGCACTGGTAATTAACGACCCCGGCAGCGCGCCGGGTAAAAGGAGCGGTATGAACTATCATATTATTCCGGTTACGGCGTTCGCGCAGAACTGCTCGTTAATCTGGTGTGAGGAGACGCGACAGGCGGCGCTGGTGGACCCGGGCGGCGATGCGCAGCGTATCAAGGAAGAAGTCGCCCGTATTGGCGTGACGCTGCAGCAGATCCTGTTGACGCATGGTCATCTCGACCACGTGGGCGCGGCGGCGGAGCTTGCGGCACACTACGGCATCCCCATCATCGGCCCGGAAAAAGAAGATGAGTTCTGGCTTCAGGGCCTGCCTGCGCAGAGCCGCATGTTTGGTCTCGATGAGTGCCAGCCGTTGACGCCAGACCGCTGGCTTAATGAAGGCGATACGGTGAACGTCGGCAATATAACGCTTGCCGTGCTGCACTGCCCGGGCCACACGCCGGGGCACATCGTCTTTTTCGACGCGCAGTCTCGTTTGCTGGTTTCTGGCGACGTCATCTTTAAAGGCGGAGTGGGGCGCAGCGATTTCCCGCGCGGCGATCACAGTCAGCTTATCGATGCCATCAAACGTAAGCTGCTGCCGCTTGGCGATGACGTGACGTTTATTCCTGGGCACGGCCCGATGTCCACGCTCGGCCACGAGCGCCTGCACAATCCGTTTCTGCAGGATGAAATGCCGGTCTGGTAATCTGTTTCCCAATAAAAAGGGCCGCACTGTGCGGCCCTTTTTGTATCTTTACGCAGCGATTAGAGCACCGCGACGATGGCTTCGCACAGCGGCGCCATGTTATCCGGCGTCATGCCCGCCACGTTTACGCGCCCGGACGCGACCGCGTACACGCCAAACTCTTCACGCAGACGCAGCACCTGTTCTTTGGTCAGACCGCTGAATGAGAACATGCCGTTCTGTTTGGTAATAAAGCTGAAATCGCGGTTTGCGCCTTTCTCCGCCAGCGTGTTCACAAACAGCTGACGCATACGCTGGATACGCTGGCGCATATCGGTGAGCTCCTGTTCCCAGATGGCGCGCAGCGCGTCGTTGCTGAGAATGGTCGCGACCACTGACGCGCCGTGTGCCGGCGGGTTGGAGTAGTTGGCACGAATGCAGGATTTCATCTGGCTGAAGGCGCGGTCTGCGGCATCGGCATCCGCCGCGACCAGCGTACAGGCCCCTACGCGCTCGTTGTACAGGCCAAAGTTTTTGGAGAACGAGCTCGCGACGATAAGTTCCTTATGCAGCGCGGCAAACGCGCGCAGGCCTTCAGCATCTTCTTCCAGACCGCGGGCGAAGCCCTGGTAGGCGAAATCGAACAGCGGCAGCCAGCCTTTCTCGACGGACAGTTTCGCGAGCTGTTCCCACTGATCCAGCGTCGGGTCGATACCGGTCGGGTTGTGGCAGCAGCCGTGGAACAGCACCACGTCGCCCGCCTGAGCTTCCTGCAGGCTATTTAACAGGCCGTCGAAATCCAGAGAATGATTGGCGGCGTCGTAATAAGCGTACTCACGCACTTCCAGCCCGGCGGAGTTAAACACGCCTTTATGGTTCGGCCAGCTCGGGTTAGAGACCCAGACGCGTTTGACGTCGGTGTTTTTGGCGAGGAAATCCGCCGCGACGCGCAGCGCGCCGGTGCCGCCTGGGGTCTGCGCCGTGCGGGCGCGTTTATCGCTGATGATATGGCTGCCTTTGCCGAACAGCAGTTCCTGCGTGCAGCGGCCAAATTCGGGAATACCGTCAATGCCGAGGTAGTTTTTGGTGGTTTCATTTTCCAGCAGATATTGTTCTGCTTTTTTTACGCTGGTCAGAACCGGGGTCTTACCGGTTTCATCCTTGTAAACACCAATACCTAAGTTAATTTTGGTTGGGCGATCGTCGGCACGAAACAGATCGGCCAGGCCAAGGATCGGGTCGGCTGGGGCGGCGGTAATGTTCTCAAACATGACGAGGTTCCATTGTGATTTCAGAAGGGAAATTCGCTATCAGGTTAACGGGAGATTTACAAAATGCCAACCGTTTGCCCGGAAAAGTTACGTGGATCGCAAAAGTTGGCAGAATTTTCTTTTACACATAAAAAAACAGGGCCGAAGCCCTGTTTTTTCGCTATCAGACAACAAGGTTGTGCTGATTAGAACTGGTAAACGATACCCACTGCAGCGGTGTTGTCAGAACCAACGCCCAGTTTGTTGTCGCTGTCGATCTGGTTGATGATGTAATCAACATAGGTAGACATGTTTTTGTTGAAGTAGTAAGTGGCACCTACTTCTACGTAGTTGATGTAATCTTCGCTACCGATGCCTTCAACATCTTTCGCTTTAGATTTGTAGTAAGCGATGGACGGACGCAGACCGAAATCGAACTGATACTGTGCTACAACTGAGAAGTCCTGAGTTTTGTTTGCGAAACCGCCATCGATGCGGGTCGCGTTACGGGTTTCACCGTACAGCGCGGCCAGATAGATGTTGTTAGCGTCATATTTCACGCCAGTCGCCCACTGCTCAGCTTTAGCGCCTTTACCGCGAGCCAGAGATTCCTGTGCATTGGTACGATCTGCTGCGCCGTAACCACCGATTACGCTGAAGCCGTCGAATTCGTAACCCAGAGAGGTTGCCCAGCCGTCACCATTAGAACGCTGAATATCGTCAATTGAGCCGCCAGTTTTTGCGCGCTCGTTTTTGCCCAGGTACTGAAGACCGAAGCTCAGACCATCAACCAGACCAAAGAAATTGCTGTTACGGTAAGTGGCCAGGCCGCCCTGACGACCTGCGAAGAAGTTGTCGCTAGGACCGGTATCACCACCGAATTCCGGCAGCATATCGGTTACGCCGATGGCGTCGTATACCAGGCCATAGTTACGACCGTAGTCGAAAGTGCCGAAGTCGCCAAATTTCAGGCCCGCAAATGCCAGACGGGTTTTGTTACCTTTTTGAGAGTCAGTGCCGCCTTCTGAGTTGCTGCCCTGGAAGTTATATTCCCACTGGCCGTAACCGGTCAGTTGGTCGTTGATCTGAGTTTCGCCTTTAAAACCAAGACGGGCATAGGTTCTGTCGCCATTGCCATCATAACCTTTTGCGCCGTTATCTTTAGTGAAATAGTGCAGACCTACCGCTTTACCGTAGATGTCTACTTTGTTGCCGTTTTTGTTATAGATTTCTGCAGCGTTTGCTGCACCGGCTACCAGCAGGGCAGGGATAACCACTGCCAGGATATTGCGCTTCATCATTATTTATTACCCTCATTGGTTTTTTTGAACACCTGCCACTGCCGTCAATAATTCATTACGGAACTATTGATGAGAGTTTGGTGTCTTTCTGTGTCTGTCTGGCATCTTTCCATTCATATAATCGTTTCGCTACCCGGAAAGTGCTACAAATGCCTTAATCAGGTAACAAAAAGAAATATTGTGTAAAAATTTATTAATGAAAGGGAACTTTGTGAGAGACCTCAAATTTATTACTTAAGTGAATAAATTTCGGCCATTCCTTTCTTATATATATGAAAAACTTATTATTAATTTAGATAAGGCGCATTTTTATACAATTGTAATCAACAAGAGTTTTATACTGGATGAGATGGATGGAAGGCCAGATGTCTGTGGAAGTTGTGTGCAAATATGCTATGGCGAAGCGGTGCAAAAAATCGCCATCAGACAATTGATGATTTTTTGTATAGTCTCATTTTCCGTGAAACCGTAATAGAAAATGAACAACACGGTGCAGGCAGAAAAAAGGCCAGCATGTCGCTGGCCTTTTGAGGATTAGAAGTTCGCGTTGCGCGGTGTACGCGGGAAGGGAATTACATCGCGCACGTTCTGAACGCCGGTAACATAGGCGATCAGACGTTCAAAGCCGAGACCAAAGCCGGAATGCGGCACGGTGCCATAACGGCGCAGGTCGCGATACCACCAGTAGTCTTCTTTATTAAGACCCATCTCTTCCATACGCGCATCCAGCACGTCGAGGCGCTCTTCACGCTGGGAGCCGCCGATGATTTCACCGATGCCCGGCGCGAGTACGTCCATCGCCGCCACGGTTTTACCATCTTCGTTAAGGCGCATATAAAACGCCTTGATGTCTTTCGGGTAATTTTTAACAACGACCGGCGCTTTAAAGTGTTTCTCAGCGAGATAACGCTCATGCTCGGACGCCAGATCCACGCCCCAGTAAACCGGGTTCTCGAATTTCTCGCCGCACTTCTCAAGAATAGCGACCGCGTCGGTGTAATCCACCTGCGCGAAGTCGGCAGAGATGAAACGCTCCAGACGCTCAATGGCTTCTTTATCCACGCGTTCGGCGAAGAACTTCATGTCGTCCATGCGTTCATCGAGCACCGCTTTGAAGACATATTTCAGCATCGCTTCCGCGAGACCCGCGACATCGTTCAGGTTGGCGAACGCCACTTCCGGCTCCAGCATCCAGAACTCCGCCAGGTGGCGGCTGGTGTTGGAGTTTTCAGCGCGGAAGGTTGGGCCGAAGGTATAGACTTTCGACAGCGCGCAGGCGTAGGTTTCGCCGTTCAACTGGCCGGACACGGTCAGGAACGCTTCTTTACCGAAAAAGTCTTTATCGAAATCGATTTTGCCCTGCGCGTCGCGCGGCAGGTTTTCCAGATCCAGCGTCGAGACGCGGAACATTTCACCCGCGCCTTCGGTATCCGACGCGGTGATAAGCGGCGTGGAGACCCAGAAAAAGCCCTGCTCGTGGAAGAAACGGTGCAGCGCCTGCGCCAGCGTGTGGCGTACGCGAGCCACGGCACCTATCAGGTTAGTACGCGGGCGCAGGTGCGCGACTTCACGCAGATACTCAATACTGTGGCGCTTGGCCGCCATCGGGTAGGTGTCCGGATCGTCCACCCAGCCGGTCACTTCCACCTGGGTTGCCTGCAGCTCAAAGCTCTGGCCTTCGCCCGGGGATTCCACCACCTTGCCGGTGACGATAACCGAGCAGCCCGTCGTGAGGTGTAAAACCTCTTCATTGTAATTGGGCAGAGAATTATTAATGACAGCCTGTATCGGATCAAAGCAGGAACCGTCATAAACGGCGAGGAAGGAGATGCCAGCTTTTGAATCTCTTCGGGTACGCACCCACCCGCGCACGGTGACTTCACTGTCAACGGCAACACGGCCCTGGAGTACGTCGGCTACAGGCACAACGCTCATAATTTTCTCTCTGGTTAATGGTCAAAAATAACATTTTCCACCCGGACGGGGGGTTATCTATGTTACCTGGCATACGCCATCAGACAAGCAGAATTCGCGGTGCGGGAAAAAGAAATCGCAAAGGAGAGGGAAAACCAGGGAGCGCGCGGCTCCCTTTGAGAAAACATCAGCTTGCTTTACGCACCTGAGGAAGATCGAAGGCTTTGCGCAGCGCGCGGACAAACGCCTTATCGTGACAAATCGTTTTGCCTGGGCTGTCGGAGAGCTTTGCCACCGGACGGCCGTTACACTCAACGAGCTTAATCACGATATTGAGCGGCTTCACGTGCGGGATATCGCAGGTCAGGCGGGTGCCGATACCAAAGCCGAGCTTCACGCGGTCCGCGAAGTGGCGATAGAGCTCAATGGCTTTCGCGAAATCGAGGTTATCAGAGAAGATAAGCGTTTTGCTGAGCGGATCGATGCCGAGCTGCTGGTAGTGCGCGATGGCTTTCTCGCCCCACTGCACCGGATCGCCGGAGTCGTGGCGCAGCCCCTGGTAACGCCCGGCGAACTCCGGGCCGAAATCGCGCAGGAAGGCGTCCATCGTAATACAGTCGGTCAGCGCGATGCCGAGCATATCCGGGTATTCGTCAAGCCACGCCTGCAACGCCGCAATCTGGCTGTTCGCGAGATCGGGGCTGATTTGCTGATGCGCCTGGAACCATTCGTGGGCCTGCGTACCCATCGGCGTCAGGGAGAGACGGCGGGCGAGATCGTAGTTACTGGTGCCGATAAACCACGGCTCCAGCTTAAGGCGTTCAACTATCGCCTGCTGGACATCGCGCGAGAAACGGCGGCGGGTGCCGAAATCCATCAGACGGAAAGCGCTTAAATCCAGCCCGTCCGTCATGGTGCGGAAATCATCGAGTTTCACTTCGAGATGCGCCAGCGCCTGGCCGACGCTCGCTTCCGGCGAACGATAGCGATGCACCAGTTCGCTAATCACGGCCAGCAGCGGCACTTCCCACATAATGACTTCGCGCCACGGGCCGCTTAAGCGGATATCCAGCTTGCCGCTGTCGTTGCGGATCTGCACCTGCGTCGGGTCATAACGGAACGTTTTCAGCCACTGCAGATAGTCGGCCCGGAAAAACGGCAGCCCGGAGAGCCACTGATACTCGGCGTCTGAAAGCGCCAGATGCTGCATGGCATCGACCTGCTCGCGGATAGCGTCAGCATAAATGCCCAGCAGGTCGTCACCCCGGCAGCGAAATTCCGCTGCGACATGCACGTCATAATAGTGGTGAAACACCGCCTGCTGCATATGCAGCTTATAGGCGTCCGTATCCAGCAGCGTTTGCAATAGGGGGGAAGCGTATTGTGTCATGGTGCGAACTGGCATCCTCTCACAGGCGCGTGTCTATCAGTGGCATAAGCAGATAAAGACGCAGGAGTATACCCTGATTATCGGTTTATTGAAGCAGGATCACAACACAACCGGCGAAGCGGGTCGAGGGCAATTTGTGCCGCATGTTACTTAAATGTAGCAATCTGCGCGGTAGCCGCTGAAAAGTGAAAGATTCTGCGTGGCAACATTAACGCAACAGGAATAGACTGGAGACGTAACCATACGGACCCTGGATAAGGTTTTTTATGACTCAACAGCCACAAGCAAAATACCGCCACGACTACCGTGCGCCGGATTACCTGATTACCGACATTGATCTGACCTTCGACCTCGACGCCGCCAGAACGCGGGTCACTGCGGTCAGTCAGATCAACCGCCGCGTGGCGGAGAACGCGCCGCTGCGTCTGGATGGCGAAGACCTTACCCTGATTTCGGTTGAGGTGGATGGGCAACCCTGGACGCATCACCGTCTGGAAGAGGGCGCGCTGGTGCTGGAAAACCTGCCGGAGCGCTTCACGCTAAAAATCGTCAACGACATCAACCCGGCGGCGAACACGGCGCTGGAAGGGCTGTATCAGTCTGGCGAAGCGCTCTGCACCCAGTGCGAAGCCGAAGGCTTCCGTCACATCACCTGGTATCTGGACCGCCCGGATGTGCTGGCGCGCTTTACCACTAAAATCATCGCCGATAAAACGAAATACCCGTATTTGCTCTCCAACGGTAACCGCATGGCGCAGGGCGAGCTGGAAGATGGCCGCCACTGGATGCAGTGGGAAGATCCGTTCCCGAAACCGTGCTACCTGTTTGCGTTGGTGGCGGGTGATTTTGACGTGCTGCGCGATACCTTCACCACCCGCTCCGGCCGCGACGTGGCGCTGGAGCTTTATGTAGACCGCGGCAATCTGGATCGCGCCGGCTGGGCGATGACCTCGCTGAAAAACTCAATGAAGTGGGACGAAGAGCGCTTTGGGCTGGAATACGATCTCGACATTTATATGATAGTCGCGGTCGATTTCTTCAACATGGGCGCGATGGAGAACAAAGGGCTTAATGTCTTTAACTCCAAATTTGTGCTGGCCCGCGCTGAAACCGCGACGGATAAAGACTATCTCAACATTGAGCGCGTTATCGGCCACGAATATTTCCACAACTGGACCGGCAACCGCGTCACCTGCCGTGACTGGTTCCAACTGAGCCTGAAAGAGGGGCTGACCGTCTTTCGCGATCAGGAGTTCAGCTCCGATCTCGGCTCCCGCGCGGTCAACCGCATCAGCAATGTGCGCACCATGCGTGCGATGCAGTTCGCCGAAGACGCAAGCCCGATGGCGCACCCGATTCGCCCGGACATGGTCATTGAGATGAATAACTTCTACACCCTGACCGTGTATGAGAAGGGTTCCGAAGTCATCCGTATGCTCCATACGCTACTTGGCGAAGCAAATTTCCAGAAAGGAATGCAGCTCTACTTCGAGCGTCACGACGGCAGCGCCGCCACCTGCGACGATTTCGTTCAGGCGATGGAAGACGCGTCGAATGTCGATCTCTCACATTTCCGCCGCTGGTACAGCCAGTCCGGCACGCCAATTGTCACCGTGCAGGATGATTACAATCCGCAAACCGAGCAGTACACGCTGACGTTAAGCCAGCGCACGCCGCCGACGGCGGATCAGCCGGAAAAACTGCCGCTGCATATTCCGTTCGATATCGAGCTGTATGACAACGAAGGCAAGGTTATCCCGCTGCAAAAAGACGGGCATCCGGTGCACCATGTGCTGAACCTGACGCAGGCGGAGCAGACGTTCGTCTTTGATAACGTTTACTTCCAGCCGGTGCCGTCGCTGCTGCGCGAATTCTCCGCGCCGGTGAAGCTGGAATATAAATGGAGCGACCAGCAGTTAACGTTCCTGATGCGTCACGCGCGTAACGATTTCTCGCGCTGGGATGCGGCGCAGAGCCTGCTGGCGACCCATATCAAGCTCAACGTCGCGCGTTATCAGCAGCAGCAGCCGCTGTCGCTGCCGTTGCACGTGGCGGACGCTTTCCGCGCAATCCTGCTTGACGAAACCATCGATCCGGCGCTGGCGGCGGAGATCCTGACGCTGCCGTCGCAAAACGAAATCGCCGAGCTGTTCCAGACCATCGATCCGCAGGCTATTGCGGCGGTGCATGACGCGCTGACCCGTACGCTGGCGACCGAGCTTGCCGATGAACTGCTGGCGGTCTACAACGCCCATAAACTCACCGGTTACCGTATCGATCACGCGGATATCGGCAAACGCGCGCTGCGTAACACCTGCCTGCATTATCTGGCGTTTGGCGACGCGCAGTTGGCTGACAAGCTGGTCTCAACCCAGTATCACGACGCGGACAACATGACCGACGCGCTGGCAGCGCTGGCCGCCGCTGTGTCAGCGCAGCTGCCGTGCCGCGATACGCTGCTCGCCGAATACGATGACAAGTGGCACCACGACGGTCTGGTGATGGACAAGTGGTTTATGTTGCAGGCGATGAGCCCGGCGAAAGGGGGGGTGAGCAAGGTTCGCGCGCTGCTGGAGCACCGTTCCTTCAGCCTCGGCAACCCGAACCGCGTGCGAGCGCTGGTGGGCGCGTTCGCCACTAACAACCCGGCGGCGTTCCATGCCGAAGATGGCAGCGGCTACCGCTTCCTGGTGGATATGCTGATTGAGCTGAATACCCGCAACCCGCAGGTGGCGTCGCGTCTGATTGAGCCGCTGATCCGCCTGAAGCGTTATGACGAAAAACGTCAGGCGCTGATGCGCGCGGCGCTGGAGGAGCTGAAGGCGCTGCCGAAGCTGTCCGGCGATCTGTATGAGAAAGTGAGCAAGGCGCTGGCGTAATGGGCTGATATAGGGTGGTGGGTGCGCTGCGCTTACCCACCCTACATAACACCCTGTCAGCATTGTAGGGCGGGTAAGCGTAAGCGCACCCGCCTTTCTTTTATCGATAACGAATTACCCTACCTTGACTGCCCGCACCGGCGCAGGCGTTTTACACATCACCCGGTTCAATACCTGTGCTTCCAGCTCCGCCAGACGCGGCGTGCCGTGGTGACGTGGATGCGGCAAATCCACGGCCACATCCAGCCCAATTTTCCCGTCTTCGATTAACAACACCCGCTCCGCCATCGCCACCGATTCGCTCACGTCATGCGTCACCAGCAGCACCGTAAAACCGTGCTCGCGCCACAGCGACACAATCAATTCCTGCATCTCAAGGCGCGTCAGCGCATCCAGCGCGCCGAGCGGCTCATCAAGCAGCAACAGGCCGGGGCGATGAATCAACGCGCGCGCCAGCGCCACGCGCTGCTTTTGTCCGCCGGAAAGCGCGGCGGGCCAGTCGTTCGCGCGGTCGGCCAGGCCTACTTCTTCCAGCGCCCGGCGCGCCGCAGGCTGCCAGTCGCCTGTAAGCCCCAGCCCGACATTATCCAGCACCTTTTTCCACGGCAGCAGTCGCGCATCCTGAAACATCATCCGCGTATCCTCGCGCACGTCGGCAAGCGGCGCGTTCCCGGCGCGCAGTTCTCCGCCGTCTGGCGTTTCCAGCCCGGCGAGCAGGCGCAGCAGCGTGCTCTTGCCGCCGCCGCTGCGCCCGACCACCGCCACAAACTGCCCGGCGGGAATATGCAGATCCAGCGCGTTAAGGATGGTCTTCGCGCCGTAGCGTTTGGTCACGCCTTCCAGCAGCAGCGGCGTTCCCTGGTTGAGTCGTGATGTCGTCATGCGTTAGCCTCTTTAGTCTGGTAAGCGGGGTGCCAGCGCAGCCAGACGCGCTCAAGCAGGCGGGCGCTGAGATCCGCGAGCTTGCCGAGCAGGGCGTAGAGAATAATCGCCACCACCACCACGTCGGTTTGCAAAAACTCGCGCGCGTTCATCGCGAGGTAGCCAATGCCGGCGTTCGCCGAAATCGTCTCCGCCACGATAAGCGTCAGCCACATCAGCCCGAGCGCGAAGCGCACCCCGACCATAATCGAGGGCAGGGCGCCTGGTAAAATCACCTGCCGGAACAGGCTGAAACCCGAAAGCCCGTAGCTGCGCGCCATCTCCAGCAGACCGCTGTCAATATTGCGAATGCCGTGCCAGGTGTTGATATAGATCGGGAACAGCGTGCCGAGCGCCACCAGAAAAATTTTGGCGCTCTCGTCGATGCCGAACCACAAAATCACCAGCGGGATCAGCGCCAGATGCGGCACGTTACGCAGCATCTGGATGGAGCTGTCGAGCAGCCGTTCGCCCCAGCGCGACAGCCCGCTGATAAGCCCGAGCACCAGCCCAATCAGTCCGCCGATGGAAAAACCCACCAGCGCGCGCCAGCTGCTGATCGCCAGGTGCTGCCAAAGCTCGCCGCTCGCCGTCAGCCGCCAGAACGTTTCCACCACGCTTTCCGGCGATGGCAGAATACGCGTCGACAGCCAGCCCGTCTGGGAGGCGAGCTGCCAGACGGCAATAATTCCCACCGGCAACACCCACGGGGCGGCGCGCTGGAGCCATTTTTGCGAAGCGCTTGTCATGCAGCCTCCTTAACTCTGCGCCACCCGGCGCGGTATAAACTCATTGGCTACCGCTTCGCCCTGCGCCGTGAGCGGGCGCGGCTGCGGCACGTCCGGGATGGCGACATCGAGATGCGGGAATAAAAGCTCACCGACCCGGTACGCCTCTTCCAGATGCGGATAACCGGAGAGAATAAAGCTGTCGATGCCAAGCGCTGCGTATTCATTAATGCGCGCCGCCACCGTTGGGCCATCGCCCACCAGCGCTGTGCCCGCGCCGCCGCGCACCAGACCGACGCCCGCCCAGAGGTTCGGGCTGATCTCAAGCTGGTCGCGCCGACCGCCGTGCAGCGCCGCCATGCGCTGCTGGCCGACGGAGTCCTGACGCGCGAACGCCGCCTGCGCTTTGGCGATCGTTTCGTCGTCGAGATGGGCGATCAGCCGGTCGGCGGCCTGCCATGCTTCTTCCGTGGTTTCACGCACAATCACATGCAGGCGAATGCCGAAGCGTACCGTGCGTCCGTGGGCTGCCGCTTTGGCGCGCACCTGGGCTATCTTCTCTTTTACCTGCTCCGGCGGCTCGCCCCAGGTCAGGTAGAGATCGACCTGCTCGGCAGCCAGATCCTGCGCCACGTCGGACGATCCGCCGAAGTAGAGCGGCGGGCGCGGTTGCTGTACCGGTGGGAACAGCAGCTGCGCGCCGCGCACCTTAATATGCTTACCTTCAAAATCGACCTTCTCGCCTTCGAGCAGGCGGCGCCAGACGCGGGTAAATTCGGCCGACGCCTCATAACGCGCCGTGTGATCAAGGAACACGCCGTCACCGGCCAGCTCCTGCGGATCGCTGCCGGTCACCAGGTTAAAGAGCGCGCGGCCGTTAGAGAGCCTGTCCAGCGTCGCTGCCTGCCGCGCCGCCACGGTCGGCGATACCACCGACGGGCGCAGCGCCACCAGGAATTTCAGCCGCTGGGTGACCGGGATCATCGAGGCTGCGACCAGCCAGGCGTCCTCGCAGGAGCGCCCGGTTGGGATCAGCACGCCGGTAAATCCGAGGCGGTCAGCGGCCTGGGCAATTTGCTGCAAATAACCATGATCAACCGGGCGAGCCCCTGCGTCGCTGCCAAGATAGTGACCATCGCCGTGGGTGGGTAAAAACCAGAACAGATTCAGACTCATGATTTCGCTCCTTCAGTAGCGCCGGACCAGATGCGGCTGCGGATATCGACTTTTTTCGGGACCAGATGGTTGTCATAAAACAGATCGGCGGTGTGCTGTTGGCGCACGGCCGTCTCTTCATTCACGGGCGTGATACGCGTCGGCGGGCGGTGATCGAAATAGAGCTCAATGACCGGCTCCGGCAGCCCGATGCTTTGCGCGAACAGTTTCACGCTCTCTTTGCGCTGGCTGCGCGTCAGGGCGTCCGCTTCGCTGAAGCTCTCCAGCACGCCTGTCAGGAACTGACCATATTTTTCGGCATAGGGGCGCGAGGCGAGGTAGAACGATCCGGTGAGATCGAGATCGGTGCCGTCGGTCAGCACCCGCACGCCGCCCTGAATGAGCGCGGCGGAGTAGTACGGGTCCCAGATGGCCCAGGCGTCGACGTTACCCTGCGTAAACGCGGCGCGCGCATCGGCGGGCGTGAGATAGACCGGCTGAATATCGGTAAATTTCAGGCCGGCTTTTTGCAACGCGCGCAGCAGCAGATTGTGCGAGCTGGAGCCTTTCTGGAACGCGACCTTATGGCCTTTCAGGTCGACGACGCTTTTAATCGGGCTGTTTTCCGCCACCAGCAACACCTCGGCTTTCGGTTTCGGCGGCTCGCTGCCGACATAGACCAGATCGGCGCCCGCCGCCTGAGCGAAGATCGGCGGAATGTCGCCGGTACTGCCGAGATCGATGCTGCCGACATTGAGCGCTTCAAGCAGCTGCGGGCCCGCCGGGAATTCCACCCAGGTGATTTTGGTGTTCGGGTAACGCTCCTCAAGCAGATGATGGCTTTTCGCCAGCACCATGCTCACAGAGCCTTTCTGATAGCCGATGCGCAGCGCCTCCGGCTGCGGCTCGGCGGCGCTGGCGCCTGCGGCAAAAAGCGCGAGGCTGGCTGCCAGCAGTGGTGCGGCGTGACGACGCAAAAGATTAAGCATGTAACGTTCTCCTTGTGAACTGCGGCGCAGGGGTTGCCAGATGGCGGCGGGTCAGCGCCTGCCAGAAAGTGTCGAGGGCATCGTCAAGACGCGTTTGTAGCTGCGGGGAAAAGCGCGGCTGATGGTGGTAATCCAGCACTTGCGTGTCGTCAGCGAAGACACCATGCAGGATCTCCTGCGCTTTCAGGGCGTTAAGCACAGGTTTAAGCGCGTAATCCAGCGCCAGCAGATGGCCGGCCGAACCCCCGGTCGCGACCGGCAACACGACTTTTTTCTCCAGCGCCCGTTCGGGCAGGAGATCGAGCAGCGTCTTCAGCGCGCCGGAAAACGAGGCCTTATAGATGGGGGTGGCGATGATGACGCCGTCGGCCTGCTGAAGCTGTTCAATCAGCGTCAGGAGCGCCGGGCTGTCGAAGCGGGCGTAGAGTAAATCTTCTGGCGCGAAATTCTGGATATGCCAGTGACAGATCTCGACATCCAGTCGGGTAAGCTCGCCTGCGAGATACGAGAGCAGGGCGCTGGAGCGTGAAGGAAAGCGTGGGCTTCCCGCCAGAGTAATAACCCGCATACCACCTCCTTATAACCAAAATAATGGTTTTCATTAACATTAATAACAATATGAGAGGATAGTGGCAGAGGGGCTGGCCTTGAGAAACTAAAAATAGTGGCGATGCTTTGCTGAAAAATGCATAAAACGACGCTAAAAAGAAAACGTTTGCTTTCACACGGCCTTTTTTGCCGCAGGTCAATTCCCTTTGTGAAGCGGATCGCAGATAATAGCGCCCCGGTTTGCACACCGGGAATCCAGGAGAGTTCATGTACTACCCCTTCGTTCGAAAAGCCCTTTTTCAGCTCGACCCCGAGCGCGCTCACGAATTGACCTTCCAGCAAATGCGCCGCATTACCGGCACACCTCTTGAAGCGCTGCTGCGCCAGAAAGTGCCGTCTAAACCGGTGACCTGCATGGGGCTGACGTTTAAAAACCCGCTGGGGCTTGCTGCGGGCCTTGATAAAAACGGCGAGTGCATTGACGCCCTTGGCGCGATGGGCTTTGGATCGGTGGAAATCGGCACCGTGACGCCGCGCCCGCAGCCGGGCAACGACAAGCCGCGTCTGTTCCGCCTGGTCGAAGCAGAAGGGCTGATTAACCGCATGGGCTTTAATAATCTCGGCGTGGATAACCTGGTGGAGAACGTCAAAAAAGCGCATTTTGACGGCGTGCTCGGCATTAATATCGGCAAAAATAAAGACACGCCGGTAGAACAGGGTAAAGATGACTATCTGATCTGTATGGAAAAAGTCTTCCCCTACGCCGGGTATATCGCGATTAATATCTCGTCACCCAATACGCCGGGTTTGCGCTCGCTGCAATATGGCGAGGCGCTGGACGATCTTCTCGTCGCCATTAAAAATCAGCAGCAATTGCTGTCGCAAAAGCACCATAAATATGTACCCGTGGCGGTAAAGATCGCGCCGGATCTTTCTCTTGAGGAATTGATCCAGGTGGCCGATAGCCTGGTGCGTCATAATATTGATGGGGTTATTGCAACCAATACGACGCTCGATCGCAGCCTGGTGCAGGGTATGAAATATTGCGATGAAACGGGCGGATTAAGCGGCCGTCCTCTGCAATTAAAAAGTACGGAAATCATTCGCCTGTTAAGCCAGGAGCTGCAAGGACGCCTGCCGATTATCGGCGTCGGCGGTATTGATTCCGTTATTGCCGCGCGGGAAAAAATGGCGGCTGGCGCTTCGCTTATTCAGATCTATTCCGGCTTTATTTTTAAAGGCCCGCCGCTTGTAAAAGAAATTGTGACCCATCTTTAAGCATTTCCTTATCTGAGACGGCCAGGGCTTTATTTTCAGCCCTGGTTGTTTTATATTCCGCGGTTGTTGCTAATTTAAACGTCATAGTCTTAGATTATTGAGGGAATAAACGAAGCGGCAAAATAAGGGAAATAATTTTGAGTTTCAGCGTGGTGGGGGGTAATGATGCGTATAAAGCCGGACGATAACTGGCGCTGGTATTATGATAACGAGCACGACCGTATGATGCTCGATCTGGCCAACGGCATGCTGTTTCGCTCGCGTTTTGCCCGCAAAATGTTGACGCCTGACGCGTTCGATCCTTCGGGATTCTGCGTTGATGACGCCGCGCTCTGGTTCTCCTTCGATGAAAAATGCCGTGAACTTCCTCTCGCCGCTGAACAGCGCGCTGAACTGGTGCTGAACGCCCTCGTCGCTATCCGCTTCCTGAAACCCCAGATGCCGAAAAGCTGGCATTTCTTAACCCACGACGCCGCCGAATGGTCGCCGAGCTGTGGTGATGCCGCCTGCGTATGGCTGAGCGACAGCGGCGAAGCGGTCTGCCTTCTGGTGGTCGAGCCTGGTGATAACGCGACGCTTTGTCTGCTGGCGCAGCCTGCGTTGACGCTCGCGGGCCGCGCGATGCAACTGGGTGATGCGATTAAAGTGATGAATGACAGGCTCAAACCGCTGGCGAGCGCCCCGCATCTGAGCCTTGATCAGGCGGTTTAACGCGCGAGCCGTATCGGGCCTGCCGGCACGCAGCTACAGCTTAAGAACGTGCCGTCATCGCTGAGCGCGCTTTTCTTCAATGGCGTAACTTCCCCTTCCAGCAGCGTCACGCGGCAGCTGCCGCAAATCCCGGCGCGACAGGAGTAGGGCACACGAATGCCCTGCTGTTCAAGCTGCTCGAGCACAACCTGCTGATTATTTCCGCTAAAGCTTTTGCCTTCCCATTCGACTGAAACCTTCGCTGCTGCGTTTGCCGCAGGCATCACGCTCTCTTCCACTTCACCTGCGCCATAGAGTCGTGCCGGGCCGGTCGAAAGGACTTCAACGCGATCGCCTGCGCGGATCACGCCGCTGTTGCGGGCAATGAGATTCTGGCCGAAATCGACATCGCCGTTATCCAGCGCCGTGCGGAATTTTTGCAGCGTCGCGAGCGGCTCGCCGCTCGGATGTTTGCGTCCGCGCTCGGGGCTGACGGTAGTGAAAACGCAGCGGCTGCACGGTTTGGCGACATCAAACACCACGTCGCCAATGCGAATCACTTTCCAGGTATCTTCAGCCCAGGCCTCAACGCCGGTCACAACCAGATTCGGGCGGAACTGATTCATCGTTACACCCGCCGGGCAGCGTTTTTGCAGATCGCGCAGCGAGGCTTCATTAGCGAGCAGATATGGAAAGCCATCGGCAAAACCGAGCGGTACCCCGGGATGAAGTTTTACGCGGCGCGTAAGCGACGGGCCGACCCAGCGCAGTTGCACATCGCGGCCAAAAAAGCCGCTCAGCCACTGGTTAACGCTTTCGGGCGCGATAAGCGCGGTGAAATGATTGCCCCAGACTTCCGTCGGCGCGGGAAGCGTGGCGAAGTCATTGAAGCGAATGGCTGCGCTGCTGCCGTCCGGCGCGGTGAGGTGCAGCCCGTCCGGCAGCAGCGCGGGCGTGAAAAGCACCATTTGCGGATACTGGCGCGCGGTAATAAAGGTGCCATCGGTTTCCGTCACCATAAACGCGCGGTCAAATGTCAGGCCGCTGACATCCGCCAGCGCGTGGGAGACCTGCAACCCACGCATCGATTTCACCGGATGAATAAAAAGCTGCGATAAAACCATGGCGTATGCCCTCCCGGCATAAGAAATAGAAGGGCAACTTTATGACATGCGTGCGGGATTGGCTATAATGCGCCACTATTTTCTTTTTACTGAAGTGACGATATGAATGCTTTGTTTGCCAGTACGGCGCGTGGGCTCGAAGAGCTGTTAAAAACTGAACTGGAAAACCTGGGCGCGCAAGAGTGCCAGGTGGTTCAGGGAGGCGTGCATTTTCAGGGCGATGCGGCTCTGGTTTATCAAAGCCTGATGTGGAGCCGTCTTGCGTCGCGTATTTTGCTGCCGCTTGGCGAATGCGCGGTTTACAGCGATCTGGATCTCTATCTGGGCGTTCAGGCTATCGACTGGACGAGCATTTTCGCGCCCGACGCCACGTTTGCCGTTCATTTCAGCGGACTTAACGACACCATCCGCAACAGCCAGTATGGTGCCATGAAGGTGAAAGACGCGATTGTCGACGCTTTCACCCGTAAAAATTTGCCGCGCCCGAGCGTGGATCGCGAGCTGCCGGATCTGCGCATTAACGTCTGGCTGAATAAAGACACCGCCAGCATTGCTATCGATCTTAGCGGTGAAGGCCTGCACCAGCGCGGCTATCGCGATCGCACCGGCCAGGCGCCTATCAAAGAGAACCTGGCGGCGGCGATTGTGATGCGCTCCGGCTGGCAGCCGGGCACGCCGCTGCTCGACCCGATGTGCGGCTCCGGCACGCTGCTGATTGAAGCGGCAATGATCGCCACCGATCGCGCACCCGGTCTGCACCGTACCCACTGGGGTTTTAACGGCTGGGCGCAGCATGACGAAAGCCTGTGGAAAGAGGTGAAAACCGAGGCGCAGGTGCGCGCGCGTCGCGGTCTTAGCGAATATGCCTCGCGTTTTTACGGCTCCGATAACGATGCGCGCGTCATTGAGCGCGCCCGCACCAACGCCCGTCGCGCCGGTCTTGCCGATATCATTACCTTCGCCGCGCAGGATGTGACGAGTCTGACCAATCCGCTGCCGGAAGGCCCGACCGGCACCGTTATCAGCAACCCGCCATACGGCGAGCGTCTGGAGAGCGAGCCGGCGCTGATCGCGCTGCACAGCCTGCTCGGGCGCATTATGAAAAACCAGTTCGGCGGCTGGAACCTGTCGCTGTTTAGCGCCTCGCCGGAGCTGTTAAGCTGCCTCCAACTGCGCGCAGACCGCCAGTTCAAAGCGAAAAACGGCCCGCTTGATTGCGTTCAGAAAAACTATCGTCTGGCGCCGACGCAGCCGGGCGCAGCGCCGGCCCAGGTGGCGGAGGATTACGCTAACCGCCTGCGTAAAAATCTGAAGAAGCTGGAGAAGTGGGCGAAACAGGAAGGCATTGAATGTTATCGCCTGTATGATGCCGACCTGCCGGATTACAACGTGGCCGTAGACCGCTACGCCGACTGGGTAGTGATTCAGGAATACGCGCCGCCGAAAACCATCGAGCCGGAAAAAGCGCGCCAGCGTCTGTTCGACGTGATTGCCGCCACGCTCTCGGTGCTTGGCCTTGCGCCGAATAAGCTGGTGCTGAAAACCCGCGAACGCCAGAAAGGCAAAAATCAGTATGAAAAACTGGCCCAGAAGGGCGAGTTTATGGAAGTCCATGAGTTTAACGCGCGTCTGCTGGTCAACCTGACGGATTATCTCGATACCGGCCTGTTCCTCGATCACCGCATTGCGCGTCGGATGCTCGGCCAGATGAGCAAAGGCAAAGATTTCCTGAACCTCTTCTCCTATACCGGCAGTGCCAGCGTGCATGCGGGCCTCGGCGGCGCGCGCTCCACCACGACGGTGGATATGTCGCGCACGTACCTGGAGTGGGCTGAGCGCAACTTACGTCTCAACGGGCTGAGCGGCCGCGCGCATCGCCTGATTCAGGCCGACTGCCTGAGCTGGCTTGCCGAGAGCAATGAACAGTTCGATCTGGTCTTTATCGATCCGCCGACGTTCTCCAACTCCAAGCGTATGGAAGAGACGTTCGACGTGCAGCGCGATCATCTGCGCCTGATGAAAGATCTTAAGCGCCTGCTGCGTCGCGACGGGACGATTATGTTTTCCAATAACAAGCGTGGCTTCCGTATGGATAACGAAGGGCTTGCGGCCCTGGGCCTGAAAGCGCAAGACATCACACAAAAAACGCTCTCTCAGGACTTCGCGCGCAACCGCCAGATCCATAACTGCTGGCTTGTGACTCACCAGACCAAGGAATAAAGCATTATGTCGTTAATCAGTATGCATGGCGCCTGGCTCTCATTCAGCGACGCGCCCCTGCTCGATAATGCCGAACTGCATATCGAAGAAAATGAGCGTGTCTGTCTGGTAGGACGCAACGGGGCCGGTAAATCGACCCTGATGAAAATCCTCAACCATGAGCTGCCGCTGGACGATGGTCGCATTGTCTATGAACAGGATCTGGTCGTTGCGCGTCTGCAACAGGATCCGCCGCGTAACGTTGCGGGCACCGTTTACGATTTCGTCGCCGAAGGCGTGGCGGAACAGGCCGAATACCTGAAGCGCTATCACCAGATTTCGCACCTGGTCATGACCGATCCGAGCGAGAAAAACCTGTCAGAACTGGCGAAAGTGCAGGAGATGCTGGAGCACCACGATTTGTGGCAGCTCGAAAACCGCATTACGGAAGTGCTGGCGCAGCTGGAGCTGGATGCCGACACGCCGCTCGCGTCGCTCTCCGGCGGCTGGCTGCGTAAAGCGGCGCTGGGCCGGGCGCTGGTCAGCGCGCCGCGCGTGCTGCTGCTCGATGAGCCAACCAACCATCTGGATATCGAGACCATTGACTGGCTGGAAACTTTCCTGAAATCGTTCTCCGGTAGCATCGTATTTATCTCGCACGACCGTTCGTTTATCCGCAACATGGCGACGCGCATCGTTGACCTCGACCGCGGCAAGCTGGTGTCGTACCCGGGTGATTACGACAAATATCTGGTCGCGAAAGAAGAAGCGCTGCGCGTCGAAGAGCTGCAAAACGCGGAATTCGACCGCAAGCTGGCGCAGGAAGAGGTGTGGATCCGCCAGGGCATCAAAGCGCGTCGTACCCGTAACGAGGGCCGCGTGCGCGCGCTGAAGGCGATGCGTCGCGAACGCGGCGAACGCCGTGAAGTAATGGGCAGCGCGAAGATGCAGGTGGAAGAGGCGACCCGCTCCGGCAAAATCGTCTTTGAGATGGAGAACGTCAATTACCGTGTCGGCGAGAAAGTGCTGGTGAAAGACTTTTCCGCCCAGGTACAGCGCGGCGATAAAATCGCGCTGGTGGGGCCAAACGGCTGCGGTAAAACTACGCTACTCAAACTGATGCTCGGCCAGCTGAAAGCCGACAGCGGCCGCGTGCATTGCGGCACCAAACTGGAAGTGGCGTATTTCGACCAGCACCGTGCGGAACTCGACCCGGAACGCACGGTGATGGACAACCTGGCCGAAGGCAAACAGGAAGTAATGGTCAATGGTAAGCCGCGCCACGTGCTCGGCTATCTGCAGGACTTTCTGTTCCATCCGAAGCGCGCTATGACGCCGGTGCGCGCGCTCTCCGGCGGTGAACGTAACCGCCTGCTGCTGGCGCGTCTGTTCCTCAAACCCAGCAACCTGCTGATCCTCGATGAACCGACCAACGACCTCGACGTCGAAACGCTGGAGCTGCTGGAAGAGCTTATCGACAGCTATCAGGGCACTGTGCTGCTGGTGAGCCACGACCGTCAGTTTGTGGACAACACCGTGACCGAATGCTGGATTTTCGAAGGCGAAGGCCGGATTGGCCAGTACGTTGGCGGCTATCACGATGCGCGCGGCCAGCAGGCCTCGTCGCGCGCGATGCAGCAGCCGGTCGCGAAGAAAGCGGAGCCTGTGGCGGAGTCGAAGGCAGAAACTGTCAAACGAGGCAGCAACAAACTAAGCTATAACTTGCAGCGCGAACTGGAGCAGTTGCCCGCCCGTCTTGAGACGCTGGAGGCAGAGCTTGAGGCATTGCAGGCGAAAGTCAGCGATGCGTCGTTCTTTAACCAGCCTCACGACGTAACGCAGGATGTGCTTGCGCAGCTGAGCGCTGCCGAAGCGGCACTGGAAGAAGCGTTTGAGCGCTGGGAATATCTTGAATCACTTAAAAACGGCTGATTATTCAGGAACCCGCATGCATGAACGTCATCATGCGGGCGAGCATATGCTCTGCCCGCAATGCGATCTTCTGGTCAGGCTCCCGGCGCTGAAGCCGGGGCAAAAAGCGCATTGTCCCCGCTGCGACACCACGCTTGTCGTTGAGTGGGCGGCACCGCGCCAGCGTCCTACGGCGTATGCGCTGGCGGCACTGTTCATGCTGCTGCTCTCCAATCTTTTTCCCTTCGTCAATATGGAAGCGGCGGGCGTCAGCAGCGAGGTGACGCTGCTTGAAATCCCGCGCGTCCTGTTTAATGAAGACTACGCGAGCCTCGGCTCGCTGTTCATGCTGTTTGTGCAGTTGGTGCCCGCGTTCTGTCTGGTGACAATCCTTCTGCTGGTCAACCGTGTCACGCTGCCGCCGCGACTGAAAATCGCGATGGCCCGTGTGCTGTTCCAGTTGCGCAGCTGGGGCATGGCGGAAATTTTCCTCGCAGGCGTGCTGGTGAGCTTCGTAAAGCTGATTGCCTATGGCGATATCGGCATTGGCAGCAGCTTTATTCCCTGGTGTCTCTTTTGCATCCTGCAACTACGCGCTTTTCAATGCGTCGATCGCCGCTGGCTCTGGGATGATATCGCGCCGATGCCGACAGTATCTCAGCCACTGAAAGTAGGTGTTGCCGGTATCCGCCAGGGGCTGCGCGCGTGCCCGTGCTGCACCGCTATCCTTACCGGCGAAGAGGGACGCTGCCCGCGCTGCCATACGCATGGTCATGTGCGTCGTAAACACAGTCTTCAGTGGACGGTCTCACTGCTGGTCTGCTCCATTATGCTTTATCTGCCCGCCAATCTGTTGCCTATCATGATTACCGATCTGCTGGGCGACAGAATGCCTTCCACCATTATCGCGGGCGTGATCCTTATCTGGAATGAAGGCTCTTACCCGGTGGCGCTGGTGATTTTCCTGGCCAGTATTATGGTGCCGACGCTTAAGATGATCGCTCTCGGCTGGCTGTGCCTTGATGCTAAAGGCTATGGCCGTCAGGAGCGCGAGCGAATGCATCTGATGTATGAAGTGGTGGAGTTTGTCGGCCGCTGGTCGATGATCGACGTTTTTGTTATTGCCGTGCTGTCCGCGCTGGTTCGTATGGGCGCGCTGATGAATATTTATCCGGCCTGGGGAGCGGTCATGTTTGCGATGGTGGTGATTATCACTATGTTCGCCGCGATGACCTTTGACCCGCGTCTCTCCTGGGACCGTGAGCCTGATTCAAGCTATGAGGAGTTACCCGAACATGGAAAATAAACGCGGGGAAGCGAAGATTAAACGGGTGAAGAACTGGTCACCCGTCTGGATCTTCCCGATTATTACCGCGCTTATCGGCGCCTGGATCTTGTTTTATCACTACAGCCACCAGGGACCTGTCGTGACGCTGATGACCACTAACGCGGAAGGCATTGAAGGGGGGAAAACCACCATCAAGAGCCGCAGCGTGGATGTGGGCGTTGTGGAAAGCGCGGTGCTGACCGATGATTTACATCATGTTGAAATCAAAGCGCGCATGAATCCTGGAATGGAAAAGCTATTGTATGGCGATTCCGTCTTCTGGGTGGTTAAGCCGCAAATCGGGCGTGAGGGCGTTACGGGGCTGAACACGTTGTTATCTGGTTCCTATATCGAACTTCAGCCAGGCTCGAAAGGCAGCGCGCCGGAATCGTATAAGCTGCTCGACGCGCCGCCGCTGGCACCGCCGGACGCGAAAGGGATTCGCGTTATCCTCGACAGCAGCAAAGCCGGGCAACTTAACCCGGGCGATCCGGTGCTGTTCCGCGGCTATCGCGTCGGTTCGGTGGAAACCAGCACCTTTGATCCGCAAAAACGCTCCATCAGCTATCAGCTTTTCATCAATGCACCTAACGATCGCTTGGTGACCAGTAACGTGCGCTTCTGGAAAGACAGCGGGATCGCAGTCGATCTCAGTTCCTCCGGTATGCGCGTGGAGATGGGATCGCTTAGCACGCTCTTTAGCGGCGGCGTCAGTTTTGACGTGCCGGACGGCTGGGAGCTTGGGCAGCCGGTGGCCGAGAAAACCGCTTTTACGCTCTATGACGATCAGCGCAGCATCCAGGAATCACTTTATACTAAACATATCGATTACCTGATGTTCTTTAAAGATACCATTCGTGGCCTGCAGCCTGGCGCGCCGGTAGAGTTTCGCGGTATCCGCCTCGGGACCGTCGCGCAGGTGCCGTTCTTTGTGCCTGGCCTGCATCAGGCGGTGACCACCGATTACCGTATTCCGGTACTGGTACGCATCGAGCCGGAGCGTCTGGCGAATCAGATTGGCGAGGATCCGAACATTGAGAGCCATATGCACGATCTGCTGAAAAAAGGCCTGCGTGCGACGCTGAAAACCGGCAATCTGGTGACCGGACAGCTCTTTGTCGATCTCGATTTCTACCCGAAAGCGCCGCCGGTCACCGATATGGCGAGCTTTAATGGCTACCCGGTGATCCCGACGGTAAGCAGCGGGCTTGCGCAGATCCAGCAGCGTCTGATGGATACGCTGGATAAAATTAACAATCTGCCGCTCAACCCGATGATCGAACAGGCCACGAATACGCTCTCGGAAAGCCAGCGCACCATGCGCCGCCTGCAGACGACGCTCGACAACCTGAACCAGCTGACCTCCAGCCAGTCGGCGCAGGAACTGCCGGCAGATATGCAGAAAACGCTGCGCGAGCTTAACCGCAGCATGCAGGGCTTCCAGCCGGGCTCTGCCGCCTATAACAAAATGGTGGCGGATATGCAGCGTCTGGATCAGGTGTTGCGTGAGCTTCAGCCGGTGCTGCGCACGCTCAATGAGAAGAGCAACGCGCTGGTATTCGAATCGAAAGAGAAAAAGGATCCGCAGCCGAAGAGGGCGAAAGAATGAAAAAATGGCTCCCGTTTGTCGCCGTAGCGCTATTGAGTGCCTGCAGCAGCACAGAGGAAACCACCTGGTATCAGCTCCCGGCGTCTACGGCGCCGGTGACGCGTAGCGCGCCGATGAACAGCCAGCATCTGCTGTGGGTGGAGCAGGTGTCGGTGCCTGATTATCTCGCGGGTAACGGCGTGGTCTACCAGACGACCGACGTGCAGTATGTGATTGCCAGCCAGAACCTGTGGGCCAGCCCGTTGGATCAGCAATTGCGCAATACACTGGTGACGAACCTGAACGCCACGCTGCCGGGCTGGGTGGTTTCCGCCCAGCCGCTGGGGGCTGAGCAGGATACCCTGAATGTAAACGTGACCGGCTTTCATGGCCGGTATGACGGTCGGGTGATCGTCAGCGGTGAATGGCTGCTTAAGCATAAAGGACAGCTCATCAAGCGGCCTTTCTACACCGAACTGAAGCAGCAGCAGGATGGCTATGACGCAATGGTAAAAACGCTGGCGCAGGCCTGGCAGCAGCAGGCGAAAACCATTGCTGATGAGGTTGCGCGTCAGCCATAAAAAATTTGAATGATGTTAAAAGGCCGTCGTCTTCTTCTTAAAAGGGCGACGGCTTTCTCTTTTATGCCAGTCAGATAAGCTCATCGCGCCCTCATTTTTTGTATAAATGTTATCCAAAGTAGCTCACAAATATGACATTGGCGTGAATTTTGCGCATTGACGTTCCCCGGGTTTACAGGTATTCGTAAAGCGTGATTGCGCAAAATGTAATCACTGTTTTCTTTTCCACCAGACCTGAAATGAGGGAAACGAGGCATGAAGAGACAAAAAAGAGATCGCCTGGAACGGGCACATCATCGTGGTTATCAGGCCGGTATCACCGGACGCTCGAAAGAAATGTGTCCCTACCAGACCCTGAATCAGAGGTCTTATTGGCTGGGAGGCTGGCGAGAAGCCATGGAGGACAGGGCTCAGATTGCGTGAGCTTGTCTCTTTAAAAAGAAACCTCCGCATTGCGGAGGTTTCGCCTTTCTGAAAGCAAGGAAATGGCTATCAGAAAGCGGAGGTGTCCTGGAACAGGCCCACTTTCAGGTCAGTCGCAGTGTAGATCTGTTTGCCGTCAACCAGCACTTCGCCATCGGCAATGCCCATCACGAGGCGACGGTTTACCACACGTTTGAAGTGGATGCGGTAAGTCACTTTTTTCGCGCTCGGCAGTACCTGACCGGTGAATTTCACTTCGCCCACGCCCAGCGCGCGGCCTTTACCTTCACCGCCCAGCCAGCCTAAGTAGAAGCCGACCAGCTGCCACATAGCGTCAAGACCGAGACAGCCTGGCATTACCGGATCGCCGATGAAATGGCAGCCAAAGAACCACATATCCGGGTTGATATCCAGTTCCGCTTCAACGTAACCCTTATCAAAGTTACCGCCGGTTTCGGTCATTTTCACCACACGGTCCATCATTAACATGTTGGGTGCCGGCAGTTGCGGGCCGTTCGCGCCAAACAGCTCGCCGCGCCCGGAGGCAAGAAGGTCTTCTTTCGTATAGGATTCGCGTTTGTCTACCATGTTCTCAGTATGCCTTATTTTAGTGAAGCCCGCAGGTTAGCTAACACGTGTACGCTGAACAAGTCCGATCAGTTGTGGTTAAACCAGTTCATCCAGCGCAACGGCCAGGGACGCTGACGAACATCCTGCTGCGTCGCCTGCGTAATTCGCTCGCCGATAACGCCAAGCAGCGTCGTCTGACCTTCGCCATCCCACGGGAGAGTTGTTAATAAGGGTAGCGCATCTGTGACATCATCAATGGCCCAGATGGAAAATTGCCCCTGATCTACCGCGTCCAGAATCGCCTGGTTCAACGATAAATGACGCACATTAGCGGAAGGAATAATCACGCCCTGTTTGCCCGTTAAGCCGCGAGCCTGACAGACGGTGAAGAAGCCTTCGATTTTCTCATTCAGACCGCCGACCGGCTGCGCGCGGCCAAACTGATCTACCGAGCCGGTAATGGCAATCTGCTGATTAAGCGGCGCATTGGCCAGCGCACTGATGAGCGCGCACAGCTCTGCCATCGAGGCGCTGTCGCCGTCCACTTCGCTGTAGGACTGTTCAAACGTCAGCGAGGCGGAGAAGGGCATCTGCTGCTCCAGATCCAGCTCGGCCATCAGAAACGCCTGCATGATCATCATGCCTTTGGCGTGGATATTGCCGCCGAGTTCAGCCTTGCGTTCAATATCGGTAAATTCGCCGTCGCCAATATGCACCACGCAACTGATACGCGACGGCTCGCCGAACGCGCGCGGATGCCCTGGAAATTCAACCACCGAGAGCGCGTTAATCTGACCGATACGTTCGCCTTCGGTTTCTACCAGCAACTGACCGAGCAGGATTTCATCCTGCATACGCTCGGCAAGATACCCTTCACGCCAGGCGCGGCGTGCCAGCATCTCAGAAAATTGCACCGCGCTGAAAGTGTTTTCATCGCAGAAAGCGGCGACTTCACTCAGCTGGCGCGCCATCCAGAGCGGATCGAGCGGCAGCGTTTCCTGGTCGCCGGTATAACGCACGGCTTCACGAATCAAGAGCGGCCAGGCGTCGCTTGCCGGCGCGGGCAGCGCGAGCTGTGCGGCCTGGGCGCAGACCCAACTGCACCAGAGTGTAATATCTTCTTCGTCAGCAATTTGCAGGTCGTCTTCATATTCGCTGTAGATGGCTTGCTGCGCGAGTACCGGCTCCATCTCCTGGAAATCCGCCAGTGATTCGCGATCGCCTACCAGCACGACGCGAAGGTTAAGAGGCAGCGAAGGGAGGGAGACTGGCAGCGGACGCGACTCGTCCGGTGCGACCCAGTCAAAGCGTTTCGTGACGACCATCTGCTTCAGGCGCAGCCACAAGAGCGGCTGCAACAGCAGTGTTTTCAGCGGCACGACCAGAATGCCGCCGTTCGCTTTGTGCACAAGCCCCGGCTCGAGTGATATCTGACCAGCAAATTGCCTGACGCAGCCGAACAGCTCGCCCGCTTCAGCCCAGGTGGCTACAACCACATCGCGACGCACGGCGAAATCGCCCGGAGTCGCATTCGGTGGTGTCAGCGTCACATGCTGGTTTTCAATATGATAATGACCGCCAGCCAGTTCAGGCTGGTGCGGCAGCAAGGCTTTCGCGGTATCGGCGATAAGCTCCAGCAAAGGCTTCTCTTCATCCGCCTTTACCAGCAGGAAATCACTCAAAGGACGTGGAGCACAGAGCTGGCTCAGAGCGTCGTGAAGGCGAGGCTGAAGCGCCTCAAAATCAAGCGCGTCTGCAAAACCGGCATCCATTTCAGCAAACCGGGACTGGAAGGTTTCCGTATCGGGTACAAGCGCTTGTGATGTAAGTCTGTTAATGGTCAATGTCGAGGTTTTTTAGTCAGATGTAAAAGGCGAGATTATAGCGTAATGGGCCGGGCAGCACACCGGAAATGCCACTATTGCCCCGCAGAATCTCCCCCTGCGTCACAGACGGTTATTTCCTCTCAGCGAATCGAAAAAAAACTGTTATCCTGAAATGAGTTACACGGTCATCCTGAGATCGCAATGAAATACCAACAACTCGAAAACCTCGAAAGCGGCTGGAAGTGGAAATATCTGGTGAAGAAGCATCGCGAAGGCGAGCTGATCACCCGGTATGTCGAAGCCAGCGCAGCGAAAGAGGCGGTGGATCTCCTGCTGGGTATGGAAAACGAACCGGTAAGAGTGCTGGGCTGGATTGAACAGCATATGAACCCGGCGCTGCAAAACCGCCTTAAACAGACGATTCGCGCACGTCGTAAACGGCATTTTAATGCTGAGCATCAGCATACCCGTAAAAAGTCTATCGACCTGGAGTTTATGGTCTGGCAGCGTCTCGCGGGCCTGGCGCAGCGTCGCGGCATTACGCTTTCAGAAACGATTGTGCAACTGATAGAAGATGCCGAGCGCAAAGAGAAATATGAAAACCATATGTCGACGTTGAAACAGGATTTGCAGGCTTTGCTGGGGAAGAAAGAGTAATCAGGGCTGTCTTATGAGAAGGTGAGGCGGTGACTGTTTTTTATTCGTATTACATGCTGTGGCGCGGGCTGCAAAACGAAACAAAGCATTGAGGCGCTTCTCAGCAGACCCCTGACGCATTAATGAATGACGGTGCCAGAAAACAAAAAACCCCGCCGTGGCGGGGTTTTTCTTAACGTTTAACTTAAGCCTGCGGCTGAGTTACAACGTCTTTAACGCCTTTAACTTCGATCTCTACGCGACGATCCGGACCCAGGCACTCGATCAGAGCAGCGCGAGGTTTCACGTTGTCACAGGTGTTGCCAGTGACCGGATTGGATTCGCCCATACCACGTGCGGAGATCTTGTTGGACGGGATACCTTTGGAGATCAGGTAGTCAACAACAGACTGAGCACGTTTCTCGGACAGACCCTGGTTGTAAGCGTCAGAACCGATACGGTCAGTGAAGCCCAGAACCACGACGGAACCGTCTTTCGGATCCAGGTTGCTCAGCTGAGAGTACAGCTGATCCAGCGCCTGCTGACCTTCCGGTTTCAGGGTTGCTTTGTTGAAGTTGAACAGAACGTCAGACTTCAGGGTGAAGTGCTTGGTCTGTACTTCCGGAGCCGGAGCCGGAGCCGGAGCTACAACCGGAGCTGCATCTTCCTGCTGACCGAAACGGTAGGAAACACCTACGCTCAGCATGCCGTTGTCCGGACGAGCGCCAACAGTCTGAGCGTCACCGATGTTGTTAACCCACTGGTATTCCAGACGGGTAGCGATATCGCGGGTCATCGCCCATTCAACGCCGCCAGCGAATACCGGGGAAACGCCGGTGTCGTGGTCGTCGCCGCCGATGTTAGAAGAGGAGTCAGCACGCCATACCATGCCGCCCAGACGGGTGTAAACGTCCAGGTCGTCGGTTACCGGGTAACCCAGTTTAGCGGTCAGCTGTACGCCCTGAGCTTTGAAAGCGCCGTTTACAGTGTCGCCTTTATACGGCATGCGGCCCAGCCAGTCGTAGCCCATTTCGAAACCAACGTACGGGTTAACCTGGTAACCACCGAACGCGCCTGCGCCCAGCTGGCTTTCGTGAGTCGGGCCGTCGTTAGGAATAAAACCGGTATCGTGGAACTGGGACCAACCCAGTTTGCCACCTGCGTACCAGGTGTTATCTTTCGGTGCGGCCTGCGCTACGGTAGCGAAGCCAGCCAGTGCCACTGCAATCGCGATAGCTGTCTTTTTCATTTTTTGCGCCTCGTTATCATCCAAAAAGGCCATGCGCTTTTCCTTAGGAAAAGTTCACGGTTAAATCCTTCACCGGGGTATAGCTCAATGGTTACTCTACCGATAATGTCGGTTTATTGATGAGCACCCTGGCGAGGTAAAGTCTACAACGTAGTTGAAAACTTACAAGTGTGAAGTCCGTCAGGCATATGAAAAAAAACAACTTGCGAAAGCAAAAATTAACATTTTTGCGGCAATTTTAAACACTCGTAAAGTACGAAAGCGGACGTGAGCGCCCATCTGACCGTTCCTTCGCCGCTATCGCTTCTGCTAAAGAGACATGAACAAAAAATTACCAGGATTTATCCTAAAAAGGATTAATGCACCATTCCTGAGTGAATTCTTAAGGCAGAACGTGGTCTGTCACCCGGCAAAGAGGGCTGAACAGGACGCATCAAAAAGCCCATTGCGTTACCTTTCTCTGCCGCTACTGTCAGACGACGATGCTCTTCATCTGTTAAATCATCGTGCAGCCAGGCGATTACCACGCTGTAGTTGCCGGTTTCCAGCGCACGGATCATGGAATCAAGCGTGACCTGCGGGTTCATCTGGCTGACCTGCATCACTTTGGTCAGCGGCAGGCCAGCAGATTCCACCCACTCACGGCTCAGACGCTGCTGAGGGGTAAGCCACAGCTGCCAGCGAGACTGTTGCCCGAGCTGCTGTAAAAGCGGCAGCAGCACCAGTTGCGTCATCCACGGCTGGTCTTCGTTGTACATCACTTCACTGATCAGGCCTCGGGTTTCAGCCTGAGCCAAAGCACCCGCCGTTTCTTTTGCCAGACGACGTGAGCCATACGCGCGATTTTGATGAGAAGAGTACATAAAGGTCCAGCCTCGCTAGTTACTGTATGCATATACAGTAATGCTGGCGCGACCAAAGATCAATCGAAATTTCGGAAAGCATCTCGCAAATTTCGCATCTCGTTCCACTTAAAACGAAATTCGGATTGCTCACGAGGCACAACTTTCATATGTTCCTGTTAAGGGAAACGCTAATGGAATTTTTTATCCGTTACTAGTTGATATAAAAGGAATAATCATGGATAAATCTTCGTCTGACACTCTGATTCGGGTGCAGAATACGCTTTCATCTTTGGGAAATGTCACCCATCGTTCACTGTTTGGTGGTTACAGCCTCGCCATTGATGACGCTGTATTTGCGATGCTTGTGGACGGGCAGTTATACCTGCGCGCCAGCAATCAGAGCCGCGATTACCAGCACACCCATAATCCACCCATGCTGGTTTGTACCCGACGTGGCCGTCACATTAGCCTCAATTACTATTTGGTTGATGACGCGCTCTGGAATTCGCCATCCTTGCTGCGCGATCACGCACGCACAGCGCTGGCTTGCGCACAGGCGGAGAAAACCGAGCGCGCCCGCGAACGGCGAGTAAAAGATCTGCCTAATCTCAATGTTCAGCTTGAGGTTTCGCTGTGGGAAGCGGGAATTCGTGATGTGGAAACGCTCTGCGCATATGGCGCGAAAGAGTGCTGGTTAAAGCTACGAAAGGCCCGCAAAAACCTCAGTCTGCAGGTGCTTTATGCGCTTCAGGGCGCCATTATTGGCACCCATGAAGCGGCATTACCCGTACACATTCGCGAGGAGCTGCTTGAGTGGTTTATGCAGCTATCGGTGCAAAATCAGTCCTGAGCAAGCTGGCGCTGGAGGCGGCTGATTTCCGGTAAAATGGAGATCAAAAGCCCGATTTGCTGAAGCACCAGCGGCTCTTTACTCTCCTGGCGCGGCTCTATCAGCTCAATGCGCTGCGCCAGTTCCGTCAGCGATTTTTCCACACGCGCTTCGTCAGCAGGCTGATGATGCAGCGCGTCATCGACATAACAGACGGCGTCGTCAAGCAGAGAGAGGATCTCCTGGCGGGACAGCTTTTCACGGTGGGCACCCAGTGCTGAGATATAGCTAGTCAGCGTGTGGTTCAGACACAGAAAGCGGAAAGCGAGTTCGCGCATCTGAGTACTAATGCGAGGCTCGCTGGACATGTTTGACACTACAGAGGCCAGTTCTGCATCGCTGTTATGCGCGTCGCGACGCGCGATGCGATACGCGAGACGGTTATCGCGTCCCTGATGGTACTGCTCAAGGATGGCATCCAGATAACGGCAGTTGGCGTTAAGGGCGCGCTCCAGCACCACCGGCAACCGGCGAAACCGCCAGTCTGGCCAGATAAAGCTTACGGCACACCACGCAATAGCGCAGCCGATTATCGTATCCACCACGCGCGGCAGCGCCACTTCAAACCCTTCGCCCAGCAGGTTAAAGCACAGCAAGACCAGCAGCGTGATGAACAGCGTGGCGTGCGCATATTGCACCGTGCGGAAGACAAAAAACAGTACGCCGGTAATGACGATGAGTACCAGTTGCCCTTCAAGAGAAGGCACGAAATAGAGCACGGGAATGCCGACTGCGACGCCCGCCAGCGTGCCGATAATGCGCAGCGTCAGGCGATGTCGCGTAGCGTTATAGTTCGGCTGGCAGACAAACAGGCTGGTCAGCAAAATCCAGTAGCCGTGATTAAGCCCGGTGAACTGGATAAAAGCGTAACCCACGCACAGCACAAGAGACATTCGTACCGCATGGCGGAACAAGGCAGACTGCGGTGTCAGATTGCGGGTCAGGCGAAACCAGATATCGCTAAAACCGTTCAGGCTATCATCGGCAAGGCTGTGTTCGCTCTCGCTGGTGACAGGCTGCGTAAACGGCTGCTCTGATTCAATGGTGGCGAGCTGAGCGTCGATCGCCTTCAGATTGGCGACCAGAAAGCGCACTGCTTTTATTTCTGATGCCGAGCCACCCGCCGCTGCGGTGCGGTCGAGCGCGGCGTCGAGATGCGTAAAAGCACGCTCAAAACGAGGATCATGCTGGTACGGCGTGCGCAACAGCACAGATCGCGCCAGTTGCTGACACGCCTGTGACTGCATCGAAAGCAATCGCTGGAAGCGGAACATGACATCGCTGTAGCGGAAGGTGTCGCGCAGCGTCTGATACTGAATATGCGACGAACTGGCGCGCTCATGAATATCCTGGGCGACAAAATAGTAGTGCAGTGTCCGGCGCGTGCTGCGCTGGCCGCGGTCGCCGCGCAGTCGGGTCAACAGTGAGGCTTTCGTCTGGTTCAGCGTGGCGACCAGCTGGCTGTTCGCCATCGCCAGCTCCATCATAGGTACCTGGTTTTCGTCTTCGATATCCGGGTCGAAAAAGCGCGATTTGATTTCCAGATAGTGCGCCAGCTGTTCATAACAGCGGGCGAGGTTTTCCTGAAGCGGGCGCACCGGGAAGAGCAGATGGCCTGCAAGCGTCAGGAGGTTGTACCAGACCGCGCCCGCGAGCAGCAGCAGCGGCTGCTGATACCAGTGCTCGTATAATGAAACCCCGAGCATGGTGTAAATCGCGATCAGCAGTGCGCCGAAGGCGATAGTCGCGTATCGCTGGCCGAGGCCGCCAAGCAAAATAAAACCGATAGTGGAGACCGTCAGCCCGGCGGCAAACAGCCATGGCCATGGAAACAGCAGTTCCACCGAGGCGGAGGCGATAAAAAAGCTAACCAGTGTGATCAGCAGATTGCGCAGGCGTCCCGTCAGACGGTCGTCGAGATCGGTGAGTGCTGCGGCCACCACGCCAAGCGTCAGCGGGATAGTCAGCTTCGCCTCGCCAAGCCACCAGGGCAGCGCCGCCGTACCGCACAGTGCAATAAAAATGCGCACATTGGTCAGCCACGCGCTGTTCCATGCGTGGCGGTGAAGCAAAGGATTAAGCATCATGAGCGCTTCCGGCGTTACTGGAAACGGCGGCGCGCGTTGGCTTCGCGGGCGGCCTGAGCAGTTTCGACAGTGACGACGCGACGTCCAACCGGCCAGAGCGCAATCGCGGCGATTTTAAAATTCGCGATGCCGACCGGAATGCCGATGATAGTCACACACTGCGCAATCCCGGTCGCGATATGCAGCAGGCACAGCCACCAGCCGAAAAACACCAGCCAGAAAATATTCAGCAGCGTGCCGCCGGTGTTCAGCAGCGCGTTTTTGCCCGCCGGGTCGAGTTCATCGACATGCACCGCTTCATTACCGTACGGCAGGAGCGAGAGCTTAGTGATTTCCCAGCAGGAGCGCGTCAGCGGCAGCGTCACGACCAGAATGATGCTGACCAGTGTCGCCACCAGCCAGGAGAACGTGGTGGCGAAGCCGCCCAGAACGAAATTCAGAATATTTAAAACAGTACGCATAAAACCTCAAAAGCATCGACAGAGCGCCGGAGTGATAACCACAACAATTGTAACGCGTTTTGGGTCTGGAGCGTGATATCGCAGGCAGGTAAACTTAACGCTATAACACCATACACCGGCAGCCTCATGGAACTGAAAGCAACCTCTCTGGGTAAACGTCTGGCGCAGCACCCCTATGACCGCGCGGAAATCCTCACCGCCGGGGTGAAAGTCTCCGGCGATAAACATGAATATCTGATCCCGTTTAATCAGTTGCTGGGCATCCAGTGCCGTCGTGGACTGGTCTGGGGCGAGCTGGAATTCACGCTGCCGGATAACAAAGTCGTTCGGCTGCACGGCACCGAGTGGGCCGAAACCCAGCGCTTTTACCATCATCTGATGGCGCTCTGGCAGCAGTGGAGCCAGGAGATGAGCGAGGTCGCGGCGGGCGTGCTAAATGCCTGGCGGGAGAAACTGCGCAGCAGCGAAGCCCAGGAAAAGTGGCTTAAGCGCGACGAGAGCGAGGCGCTGTGCCATGCGCTGCGGCGGGCGTTGCAGGCGCTGCCGATGCCGACATCGCGCCTGGAGGCGTTCGATAACTGCCGCGACGCCTGGCGCGAATGTCAGGCCTGGCTTGCCGACAGTGAGGCGAAGCGTCTTTTGCATAATCAGGCTTATACCGACGCGATGCTGACGCGCTACGCCGATTTCTTCTCGCAGATTGAAAGCTCGCCGCTTAATCCGTCGCAGGCGCGAGCCGTCGTCAACGGCGAAAGTTCGCTGCTGGTGCTGGCAGGCGCCGGGAGCGGCAAAACCTCTGTGCTGGTGGCGCGCGCGGGCTGGCTTATCGAGCGCGGTGAGGCGACGACGGAGCAGATCCTGCTGCTCGCCTTCGGGCGTCAGGCCGCCAAAGAAATGGAAGATCGGCTGCAGGCGCGGCTGCATACGGATGCCATTACCGCACGCACGTTTCATGCGCTGGCCTTGCAGATTATCGGCCAGGGCGGGCGGAAAACCCCGCGCGTCAGCGAGCTGGAAAACGATACCGCGGCGCGGCATGAACTTATACTGAACGCCTGGCGCGAACAGTGCCGCGAGAAAAAAGCGCAGGCGAAGGGGTGGCGTCAGTGGCTGACCGACGAGCTGGAGTGGGACGTTGATGACGGCGATTTCTGGGAGGACGAGGCGCTGGGCAAACGGCTGGCGAGCCGGCTTGACCGCTGGCTGGGGCTGATGCGCATGCATGGCGGCTCGCAGGCCGAGATGATAGCCGCCGCGCCCGACGAGGTACGCGATCTGTTCCAGAAGCGCGTCAAACTGATGGCACCGCTGCTGAAAGCCTGGAAAGCGGCGCTGAAAGCCGAAGAGGCCGTCGATTTCTCCGGGCTTATTCATCAGGCGATTAACGTGCTGGAAAAGGGCCGGTTCGTCAGCCCGTGGAAGCATATTCTCGTGGACGAGTTTCAGGATATCTCGCCACAGCGCGCGGCGCTGCTGGCGGCGCTGCGCCGTCAGAATTCCGCCACCAGCCTGTTTGCGGTGGGTGATGACTGGCAGGCTATCTACCGCTTTAGCGGCGCGCAGCTTTCGCTGACGACAGCGTTTGAGGCGCATTTCGGCCAGGGCGATCAGTGCGCGCTGGATACCACCTACCGCTTTAACGGGCGCATCGGTGAAATCGCCAACCGCTTTATCCAGCAAAACCCGCACCAGTGCGAAAAACCGCTTAACAGTTTGCGCGCGGGCGACAAAAACGCCGTGACGCTGCTTGCGCAGGAGCAACTGGAGGCGCTGCTCGACAAAATGAGCGGCTACGTGCGCCCGGATGAGCGCATTCTGGTGCTGGCACGCTACCACCATCTGCGCCCGGCGGCGCTGGAGATGGCCGCGACCCGCTGGCCGAAGCTGCAACTGGAATTTATGACTATCCACGCCAGTAAAGGGCAGCAGGCGGATTATGTAATTATTCTCGGGCTTAACGAGGGGCGGGAGGGCTTTCCGGCACCGGCGCGGGAATCCATCATGGAACAGGCGTTGTTGCCGCCACCGGAGGATTTCCCGGATGCCGAAGAGCGGCGTCTGCTCTATGTGGCGCTGACCCGCGCGCGGCACCGCGTCTGGCTGCTGTATGACAAAGCGGCGCCGTCGGTGTTTGTCGAGGCGTTGTCGCATCTCGGCGTGCCAACGGCCCGTAAGCCGTAATTTATTTCAGACGTTCGGCGAGATAGCGCGGGTAGTCGGGGATCAGCACATCCAGCGTGTCGCTAAACGTCGGCGACTGGATAATAAAATCTGCCGTCGAGAGATTGGTCGCCACCGGGATGTTCCAGACGGTGGCAAGGCGCAGCAGCGCTTTGACGTCGGGATCGTGCGGCACGGCGTTGAGCGGGTCCCAGAAGAAAATCAGCACGTCGATTTTGCCTTCGGCGATCATCGCACCCACCTGCTGATCGCCGCCCATCGGGCCGCTCAGCATGGCGTTGACGTCAAGGCCGGTCGCGCGCTGCACCAGGTTGCCGGTGGTGCCGGTCGCATACAGCGTATGGTTGGCCAGCAGCGCTTTATGGCGCTCGACCCATTTCATCAGCATCGATTTGCAGTGGTCATGCGCCACCAGGGCTATCTTCTTTTGGGCTGGCAGGGTTCGGGTTGTCAGTTCCATATCATTTTCCGGATTACATAACTGCCTACAGATTACTGGAAGTGATGGCGGCTGCAAGCGAAGCCGGTAAAAACTGTGTGCGTTTCTGCTTGTCGCCGTCGCATGGTGCGCCCGACGCCTTTGGCATACACTGAAAGGACTGAGCTAACGGGGAGGTAAAATGAAAGATTCTGATATCGCAGAGATTTTACAGAGCACCAAAACGATCGCGCTGGTGGGGGCGAGCGATAAGCCAGACCGTCCGAGTTACCGCGTCATGTCGTATCTTCTGGATAAAGGCTATCACGTAATCCCCGTCTCGCCGAAAGTGGCGGGCAAAACGCTGCTCGGCCAGCAGGGATACGCCACACTTGCTGACGTGCCGGAAAGAGTCGATATGGTGGATGTTTTCCGCAACTCTGAGGCCGCGTGGGGTGTCGCGCAGGAAGCGATTGCGATCGGTGCGAAAACGCTCTGGATGCAGCTTGGCGTCATTAACGAAGAGGCCGCCGTACTGGCGCGCGATGCGGGGCTGAAGGTGGTGATGGACCGCTGTCCGGCGATAGAAATTCCGCGTCTCGGTCTTTTACAGTAATAAAAAACCCGGCGTTGCCGGGTTTTTTTAGTTGCGCAGACGGGGTGCCTGGAGCTGCTGGCGAATGGATCGCGCCAGTTCATCCATGGAGGGTTGCTCCGGATGTTCCTCCTGCATTTCGCCACTGAGCTGGGCTTCTGCAAGATAGGTGTGCACGGGCTGGCCGTCGTCATCTTCCATCACAACGTGATACCACGGCGCGGCGCGCAGCTCGGCGTTTACCGCCAGTTCATCGACTTCAGGTTCATCAAGCGAGTACTCAGGGTCGATATCCACCACAACCCCTAAATACCCTAAAAGAGAATGACGAACCTGCTGGCCGATACCAAATTTGCTGGCAATCATTGTCACCTCCCGGGAAACGTTCATACCCTGTATATAAGGGCGGAGCATTCCTTTTCAAGCTACATGACGCGACAGGCAAACCCTTTCAGATAAAGACCTTCCGGGTAGCTCGCGATCACTGGGTGATCGGCGGCCTGACGGAACTGCTCTATAAATTGTACATCACGACCCGCATCTGTTGCGGCATCAGCAACAATTTTCTGGAATAAATCGGTGGTCATCAGCCCGGAGCAGGAGAACGTCAGCAAAATGCCGCCAGGGTTAAGCAACTGGATCGCCAGCATATTGATGTCTTTATAACCGCGGCACGCGCCCTGAAGCTGGCTTTTGTTTTCCACGAATTTCGGCGGGTCCATTATGATGACGTCGAACGTCTCGCCCTGGTCGCGATATTTGCGCAGCAGCTTAAAGACGTCGTCGCGCACGAACTCCGCTTTGCTGATATCAAGTTTGTTGAGCTCAACGTTTTGCTTTGCGACATCCAGCGCGTCCTGCGACGTATCGACGCTGATGACCTGGCGGCAGCCGCCCATCAGCGCAGAAACGGCAAAACCGCCGGTGTAGGAGAAGCAGTTCAGCACGCGTTTCTCTTCCACGTAACGGCGGGTGGCGAAACGGCTGTCGCGCTGATCCAGATAATACCCCGTTTTATGGCCGCCTTTGATATCCACCAGCAGCTTCATGCCGTGCTCTTCAATCGCGAGCAGATCCGGCGGCAGTTCGCCTCTCACCGGCCCCTGCGCGAGCTCCATGCCTTCTTTTTTACGCACCGCGACGTCGGAGCGGTCATAGATGGCGCATTCCGGATAGAGCGTCTGTAATGCTGACACCAGCGCCGGACGCTGATATTCCGCGCCCGCCGAGAGCAGTTGCAGCACCAGGAAGTTGCCGAAGCGGTCAATCGTCACGCCCGGCAGGCCGTCCGATTCCCCGGCGATGAGACGGTAGCTGTCGAGCCCGTCCTTTTTCGCCAGCCAGTCGCGCCACTGCTGTGCCTGTTGCAGGCGGCGAGTAAAAAAGGCGATATCGATGGTTTCATTCTGATCGAACGTCCAGACGCGCGCGCGGATCTGCGAGGCGGGGGAGAGGGCGGCGCGTGCTAACCATTTTCCCTGATGGTCGACGATGTCGATGGTTTCACCCGGCGCGGCTTTACCTTCCATGCGCGCGACGGCACCGGAAAAGACCCAGGGATGGCGGCGCAGGAGAGATTTCTCGCGCCCTTTGGCTAACACTAAACGTACGCTCATAATTTGCTATTCTGTGATTCAAAGAAAATGGGCGCCATTCTCCCGACTTCAGCCGGGAAATGCAACGCTACCGCAAAGGAGAACCGCTATGGCACAACAATGCACGATGGCCTGGGTGCACGGCCGAGTACAGGGCGTCGGGTTTCGCTACACCACGCAGCATGAAGCGACGCGGCTGGGTCTGACCGGCTATGCGCGTAATCTGGACGATGGTAGCGTGGAGGTGCTGGCCTGCGGCGAGGCTGAACAGGTGGAAAAATTAATCGCCTGGCTAAAAGCGGGCGGGCCGCGCAGCGCCCATGTGGAAAAGGTGCTGACCGAGCCGCATTCGCCCGCTGAAGATTACAGGGATTTCCGCATTCGCTATTAAATACACTTCACCGGTTTCGGCAAGCCGGCGATTTTAGTGGCTTGCTTGGCCGGGCCTTTCGGGAAGAGGCGATAGAGATAGCGGCTGTTGCCTTTCTCTTCGCCAAATTTTGTCGCCATCGCTTTGACCAGCATGCGGATAGCAGGCGACGTATTAAATTCGATATAAAAATCACGCACGAAGCGCACCACTTCCCAGTGCTCTGGCGTGAGCGTGATGCCCTCTTTTTCAGCAATCACTTCCGCCAGGCCTTCGCTCCAGACGTCGAAGACTTTCAGATAGCCTTCGGCGTCGGTTTCAAACTCTTTACCTTCAAACGTTAACATACGCATTTTTGCCCTGATTCATACAGCGCGCAGTGTAGCAAATTCCCGCCGCCAGAAAAAACAAAGCCCCGCACGGGGCGGGGCTTAAGCGCAGTTTCGGTTAACCGTTAGTCGCGGCTCGCGAAGCCCAGAATGCTCAGCAGGCTCACGAAGATGTTGTACAGTGACACATACAGGCTGACGGTCGCGCGAATGTAGTTGGTTTCGCCACCGTGGATGATATTGCTGGTTTCAAACAGGATCGCGCCTGAAGAGAGCAGAATAAACACGGCGCTAATCGCCAGGTGCAGCGCAGGAAGCTGCAGGAAGATGTTCGCGACCATGCCGATCAGCACAACCACCACGCCCGCCATCAGCATACCGCCCAGGAAGGACATGTCTTTACGGGTGGTCAGTACGTAGGCGGAACAGCAGAAGAACACCAACGCCGTGCCGCCAAGCGCGAGTGCGATAACATCGCCCATTCCGGCAGACAGATACGCATTCAGCATTGGCCCCAGGATATAGCCCAGGAAACCGGTAAAGGCGAACGCCGCCAGAATGCCGCTCGGCTTATCGGCCAGGCGATAGGTCAGGAACATCAGGCCGTACATACCGACCAGCGTCAGAATCAAACCCGGCGATGGCAGTGCGAGTACGGTGCTGGCGGTCGCGGTGATCGCGGAAAACGCCAGCGTCAGGCTCAGCATAAAATAGGTATTACGCAGAACCTTATGGGTGCTAAGCAGCGACTGTCTGTCGCGCGCAGAGGTAATTAAGCGATCCATGAGTAGTCTCTCATTACAGGTGTTTAGTTTCCGAGCATAGAAGGTAGCACGCAACGGGAAAAGCCATTTTACCCATCTTTACGCTGCTTTATTTCTCTAAAAACAAGGACTCAGAAAAGGCGTTTATATCATAAAAACCGGGCTGCCCCGACGCGCTTTCAGATCCCCCTCTTATATATGACGTAAAAGCGTTGCATGAAACCCGGCTCGCGACTATCAGTGTTAACGACACATCACAACAACACACAAGGCGTGGAAAATGAAAGTGAATCATAAGGCTCTGACTTTTTCTCTCATCGCCGCCGTCATTTCCGGCGCATGCGCGACGGCGTATGCGGCGCAGGTGCCGGCAGGCGTTGAGCTGGCGGCAAAACAGGAACTGGTGCGTAACAACGGCAGCGAGCCTGCCTCGCTCGACCCGCATAAAGTCGAGAGCGACGTTGAATTCAACATCATCAGCGACGTTTTTGAAGGGCTGGTGGCGGTGCGTAAAGATGGCTCGATTGAACCGCGGCTTGCGGAAAGCTGGGAAAACAAAGACAACACCGTCTGGACGTTTCATCTGCGCAAAGGCGTGACCTGGTCTGACGGCGAGCCTATTACGGCGGAAGATGTGGTCTGGAGCTGGCGGCGTCTGGTCGACCCGAAAACCGTCTCTCCTTATGCCAGTTTTCCGGGCAACATGAATATTGAAAACGCCGCTGACATCGCCAACGGCAAAAAGCCGACCGACACGCTGGGCGTGAAAGCGCTGGATGACAATACCGTTCAGGTGACCCTGACGCAGCCTACCGCGGCGTTCCTGTCGATGCTGGCGCACCCGTCGCTGGTACCCATCGATAAAACCGCCGTTGAGCGTTTCGGCGATAAATGGGCGCGCCCGGAGCATTTCGTCTGCAGCGGGGCGTATAAGGTCACCGACTGGGTGGTGAATGAAAAGATCGTGGCCGAGCGTAATAAACGCTACTGGAACGACAAAGAGACCGTCATTAATAAAGTCACTTATCTGCCCATCGCCGCCGAAACGGCGGATCTGAATCGCTATAAAGCGGGCGAAATTGACATCACCAGTACCGTGCCGCTCAATCAGTTCGCCCAGTTGAAAAAAACAATGCCCGATCAGGTTAATGTCTCGCCGCTGCTGGCAACGTATTACTACGAATTTAACACCAGCAAACCGCCGTTTAACGATCCGCGCGTGCGCCGTGCGCTCAACATGGCGCTCGACAAAGACATCATCGCCCAGAAAGTGCTGGCGCAGGGGCAGCGTCCGGCGTGGGTGGTCAGCCAGCCTGAAATTGGCGGCGTGAAAATCGCGCCGCCGGAGTACGCCAGCTGGCCGCTCGAAAAACGCGTCAGCGAGGCGAAAAAACTGCTGCAAGAGGCAGGCTTCAACGCTCAGCATCCGCTCACGTTTAATCTGCTCTATAACACTTTGGAATCGCACCAGCGCATCGCCATCGCGGCAAGCTCCATGTGGCAGAAAAATCTCGGCGTGGTAGTGAAGCTCCAGAACCAGGAGTGGAAAACTATGCTGGATAGTAAACACACCGGTAATTTCGACGTGGTGCGCTACGCGTGGAATGCCGATTACGACGACGCCTCGACCTTCCTGAATAACTACCGCACCGGCGACAGCCAGAACACCTCGCGCTATACCAACAAAGCGTATGACGAGGCCCTGACGAACGCCTCAAAAGCCGCTGATGTCACCGAACGCGGGAAATATTATCAGCAGGCGGAAACGATCCTGGCTCAGGATGTGCCCGCGATTCCGGTCTATCACTACGTGCGTACCCATATGGTGAAACCCTGGGTTGGCGGTTTTTACTCCAGTAACCTGGGCTTCTACTACACCAAAGATATGTACATCAAAAAACATTAACCGGAACGCGGTGCTGTTATTGCCCGTAAAACTGCTTTATTTGTGATCGTTGTGCCGGTATTTCAGTCAATTAGCGGGCTTTTGGCTGTTTTTAAGGCAATCGAACACATTCGGGCTTTACACGGCGCGGGGGGATGTTTATAGTTCGCGTCATTGCGGAAGTGTGGCCGAGCGGTTGAAGGCACCGGTCTTGAAAACCGGCGACCCGAAAGGGTTCCAGAGTTCGAATCTCTGCGCTTCCGCCAACCAATTCAAGGGGATGCCGAAAGGCGTCCCCTTTTTCGTTTGGGTGTTTCGCCTTCCGCGCTTCATCAGGGTTTCCTTAATGGTTTTCGGTAAGTTTGTTACTGGAAGAAAAACCGCCTGCCGCATGCAGGGCCGCCTGACCGCCTGATACCTCTCCTGACCGGTAAACTCTGCTTACACCTGCCCGTTGCCCCTCGCTTGTGAATGTTATTTGCGTGCGTAGCATCAGCGCTTTAACACACTGTTAAATAACGCTTATCGCCATATTCCGGCGGGGCAGGCGGTTTCAGGGAGAGAAACAATGGCATCGCTGCAAACGGTTATAGAGAGTTGTCAGACACAGAAAGATGAGCTGGCGGCGCAGGCACAGGCGCGTCTCGCGCTCTGGGAAAAGTGGCTGCAACCCGTCATCGCCACGGCCCCCACCGGGAACGATCCGGGTTATGACGACGATTTCCAGCAGATCCGCGAGGAGGTGAATAAGCTCTCCGGCGCGGACATCACGCTTATCAGTGAGCTGGCAGAAAAAGTGCTGACCACAGCATCGAAAGATATCCGTGTCGCCACCTATTACGCCTGGGCGCGGCTACACCGTGACGGTGAAGCGGGTTTAGCCGAAGGGCTGGAGCTGCTCGCTGCGCTGCTTACGCGTTTTGGCACGGCGCTGCACCCGCAGCGCGCGCGCAGCCGTCAGGCGGCGCTGGAGTGGCTCGCGGGTGCGCGCGTCCTCGACAGCCTGTCGCTTTACCCGGAAGTGACGCGTGATGACGCCCGTCGTACCGCGGGCGCGCTGCTGTTGATTGAAAAGGCGCTGGCGCAGGAGGAGCCTGCCGCGCGCCCGTCGTTAATTGCGCTGTACGGCGCGCTGGAAGCGCGGCTGATGAAAGCGGGGGGCATGGATGCCGTCGTTCCGCAAACCACCAGCGACAGCAGCGCGACGCCGCCCGCGGCTGCGCCCGCTATCAGCGCTATTACTTCCGGGCGCGACCTGCTGGATCAGGCCCGCCAGCTTGCCGACTACCTGCGTAACCAGCCCGACGGCTGGCTCGCCGCTCACCGCATGATGAAAAGCCTGCGTCACGATACCCTTCACCAGTTGCCGCCGCTCGCAGGCGACGGGCGCACGCGTATTGAACCCCCAAAGGCCGACCAGCGCGCGCTGTTAAAACGGCTCTGGCTTCAGCAAAGCTGGCTCGAACTGCTGGAGCAGGCCGACAGCCTGTTTGCGCGCGGCGCCTGTCACCTGTGGCTCGATTTACAGTGGTATCTCCATGAAGCTTTACAAAAATCGGACAAAGAGACGCTTGCGGGCATTATTCGCGCCGATCTGAACGGGCTGTTAAACCGGCTGCCGGGCCTTGAGACACTGGCGTTCAGCGACGGCACGCCGTTTGCCGACGAGGTGACGCAACACTGGATCGCGCAGCAGGTGCGGGAAACTACCTCCGGCCCCGGCGCGGCGCACGTTGTGGATGCAGGCAGTGCCGATGACGAGGTGCTGCAACTGGAGCCGGAAGCCGTCGCGCTCGCCGACAGCGACGGCATCGACGCGTCGCTTGGCTGGTTACAGACCCGGCCTGCGCTCACCACGCCGCGCCAGCGCTGGCTCCAGCACCTGTTGATGGCGCGTTTAGCCGAGCAATATGGCAAAAACGATCTGGCACTGCATCTGCTGGCGGCGCTTGATGTGGGCGCGTCGCAGATGACGCTCTCACAGTGGGAGCCGGCGCTGCTTTTTGAAGTGGGTGCCAGGCGGCTGCGGCTGCTGCGCATGAAGGCCGGGCGCAGCGACGCGGAGAAAGCGCGCCTGCAAACCGATATGGAACATCTGCTGGCGCGGCTTATCGCCATCGACCCGGCGCGCGCCGCCGTTTTATGCAGCTAAGCCAAAACGTTAAATCAATCAGGGAAGGAGAAACCGATGCCCGAAAATTCTCTCGCGCCGTCGCTCTATGAAATGCTTTACGGTAATTTCGCAGGCGGCCTGCCGCTTGATGCTGTCAGCGAAGAAAACCAGGTCATTCTGTCGGTGCTCGACAACATGCAGCGTATTCTGAACACCCGCGCCGGTAGCCTCAAACATCTGCCGGATTATGGCCTGCCGGATATGACCAAAATCCTTCAGGGCATGCCCGGCACCGCCCATGAACTGATCGGTACACTCTCCGCCGTGTTGCTGAAGTATGAGCCGCGCCTGAAGCGCCTGAACGTGGTGATGCTCCCGCAAGCCACACCCGGCGAGCTGCGCTATGCCATCGACGCCGAGCTGAAAGGCGTTGGGCTGGTGCGCTACGGCACCGAGTTTATGCCAGAAGGGCGGGTACTGATTCGCCACCTTAAACAACAGCAGTTTATGGATAACCGCGCCGCGCTCTGAGCGGCCTTCAGGACAGGGATATTATGGAAACGTCCACTGAACGCTATCTGAAAACCGGCGGCGATCCGCGCCTGCTGCCGGATTACGCCGCGCTTCGCGAAGAGCTTGGCAAACTTACGCACCCGGCGCGCCCGGATGTGGACTGGCGGCGCGTCGAACAACTGTCGCTCTCGCTCTTTGAGCGCAACGGCGTCGAGCTGCAAACCGCAGCGTGGTATACGCAGGCCCGTCTGCGCTTGCTGGGAGTGCCCGGCCTTAACGAAGGGCTGGCTATCCTCGAGGCGCTCATCTCGCGCCAGTGGGGAAATCTGTGGCCGCAGCCGGTGCACGCGCGAATGGAGATTTTAAGCGGCCTCAGCCAGCGAGTGCAGCAGACGCTGCGCACACTCTCGTTGACCTATGCGGATCTCGGCGCGCTCTATCAGGCGGAGCAGCACGTAACGCGTATTATCACGGTGCTGGAGCGCCTTGAACTGAAGCATGTCAGTCAGATGGACGCGCTGCGTATGCATTTGCATAACGCGGCGGCGCGGCTGGAAAACGACGCCGGGCAGGGCGAGGTGACGCTTAAGGAGCGCGCGGCGGCTGTCCATGACGCGCAGACAGATGACATCCGCCGGGTCTATGTCGCGGCCAGCGCGTCTGCGCCGGACACACCATCAATACCACGGTCAGCGCGTCGCAGCCTGAAACCCTTTATCGCCGGTATGCTCACCATGCTGGTGGCGGGCGGCGCGGTATTCATGGGCTGGCAGATTTATCATCGCCCCGATCCTTCGCAGGCGCGGATTGCGGCGTCGCTTCGCGCGTGGCCGCAGATGGCAAACAGTGCCAACCTCACGGCGGAACAGGCGCGCCAGATTGACGCGGCGATGGTACTGACTCAGACGCGACAGCGCCTCGACTGGCTCGCCGCGCTGCCGCCGGAGCGCAATATCCGCTTTGCCTGCGAGCTGGCGCGTCAGGCAAGTCAACTCCTGCCGCAGCATCCACAGGCGCAGGCGCTGACCCGCCAGTGGCGACAGCAGATGAGCGCCGCCGCGATGCCACTGCAAAATCTGGATGGCTGGCGTCGCGGCATGACGCAGCTCGACGAATTGACCGCGAGGCTTAACGCGCTTGATGAGCGGCGGGGTAAATATCTCACCGGCAGCGAGCTTAAAACGATGGTGTTTAACATTCACCAGGCGTTTGCCGCCATGCCGCCAGCAGAAGAGCTGTTGCGTCAGATGGCAGAGCAGCGCCAGCAGGGCGTTGTGCCAGCCGCGCTGCGCCAGGAAACGGAAACCCGGCTTAATCAGCTTCTTTACCGTTATGTCCTGCTGACGCCGCAGGCTCCCGACAGCACCACGCCATAACGGTAGTTTCGCTCTCCCTTTAACAGGTAAAAAAAATCCTGCCCACCGGGCAGGAAATAACAGTATCAGGGGATTCACATCGAGCATGTATCTCAGGAGTCGTGAGTACACGTTTGAAGTGTAGCCAGTCGTTAGCCATCAACAGCACGTTTGAGAAGATTCTCAACAATACCAGGGCGTTAGCGCCTGGCGCACCGCAACGATAAATCGTTTTTTCCATGCCACCGTCGAGGTGCGGTACTGCAAAAAAAGACTGCCGAGCGCTTTTTCATCGTCAAGCTCCAGCATGGAGAGCTGTGCGTTATCTTTGAGCGTGGCAAACCACGGCCAGGGCACCACCGCCAGCAGCGGCGCTTCGCGCAGCACGCCAGGAAGCTGCGCGTAATCGGTGCCGATAAACCCCAGCCGTCGTGTCAGTCCACTGCGCGCAAGCTGGCGATCCAGCTCGTTTTCTGGCTGCGGCCACGGGTGACAATAGGCGTGCGGATAGTCGCACAGCCCTGCGAGCGTCAGGCTGTTTTTCCCGGCAAGCGCAGGGCGAAGCGGCGGGCCATAAAGGATAACCAGCCGCGTCTGCCCGACGCGCTCATAGTGCAGCGCGCTCAGCTGCTTCTGGTGATCGCCCACCGCCAGCAGCAGATCAATCGAACCATCCACCAGATCGTCGCGCCAGGCGCGCCGCTCGAACGCCACGCACTCTACGCTCGCCTGCGCCTGATGCGCTTTTTGCGCAAGAACAGGGGCGAGCAGCGTATTGAGCGCGGGCGGCACCACCACCCGAAAGCGCCGCTCATGCGGCTGCGGCTCGCCGAACATCTCTTCATTCAGCGAAACAAAGAGCGGCACCAGTTTATCGCGCAGCGCCTGCGCGAAAGGCGTGGGATGCTGGCGGTTCCCGTCGCGGCGAAACAGCGGATCGCCGAGCGCCTCGCGAAGGCGTGAGAGTGCGTGGCTGACGGCGGAAGGGGTAATATTGAGCCGCTGCGCCGTCTCGCCGGTCGTACCCGTCTGTAGCATCACATAGAGCACTTTAAGCAGGTTCATATCCAGTTGCAGGATATTCATCAGATGTCATTCCAATTGAGCCGCATTAAAAAGGCGCTGATTATACTGCGTCTCCTTACTCAGGAGATGATAATGAAACCCCGTATCGCACTTTTTTCTTGTCTGATGTCACTGTTCTCTTTACCTGCACAGGCCGCGCTCGACCCTGCCCAGCCGCTGGCCGAGGCACCACCGTATTCGCTTTTTGAGGCCTGGGCGAAGCCCGTTCAGCCCTTCGCCATCTGGCCCGGCGTCTGGTACGTCGGCACCGAAAATCTCTCGTCGGTGTTGATCACCACGCCGCAGGGCCACATCCTGATTGACGCGGGCCTTGACGCCAGCGCGCCGCAAATCAGACGCAATATTGAAGCGCTCGGTTTTCGCATCGCCGATATTCGCTACATCGTGAACAGTCATGCGCGGCTCGATCAGGCGGGCGGTATTGCGAGGCTTAAAGCGTGGAGCGGCGCGCGCGTTATCGCAAGCCATGCCAACGCAGAGCAGATGGCGCGCGGCGGTAAAGAGGATTTCGCACTGGGCGACGCGCTGCCATTCCCGCCAGTGACGGTGGATATTGAGGCGCAGGACGGGCAGCAATGGCATCTGGGTAACGTGACGCTTGCGGCCATTTTCACGCCCGGCCATTTACCGGGAGCGACCTCCTGGAAAGTCACACTCGCCGACGGCAAAACGCTTATCTATGCCGACAGCCTGGCAACGCCGGGGTATCCGCTGATTAACAACCGCAACTACCCGACGCTGGTAGAAGATATCCGCCAGAGTTTTACGCGGCTTGAGGCGCAACAGGTGGATATCTTTCTTGCCAACAAAGGCGAGCGTTTTGGCCTGATGGATAAAATGGCGCGCAAGGCGCGAGGCGAGGATAACGCGTTTATTGATAAGAAAGGGCTGGCGCGCTATGTCGCGCAGTCGCGGGAGGCTTTTGAGAAACAGCTGGCCGCGCAGCGCACGCAGCCATAAAACGAAGCCCTCTGCGTAAGCAGAGGGCCGAAGTCTCAGACGTTCTTACGTTCGATCGTCTGTTCGCCCCAGAAGAGCGAATCTTTGTCGGTTTTCTTAAAGGCGCGGATCAGCACTTCGTCGCTGCCTTCTTCCCAGATCTTCTCGGCCATCACCTCATCGTAATCGGCCACTTCGAAAATCGCTTCGGCGATCTCAGGGGACGTATTACGCAGGCTGGCCCATTCCCCCACGTGATGGGTTTTCGATTCTTGTGTTGGCATGCTTTCCTCCTGTGAAGTGAGTGAGTTAGCCTTTCATTTTGACGGCGAGGCCCGCCACATATTCGCCCTGATAGCGGGCGATCGCCAGTTCTTCCTGGCTTGGCTGGCGTGAACCGTCGCCGCCTGCGATAGTTGTCGCGCCGTAAGGCGTTCCGCCGCGAACCGTGGAAATATCAAACAGCTCCTGCGCCCCGTAACCGATAGGCACAATGATCATTCCATGATGAGCAAGGGTAGTCCATGTGGAGGAGATCGTGTGCTCCTGACCGCCGCCGGTACCGGTCGAGCTAAAGACGCTCGCCAGTTTGCCGTACAGCGCGCCGGAGGCCCACAGGCCGCCCGTCTGGTCAAAGAAGGTGCGCATCTGGCCAGACATATTGCCGAAACGGGTCGGAGTACCAATGATAATGGCATCGTAATCGGCGAGTTCCTGCGGCGTGGCGACCGGCGCGTTCTGCGTTTTACCGCCCGCTTTCGCGAAGGCTTCCGCCTGCATGGTTTCCGGCACGCGCTTAATCGTCACTTCCGCGCCCTGAACCTTTTCGACGCCTTCCGCCACCGCGTGCGCCAGCGTTTCGACATGCCCGTACATGGAATAATAAAGCACCAGAACTTTCGCCATCAGCCTTGCTCCTGTATCAGTGTTTACCGCAGCCGCTATCGCTGCGCTCATCCATTAAGCATATGCCTCTGCCTGAAGAGTGCAAATCGATGGCTAAAAAATCTTTAAAAGTAAGAGTTTATCTATGACAGGGCGTTTGTAGCATCAGGTCACATTTTTGCCGCGCTTAAATTTTTCAATCATAAGAACGTCTTATCAATCGTTTCGTCAGTTTTACGGGCGAAACGCCAGATTGATGTTGCTAAATGTTTCCGAAAAGTGACGAGGGCGGGCACCCTGGCTAAGCTTTTAATCACGCGGCAACGATAACGGCTCCGGCCAGTGCCGTGAGGTGAAAGAATCCTCTTTTACTGAATGCAGTATGATGTCTAATGATTCACACAATCTGGAGGTCAGAAATGGCAAACCATCGTGGTGGTTCAGGTAATTTCGCAGAAGATCGTGACAGAGCATCAGAAGCAGGTCGTAAAGGTGGCCAGCAGAGCGGCGGGAACTTCAAAAATGACCCGCAACGCGCCTCCGAAGCTGGGAAAAAAGGGGGTAAAAACAGTCATGGCGGCGGCCGTAGCTAGCGCCTCGCATGACCGTTATTAACCATCCCATGTACGTCAAAGGTTAATAGCACCCCTGACCGCCGGGTATTCCCGGCGGTTTTTTTATGCCTGCGGGGGCGGCTCCTGCGGCGCAAGCACAGGCTCCGGCGTCTGAGCCTGCCTGCGGCTTAACAGCGTATTGAGCGCAATCGCCCCGAAGGTCGCGGTGCCGATGCCGCCAAGCGTAAAGCCGCCTACCGTGAGCGCGAAATCGCCCGCGCCCAGCACCAGCGTGACCGCCACCATAATCAAATTACCGTTCTGGCTGAGATCAACATGGTTCTGCACCCAGATACGCGCGCCCGCGACCGCAATCAGCCCGAACACCACAATTGACGCGCCGCCGATAACCGGGGCCGGAATAGTGTGGATCAGCGCGCCGAATTTCGGCGAGAAGCCGAGCAGCAGGGCGATGACCGCCGCCGCCACAAAGACCAGCGTCGAGTAGACTTTGGTTACCGCCATCACGCCAATATTTTCCGCATAAGTCGTCACGCCGCTGCCGCCCACCGCGCCGGAAAGCATTGTCGCCAGCCCGTCGCCAACAAACGCGCGCCCCATATACGAGTCCATATTGCGCCCCGTCATGCCTGCCACCGCTTTCAGATGCCCGAGGTTTTCCGCCACCAGAATCACGGCGACCGGTGCAATCAGCATGATGGCCTGCACGTTAAACGTGGGCGCGGCGAAGTGCGGCAGGCCGAACCACGCGGCCTGCGCCACCGGCGTAAAATCCACCGGCTTGCCGAAGCCCAGTACATTGGTGAACAGCGCGTACAGCGCCCAGGCGGCGATAAGCCCCATCAGAATGAGCAGCCGCTGCACCATGCCGCGCGTAAACACCGCCACGAGGCCGATACAGAGCACCGTCATCACCGCCATCCAGCCGTCAAAGCCGCTGGTGGAGACGCTTTTAACGGCAATCGGCGCGAGGTTAAGCCCGATCGCCATCACCACGGCCCCGGTGACGACCGGCGGCATCAGCCGTTCTATCCAGCGCGTGCCCGATTTCATCACCACCACGCCGATAAGCGTATACAGCAAGCCGCAGGCGATGATCCCGCCCAGCGCCACGCTCATATTCGGGTTCAGCCCCTGGCCGTTAAAGCCGGTCGCGGCGATCACCACGCCTACAAAAGCGGCGCTGGAGCCGAGATAGCTCGGCACCCGTCCGCTGGTAATCACAAAAAACAGCAGCGTGCCGATGCCGGACATCAGAATCGACAAATTCGGGTCGAGCCCCATTAAAAGCGGCATCAGCACCGTCGCGCCAAACATCGCCACCGCGTGCTGCACGCCCATGATCAGCGTCTGGCCAGCGGAGAGCGTTTCATCGGGGGCGACCACGCCGCCCGCGGGGCCGGCAGGTTTACGCCAGTGAGGAAACCAGGAATTGGCCATAGGTATCTCCTGTGGAGCTAAGAGGCAAGCCCGCAGACGGGGCGTGAAAGGGCGTGATAGCGCCGGTCAAACCAGACCAGACCGTGCGTATCGTCGTTACGTGAGATCTCAAGCACCCGGCACAGCAGCACATCGTGGGTGGAGACCGGCACCACCTGTTCCACCCGGCAGTCGAAAGAGACCACCGCGCCGTCAAGTTGCGGAGAGCCGGTGACGCCGCGATGCCAGCGGGCGGCGGCGAAGCGCTCTTCCATCGGGGTTTTGCCGCCGAAGAGCCCGGAGAGCGCCTCGTGCCCGGCGGCGAGCGTGTTGACGCACAGCTGCCCGTTGGCCTGAAACACCGGCCAGACGGAGGCGTTGCGGTTCAGACACACCAGCAGCGTCGGTGGGCTGTCCGTCACGCTGCACACCGCCGAGGCGGTAAAGCCCGCCATGCCCGCCGGGCCGTCGGTCGTCACAATATTCACCGCCGCGCCGAGGCGGGACATTGCATCGCGAAAAGCCTGTTGTTCACTCATAACCCCTCCTTAAACGATCGCGCAGGCGTCTTCAAAGGCAAGACGAGGCAGGCGCGGATGCAGTTTTTCGGTATCGCCATAGCCGATATTGATAAGCAGATTGCTCTTCCAGGGAGTGCCGCTGAAGAATTCGGCGTCCACCGCCGCGCGGTCAAAGCCGGACATCGGGCCGGTATCAAGCCCCAGCGCCCGGCAGGCCATGATCAGATACCCGGCCTGTAGCGAGCTATTGCGAAACGCAGTCTCCTCAGCCACCGCCGGGCTGGAGGTGAACCAGGCGCGGGCGTCGGCATAGGGAAACAGCGTCGGCAGCGCCTCGTAAAATTCACTGTCCCAGGCGACGATGGCGGTCACCGGTGCCTGCATGGTTTTCTCAACGTTGCCGCTGGAGAGCGCGGGTTTCAGGCGGGCTTTGGCCTGCGGCGTGGTGACAAACAGCAGCCGCCCCGGCGAGCAGTTGGCGGAGGTCGGGCCGAGGCGCACCATTTCATAGAGATCGCGCAACTGCGCGTCGCTGACGGGTGTCTCACGCCAGGCGCTGTGGGTGCGGGCGTCGGTAAATAACGTGGCGAGCGTGCTGGCGCTCAGAGCTTCGCTCATACGGTCTCCTTGTGGGGCGCGGGCGCAAGTGATGCCAGCCCGGCATAAAGCAGAGAATGAAACGGCTGGGGCGCGGTGACGTTGCAGGCGTGGCCGCCGAAGTCCATCACGTCAAGACGGCTGTGGGGCAGCGCCTCGTGCAGCGCCTGCGAACAGGTCCACGGCACCAGCATGTCATCGCGCGCGCAGATAATCTGAACCGGCGTGATAACGCGCGCGGCGCGCTCGCGATAATCGGCGTTTTTCAGCGCCCACAGCCTGCGCAGCAGGTTTTCGGTGCCCTGAAAGTGGGCGTTATGCAGTGCCTCTTCGGCTTCGAGACGCGGCTGATTCTCCTGCGCCCACGACGGCGGGTAGAGAAACAGCGGTTGCGCGGCGATATAGGCCGCCGGGCCGCTGTCGAGCAGCAGCCGCTCACGGGCTTCAAAGCAGCGGCGCGTCCAGGCGCTCAGCGACAGCCAGCCGTTAATAATCACCAGCGCGCTTATCGCCTCCGGAAACGCCAGCGCCAGTTCAAGACCCACCAGCCCGCCAAGCGCGTGGCCAACCACCGTATAACGACGCACGCCGTGGATTAACAGCGCGCGGTGCAGCTCCTGCGCCATATCGGCGAGCGTATAACCCTCCGGCAGCGTATCGGCGTTATCACCGGTGCCGCGCTGGTCATACACCACCACCTGATAATCGCGACTCAGCGCGTTCTGCTGCGCCAGCCAGTAACCGCCAAGCCCGCCGAGGCCCGCAATCATCACCATCACCGGCGCGCCGGGAAAGGGCGCTTCGCTTATACGCAGTTTCATCATGCGCCTCCCGGCTGTCCGATATGGGCGACTGTCGCTATCTCCACCAGCGCCTCCGGTTTCACCAGCCCGCACTGAATACAGAAACGCGCTGGTTTATCGCCGGGGAAAAACTCCGCGTATATCTCGTTAATCGCGGCGTAGTTTTTCCAGTCGGTAATAAAGATCGAGTTGAACGTCACGTCCTCCATCGTCCCGCCCGCCGTTTCGATAACGCGCCGAATCGCCTCCAGCACATGGCGGGTTTGCGCCTTTGGGTCGCCGGGATACACCACATTGTTGGCGCTATCAAAAGGCAGCGTGCCCGAGACATAGACCACGCCGTCAGCGAGCGTGCCGGGCACAAAGGGCGCGATGGGCGTGCTGGTGCCGGGCGGCATAATGACCTGTTTTGGCATAACGACTCCTTAGGCGATGCGGGCGAGGGCTTCCGGGGAGAGCGCGTCGCAGAAGCTCTGCACGTCGCTCACCCAGCCGAAAAAGGTTTCGATATTAAACAGCGCGGCCTGCTGGGCGAACGGCGGCCCGGCCTGGTGCGTGGCGTCTTCCAGCACTACGCCGAAATACTCCAGGAAAAAGCCGTCGCGCAGCGTCGATTCCACGCAGACGTTGGTGGCGATGCCGGTAAATACCAGATGGCGGATATTGCGCGCGCGCAGCATGCTGTCGAGCGGCGTATTGAAAAAGCCGCTGTAGCGCGGTTTCGGCAGCACGATATCGCCGGGAAGCGGCGTCAGTTCATCTACCAGCTGATAGTCCCAGCCGCCTTTTGCCAGCAGCTTGCCGTGCAGCTCCGGGCGGCGGCGCATGGTTTTCAGCGCGTTCGATTTATGGAAGTTTGGCGAGCCGGGGCCGCCCGCCTCGAGGTAGTCGCTGTCCCAGCCGTTCTGGAACCAGACGATGGTCATGCCCGCCTCGCGCGCGGCGGCCACGGCGGTTTTGATGTTCTCAATCACCGGCGCGGTGGCCGAAACGTCAAACCCCGCCAGATCCAGATAGCCGCCCTGGCTTGCGTAGGCGTTTTGCATATCCACCACAATCAGCGCGCTCTGTTCCGGCGGGAAGGTGAGCGCCTCGGGGCGCGCCGTCAGTGTTATCGCATTCATCAGGCCACCTCCTGCGTCACGCGCAGATGATCGCGACAGCGCATCAGCGGCTGAATGTGTTCGCCAAAGGCGTCGATGCCGGTCAGGAAATCGTCGAACGTCAGTAGCACGCCTTCGGTGCCAGGCACGGCGGCGACTTCATCCAGCATCCGGGCGACGCTCGCGTAAGAGCCGACCAGCGTTCCCATATTGATATTGACCGCCGAAGTCGGGTCCGCCATCTGGCGTACGTTGGTATCCGCGCCGGAGCGGGTATCTTTCTGACTCTGCTCGGTGAGCCACGACAGCGCTTCTTCATCGGCACCCGCTTTGTAGTGCTCCCATTTGGCGCGCGCCGCTTCGTCGGTCTCATCGGCGATCACCATAAAGAGTACGTAAGAGCCCACATCGCGCCCGGCTTTTTCGGCCGCCGCTTTCATGCGCGCGGCGGTCGGGGCGAACGCGGCGGGCGTGTTGACGCCCTTACCAAAGCAGAAGTTGTAGTCGGCATGCTGTGCGGAAAACGCCATACCCGCGTCGCTCTGGCCGGCGCAGATCACTTTCATCGGCTGCTGCGGGCGCGGGCTGACGCGGCAGTCGTTCATCGTAAAGTAGTCGCCTTTAAAATCGCTCCGTCCGGTGTCCCAGAGGTCGCGCAGCACATGGACATATTCAGTGAGGTAGTCGTAGCGGCGCGAGAAGTAGTCATCGCCCGGCCACAGGCCCATCTGTTCATACTCCGGCTTCTGCCAGCCGGTCACGAGATTCACGCCAAACCGTCCGCCGGAGATGGAGTCGATGGTTGACGCCATGCGCGCCACAATCGCGGGCGGCAGGGTGAGCGTGGCGGCGGTGGCGTAAATCTGTATACGCGAGGTCACGGCGGCGAGGCCCGCCATTAAGGTGAACGACTCCAGATTGTGATCCCAGAATTCGGTCTTCCCGCCGAAGCCGCGCAGTTTGATCATCGAGAGCGCAAAATCGAACTGCTGCTGCTCGGCTTTCTGCACAATGGCTTTATTCAGCTCGAACGTCGGCATGTATTGCGGGGCATGGGTGGAGATCAGCCAGCCGTTATTTCCGATAGGCACAAAGACACCAATTTTCATCACGAACCTCTCTTTTTCGGGTGAAAGAACCGTCGCGTGGCGTTGCATCCTGCACGTCCTGTGCCGCGCTCAGAGAGGGTTTTGCAAAGCGAATGCCAGTTTTGAAAACGTCTTTGTTATCATTGTGTTGAGGAAGTGTGGCATTTTTGCGCTTAAAAAAACGGACTGAATGGTCAAAAACGTTGCACAGAAAACAGGCAGCGTTGCGCAATCAAAGTGCAGCGAGGTCGAGCCTGGAGCGCGCTTTTGCTATGCTTGGACAAAACAAAAAGGAGAGGGCGCATGGCACAAGGCGCGCAAAAAGAAGAGACGGGCAAACGTTCCAGGGCGGTGGCGGCGAAGAAGCAGGCCATTCTGGACGCTGGTCTGACGCTGTTTTCCCAGTTTGGCCTGCATGGCACGACGCTTGAACAGGTCGCGGAGCGCTCCGGCGTGTCCAAAACCAATCTGCTCTACTATTTTCCGTCCAAAGAGGCGCTGTATGTCGCCGTACTAAAGCACATTCTGGATATCTGGCTGGCGCCGTTGCGGGCCTTTCGCGCGGATCTGCAACCGCTCGCAGCCATCAGCGAATACATTCGTTTAAAGCTTGAGGTTTCGCGCGATTTCCCCGAAGCCTCACGGCTGTTCTGTCTGGAGATGTTGCAGGGCGCGCCGCTCCTGATGGCGGAATTGCAGGGAGATTTAAAAGCGCTGGTGGAAACCAAATCGGCCATCATTACCGGCTGGGTGGCAAGCGGCAAGCTCGCGCCCGTCGATCCACACCATTTGATTTTTATGATCTGGGCCACGACCCAGCACTACGCCGATTTCGCGACCCAGGTAGAAGCCGTCACCGGCGCGACGCTCGCCGACGAGGCGTTTTTTAACCGCACCGTCGAGAATGTCCAGCGGATGATTATTGAAGGTGTTCGGGTGCGGTGAAGCGTTCGTGTATTACCAAAGAAAAAGGCGCCCGCGGGCGCCTTTCGTGTTTATTAACCGTCAGCCAATGGTCATCAGGCTGGCGTTGCCGCCTGCGGCGGCGGTGTTGACGCTAAGCGAACGCTCCAGCCACAGACGCTCCAGCAGCAGGCTGGTTTCCCCGCGTGCGAAACCCTGCACCGAAACAATCGCGCCGTCGCGTGCAGCCACTTTCTCGCACAGCGCGCGCAGCTGGTCGGAATCACCGTGGTAAATCACCGCGTCGAAGAACTGGCTGAACAGCACGTCCGGTTTGGCGAAGTCGATAATTGCGTTCACCGCGGTCGGAAGCTGTTTTGCCAGCGTGCGTTGCAGCGGCTCATCAGCCCACAGTACGCGGCTGCCCGCGCTGGTGGCGGCGGCGAGCTGTACCAGCAGGTCCTGCTCGTTATCCGCAAGGCACAGCACGCGCTCGCGCGGCAGCAGGGTGTAGGTGTTGCGCTCACCGGTCGGGCCAGGCAGCGTACGCTGCACGCCACTTTGCGACAGCGCGAGGTAGTGTTCGCACAGCGCTTTGAGTTCCGGGCGGCCTGCGGCCCATTCAGTGAGCGCCTGGTGCGGACGCGTAATCAGCGTTTTAACCTGCGCATCCTGGGCGTAGCGGGCGTCGTGACGCTCAAGCGTCGTCTGCACCGCCGCGTCCGGGCGGCTCGCCAGCAGGCGGTAAAGATAGAGCGGTCCGCCCGCTTTCGGCCCGGTGCCGGAAAGCCCTTCACCACCAAACGGCTGTACGCCGACTACCGCGCCGACCATATTGCGGTTCACATACAGGTTGCCGACGTGCGCGCTGCCGGTCACCTGCGCGATAGTTTCATCGATACGCGTGTGCACGCCGAGCGTCAGGCCGTAGCCCGCGTTGTTGATCTGCTCAATCAGCCCCGCCAGGTTGTTGCGGTTGTAGCGCACCACGTGCAGCACCGGGCCGAAGACCTCTTTTTTCATCTCATCAAAGCTTTCCAGCTCGATAAGCGTCGGCATGACAAACGTGCCGGTTTGCCATTCACGCGCATCGACGCTGTTGTCGCGCGCGGCCTGGAAGACTTTGCGGCCTTTGGCGCGCATCGCCTGGATATGGCGTTCGATACCGGCTTTGGCCTCGGCGTCGATAACCGGCCCAATATCGGTCGTCAGACGGCCAGGATTGCCCATCCGGCACTCGGCCATCGCGCCTTTCAGCATGGTCAGGGTGTGATCGGCGATCTCTTCCTGCAGGCACAGCACGCGCAGCGCCGAGCAGCGCTGGCCGGCGCTGTCGAACGCCGAGGCCACGACGTCCACAACCACCTGCTCAGTGAGCGCGGAGGAGTCGACAATCATGGCGTTCAGCCCGCCGGTTTCCGCGATAAGCGGCGTCGGGCGGCCCTGCGGATCGAGACGGTCGGCGATGTTGCGTTGCAACAGCGTCGCCACTTCCGTTGAGCCCGTGAACATCACGCCGCGCACGCGCGGATCGCCCGTCAACTGCGCGCCCACGGTTTCGCCGCGGCCTGGCAGCAGCTGCACCACGCCCTGCGGCACGCCTGCTTCCAGCAGGATCTGAATGCCCTGAGCGGCGATAAGCGGCGTCTGCTCAGCCGGTTTCGCCAGCACGCTGTTGCCTGCGGCAAGCGCGGCGGCCACCTGGCCGGTAAAGATAGCCAGCGGGAAGTTCCACGGGCTGATACAGACCACCGGGCCGAGCGGGCGATGGGTTTCGTTATCGAAATCATCACGCACCTGGCCTGCGTAATAGCGCAGGAAGTCGACCGCCTCGCGCACTTCGGCGATGGCGTTGGCGAAGGTTTTACCCGCTTCGCGCACCAGAATGCCAATCAGTGTCTGGGTCTGGTCTTCCATCAGCACGGCGGCGCGCTCAAGAATGGCGGCGCGCTCCTGCGGCGGGGTGGCGAACCAGATAGGCGCGTTGTTCACCGCGCTTTCCAGCGCCTGCGCCACTTCCGCTTCGGTGGCTTCACGGGCGTAACCGACAATATCGCGCGGCTCGGCGGGGTTAATCACCGGTGCCAGCTCGCCGTCGTCCACGGCGTTTTCCAGCATCGGCAGCGCGCGCCATTTTTGCAGCGCGCTGTTCAGAAGCGACGAGGAGAGCGACGCCAGGCGGTGTTCGTTCGCCAGATCAAGCCCGGCGGAGTTAACGCGGCCTTCGCCGTAGAGATCCTGCGGCAGCGGGATTTTCGGGTGCGGCAGACCGACGCGGCCTTCCTGCACGGCCAGCTGTTCGACCGCGCTGACCGGGTCGGCTACCAGATCGTCCAGCGACAGCGTGTTATCGGCGATACGGTTCACAAACGAGGTGTTGGCACCGTTTTCCAGCAGGCGACGCACCAGGTAGGCCAGCAGCGTTTCATGGGTGCCGACCGGCGCGTAAATACGGCACGGACGGTTGAGTTTGCCGTCGCTGATTTTACCAACCACCTGTTCGTAGAGCGGCTCGCCCATGCCGTGCAGGCACTGGAATTCATACTGGCCAGGGTAGTAGTTCTGGCCCGCCAGATTGTAGATGGCCGCCAGCGTATGGGCGTTGTGGGTGGCGAACTGCGGGTAGATAAGGTTCGGTACCGCCAGCAGTTTCTTCGCGCAGGCGAGGTAGGAGATATCGGTGTAGACCTTGCGGGTGTAAACCGGGTAGCCCTCAAGCCCTTCCATCTGGGCGCGCTTGATTTCGCTGTCCCAGTAAGCGCCTTTCACCAGACGGATCATCAGGCGACGGCGGCTGCGGGTGGCGAGATCGATCAGGTAATCGATAACGAACGGGCAGCGCTTCTGGTACGCCTGAATCACAAACCCGATGCCGTTCCAGCCTGCCAGCTCCGGCTCGAAGCAGAGTTTTTCCAGCAGATCGAGAGAGATCTCCAGGCGGTCGGCCTCTTCGGCGTCGATGTTGATGCCGATGTCATACTGGCGCGCCAGCAGGGTCAGGGATTTCAGGCGCGGGTAGAGCTCTTCCATCACGCGATCGTACTGCGCGCGGCTGTAGCGCGGGTGCAGGGCGGAGAGCTTAATCGAAATGCCCGGCCCTTCATAAATGCCGCGTCCGTTAGAGGCTTTGCCGATGGCGTGAATAGCCTGCTGGTAGGAGACCATGTAAGCCTGCGCGTCGGCAGCGGTGAGTGCCGCTTCGCCCAGCATATCGTAGGAGTAACGGAAGCCTTTTTCTTCAAGCTTGCGCGCGTTGGCCAGCGCCTCGGCGATGGTCTCGCCGGTCACGAATTGTTCGCCCATCAGACGCATCGCCATGTCCACGCCTTTGCGGATCAGAGGCTCGCCGCTCTTACCAATAATGCGGTTGAGCGAGCGCGACAGGCTGGCTTCGTTGTGCGTCGAGACCAGACGGCCAGTAAACAGCAGGCCCCAGGTAGCGGCGTTAACGAACAGCGATGGGCTGCGGCCAATGTGCGACTGCCAGTTGCCGTTGCTGATTTTGTCGCGGATCAGCGCATCACGCGTGGCTTTATCCGGGATACGCAGCAGCGCTTCGGCAAGGCACATCAGCGCCACGCCTTCCTGCGAGGAAAGCGAAAACTCCTGCAACAGGCTCTGCACCATACCGGCGCGGCCGGAGGCGGTTTTCTGGTTGCGCAGCTTCTCGGCGAGGCTCCAGGCGAGCTGGTGAGTTTTCTCGGCGACCGGCTGCGGCAGGCGGGCCTGCTCCAGCAGCATCGGCACCGCGTCGGTTTCCGCGCGACGCCAGGCGGCGGTAATGGCCGCACGGCTGACGGACTGCGGCTGGATCTGCTCGGCGAATTCGAGGAACGGCTGGTGGCTCTCTTCCACCGGCGCGGGCGCTTCATCGCTTTCGTTCGCCGCGCCCGCCAGCAGCGCAGGCAGTTCCGGCAGACCGTCGCTGTTCTCCAGCTGTTCCAGATAATTAAAGATGGCCTGTTTAATCAGCCAGTGCGGCGTGCGGTCGATTTTTGTCGCGGCGGATTTAATACGCTCGCGGGTGGCGTCGTCCAGCTTGACCCCCATCGTGGTGGTGCCCATGCCCTTACTCCTGTGTCTCGGTCTGTATAAAAAAGGCGAATGATCGGCAATATCCATCATGTTGCAACTTTGTGCAACCTTGTTAATTGTGACCTCGCCAGCAAGCTTAAAAATGAATGAAATGTTAAATATGAAATTGCTATGACGCACCGAAGAAAGGGCGGTTATAAGCTCAGAATCCGGGCCTGGTTAACATTTTTAACAGGTGCAACCAGCAAAAGCGTGAGCGAGTGCAACCTCTCAAAAAATGTACAGGTTTCACAGATGCAAAACATGTAAATGGTGTGTTAAATCGATTGTGAATAAAAAACGCTTCCGGCAGGATACTGCCGCCACACGACATGACAATAACGCCACCGCTACGTTCCGGCGGTGATAAACGGGGCGACCCGGCCATAACGCGGAGAAGTGAAATGACGACGAGTACACCGATGCTGGTGACTTTCATTATTTATATTTTGGGGATGATACTGATTGGGTTTATTGCGTGGCGCTCCACCAAAAACTTTGATGACTACATTCTCGGCGGGCGCAGTCTCGGGAGCGTGGTGACCGCGCTTTCTGCGGGCGCGTCGGATATGTCTGGCTGGCTGTTGATGGGCCTGCCGGGCGCGGTGTTTCTCTCCGGGATCTCCGAAAGCTGGATCGCCATCGGCCTGACGCTGGGCGCCTGGATCAACTGGAAGCTCGTGGCGGGGCGTCTGCGCGTTCACACCGAGCACAACAATAACGCCCTGACGTTACCGGATTATTTCACCGGCCGTTTTGAAGATAACAGCCGCCTGCTGCGGATAATCTCGGCGCTGGTGATTTTACTGTTCTTCACCATCTACTGCGCTTCAGGCATCGTGGCGGGCGCGCGCCTGTTTGAAAGCACCTTCGGTATGAGTTATGAAACCGCGCTCTGGGCGGGTGCCGCGGCGACCATTCTTTACACCTTTATTGGTGGGTTCCTGGCGGTGAGCTGGACCGATACCGTACAGGCGAGCCTGATGATTTTCGCGTTGATCCTGACGCCGGTGATTGTGATTTTCGCGGTCGGCGGGCTGGACGATTCGCTGGCGGTTATCAAGCAGAAGAGCATCGAAAATATCGATATGCTCAAGGGCCTGAACCTGGTGGCGATAATTTCGCTGATGGGCTGGGGACTGGGCTACTTCGGCCAGCCGCATATTCTGGCGCGCTTTATGGCGGCGGATTCTCACCACACCATCGTCAACGCGCGTCGCATCTCCATGACCTGGATGATCCTCTGCCTCGCGGGCGCGGTGGCCGTTGGTTTCTTCGGCATCGCCTACTTTAACGAGCATCCTGACCAGGCGGCCGCGGTGAACCAGAACGGCGAGCGCGTGTTTATTGAACTGGCGCAGATCCTCTTTAACCCGTGGATTGCTGGTATCCTGCTGTCGGCAATTCTGGCGGCGGTGATGTCAACGCTGAGCTGCCAACTGCTGGTCTGCTCCAGCGCCATTACCGAAGACCTCTACAAAGCGTTCCTGCGTAAAGGCGCGAGCCAGAAAGAGCTGGTGTGGGTCGGGCGTATGATGGTGCTGGTGGTGGCGCTGGTCGCCATTGCGCTGGCGGCGAACCCGGAAAACCGCGTGCTGGGCCTGGTGAGCTACGCGTGGGCGGGCTTTGGCGCGGCCTTTGGCCCGGTGGTGCTGTTCTCGGTAATGTGGTCCCGCATGACGCGCAACGGCGCGCTGGCCGGCATGATCATCGGCGCGGTGACGGTTATCGTCTGGAAACAGTTCGCATGGTTTAACCTCTACGAAATCATTCCGGGCTTTATCTTCGCAAGCCTCGGTATCGTGGTGGTGAGCCTGATGGGCAAAGCGCCGTCGGCCTCTATGCAGGCGCGCTTTGAAAAAGCGGACGAGGAGTATCACACGCCCGCGCCGTCTAAGCTTCGCGCCAGCTAAGCGTTTTAACAAACCCGCCGCCCGGCGGGTTTTTTCTTTCTCATCAATCCGGTAGCTTGCCAGACGCCGCAATTTACGCTGTTATCGTCCCGTTCACCCATAACAAAAAAGGACAGGATGATGGCGATTCGCAAGATTATGGTTTCACTCGCGCTGGCGGCGACGCTCGCCGGTTGCGCGCCGCACGCGGCAGAACAGGCGCAGAGCTGCGCCGCAAATAACCGCATGACGCAAACCACGCTGTACTTTGGCCTCAACCGGCCCTCCGGCCCGGTGATTACCGCAGACGAGTGGCAGCGCTTTGTGGATAACGATGTCACGCCGCGTTTTCGCGACGGGCTGACGGTGTTTGACGCGCGCGGGCAGTGGCTCGGTAACGATGGCAAGGTGGCGCGGGAGCCGAGCAAGGCGCTGATGCTGATTCACGCGAATGACGGCGCGAGCGAGAAGGGGATTGAAGCCCTGCGCGGAATTTATAAATCCCGCTTTGCGCAGGAGTCGGTCATGCGCGTCGATGAGAATGTCTGCGTGCAGTTCTGAAAAAAGGCGGGGGAGACCCCGCCTTAACTTTTACAGCACCAGCCCGGCGAAGGCCGCGGAGAGTAAACTCACCAGCGTCGCGCCATAGACCAGGCGCAGGCCAAAGCGTGACACCGCGTTGCCCTGCTGTTCATTCAGCCCCTTAATCGCCCCGGCCACAATGCCGATGGACGCGAAGTTGGCAAACGACACCAGGAAGACCGACAGAATACCGAGACCGCGCGGGGAGAGCGTTGCGGCGATTTTTTGCAGCTCGATCATCGCCACGAACTCATTGGCGACCAGCTTGGTGGCCATAATGCCGCCCGCCGTCAGGGCATCCTGCGCCGGAATCCCGATAAGCCAGGCGAGCGGGTAAAACACGTAGCCCAGCAGTTGCTGGAAGCTCTGGCCGAACAGCGTCAGGAATAGCGCATTCACCGCGCTGATAATGGCGATAAAGCCAATCAGCATCGCGAGAATAATCATCGCCACTTTAAAGCCCGCCAGGATGTACTCGCCGAGCATCTCGAAAAAGCTTTGTGATTCATGCAGCTTTTCGAGCTTCACTTCCGGTTCATCCTGCGGGCGCGTCGGGTTAATAACCGAGAGAATAATGAACGTGCTGAAGAGGTTAAGCACCAGCGCCGCCACCACATATTTCGCCTCAATCATCAACATATACGCGCCAACAATAGAGAGCGAAACGGTGGACATGGCGGTCGCCGCCATCGTAAACAGCCGACGCGAGGAGAGATCCGCCAGTACGCCTTTATAGGCGATGAAGTTTTCCGACTGGCCGAGGATCAGCGAACTGACAGCGTTAAAGGATTCCAGCTTACCCATGCCGTTAACTTTCGACAGCAGCGTACCGATGACGCGAATAAAAACCGGCAGAATGCGCCAGTGTTGCAGAATGCCGATGAGCGCGGAGATAAATACGATAGGGCAAAGCACGCCGAGAAACACAAACGCGAGGCCTTTCTGGCTCATGCCGCCGAAGACGAAATCGGTGCCCTGGGCCGCGAAGTGCAGCAGCGAGGAGAACGCGCCGGCAATCGACTGGATAACCAGCAGCCCGGCCTGCGCATGCAGAAAGAACCAGGCGAGCGCCGCTTCAATCACAATCAGCTGAAGAATATAACGCAGGCGGATCTTTTTACGGTCAAAGCTTGCAAGCCACGCGAGCAGGAGGATCGCCACCACGGCGAAAATAAAATGCAGTATGGTTGTCATAGTTACGCAGGTGTCTGAAAGAAAAATAGTTAGCCACATAAAAACGGGCCGGTAAACAGCGCGCTAAGCATAATTTCCCGCATCGTTATCTGGCAAATGGAATAAGAAAAAGCGATGGCTGACTATTTTTCAGATGAATGTTTTCAGAGTGCGGTGGAAAGAGAAAACGCGGCGCCGGGCCAGCCAGTTTCGGTTATGGTTTCGTTGAGTGACTACTCAACTTCGCAACTTTTACACTTCGTCATACTTATCCCCACATTTCGCTTGTTTTTCTTTTGGCGGTAATGATAATCACTTTCACTCCCGTTTACGTTTCTTTGCATCAGTTGACCTGATTTCACACTTACAGGTGCCCGAATGTTTGTTCCTTTTCTGATTATGCTGCGTGAAGGCCTTGAAGCAGCGCTCATCGTCAGCCTTATCGCGAGCTATCTTAAACGCACCCAGCGCGGCAACTGGCTTGGCGTAATGTGGGCGGGCGTGTTTCTCGCCGCCGCCCTCTGCCTGGGCCTCGGTATTTTTATCAATGAAACTACCGGCGAGTTCCCGCAAAAAGAGCAGGAGCTGTTTGAAGGGCTTGTGGCGACGGTCGCCGTCGTGATCCTCACCTGGATGGTGTTCTGGATGCGTAAAGTCTCCCGCAATGTGAAAGGCGAGCTGGAGCAGGCCGTGGATCGCGCGCTGAAACGCCCCGGCGGTCACGGCTGGGCGCTCATAATGATGGTGTTTTTCGCGGTCGCGCGCGAGGGCCTGGAATCGGTCTTCTTCCTGCTGGCGGCGTTTGGCCAGGATGTTGGCATCTGGCCGCCGCTCGGCGCGATGCTGGGCCTGGCGACCGCCGTGGTGCTCGGTTTCCTGCTCTACTGGGGCGGCATTCGCCTTAATCTCGGCGCGTTTTTCCGCTGGACCAGCCTCTTTATTCTGCTCGTTGCCGCAGGGCTCGCGGCGGGCGCCATTCGCGCGTTTCATGAAGCCGGTCTGTGGAACCACTTTCAGGCCGTGGCGTTTGATTTCAGCAATGTGCTCTCCACGCACTCGCTCACCGGCACGCTGCTGGAAGGCATTTTCGGCTACCAGGAAGCGCCGACCGTCAGCGAAGTGGCGGTATGGTTTATCTATCTGATCCCGGCGCTGGCGTTTTATGCGCTGCCTGCCCGCGCCGGTGCGCGCGTCTCCGGGAACGCCTGATTTTTTGCCGCGCCCGTGCGTGGTTTAGTTACAACATACTTTTAGAGGGATGGTCATGACGAATCAACTTCGCCGCAGCGCGCTTTCCGTGACGCTGCTGGCGCTTATCAGCTCCGCCTTTGCCGCCCGCGCGGCGGATATTCCGCAGGTGAAAGTCACCGTAAACGACAAACAGTGCGAGCCGATGACGCTCACGGTGAACGCCGGTAAAACCCAGTTCCTCATTCTGAACCATAGCCAGAAGGCGCTGGAGTGGGAAATCCTTAAAGGGGTGATGGTCGTTGAAGAGCGCGAAAACATTGCGCCAGGCTTTAGCCAGAAGATGACCGCTAACCTGGAGCCGGGCGAATATGACATGACCTGCGGCCTGCTGAGCAACCCGAAAGGCAAGCTTATCGTCAAAGCCGCCGGTGGTGAAAAAGCGGCGGCGAAGAGCGATCTGATGTCGCTGGAAGGCGCTGTGACCGAGTATAAAACCTGGGTGAGCGCCGAAACCGCCGCGCTGGTTTCCGGCACCAAAGCGTTTACCGACGCGGTAAAAGCAGGCGATATCGCCAAAGCGAAATCCCTCTACGCGCCGACTCGCCAGCACTATGAGCGTATCGAGCCTATCGCCGAGCTGTTCTCCGATCTCGACGGCAGCATCGACGCCCGCGAAGACGATTACGAGCAGAAAGCGGCTGACCCGAAATTCACCGGCTTCCACCGTCTGGAAAAAGCGCTGTTTGGCGATAACAGCGTCAAAGGCATGGAGCAGTATGCCGACAAGCTCAACAGCGACGTGCTGGAGCTGCAAAAACGCATCAGTGAACTCGCCTTCCCGCCGGGCAAAGTCGTGGGCGGCGCGGCAGGCCTTATCGAAGAAGTGGCGGCCAGCAAAATCAGCGGTGAAGAAGATCGCTACAGCCACACCGATCTGTGGGATTTCCAGGCCAATATCGATGGCGCGCAGAAAATTGTGAATCTGCTGCGTCCGCAACTGCAAAAAGAGAACGCGCCGCTGCTCGCGAAAGTGGACGCGAACTTCAAAAAAGTGGATGCGATCCTTGCGAAGTACCGCACTAAAGACGGTTTTGAGACCTACGACAAGCTGACCGACGCTGACCGCAACGCGCTGAAAGGGCCGATTACCTCGCTTGCTGAAGATCTCTCGTTACTGCGTGGCGTGCTCGGACTGGACTAAGCGTAATGCAAGAACATGATACTCACGGCGTGCCGCAACCGGCGCGCCGCCGTCTGCTGAAAGGGCTGGGCGCGCTGACCGGCGCGCTCGCGGTCACCGGCGGTTGTCCGGTGGCGCATGGCGCGCAGGTACAGAGCGCGCCCGGCACGCTTCCCCCGGATGCGCGTCAGGAGACGCAGCCGTTTTACGGCGCACATCAGGCGGGCGTGCTGACGCCACAGCAGGCGTCAATGATGCTGGCGGCCTTCGATGTGCTGGCGGGAAATAAAGCCGATCTCGAACGGCTGTTCCGTTTGCTCACCGACCGCATCGCGTTTTTAACCGCAGGCGGCCCGGCTCCGCAGACGCCGAACCCCCGTCTGCCGCCAATGGATTCCGGTATTCTGGGGCCGGTGATTGCGCCGGATAATCTGACAATCACTGTGTCGCTGGGGCGTTCTTTATTTGACGATCGCTACGGCCTTGCGCCGCAGATGCCGAAAAAGCTGCAAAAGATGGAGCGTTTCCCGAACGATTCGCTGGACGCGGCGCTGTGCCACGGCGATCTGCTCCTGCAAATCTGCGCCAATACCCAGGATACGGTGATCCATGCGCTGCGCGATATCATTAAGCATACGCCGGATCTGCTAAGCGTGCGCTGGAAGCGTGAAGGATTTATCTCCGATCACGCGGCGCGCAGCCGTGGCAAAGAGACCCCGGTGAATTTGCTCGGCTTCAAAGACGGCACCGCGAACCCGGATACCCGTAACGCGCCGTTGATGGACAGCGTGGTGTGGGTGACGCCGGATCAGGGCGAGCCCGCGTGGGCGGTGGGCGGCAGCTATCAGGCCGTGCGCATTATTCAGTTCCACGTGGAGTTCTGGGACCGCACGCCGCTCAAAGAGCAGCAGACGATTTTCGGGCGCGACAAACAGACCGGCGCGCCGCTCGGTATGCAGCATGAGCATGACGTGCCGGACTACAGTAAAGATCCTGACGGTAACGTGATTGCGCTCGACAGCCACATCCGGCTCGCGAACCCGCGCACGCCGCAGACGCAGTCCAGCCTGATGGTGCGCCGTGGCTACAGCTACTCGCTCGGCGTGACCAATTCCGGCCAGCTCGACATGGGCCTGCTGTTTGTCTGCTACCAGCACGATCTCGAAAAGGGATTTTTAACGGTGCAGAAGCGGCTTAACGGCGAGGCGCTGGAGGAGTATGTGAAGCCCATCGGCGGCGGTTATTTCTTTGTGCTGCCGGGTGTTGCGGATAAATCCCGCTTCCTTGCAGACGGCCTGCTGAAAGCCTGACGAAGCCCCGCCACCACGGCGGGGTTTTTATTTTCATTTGCTAACAATTTTCGCGCAGCTATGGCGGAGCATTTTTGGCGCGGCTATTCTGTTGATACATTTCTGTAATATTTTTCTGTCATAAAAGATGCATCAGACGTTCAGTCTCAAAAGTTATCTTTTAGTAAATATTATGTTGCAAAGATGATAATTTTTGTTGTACTTAAAGTGTTAGCGGTAGTTCCCTTCTGTGGTAGCAGTAGCACGATGGAGATCGCGAATGGTAGCGTCCAGAACTGGACTTAAACGGAAAACAACCCGCACCACCCGGCGCGGAGGAGCCTCCTCCGGCAGCGTTATCTCCACCCCCTCAGAAACGTTCAAAGCTTCTCACCCTGTTCCAGACGATGCGGTAAGCGGTGCGCGTAGCCGTACTACCGCGTCTTTTCGACCGGCAATCTATGGCTTAAAAGGAAGCCAAACCTCAAATGTTTGTGCGCATAATCGCGTCCATCAGCAGGACGCGGCTCATGTAAACCAACTTAACAAGGTGCCATCCATGGGAAGACAGAAAGCAGTGATCAAAGCTCGTCGTGAAGCAAGACGCGTTCTCAGACGAGATTCACGCAGCCACCGGCAGCGTGAAGAGGAATCGGTCACCACGCTTGTGCAAATGAGTGGCGTTGAAGCAATCGGCATGGCGCGGGACAGCCGCGATAACGCGCCGATTGTCGCTCGTACCGACGCTCAGGCGCATTATCTTGAGGCTATTGAGAGCAAACAGCTGATATTCGCCACCGGTGAAGCCGGATGCGGCAAAACGTTTATCAGCGCGGCGAAAGCCGCTGAGGCCCTGATTCACAAGGATGTCGACAGGATAATTGTCACCCGCCCGGTTCTGCAGGCCGATGAAGATCTCGGCTTCCTGCCCGGCGATATCTCTGAGAAGTTCGCCCCGTATTTCCGCCCGGTGTATGACGTGCTGGTGCGCCGTCTTGGTGCTTCCTTCATGCAATATTGCCTGCGCCCGGAAATCGGGAAAGTTGAGATTGCGCCGTTCGCCTATATGCGCGGACGTACCTTTGAAAACGCCGTCGTGATTCTGGACGAGGCCCAGAATGTGACAGCCGCGCAGATGAAGATGTTTTTAACCCGCCTCGGGGAGAACGTGACCGTGATAGTCAATGGCGACATCACCCAGTGCGATTTGCCGGCGGGCGTGCAGTCCGGCCTGAGCGACGCGCTGGCGCGTTTTGAGGAAGATGAGATGATTGGCATCGTGCGGTTCGGTAAAGCCGATTGCGTACGCTCCGCGCTCTGCCAGCGGACGCTTAACGCTTACGATTAAGCCTGCGTTATACATCAATGGAAAAGCCCAACACACGTTGGGCTTTTTTTGTTTTTATCTTTTGCTTTTTCTCTGTGGCTGGAAGGTGGGTGCGCTAACGCTTACCCACCCTACGAAAACGTTTATGGCAGTTTTGTAGGGCAGGTAAGCGAAGCGCACCTGCCGTTTCCTGGCGCAATATAAAAACAAAAAAAGCCTGAGGGTTAGCTCAGGCTCTTTCTTTAAATATGGCGGTGAGGGAGGGATTGATTCGGCCCGCTGGGCCTCACCCTTCGGACAGTCAGCTCGCATGGCTCGCCGACTGTTCCCCTGGCTGCGCCAGTGGTCGAACCCGGGTCGAGGCTTCTCATCCCTCCCGGCGCGGTGCAATATAAAAACAAAAAAGCCCGTACTTGCGTACAGGCTCTTTCTTTGAATATGGCGGTGAGGGAGGGATTGATTCGGCCCGTTGGGCCTCACCCTGCGGGCAGTCAGCTCGCATGGCTCGCCGACTGTTCCCCTGGCTGCGCCAGTGGTCGAACCCGGGTCGAGGCTTCTCATCCCTCCCGGGCCGGCGCGATATAAAAGCAAAAAAGCCTGAGGGTTAGCTCAGGCTCTTTCTTTAAATATGGCGGTGAGGGAGGGATTCGAACCCTCGATACGTTGCCGTATACACACTTTCCAGGCGTGCTCCTTCAGCCACTCGGACACCTCACCATATTGTCTTGCTGCCTCGCGTAGCGGGGCAACGGGGCGCTACTATAGGGATCTGCATGAAAACGGTCAAGCACATTTTTTCCTTTCTTTATCGTTCGGTTAAGGGTTAAACGAAATGACGTTTTCTCCCGCAAAACCCGCCATTGCGGCGTCTGATGCGGTCTGATATCGCGCGACTCGCTTCGCTTATCGCGTTTTCTGTACCAGGCTTAAACCACAACTTTGAGACAGAGAATGTGGAGCACTATGAAAGAGCGAAATCGTACTATCGGCATCGCGCCTTATGGCGGATCGGCGGGCGGCTGGGGCGCACTGAAGGCCGTTGCTGACGCCATCCGCGGCCAGATGTCGGTGAAGCAGGACGTGATTGCCCTGTTCAAAGTCAATCAGCCGCAGGGTTTTGACTGTCCTGGCTGCGCGTGGCCCGACCCGCAGCACGCCTCGTCGTTTGAGTTTTGCGAAAACGGCGCGAAAGCGGTCTCCTGGGAGGCCACCAGCAAACGCACCACACCGGAATTTTTCGCGGCGCATACCGTCAGCGAACTGTGGGAGCGCAATGCGTTTGAGCTGGAAGGCGAGGGGCGACTGACGCACCCGATGAAATATGACCCGGCAAGCGATACCTATAAGCCCATTGAATGGGAAACGGCTTTTCAGGAGATTGGCGAGCGCCTGCGCAGCTATGACGACCCCGACAGCGTGGAGTTTTACACCTCGGGGCGCGCCTCCAATGAGGCGGCATTCCTCTGGCAGCTTTTCGCCCGTGAATATGGCACCAACAACTTCCCGGACTGCTCCAACATGTGCCACGAGCCCACCAGCGTCGGGTTGCCGGAGTCGATTGGCGTCGGCAAAGGAACAGTAGAGCTGGACGATTTCGAACACTGCGATCTGGTGCTGTGTATCGGCCACAACCCTGGCACAAACCACCCGCGTATGCTCGGCACGCTGCGCGAAGTCTCGAAGCGCGGCGCCACCATCGTCGCCATCAACCCGCTGCGCGAGCGTGGGCTTGAGCGATTTACCTCGCCGCAAAGCCCGATTGAGATGCTGTCGTTGAGTTCCACCGCCCTCGCATCGACCTACTATAAAGTGCGAGTCGGCGGCGATGCGGCGATGCTCAAAGGCGTAATGAAAATTTTGCTCTCCATGCATGAAGAGGCGCAGGCGAACGGTGAGCCGGGCGTTATTGACGAGGACTTTATCCGCGAGCATACCGAAGGGTTTGAAGCGCTGAAGGCCGATCTCGACGCGACCGAGTGGGATCACATCCTGAAAGTTTCCGGTATGGAGCGCAAAGAGATCCAGAATGTCGCGCGTCTGTATGCGAAAGCGGAGCGAACCATTATCTGTTACGGCATGGGGATAACCCAGCATCAGTACGGCACCCAGAATGTACAGCAGATCGCCAACCTGCTGCTGCTGCGCGGTAATATCGGCAAAAAAGGCGCAGGCATCTGCCCGCTGCGTGGTCATTCCAACGTGCAGGGCGACCGCACCGTTGGTATTACGGAAATCCCGCCGCAGTCTCTGCTTGACAGTATCGAGCGCGTTTTTGGTTTTAAACCGCCGCAGAAACACGGTCATGGCGCTGTCGCTGCGATTCAGGCGATGCGCGACGGTAAAGCCAAAGCGTTGCTGTGCCTCGGCGGTAATCTGGCGGAGGCGATTTCCGATCCACAGGTCACGTTTCCGGCGATGCGCAATCTCGATTTAGTGGTGCATATGGCGACCAAGCTTAACCGTTCTCATCTGTTGCTCGGCAAGCATAACTATATTCTGCCGGTGCTTGGCCGCACGGAAACCGACGTGCAGGCGTCGGGCGAACAGAGCATTACCGTTGAGGATTCGATGTCGATGGTGCATGCCTCACGCGGCATGCTGCAACCGGCGTCGCCGCACCTGCGCTCAGAGCCCGCTATCGTGGCGGGGCTTGCCAAAGCGACGCTGCCGGAGACGGTCGTCAACTGGGACAAAATGATCGGCGACTATAGCTTTATCCGCGACGCTATAGAGGCGGTGTTCCCGGCGTTCGCTAACTTCAATGAGCGCGTGAAGCAGCCGGGCGGTTTTCGTCTGCGCAATTCGGCCTCGGAGCGAGTCTGGAACACGCCATCCGGCAAGGCGCAGTTTAAGGTGATGCAGGGGATTAATGAGGATCCGCGGTCACTTAAGTGTCACGACCTGGTGCTGACCACGCTTCGCAGTCACGATCAATACAATACGACGCTGTATGGACTGAACGACCGCTACCGCGGCGTGACCGGACGGCGCGACGTGTTATTTATCAACCCGGATGAAGCAGAAAAACGCGAGTTGCGCGTGGGCGATCAGGTGAATGTGACCGCGCTTGATGCCCACGGCAAGCCGACCTCCCGGCGGCTCAATAACCTGACCGTGGTAATTATCGATATGGCGCCTGGTTCGGTGGGGGCTTATTACCCCGAGGCCAACGTGCTGGTGCCGCTGGACAGCCACGACACGCAAAGCGGGATCCCGGCTTATAAAAGTATCCCGATCGCGATGGAGCGTGTCGCCGAGCCGGTGATGACGTCGGGCGCGCGGCGGTAACCAGAGCAGCGGTGGGGGCGCTTGTGCTTACCCACCCTACAGACGGTTTTGTAGGGCAGGTAAGCGAAGCGCACCTGCCGTCTGTCGGCGCGATATAAAAGCAAAAAAGCCTGAGGATTAGCTCAGGCTTTTTCTTTGAATATGGCGGTGAGGGAGGGATTGATTCGGCCCGCTGGGCCTCACCCTTCGGGCAGTCAGCTCGCGTGGCTCGCCGACTGTCCCCCTGTCTGCGCCAGTGGTCGAACCCGGGTCGAGGCTTCTCATCCCTCCCGGGCTGGCGCGATATAAACGCAAAAAAGCCTGAGGGTTAGCTCAGGCTCTTTCTTTAAATATGGCGGTGAGGGAGGGATTGATTCGGCCCGCTGGGCCTCACCCTGCGGGCAGTCAGCTCGCATGGCTCGCCGACTGTCCCCCTGGCTGCGCCAGTGGTCGAACCCGGGTCGAGGCTTCTCATCCCTCCCGGGTCGGCGCGATATAAAAGCAAAAAAGCCTGAGGGTTAGCTCAGGCTCTTTCTTTAAATATGGCGGTGAGGGAGGGATTGATTCGGCCCGCTGGGCCTCACCCTTCGGGCAGTCAGCTCGCGTGGCTCGCCGACTGTCCCCCTGGCTGCGCCAGTGGTCGAACCCGGGTCGAGGCTTCTCATCCCTCCCGGGCCGGCGCGATATAAACGCAAAAAAGCCTGAGGGTTAGCTCAGGCTCTTTCTTTAAATATGGCGGTGAGGGAGGGATTCGAACCCTCGATACGTTGCCGTATACACACTTTCCAGGCGTGCTCCTTCAGCCACTCGGACACCTCACCATATTGTCTTCCCGACGCTGTCGGGACGGGCGCTAATGTAGGGGAAAGGCCCATAGCCGTCAACGGAAATTTAGCGCTTTCTGGCGCGTTTAAACAAACTTCATACAATATGCGCTTAAAACAACCTGCCATCCCCTGAATAGAGTCCGTAACAGGAGTAAAAAAATGACCACTTTTTACCCGCTGTTATTTATGCCATCTTTTATTTGTGCATTGTGATGAATAAATGATAAATGACCTGTGAGGCTGATAACGCTTGCGTGGTTAATTAATACTCAGAATTACAAAGGGATAGGAAAATATATCTATGTCACATAAATATATACTCACGAGTAATAATCTGATTTGAAATATCATTGATTAAACATATATATTCCATGTATGAGTTAATGAAGTTAGCGTCAGAAATAAATTGCTAGTTATCTGGATTTTTTAAATAAAAATCCAGCGGGGAATTGTCAGATTATTGGACAACGGATAATATGCGCTGGCTTTACCCTGTGGCAAAAAATTATTTATTGAATAAATGTTTTGGGATAAACAATCAAGGAGAAGATATGAAAAAACATCTTTGTTGGATGGCGCTCGCAGGAGTTATGACAATGCATGCGGCTTCAGTTTTAGCAGCGGATGGGACAATTAATTTCACAGGCAAAATTACCGATCAGGCATGTGAAATTGATGATGACGATAAAGTGCTGGATGTCGATATGGGTGTCTATTCAGTGAAGCAGTTTAACGCGACCGTGGGCGTAAAAACGCCGCCGATTCCGGTGAATATAAAACTGAAAAACTGTCCGGTTGTTGAAGCGGGCGAAAATCCGCATTTTAGCATCTATCTCACTGGCGATGCCGATCCGGTGAATAAGGATTACCTGAAAGTGGCGGATGGCGGCGCCACGGGCGTGGCGATTGTTATTACGGATGATGAAGGCACGCTCATTCCGATGAACCAGTTCTCGGCGCGTAAATTCGAAATCCCCGATGCGACGATGGATCTTAATCTCATCGCTTATTATGAGTCGACTAATACCACAGTTGGCGCTGGTGCTGCTAACGGGACGACAGATATTACGTTTGATTACCGTTAATTACTGATTCGTTTAACGTGTTATTAAGCCGTTAACGCAGGTTAACGGCTTATTGTTCCTCTTTCTACATGAGTTGACTATGCGTGCGACGGGAAGAATTATTCTCAGATCCAATATTTTTTTACTCCTGATCTTAATGGTGAATAACGCAACGGCAGGCGGGATTGTCGTGGGCGGCACCCGCGTTATTTATGAAGGCAATAAACAAGAAGCGGCACTGAGTGTGAAAAATAACAGCGCTGAAAGCCCTTTTCTTTTGCAATCCTGGGTAGATAACGGGGACGGGAAAACCCGCGGCCCGTTTATGGTGACGCCGCCGCTTTTCCGTATTGAACCGCAGGAAGATCACGATTTACGCATTACGAAAACCGGCAGCCTGCCGGAAGATCGTGAATCGCTGTTTTATCTGAATATTCGCGCGATTCCACCGTCATCGCCCGAGGCCATTAATACCCTCAAACTGGTGGTAAAAACACGCATCAAACTATTTTACCGTCCGCAGATGCTGATAGCTGATGCGCAAGCAGCGTACAAACACCTCACCTTTCATCTGGCTGGTGGTCAACTGGTAGCCGAAAACCCGACGCCACTTTATGTGGTATTCGACAGCCTGAAGGTGGGCGCGACGCGTATTGAAAGTGCCGACATGCTGGCGCCGTTCGCCAGCCAGCACTTTACGCTGCCCGCATCAGAAACAGGGCGGGAGGTGAGCTGGCGCGTGATTAACGACTATGGCGGCGTGACAAAGCCTGAGACTCGCCATCTGTGAGCCATAAAGCAAGGAATGCGCCCGTGAAAAACAGTGCTTTTTTCTTAAATAATGATCGGGAAATCGGCATGCGTTATCTGGCGCTGCCGGTAGCCGCCGCGCTGGTGCTCGCCCTGGGTGGCTTTTCTTGTGCTTTTGCGCAGGAGAAAGTCTGGTTTGACCCGATGTTAATGGAACAGGGCGATCCGGGGCTGCGGGGTGTTGATCTGTCAATTTTCAGCACCAAAGATAAGTTGCCTGCGGGCAACTACCCGCTGCGCATTTGGCTTAACGACAATGAAATATTTACCCGAACGATCCCACTTACAGTAGATGTGAGCGGAGAAACACATCCGGTGATTACTCCTGCGCTGCTGCAGGAACTTAATGTAAAAACAGATGCTTATCCGGCGCTGGCGGCCCTTGGTCCGCTTGCGCCTATTGACGATATCGGCGCGCTGATTCCGGCGGCATCGGTGCGGCTCAACACGCATAAGATGGCGCTGGAAGTGAGTATTCCACAGGCAGCGCTGCGGCGCACCGCCCGTGGTTACGTGGATCCGCAGTACTGGGATGACGGGATCCCGGCGCTATTTAGTAATTACACGTTCAACGGCACAGATACGCAAAGCGATGCAGGTGAGGGGGACTCCTCGCAGTATCTCAATTTACAAAACGGCCTGAACGTCGGTCCGTGGCGGGTGCGCAACTATTCCACCTGGAGTAAAAGTGACGACGAATCGCACTGGGATTCTATCTACACCTTTTTGCAGCGCGATATTAAACCGTGGCGCTCGCAGCTAACGCTTGGCGAAAGCTACTCCCCGTCGATGATTTTTGACAGCGTAAAGTTCAAAGGCGCGCAACTTGCGACAGATGACAATATGTTGCCTGACAGCCTGCGCGGGTTTGCGCCGGTGATCCGCGGCATCGCGAATTCAAACGCGGAAGTCACGGTGCGCCAGAATGGCTATATCATTTTCCAGGATACCGTTGCGCCAGGCGCGTTTGAAATCAGCGATCTCTACCCCACCTCACACAGCGGCGATCTGGAAGTGACCATCAAAGAAGCCGACGGCAAAGAGCGGCGCTTCATTCAGCCGTTTTCTGCCGTACCGATCATGCAACGGCCCGGTCAGGTTAAATACAGCCTGACGGCGGGGAAGTACGATCCAAACAGTTCTCAAGATGCCACGCCCGCGTTTGCGCAGGGTACGCTGATATACGGCGTCAATAATCAGTTAACACTTTACGGTGGCGCAATGGGGGCGGATACCTGGCAGGGTGCGGCGCTGGGCGTCGGCGTCGGTCTGGATGAATGGGGATCGATCTCGTTAGACGTCACGCATGCACGCAGCCAGTTGCAAAATAACACCACGTCGTCAGGCCAGTCATATCGCTTTCAGTATTCTAAAAATATTGAGCTGACGGATACGTCCATCACGCTTGCAGGCTACCGCTATTCCACCAGCGGTTACTTCGATTTTGACGAAGCAAACCATGATGCGTCCTGGTATGACGATCGCTACGGCGGTTATTATCAGCAGCGCAGCCAGTTGCAGATCAGTATCAATCAGACGCTTGATGGCTACGGTTCGTTTTACCTCAACGGCTATCAGCGTGACTTCTGGAACCGTACGGATAAAGAGAGGAATCTCTCGGCGGGCTTCGCGTTTTCAACCGCGGGCGTCACCTGGACGCTCTCTTCTACATGGAATAAAACAGACGATCAGACCGACCGGCAAATTGCGCTCGGCATCAGCGTGCCGCTAAGCCGCTGGCTGGCTAACAGCTGGGCTACGTTTAACGTCACCCAGAATCAGGATGGCGACACCCGTTATCAAAGTGGTCTTAGCGGCACGTTGCTGGATGACGGCAGGCTCAGCTATTCGCTCCAGCAGAGCTACAACCAGGCGGGACAGAGTGGTGATGACACCGCTGACAGCAGCGCCGATCTCAACTATAAATCACGCTTCGCCAACCTGAGCCTCGGCTATTACCACGCTGATGATTCGCAGCAGTGGAGTTATGGCGCGTCCGGCGCGCTGGTCATGCATCCACATGGCGTTACGCTCTCTCAACCGCTTGGCGACGCCTTCGCGCTGGTCGATGCCAACGGTGCCAGTGATATCCGCTTTAAAAACCAGGCCGGTGTTTCGACTGACTGGCTGGGTTACGCCGTCATTCCCTGGCTTTCCCCTTATGAAAGAAACGAGCTCGCGCTGGATACCACAACGATGCCCGCTGGCGTCGATGCGGAAAATACGCACCTGACGCTAATCCCCAATAAAGGCGCGCTGGTTTATGCGCACGTTGACGCTCGGGAAGGGCTAAGGTTGCTGTTAACGCTGCGTCAGGCGAACGGTGAGCCGGTACCGTTTGGTGCGCTGGTGACGCTTGGTGGTATCGAGGGCTATGAAAGCATCGTGGATGAAGGTGGCGTGGTGTACCTCTCAGGCGTTAAAGAAAACGGCATGGTTCAGGTGAAGTGGGGAAACCAAACCGATCAGCGCTGCCAGGCCTCTGTCGCTATACCTGAAGCCGCGCCAGATAAAGGCGATCTCCTTCCTCTGACGGCCGTGTGCCAATAATAAGAGAACATCATTATGTTGAGATTATTAAGCGGGCTGCTGATTTTATGCGCTTTTCTCCCATCGTATGCTTTTGCAGCGACAGGATTTTGCACCACTACGGGGGGGCCGAAAATTTTTAATGTGGATGCAAGTACATCGGTCGCTAACCCTGATGATAATCAGGTCGGGAAAACCTTTACTGAACGGTTTGGCTCCTCGGAAAGCTATAGTGCGCATTGTGACTGTGATGACAGCGATCTCAATAAAGACCCGCATCCTGGCGTGAGTTATAAAAGTGAGTACCTGGCTCCGGCGATCGAGTATGGCAGTTCGTCTTATATCCGCGTCAATGACAATATCGATCTGGCAGCGGCAATTAACATTGCCAACGTGGGGGATATGCAGGTGCCGTTTATTGATGTCTGGAACAAAAAAAATAATGGCTGTTCGTTAAACAGTTTTACCACCGGACAGAGCGGAACGCTGACGTTTCGCATTAGTAAGCCTTTTCTTGGGCAGATCGTCATCCCGCAAATGGCCGTGGCGGCAATCTATGGCACCGTCAGGCCGGGACAGTATTCCAGCGAGCCAATGGCGAAAGTTTTTGTACAGGGCTCCATTACTGTGCCACAAAGCTGTGAAATCAACGCGGGCGAAGTGATTACCGTCGATTTCGGCACCATCTTTGCCAGTAATTTTACGACCCGGGGCCACAAGCCGGATGGTTTCGTGGATAAAAAAACGGCCATTGTTTATATCTGCAAAAATATCAGCGATGGCGTGGCATTAACCATGACGTTTTCAGGCGCGCCAGCGGATGGCATGCCGGAAGCGCTTGCCACTAACAACCCGGATGTCGGCGTTTTGATAAAAAACCACAGCGAGCAAGTGATCCCTGTCAACACCGGCGAAGTGCCGATGCCGCTGGACCCATCTGCCGATATTTCAAGACGTACCGGCGCGGTAGATATTCTCACCGCGCCGGTAAACCTCAGCGGCAAGACGCCGCAGAATGGCAAATTTTCCGGCTCCGCGTCGATAACCGTCAATATTCGCTGACATTACCTGCTTTTCCTTACGCAGCCGCCCAAAAGGTGGCTGATTTTGTTATGGTAAATGCCATCAACCTGTCTGGAGAAGCGCCGTGGACATCCTCTTTTACCATCCCACCTTTAATGTTGACGAGTGGGCGGCTTTACTGCAACGCCATCTACCTCAGACGCGCCTTCGCGCCTGGCAGCCCGGCGATAACACAGCCGCAGATTACGCGCTGGTCTGGCATCCGCCGTATGAAATGCTGCGCGGGCGCGTGACGCTGAAAGCGATTTTCGCACTCGGCGCGGGCGTCGATTCGCTGTTAAGCCGTCTGAATGAACACCCGGATCTGCTGCCGCCGGGCGTACCGCTGTATCGCATGGAAGATACCGGCATGGCTGCACAGATGCAGGAGTACGCCACAAGCCAGGTACTGCACTGGTTCAGGCGTTTTGATGATTACGCCGCGCTACAGCGTGAAGTGTGCTGGGAGCCGCTTGAAGAGTATCGCCATGCGGATTTCACCATCGGCGTGCTGGGCGCGGGCGTGCTCGGCGGCCAGGTGGCACAGAGTCTCAGCCGCTTCGGATTTCCGGTGCGCAGCTGGAGCCGCAGCCGCAAAACGCGGGCTGGCGTGGAAAGTTTTGCCGGCGCGGACGAACTGTCCGCTTTTCTGCACGGTACGCGCGTGCTGGTCAATCTTCTGCCCAACACGCCGGAAACGGCGGGCATTATTAACGCGCAGTTGCTGGCGGCGCTTGACGACAATGCTTATGTCCTGAATCTGGCGCGCGGCGTTCATCTGGTGGAAGAGGATTTGCTGGCCGCGCTGAATAGCGGAAAAGTAAAAGGCGCGATGCTGGATGTTTTTCATCAGGAGCCGCTCCCCAGCGACAGCCCCCTGTGGCGACACCCGCGCGTGCGCATTACGCCACACGTGGCGGCGGTCACCCGGCCTGAAGAAGCGGTGGTGTTTATCGCACAGAGTATTACGCGAATCGAGCGCGGCGAGATGCCGCCGAATCAGGTGGACGTGGCGCGCGGCTACTAGCGCGCGCCCCGGCGATTCGGCTAAAAATCGCCGGGGATACCTGTTATTCTTGCTCAAAATCACAGAGGAGAGCGCCATGTATCCCGTAGACCTGCATATGCACACTGTCGCCAGCACCCATGCTTACAGCAATCTGCATGATTACATCGCCGCGGCGAAGCAGAAAGGCGTCCGGCTGCTTGCTATTACCGATCACGGCCCGGACATGGCGGATGCGCCGCATCACTGGCACTTTATTAATATGCGCATCTGGCCGCGTGTGGTAGACGGCGTCGGCATCCTGCGCGGTATTGAAGCGAATATTAAAAACCGCGAAGGCGAGATCGACTGCACCGGCCCGATGCTCGATTCACTCGATCTGATCGTCGCGGGTTTTCACGAACCCGTGTTCGCGGCGCAGGATAAAGACGCGAATACCGAAGCGATGATCGCGGCGATGGCGAGCGGCACGGTGCATATCATCAGCCACCCTGGTAACCCGAAATATCCCGTCGATATTCAGGCTATTGCCGAAGCAGCCGCCAAATATCAGGTCGCGCTGGAGATCAATAACTCATCGTTCACCCACTCCCGCAAGGGCAGCGGACCGAACTGCAAAGCGATCGCCGCTGCCGTGCGCGAGGCGGGCGGCTGGGTGGCGCTGGGGTCTGATTCTCACACCGCCTTTACGCTCGGTGATTTCCATGAGTGCCGCAAGGTGCTGGATGAAGTGGGTTTCCCGGAAGATCGCATCCTGAACGTGACGCCGCGCCGCCTGCTCGATTTTCTTGAAACACGCGGTATGACGCCGATTGCTGAATTTGCCGCCCTTTAATTTTGCCTGAAATGGAATCTGTTAATGAATGAGTTTTCAATAATTTGCCGTCTGCTCGGCTCTCTCTGGTACCGTGCGCCGCAGGACCCGGTCATGGCACCGATCTACGGCCTTATCCGCGAAGGAAAGCTCGCGCAGAATTGGCCGCTGGAGCAGGATGAGCTGCTGGCACGGCTGCAAAAAAGCGCACAGCCGGAAGAGATCCAGGCAGATTACCAGGCACTGTTTGGCCAGGATGACGCCCGCGTGGCACCGCTGCGTTCTGCATGGGTAGAGGGAAGCAGCGAGCAGGACGTTCGCGCCTTTTTAACCGCGCGCGGCATGCCGCTTGGCGAGGCGCCGGCGGATCATTTCGGCCTGCTGTTACTCGCGGCCTCGTGGCTTGAAGATCAGTCTGCGGAAGATGAAATTGAGGCGCAGGAAACCTTATTCGGCGAGTTCCTGATCCCGTGGTATGAAACGTTCCTCGGCAAAGTGGAAGCCCACGCCGCTACGCCGTTCTGGCGCACGCTGGCGCAGGTTACTCGTGAAGCCATCCAGGCAATGTGGGAAGAGTTGCAGGAAGACGAAGAAGAAAACGATGCAGAGTAGCTTTAAGTGTGATTTTATTCACATTTAAAATGTAACTCACTGTGCGTTATTTCATGTGACGTGCGTCAGATCGCATTTCTCAGGCGGCGTTTTGCTAAGATACGCCGCCATGAACAGACACTTTTCTCTCGCATTAACGACCGGCCTGCTCTCCGCCCTCTGGGCGTGGGCTGCCGTCGCGCTCGGCCTGCCTTCCTGGGCGGGCTTTCTCGGCTGTACCGCCTGGTTCGCCAGCCCTAAAGGGGGCGTCACGGGTTTTCTGACCATCCTCTTTACGCTGTGCAGCGGCGTACTCTGGGCGCAGGTAATTATTGCGGGTAGCGCTGTGGCACCTGAGGTCGCGTGGTTAAGCTACGCCATGACCGGTGTGGTGGCGTTTTTAATGTGTATTCAGTCGCGCCAGACGCTGCTTGGCTTTGTACCGGGCACGTTTATCGGCGCCTGCGCTACATTTGCCGGGCAGGGTGACTGGAAAAACGTCCTCCCGGCGCTGCTGCTGGGGTTGCTGTTTGGTGTGGCGATGAAATGCAGCGGGCAGTGGCTTGCCGGGCGCAGCGAGCCAAAGAAAACCACTGCGACGGAGCAATAAAAGAAAACCCGCGTGAGCGGGTTTTTTTATCCCTGCATGAACACCACCTCCTATGGAGGTGGTCAGCAACAGGTTTTGGCTTTGCCTTATTGTCTTTGGATTTAAATCTTTCAGAACAGGCAGAGATTTTTTGTTAGGGTTTTTAGTACGCCGCTGTGGGGCGTTATCAATGCCACCTGCTATGCAGGTGGTTTTTTACTGCCAGTCAGGCGGCGGGGGCGGAGAGATCGCGATATTTTTTCAGAACAGGATTATTCACCGCGCCTGGATCGTTAAGCTCCCATAATCCGCGCGTGATCCCATCGTTAATTAAATAGATAACGCCCGTTTCAATGGCCGACATGAGGCACTGCATAACGGGTTCGTTAGCAGTATACCCGACCTCGCCCTCAAGCAGCCGCTGATATTCGATAAAGCGAAAGACGCCCGCCTGCACCTCATAAGAGAGAATAGTTTTACTGGTATTTACCGAGGAGAGAACCTCACCGGTGCTGACATTCACGACGCGCAAATTAACGGCGACCTGATCGAGCTGATATTGCGTATCCGCACCGATACCGAAATATTTCGCGCCTGCGCCGCCTGACTTCACATTACTTTCATAACCGATAATCGAGCCTTCGATCATGACATTGGCAGACATTAACGACTGCAGCGGCATCCGGTTATTATCGCCCACGGTGCCATTTTCCTGCGAGGCGCGAATAATCTTTCGCTCATTGAGTAGATTCTGAAGACCCTGACGCTCCAGCGGAATGAACCAGCGGGAATCTTTTAATGCCGTCACCAGCATGGCGGTGGCGCTTTGAGGAACTGCGGTGGAGAAGTTACTGGCCGGGTAGGGTTTAAACTGCCCGGTTTCATCCTGAATATTATATACCGAGACGTAAAGCTTCCCTTTCGGCTCCGGCAGGTGAATGAGATCCTGATAGCTCTGTCCGCGTGGCATCAGGGTAGGGCTTGCGGCCTCTTTCGGTGGCGCGGTCAGGCACCCGCTTAATAGTATTGTGGCGATAAGAACGATCAGGCGCTGCATTGTCATTATCCTTCTGTTATCACAGCGATTAAAAATTGGTCGAGCCTGACTGCAGGCCGGAGACCTGGATCGTGGAGGTTTTGCCGGTTTTACGATCGGTCACGTTGAGATAAAGCTGACCGTCGCGATTGGAGATATCAACGATAAAATCGTTGGTGACCATACGACCCGGCTTACCTTTATTAATGTTGGTTAACAGGCCTCCCAGCAGCTGTGACTGGATCGCCTGCGTAAAATTATCAAGCGCGGAAGGCGTGTCGATTTTATAATCGTCATAAGACGGGTCCTTATATGAGTTTTGCGCCTGCGCGCTGTTCAGCAGAAAAGGGCCATTATTCGGGTTTCCGCCGAAACTGGGATTACGAAACTGGAAGGTCATATTTCCGGCCAGACCAGGGTGTGACAGCAACAGTAACGTCATGACAGCAAATGTCCGCCGCATAGCAGCCTCCGTCGTTCAGTGAATTAAAATTCATCGCCGGTTAAATCACCGGTACTGAGTAGTGCCTTATCTATCTGGCGCTGTTTCAGCGCCTCGTTGGCCTGGGCTATCGCAAGCTCAACCGCGTTATCCGCCCCTTTGCGGGAGGGGAATAAAAAGGTCTGGTAAATAACGTCCTGATCGAGCGTGAGGGTTATCCAGCTCCCCCAGCGTGCGCTCGGCTTTTCATTCACCGAGAGCGTGCCGTCAAAGGGGGTATCCCATTTTTCGGCGAAACCGCGATAAAAATCGTGGCCGACCGAAGAGACCGTATGATCAGTCACCAGGCCCGGGATCTCCGGTTCGACAGCACGCCCGCACAATGCCGCGCTCCAGAGCGTGACAGCCAGTCCACAGAGGAGCCAGCGCTTCATGGGTCAGCCCCTCATGTGATGGTTTGCCCAGGTCACTGCCTGCGTACGGTTCTTTACCGCCAGTTTTTTAAACAGGTTATAAAGATGGGTTTTGACAGTGTTCTCACTGATAAACAGCGAGCGTGCGATTTCCATATTGGAGGCGCCGAAGCGCAATTTATTGAGGATCTCTTTTTCGCGATGCGTCAGTAGCACGGCGTCGCAGTTCAGAAAATGATAAAATCCGGAGCGGGTAATCAGGTAGCTCGCCAGACGCTGGTTGAAAAAGCATTCGCCCCGCAGGATGCACCGCATCCCTTCAATGACGCGCTTTTCGTCATCTGTCGCGTAAAATACGCCGCTAATATGCGGCCATTTTTCTATTTCCTGAAAAGGGTATTCATCCTGCACATTAAGCAGAATGACTTTTGCTGTCTGTGGACGTCGTCCGAGATTATCTTTCCAGTAGGCCATGCTTTTTTTATCGGCTTCGGCCATATCTAAAAGAATAAGCGTTCCTGTTGTTATCTCTTCCAGAGAGCGCTGGATATTATGGATTTTCCCCTCCAGACTGAGCGCGCTTTTGAAATTTTGCAATAAAGCACTGGCCTGTAGAGACGGTTTGGTGATCAACAATAATGACTGACCATGTAACAAATGGAATTCATTAATCATGATGAAACCCCGTTTTATTTACACACGGCTGAGGAAACAAAGACATCAGCCTTCCGTATCGGTAAGCATTGTTATGTGGTAGTCCAAAAAATAAATGTTACGCACCGCCAGGGATGGCGAGGGAAATAAAGCAAGAAAATTCTTATTAGTCCAATCTAACTACTGCGCTGTTTAAAGCAAGTGTTAAAAAAGTAACTAAATGTAACTAAAAATTGTTAAATATTACTTATGCTTTAGAGGTAGTTAACTATCGATGTAGCACCACAAATGATTTTATGCGGGTTTAGCAAGGTGATAAATTGATTATTTAACTGATTTATAATGATTTTGTTTGAAATTTTTTTGTCATCCCGCGCAGAGCTAACGGTGTCCGGACAGCGAGATCGCTCTCTCACGGTCTGAATAAGAAACCAGGCGTAGATCTCAGTAATAAGAAAGCTGTGAGGGAGTGGTAATAATGAAGAAAATAAAAAAATAGCATGACAATACTATTAATAATGCCATAGCACCTTAGCCAAATTTTGCATAAATGAATCATGCCTGCATCGCAGTCCAGTTTTTAAAATACGAAAAACAGGTGAGGTATTTTATAAATGGCGCGAGACATACTGCTTGTCGTGGCGTGATGAATAGCCAATGTCTGATATTCATCTGCGCTTATGGCGTGAGGTTTAATCAGTTAAGCCTTAAGGGCCAGGAGTAATATGAATAGATTATTGCTGAGCTGTTGTTTTGGTTCTTTATTCGCGTCATCAGCGGCGTTTGCAGTTAACGCCGATATGGCTGGCGCTGAATATAACTTTGCCGTAAATGAATTAAGCCGCTCGTCGCTGAATCAGGCGGCAATCATAGGCCAGGAAGGGACGCGAAATAATGCGCTGGTACGCCAGGAAGGAGCAAAGTTACAGGCCACGATTGTCCAGAACGGTATCGCCAATCAGGCCGCTATCGATCAGCAAGGGTATGCCAACGTGGCTACTGTCATGCAAACAGGCGCCGCGAATCAGGCAACGATTAGTCAGGAAGGCTACGGGAATCTCGCCTCGGTGACGCAACAGGGGGTGGGGAACCGCGCGAGTATTATTCAGGCAGGGACGCAAAAAACCGCAGTTGTTGTGCAAAGGCAGTCAATGATGGCCGTTCGCATCATTCAGCGTTAACGCCATTTCGTGTTTTTAACATCTTTCCAATGGGGGTTGTCTCATGAAATTGATTAAAATCGCTGTTATCGCCGCACTGGTTGTTTCCGGTAGCGCAATGGCATTTCCTTTCCATCAGTCCGCTGAAAACTCCACGCTGAAAATCTATCAGCAAGGCGTTAATAACAATACGACCGCGCTGCAGTCGGATGCTAAAAACTCAACCACTGAAATTAACCAGCTTGGCACCGCGAATGGCGCGGATGTCGGGCAGGGTTCTGACGACAGCAAAATTCTGCTTAATCAGAACGGTTTCGCCAACAACTCCACCATCGATCAATGGAACGGTCACGACTCCGGCGTGACGGTAAACCAGAACGGCGTACAGAACGGCGCGCTGGTCAACCAGACCGCGTCCGGTTCACAGGTCTATGTGACCCAGACCGGCTACGGCAACCACGCCAGCGCCTCTCAGTATTGATTATCCTGCGCAGGGCCGCGGCCCTGCTTTATCAGGAGGGCATCCACTATGCTTGATTTACTCATGATCGCCGCGTTAAGCGGAGAGGTGGCGTTCAAGGCGCAGCCTCAGGATGCGGGGTGGCAAGTGACGCCTGTCGTGACCGTGGCCCACGCTTGTCTGTGTCGTATTGAGATGGAGCTGCGCCGGCAGGGCAGATCCGGTAGCGTCGTCACTCAGCAGCGAAAAGTGTTAACCCTCTCGCCTGACGCTCCGCTTGCGCTGTCTACGTACTTCTTAAGCGTCGCGGCTGACGACACCGTCACGCTGCGGATCACCGTCAGCGACAGCGGCACGGCGAGTTTTACCGGGCAGTGGTCGCCCTCCGCGCGCACCTGAACACCGTCTTCTGATTTAAGACCCTTTTTATGCGCTGACCGGGCGATGGATTTCTTCGGTATCGGCTTTAATTATGTCAATTTGTAATTTATATGTTAATTGCAAGTTAAAATAATAACGCCTCTGCAGGAGTCATCGCTATGCACAAGCCGCTTTTCGTTACGCTCATTACCGCAGCACTCGTCGGTTTCTCTGGTCCTGGCCTTGCACAGGCGGGTGGAACGATTACCTTTCATGGTGCGATTGTCGAAGAGGGCTGTTCGGTTGCGCGTCAGGCGGCGCGTATTGAAGTGTCATGCCTGCGTGGTAACCAGGTGCATCGGCAGACGCTCTCCCTGCGCTCGTCAGGCGTGCGCGAAAGGCATTCCAGCTGGGTGAGCAGTCGCCTCGATTACCTCAATCCCGCGCATACGCTCGGTATTCTGACGCTAACCTACCGCTGAGCAGGTTTTGGCGGCAGTCTCATGGCGTGCTGTTCTACACTTTAAGGAACAGTAGAGAGTCAGGAGAGAAGTATGTCCGGACGTATTAACGTGGTGCAGGGCGACATCACCCGCATTGATGTCGATGTTATCGTCAACGCCGCCAATCCGTCGCTGATGGGTGGCGGCGGTGTGGATGGCGCTATTCATCGCGCCGCCGGGCCGGCGCTGCTCGCTGCCTGCAAAGTGGTGCGCCAGCAGCAGGGCGAGTGTCAGCCGGGCCACGCCGTGATCACCGAAGCGGGTAACCTCGCGGCGAAAGCCGTGGTGCATACCGTGGGGCCTGTCTGGCGCGGCGGGCAGGATAACGAGCCGCAACTTTTAGCGGACGCTTATCGCAACAGCCTTCAGCTGGTGGCTGCCAATGGCTACAGCAGCGTGGCGTTCCCGGCTATCAGCACCGGGATTTATGGCTACCCAAAAGCGGCCGCGGCGCAAATCGCCTTCGAGACCGTTTCAGACTATCTCACCAGGCACCCTCAACCGAAGCAGGTATACTTTGTTTGCTATGACGAAGAAAACTTCCTGCTTTACCAGCGGTTACTGGGACAATACGACGAACAGCCGGGCGCATAACACCCGGCTCGGACGCGCTATCGCACCGACGACGGCGCAACACCCCAATCACAGCGGGTTACACCCGCTCGACGACAGCCTCGACGCCTTTGCCGCCCGCTATCTGCTGGCGGAGATGGCCGAGCAGACCATCGACGTCCAGTACTATATCTGGGAAGACGATATGTCCGGGCGATTGCTGTTCGGCGCGCTGCTGGCGGCGGCGCGACGCGGCGTGCGGGTGCGTATCCTGCTGGATGATAACAATACGGTGGGGATGGACAGCACGCTGCGGCTACTGAACGCGCATCCGAATATTGAAATCCGCCTGTTTAATCCTTTCTCTTTTCGCACGCTGCGCGCGCTCGGTTATCTCACCGATTTCGCCAGGCTCAACCGCCGGATGCACAACAAAAGCTTCACGGTCGATGGTGAAGTGACGATTATCGGCGGGCGTAACGTCGGCGATGCCTATTTTGGGGCAGGCGAACAGCCGCTGTTCTCCGATCTCGACGTGCTGGCGATTGGCCCGGTGGTGGCGGAGGTCACACAGGATTTCGAACGCTACTGGCATAGCCGGTCGGTCTCGACGCTGGAAAATGTTCTGGATGTCGGGACTGAGGACATTGATGCCCGCGTGCAGCTGCCGCCGCACTGGAAGGACGATCCGGTGGCGCAGCGCTATCTGGAGCGTCTGGAGAGTACGCGCTTTGCAAGCTATATCGAAACTCGCACGCTGCCGCTGGTGTGGGCAAAAACCCGGCTGTTAAGCGACGATCCGCGCAAAGGGCAGGGGAAAGCGCGCCGGCATACGCTGCTGCCGCAGCGTATGATGAGCCTTATCGGCGAGCCGAAATCGCAGTTCGATATCATCTCCTCCTATTTTGTCCCGACCCGTGGCGGCGTGGCGATGCTGCTGGCGCTGCGTCGCAAAGGGGTGAAAATCGCGATTCTGACGAACTCACTGGCAGCGAACGATGTTGCGGTCGTTCATGCCGGATACGCGCGCTGGCGTAAGAAACTGCTGCGTCACGGTGTTGAGCTGTATGAGCTTAAACCGACACGCGACGCCGGGCGCGTGCCGCATGACCGCGGGCTGACCGGGAATTCCGGCTCCAGCCTGCACGCCAAAACCTTCAGCGTGGATAACAACCAGGTCTTTATCGGCTCGTTTAATTTCGATCCGCGCTCGGCGATGCTCAATACCGAAATGGGGTTTGTGATTGAAAGCGAAACGCTGGCGGGCGCGATTCACAAGCGTTTTACCCGCACGCGCCGCGAGGCCGCCTGGGCGCTGCGGCTCGACCGCTGGGGACGCATCAACTGGATTGAAGAGAAAGACGGTCAGGAGATTGTCTGGAAAAAGGAGCCGAAAACACGCTTCTGGCAGCGCCTGCTGGTGCGCCTGGTGTACCGTCTCCCCGTTGAGTGGCTGCTCTGAACATACGCGCCGCCAGGACGCGTATCAGGATCACCCCGTCGCGGTACCCGGCGACGGGGTTTTATTTTGCGGCTTGCCTGAGAACAGAAAGCGCAGCAGCGGAATGCGCAGATGGACCTCATATAACGCCACCGCAATGCCAATCACAAACACCAGGCCTGCGATAAAGCCCAGCGCGTTAGAGTGAATGTGCGGCGTGATATACGCGCCGAAGAACAGCGTCAGCGGATGGTGTACCAGATAGATAAACAGTGAGGCGTTAACGAAATAGGTGACGCGCGCCGATTTAAAATTCAGCAGGCGGTGGCCGAGCGAGAACACCACATTCACCATCCACAGCCCCATCAGCATGCTGATAACGTTGTCGGTTTCATACATCCAGGCGTCGCCGCTGCCGTAACGCTGGTTCAGCAGATAGGCGGCAAAGGCCACCGCCGAACCCAGCGCGCAGCCAGGCGAGAAGGTGGTAAAGCGGTTTTTCAGCGAGGCGTGTTTAAACGCCAGCGCGCCGAGAATAAAAAACGGCGAATAAAACAGGGTCTGCATCACCACGAAATTAAACAACCCATCGCTTAATATCGGGGCGTAGATAATAAAAATAAGCCGGCGCAAAGCAGCAAACGCGACGCCGAAAAGTAAAAACAGCGTTGAGAGTTTTCCTAATGTCAGGCGTTCAGCCAGCGCTGCGCTTTTTTCTTCCGGGACGTTTTTTATCCACTGAAATATCAGCAGACCGAGCGTGGTGAAAACCACCAGCACCAATAAAAACCATAAATGCGATGTGAGCTCCCACACCAGCGTATTGTATTTGTCGTAGCCGGAAAGCGTATGCCAGCTATCGGCGCGGCCTTTGACATATTGCAGCATCAAAAATTGCGGCAGTGTGAGCAAGGGGATCGCGGTCAGCATCGGAATGCCGACACGCTCCACACGTACTTTCCACCAGCGTTTTCGCGGGTAGCGCAGGAACAGCATGTAGGAAAAATATCCTGAAATAACAAAGAATACCTGCATGCGGAAGGCGTGGATGAAGTCGTTAAAGACGGTCAGACTCACAGAAGGAGTCAGGCTGTTGACGTGCCACTGATGCGTGGAATAGATCAGCGAAATATGAAACGGGATGCCCAGGAGCATCAACCATGCGCGTATGGAATCGAGAAAAAATTCTCTCTGTGTTGGTGTCGTCATATCACTCCATAAAATCTCGGACTATTCGCCTTATCCCTCAGGCTGATTCTGTTTTAGATTCGGCCCCCACCCTACAGGAAGGCCGAGACACAGTCTCCAGGACAAATTCGCAAAGCGAAAATGGCGCGCATTCATTTGCTTAATCGCTGAGCCGACGTGCTGAACAAAGCGGGGATTGTGTTGTCGGAAACCGCAAGTTTCCATTAAAATGGATCGGATTGATTTAAGCACACAAAGGGGGAAGTGCTTAGTTATATGAAACATAAAACACAGATGATGAAAATGGGTTGGCTGGGTGCAGCAGTGATGTTGTCACTTTATACCACTTCGGGTTGGGCCTTCACTATCGACGACGTCGCAAAACAGGCGAAATCCTTAGCGGGAAAAAGCTATGAAGCGCCGAAAAGCAACCTGCCCTCCGTTTTCCGCGATATGAAATACGCGGACTACCAACAGATCCAGTTCAATCATGACAATGCCTACTGGAGCAAAATCAAAACCCCGTTCAAGCTTGAATTCTACCATCAGGGTATGTACTTCGACACGCCGGTTGCCCTTAACGAGGTGACGGCCAATACGGTTCGCAAAATTAAGTACAGCCCGGATTATTTTAATTTCGGCAACGTGCAGCACGACAAAGACACCGTCAAAGACCTGGGCTTCGCCGGTTTCAAAGTGCTCTATCCGATCAACAGCAAAGATAAAAACGACGAAATCGTCAGCATGCTGGGCGCGAGCTATTTCCGCGTCATCGGCCAGGGCCAGGTGTACGGGCTTTCCGCACGCGGTCTGGCTATCGACACCGCGCTGCCGTCGGGCGAAGAGTTCCCGCGCTTTCGCGAGTTCTGGATTGAGCGTCCTAAACCGACCGACAAACGCCTGACAATTTACGCGCTGCTGGATTCTCCGCGTGCCACAGGTGCCTATCGCTTCATCATCACCCCCGGTCGCGATACGGTCGTGGACGTGCAGTCGAAAGTCTATCTGCGCGATAAAGTGGGCAAACTGGGCGTTGCACCGCTGACCAGTATGTTCCTCTTCGGGCCGAACCAGCCGTCGCCCGCCACTAATTACCGCCCGGAACTGCATGACTCCAACGGTCTCTCCCTGCACGCCGGTAACGGCGAGTGGATCTGGCGTCCGCTGAATAACCCGAAACACCTGGCGGTCAGCACGTTTACCACCGAAAACCCGCAGGGCTTTGGCCTGTTGCAGCGCGGTCGTCAGTTCTCCCGTTTTGAGGATATCGACGACCGCTACGATCTGCGTCCGAGCGCGTGGGTCACTCCGCAAGGGCAGTGGGGTAAAGGGAAAGTCGAGCTGGTGGAAATTCCGACCAACGACGAAACCAACGATAACATCGTCGCTTACTGGACGCCGGATCAGCTGCCGGAGCCGGGCAAGGAGATGAATTTCAAATACACCATCACCTTTAGCCGCGACGAAGACAAACTGCACGCGCCGGAAAACGCATGGGTACTGCAGACGCGCCGCTCCACGGGCGATGTGAAACAGTCCAACCTTATCCGTCAGCCGGATGGCACCATCGCGTTTGTGGTGGATTTCACCGGCACCGACATGCAAAAGCTGCCGGATAACACGCCGGTGACCGCTCAGGCGAGCATTGGCGATAACGGCGAAATCGTAGAAAACAGCGTGCGCTACAACCCGGTCACCAAAGGCTGGCGTATGACGCTGCGCGTGAAAATCAAAGACGCCAAGAAAACCACTGAAATGCGCGCTGCCCTTGTGAATGGCGATCAGCCGCTGAGTGAAACCTGGAGCTATCAGCTACCTGCCAATGAATAAGTCTACTGAGTATATCGACCTGCTGCCGCTTTCTGACGCTGAGAAAGCGACGCTGCCGACATCTGACATGCAGGCCCTTCATCAGGCGCTGGACGCTGAAGGGCGCGTCTGGGCCCGCGAGGATGACTCCCCGCTGGGTTCGGTGAAAACGCGTCTTGAACAGCGCTGGTCAGACTCGCTTCTTAAGGGCGATCAGCTGATCAAAGACGATGAAGGTCGCACCCAGATCCAGGCCATGCCGAAGGCCACGCGTTCCTCCATGTTCCCGGACCCGTGGCGCACCAACCCAATTGGGCGCTTCTGGGACCGTCTGCGCGGTCGCGAAGTGCTGCCGCGCTATATGGCGGGGCTGACGAAAGAAGAGCGCGCCGCGGAGCAGAAATGGCGTACGGTCGGCACCATCCGCCGTTACATTCTGCTGCTGCTGACGCTCTCGCAGACCGTCGTCGCCACCTGGTATATGAAAACCATTCTGCCATATCAGGGCTGGGCGCTGATCAACCCGGCGGATATGATGGGCCAGGACTGGCTGGTGTCGCTGATGCAGCTACTGCCGTATGTACTGCAAAGCGGCATTCTGATCCTGTTCGCCATCCTGTTCTGCTGGGTGAGCGCCGGGTTCTGGACGGCGCTGATGGGCTTTTTGCAGCTGCTTATCGGTAAAGATAAATACAGCATCTCCGCCTCGACAGTGGGCGACGAGCCGATAAACCCTGAGCATCGCACCGCGCTTATCATGCCTATCTGTAACGAAGACGTGGATCGCGTCTTCGCGGGCCTGCGCGCGACCTGGGAGTCGGTGAAAGCCACCGGCCAGCAGGCGCACTTCGACGTTTATATCCTGAGCGACAGTTACAATCCGGATATCTGCGTCGCCGAGCAGAAAGCCTGGATGGAGCTGATCGCAGAAGTGCAGGGCGAAGGGCAGATTTTCTATCGCCGCCGTCGTCGTCGCGTGAAGCGTAAAAGCGGCAACATCGACGATTTCTGCCGCCGCTGGGGCAACCAGTACAGCTATATGGTGGTGCTGGACGCCGACTCCGTAATGACGGGCGACTGTCTGACCGGGCTGGTGCGTCTGATGGAAGCGAACCCGAACGCCGGTATCATCCAGTCGTCGCCGAAAGCCTCCGGTATGGACACGCTCTATGCGCGCTGCCAGCAATTCGCGACACGCGTCTATGGGCCGCTGTTTACCGCGGGCCTGCACTTCTGGCAGCTGGGCGAATCGCACTACTGGGGCCATAACGCCATTATCCGCGTGAAGCCGTTTATTGAGCACTGTGCGCTGGCACCGCTGCCAGGCGAAGGCTCTTTCGCCGGTTCTATCCTCTCTCACGACTTTGTGGAAGCGGCGCTGATGCGTCGTGCGGGGTGGGGCGTGTGGATTGCCTACGATCTGCCAGGCTCGTATGAAGAGCTGCCGCCGAACCTGCTGGATGAGCTTAAGCGCGACCGTCGCTGGTGCCACGGCAACCTGATGAACTTCCGCCTGTTCCTGGTGAAAGGGATGCACCCGGTTCACCGTGCGGTGTTCCTGACAGGCGTGATGTCTTATCTTTCTGCGCCGCTCTGGTTCCTGTTCCTGGCGCTCTCGACGGCGTTGCAGGTGGTACATGCGCTCACTGAGCCGCAATACTTCCTCCAGCCGCGTCAGCTGTTCCCGGTGTGGCCACAGTGGCGTCCTGAGCTCGCGATTGCGCTATTCGCTTCCACGATGGTGCTGCTGTTCCTGCCGAAGCTTTTGAGCGTCATTCTCATCTGGTGTAAAGGCCCGAAAGAGTACGGCGGCTTCCTGCGCGTGACGCTCTCTCTGCTGCTGGAAGTGCTGTTCTCGGTACTGCTGGCGCCGGTGCGTATGCTGTTCCACACGGTGTTTGTGGTAAGCGCGTTCCTTGGCTGGGAAGTGGTCTGGAACTCGCCGCAGCGCGACGACGACTCCACCCCGTGGAGCGAAGCGTTCCTGCGCCACGGCTCTCAGCTGCTGCTGGGTCTGGTGTGGGCGGTCGGCATGGCGTGGCTTGATCTGCGCTTCCTGTTCTGGCTGGCGCCTATCGTGTTCTCGCTGATCCTGTCGCCGTTCGTGTCGGTGATTTCGAGCCGCGCGACCGTGGGCCTGCGCACCAAACGCTGGAAACTGTTCCTGATCCCGGAAGAGTATTCGCCGCCGCAGGTGCTGGTGGATACCGACCGTTATCTGGAGCTGAACCGCAGCCGTTCGCTAGAAGATGGCTTTATGCACGCGGTGTTCCATCCGTCGTTTAACGCGCTGGCAACCGCCATGGCGACCGCGCGTCACCGCGCAAGCCACGTGCTGGAAATCGCCCGCGATCGTCACGTCGAGCAGGCGCTGAACGATACGCCGGAGAAACTGAACCGCGACCGCCGTCTGGTGTTGTTGAGCGATCCGGTCACGATGGCGCGTATGCACTATCGCGTCTGGGCGCACCCGGAGCGTTATTCGTCCTGGGTAAACCATTACGAGACGCTGAAGCTTAACCCGCAGGCGTTAAGCACGCCGTAAGCATTAAGCGTAGTGAAATGAAAATGCCGGCCATCAGGCCGGCATTTTTTTGCCCGTCAGACGGGCTGTTATACTGCATACATAACGTTAAAACGCGAGGTCGCCTTTGAGAATTATCGCCGTTCTGCTTGCCGTCTGGATGCTCTGCGGATGTGGCAGCATCATCAGTCGCGCCGTGCCGGGGCAGGGGCATGGCAACCAGTATTACCCCGGCGTGCAGTGGGATGTTCGCGACAGGCCGTGGCGTTTTATCCTGATGCTCGACCTGCCTTTTTCACTTATCTTCGACACGTTGCTGCTGCCAGTCGATATGCATCACGGCCCGTATGAGTAACGCTTAGCGGGTAGTGTCCCACTCGTCCGCCGCGGTGCGCCCCTCTTCGGTGTCCAGCGGCGGCTCCAGCTGAAATTCGCCCTCATCCCATTCGTGCAGAGTGTTTTCTTCCTGCCACTCCTGGCGCAGCTCAATCTCATCGAAATCGCCGTCAAACACGCTCTGGGCGGCATCGCCGGTTAACACGGTCAGGCAGTCGCCTTCGTCGGTTTCATCGGCGAAGAACTCTACCTGCCACATAATTTCCCCATCCTGCAGCACATACTTTTGCATATTGAACAGTTCGACAACCGCGTCCTCTTCCTCAACTCCCGGATTCGCGGCGAGGAACTCTTCGCGTGCTGCGTCAATGGCTTCTTCAAGCGTGGCGTACATAGTCATAGCTTACTCCCTGAACGGACATGGTTGTTTCAGGAAAGAATAGTCGAAGATTGCGGTTTGCAAGAATGAATGGAAAAAATTTGGAAAAAGCGCTGCCCGCACGCGCGTAAGGCGCGGCGGGCAAAGAGGATCAATAGCGGGACGGCACGCCTTCCGGGCGCGTTTTAAAGCGGCGGTGCAGCCACATATATTGATCCGGTGCCATCAGAATGCACTTCTCGACGATGTTATTCATCCAGGCGGCGGTCTCTTCGGCGCTGCCGAGCGGCGGTGCGCACTCCGGCTCCAGCGCAATCAGTTCATAGCCGCTGCCGTCCGCTTTGCGGCGCGGCACAAACGGCACGATGCAGGCTTTCGACATCTTCGCGAGCATCCAGGTGCCGGACGTGGTGGCGGCCTGATCGACCGCGAAAAACGGCACAAACACGCTGTTGCGCGGGCCGTAGTCGTGGTCTGGCGCATACCAGATGATCTCGCCGCCTTTCAGCGCCTTGATCATCCCTTTGAGATCCTTACGGTCGAGCATCGTTTTATTGGATCGCAGGCGGCCCCAGGTTTGCAGCCAGTCGAGCAGCGGGTTGTCGTTCGGGCGATAAACCCCGATGCCCGGCGTATGCATCCCGAAGATGCGCGCGCCAAGCTCCAGCGTCAGGAAATGCACGCCGATAAGCAAAATGCCCTGTTTTTGCGCCAGAAGCGCTTTTACGGGTTCAACGCCAGAAACTTCTGTCCAGCGCTCGATGCGCCAGTCGGGCCAGAACCAGGCCATGCCGGTTTCCATCAGCCCCATACCGACCGATTCAAAGTTCTTCACCACCAGCGCCTCGCGCTCGGCTTCGCTCATTTGGGGGAAGCATAGCTCAAGGTTGCGGTGGGCAATGCGCGCGCGGCGCTTCATTAGCCGCTTCGCGAGACGGCCCAGGCCGCGGCCGAGCCGCCAGATAACCGGATAGGGCAGCAGCACGACAAGATACAGCAGGCCAATGCCAAGCCAGGTCAGCCAGTAACGGGGGTGCAGCAGTGCGCGAGAAAATTGCGGTAAATGCGTCATGAAAATTCCATTAATTGCAGGCGAAGCCCTTTCACGGCCCGTATTGTGACATTTTTTTGCGAACGACCAAAATTCTGTGCCTTTCGCGCCGCGACGCCTGTCTGAAGAGAGATCATCGATAAGGTGTGGAAAATGTAGCGCAAAATGTAGGGATGTAAATTAACGGTAATTGCTATATGATGCCGGCCGTTATTTATTCCCCCACCGATAGCAGGAACGTACACCATGCCAGTGTTACACAACCGCATATCGAATGAGGAACTGAGGGCGCGCATGCTCGCTGAAACCGAGCCGCGCACCACCATCTCATTCTATAAGTATTTCACCATCGACGATCCGAAAGCCACGCGCGACGCGCTCTGGCAGGCGTTCACCGCGCTGAATGTCTTTGGCCGTATCTATCTTGCCCACGAAGGCATCAACGCGCAGATAAGCGTTCCTGAAAGCAATGTCGAGGCGTTTCGCGCCGCGCTGTACGGCTTCCATCCAGCGCTTAATGGCGTGCGTCTGAACATTGCGCTGGATGACGACGGGAAATCTTTCTGGGTGCTGCGTATGAAAGTGCGTGACCGCATCGTGGCGGACGGCATCGACGATCCGACGTTTGACGCGAGCGACGTGGGTGAATATCTCAAGGCGGCGGAAGTGAACGCCATGCTTGACGATCCGGACGCCGTGTTCATCGATATGCGTAACCACTACGAATATGAAGTGGGCCATTTCGAAAACGCGCTGGAGATCCCGGCGGATACGTTTCGTGAACAGCTGCCGAAAGCCGTCGAGATGATGCAGGACTACAAAGACAAGAAAATTGTCATGTACTGTACCGGCGGCATCCGCTGTGAAAAAGCGAGCGCGTTCATGCGTCACAACGGTTTCCAGAAAGTCTGGCATATTGAAGGCGGCATCATCGAATACGCCCGCAAAGCGCGCGAACAGGGGCTGCCGGTGCGTTTCGTCGGTAAAAACTTCGTGTTTGACGAACGTATGGGCGAGCGTATTTCTGACGACGTGATCGCGCACTGCCACCAGTGCGGCGCGCCGTGCGACAGCCACACCAACTGTAAAAACGACGGCTGCCACCTGCTGTTCATCCAGTGTCCGGCGTGTGCCGAAAAATTCTCCGGCTGTTGTAGCGAGCTCTGTAAAGAAGAGATGTCGCTGCCGGAAGAGGAGCAGCGCCGCCGCCGCGCAGGGCGTGAGAACGGCAATAAAATCTTTAATAAATCCCGCGGGCGCCTTAACACCACGCTTGGCATTCCCGACCCGGAATAACCCGCTAGCATAAAAAAACCGGTCAGCTGACCGGTTTTTTTTCGCCAGACGCAAATTACTTCTGCTTCACGCCTTCTACCGAGATAATCAGATCCACGTCCTGAGACGCCGGGCCGAGATCGGTCGTGATGTTGAAGTCTTTGAGTTTGATTTTGCCTTCCGCTTCAAAGCCCGCGCGCTCGCCGCCCCACGGATCTTTACCCTGGCCCAGCAGTTTGGCTTCAAGCGTTACCGGTTTGGTTACGCCGTTCAGGGTCAGATCGCCGGTGATATCCAGCTCATCGCCGTCTTTCTTCACGCTGGTGGAGGTGAAGGTCGCTTTCGGGAATTTCGCCACGTTCAGGAATTCCGCGCTGCGCAGGTGTTTATCGCGCTCGGCGTGGTTGGTGTCGACGCTGTTGGTGTTGATGGTGACGCTAACTTTATCCGCCGCCGGGTTTTTCTCATCGAAGGTGAAAGTACCGTCGAAATCGCGGAACGTACCGTACAGCCAGCTATAACCCAGGTGCTGGATACGGAAGTTAACGAAGGCGTGCTGGCCTTCTTTATCGATTTTATAGTCGGCAGCAACGGCTGAGCCGGTGGTGAACAGCAGGGCACCCAGAGTGACCCCCAGCAGGCTTTTCTTCATATTTCGCTCCATGGTTAGTGTGACGCTTTCCCGAGCATCCGCTTCAGGGTGACGTCTTTGTCGACAAAATGGTGTTTCAGCGCGGCGGCGGCGTGCGCGACCGAGAGCAGCACGACAATCCAGGCGAGCCACAGGTGGATATCGCCGGCGAGATCCGCCTGTTCGCCCGCGCCGCTCACCAGAGCCGGTACTTCAAACAGCCCGAAGACGGAAATTGGTTTGCCCTCGGCGGTGGAAATCAGATAGCCGCTGATGAGGATCGTAAACAGGATCAGATAGAGCATCACATGCACCGCGACGGCGCTGTAATGCGTGAGTCGCGAGTAACTGGCAAGCGGCGGTGGCGGTGGAGAGATAAAGCGCCAGACCACGCGCACCAGCAGGAAAATAAACAGAATGATGCCGATGCTTTTATGAATTTCGGGAGCCTGGTGATACCAGACATCGTAATAACCGAGCGATACCATCCACAGCCCGAGCGCAAACATGCCATAAACCGTCAGCGCCATCAGCCAGTGAAGCAGTACCGAGAAATGTCCATATCGAGTTGGTGAGTTACGCCACTGCATGGTTATGCATCCGTCAGTAAGAATGACTCAAACAGTGGCGTCTGAAGGCATCAAATGCAAACCAAAAAAACAAAACAAATTGTTCAAATAATTTGAATATAACGTTATATCGCAAAAAAAGCGGTAATTAATAGGTGAAACCGCTATATCACAGGCGAATAAGGGCTTCCGGTTACGTTATAAAGCAACCACCGCAGGCGGCAGGATTGTTTAGCAGCAAAATAGTTTAGCTGTTTATCAGGTTTTGTCAGTGGGCAATCAATAATTTTGACGGTGCGGTGTCTGAGAAATCGGGCCGGGATAGCGTCCCGGCCCGCTGCAAAATCATGCAGAAGGAGTAAAACGTGAAAGCGAAAACGGCGTTAGATCGAACTCATAAGGCTTATCGGTTGCGAACTGCGTGGCGATTTCCCCCAGTACGGAGGCGAACTTAAAGCCGTGGCCGCTCAGCCCTGTGACCAGCAACACGTTTGGCGCGTCCGGCAGGGTGTCGATAATAAAATCTTCATCCGGCGTGTTGTCATAGGTACATGACGCGCCATACAGACAGCCGCCGATGCCCGGCAGGAAATGGCGCAGGAACGGGAACGCTTCCGCGCCGTCAGTCGCCACCGCGCCAAACGGCACGCGTTCTTCCGGGCGCGAAATGACCTGGCCGCCATTGTGTTTGCCGATTTTCAGCTCGTTATTTTCCGCCGGGAAGCCGTAAAACTGATCGCCGTTCGGCATTTCGCCGGTAAAGGCCGGAAAGCGGTTATTAGTGCTGTACCGCCCGTCGGCCTGATACCAGGCGAAGATTTTACGCACCGGGGTCACCGGCAGGCCAGGCACCAGGCGCGATACCCACGTACCGGCGCTGACAAGCGCCTTACGGGCGCGATAGACGCCATCGGCGGTCGTGACGCTCACACCGTCCGCCGTAGCCGCAAAACCACTCACGGCGCAGTTAAAGAGCTGTGCGCAGCCCGCTGCTTCAGCCAGACGGATATAGGTGGCAATAGCTTTTTCACTGCGTAGCACGCCAGAGTTGGGTTCAAACAGGCCGAGATAGTTTTCCGGCAGCCGGATTTCCGGCCAGCGCGTCATCACTTCTTCACCGGTCAGTTTTTCCAGCGGCAGCTGCCAGCGCGCGGCGCTGTCAGCGACATTGGCCAGAAATTCGGAGTCTGCGGGGCCGAGATTAATCACGCCGGTACGCTCGAAAATACGCTCGCCGCCCAGCTCGCCGAGCTCATCCCACAGCGCCTGCGCGCGCAGCACCAGCGGCACATAACGCTCGCCTTCGCCATAGGCGTGACGGATAAGGCGCGTGTCGCCGTGGTGGCTGCCTTCCTGATGGGGCGGATGGGCGCTGTCTATCATTAATACGTTAAGCCCGGCGCGGGTCGCATAATAACCGGCCGCTGCGCCTGTTGATCCGCTACCGATGATAATCAGATCGTATTCCATGAAATTACTCCGTGAAAACCATTGGTTAGCAGAGTAATTAAGAGCAGGACAATTCTCAAGCGCGAAAAAATAAAGGCACCCCGGAGGATGCCTTTGAGTTATAAGAAAAGCACGCTATCAGTGCTTGCGATAATCGCTTTCCTGGTACTCACCGGATTCAATTTTTGCAATGCCGGCTTCTAAGATAGAAATAAATTGTCTTGCTACATCGGTCGTTAGCCATAATGTCTGGCCGACTTCGGTCGCTTCGCGATCCGCCTGCGGAGAGGATTGATAGTGCAACCGCAGCATCAGTGCGTCATAGCTGTCGACGGTGCTGATGTCCCATCCAACAAGGGGATGCGTCTGTATTACTTCATTTTTTTCCATCATAACCCCCTTTATACGTGTTTATAGACAACGACTCATGAGGTTCAATGCGGCTTTTCTTATCTCTGAAGCAAATAAAGTATATCAACCATTAAAGGAAAATGGGGCAGAAATAAATACCCTGACACACATTTTTTTCGAGATTTTGAATTAACTGAACAATAAAACGGCAGATTATTCGCAAATTTTTGTTAAGGAGGCGGATCAATGAGATTAAGGCTGAAAAGGAAAAATTCGGACTATCGCAGAAAAAGGCGCTACAAATAAAAAAGCCGGGCGGCGAAGCCCGGAAAAACTGACACCATAGAGAAGACAGTAATGAGGGTTAATCAGTGGTAAACCAGTCGTCAGCGCTCTCCCAGGTTTCCTGGAGAATTTCGCTGATGCGATCTTTATCTTCTTTCGCGCCACCCAGAACCGACAGTTGGTTAGCGGCGGCATAACGCACGCTCACATGATTCGGCATTTCCGGAAAATGGCTTTCAATACGGCGGGATAGCTCGCAGGCCAGCGCGTCGATAGCGCCCGGCGGTAGCGGCGTGGTTTTGGCGATAGTCACTTCAATACGCATAACAACCCCCTGTTAATCATACTGTATATATATACAGCTTTGCCGTGCAGCATGCAACAGGGGGCCGGGTTTTTTTAGCGCACGCTTAGCGTTTTACCGTCCAGCGTACCGCTTCGCCCGCCAGGAACGGCACCAGCGTGTCGTCGGCGATAGCGATAGTTTCCGGCATAACGCTTTCCTCACGCACCAGCGTTACGGTGCCTTCATTCACCGGCAGGCCGTAAAAGCGCGGGCCGTTCAGCGAGGCGAACGCTTCAAAGTGCGCCAGCGCGTTCATCTCTTCAAACACGGTGGCGTACGCGCCGAGCGCAGAAGGGGCGTTAAAACAGCCCGCGCAGCCGCAGCTCGTCTCTTTGCGATGGCGCGCGTGCGGGGCGGAGTCGGTGCCAAGAAAGACGCGCTCACAGCCGCTCGCCACCAGCTCGCGCAATGCCTGCTGGTGCACGTTACGCTTGAGAATCGGCAGGCAGTAAAGGTGCGGGCGAATGCCGCCTGCGAGCATATGGTTGCGGTTAAACATCAGGTGCTGCGGCGTGATGGTCGCGCCGAGCAGCGAGTTCCCGTCGCGTACGTAGTCGGCGGCGTCTTTGGTGGTGATATGTTCAAAGACCACTTTCAGGCCCGGCAGGCGCTTTCTGAGCGGCTCCATCACCGTCTCAATAAACCGCGCTTCGCGATCGAAAATATCAACCTCGCTGTGCGTCACTTCACCATGCACCAGCAGCGGCATGCCGAGTTTTTCCATGCGCTCAAGCACCGTCATGATGTTATCAACGCTGGTGACGCCGTGGCTGGAGTTGGTCGTGGCGTTTGCCGGGTAGAGCTTGGCGGCGGTAAATACGCCCTGCTGAAAACCGCGCTCCAGCTCGTCTGCATCCAGCGTGTCGGTGAGATAGCAGGTCATCAGAGGTTCGAACGTGTTGTTTTCCGGTACGGCGTCGAGAATGCGCTGGCGATAGGCGATAGCGGCTTCCACGGTCGTGACCGGCGGCGCCAGGTTTGGCATGACGATAGCGCGCCCGTAAGTTTCGCTGGTATAAGGCACGACGGTTTTGAGCATGTCGCCATCACGCAGATGAACATGCCAGTCGTCAGGGCGGCGGATAGTTAAAACCTGGGGTTGTGCAGTCATGGAAGGCTCCGGCTTGGGGAAACAGTCAGTAATGGCTGGTTTTATGCCGGGCACTAAGGATAAGCGTAAACGTTTTCCTTTGCATCCTTTTCCTGAAAATTCGGGGGCATTGCGCCCCCGGTGTGGCGTTAATCGGTCAGCGGGATGACGATTTCGCCTGGTTTCACTTCAAGCCCTTTGGCGAATTTTTTCGCCAGCGCTTCGCCTTTGGTACGGTCTTCGCTCAGTACATAAGCCGGACGCTGTTCAAAGTAACTGCGCAGCGATTTATTCAGATACGGCATTAACGTTTCCAGTACCGGTGCCATTTTGTCCGGCGTGATGCTGCTGTCGACCACTTCCATCTCGCGCAGATAAATAGCGCCTTTCTCTTTATCGAACGTCGGCAGCGCTTTCAGTTTGAGCTTCACCAGCGCTTTCTGGTTGCCGAACAGCGAGGTCATATCGAGGCTCGCATCGCCGTTGAGCGTAATTTTATTCGGTTCTTCGCGGCCAATGGCGCTGTTCAGGTTGGTTAAGACGATATGCGCGTCGGCAAGACCCGGCACGCCGATATCTTTGGCGTAGTTATTGCGCTTTTGTAGCGCCTGATTGATGTCCTGTTCGGTGACGGTGTATTGCGTGAGCTGGTTACATCCCACCAGCAAGCCGCTGACGATAAGCGCTGCGGCGACTAACATTTTTTTCATAAGCTTCCCTCGTTCTGGTGCTGTCGGGCGATCCTGACACAAAGCAGGATGCCCCGCCAGTGGAAGCGGCAAAAGCGGATTCGGCTTAAAACGCCGGTGGAGGCCACCGGCGCTGTCGTCAGATAGCCATTTTTGACAGCAGATTAATTTGCGTCTGCTTGGCCATGTTGTCGCGATAGTCCGCGACACGGGTAGGGTAGTTGACGCCAGCAACCAGCGTCAGGTTACGCAGCAACGGGAAGAGATGGATATCATCTTCTGAAAGCTCGCCGTTCACGGCGTTCGGCTGAACGATGTGTTTATCAAGCGCGCGCAGGTCGTCGCTGATGTTTTTAATCAGCCCGGCGGAGTGAGCCATATGCTCCTCGAAGGATCCAATCGCCGCCTCTTTTTTCTCGGTAAAGTAACGGCGCGCTTCGGGGGTGGCGAACTCATCGAACGGCGCTTTGGCGAAGCGCGGCAGCAGCAGGCGGTTAACGTAGCCGTTAACGCGGCGCAGCCACTCTTCAATCGCCGGGTTGCGCTTGCCGGTGAGCAGCGGTTTGCCGTCGAGATTATCGACGTAGTGAACGATATCCATGCTTTCCGGCAGGTAGCGGCTGTCGTCTTTTTGCAGAATCGGGGCCATCTTCTGGCCAATCATGCGGGTAGGCGTGGCTTCGTCATCGTTAGACATCACGATAAGCTCCACCGGAAGGTTTTTCAGCCCGAAAATCATGCGCGCTTTCAGACAAAACGGACAGTGATCGTAAATATATAACTTCACGTTTCTCCTCCTGCTCAGGTGACTGATTTTTGAGTATGGAAGAGAAAACTCGGGGGAGCAAACGCCCCCCGGTATTAACTTTCCTGCTCCACCAGCCCCGCCGCGAGCCGTTTCTGACTGAACTGCCACCAGAGCATCAGGAATGTCCCGACACCAATAACGCCAAGCATCGCCCACGGCAGCTCCGGCGTATTAAGCGCGCGGCCCGCGTCAAACAGCCAGCCGCCGCCCGCGTAGCCGAGCGCGCCGCCAAAGGCGAGGCCGAGACGGCTAAAGCCCATATAGCTGCCACGCGCGCGGGCGTCCGCGAGCGACGCGCTCAGGGTTTCACGCGCCGGTTCGGCGATAATCGAGCCGATATAAAAGAGGCATATTAAGGTAAACAGTTGTTGCAGGTTGCTCGCAAGGCCAATCGGCACCAGGCTGAACGTCATCACCAGCAGCCCGGCCATCAGGCGGTGTTCAAGGCGAAACCGTTTTTCGCTCCAGCGCGCCAGCGGATAGAGCAGCGTCAGCGACAGCACGGCTTCAATGGCGTACATCCATTTCACCGCCGCCGGTTCGCCCGCGATATCGTTGACCATCACCGGCAGCATCAGCATCACCTGCACCGCCAGCATGTAATAGCCGGTCAGCGTCAGTACGTAGGTGACAAAACGTTTGTCGCGCAGGACGCGGCCCATGCCTTCGCGCAGCGGCGTGCGTACCGTGGAGAGCTTCCAGTCCGGCAGCAGCCAGGCGTTAAAGCCCGCGCAAAGCACAAACAGCAGCGCACCGACGCCGCACACCAGCCGGAAATCGTATTGCAGCAGCCAGCTGCCGATAAGCGCCCCCGTTACGGCACCGGCACTGTCCTGCATCATCAGCAATGAGAAAAAGCGGCCGCGTTCCTGAGGACGTACCAGCTTCACCACCAGCGCCGAGCGCGGCGGGTCAAAAAGCGTGCCGCCAAGCCCGGAGAGCACGCAGGAGAGCCACAGCACCCACGGCTCGTGGGCGACTGCCATCGTCGCAAAGCCCGCCGCGCGCAGCAGCATACCGGTGACGATCATGGGCCGCGCGCCAAGACGGTCGGCGATGGCGCCGCCGAAAATGCCAAGCCCCTGCTGAACGAGCTGACGCAGGCCGAGTGCGATGCCCACCATGAGCGCGGCCCAGCCGAGGCTGTCGACAAAGCGGATGGAAATAAGCGGAAAGACGACGAAAAAGCCCAGTACCACGAGCATGTTATCAACTAGCAGGAAATATTTACCCAGGCTCCTTGCCTGCGAGACGCGGGACATTTCCCCTCCAGGGAAAAAGCGAAGTGACCGCACTATCTTACGGCCTGGCGCGTGCGGTGGTGATGTTTTGCGCGACAATATTTTTTTATCGATCGCTATGATTGATTGATGAAATTCATCGTCAGGCCGCGTGGCGCGTCAAAGAATGGCATGTTGCTGTTTTCACTGTTTTGTTCGGCGCGGTTATAGTAAAACGTAATGCCCGCGACAGCGCGCTGTCCGGGGCAGGATCGAGGAATAATGCCGGGAAAGGAGCAGGGTATCGATGTTTGGCTACCGAAGTAACGTGCCGAAAGTAAGATTAACGACCGATCGTCTGGTGGTGCGTCTGGTGCACGATCGCGACGCATGGCGGCTTGCGGACTATTACGCCGAGAACCGCCAGTTTCTGAAGCCCTGGGAGCCTGTCCGCGATGAAAGCCACTGCTACCCCTCTGGCTGGCAGGCGCGGCTTGGCATGATCAACGAACTCCACAAACAGGGCAGCGCCTTTTACTTTGCGCTGCTCGACCCGGAAGAAACGGAAATTCGCGGCGTCGCTAACTTTTCCAACGTGGTGCGCGGCTCGTTCCACGCCTGCTATCTCGGCTATTCGCTGGGCGAAAAGTGGCAGGGGCAGGGGCTGATGTTTGAAGCGCTCACCAGCGCCATTCGCTATATGCAGCGCAGCCAGCATATGCACCGCATCATGGCCAACTATATGCCGCATAACCAGCGCAGCGGCGACCTGCTGGCGCGACTCGGATTTGAGAAAGAAGGCTATGCCAAAGATTACTTACTGATAGACGGCGTCTGGCGCGATCACGTGCTGGCCGCGCTCACCGCGCGCGAATGGACGCCGGGGCGCTGAGGAGGAACCATGAAACATCAGTTCAGCGCGCTGGAAGCGCGCGTCATCGGCTGTATGCTGGAAAAACAGGTCACCACGCCTGAGCAATACCCGCTCTCGGTCAACGGCGTGGTTACGGCCTGCAACCAGAAAACCAACCGCGAGCCGGTGATGAACCTGAGCGAGGCGCAGGTGCAGGAGACGCTGGATCAGCTGGTGAAACGCCATTATCTGCGTACCGTCAGCGGTTTCGGCAACCGCGTGACGAAATATGAGCAGCGCTTCTGTAATTCTGAATTTGGCGATCTGAAATTTACGCCCGCCGAAGTGGCGCTGGTCACCACACTGCTGTTGCGCGGCGCACAGACGCCGGGCGAGCTGCGCAGTCGCGCGGCGCGCATGCATGAGTTCAGCGACACGGCGGCGCTTGAAAGCGCGCTTGAGACGCTCGCAACCCGTGAAGACGGGCCGTTTGTCACACGGCTGGCGCGCGAGCCGGGCAAGCGTGAAAGCCGCTATATGCACCTGTTTTGCGGCGAGCCGGATACCGCAACGCTTGCCGCGAGCAACGAAACCGCAGGCGTGGACACCGACGCCTTAACCGCGCGCGTTGAGGCGCTGGAGCTTGAGGTGGCGGAACTGCGCGAGCGCCTCGAATCACTGTTAGGTCACCTGGGAGAATAATCGTGGCGAAATTACGCGTTGGGGTGGTCGGGCTTGGCGGTATTGCGCAAAAAGCCTGGTTGCCGGTGCTGTCACAGGCGACGGACTGGACGCTCACGGGAGCATTTTCCCCGACGCGCGCCAAAGCGTTGCCGGTCTGCGAGGCGTACCGGATGCCGTATATCGATTCGCTTAAGACGCTGGCCGCACAGTGCGACGCGGTCTTCGTTCACAGCGCCACCAGCAGTCATTATCAGGTGGTGAGCGAATTACTGAACGCGGGTGTCCATGTCTGCGTCGATAAACCGCTGGCGGAAAACCTCGCCGACGCCGAGCGTCTGGTCGCGCTCGCGAAACAGCGTAATCTTACGCTGATGGTTGGCTTCAACCGCCGTTTCGCGCCGCTCTATCGCGATCTAAAAAACGCGCTGGGGGCGGGGGCGTCGCTGCGTATGGATAAACACCGCGCCGACAGCGTTGGCCCCCATGATCTGCGCTTTACGCTACTGGATGATTATCTGCATCTGGTGGATACCGCGCTGTGGCTCGGCGGCGGCGAAGCGACGCTTGCGAGCGGCGCGTTGCAAACCACCGCGCAGGGCGAGATGTGGTACGCCGAACACCATTTCCGCCGCGGCGATCTGTCAATCACTACCAGCATGCACCGCCGCGCCGGTAGCCAGCGCGAGTGGGTGCAGGCGGTCACCTACGGCGCGCTGATTGACGTGACCGACATGCGCGAGTGGCGCGAAGAGCGCGGCGCAGGCGTGGTGCAGCGTCCGGTGCCTGGCTGGCAGAGTACGCTGGAGCAGCGCGGTTTTGCAGGCTGTGCGCGGCATTTCATCGACTGCGTGCAGAATCAGACGGTTCCTGAAACCGCCGGCGAGCAGGCGCTTCTCGCCCAGCGCGTGGTGGAGCGGCTCTGGCGCGAGGCGATGCGCGAGTAAGGGTGGGCGCATCTGCCAGTAGTATTTCCCTTTCAGTCGAGTAGACTAGGCGCTTCGCTGAAAAGCCCCTGACGCCTGCCCTGCAGGCGTCGGTGTTTATGGGAAAGAACAACAATGAATTTACTGAAGTCGCTGGCTGCGGTCAGCTCGATGACGATGTTTTCCCGCGTGCTCGGGTTTGCGCGCGACGCCATCGTGGCGCGGGTGTTCGGGGCCGGGATGGCGACTGACGCCTTCTTTGTGGCGTTTAAACTGCCGAACCTGCTGCGGCGTATTTTTGCCGAAGGCGCGTTCTCGCAGGCGTTTGTGCCGATCCTCGCCGAATATAAAAGCAAGCAGGGCGAAGACGCCACGCGTGTGTTTGTGGCGTATGTCTCTGGCCTGCTGACGCTGGCGCTCTTTGTGGTGACGATAGCCGGTATGCTGGCCGCACCGTGGGTGATCCTGGTGACCGCGCCGGGCTTTGCCGATACGGCCGATAAATTCGCGCTCACCTCGTCGCTGCTGCGTATTACCTTTCCTTATATTCTGCTGATTTCGCTGGCCTCGCTCGCGGGCGCAATCCTTAACACCTGGAACCGCTTTTCGGTGCCAGCGTTTGCGCCCACGTTTCTGAATATCAGCATGATTGGCTTTGCGCTTTTCGCCGCGCCGTACTTTAACCCGCCGGTGCTGGCGCTCGCGTGGGCGGTCACGGTCGGCGGCGTGTTGCAGCTCGTTTATCAGCTGCCGCACCTGAAGAAAATCGGCATGCTGGTGCTGCCGCGCATTAATTTTAAAGATGCGGGCGCGATGCGCGTCATGAAACAGATGGGGCCTGCCATTCTCGGCGTATCGGTGAGCCAGATCTCGCTCATCATCAACACGATTTTCGCCTCGTTCCTGGTCTCCGGCTCGGTCTCCTGGATGTATTACGCTGACCGCCTGATGGAGTTTCCGTCCGGCGTACTGGGCGTGGCGCTGGGGACTATTCTGCTGCCGTCGCTGTCGAGAAGCTTCGCGAGCGGCAACCATGACGAATATTCGCGCCTGATGGACTGGGGCCTGCGCCTGTGCTTTTTACTGGCGCTGCCAAGCGCGGTGGCGCTCGGCATTCTCGCCAAACCGCTCACCGTTTCGCTGTTCCAGTACGGCAAATTCTCCGGCCACGACGCGCTGATGACCCAGCAGGCGCTGGTGGCGTACTCGGTCGGGCTGATGGGGCTGATCGTGGTGAAAGTGCTGGCGCCGGGGTTCTATTCGCGCCAGGACATCAAAACGCCGGTGAAAATCGCCATCGTGACGCTCATCATGACCCAGGTAATGAACCTGGCGTTTATCGGGCCGCTGAAACACGCGGGGCTGGCGCTCTCGATTGGTCTTGCGGCCTGTCTTAACGCGAGCCTGCTCTACTGGCAGCTGCGTAAGCGTAAAATTTTCCAGCCGCAGCCGGGGTGGGGCGCGTTTTTAACGCGGCTGATTATCGCAGTGCTGGTAATGTCTGCGGCGCTTATCGGCGTGATGCATTTCATGCCGGACTGGGCGCAGGGCAGCATGCCGCTGCGTCTGCTGCGTCTTGCGGGCGTGGTGGTCGCAGGCGTTATCGCCTATTTCGCGACGCTCACCGTGCTTGGCTTCCGCGTGCGGGATTTCGCGCGCCGTACGGCGTAAACCGAACGGCGGTAAACGCGGCTACCAAAAACGCGCCGGTGGGTTTTCCCCGGCGCGTTTTTTATGCCCGATGTTCAGAATGCTTTTATTAAGATGTGAAAAAACCTTCCGGCAGGATTTCCCTGCCGGAATGGCGTTTTCTTAACCCAGGACCTTACGGTCAGATGGCGATTTTCTTCCCGCCGCGATGCATATTCGCGGCAGTCTGCCCGTTTGCGCCGTAAAGCGCTGGCTCTTGCATCGGTTTTAACACCGCCAGCGCCTGCTGGTTACGCGCCATTTGCCCTTCGAGCAACCAGCCGTTATGCATATTTAAATCGCGCAGGTGCAGGGTTTTCTGAGTGATCGTCTGCCAGCGTTGCGCCATATCCGGCGGCGCGTCGCGGTGCGTTTTCTGTTCGCTGCGGCGCTGCTGTTCAAGATAGTCCAGCGTGGCCAGCAGCGAGCTTTTCTCTTCAGTGATGCGCTGAAGCGCACTGCTGTTGAGACTGCCCGCGGATAACTGCTGCTGCTCCGCATCCATCACAGATTTCAGCGAATTCAGGACAGTTGTCATTTGGTCTAACACTTCTGACAGACGGCTCATAGATTATTTATCCTGCAAGAAACTCTGAGCTTCCTGGATAAGCGCATCGGCGATTTTGCCGGTATCCATTTTCAGCTCGCCATTACGAATGGCGGCCTTCAGCGCTTCCACACGCTCAACGTTGATATCATCAGCGCCTGGCTTCATCAGTTTTGCCTGGGCGCCGCTTAAGGTGACGCTGGCACTGCCAGCCGCCGCGGTTTCCGTCGGACGGGCTTTCGGTGCCTGCGGTTCACTGTTTTCGCGCGGTTGCACCGTACTCACTGGTTTCAGGGGTGACGTGCGTTCAATGCTCATTGATTTTTTCCTCATAGAGGGGCTCGCGGCGTAGAGCCGATATTCATCGTTAGTTGATTAACTATATCGGCAGCCACGATGAATTCTTTATAAAGATTACAGGTTAATCAGAATAATCCCATCAGAACCCACGATGCCGCTGACCACCTGGCCTGAGGCCATTCTGACTCGGGCGTTTTGCGCCACCGCCGCATTATTGAGGGCGCGGCCTTCGCCATTGATGCTAAAGCCTTCGCCGTTGGCGAGGATCTGGACTTGCTGACCCGCTTTTACGCGCCAGGACTGGCGCACCATCGACAGCATTACCGGCTGGTTTGCCGCGAGGTCACGCAGAGTAACAGCTTCGCGCGCCTGGTCAAGATTGAGCATAGCGTTTGGGGGCAGGAGATCCAGCCGGCCACGTTCCAGGCGGACGTTAGACTCATCCAGCATGCCGCCGCGCGCGACAGGCTGACTGGCCACTACGTAGTTTCCGAAGGCCTGAACGTTAACCTGCATATACCGTTTCTGTTCGCCGCAACGCACCTGCACGCTGAGGTTTCCCCATAAACGCGCGTTGCCCGGCAGGCTGAAATCAGGATTGTCGCAGGTGAGTCTCTGCGGCTCCGGCGTTTTCACCGTCACCACTACCGCATCACTGATCCCCGCCAGACGCTGCAGAAAGAATGGCGTCAGCTGCGCGTTGAGCGCATCGGCGAAAATGCCGGGGCTTAACAGGAGCAAACCCGCGGCGAGACAGAATTTCAGGCTCTTCATTGCACTTCTCCACTTTCGGAACAGGGAGGATTCTACTCTGCTCTGTTTTTGTTCAAGGCAACAAATAGCGACGCATTTTGCGTTTATTCCAACGATAACGCACGCGTGAGGAACAGTAAGCTGTGCACACTCACCAGACTAAGTGGAGGAATCATGCTCGATAAACTGGACGCCGCGCTGCGCTTCCAACAGGAAGCAATCAATTTACGCGCTCAGCGTCAGGAGATTCTGGCGGCCAATATCGCCAACGCCGATACCCCAGGTTATCAGGCGCGCGATATTGATTTCGCCAGCCAACTGAAAAAAGTGATGGATCAGGGCCGCGCGTCAGGCAGCACCATGACGCTCGCCCTGACCTCATCGCGCCATATTCCGGCTCAGGCGTCGACCGGCGCTTCTCTTGATTTGCTGTACCGCGTGCCGGATCAGCCGTCTATGGATGGCAACACCGTCGATATGGACCGTGAGCGTACCCAGTTTGCTGACAACAGCCTGAAGTATCAGACCGATCTGCAGGTTCTTGGCGGCCAAATCAAAAGCATGATGTCCGTGCTGCAGCAACAGTAAGGTTAAGAAGCGATGGCGCTTTTAAATATTTTCGACATTGCCGGTTCCGCGATGACCGCGCAATCCAAACGCATGAACGTGGCGGCAAGTAACCTTGCCAACGCCGACAGTGCGACCGGGCCGGATGGTCAGCCTTATCGCGCAAAGCAGGTGGTTTTTCAGGTTGATGCCGCGCCAGGTGCTGCGACCGGCGGTGTAAAAGTGACGGATGTCGTCGAAAGCCAGGCTCCGGACAAACTGGTCTACGAGCCAGGCAACCCGCTGGCGGACGCTAAAGGTTACGTCCGTATGCCGAACGTTGACGTGGTGGGCGAGATGGTGAACTCCATGTCCGCCTCACGCAGCTACCAGGCCAACGTTGAAGTGCTGAACACCGTGAAAAGCATGATGCTGAAAACGCTCACGCTCGGTCAATAAAGGAGAAAACAATGTCGGTTACGTCCAGCATTAACGAAAGTTACAGCACCAGCAGTACCAGCAGTGCAACCGCCGGCAGCAGCCTGACCGGGAGCAATGCCTCGGATCTGCAAAGCAGCTTCCTGACGCTTTTGGTGGCGCAGCTGAAAAACCAGGACCCCACCAACCCGATGCAGAACAACGAACTGACCACGCAGCTTGCGCAGATCAGCACCGTGAGCGGCATCGAGAAACTGAACACCACGCTCGGATCTATCTCCGGCCAGATCGATAACAGCCAGTCGCTTGCGGCGAGCGCGCTTATCGGCCACGGCGTAATGATCCCGGGCAGCACCATTCTGACCGGCAAGGACACCACGACACCGTTTGGCGTCGAGTTGCAACAGGCCGCAGATAAAGTTACCGCCACTGTCACTGATAAGAGCGGGAAAGTCGTTCGTACCATCGAAATCGGCGCACTGAGCGCTGGCGTTCATACCTTCTCATGGGATGGCACGATGAGCGACGGCACTAAGGCGCCGGATGGCTCCTACAACGTCTCCATTGCCGCAAGCAACGGAGGCACCCAGCTGGTCGCACAGCCGCTTAACTTCGCGCTGGTGAACGGCATTACGCGAAGCAACGGTTCGAATCTGCTGGATCTTGGCACCTACGGGACCACCACACTCGACCAGGTACGGCAAATTATTTAAGCCTTCAATCTTATCAGGAGTAAGAAATGGCCTTTTCACAAGCGGTCAGCGGTCTGAATGCTGCCAGCACCAACCTCGACGTTATCGGCAACAACATTGCCAACTCCGCCACTTATGGTTTTAAGTCTGGCTCCGTCTCTTTCGCCGACATGTTTGCCGGTTCGAAAGCGGGCCTCGGCGTTAAAGTTGCGGGTATCACCCAGGACTTCGGCGACGGCGTGACCACCAACACCGGCCGTAAGCTGGACGTGGCTATCAGCCAGAACGGTTTCTTCCGTCTGCTCGACAGCAACGGCGGCGTGTTCTACAGCCGTAACGGCCAGTTCAAACTGGACGAAAAAAGCAACCTGGTGAACATGCAGGGTATGCAGGTGACCGGCTACCCGGCAACCGGCACCCCGCCGACCATTCAGCAGGGCGCAGACCCGATTCCGCTGACCATCCCGACCGCGCAGATGCCGGCAAGCCAGACCACCAGCGCGAACTTCGTGATGAACCTGAACTCCTCTGACGACGTTCCGGCGCAGTCCCCGTTTGACCCGGCTAACTCCAGCACCTTTAACAAAAGCGTGCCGCTGACCGTTTACGATAGCCTGGGTAACGAACACAACCTGAAGCTGTACTACGTGAAAACCGCGGATAACCAGTGGGATGTCTATAACAACGACACCAGCGTAAGCGGCTCTACACCGACCAAACTGACCAGCCTGACCTTCAGCGACAGCGGTGCTCTGACCAGCATCACTAACGCGGCTCCGGCAGGCTCCCAGCAGGTACCGATTTCCGTGGCGTCCCTGAACGGCTCCGCGGCATTCACCTTCAGCATGAACCTGACCGGCACCACCCAGCAGAACTCCGGCGCTAACGTCCTGCTGACCTCCAACCAGAACGGCTACAAGCCGGGCGACCTGGTGGGTTATCAGGTGAACGAAGACGGCAGCCTGGTCGGTAACTACTCCAACGAGAAGAGCCAGCTGTTGGGCCAGATCGTGCTGGCGAACTTCGCCAACCCGGAAGGTCTCTCTTCTCAGGGCGATAACGTCTGGTCTGCGAGCACCGCCTCTGGCGTGGCGCTGCTGGGCTCTGCCGGTACCGGCAACTTCGGCAAGCTGACCAGCGGCGCGCTTGAAGCCTCCAACGTCGACCTGAGTAAAGAACTGGTCAACATGATCGTCGCGCAGCGTAACTACCAGTCGAACGCGCAGACCATCAAGACCCAGGACCAAATCCTCAATACCTTGGTTAACCTGCGCTAATTGTCTGAAGGGATGGCTTAATGGATCACGCAATTTATACCGCCATGGGCGCAGCCAGCCAGACGCTGAACCAGCAGTCTGTCACGGCGAGCAACCTGGCCAACGCATCAACGCCTGGCTTTCGCGCTCAGCTCAACGCGCTGCGCGCCGTGCCGGTAGAAGGGCTGTCATTGCCAACCCGCACGCTGGTCACGGCGTCCACCCCTGGCGTGAATATGAGCCAGGGGTCGCTCGACTACACCTCCCGTCCGCTGGACGTTGCCATTCAGGGCAGCGACGGCTGGCTGGCGGTGCAGGCACCCGATGGCACCGAAGCGTATACCCGTAACGGTAACATCCAGCGCACAGCAACCGGCCAGCTCACCATTCAGGGAAATCCTGTGATGGGCGAGGGCGGTCCGGTCGTGGTGCCGGAAGGCGCGGAAGTCACGATTGCCGCCGACGGTACGATTTCCGTACTGAACCCGGGCGATGCCCCGAACACTATCGCGCCGGTGGGCCGTTTGAAGATGGTTAAAGCCAGCGCGAAGGAAGTGGTTCGCGGCGACGACGGGCTGTTTCGTTTAAACCAGCAGGCGCAGACCGCCCGCGGCGCGACGTTACAGGCCGACCCAACCGTCACCCTGATGTCCGGGGTGCTGGAAGGCAGTAACGTGAAACCCGTGGAAGCCATGACCGACATGATAGCCAACGCCCGCCGCTTCGAGATGCAGATGAAAATCATCACCAGCGTCGATGAAAACGAGCAGCGCGCTAACCAGTTATTGTCGATAAGTTAATCAACAGGACGACACTATGATCAGTTCCTTATGGATTGCCAAAACCGGCCTCGACGCCCAGCAAACCAATATGGACGTTATCGCCAACAACCTGGCGAACGTCAGCACCAACGGTTTCAAACGTCAGCGCGCGGTGTTTGAAGATCTGCTTTATCAGACCATCCGCCAGCCGGGCGCGCAGTCTTCTGAACAGACGACGCTGCCTTCCGGCCTGCAGATTGGTACCGGTGTGCGCCCTGTCGCCACCGAGCGTCTGCACACGCAGGGCAACCTGTCTCAGACCAACAACAGCAAAGATGTCGCGATTAAAGGCCAGGGCTTCTTCCAGGTTCTGCTGCCGGACGGCACCTCCGCGTATACCCGCGACGGTTCTTTCCAGGTGGATCAGAACGGCCAGCTCGTGACCGCGGGCGGCTTCCAGGTTCAGCCGGCTATCACCATTCCTGCGAACGCGCTGAGCATCACCGTCGGTCGCGACGGCGTGGTGAGCGTGACCCAGCAGGGGACGGCGGCGCCGGTACAGGTCGGCCAGATCAACCTGACCACCTTTATGAACGACAGCGGTCTGGAAAGCATTGGTGAAAACCTCTACACCGAAACCCAGTCCTCCGGCACGCCGAACGAAAGCACGCCGGGCCTGAACGGTGCAGGGCTGCTGTATCAGGGTTATGTCGAAACCTCTAACGTCAACGTGGCGGAAGAGCTGGTCAACATGATCCAGGTGCAGCGCGCTTACGAGATTAACAGTAAAGCGGTTTCCACCACTGACCAGATGCTGCAAAAACTGACGCAACTCTAACGCCTGTTTCGGTGTGGCGTAAGCCACACCGAACGCCACTACGAAGATGAAAGCAATGCAAAAGACCGGTGCGCAACTCTGCCCTATCGCGATAGCTCTCGCATTCACCCTGTCGGGCTGTGCGTGGGTGCCATCTACTCCGCTGGTTCAGGGCGCGACGACCGCGCAGCCCGCACCTGCCCCCGCGCCGGTGGTTAACGGTTCCATTTTCCAGTCCGTACAGCAGATTAACTACGGTTATCAACCGCTGTTCGAAGATCGTCGTCCACGTAACGTCGGCGATACGCTCACCATTGAGCTGCAAGAAAACGTCAGCGCGAGCAAAAGCTCGTCGGCGAACGCTAGCCGCGACGGCAAGACCAACTTTGGTCTCGACACCGTTCCGCGCTATCTGCAGGGGCTCTTCGGCAATGCGCGCGCCGATGTCAGCGCATCCGGCGGCAATACCTTTAATGGCAAAGGCGGCGCTAACGCCAGCAACACCTTCAGCGGCACGCTGACCGTGACCGTGGATCAGGTTCTCGCCAACGGCAACCTGCACGTGGTCGGTGAAAAACAGATTGCCATCAACCAGGGCACAGAATTTATCCGCTTCTCGGGGGTGGTTAACCCTCGCACCATTAGCGGCAGCAACACGGTACCGTCCACCCAGGTGGCGGATGCCCGAATCGAATATGTCGGCAACGGCTACATCAATGAAGCGCAGAACATGGGATGGCTACAGCGTTTCTTCCTTAATTTATCGCCGATGTAACAGAGGTGAAAAATGTTTAAATCGCTTACAGGATTCCTGCTGTTGCTCGTCGCGACGTTCGCGCAGGCTGACCGCATTCGTGACTTAACCACCGTACAGGGCGTGCGTGAAAACTCCCTGATCGGCTACGGCCTGGTGGTGGGCCTCGACGGCACTGGTGACCAGACGACCCAGACGCCGTTTACCACCCAGAGCCTGAACAACATGCTCTCGCAGCTCGGGATCACCGTTCCGGCGGGCACCAACATGCAGCTGAAAAACGTGGCGGCCGTGATGGTCACCGCCTCTTACCCGGCGTTCGCGCGCCAGGGGCAGGCTATCGACGTGGTGGTCTCCTCCATGGGTAACGCCAAAAGCCTGCGCGGCGGTACGCTGCTGATGACCCCGCTGAAAGGCGTCGATAACCAGGTTTACGCGCTGGCGCAGGGCAACATTCTGATTGGCGGCGCGGGCGCTTCCGCAGGCGGCAGCAGCGTGCAGGTGAACCAGCTTAACGGCGGGCGTATTACCAACGGCGCGGTAATCGAGCGCGAACTGCCGACCCAGTTTGGCTCCGGCAACACCATTAATCTGCAACTCAATAATGATGACTTTACGCTGGCGCAGCAGATTGCCGACACCATCAACCGCGCACGCGGCTATGGCTCTGCGGTGCCGCTGGACGCCCGTACCGTTCAGGTGCGCGCGCCGAGTGGCGGCAGCTCTCAGGTGCAGTTGCTGGCAGGCATTCAGAACCTGGAAGTGAACGTCGCGGTGCAGGACGCCAAAGTCATTATTAACTCACGCACCGGCTCGGTGGTGATGAACCGCGAAGTGTCGCTCGACAGCTGTGCGGTCGCGCAGGGCAACCTCTCTGTGACGGTCAACCAGCAGGCCAACGTCAGTCAGCCGAATACGCCGTTTGGCGGCGGCCAGACGGTCGTGACGCCGCAAACCCAGATCGATATGCGCCAGAGTGGCGGCGCGCTGCAGCGCGTAACCTCCAGCGCCAACCTGAACAGCGTAGTGCGCGCGCTTAACGCGCTGGGTGCCACGCCGATGGATCTGATGTCGATTCTGCAATCCATGCAAAGCGCGGGCTGTCTGCGCGCCAAACTGGAAATCATCTGATGCTGACTGATAGCAAATTACTGTCCAGCGCCGCCTTTGACGCGCAATCCCTTAACGACCTGAAAGCGAAGGTCGCAAAGGATCCGAACAGCAACCTGAAATCGGTTGCCCGTCAGATGGAAGGGATGTTCGTGCAAATGATGCTGAAAAGCATGCGCGAAGCGTTGCCCAAGGATGGGCTGTTCAGTAGCGATCAGACCCGGCTTTATACCAGCATGTACGATCAGCAAATCGCCCAGCAGATGACGGCGGGCAAAGGCTTAGGCCTCGCTGACATGATGGTGAAACAGATGGGTGGCGAGGCGGCTTCTACAGAGCAGCCCGCCGCCGCGGATAACGTGGCTCAGGTGCCGATGAAGTTTGATATCGACACTATGAACAGCTACCGCAACCAGGCGATTACCCAGATTGTGCGCCAGGCGATGCCGAAAGCGCCGTCAAACGAAGAGCCGCTCTCCGGCGACAGCAAAGACTTCCTGGCGCAGCTTGCGCTGCCTGCGAAGCTTGCGAGTCAGCAGAGCGGTATTCCCCATCACCTGATTCTGGCGCAGGCCGCGCTGGAATCGGGCTGGGGCCAGCGCCAGATCCGCAAAGAGAACGGCGAGCCGAGCTTTAACATTTTCGGCGTGAAGGCGACCTCATCCTGGAAAGGGCCGGTGACTGAGATAACCACCACCGAATATGAAAACGGCGAAGCGAAAAAAGTGAAGGCGAAGTTCCGCGTTTACGGCTCCTATCTTGAGGCGCTCTCCGATTACGTGGGCATGCTGACGCGCAACCCGCGCTATGCGGCGGTGACCACGGCCGCGTCGGCGGAAGAAGGGGCGAAAGCGTTGCAGAACGCTGGCTACGCGACCGATCCGAACTACGCCCGCAAGCTGACCAGCATGATCCAGCAGATGAAATCGCTGGGTGAAAAGGTGAGCAAAGCGTACAGCCAGGATATCTCGTCGCTGTTCTGAAACCACTCAAGTTCTCTTAAGCGCTGCCGATAATTATCGTCAGGACCCGCATATGAATGTTCAAAAGGAACCTCCATGTCCAGTAGCTTAATTAATAGCGCCATGAGTGGCCTGAGTGCGGCACAAACCGCACTGAGCACGGTGAGCAATAATATTTCTAACTATAACGTCGCAGGCTATACCCGCCAGACCACCGTTCTGGGGCAGTCTAACAGCACCATGACGCAGGGCGGCTGGGTCGGCAACGGCGTTTATGTTTCTGGTATTCAGCGTGAATATGATGCGTTCATCACCAATCAGCTGAACGCCGCGCAAAACCAGAGCAGCGGCTTAACCACCCGCTATGAGCAGATGTCGAAAATCGACGATATGGTCTCTGGCACCACCAATAACATCTCCACCACCATGCAGGATTTCTTCAAAAGCCTGCAGACACTGGCCAGCAACGCCGAAGATCCTGCTGCGCGTCAGACCCTGCTCGGTAAAGCAGACGGTCTGGTAAACCAGTTTAAAGTGGTGGATCAGTATCTGCGCGACCAGGATAAACAGGTCAATACGGCCGTTGCCGCCAGCGTCCAGCAGATCAACAACTACGCCACCCAGATTGCGTCGCTGAACGAGCAGATCACCCGCCTGACCGGTATGGGCGCGGGCGCGTCGCCAAACGATCTGCTGGATCAGCGCGATCAACTGGTGAGCGAACTGAATAAAATCGTCGGCGTGGATGTGTCTGTTCAGGATGGCAACACCTTTAACGTCACGATGGCGAACGGCTATAACCTGGTGCAGGGCAGCAAAGCAAGCCAGGTGGCTGCCGTGCCGTCCAGCGCCGATCCGGCCCGCACGACGATTGCGTTTGTCGACAAGACCGCCGGTAACATTGAGATCCCGGAAAAACTGGTAACGACCGGTTCGCTGGGCGGCCTGTTTGCCTTCCGTCGCGAAGATCTCGACCAGGCGCGTAATAATCTCGGCCAGATAGCCCTCGCTTTCGGCGACGCGTTTAACAAACAACACGAAGCGGGCTTTGACGCTAACGGCGACGTCGGTAAGGCTTTCTTTAAGCTCGGCTCTGCCGAGGCGATGAGCAATTCGCGCAACACCGGCTCTGCGTCGCTGACCGCGACCATTACCGACAGCTCGGCGGTGAAAGCCAGCGATTATCAGATGGCGTTCGACGGCTCGAACTGGAAAGTGACCCGCCTGTCTGACAACGTCAGCGTGAACGCGACGCCGACCACCGACGGCGCCGGCAACGTGACCGCGCTGGAGTTTGATGGCCTGAAGATTGATATCTCCGGTGCGGCGGCGAACAAAGACACCTTTACCGTGAAGCCGGTCAGCAACGTCATCATCAGCATGGATGTGAATATCCACGACGAGTCTGAAATCGCGATGGCGTCAGACGCGACCTCTGGTGAGAGCGACAACCGTAACGGCAAAGCGCTGCTGGATCTGCAAAACAGCAAAGTCGTCGGCGGCAGCAAAACGTTTAACGATGCGTATGCGGCGTTTATCAGTGAAGTGGGTAACAAAACCAACACGCTGAAAAGCTCCAGCACCACCCAGACTAACGTGGTCACGCAGCTGACTAACCAGCAGCAGTCCATTTCCGGGGTTAACCTGGATGAAGAGTACGGCAACCTGCAACGCTATCAGCAGTACTACATGGCGAACGCGCAGGTGCTGCAAACCGCGTCCGCGCTGTTTGACGCGCTTCTCCAGATTCGCTAACAGGGAACCGAACGATGCGTATTAGTACACAAATGATGTATCAGCAGAACATGCGGGGCATTACCGACTCGCAGAGTACCTGGCTGAAATACGGTGAGCAGATGTCCACCGGCAAACGCGTTAACCGTCCGTCTGACGATCCGATCGCCGCAGCCCAGGCTGTGGTGCTGTCCCAGGCGCAGGCGCAAAACGAGCAATACACTCAGGCGCGTACCTTCGCGACGCAGAAAGTGTCGCTGGAGTCGAGCGTTCTGTCTCAGGTGACCAGCGTTATCACCTCCGCGCAGGAAAAAATCGTTTACGCCAACAACGGCACGCTGAGCGACACCGACCGCGCGTCCGTCGCAACTGACCTGCAGGGGATGCGCGATCAGCTGCTGAACCTGGCAAACAGCACCGACGGTAACGGCCGCTATATTTTCGCCGGCTACAAAACCGATGCCGCGCCGTTTTCCGGTACGGCTGGCAATATCACCTATAACGGTGGCACCGAAAACATCACGCAGCAGGTGGATTCCGCGCGCACGATGGTTATCGGCCATACCGGCGATCTGGTGTTCGACCGCATCACCAGCAACGCCAAGCCGGAGCCGGATGGCTCGCCGAGCGAAACCAACCTGTTCAAAATGCTCGACTCCGCTATCGCCGCGCTGAAAACGCCGATGGAAGGCGCGGATGAGACGACCCAGCAGGGCCTGCTGGACGCTGTCTCCAAAACTTCTCGTGGGCTTAGCAACGCCCTGGATAACGTCGGCACCGTGCTGGCGGAAGTCGGTACCCAGCAGAAAGAGCTGGAAAACCTCGATCAGCTGGGCGCTGAACGTACGCTGGGCCAGACGGCGCAGATGAGTAACCTGGTGGATGTGGACTGGAACTCGGCCATCTCTTCCTACGTGATGCAGCAGGCGGCGCTTCAGGCTTCCTACAAAGCGTTTAGCGATATGCAGGGCATGTCGCTGTTCCAGTTGAATAAGTAAGTTTGTCGATTTGAAGCATGTCATGAAACCGGGCATGCCTGATATGCCCGCCTCGTTATTCTGAGGCGGGCTTTTTTTTGCTTATCGTGCAGCCTGTTGCGCTGCAATCTCTGCCGGACGCGCTTTCTGCGTGAGGCGAATCACCAGCGCCACGCCGCCTGCAAACGTTGCCAGCGCCACGACCGCAGGCCAGCCGCCCAGCGCCCAGGCTTTACTGCCGAGCAGCGAACCGAGCGCCATGCCGACAAACACGCCGGTAAAGAGCAGGGCGTTAAGACGACCGCGCGCTTTTGGCTCCAGGCTGTAAACCAGCGTCTGATGCGCCACCAGCGACGACTGCAACCCTAAATCAAACCCAACCGCCGCAACGGCAATCAGCACTAACTGCATGGAAGGCGAAAGCAGCGGCAGCGCAAACATCGCAGCAAATGAGATCATCACCAGCAGGCTGCCAAGCTGCGTGACACGCGCCGGGCCGAAGCGATCCGACAGCGCGCCGGAGAGCGGAGCGGCCAGCGCGCCCGCAGCCCCCGCCAGGCCGAAAGCCCCCGCGACGGCGCTTCCCATGTGGAATTTATCGGCCAGCATTACCGCGAGCATCGACCAGAACGCGCTAAAGCCAATCGACAGAAACCCTTGCGCCATCGCCGCGCCGCGCAGCGTCGGGTAGCGTTTCCACAGGCCGCCCATCGAGTGCAGGAGAGCCGGGTAACTCAGCGTCGCATGCGTTTCAAAACGCGGTAGTACGCGCCACAGCACCAGCCCAATGAGCGCGATGCTGGCGGCGGCGAGCTGATACATTACCCGCCAGCCGAAGGCCGCGCTGATAACGCCGCTCACCGAGCGGGAGAGCAGGATGCCAAGCAACAGCCCGGTCATTACGGTGCCGACGATTTTACCCTGCTGACCGGCAGGCGAGAGGATGGCGGCAGCGGGCACGATATCCTGCGCCATGGTCGCCATCATGCCCACCAGCAGGCTTAATACCAGCAGGCTGTGCAATCCGCCGCTCAGGCTGTAGAGCGCCAGCATGACGGCGAGCGCCAGGCACTTCACCAGAATCAGCATGCGGCGGTCGTGGCGATCGCCCAGCGGCAGCAGAAACAGGATGCCAAGCGCGTAGCCCGCCTGGGTCAGCGTCGGGATAAGCCCCATGCCGTCAACGCTCAGATGCAGATCGCTGCCGATAAGCGGCAGGATAGGCTGCGCGTAGTAAATCGAGGCGACGCTCAGGCCCGTCGCCATGGCCAGAATTAGTATCAACCACCGTGATAGCCCAGGGGCGGGTTGTGCAGCGTTGTTATGGTTATTCATGTTAAAACCCTCGTGAGTAGTCAGTGCGGAGGATTGTCCGCCCGCGGCGGCTGGCGCGGTAGAGGCCGACATGATAAAACGGTTATACGTGTGGCGTATGACAGGGTGAAATCTTATGGGTATTGAGCGTATAGATCGCGTGGAGCTGATGCATACCTTTGTGCGGATCATTGAGAGCGGCTCGCTCTCCGCCGCCGCGCAGCAGATGAATACCACCCAGGCGACCGTCAGCCGTCGCCTGAAATCGCTGGAGGACTTGCTGGGAGCGAGACTGCTGCTGCGAACCACGCACGCCATGAAACTCACCGATGACGGCGAACGCTGCTATCAGCATGCCCGTAGCGTACTGGCAAGCTGGCAGGCGCTGGAAGATGAAATTAAAAACGCCGAAGGGGAGCCGGTCGGCGTACTGCGCGTGCGAGCGCCGCACGCGTTTGGTCAGGATCAGCTTATCGCGCCGCTGACCGAGTTTTTAAATCGTTATCCGGGCCTGTGCGTCGATTGGATGCTGAATGACAAGTCGCCGGATTTCATCAGCGATAATATCGACTGCGCGCTGCATGTTGGCCCGGATATCGACCCGTCGGTAATTGCCGTCGAGCTCGCCGAGGTGCCGCGCATCGTGGTGGCGTCGCCCGATCTGCTGGCCCGTCACCCGCCCGTGGAGGAGATTAACAGTCTCGCCGCGCTACCGTGGGTGGCGCTCAGTACATTTTACCGGCGTGAAGTCACGCTGCATCATACCGGGAGCGACGAGCGGCAGGCGTTTACGGTGATGCCGCGGCTTAGTTCCGACAGCCTGTATGCTATCCGCCGCGCCATTCTTAACGGGCTTGGCGCAGGCATGGTTTCGGCGTGGGCGGTGGAGGAAGACTTGCGCGAGGGACGGCTGGTGCAACTGTTACCGCAGTGGCAGGCACCCGCGCTGCCGGTATATCTGCTCTATCCGTGGGCGCGTTATTACCCGGCGCGGCTGCGCCGTTTTCTCGAACTGATGAAAGCGGTCATGCCCGATCTCGCAGGAATGCGGCAGGTGACTGCCACCAAAAGGTAGTGGAAGTCGGGCAATAAAAAAGCCGGTCAATGACCGGCTTTTTTGTGCGGGGAGGGTTACTCCACCGGCTGAGGACGTGTGGCTGGTGCCGAGGCCTGGTGGGTGGCGCTGTGGCCGCCCGCCGAACCTTTACCGCTGAACTCGAACGCCGGGCGAACCCAGTCGCTGTGACGCGGCGGCTCCGGGACATATTCCGGTGCCGGTGCGCGGGTCATTGGTGCTGAGGCGACGCTTGCGGACGCAACAGCCACGACCGGCGCTTTCACGTCGTCTTCCTGCGCTTGCGGTGCTACCACCGGCGCGGCTTCCGCAGCTTTCACCGGCTCATCCGCGATCGCTTCCGGCTGAGGTGCCTGCTCAGGCGCGCTTTCTGCGATGACAGCAGCGGTCTCTTCACGAGGCGCTTCTTCAGCGACCGGGGCGTCAGCCGGAACGGCTTCCTGTGCGACCTGCTCAGCGACGGCCTGATCCTGCGGCTCGATAAGCTGCGGCTCAGCGTCAACCGGCGCGGAAATCGCTTCAGGATGCGTGGTTTCAACCACCGGCTCCTGCGGCGCAGCTTCCACCACAGACGGTTCGACCACTACGGCTTCAGCGACCGGCGCAACCGGTGCTTCGGTCGCCTGGGTTTCAGCCACCGGCGCGGTGTTCTGCTCCAGCTGCTGCTCTTCCTGCTCCTGCACACGCGGCAGCGGGTAGCGGATCCAGACTTTACCGGACGCCATTTCCGGAGACGCGCACGCGACGGTCAGCGGCATCGGCGACTGGGTCGGGTAACGCTCGTCACGGTAACGACGGCGGCGCTGGCCGCTGACGCGCAGGTGACGCGGAGAACGGCGGGAGCGACGCGGCATACCGGCATTTTCGCTGCCCGTCTGGTTGGTCTCTTCAGCGACGGCAGGTGTTTCCACGTTGGCTGGCAGCGCCAGCGGTGCGGCTTCTTCACGCGGTTCAGCAACCGGCGCGTCGGTGGTGCCGACAGCTTCTGCTTCCGCTGCGGATTCGATACGCACTTTCTGGCTCAGCTGGCGCGGTTTGCGACGCGGCATCACCTGAACAACGCGATCTTCCTGTTCCGTCTCTTCCACAGCCTCATCACGGTTCAGCGCGCTGACTTCCTGCTGCGCCTGACGTTTCTCATCAGAGCGACGGCGGTTACGTTCGCGGCGCGGAGACTGCGGCTGATCGTCACGGGATTTCTGTTTTTCAGTGGCTTCTTCAGCGACTGGTGTGCGGGCTTCACGCGCTTCGGCGTTCTGCTGCTGCTTCTCGCGGCGGTTACGGCGGTTCTCTTCGCGCGCTTCGCTGTTGTCACGATTCTCGCGATTGTCGCGATTATCACGGGACGGACGCTCACCGCGTTCGCTGCGGTCGCCACGTTCGTTACGGTCGCGACGGTTGTTCTGACGACGGCCGTTACGGCGCTCCTGCTGCTTCTCGTCACGGTTTTTCGCAGGCTGCTGTTCCGGCTCGCTCGCGACAGGCTGTGCCTGCGGCTCGCTGGCGAACAGGCTCTTCAGCGCGCTGATGGCGCGGCTCAGGAAGCCTTCTTTCGCAGGCTCTGCGGTTTTGGCGACTGCTTTCGGTGCCACGGTTTCGGCTTTCGGCGTCGCGGTTTCCTGCGGCACAGGCGGCACGTCCGGCATCACGAATGTGGCAAGAGCAGGCTGCTCCGGACGTTTACGCTCGGCGTATTCGTCTTCAGACGGCAGCGCCATCGCTTCTTCATGCAGCTTCGGCAGCATGTAGCTCAGGGTGTGCGTCTCTTCGCCTTTACGCACGCGCAGTACGGAGTAGTGCGGGGTTTCCATCTGATCGTTCGGCACGATCACGCAGCGCACGCCGCCCTGACGGGTTTCGATAGCGGTGATGGCTTCACGCTTCTCGTTAAGCAGATAGGAGGCGATAGGCACCGGAACGATAGCGTGAACTTCCTGGGTGTTCTCTTTCAGCGCTTCTTCTTCAATCAGACGCAGAATGGAGAGCGACAGAGATTCGTTATCGCGGATAGTGCCGGTGCCGCTACAGCGTGGGCAGACGTGATGGCTGGATTCGCCAAGCGACGGGCTGAGGCGCTGGCGGGACATCTCCAGCAGGCCGAAGCGGGAAATATGGCTAATCTGGATGCGCGCGCGATCCTGACGCACCGCTTCGCGCAGACGGTTTTCCACCGCGCGCTGGTGGCGTACCGGCGTCATATCGATGAAGTCGATAACGATAAGACCGCCTAAGTCACGCAGGCGCAGCTGGCGGGCGATTTCATCCGCCGCTTCCAGGTTGGTGTTAAACGCCGTCTCTTCGATATCGCCGCCGCGGGTCGCGCGGGCGGAGTTGATGTCAATGGCGGTCAGCGCTTCGGTGGTGTCGATAACAATCGAGCCGCCGGACGGCAGACGCACTTCGCGCTGGAAGGCGGACTCAATCTGGGATTCTATCTGATAGTGGCTGAACAGCGGAATTTCACCGGTGTAGAGCTTAATTTTGCTGCTGAAATCCGGACGACCCAGTGCCGCGATGTGCTGGCGGGCCAGCTCAAGGACTTTCGGGTTATCGATCAGGATTTCGCCGATGTCCTGGCGCAGATAGTCGCGGAATGCGCGCACGATGACGTTACTTTCCTGATGGATAAGGAACGGTGCCGGGCGGTTTTCAGCGGCTTTTTTAATGGCTTCCCAGTGCTTGAGGCGGAAGCTTAAATCCCACTGCAGCGCTTCGGCGGATTTACCGACGCCTGCGGTGCGCACGATAAGCCCCATGCCATCCGGCAGTTCGAGGCTTGAAAGCGCTTCTTTAAGCTCGGTGCGATCGTCGCCTTCGATACGGCGAGAGATACCGCCCGCACGCGGGTTGTTCGGCATCAGCACGAGGTAGCTGCCCGCGAGGCTGATAAACGTCGTCAGCGCTGCGCCTTTGTTGCCACGCTCTTCTTTGTCTATCTGAACGATGACTTCCTGGCCTTCGCGCAGGACATCTTTAATATTCGGACGACCATGAGAGGCGTAGTTTGCGGGGAAATATTCGCGGGCGATTTCTTTTAAGGGGAGGAAACCGTGTCTTTCGGCGCCATAATCTACAAATGCGGCTTCGAGACTGGGTTCAATGCGGGTGATTTTGCCTTTGTAGATGTTCGCTTTTTTCTGCTCGTGTCCAGGACTTTCGATATCCAGGTCGTACAGACGTTGCCCATCCACGAGGGCGACGCGCAACTCTTCCTGCTGAGTTGCGTTAATTAGCATTCTTTTCATCGTAACTTACTCGTTATTCTTACATTGACGACAAAGCTGCGGGCATGGTGACGCTGACCGGGAGTGAACCGATGGCCTCGTGACTGTTCGCGCCGTCAACCTCCCGGTTGTCGAACGCTTAAGAGGCGCAGAGTGTCGGTAGCCTGTATTTCAGGTGGAAATACAGCGCAATTATCAGAGGAATGACCGGGATTGTTTCTCCGGAAGCTTCCCTTTACCGGCCAGGCTGCAACCCGCAGCCCGCTAACTGCCTGAAAGTTCAACACGTCTTACGCCATTGCCGCGTGGAAGGACTGTCAGGCAAAACTGGTAATTCCGCAAAATTCCTTGTCTAAACAAGTCTCAACACGGAAAACAGTCGCATTATTCCATTGCTAAGCTTGATATAGCAAGCTGACTTTTGCCCTTTATCACCGACTTACTCACAGTTTTTTAACTTCTTGTTCCTCTGTTCCGCCGAAGCGGCGACAAAACGAACTCATTAGCTGTGTGAATCGATGAGTTACTAAATATAAGCATATAAAAATGTGTGGCGCTACGGGCATCCGGTATTTAGAATCGCGCACCATGAAAACAGAGACTCCATCCGTAAAAATCGTTGCCATTTCCGCCGATCAGGCCGGGCAACGTATCGATAATTTTTTGCGCACGCAGCTAAAAGGCGTGCCGAAAAGCATGATTTATCGCATCCTGCGCAAAGGTGAAGTGCGCGTGAACAAAAAACGCATCAAGCCGGAATATAAGCTTGAGGCGGGCGATGAGGTGCGCATTCCGCCGGTTCGCGTAGCCGAACGCGAAGAAGAAGCGGTTTCCCCGCATTTACAGAAGGTGGCGGCGTTAAGCGACGTTATCCTTTATGAAGATGACCATATTCTGGTGCTGAATAAACCGTCCGGTACCGCCGTGCATGGCGGCAGCGGGCTGAGCTTCGGTGTTATCGAAGGGCTGCGCGCGTTGCGCCCTGAAGCGCGCTTCCTTGAGCTGGTGCATCGTCTCGATCGCGATACTTCCGGCGTGCTGCTGGTGGCGAAAAAGCGCTCGGCGCTGCGTTCGCTGCATGAACAACTGCGCGATAAGGGAATGCAGAAAGATTATCTGGCGCTGGTGCGCGGGCAGTGGCAGTCGCATGTGAAAAACGTGCAGGCGCCGCTTCTGAAAAATATTCTGCAAAGTGGCGAGCGTATCGTGCGGGTAAATCAGGAGGGCAAACCTTCTGAGACGCGTTTTAAAGTGGAAGAGCGCTTCGCGATTGCGACGCTGGTACGCTGTAGCCCGGTGACAGGGCGTACGCATCAGATCCGCGTCCATACGCAGTATGCAGGACACCCGATTGCGTTTGACGATCGTTATGGCGACCGCGCGTTTGACGCGCAGCTGGCGTCAACCGGCCTTAACCGGCTTTTCCTGCATGCGGCGGCGCTGCGCTTTGAGCATCCAGGCACCGGCGAGACGATGCGTATCGAGGCACCGCTGGACGACGAACTTAAGCATTGTCTGAAAGTGTTACGCGCGGGCGGCTGACAGCCTCCCGAATGTAGTAGTTCTCAGGTCTGCCTCCCCGCGTTGCGGTTTTAAATGCACTATACTGAACACCCGGCTTCGGCCGGGTGTTTTTTTATACAATTACAACCGCATGGAGATGAAAATGGCCTGGTTACAATCCCGGACATGGAAACGTGTTTTCTTTACCCTGTTTCTGACAGGCATGGTGTGGCAGCTCGCTGGATGCGATAACGATAAAGAGCCGGAGCAGCGCAAAGCGTTTATTCAGTTCCTCCAGACTCGCATTCTGCCGTCTGAAAAACTGTCCGTCCCGACGCTGACTGCGCAGGAAAAAGAGAGCTTTGGCAAGTACGCTGACGATTATGCCATTCTTAGCGATTACTCCAGCGAAATGACCACGGCGTTTTCCGGCAACGATCAGGCGATGCGCCAGATGCGCGGCGTGACCAGTGCAAAAGATATGGTGGAAAAGCGCGACACTATCGAGAAATCCCGCAAAGAAGTGGGCAATATCGAGTCGAAACGTGCCGACACGATGAAAAGCGTGGAAGAGCGTTATTCCAAACTGAAACAGCCGGACGACCTGAAAGCGGTGTTTGACCAGGCCTATCAGAAAACTGTGGTGCGCCCGAATGCGCTGCTGACCCAGACGCTGTCACTGACCGACGCTATTCTTGGTCAGGCGCTGGACATCGGTAACTACCTGAACAGCCTTGGCAATAAAGTCCAGTACACCGGCTCGATGGCGCAGTTTACCGACCAGAAACAGCTGGATCTGTTTAACGAAAAACTGAACGCGATGCGTGAGAAGCAGCAGGAACTGATGACCGTTGCGCGCCAGCTCGCTGGCATGCAGTAAGCCTCGCCGCTTCGTAAAAAAAAGCCCTGCAATGCAGGGCTTTTGCTGTTGAACGTTCAGCGGTGGGCGAGGGGATCGACACCTTCATTTCTTAGCATTTCGCAAAGCCGAATCAGCGGCAGGCCCACCAGTGTGTTCGGATCGCGCCCGTCAAGACGGTCAAACAGGGTGATGCCAAGCCCTTCGCTTTTAAAGCTGCCCGCGCATTGCCACGGCGTTTCACGATGCAGATAGTTTTCAATTTCGCTGTCGCTTAGCGTGCGGAAATGGACGTTAAACGCCTCGCAATCGCACTGATACGCGCCCGTCTCGCTATTATAAAGCGCAAGGCCGGTATAAAACGTCACAACGTTACCGCTGGCCTGTTGCAACTGCTTAACGCCATTTTCAAAGGTGTGTGGTTTACCCGTAATGGTATTATTCAGCACGCAAACCTGATCGCTGCCAATAATCAAATGCCGGGGATATTTCTCCCGCAGCGCTTGCGCTTTTTGCAAAGCCAGCCTTAATACTAATTGTTGTGCGGTTTCATCCGCGTATGGGGTTTCGTCGGTCTCGGGAGCTGCGGTTTCAAAGGGTAAACCGAGCTTTTCTAACAGGCTACGGCGAAACGGCGACGTGGAAGCAAGTATAATTGAGGTCATATTTTTCAGGGAAAGATAGCGAATCGATGTGCGCTATTTTAAACTGTCGGCCGCAATGTGTGCGACTAAATGGTAAAAGGTGTTTCAAACCCGCCTTTTTCTTTGACTCTATGACGTTACAAAGTTAATATGCGCGCCCTATGCAAAAGGTAAAATTACCCCTGACTCTTGATCCGGTTCGTACGGCTCAAAAACGCCTCGATTACCAGGGTATCTATACTCCTGAACAGGTAGAGCGTATCGCCGAATCTGTGGTCAGTGTGGACAGCGATGTCGAATGCTCCATGTCGTTCGCTATCGATAACCAGCGTCTCGCCGTAATGAAAGGCGATGCGACGGTTACGGTAACGCTCGCGTGTCAGCGTTGCGGCCAGCCGTTTAGTCATCAAGTCCACACAACGTATTGTTTCAGCCCGATCTCTAACGACGATCAGGCGGAAGCACTCCCGGAAGCGTATGAGCCGATTGAAGTTAACGAATTCGGTGAAATCGACCTGCTGGCAACGGTTGAAGATGAACTCATCCTCGCCCTGCCTGTAGTTCCGGTGCATGATTCTGAACACTGTGAAGTGTCCGAGGCGGACATGGTCTTTGGCGAACTGCCTGAAGAGGCACAGAAACCAAATCCATTTGCCGTGTTAGCCAGTTTAAAGCGTAAGTAATTGGCGTTTCCCGCGCGAGCAGGAATCAGCCGTAATTGAGGAGTAAGGTCCATGGCCGTACAACAGAATAAACCCACTCGTTCCAAGCGCGGTATGCGTCGTTCTCATGACGCGCTGACCGCTGTCACCAGCCTGTCTGTAGACAAAACTTCTGGTGAAACCCATCTGCGTCACCACATCACCGCCGACGGTTACTACCGCGGTCGCAAGGTTATCACTAAGTAATCACGCGCAAGCGTGGTTGAGCTTAGTGCGCTTTCCCCGCTTAAGCGGGGATAACCGTAACCTGGCGATATCTTGACACCTCTAACCCTGGCGTTAGATGTCATGGGCGGGGACTTTGGTCCTGCCGTGACAGTGCCTGCAGCATTGCAGGCACTGAATTCTGATCCACATTTGCATCTTCTTTTAGTCGGCGACCCCGACGCCATCACGCCATTACTTGCCAGAGCTGATTTTGAACAACGTTCGCGGCTGCAGATCATTGCGGCAGAGTCGGTTATTGCCAGTGATGTCCGTCCTTCACAGGCTGTGCGCAACAGTCGCGGCAGCTCTATGCGTATCGCGCTCGAGCTGGTGAAAGAGGGGCGCGCGCAGGCCTGTATCAGCGCCGGTAACACCGGTGCGCTGATGGGGCTTGCTAAACTGCTGCTTAAACCCGTCGACGGGATTGAGCGCCCCGCGCTGGTGACGGTTCTGCCGCATCAGCAGAAAGGGAAAACGGTGGTGCTGGATTTGGGCGCCAACGTGGATTGCGACAGTACCATGCTCGCGCAGTTTGCGATTATGGGCTCGGTCATGGCGGAAGAGGTGCTCGGCATCAAGAATCCGCGCGTCGCGCTGCTCAATATCGGCGAAGAAGAAACGAAAGGGCTGGATAGCATCCGTGACGCGGCCGCGTTGTTAAAAACGGTGCCATCGTTGAACTATATCGGCTATCTCGAAGCCAACGAATTACTGACCGGCAAAACCGATGTGCTGGTATGCGACGGTTTTGTCGGTAACGTCACGCTAAAAACGATGGAAGGTGTTGTCAGGATGTTCCTTTCGCTGCTCAAATCGCAGGGCGAAGGAAAAAAACGGTCGTGGTGGTGGCTTTTACTCAAGCGTTGGTTACAAAAAAGCCTCTCAAGGCGATTCAGTCACCTCAACCCCGACCAGTATAATGGCGCCTGTCTGTTAGGATTGCGCGGCACAGTGATTAAGAGCCACGGTGCAGCCAATCAGCGAGCTTTTGCGGTCGCGATTGAACAGGCAGTGCAGGCGGTGCAGCGACAAGTCCCTCAGCGGATTGCCGCTCGCCTGGAATCTGTATTACCCAAGAGTGACTGAGCGTACATGTATACGAAGATTATTGGTACGGGCAGCTATCTGCCTGAACACGTGCGGACGAACGCCGATCTGGAAAAAATGGTGGAAACCTCTGACGAGTGGATTGTCACTCGCACCGGTATCCGCGAGCGTCGCATTGCGGCGCCCGGCGAAACCGTCGCCACTATGGGCTACGAAGCGGCACTGCGCGCCATTGATATGGCCGGTATCGACAAAGAACAGATTGGCCTGATTATCGTCGCCACCACCTCCGCCACGCACGCTTTCCCGAGCGCCGCCTGCCAGGTGCAGGGCATGCTCGGCATCAAAGGCTGCCCGGCATTTGACGTCGCTGCTGCCTGTGCCGGTTTTACCTATGCGTTAAGCATCGCCGATCAATACGTGAAATCCGGCGCGGTGAAGAGTGCGCTGGTGATCGGCTCCGACGTGCTGGCGCGTACGCTCGATCCTGAAGATCGCGGTACGATCATTCTGTTCGGCGATGGCGCTGGTGCCGTTGTGCTGGGTGCCAGCGAAGAGCCGGGCATTCTCTCCACGCATCTGCATGCCGACGGCAGCTACGGCGAACTGCTGACCCTGCCAAACCAGGATCGCGTGAACCCGGACAGCCCGACCTTCCTGACCATGGCCGGGAACGAAGTCTTTAAAGTCGCGGTAACGGAACTTGCGCATATTGTCGACGAGACGCTGGAAGCGAATAAGCTGGATCGCGCCGATCTCGACTGGCTGGTGCCGCATCAGGCGAACCTGCGCATTATCAGCGCCACCGCGAAAAAACTCGGTATGTCGATGGACAATGTCGTCGTTACCCTCGACAGACATGGCAATACTTCTGCGGCTTCCGTGCCATGCGCGCTGGATGAAGCGGTACGCGATGGACGCATTCAGCGTGGCCAGCTGGTACTGCTGGAAGCCTTCGGCGGCGGCTTCACCTGGGGTTCCGCGCTGGTTCGTTTTTAATCGAGAAGGATAAAAAAATGACGCAATTTGCTTTTGTATTCCCGGGCCAGGGCTCTCAGGCCGTGGGAATGCTGTCTGAAATGGCGGCAAATTTTCCCGTTATTGAAGCGACGTTCCGCGAGGCCTCCGCGGCGCTGGGCTATGATCTCTGGGCGCTGGTGCAGCAAGGCCCGGCGGAAGAGCTGAACAAAACCTGGCAGACGCAGCCTGCGCTGCTGACCGCCTCCGTCGCGCTGTGGCGTGTATGGCAGGAGCAGGGCGGTAAAGCGCCTGCGCTGATGGCCGGTCATAGCCTTGGTGAATATTCCGCGCTGGTGTGCGCGGGCGTGATTGATTTCGCTGATGCGGTTCGTCTGGTTGAACTGCGCGGTAAATTTATGCAGGAAGCGGTGCCGGAAGGCACGGGCGCGATGGCCGCGATTATCGGTCTGGACGACGACGCGATTGCTAAAGCCTGTGAAGAAGCGGCTGAAGGGCAGGTGGTTTCACCGGTTAACTTCAACTCGCCAGGCCAGGTGGTTATCGCCGGTCACAAAGAAGCCGTTGAGCGTGCGGGCGCTGCCTGTAAAGCTGCGGGCGCCAAACGTGCGCTGCCGCTGCCGGTGAGCGTGCCGTCGCACTGCGCGCTGATGAAGCCTGCCGCTGAGAAACTGGCTGCTGAGCTTGAAAAAATTACGTTTAACGCCCCCCAGATTCCGGTAGTAAACAACGTTGACGTGAAATGCGAAACGTCGCCGGAAGCTATCCGCGACGCGCTGGTGCGCCAGCTTTACAGCCCGGTGCAGTGGACGAAGAGCGTTGAATTTATCGCGGCGCAGGGCGTCACGCAGCTGTATGAAGTCGGTCCGGGCAAAGTGCTGACCGGCCTGACAAAACGTATTGTTGACACCCTGACGGCGGCGGCGATTAATGAGCCCGCAAGCCTGTCAGCGGCACTTGCGCAATAAAACGAGGAAAACCATGAGCTTTGAAGGAAAAATCGCGCTGGTCACCGGTGCGAGCCGCGGTATCGGCCGCGCTATCGCCGAAACCCTGGCTGCACGTGGCGCTAAGGTTATCGGCACCGCGACCAGCGAAAGCGGCGCGCAAGCGATTAGCGACTATCTGGGCGCGTATGGCAAAGGCCTGATGCTGAATGTGACCGATGCGGCATCCATCGAATCGGTTCTGGAAAATATTCGCGCAGAATTTGGCGAAGTGGACATTCTGGTCAATAATGCCGGAATCACTCGCGACAACCTGCTGATGCGAATGAAAGATGACGAGTGGAACGATATCATCGAAACCAACCTGTCATCGGTTTTCCGTCTGTCAAAAGCGGTAATGCGAGCTATGATGAAGAAACGTCACGGTCGCATTATCACTATCGGTTCTGTGGTCGGTACCATGGGAAATGCCGGTCAGGCCAACTACGCTGCGGCGAAAGCGGGTCTTATCGGTTTCAGTAAATCGCTGGCGCGCGAAGTGGCGTCCCGCGGTATTACGGTAAACGTTGTTGCTCCGGGCTTTATTGAAACGGACATGACGCGTGCGCTGTCTGACGATCAGCGTGCGGGTATTCTGGCGGAAGTTCCTGCGGGTCGTTTAGGCGACGCAAAAGAAATCGCCAGTGCGGTTGCATTTTTAGCCTCTGACGAGGCCGGGTACATCACTGGTGAGACCCTGCACGTCAACGGCGGAATGTACATGGTTTAACCACGAATAAAATTATTTGCGTTATCAGGGCAATTGCCCGCAAAATAGCGTAAAATCGTGGTAAGACCTGCCGGGATTTAGTTGCAACTTTTTCAACATTTTATACACTACGAAAACCATCGCGAAAGCGAGTTTTGATAGGAAATTTAAGAGTATGAGCACTATCGAAGAACGCGTTAAGAAAATTATCGGCGAACAGCTGGGCGTTAAGCAGGAAGAAGTTACCAACAATGCTTCCTTCGTTGAAGACCTGGGCGCTGATTCTCTTGACACCGTTGAGCTGGTAATGGCTCTGGAAGAAGAGTTTGATACTGAGATTCCGGACGAAGAAGCTGAGAAAATCACCACCGTTCAGGCTGCCATTGATTACATCAACGGTCACCAGGCGTAAGTGAACATCTCCAGGCGGTCGCTCGACCGCCTGAGTTTTATCTTTTTTAATCCCACGAATCTCTTTTTTTATCCCTCCCTGGAGGACAAACGTGTCTAAGCGTCGTGTAGTTGTGACCGGACTTGGCATGTTGTCTCCTGTCGGCAATACCGTAGAGTCCACCTGGAAAGCTCTCCTTGCCGGTCAGAGTGGCATCAGCCTGATCGACCATTTCGATACTAGCGCCTATGCAACGAAATTTGCTGGCTTAGTAAAGGATTTTAACTGTGAAGAGATCATCTCGCGCAAAGAACAGCGCAAGATGGACGCCTTCATTCAATATGGAATTGTCGCCGGCGTACAGGCCATGCAGGATTCCGGCCTTGAAGTGACGGAAGAGAACGCGCCCCGTATCGGCGCGGCTATCGGTTCCGGCATCGGCGGCCTTGGCCTTATCGAAGAAAACCACAGCTCGCTGGTCAACGGCGGCCCGCGGAAAATCAGTCCTTTCTTCGTGCCATCAACGATTGTCAACATGGTGGCCGGTCACCTGACCATCATGTACGGTCTGCGCGGTCCCAGCATTTCCATCGCCACCGCTTGCACCTCAGGCGTGCATAACATCGGCCATGCGGCGCGTATCATCGCCTATGGCGATGCTGACGTTATGCTCGCAGGCGGTGCTGAGAAAGCCAGTACGCCGCTTGGCGTTGGCGGTTTCGGCGCGGCGCGTGCGCTCTCGACCCGTAACGATAATCCGCAGGCGGCAAGCCGTCCGTGGGATAAAGACCGCGATGGTTTTGTGCTGGGCGACGGCGCGGGCATCATCGTACTCGAAGAGTATGAGCACGCGAAAAAACGCGGTGCGAAGATTTACGCCGAGCTGGTCGGTTTTGGTATGAGCAGCGATGCCTACCACATGACCTCTCCGCCGGAAAACGGCGCAGGCGCGGCGCTGGCGATGGTCAACGCGCTGCGTGACGCCGGTATCGACGCAGGCCAGATCGGTTACGTCAACGCGCACGGCACTTCTACGCCTGCAGGCGACGTTGCCGAAGCGCAGGCGGTAAAATCGGTCTTCGGCGACGCGGCAAAACGCGTACTGGTGAGCTCCACCAAATCGATGACCGGCCATCTGCTTGGCGCGGCGGGCGCGGTAGAGTCTATCTACTCCATTCTCGCGCTGCGCGATCAGGCTGTTCCGCCGACCATCAACCTGGACAATCCGGACGAAGGCTGTGATCTGGACTTCGTTCCGCATGAAGCGCGCCAGGTAAGCGGTATGGAGTACACCCTGTGTAACTCCTTCGGCTTCGGTGGCACCAACGGCTCTCTGATCTTCAAAAAGGTCTGACAGCCGTCACAAAGGCCCGCCCCGCGCGGGCCTTTGTACATTTCCCCCTTCCTCTTGCTCCCTGTCGGTCATCCTGCGAGACTAATGCGCTACCCGTTAAGGAGCCTCTATGCTGTTAATTAATGGTATCGAACAGGATTGCCTGCCAGCGACCGATCGCGCCGTGCAGTTCGGTGATGGCTGCTTTACGACCGCCCGCGTACGTGATGGCGTCGTTCATTTACTGGAAGCGCATCTGGCGCGCCTGCGGGAAGGTTGTGAACGGCTAATGATCCCGATGCCGGATATCAACACGCTGCGTGACGAAATGCGCCAGGCGGCGCAGGGGCAGGCGAGCGCAGTTGTGAAAGTTATTATTTCCCGCGGCGCAGGCAAGCGCGGCTACAGTATTGCCGGATGCGACGCGCCTACGCGCATTGTGTCGCGCGGCGCTTACCCTGACTTTTATAGCGAATGGCGCGAGCGCGGCGTTAGCCTCGCAACAAGCCCCGTGCGGCTTGGGCGCAATCCGTATCTCGCGGGTATTAAACATCTGAACCGGCTTGAACAGGTGTTGATCCGCACGCATCTTGAGCAGACGCCCGCCGATGAGGCGCTGGTGCTTGACAGCGAAGGGTGGGTTACGGAATGCTGTGCGGCTAATTTGTTCTGGCGGAAAGGAAAATCGGTGTTTACCCCCCGACTCGATCAGGCTGGCGTTGATGGCCTTATGCGGCGCCATATTATTGGTTTGCTGAATCAGTCAGCCTGGCGATTGTCTGAAATTAACGCGCCCGCCAGCGCGCTTGAAGAGGCGGATGAAGTCTTTATTTGCAACGCACTGATGCCGCTGGTGCCGGTGCGCAGTATTGACGGTCACGCTTACGCCTCACGCGAACTGTATAACTACCTCATTTCCCACTGTGAATAACCGGGTTCCCATGAAGAAAATGTTGCGCGTCGCGCTACTGCTGGTTCTTGTGCTTGCCATCGCGGCAGGCGTCGGTTACTGGAAAGTGCGCCAGCTGGCGCACAGCCCTCTGCCGATTGCCAAAGAAACGATTTTCACCCTGAAGCCCGGCACCGGGCGTCTGGCGCTTGGTCAGCAGCTTTATGACGAAAAGCTCATCACGCGCCCGCGCGTGTTTCAGTGGTTGTTGCGCCTGGAGCCGGAGCTTTCTCACTTTAAAGCGGGCACCTATCGATTCACGCCAAAAATGACCGTTCGTGACGCCCTGCGTCTTCTGGCAAGCGGTAAAGAGGCGCAGTTTCCGATCCGTTTTGTTGAAGGCATGAAGCTCAGCGACTGGCTGAAGCAGCTACGCGACGCGCCGTATATCAAGCATACGCTTAAAGATGACGACTATGCGACGGTTGCGCAGGCGCTCAAATTTGAACACCCGGAGTGGGTGGAGGGCTGGTTCTGGCCGGATACCTGGCTCTATACGGCGAATACCTCTGACGTCACGATCCTTAAACGCGCGCATGACAAAATGGTAAAAGCGGTCGATAGCGTCTGGAAAGGACGTATGGACGGACTGCCGTATCAGGATCCAAATCAGCTGGTGACGATGGCGTCGATTATTGAGAAAGAAACGGCGGTGGCGGCGGAACGCGACCGGGTGGCCTCCGTCTTTATCAACCGTCTGCGTATCGGCATGCGGCTGCAAACCGACCCGACGGTCATTTACGGCATGGGTAAGGACTACAACGGCAAACTGTCGCGAAAGGATCTGGAAACGCCAACGCCGTATAACACCTATGTCATCAGCGGCCTGCCGCCAGGCCCTATCGCCATACCGGGCGAGGCGTCCCTGAAAGCGGCGGCGCATCCGGCGAAAACGCCGTATCTCTATTTCGTGGCAGACGGCAAGGGCGGCCACACGTTTACCACGAATCTCGCCAGCCATAATCGTGCGGTGCAGGATTATCTCAAGGCGCTTAAGGATAAAAATGAGCAGTAAATATATTGTTATCGAAGGGCTGGAAGGCGCCGGAAAAACCACGGCGCGCAATCTGGTGGTGGAGACGCTGAAATCGCTTGGCGTCACCGACATGACGTTTACCCGCGAGCCGGGCGGCACGGTGCTGGCGGAAAAACTGCGCAGCCTGGTGCTGGATATCAAATCGGTCGGTGATGAAGTGATCACCGATAACGCGGAAGTGCTGCTGTTTTACGCGGCGCGCGTACAGCTGGTGGAAACAGTCATTAAGCCAGCACTCGCGCGTGGCGAATGGGTGATCGGCGATCGTCATGACCTCTCAACGCAGGCCTATCAGGGCGGCGGGCGCGGTATCAATCGCGAGTTGCTGGCTACGCTGCGTCATGCTGTGCTCGGCGATTTCGCACCGGACCTGACGCTCTATCTGGATGTCGACCCGCGCATCGGGCTTGAACGCGCGCGCGCACGCGGTGAACTCGATCGCATCGAGCAGGAGTCGCTCGACTTCTTTAATCGCACCCGCGCCCGCTATCTTGAGCTCGCCGCCGCCGATCCGCGTATCATCACGATTGACGCCTGTCAGCCGCTGGAGGCTGTCAGTCACGATATTCGTGCGACGGTGACGCGCTGGGTGCAGGAGCAGCAATAATGAAATGGTATCCGTGGCTGCGCCCCTCGTTTGAACATCTGGTCGGCAACTGGCAGGCTGGCAGGGGACACCATGCGGTATTGATCCACGCGCTGCCCGGCATGGGCGACGACGCGCTGATTTACGCGCTGAGCCGCTGGCGAATGTGCCAGCAGCCACAGGGTCAGAAAAGCTGCGGTGAATGCCGCGCCTGCCAGTTGATGCAGGCGGGCACACACCCGGATTATTATCTGGCGGAGCCGGAGAAGGGCAAATCGACGCTCGGCATCGACGCTATCCGCGAAATTAATGAAAAGCTCTACGATCGCGCGCGGCTCGGCGGTGCCAAAGTGGTGTGGATCAAAGAGGCGGCGCAGCTGACCGAAGCCGCCGCCAACGCGCTGTTAAAAACGCTGGAAGAGCCGCCGGAAAACACCTGGTTTTTGCTGGGCTGCCGCGAGCCGGAGCAGTTGCCCGCGACGCTTCGCAGCCGCTGCTTTAGCTGGCATCTCGCGCCGCCCGACACGCGCTACGCCGAAGCCTGGCTTGCGCGCGAGACGCAGGCGGAGCCGTCGCGTATCAACGCCGCGCTGCGTCTCACCGGCGGCGCGCCCGCTGCCGCGCTTGAGTTGCTCCAGCCAGAGCAGTGGCAACAGCGCGTGGCGCTTGGCGATAAAATGACAGCGGCGCTGACGAGCGGCGACTGGCTCTCCCTGTTGCCGGCGCTGAACCATGAACAGGCGCCATTTCGGCTGCACTGGCTGGCCGCGTTCCTGATGGATGCGCTGAAGTGGCGTCACGGGGCGCAAAGCGCGCTGGTCAACACCGATTACCCGGTGCTGGTGGCGCAACTCGCGCAGCGGTTTTCACCTGCCGTCATTCAGACGATGCTCGATTCCCTGTTCCGCTGCCGCGACAGGCTGCTTAACGTTGCGGCCGTCAATCGCGAATTGCTGCTGACCGAACTGTTACTCACCTGGGAGCGCTACATGCGCCCTGACGCGGTGCTTCCTTCTTATCACCTCTGAGAGAGACGTTATGTTTTTAGTCGACTCACACTGCCATCTCGATGGCCTGGATTATCAGTCTCTGCATAAAGATGTGGATGATGTGCTGGCGAAAGCCGCCGCACGCGACGTGAAATATTTTCTGGCGGTCGCCACGACATTGCCGGGCTACACCGCCATGCGCGAGCTTATCGGCGAGCGTGACAATGTGGCTTACTCCTGCGGCGTGCATCCACTGAATCAGGACGAAGCGTACGATGTAGAAGAGCTGCGTCGTCTGGCCGCCGATCCGCGCGTGGTGGCGATGGGCGAAACGGGCCTCGATTACTACTACACGCCGGAAACTAAAGCCCGCCAGCAGGAATCCTTCCGCCACCATATCCGCATCGGCCGCGAGCTGAACAAGCCCGTTATCGTTCATACGCGCGATGCCCGTGAAGATACGCTCGCTATTCTGCGCGAAGAAAAAGTGACGGACTGTTCAGGCGTACTACACTGTTTTACGGAAGACAAAGAGACGGCAGGTAAACTACTGGATCTGGGTTTTTACATCTCGTTTTCCGGCATTTTAACCTTCCGTAACGCGGAGCAGATCCGCGAGGCCGCGCGCTATGTTCCGCTCGACCGGATACTGGTGGAAACTGACTCGCCGTACCTGGCGCCGGTTCCGCATCGCGGTAAAGAGAATCAGCCAGCGATGGTGCGCGATGTGGCGGAATATATGGCGGTGCTTAAGGGCGTGAGCCTGGAAACGCTTGCTGAAACCACCACCCGCAACTTCTCCACGCTGTTTCATATCGACCTCGCCACGCTGCAATCTGCCTGAAAATCTGAGTTATTTTAAAGCTCGTAATTAATGGACAAAGCGAGTAAAGTTCACCGCCGAAATTCGGGCGGTGAACGGCGATTTATAAACATCCTGAAACACTTAATGTAAAGAATCGCAAGTTTTCCCCCAGGGCTTGTTTGAAACGTGATAGCGGTCAAACAAAGATCGCGTGATTTATTTTACTCTGCGTAATAAATAAAGGGCGCTCAGATGCCCTGTTTATGGCCCGTTTCTCCCCCGGGCTGATGCGTGAAACGCGTAAAAAAAGCACAAATACTCAGGAGCACTCTCAATTATGTTTAAGAATGCATTTGCTAACCTGCAGAAGGTGGGTAAATCGCTGATGCTGCCGGTTTCCGTACTGCCTATCGCAGGTATCCTGCTGGGCGTCGGTTCTGCAAACTTCAGCTGGCTGCCAGCCGTGGTTTCCCACGTCATGGCGGAAGCGGGCGGTTCGGTTTTCGCCAACATGCCGCTCATCTTCGCTATCGGTGTTGCGCTGGGCTTCACCAATAACGACGGCGTTTCTGCGCTGGCCGCTGTGGTGGCTTACGGCATCATGGTGAAAACCATGGCGGTCGTGGCTCCGCTGGTTCTGCATCTCCCACCAGAAGAAATCGCGGCGAAACACCTGGCTGATACCGGTGTGCTTGGCGGGATCATCTCGGGTGCGATTGCAGCCTATATGTTCAACCGTTTCTACCGCATTAAGCTTCCTGAGTATCTGGGCTTCTTCGCCGGTAAGCGCTTCGTGCCGATCATCTCTGGTCTGGCGGCGATCTTCACAGGCGTTATCCTGTCCTTCATTTGGCCGCCGATTGGTTCCGCTATCCAGACGTTCTCTCAGTGGGCGGCGTACCAGAACCCGGTTGTGGCGTTTGGTATCTACGGCTTCATCGAGCGCTGCCTGGTGCCGTTTGGTCTGCACCATATCTGGAACGTACCTTTCCAGATGCAGATTGGCGAATTCACCAACGCGGCAGGTCAGGTGTTCCACGGCGATATCCCGCGCTACATGGCGGGCGACCCGACCGCGGGCAAACTCTCTGGCGGCTTCCTGTTTAAAATGTACGGTCTGCCGGCTGCTGCCATCGCTATCTGGCATTCGGCTAAACCGGAAAACCGCGCCAAAGTGGGCGGTATCATGATCTCCGCGGCGCTGACCTCGTTCCTGACCGGTATTACCGAGCCGATCGAGTTCTCCTTCATGTTCGTGGCGCCGATCCTGTACGTTATCCACGCGATTCTGGCAGGTCTGGCTTTCCCGATCTGTATCCTTCTGGGTATGCGTGACGGTACGTCCTTCTCCCACGGCCTGATCGACTTCATCGTTCTGTCCGGTAACAGCAGCAAACTGTGGCTGTTCCCGATTGTGGGCGCGGGCTACGCGGTGGTTTACTACACCATCTTCCGTGTGCTGATCAAAGCGCTGGATCTGAAAACGCCGGGTCGTGAAGACGCTACCGAAGACACCAAAGCCGCTGGCACCAGCGAAATGGCACCGGCTCTGGTGGCCGCGTTTGGTGGTAAAGAGAACATCACTAACCTCGACGCCTGTATCACTCGTCTGCGCGTAAGCGTGGCCGACGTAGCTAAAGTGGATCAGGCTGGCCTGAAGAAACTGGGCGCTGCGGGTGTGGTTGTGGCAGGTTCCGGTGTTCAGGCGATTTTCGGTACCAAGTCCGATAACCTGAAAACCGAAATGGATGAGTACATCCGTAACAGCTAATCCTGGCTGACGGGGAGATAAAAAGAGGGAGGTGCAAGCCTCCCTTTTTTACGTCTGTCATAAGGGTAAAGATGAGAGCGCACAGGGATAGCGTCGATAAACCTCGATCGCGGCAGACATTATTCCGCAGATAAAAAAGGGAGCCATCAGGCTCCCTTTTGTTCGTAGAGATAAATGTCAGAAGCTGTAGCTCGCCGTAACGGAGAAGTTACGAGGTGCGCCGTAGACGCCATACGTGCCCAGATAATCGTAATACTCTTTATCAAACACGTTGTTCAGGTTGGCCTGAACCGCCAGGTTTTTGGTTGCCTGATAACGCGTGAACAGATCCACCACGGTATAGCCGTTCTGGGAAATACGCGTGTCGCCATTTGGCCCAACAATGTCCTGCCAGGTTTTGGTCTGCCAGCGCGCGCCGCCGCCCACGGTCAACGCAGGCAGCGTCGGCAACTGGTAACGCGTGAACAGTTTCATCGTGGTGCGCGGCTGATCCGGGTTAACGGCCACACCATCGCCCGCTTCGGCCACATAGCGGCTGGCGCCGAAGGTCAGTTGCCAGTTATCGGTCAGCGCGCCGTTCAGCTCAAGTTCAACACCTTTACTGACGGTGCCATCAACGGATTTATAGGCCGTCTGTCCGCCGGAGCCAGGGATGATCACACCGGTGTTCACCGCTACATTGTCCTGCTCAATGCGGAACACCGCGAGAGAGGCCGTCAGGCGGGTGTTAAACCAGTCGGCTTTGAGCCCGGCTTCATAGGCCTTACCGGTGGTCGGGTCGAGGAACTCGCTGTTTACATCGCGTTGGCCGCTCGGCTGGAAGATAGAGGTATAGCTGGCATACGCCGACCAGGTATCGTCGATATCGTAAATCAGGCCTGCGTAAGGCGTCACATCATCCGCTTTGCTGCGGCGGATTTCATCCGGCTTACGTTCCAGATTGTATTTCGCATTCCATTCGGTGTATCGCGCGCCCAGGATCAGATGTAGCGGATCGGCAAGTGACAGGCGCGTGGCGGCGTAAATGGATTTCTGACGAATTACGTCGCGCTGGTAGAGCGCAAAGCTGGACCACGTCGGGTTCGCCAGCGTGCTGCCGTTATAGTCGTGAATATTCCCGACATCCATCAGGCCGGAATTATCATTCACCGGATAGGCGTTATCGTAGTTGTTGCGCTGGCGGCTGTAGCTGCCGCCAAACATCATTTCATGCTGACGGCCCGCCAGCTCGTACCCGCCGCGCACGAAGGCGTCGACCGAATCCTGCTTACGCTCGCCCACGTTCCAGCCGCCCCACGCACCCTGCCAGAGCGCGGCGTTGTAACGGCCAGTGGTTTTATCCGGGAAGCCGTCGATATACATCAGGCGGTTATCGAAATTGGTTTCGGCATGCATCGCGTTCACTTTCGCCTCCCAGCCGTTATCGAAGCGCTGCGTCAGGTTGGCAAAAATTTTGGTGGAGTCGAGGTCTGAATACGCCCAGTCGGCGGCGGTGTTAAAACCACGGCGGAAATGCGTCCGGCTGCCGTCGCTGTAAAGGGAAGGGAAGCCGCCCCAGGTCGGGCTGTCCTCTTCGCTTTTCTGATAGTCATAGCCGAGTGACAGCAGTGTCGATTCAGTGATGTCGGCATCCACGACGCCATAAATGAATTTTTTGCGGTAATGGTTACGCTCAACGAAGCTGTCGTTATCCTGATAACCGGCGACCACGCGCCCGCGAACTTTACCGGACTCTACTAGGGGCGACTGCACATCCATCACGTAGCGTTGTTTGTCCCAGCTGCCATAAGTGGCAGAGACGTTGCCTTTGAATGTTTGACTGTCAGCGTGTTTACGCACCATATTCACATACGCCGACGGGTTGCCGGTGCCGCTCATCAGCCCGGCCGCGCCGCGCACGATTTCGATTTTGTCGTAAATCGCCGTGTCGCCCGCGGTGTCGCCAAAGTTCCAGCGGTTATCAAGAAACGTCGGCATATCTTCGTAGGCGAAATTGCTGATGTAAAAACCGCGCGCGAAGAAATTGGTACGGCTGGTGTCGATGCGCGAGGCGGTCACGCCCGTGGTGTTTTCCAGCACATCTTCAATGGTGTTCAGTTGCTGATCCTGCATGCGCTGCTGACTAATGACGCTGACCGACTGCGGAATGTCGCGCGGCACCAGGAGCATTTTCGTACCGGATGTGGTGGTTTTGACGCTGTAATCCTGTGACTCGTCAGGCGTGCCGCTGTCAGCGGCGGCATCGACCACAATCGTATCGCTGGCGGCTGGCGCTGCGTAAGCCGCGGGCGCTGCCAGCGCGCTGGCGATACTGAGCGCGAGCAAAGAGGGAAGGGAAGACGTCGGAACGACGCCCTGACGGAGTGCATGCTTAGCCATGTGTTGCCCTTAAAAAAAGAAAATGATGCTGCGCATCAGGCTGTTGTCATACGACGCTTTCCGGCGGCTTCCTGGCCTGATGAAAAGAGTGCGCGGGACTAAAACAACGTTCCACTGTCAATAAGAATGAGAAATATAATCATTTGTCTTTGCGGTGTAAACAAATGTAAGACGCGTTACAAACTCATGCGTAAGCAGAGCGGGATAACTATCAGGCGCAGCGGTATCAGGAGACGCGGGCAGTGCGCTATAAATATCCGCTTTATAAAGAAAAACCGGGGCAAAGGTTGAAAGGAAGCGATTATCTCGCTCATACTCTTAACGTTTATCCAAGAAGGAAAAAAACCATGGCCGAAGAAACCATTTTCAGCAAAATTATTCGTCGTGAAATCCCTGCCGATATTGTTTATCAGGATGAGCTTGTCACTGCGTTTCGCGATATTTCTCCCCAGGCCCCGACCCACATTTTGATTGTTCCGAACGTGCTGGTGCCAACGGTCAATGACGTCACGGCGGAACACGAGCAGGCGCTGGGGCGTCTTTTTACCGTCGCGGCGAAAATCGCACAGCAGGAAGGCATCGCGGAAGATGGCTATCGCCTCATCATGAACTGCAATCGTCACGGCGGGCAGGAGGTTTACCACATCCATATGCATCTGGTCGGTGGCCGCGCGCTGGGGCCGATGCTTGCGCATAAAGGCCTCTGAGATGGCCCGCGTACGCACAGGCTGGCTGTTGGCCGCGTTGCTGATGGCGGGTTGCCGCTCCGCGCCAACCATTCCCGTTAGCGACGATCAGGCGGTAGTGATGGAATCCAGCGTGCTGGCGGCGGGCATCACCGCTGAAAAACCAGACTTTTCTTTGCAAAACGGCAAGCCTGTCGCCGCCGCGACCATTTACAATAACAAAGACGCGCCCGTTACCGTGCACTACCGCTTTTACTGGTATGACGCCCGCGGGCTGGAAGGCCAGCCGCTGGAAGTCCCGCAGACGGTCGTTATCCCGGCCCAGGGACGCGTAACGGTGACCAGTCAGACTGACTATCTGGCGGCACGGAAAGCCCGTCTTTATCTCTATCTCTGAAGGGGGAAATGTTGAACAGAATGTATCGCTATGCGCTGCTGGCGACCGTCGCCCTGGCGCTGTCGGGCTGTATTTTGCCCGGCGAGCAAAAACCGGCACCGGTTGAAGAAGCGCAGCCAGGCACGCAGCAACCGACGCAGCCTGTACCAGAGCCGACGCAGCCGGTACCAACCGTGCCGTCCGTCCCGTCGATTCCGGCGCAGCCTGGCCCGATTGAACATCAGCCTGAAAACGCGACGCCTGAGCCAAAAGCGCGTACCTATGACTGGAACAGCGCAATGGCGCCGATGGTCGGCAAAATGTTGCAGGCTGACGGGGTGAACGCAGGCAGCGTGCTGCTGGTCGATAGCGTGAACAACCGCACCAATGGTTCGCTGCAAACCGGCCCGGCTACCGAAGCCCTGCGCGGCGCGCTGGCGAATAATGCCAAATTCACGCTCGTTTCTGCGCAGCAGCTTTCAATGGCGAAACAGCAACTGGGCCTTTCGCCGCAGGATAGCCTCGGCTCGCGCAGTAAAGCCATCGGCATCGCCCGCAACGTGGGCGCGCAGTACGTGCTTTACGCCAACGCCAGCGGCAATGTGAATGCGCCTACGCTGCAAATGCAGCTGATGCTGGTACAGACCGGCGAAATTATCTGGTCAGGTAAAGGTGCCGTTCAGCAAACCCAGTAATCTGAGCCCGGAAGGGTTCTTAGCGCAAAGTTTTCCGGCGGCTTCGGCCGCCGGTGTCGTTTGTGCGCTGCCCGGCCTCAGCGACGGCGCCTGGCAGGTGGTCGTTGATGATGAAACGCTGGTGGCGCGCCGCGACGTGCGCAAAAGCCGCGCCCGCAGCCCGCGCCAGTATCGCGCGCTGAAACGGCTGCCTGTGACGCTCGCCCCGCGCCCGCGCTGTTGCGTCAACGGCTGGCTGGCGGTCACGTTTTTACCGGGTGAGATCCAGGACGCGCTGCCGCCGGTGCCGCAACTCGGCGCGCTGCTGTATCATCTGCACCAGCAGCCGCGTTTTGGCTGGCGGATCGAACTGCTGCCGCTGCTGCTGCGTGACTGGCAGCAAAGCGCGCCTTCACGCCGTACGCGCTTCTGGCTGCGACTGTTGCACCGTTTACGCCGCGCGGGCGAGCCGCGTCAGCTGCGCCTCGCGCCGCTGCATATGGATGTCCATCCCGGGAATCTGGTCTGGCAGCAGGACAAACTGATGCTCATCGACTGGGAATACGCCGGGGATGGCGACGTGGCGCTGGAGCTTGCCTGCGTCTGGCTTGATGACGAAACGCGCCAAGCGCTCATTACCGATTATGCGCACCGGGCGGCTATCGACGAGACGCAACTGCGCCGTCAGGTCGCGCGCTGGCGTCCGTGGAGCGGGTTGCTGATGGCGGGCTGGTATGAGCGCCGCTTTCAGGAAACCGGCGACCGCACATTTATCACACTTGCAGACGAGGCCTGGCGCCAGCTGCAAACGCGTTAACACGAAGGGAGAGAAACATGGGTCCGGTCATGCTGGATGTGGAAGGTTATGAGCTTGATGCCGAAGAGCGTGAAATCCTCGCGCATCCGCTGGTGGGAGGGCTTATCCTCTTTACCCGCAACTATCACGATCCAGAGCAGTTGCGCGAGCTGGTCCGCCAGATCCGCGCGAGCGCCCGCAATCATTTGGTGATTGCCGTAGACCAGGAGGGCGGGCGCGTACAGCGTTTCCGCGAGGGCTTTACCCGCCTGCCGGCGGCGCAAAGCTTCGCCGCGCTGCTCGGCATGGACGCGGGCGGCAAACTGGCGGAAGAAGCCGGCTGGCTGATGGCCTGCGAAATGATCGCGATGGATATCGATATCAGTTTTGCGCCGGTGCTGGATGTCGGGCATCTCAGCGCCGCGATTGGCGAGCGTTCCTTCCACGATAAGCCTGAAAACGTGCTGGCGATGGCAAAGCGTTTCATCACCGGCATGCAGAGCGCGGGAATGAAAGCGACGGGCAAACATTTCCCCGGCCACGGCGCCGTGAGCGCTGATTCCCATAAAGAGACGCCGCGCGACCCGCGTCCGGCCGCGGAAATTCGCCGCCACGACATGCTGCCGTTTCGCGAACTCTTTAGTTACAACATGCTTGATGCGGTGATGCCGGCGCACGTCGTCTATAGCGACGTCGATCCGCTGCCGGCGAGTGGTTCGCCTTACTGGCTGAAGCAGGTGCTGCGTAAGGAGCTGGGGTTTGATGGCGTGATATTTTCCGACGATCTGTCGATGGAAGGTGCGGCTATCCTCGGAAGCTATGCGGAGCGCGGCCAGGCGGCGCTGGATGCCGGTTGCGATATGATCCTTGTCTGTAATAATCGTAAGGGTGCCGTAAGCGTTCTTGATAACCTGTCACCGATCAAAGCAGAGCGTGTTACACGTTTGTATCATAAAGGTGTAATTACGCGTCAGGAACTGATGGCGTCGGCGCGCTGGAAGCAGGTGAGCGGGGAGCTTACCGCGCTGCATGAGCGCTGGCAGACGCACAAGGCGGGGCAATAACGCTTGCCCTGAAGCTGCTACGCTGGGATGAGAATGCGATGATTATCTACTTACACGGTTTCGATTCAAACAGTCCGGGTAACCACGAGAAAGTACTGCAACTGCAGTTTATCGACCCGGACGTGCGGCTTATCAGCTACAGCACGCGTCACCCGAAACATGACATGCAGCATCTGCTGCGCGAAGTGGACAAAATGCTGCAACTGAATGTCGATGACCGCCCGCTCATCTGCGGCGTGGGGCTTGGCGGCTTCTGGGCGGAGCGTATCGGCTTTTTGTGCGACATCCGCCAGGTGATTTTCAACCCGAACCTGTTTCCGTATGAAAACATGGAAGGGAAAATCGACCGGCCGGAGGAGTATCTCGATATCGCCACCAAATGCGTTGAGAACTTTCGCGAGAAAAACCGCGATCGCTGCCTTGTTATTCTCTCGCGCGAGGATGAAGCGCTGGACAGCCAGCGCTCCGCCGAACTGCTGCACCAGTATTACGAAATCGTCTGGGATGAAGAGCAGACGCATAAATTCAAAAACATCTCGCCGCATCTTCAGCGTATCAAGGCGTTTAAAGCGTTGGGGTAATCCCGACGTCACGCCGACATTTTGCATTACCGAATAAACGGGTCAGCCAAACGCTGGCCCGTTTTTGTTTAACTTTAATGCATAAAAATTGATGCACATCAAATTTGGTATGACCAATGCACCGTTCATGTTATGCTCATACCTGTTGTGAGCGGTGTTGCTAAACTATTGTTAATTAAAAGCTATTTTTAATAACTTTGAATTAACAATTAGTTAAACACTTTAAGGGGGTCACGTTGACTACGCCATTAAGAAAGATCGTTATCGTGGGCGGCGGCGCCGGCGGGCTGGAGCTTGCAACGCAGCTCGGCCACAAACTGGGCCGTGGCAAGAAAGCGAAAGTCACGCTGGTGGATCGCAACCACAGCCATCTGTGGAAACCGCTGCTGCATGAAGTGGCAACCGGTTCGCTGGACGAAGGCGTCGACGCGCTGAGCTATCTGGCCCACGCGCGCAACCACGGCTTCCAGTTCCAGCTCGGTTCGGTGGTGGACATCAACCGCGAAGCCAAAACCATTACGCTTGCTGAACTGCGTGATGAAAAGGGCGAGCTGCTGGTGGCGGAGCGTAAAGTGCCTTATGACACGCTGGTCATGGCGCTCGGCAGTACCTCTAACGACTTCAACACGCCGGGTGTGAAAGATCACTGCATCTTCCTCGACAACCCGCATCAGGCGCGCCGTTTCCATCAGGAAATGCTTAACCTGTTCCTGAAATATTCCGCGAACCTCGGCGCTAACGGCAAAGTCAATATCGCGATTGTCGGCGGTGGCGCGACGGGCGTTGAGCTTTCCGCTGAGCTGCATAACGCGGTGAAACAGCTGCACAGCTATGGTTACAAAGGGCTGACCAACGAAGCGCTGAACGTGACGCTGGTAGAAGCGGGCGAGCGTATTCTGCCTGCGCTGCCGCCGCGTATCTCCAGCGCCGCGCACAATGAGCTGACCAAACTTGGCGTGCGCGTGCTCACCAATACCATGGTGACCAGCGCGCAGGAAGATGGCCTGAATACCAAAGACGGCGAATTTATTCAGGCTGACCTGATGGTCTGGGCGGCAGGCATCAAAGCGCCGGATTTCATGAAAGAGATTGGCGGCCTGGAAACCAACCGCATCAATCAGCTGGTGGTGGAGCAGACGCTGCAAACCACGCGCGACCCGGATATTTTCGCCATCGGCGACTGTGCGTCCTGCCCGCGTCCGGAAGGCGGCTTCGTCCCGCCGCGCGCCCAGGCGGCGCACCAGATGGCCTCCTGCGCGCTGGATAACATCCTGGCACAAATTAAAGACAAGCCGCTTAAGCCGTATGTCTATAAAGACAAAGGCTCGCTGGTGTCGCTGTCGAAATTCTCGACTGTCGGCAGCCTGATGGGTAACCTGATGCGCGGCTCAATGATGCTCGAAGGGCGCATCGCGCGCTTTGTTTACATCTCGCTGTATCGCATGCACCAGATTGCGCTGCACGGTTACTTTAAAACCGGGCTGATGATGCTGGTAGGCAGCATCAACCGCGTGATCCGTCCGCGCCTCAAGCTGCACTAAGCACGACATCCGCCTCTGTTACACAGGGGCGGATGACATTTTATTTCCGTCACATTTTCCCTTCAGACAACTCTCAATCCGCTGATCTGCCCCACGTTATCCTGTTTTTTGAGTCGTTTTCCGATATCCCACCTGTGGCCTTAATTGCAAAATTGTTACTAATTGCACAGCCGGGAGGAATTCCTGTGAATAAATCAATGTTAGCGGGTATTGGTATCGGGGTAGCAGCTGCGCTGGGCGTAGCGGCGGTGGCCAGTCTGGATGTTTTCAGTTCTTCGCCGAAATATGCCCAGGTGGTTTCAGCCACCCCTATCAAAGAGACGGTGAAAACGCCGCGTCAGGAGTGCCGTAACGTTACTGTCACGCACCGCCGTCCGGTTCAGGACGAAAACCGCCTGACCGGCTCGGTACTGGGCGCGGTGGCAGGCGGCGTCATCGGTCATCAGTTTGGCGGCGGGCGCGGTAAAGATGTCGCGACGGTCGTCGGCGCACTAGGCGGCGGCTATGCGGGCAACCAGATCCAGGGCCATCTGCAGGAAGGCGACACCTACACCACAACGCAGCAGCGCTGCAAAACGGTGTATGACAAATCAGAGAAAATGCTGGGTTACGATGTGACATACCGCATCGGCGAAGAGCAGGGCAAAATCCGTATGGATAGCGATCCGGGCAGCCGTATTCCACTGGACAGCAATGGACAGCTGGTTCTGAATCAGAAAACCTGAAAATAAAATAGCGTTACGCAACGATTGCCCCTCTTGCGCTCAGGCGGAGGGGCTTTTTTTTGGTTTTTGCAGGTGAAAGTAACCCAATGAGAGTTATGAAAACGCTCATGCCGCACGGTACTGCGGAACATGAGCGTTTAAGAACCATTACATAGCATTGTGTTGTCTGAATAAGATAAAACCAGTGATCAGCACTGATAAAAATGCAAAAAGGATAGAACCACCGCAGAACAACCAAAGGCCAAATAACAATGTTATTACTATTAACACCTTAAATAATGGTAATAGCAAAGCCATGTTCATCTTCCTTCTGTAGGTGTATAGCCAAAAAGCGTCTCGCGTCGTCCATATATGAAACTCGATACACCACGGATACTGTGTGGAAAAACGTCCTCGTCCCTGCACGGCCCCGTCTTCATGACGTAAATAGCTCCTGTTCTAATAATTGATGGTGCTAATTAATTAGCACACGAATAATCATTTCTTTAACGGTAAAAGAGTAGCTATTCTGGAGGATATATTTGCCAGTTTTTACCTATTAATGATCGGCAGGAAAAGCGATCCAGAAGGAATAAGATATTCTTTGCAGTTATATGTGAAGAGTGAGCGACGGGTGCCGCTCACGGGGTGTGGTAAATACTTTACAACAAATGCGGCCATAACCGCATAGTCATATTCACAATTTCAATCAATTCGTCCTGGGTGGCGCCTTCACGAGCGCTGACAGACATGCCGTGTACCAGGCAGCTAATATAGCGTACCAGCGCGGGCAGGTTAGTGTTTTCAGGAATCTCTTTCAGTGCCTGCCGCTCACTAAAAAACCGCAGCAAAATGGCCTCACGCTGCGTGTTACGCGATTTCAGCGTGGCGGCTATCTCCTCTGACGAGGCGGCCAGCGCAGCGGAGGTTGTCACCAGAAAGCAGCCGGCGGGCGTCTCTTTGCTGGCGAAGCAGCGGGCCACCGCGCACAGATAATCATGCAACGCTTCGTCGACGCGTTTTTCGGCGTGAAACAGCAGGGTTTCCTGCTGCTGTGCGAAACGCGCGATATAGCGATCGAGCACGGCGCGGAACAACCCTTCTTTATTGGTGAATTCCGCATACAGGGTCGGTGCTTTGGCACCGGTCGCTTCAACCAGGTGCGCGAGCGACGTCGCTTCGTAACCGTGCTGCCAGAATAGTGCCATGGCCTTATCAAGCGCCGCTTCCCTGTCGAACACTTTTGGACGGCCACGGCTTTTTTTTGCGCAACTTTGGGCTTCTGTTGTCATAGTGCCGTTTAACCTCTTATGTAAACCTGCCCCCAAAATACTCCTTTTTTCCCCCGTAGTACCAGCAAAACCGCGCCGGAAGTGCGTTGCAGGCGGGGAGCCGGGTGCAAGTGATTAATATAACGATCGTTAAAAATTATATTGACACGTGATGTAGATCACAACTATCATTTATCTATCGATCGTTAATTAAATTGATGTTAACGACCACGCAACCAAATCCGCATTGCAAAAGAAAAGGGTACCCTCATGAAAAATGTTAAAGCACTGTTAGCCGCCGCCGTACTGAGTTCATTATCCTTTGCAAGCGTTGCCGCCGTTGAAGTGCAGTCTACGCCAGCCGGCCAGCACAAAGCGGGCACCATCACCGCGACCGCAGGGACTAACCTGTCCTCGCTGGAAGCTGAACTCGCGCAGAAAGCTGACGACATGGGCGCAAAATCGTTCCGTATCACTTCTGTCAACGGCCCGAACAATTTGCACGGCACCGCAGTCATCTATAAATAAGCCGTCACGGTCACGTATTAAAAAGGCCCTGTCTTCGGACAGGGCCTTTTTGTTTCAGATGGCGTCGCTGGCGGGTGTGAGGGGATGCGCGGTAACGTTAACCGGCACGCCGGAGCGCAGGCGCAGGGCGTGTTCCATCACCTCGCGATCGGTCTGCGGGGCGGCTTCAAAGGTGTTGAGCGTCGCGTCCAGCACGATCGGCAGCGTTTTCGGATCGTCCTCGATGCGCTTTGACAGTGGCTGATGCACTTCGACAAAGCGACGCCCGTCCGGCTCGACAGACGCTTTCACCGGCGCATTGATGATATTGACGCGCGTACCAACCGGCACTGCGCTGAACAGGTGTTTGATGTCGTCATCGCGCAGGCGGATACAGCCGGAGCTGACGCGCATCCCGATGCCGAAATCCGCATTCGTGCCGTGCAGCAGATAGACGCCGCCGTAGGCCGCAAGGCGAATCGCGTGGTGGCCCATCGGGTTGTCCGGCCCGGCAGGCATCACGGCCGGTAAATCGATGCCTTGTGCTTTATAACGCGCGCGGATATTAGCCGTCGGCGTCCAGGTCGGGTTGGCGCGCTTTTGCGACACCGTGGTCTTCATGGTCGGCGTCAGCGTGTCACCGTCAAGCTGGCCGATGCCAATCGGGTAGACGGTCACTGTGTTCTCGCCCGGCGCAAAATAGTAGAGCCGCAGTTCGGCAAGATTAATCAGAATGCCTTCGCGCGGGGCGTCCGGCAGCAGCATCTGGCGCGGAATGGTCAGTACGCTACCCGCGCGCGGCACATACGGATCAACGCCCGGATTTGCCTGCAACAGCGCCAGAAAGCCGACGTTATAGCGTTTGGCGATGGCCTCCAGCGAGCCGCCGTCGTCCGCTACCGTGTGATAGAGGGTTTCACCAATCAACCGGCTGCCCGGCGCGGGCAGGGGGTAAGTATTCGCCAGCGCCTGGCTTGCGCCAAACGTCATACCAGCGACAAGCGCCAGCCATGACAGCCAGCGAGAAAAACGCGCGTATTCTCTTTTCATTTACAGATCCCAGAGTCAGAGAAGCTTTTGTAATTCCTGAATAAAGAGAGAAGTATGGCGGGGCTTCGTCCAGGGAAACCCTGGACGATTGCAAAGGATTGTAAAGTTACACCCTGCGCGGGGGCGTGAAGGCGTTAAGGCAGCGTGTGTTCGGCGAGTTGCGCCATAAACTGACGCACCCATTCCATACGCGTTTTCCGCTCTTCCAGCTCGCGGAAGAATTTCAGGCGCGTCGGCCCGTCGAGACGGTAATGTTGCGGCTCTTTTTGCAGCAGGCCGATAAGCCAGCCCGGATCGACATGGTTTTTCTCGGCAAACTCAATGGTGCCGCCTTTCTCGTTAGCTTCGATTTTACGCACGCCAAGTTTCTGCGCCTGCTGGCGCAGGGCCGCGATATCCAGCAGATTGCGCGCCGGGTCCGGCAGCAGGCCAAAGCGGTCGATAAGCTCCACTTTGATCTCTTCAAGCTCCTGCTCTTTTTTGGCGCTGGCGATGCGCTTATAGAACGACAGTCGCGTGTTCACATCCGGGATAAACGCCTCCGGCAGCAGCGACGGCATCCGCAGCTCCACTTCCGTCTGCTGGCTGGTGAGATCTTCAAGCGACGGCTCGCGCCCGGCCTTCAGCGCGTCAACGGCGTTTTCCAGAAGCTCCATATAGAGTGAGAAGCCGATGGTTTCCATCTGACCGCTCTGATCTTCGCCCAGCAACTCGCCCGCGCCGCGAATCTCCAGATCGTGCGTCGCCAGCGCAAAGCCCGCGCCGAGATCTTCCAGCGACGCGATCGCCTCCAGACGCTTCTGCGCGTCGGTGGTCATCGCCTTCGGCGGCGGCGTCAGCAGCCACGCATACGCCTGATGATGCGAACGCCCGACGCGGCCGCGCAGCTGGTGCAACTGTGCGAGACCAAAATGATCGGCGCGCTCGATGATAATGGTGTTAGCGGTCGGAATATCGATGCCGGTTTCGATGATCGTGGTGCACACCAGCACGTTAAAGCGCTGGTGGTGGAAATCGTTCATCACCCGCTCAAGCTCGCGCTCGCGCATCTGGCCGTGACCGATGGCAATGCGCGCCTCCGGCACCAGATTCGCCAGCCGTTCGGCGGCCTTCTGGATATTCTCGACATCGTTGTAGAGGTAATAGACCTGGCCGCCGCGCAGCACTTCACGCAGGATGGCCTCGCGCACCACCAGATTGTCATACTCGCGCACGAAGGTTTTCACCGCCAGACGGCGCGCGGGCGGCGTGGCGATAATCGACAGGTCGCGCATGCCGCTCATCGCCATGTTGAGCGTGCGAGGAATAGGCGTCGCGGTGAGGGTCAGAATATCCACATCGGCGCGCATCGCCTTAATGCGCTCTTTGTGACGCACCCCGAAGCGGTGCTCTTCATCGACAATCAAAAGACCGAGGTCTTTCATTTTGACGTCGCTCTGCAACAGCTTGTGGGTGCCGATAAGAATATCGACTTTGCCTTCAGCGGCCTGCTCCAGCACCTGCGCCTGCTCTTTGGCGCTGCGAAAGCGCGACAGCAGCTCGATGCGCACCGGCCAGTTGGCGAAGCGATTGCGGAAGTTGTCGTAATGCTGCTGGGCCAGAAGCGTGGTCGGCACCAGCACCGCCACCTGTTTATTGTTCTCGACCGCCAGGAACGCCGCACGCATCGCTACTTCGGTTTTCCCAAAGCCCACGTCGCCGCACACCAGACGATCCATCGCCAGCGGCTGGCACATGTCGCTCAGCACTGCGTTAATCGCCTGCGCCTGATCGGGCGTAGTCTCAAACGGGAACCCTTCGCAGAAGAGCTGATACTGCTCTTTGTCATGCTTAAAGGCGAAACCGGATTTCGCGGCGCGCTGGGCGTAGATATCCAGCAGCTCCGCCGCCACGTCGCGCACTTTTTCTGCTGCTTTCTGGCGCGCTTTCGACCACGCGTCGCCGCCAAGCTTGTGCAGCGGCGCGTTCTCTTCGGCACCACCCGCGTAGCGGCTGATGAGATGCAGCGACGACACCGGCACATAGAGCTTCGCGTCGTTGGCATAGGTGAGCATCAGGTATTCCGCCGTGATGCCGCCTGCCTCAAGCGTCGTCAGCCCGGCGTAGCGACCCACGCCATGCTCCAGATGTACTACCGGCTGGCCGGGGCGCAGCTCCGCCAGGTTGCGGATGAGCGTATCCGGGTTAATGGTGCGGCGGCTCTCCTGGCGGCGGCGCGTCACGCGCTCGCCCAGCAGATCGCTTTCGCAGATAAACGCGCGCTGGCGCAGGGTATCGATAAACCCGCGCTCGGACGCGCCGATGCTCAGGTAGCGCTCGCCCGCCTGCGCCTCTTCAAGCCGCAGAATGCGCTTCGGCATGACTTTAATGCGCGAAAGGAGTTCCGAGAGCGCCTCGCGGCGGCCCTCGCTTTCCACCGAGAAAATCACCGGGCCGGTGAAGGATTCCAGAAAGCGACGCAGGCTGTCGAGCGGCGATTTCTGCTGCGCCTGCACCGCGATATCCGGCAGCGGTTGATAGCCGAGATTGGTATTGGCGGCTTTGTCGGCCAGCGCCTCGGTTTTCAGCTGCACGCGCGGCCAGGCTTTTAACTGGGCATGAAGTTCATCGGTGCGTAGCCAGAGCTCTTCCGGCGGCAGCAGCGGGCGCATCGGGTCGACGCCGCGGTTCTCAAAGCGTGCCACGGCATCGGCCCAGAAGCGGTCGGCGCTGGCTTCCAGATCGCCCGTGCTCACCACCAGCGTGTTTTTCGGGAAATAGCTGAACAGCGGCGGCAGCGGTTCGCTAAAGAACAGCGGCTGCCAGTATTCAATTCCTGCGGGCAAGGTGCCTTTGCTTACCTGTTGGTAGATATGCTCCGGGTCGCGCTTTACCTCGAAACGGTCGCGCCACTGGCTGCGGAACAGCTCTATGGCCGCTTTGTCGGCCGGGAATTCGTGCGCCGGCAGCAGGTTTATCGCCTCAACCTCTTCCAGCGTGCGCTGGGTATCGACATCAAACAGCCGCAGGCTGTCGATTTCATCATCAAAGAAGTCGATACGGTAGGGCTGCTCGCTGCCCATCGGGTAGAGATCGAGCAGCGCGCCGCGGGTAGCGTATTCGCCATGCGCCATCACCTGATCCACATGGCGGTAGCCCGCCTGGTCCAGCTGCGCGCGTAGGGTGTCGCGTGAGAGCTGCTGGCCTTTTTGCATCACCAGCGCGTGACCGTGCAGGAAGCTGTGCGGGCAGACGCGCTGCATCAGCGTGTTCACCGGCAGGATCAGCACGCCGCGTTGCATGCCGGGCAACTGGTAGAGCGTCGACAGGCGCGAGGAGATAATCTCCTGGTGTGGCGAGAAGCTGTCATACGGCAGCGTCTCCCAGTCGGCCAGGTTCATCACCAGGCTTTCGGTAAATTGTTGTATTTCATCGTGCAGACGCAAGGCGGTTTGCATATCCGGCGCGATAAGCACCAGCGGGCCGGCATGGCGTTCCGCCATTTCCGCCACCTCAACGGCGCAGGCCGCGCCGGTCAGTTCACCCAGTTGACGCTGATCGCCCGCTTTGACGGGCAGAGAGTAACGATATTGTTCAGGCATAGAAGGCGAAGCGTGCTCCGGTTGTGCCGCTTGTCCGGGATAAAAACCCGGCGACAGAGTGGGTTAGTGGTTCCATAAATCAGATCTGGGCTTTATTATCGTTGATCACTTTGCATTAGCAACCGTACAAGACGGATTTCATGTATCAACCTGTCGCGTTATTTATCGGCCTGCGCTATATGCGCGGGCGTGCAGCAGACCGCTTCGGCCGTTTCGTCTCTTGGCTCTCCACTATCGGCATCACGCTCGGCGTGCTGGCGCTGGTGACCGTGCTCTCGGTGATGAATGGTTTCGAGCGTGAACTGCAAAACAACATTCTCGGGCTGATGCCGCAGGCGCTTATCAGTTCATCCAAAGGCTCCGTCAACCCGCAGCAACTGCCTGCCGACAGCCTCCACCTGCAGGGCGTTAACCGCATCGCGCCGCTGACCACCGGCGATGTGGTGCTGCAAAGCGCCCGCAGCGTGGCGGTCGGTGTGATGCTGGGGATCGATCCGGCGCAGCGCGACCCGCTGACGCCGTATCTGGTGAATGTCAACCAGCAGGATCTGGCTGCCGGGAAATACAACATCATTCTCGGCGAGCAGCTTGCGGGCCTGCTTGGCGTCAAACGCGGCGACCAGCTGCGCCTGATGGTGCCGTCTGCCAGCCAGTTCACGCCGATGGGCCGCCTGCCGAGCCAGCGTCTCTTCACCGTTATCGGCACTTTCGCCGCCAACAGCGAAGTGGATGGCTACCAGATGCTGGTCAACATTCAGGACGCTTCACGCCTGATGCGCTACCCGGCGGGCAATATCACCGGCTGGCGACTGTGGCTGAATGAGCCGCTGAAGGTGGATGTGCTGAGCCAGCAGACGTTGCCGGCAGGCACGCAGTGGCAGGACTGGCGCGAGCGTAAGGGCGAGCTGTTCCAGGCCGTGCGTATGGAGAAAAACATGATGGGCCTGCTGCTGAGCCTGATTGTCGCCGTCGCCGCGTTTAACATCATTACCTCGCTCGGGCTAATGGTGATGGAGAAGCAGGGCGAGGTGGCTATCCTGCAAACCCAGGGCCTGACGCGCCGTCAGATCATGGCGGTGTTTATGGTGCAGGGGGCAAGCGCGGGCGTTATCGGCGCGCTGTTCGGCGCGCTGCTGGGCGCGCTCCTTGCCAGCCAGTTGAATAATCTGATGCCGGTCATTGGCGCATTCCTTGACGGCGCGGCGCTGCCGGTCGTTATCGAACCGTGGCAGGTCATCGGTATTGCGCTCTCGGCGATGGCCGTCGCGCTGTTGTCCACGCTTTATCCTTCCTGGCGCGCCGCCGCCACCGAACCCGCTGAGGCTTTACGTTATGAGTAATTCTGTGCTGTTACAGTGCGACAACCTGTGCAAACGCTACCAGGAAGGCAAAGTGCAAACGGATGTGTTGCACAACGTCAGCTTCAGCATCGACGCGGGCGAAATGATGGCGATTGTCGGCAGCTCCGGCTCCGGTAAAAGTACGCTGTTGCACCTGCTGGGCGGGCTCGATACGCCTACCTCCGGCGACGTGATTTTCAGCGGCCGGGCGCTGAGTACGCTCTCTTCTTCTGCCAAAGCGGAGCTGCGTAACCGCGAGCTTGGTTTTATCTACCAGTTCCACCATCTGCTGCCGGATTTCACCGCGATGGAAAACGTGGCGATGCCGTTATTAATCGGTAAAGCGCCGAAGGCCGAGACCGAGCGCCGGGCGCTCGCGATGCTGGACGCCGTGGGCCTCGCGCACCGCAGCAACCACCGTCCGTCTGAGCTTTCCGGCGGCGAGCGCCAGCGCGTCGCGATTGCCCGCGCGCTGGTGAATAACCCGCGGCTGGTGCTGGCGGATGAACCGACCGGCAACCTCGACGCCCGCAACGCCGACAGCATTTTCGACCTGCTCGGCGAGCTGAATAAAACCCAGGGCACCGCCTTTCTGGTGGTGACGCACGATCTGCAACTGGCGAAGCGGCTGTCGCGCCAGCTGGAGATGCGCGACGGGCACCTGAACCCTGAGCTGACCCTGATGGGGAGGGCGTAATGGCTTCCCCGTTATCGTTACTGATTGGTCTGCGCTTTAGCCGGGGACGCAGACGCAGCGGCATGGTGTCGCTCATCTCCGTTATCTCAACGATAGGCATCGCGCTTGGCGTGGCGGTGCTGATCGTGGGCTTAAGCGCCATGAACGGCTTTGAGCGCGAACTGAACAACCGCATTCTGGCGGTCGTGCCGCATGGCGAAATCGAGCCGGTCGAGCAGCCGTGGCGCGGCTGGCAGGATGTCGTGACGCGCGTTGAGAAGGTCAACGGTATTGTCGCGGCGGCGCCGTACGTCAATTTTACCGGCCTGGTGGAGAGCGGGGCGAACCTGCGCGCCATCCAGGTGAAAGGCGTTGATCCAGCGCAGGAGCAGCGTTTAAGCGCGCTGCCGCATTATGTGCAGAACAACGCCTGGCAGAGTTTCCAGGCGGGCAAACAGCAAATCATCATCGGTAAAGGTGTTGCGGATGCGCTGAAAGTGAAGCAGGGCGACTGGCTCTCCATCATGATCCCGAATTCTGACGCCGACCATAAGCTGTTGCAGCCTAAACGCGTGCGTTTGCAGGTGGCAGGCATTCTGCAACTGAGCGGCCAGCTCGATCACAGCTTTGCGATGGTGCCGCTGGTCGATGCGCAGGGCTATCTGAACCTCGGTGACAGTGTCACGGGTATTGCCATCAAGGTTAATGACGTCTTTAACGCGAATCAGCTGGTGCGGGACGCGGGCCAGGTGACGGACGCTTACGTCTATATCAAAAGCTGGATCAACACCTACGGCTACATGTACCGCGATATCCAGATGATCCGCGCCATTATGTATCTGGCGATGGTGCTGGTGATTGGCGTCGCCTGTTTTAACATTGTCTCGACGCTGGTCATGGCGGTAAAAGATAAAAGCAGCGATATCGCGGTGCTGCGTACCCTTGGCGCGAAAGACGGGCTTATTCGCGCGATTTTCGTCTGGTACGGACTGCTCGCCGGGCTGCTCGGCTCGGTCAGCGGCGTGTTGGTGGGCGTGCTGGCCTCGTGGCAGCTTACGGCCATCATTCACGGGATTGAAAAACTGATCGGCCATCATTTTCTCTCCGGCGATATCTACTTTATCGACTTCCTGCCGTCGGAGCTGCACGCGCTCGATGTGGTCTATGTGCTGCTGACGGCGCTGGTGCTGAGCCTGCTGGCGAGCTGGTATCCGGCGCGGCGCGCAAGCCGCATCGATCCGGCGCGGGTACTGAGCGGACAATAATTCAGGGAGCGGCGGATGTATTACGGGTTTGACATTGGCGGCAGCAAAATCGCCCTCGGGGTGTACGATGACGCGCGGCGTCTGCAATGGCAAACCCGCGTCGCGACGCCGCACGACAGCTACGAGAACTTTCTCGATGCCATCAGCGCGCTGGTGGCAGAGGCCGACCGCCGCTTCGGCGGCGCGGGGCATGTCGGCGTCGGTATTCCCGGCATTCCGGAAACCGACGACGGCCTGCTGTATGCCGCCAATCTGCCCGCCGCCAGCGGTAGGGCGGTGAGGCGCGATCTCAGCGAAAGGCTCGGGCGCGACGTGCGTATCGATAACGACGCCAACTGTTTTGCGCTCTCCGAAGCCTGGGACGATGAGTTCAGCGCGTATCCGGTGGTCATGGGGCTTATCCTCGGCACTGGCGTCGGCGGCGGCGTGGTTGTTGATGGCAAACCGGTGACCGGGCGCAGCTTTATCACGGGCGAATTCGGGCATATCCGCCTGCCGGTGGACGCGCTTGCGATCCTCGGGCGCGACATCCCGCTTATCCGCTGCGGCTGCGGGCAAACCGGCTGCATTGAGAACTATCTTTCGGGCCGGGGCTTTGCATGGCTCTGGCATCACTTCTACCATGAATCACTGGACGCGCCGCAAATCATCGCGCGCTGGCAGCAGGGTGACGCGCAGGCGCAGGCGCATGTCGAGCGCTATACCGACCTGCTGGCGGCCTGTGTCGCGAGCCTGCTGACCGTGCTGGACCCGCATCTGGTGGTGCTCGGCGGCGGGCTGTCGGGTTTTTCGCATCTGACAACCGCGCTTAGCGCGAAGCTGCCTGCGTATCTGCTGCCCGTTGCGAAAGTGCCGCGTATTGAGCAGGCGCGCCACGGCGACGCGGGCGGTATGCGCGGCGCGGCTTTTCTCCATCTCACACGCTCACGGAGTTGAAATGCAATCGCGTCGTCTGCACCGGCTGGGCCGGTTTCGAAGGAATAAACGTCGGCTGCGCGAGCGCTTGCGCCAGCGTATTTTTTTCCGGGACAGAATTATGACACCTGAAATGATGAATAAACCTGTGGTAGTGGTCTTAACCGGGGCGGGGATCTCGGCGGAGTCGGGCATTCGCACGTTCCGCGCCGCTGACGGCCTGTGGGAAGAGCATCGCGTGGAGGATGTGGCGACGCCGGAAGGGTTCGCGCGCAATCCGCAGCTGGTACAGGAATTCTATAACGCCCGGCGCCGTCAGCTACAGCAGCCGGAGATCAAGCCTAACGCGGCGCATCTGGCGCTGGCGCGGCTCGAAGAGGCGCTCGGCGACCGTTTTTTACTGGTCACCCAGAATATCGATAACCTGCACGAGCGCGCGGGCAGCAAAAATGTGGTGCATATGCATGGCGAACTGCTCAAAGTGCGCTGTTCCCAGAGCGGGCAGGTGCTGGAGTGGACGGGCGACGTGACGCCTGGCGATAAGTGCCACTGCTGCCAGTTCCCCGCGCCGCTGCGCCCGCACGTGGTGTGGTTCGGCGAGATGCCGCTCGGAATGGATCGTATTTATGAGGCACTCGCGCGCGCCGATGTGTTTATCGCCATCGGCACCTCCGGGCACGTTTATCCGGCCGCCGGTTTCGTGCATGAAGCGAAGCTTCAGGGGGCGCATACCGTGGAGCTGAACCTGGAGCCAAGCCAGGTCGGCAGCGAGTTCGAAGAGAAGCATTACGGGCTGGCAAGCCAGGTGGTGCCGGAGTATGTCGAGAAGCTGTTGAAAGGGCTTTGACGGCAGAGTTGTCAGAGGGAAACGGCGGGTGCGCTAACGCTTACCCGCCCTACATAGAACATTAAACCGTTATTTGTAGGGTGTTTAAGCGAAGCGCACCAACTAGCTATGGACGTGATGGGTTCAAAACGGCGGGTGCGCTAACTCTTACCCGCCCTACACAGAACATTAGCCCGTTATTCGTAGGGTGGGTAAGCGAAGCGCACCCACCGTGTCACATCTCATAACGGCAACGAACCTTAACGTCCCGCCTTTAACTTCTGGTAATACGACTCGTAAATCGCGCTGGCGTCGCCCACGTCATTCTGCCACTCACCTTTCTCAATGGTGGCTGCATCCGGGTAGAGCGACTTATCCTCGGCTACTTCTTTCTTCAGAAGCTTACGGGCCGCCAGGTTCGGCGTCGGGTAACCGATCGTTTCAGCGACCTGTTTCGCCACATCCGGGCGCAGCAGGAAGTTAATCAGCTTATGCGCGCCTTCAACGTTCTTCGCATTCGCCGGAATAGCCAGGCTGTCCATCCAGAAAATCCCGCCTTCTTTCGGCCAGACGACATCCAGCGGCGCGCCCGCCTGACGAGCGACCCACGCGGAGCCGTTCCACACCATGCCGAGATTCACTTCGCCTTCCAGATACGGGTTCGCCGGGTTGTCGGAGTTAAACGCCGCTACGTTCGGCATCAGCTTTTTCAGCTCGTTATAGGCCGCTTCAATCTCTTTCGGATCGGTAGTATTGCCGGAAAGCCCGAGCTTGCGCAGCGCCATCTGGAACACTTCGCGCGCATCGTCGGTCAACAGCAGGCTGCCTTTGTATTCCGGCTTCCAGAGATCGGCCCAGGAGGTTACGCTCTTCGGATCGATGGCGTCGCTGTTCACGCCAATCGCTGTCGCGCCCCAGATGTAGGGGACGGAGTAGTCGTTATTCGGATCGAAAGGCTTATTCAGCATCGCCGGATCCAGATTGTGGAAATTCGACAGCTTGCTCTTGTCGATCTTCTGGATCATCCCTTCTTTGCGCATCTTGTCGACAAAGTAGGTGGACGGCACCACGAGGTCATAGGCACCCTGCTGATAGGTCTTCAGCTTGGCGTACATGGTTTCATTCGATTCATAGGTCGAATAGATAACCTTAATGCCCGTCTCCTTCGTGAACTGCTCAAGCAGGCCCGGCGGCACATACTCGGTCCAGTTGTAGAAATAGAGCGTGTTTTTATCATCAGCATGCGCGGCGCTCATGCCGAACGCCAGAGCACCCGCGGCAAGCAGGTGGCGTGACCATTTTTTCATTTTACGTCCCCTGGGTTTGAGGCCTGGCGAGGCAGGCTTTTTGTTTTATCGCGAAGCATCAGCTGGCTTGCCAGTACGAGTACCAACGACAGCATCAGCAGAATGGTGGCGAGCGCGTTCACTTCCGGCGACACGCCTACTTTAACCATCGAGTAAATTTTCAGCGGCAGGATTTCATAGCCCGGCCCCGTCACGAATGACGACACCACCACATCATCCATCGACAGCGTAAAGCTCAGCAGCCAGCCCGCCGCCACCGCCGGCATCGCCAGCGGCAGAATGATTTTGCGCAGAATCGTGATTTCACTGGCGCCCAGATCGCGCGCCGCTTCAAGCATCCGCACGTCAAAGCCTTTCAGGCGGGAATAGACAGTCACGACCACAAACGGCAGACAGAAGGTAATGTGCGAGAACAGCAGCGACCAGAAGCCAAGCTGGATGCCCACCAGCATAAAAAGCACCAGCAGGGAAATCGCCATCACGATATCCGGCGACATCATCACCACAAACAGCATGCCGCTGACAAACGGTTTGCCGCGAAAACGGTAGCGGTAGAGCGCCACCGCCGTCAGCGCGCCGATAAGGGTTGCGAACGTGGCGGAGAACACCGCCATCGTCAGCGAGTGTTGCGCGGCCTGTAACAGGCTGTCGTTGTTCATCAGCAGGCTGTACCAGTTGGTGGTAAAGCCCTGCCAGTTAATGCCGAAACGCGAACTGTTGAACGAATTCACAATCAGGATCACGATCGGGATATACAGGTAAGCGTAAATGGCGGTCATAAAACCGCCGCGCAGCAGGCGACCGATCATTCCAGTTCCACCTTTTTATTAAGCAGGCGCGCGGCGCGCCAGTACACCAGCAGCATCAGGCCCATCACCAGCGTCAGCGTAATACTGGTGGCCGCGCCAAACGGCCAGTCGCGGATATTCAGGAACTGGCTCTTGATAACGTTGCCGATAAGCAGGTTTTTCGCGCCACCCATCAGATCGGAAACATAGAACAGCCCCATCGCGGGCAGCATCACCAGCAGACAGCCGGCGATAATGCCCGGCATCGTCAGCGGCAGAATAATGCGCACAAAGGTCTGCAGTTTGCTGGCACCAAGATCCCTCGCGGCTTCCAGCAGCGGTTTATCGAGCTTCTCGATGCTGGAGTAGAGCGGCATCACCATAAACGGCAGCAGAATATAGACCAGGCCGATAATCACCGCCGATGGCGTGTACATAATGCGTAACGGAGCGTCGATAACGCCAAGCCACAGCAGAAACTCGTTCAGATAGCCGCGCGTGCTGAGAAACAGCTTCAGCCCGTAAATCCGGATAAGCGAGTTTGTCCAGAAGGGGACTATCAGTAAAAACAGCAGCAGCGGGCGCACTTTCGCGGGCAACTTTGCCAGAAACCACGCAAACGGGTAACCCAGCACCAGACACGCCAGCGTCGCCTGTAGCGCCATATTCAGCGAATGCAGCAGCACCTGGAAATAGAGCGGGTCGAGCAGGCGCGCGTAGTTATCCAGCGTAAACACCAGGCTTACGAAATGCGCGTCGTCGCGGGTGAGAAAGCTGGTGGCGATGATCATCAGGTTGGGCAGAAAGACAAACAGTACCAGCCAGCCGACGATAGTGGCGATCACCACATTCTGGAATTTACGCGAGCTCTTCATCGGCCAGCACCACCTCCCAGCTCTCCACCCAAGTCACGGCCATTTTCTGATCGAGCGAGTGGTCAAAATCCGGGTCATCTTCGTTAAAGAATTCGCTGACCAGCACGATTTTGCCGTTTTCCAGCTCAACAACCGATTCCAGCGTCATGCCTTTATAGTTGCGCTCGCGCACAAAGCCTATCAGGCCGTCGGCCTCGCCGTCGCCGTTAATCTCTTCAACGCGCAGGTCTTCCGGGCGCAGCAGCACGTTAAGTTTCTGGCCCGCCGTCACCGGGAAGGCGACATACAGCACGCATTCGCGGCCCTCGACGTTTGCACGCACGCGCTGCGCGTCGATACGCTCAATAACGGTGGCGTTAAAGATATTGATCTCGCCGATAAAGCTCGCCACAAACAGGTTTTTGGGTTCTTCGTAGATTTCGCGCGGCGTGCCGTCCTGCTCGATGCGCCCGTCACGCATCACCACGATGCGATCGGACATCGTCAGCGCTTCTTCCTGATCGTGCGTCACGAACACAAACGTAATCCCCAGCTTGCGCTGCAGCGCTTTCAGCTCGTTCTGCATCTGTTTGCGCAGTTTATAGTCGAGCGCCGAGAGGGATTCATCAAGCAGCAGCAGGCGGGGTTTATTCACCACGGCGCGGGCGATCGCCACGCGCTGCTGCTGGCCGCCGGAAAGTTGATGCGGTTTGCGCTGGGCAAATTCCTCAAGCTGCACCATCTTTAAAGCATCCATCACGCGCGGCGTTATCTCAGCGGCGGGTGTTTTTTGCATCCGCAGGCCAAACGCGACGTTCTCAAACACCGTCATATGCGGAAACAGGGCGTAGCTCTGGAAAACGGTATTGACGTGGCGATGCTCGGCGGGAACGTCGGTGATGTCCTGGGCATCGAGCGTGATCCGCCCGGCATCGGCGTTCTCAAGGCCTGCGATAAGGCGCAGCACGGTGGTTTTACCGCAGCCGGAGGGGCCGAGGAGCGTGAGGAATTCACCATGATTGATGGTCAGTGAGAAATCAGAAATGACGGTTTTACCATCAAAGCTTTTCCCGATATCCGCCAGTTGCAGAAGCGGGGAAAGCGAGCGCGGCTGTGTATTCAATTTTTTGACTCTGTCCCGTAAAAAACGCATCAAGATGAAACCGGATGCGGGGTTTGTGATGAACCACCTTTGGGTCTGGCACGTGATAAGGGCAGGCATTCTACGGCAAACCATTGAAATCGCCAATGCCACAGACGCTTTCTTGCCGGTTTCGCGCGGTTTTCCGCGTTTTCAGTCACGTCAGCGGCACCATGAAGGAGATACCGCCTTTTTCCCGGCAGGATTCTTCCTCTTCGCCGGGCGAAAGGTGACCTGAAACAATATTTGTCTTTTAATGCTTAATGATAATGACGTCACAAAATAACAGGGGTGAGAACATGGATAAATTACTCGAACGTTTCCTGCAATATGTCACTATGGATACCCAGTCACGGGCCGGGGTGAAGCATGTTCCCAGCACCGAAAGCCAGTGGAAGCTGTTAAACCTGCTGAAGAATCAGATGGAAGAACTGGGCATGGTTAACGTGTCGCTGAGCGAACACGGCACGCTGATGGGCACGCTCCCGTCGAACGTAGACAAGCCCGTCCCGCCCATCGGATTCATTTCTCATGTCGATACCTCGCCAGATTTCACGGCGAAAAACGTGAACCCGCAAATCGTTGAAAACTACCGTGGCGGGGATATCGCGCTTGGCACTGGCGAAGAGATCCTCTCACCGGTGATGTTCCCGGTGCTGCATCAGTTGCTTGGCCACACGCTTATCACCACCGACGGCAAAACGCTGTTAGGCGCGGATGATAAAGCGGGTGTCGCAGAGATCATGACCGCTATGGCGACGCTTTCGCAGAAAAACATTCCCCACGGCGATATCCGCGTGGCCTTTACGCCCGATGAAGAGGTGGGCAAGGGCGCGAAGCATTTCGACGTCGAAGCCTTTGATGCGCGCTGGGCGTATACCATGGACGGCAGCGGTATCGGCGAGCTGGAGTATGAGAATTTCAACGCGGCCTCGGTGACCATCAAAATCGTTGGCAACAACGTGCACCCTGGCAGCGCCAAAGGCGTGATGGTGAACGCGCTGTCGCTCGCCGCGCGCATTCACGCGCTGGTGCCTGCTGAAGAAAGCCCGGAATGCACCGAAGGCTACGAGGGTTTTTACCATCTGCACACCATGAAAGGCTCAGTGGATCGCGCCGAGATGCATTACATCATTCGCGATTTCGACCGTGAGAATTTTGAAGCGCGTAAACGCCGCATGATGGATATCGCGAAACAGGTCGGTAAAGGGCTGCACCCGGATTGTTATATTGAGCTGGCGATCGAGGACAGCTATTACAATATGAGCGAGAAGGTGGCGGAGCATCCGCATATTATCGAGATTGCGCGCCAGGCGATTGTCGATTGCGGTATGGAGCCGCAGTTAAAGCCCATTCGCGGCGGTACCGACGGCGCGCAGCTGTCGTTTATGGGGCTGCCGTGCCCGAACATTTTCACGGGCGGATACAATTATCACGGCAAGCATGAGTTTGCGACGCTGGAAGGGATGGAGAAAGCGGTGCAGGTGATTGTGCGTATCGCCGAGTTAACCGCGCAGCGGGAGGCGTAAAGGCGCAAAAAAGGCGGGTGCGCTGACGCTTACCCGCCCTAAAAATTCAGGGATCATCTATGTAGGGTGGGTAAGCGAAGCGCACCCACCGAGATACCCACGATAACCGACACCTTACTCCGCGAAATACCAGTACCCGCTGTTCACCAGCGCGGCCAGCATTGCGAGGAATGACGGGTCTTCCAGCGCGTCGCCGAACATCGCTTCATTCAGCACCACTTCATTGGCCAGCTGATGCAGCGCCGGGCGGTGCGGTGAGTCAATCTTCTCGCCGTTTACGAACACCTCATCGCCGATACGCAACACGCGCAAACCGCCGAGACGCACCAGCGTATCCCCTTGTTTCAGCGCGTCATAAATTTCATCCGGCTGATACGGCGGCTCCGGCGGCGACACATCCAGCTCGTGACGCGACTGGGTGATAAACTCGCCAAACCACTCGTTGAAATTCGCCGGGTCGCGGATCAGATCCAGCATCATGTCGCGCAGTTTATCGACTTCCGCAGGCACGATGTCCGCCGGACATTCACGGGCCGGCACGTCAGGATCGCTGTAACGCTGGCTGCCGAGTTCACGCTGCAACACATAATCGGCGAAGCCGCTGATAAGCTCGCGACCGCTCGGCGCACGGAAACCGACCGAATAGTTCATTGAGTTTTCCAGCGAATAGCCTTCGTGCGGGAATCCCGGCGGAATATAGAGAATATCGCCCGGCTCCAGCTCTTCGTCGATCAGCGCTTCAAACGGCGCGACCTGCAGCAGATCCGGGTGCGGGCAGTGCTGTTTCATCGGCACTTTTTCGCCGACGCGCCAGCGACGGCGGCCGACGCCCTGAATAATAAACACATCGTACTGATCGAGATGCGGGCCCACGCCGCCGCCCGGCACCGAGAACGAAATCATCAGATCGTCGATACGCCAGTCCGGCAGGGCACGGAACGGGCGCATCAGCGCGGCGCTTGGCTCGTGCCAGTTATTGACCGCCTGCACCAGCAGCGACCAGTTGGTTTCGCCTAAATGATCGTAGCTCTGGAACGGGCCGTGGCTCACTTCCCATTTGCCGTCCTGATGACTGACCAGGCGGCTGTCCACCTCGTTCTCCATCGCAAGCCCGGCCAGTTCGTCCGGGGAGAGCGGGTCGACAAAGTTCTTAATGCCGCGCTTTAACACCACCGGGCGTTTTTGCCAGTAGCGTTCAATGAAATCGGGCCAGTTTATCTCTACGTGGTAGTCCATATTGTATTCCGCAGGCTCTGAAGATGAGTCGGATTATAACGGACGCGCGTCACTCTGCGTGGTTGTCTGACAGGTTTTTTCGAAGCGTGGCGGAAGATTCGCCAGACGGCGGCTGCTGGCGGGCGAAAATCACTTCCATGCGGGCGCCGCCAAGCGGGCTGGTGCCGGTGAGGATCTGCCCGTTATATTGCTCCACCACCTCGCGGGCGACCGACAGCCCGACGCCCTGTCCCGGGCGCAGCGTATCGGCGCGCTGGCCGCGGTCAAACACCAGCGCGCGCTTGCTTTCCGGAATGCCCGGCCCGTCATCCTCCACCACCAGATGCAGCGTGTCATCGGCCACCTGGGCGGTCACTTCGACGAACTCCAGACAATATTTACAGGCGTTATCAAGCACGTTACCCATCACTTCGAGAAAATCGTTTTTCTCGCCGATAAAGACAATTTCCGGTGAGATATCGAGCGTAATGCTGACGCCTTTACGCTGGTAAACCTTATTCAGCGCGGAAGTGAGATTATCGAGTAATGACGCCACCGGGTGCAGCTCGCGGCTCAGCAGCATATTGCCGCTGCGCATACTGGCGCGATGCAGGTAGTAGCCTATCTGCTGCGAAATACGGCTGATCTGCTCAAGCATCACCGGCTCGGCCTGCTCCACGTCAGTTTTGCCGGTACGCAGAGACCGCAGCGTGCTTTGCAGCACCGAGAGCGGCGTTTTCAGGCTGTGGGTGAGATCGGTCAGTGTCGTGCGGTATTTCTCGTAGCGCTCACGCTCGCTTTTCAGCAGGCGGTTGAGGTTATGCACCAGGCTTGTCAGTTCACGGGTGGTGTACGGGTTCAGTTGTTCGCGATGGTGTTCTTCCAGCTCGCGTACTTCGCGTGCCAGCGCTTCTATCGGGCGCAAACTCCACCAGGCGGCGAGCCACAGGAGCGGGATCACCAGCAGCAGATTGGCCGCCAGAACATAGATAAACCAGTTCCAGACGCTCCATGAGCTTTTCAGCTCGTCAGGGATCGTATCCACCACCACGACCGTCAGCGCGGGCATGGTGGCGGTCGCCGGATAGACGTTCACCGCCACCGAGTGGGTGGTTTCGTCATCTTTGTCCGGATCGTAATCGTTGAGCCGTTTTTGCAGGAGACGGTTTGCGCCAAGCAGCACGCGCGTATCGCTAAAGCGCGTTTCCAGCTCGTGAAAGCCGTTGGCGTTGAGCCACTCAGGGCGAATCGCTTTCATCAGGCGCGGTACGTCGCGCTGTGACCAGAGCAGTTTGCCTTTTTCGTTATAGATAAAGGTCAGCGTTGGGCTTTGCCTGTCGATATGGTCAGGGATCTCAACGGTGAGTTTGCCGTTGTCAAAGCGGGCGAGGGTGTAGAAAAGATTGCTCTCGCCGCGCAGCAGGCGGAAGGTGGTCTTATCAAAGCTAACGCTATAACCCACCAGCGCCACCATGCCGTAGGCGAGCGACAGCACCAGCACCACCGCCGCGGTCGCGAGTAAAAAGCGCACCCGCAACGAGAGCGGGAGAAAGTGGCGCAGGACGTTTTTTTTCATTTAGCGCAGATCGAACCGGTAACCCTGGCCGCGCACTGTCGTGATCGCCTCGCCAGCGTATTCCGCCTGGATTTTCTTACGCAGACGACCCATCAAGACATCAATGGTGTGGCTTTCGCGAAGCTCGGCGTCCGGGTAGAGCTGGAGCATCAGCGAATCTTTGCTGACCACTTTGCCCGCGTTGCGGATAAGCGTCTCCATGATGGTGTATTCGAAGGCGGTCAGGCGGATCAGATTGTCATGGATGGTCACTTCGCGGCGCGAGAGATTCACCACGAACGGCGGCATGGAGATCACCTGCGAGGCCAGCCCGCTGTTGCGGCGCAGCAGCGCCTGCATTCTCGCCACCACCTCTTCGATGTGAAACGGCTTGGTCACATAGTCGTCGGCACCCGCGCCCAGCACTTCCACTTTATCCTGCCAGCCTTCGCGGGCGGTCAGCACCAGGATGGGCAGCGTAATCTCACTGGCGCGCCAGCGGCGGATAAGGCTCAGCCCGTCTTCATCCGGCAGGCCGAGATCGACAATCGCCACGTCCGGCAGATGTTCATTCAGGTAATAATCGGCTTCTTTGGCATCTTCCGCCGCATCCACCTGATGGCCAAGCTCAGAGAGCTGCACTTTCAGGTGATGCCGCAGTAAGGCGTTATCTTCGACGACCAGCACGCGCATCCGGGGTCCCCTTATCCATCAAATATATAAATAGTTTAACGTCAATTATCGCTGAAAGGGCATAAACATTGGATAAACCAGCGAGGCATCAACAGGTGTGGGGAAAAGGCGAGGGGAGAAAGCAGCGCGCCACCCGAAGGTGGCGCGTGGAGGGTTATTTCAGGTCATCGACCATCTGGATGGCGCGGCCAATGTAGTTGGCAGGCGTCATCGCTTTCAGACGTGTTTTTTCGTCTTCCGGCAGTTCGAGGCTGTCAATAAAGTGCTTCATGCCTTCGGCGTCGACGCGTTTACCGCGGGTCAGCTCTTTGAGCTTCTCATACGGTTTTTCAATGCCGTAGCGGCGCATCACGGTCTGAATCGGCTCGGCCAGCACTTCCCAGTTGTTGTCGAGTTCAGCCAGCAGACGATCGCGATTCACTTCCAGCTTGCTCACGCCCTTGAGCGTCGACTGATACGCGATAAGCGCATAACCGACGCCGACGCCCAGGTTACGCAGAACGGTGGAGTCGGTCAGGTCGCGCTGCCAGCGGGAGACCGGCAGTTTGCTCGCCAGATGTTGCAGCACGGCGTTTGCCAGACCCAGGTTGCCTTCGGAGTTCTCGAAGTCGATCGGGTTAACCTTATGCGGCATGGTTGAAGAGCCGATTTCACCGGCGATGGTTTTCTGTTTGAAGTGGTTCAGCGCAATGTAACCCCAGACGTCGCGGTCGAAGTCGATAAGGATGGTGTTAAAGCGCGCCATGCAGTCAAACAGTTCGGCGATATAGTCGTGCGGCTCGATCTGGGTGGTGTACGGGTTCCACTGGATGCCGAGCGAGGTTACAAACTCCTCGCTGAACTGGTGCCAGTCCACTTCCGGGTACGCGGCGATGTGGGCGTTATAGTTGCCGACCGCGCCGTTGATTTTACCGAGGATCTCGACCTGCTGAAGCTGGCGGAACTGGCGCTCCATACGGTACGCGACGTTCGCCATCTCTTTGCCCATGGTCGACGGCGTGGCGGGCTGGCCGTGGGTGCGGGAGAGCAGCGGGATGTCGCGGTACTGGTGCGCCAGGTCTTTGACCGCGTCGATAATTTTGCGCCAGAACGGCAGAATCACCTCTTCGCGCGCGGTGGAGAGCATCAGCGCGTGGGAGAGGTTGTTGATGTCCTCTGAGGTACAGGCGAAGTGGATAAACTCAGACACCGCGTGCAGAGCCGGAACGTCAGCCACTTTTTCCTTCAGGAAATACTCAACCGCTTTGACGTCGTGGTTAGTGGTGCGCTCGATAGTTTTGATGCGCGCCGCGTCTTCTTCGCTAAAGCCTGCGACAATCGCATCGAGGAAATCGTTTGCGTTTTTGTCAAAAGCAGGAACTTCCTTGATCGCTGCGTGTGCGGCCAGCTTTTGCAGCCAGCGTACTTCAACCTGTACGCGGAATTTCAGCAGGCCAAATTCGCTGAAAATGGCGCGCAGCGCGCTGACTTTGTCGCCGTAGCGTCCATCAACGGGGGAAACGGCGGTCAGTGAGGATAATTCCATCAGTCACTCCTGAGAGGTTAACATTGAGCAAGAATTTGTTTCGCCTGGGTGGTCAGACGATTACGGGAAAACATCAGTTGCAGGCGTCCGCCGCCGACCTGCTGCCAGAGCACCGCAGCACGGATACCGGCGAGCAGCGTGGCGCGAACTTTCGCCTGGATCTGCGGGCTTTGCAGCACGTTGGGTGAGCCGTTGACCTGAATACGCGGGCCGAGCGGGCTAATCACATCCACATAAATCCCGGCCATCGCATTCATTAATGTGTCGGACTCCAGCCCGAAATGCTCAAGCTGGCGGCTTAAATCCGCGATGCGATTGCCGAGTGTATTCATCGCGCCTTTACTGGCGGCAAGTTTACGCTCCAGCACCATCAGGCTTAACGTGTAGCGCGTCAGTTCTGCGCCCAGGCCCTGACGACTGCTGGTGTTCAGCATGCCAAGCAGCGTCTCAAGACCGATTTTCAGCCCGGCTTCGCGGCCGCCGAAAACGTCAAGCGTCGACGCCGGGTTCTGGTCAATCACGCTGTTAAGCGAGACGCGCAGGGCATCGCTGTCACAGGTGCCCTCATGCGCGAGCGACTGAACCAGACGCGCCGACTGGCAGATACCCGCCAGCGCAAGGGTGATGTCGTAGAAGTTCTTTGCCACACAGACTCCTTTTTATCGCGGCTGTTCATTCATGGCCGCGCAGGCGGCATCAGGCTTAAATCGGCAGCGGCAGGCGCTGTTCGATAATACCGCCGCCCAGGCACACTTCGCCGAGATAAAACACGGCGGATTGCCCCGGCGTGACCGCGGCGACCGGCTCGTCAAACAGCACTTCGATGCGATCGTCATCCAGCGGACGGACGGTGCAGGGAATATCGGCCTGACGGTAGCGTGTTTTCACGGTGCAGGTAAACGGCGCGGTGACCGGTTCGCGATCGACCCAGTGTAACTGCTGGGCGATAAGACCGACTGACATCAGACGCGGGTGATCGTGGCCCTGGGCGACAACCAGAATATTGTTTTCGACGTCTTTATCCACCACGTACCACGGCTCTTCGCCGCCATCTTTGGTGCCACCGATGCCAAGCCCTTTGCGCTGGCCGAGCGTGTGGTACATCAGGCCCTGATGCTCGCCGATGGTATCGCCGTCAACGGTGACGATTTTACCCGGCTGGGCAGGCAGATAGCGGCCCAGAAATTCGCGGAATTTACGCTCGCCGATAAAGCAGATGCCGGTAGAATCTTTTTTCTTCGCCGTCACCAGGTCTAACTCTTCGGCGATGCGGCGCACTTCCGGTTTCTCCAGCTCGCCGACCGGGAACAGGCTTTGGGCGACCTGATCGTGGCCGAGCGTATAGAGGAAATAGCTCTGGTCTTTATTGCCATCAAGCCCGCGCAGCAGGCGGCTTTTGCCGTCCACATCGGCGCGACGCACGTAATGACCCGTCGCGATGTAATCCGCGCCGAGATCTTCTGCCGCGAATTCGAGGAAAGCTTTAAATTTGATCTCTTTGTTGCAGAGGATATCCGGGTTCGGCGTGCGTCCGGCTTTATATTCCGCCAGGAAATGCTCAAACACGTTATCCCAGTATTCCGCCGCGAAATTCACGGTATGCAGCTCAATGCCGAGCTTATCGCACACCGCCTGGGCGTCTGCGAGGTCGGAGGCGGCCGTGCAATAATCCTCGCCGTCATCCTCTTCCCAGTTCTTCATAAAGAGACCTTCCACCTGATAGCCCTGCTGTTGCAGTAACCATGCGGAAACGGAGGAATCGACGCCGCCGGACATCCCGACGATGACTTTTTTCTGGCTGTTATCAGACATTGCACCACTCACGACTTAAAACAAAGGCGGCGTATTCTAGCACGCGCTGGCGGCGCAAACACCCCCTGAGCGCGCCGGGTTTCCCTCCGGGCGCGAAGAAAAGGGCTTAACGGCAAGAATTGCGACGTGTCGGGGCGAATATAGAAGAAAGGGTAAAAGAGGCGGGGGCGCATCGGCCCCCGCCAGTGGGATCAGGCGTAACTTTCCTGAAGAGTGAACTGCTCGACGGTCTGCGCCAGCTGCTGCGCCTGCTCTTCGAGCGAGCTGGCCGCTGCCGCCATTTGCTGCACCAGCGCGGCGTTTTGCTGCGTCACGCCATCCATTTCGTTGACAGCGATCGTCACCTGGCTGATGCCTTTCGACTGCTCATCCGAGGCGCTGACGATCTCACCGATGATGGTTTGCACCGAATGCACCGCCTGGGTCATCTCCTGCATGGTTTTGCCTGCGTCATTCACCAGCTGCACACCGTTGGCCACGCGCTGGCCCGACTCTTCAATAAGGGCGGCGATCTCTTTGACCGCGTTGGCGCTGCGCTGCGCGAGGCTTCGGACTTCGCTTGCCACCACCGCGAAGCCGCGGCCCTGTTCACCCGCGCGCGCCGCCTCTACCGCGGCGTTAAGCGCCAGGATATTGGTCTGGAACGCGATGCTGTTAATCATCGTGGTGATATCGCTGATTTTCTTCGAGCTGTCGTCGATCTGCGCCATCGTTTGTACCACCTGGCCGACCAGCGTTTCGCCGCGGCTGGCGATTTGCGTGGCGTTAGCGGTCAGTTCCGTCGCGTGATGCGCGTTGGCGGCGTTGTGTTTCACGGTCGCGCTGATTTGCTCCATGCTGGCGGCAGTCTGCTCCAGTGCGGCCGCCTGTTCTTCAGTACGTGACGAGAGGTTAATGTTGCCGCTGACGATTTCGCCTGCGCCCTGACGCACCGAGTCGCTCGCCTCTTTAATCTGCCCGACAATGCCGCGTAGCTGCGCCTGCATGGTGTGAAGGGCGTAGAAGAGGCTGCCGCGATCGCCCGGTTTAACGTCAATCGCGTTATCGAGCTTGCCGTCGGCGACCGCGAGCGCAATGGTCGCGGCTTCCAGCGGTTCGCCGCCGAGAGGCCGGAGCACTTTGCGGCTAAAGACAATACCAAGCAGCGCGCTCACCAGCAGAATGCTCACCACCATAAGAATAATGGCGTTCATTAACTGGCGGTTTGCGGCGGCCATCACCTGGCTTACCGGCGCCACAATGCCGAGATACCATTTATCCGTGCTGTTACCGATAGTGACAGGCTGCCAGGTGACCAGCGCTTTTTCGCCAAGAATCGGATCGTCCTGCTCAACCACGTTGCTGGTATAACCTGCGGTATCGCCAGGGAAGGGTTTGCTGGTCAGCTTTTTGTCCGGGTACGAGACGATTTTGCCCGCCGTGGAAAGCAGCATCGCATAACCGCCGCCTTCCCACGGTTTGATCTGATTGACTTTTTGCTGGAGCGACGCCAGCGAAATATCGGATGTCACCACGCCCTTAAGCTGGCCGTCGGAGACAATCGGGGCTGCCACCGAGGTCAACAGCGTCGGTACGCCGTTATAGGCGTAGCTGTAGGGTTCAATCAGCGTATCTTTCTGGGTTTTCTGCGGGATCAGGTAGTAGTCGCCCTGGCCCGGCGTCAGGTAGGAGAGTAGCGGGTGAAACTGGTAATTACCCGACTGACCATGGTCGACGAAAAAGGCGTAGCGGCCTTTCGGCGCCTGGCCGGGTTTACCGTCAAACTCGGCGTCGCGACCGTCATAGGCGTTTTCTTCAAAGATGACGGAAATAGAAAGGTAGTTTGGGTTATCGCGCAGCGCGCCCTCGAGCAGTTGATCGGCGACTTTACGGTCGGTGATACCGGCGCGGGGCAGGGACGCCATGCTGTGGCCAAGGTTATGCGCCACATCGCGGGCGTAGTTGAGTTCCTGCTGAATTTTCAGCGCTTCGCTCTGGGCAATCTGGCGTAAATAGCTCTCCGCCAGCGATTTTTGTTCGTTGCTGGACTGCCAGCTCAGCACGCCGATAGTGACGACAAACCCCAGCGTGATGGTTAATGCGCCCGTCAGCAGCATCTGCGCGCGGGTACTCATCTTTTTATGAACGGATTGTCTGGCCATCACGGCTCCTCAGGATCAACCACGAAATAGCATTAGTGTCCCTTCGTTACGAGCCTCCTGGTCAATGCTCTATCGGCGTGGATTTGAGGTTCTTTAATGGCGCAAAAGGCGCTGTCGCTGGTGGAAAAACAGGCGATTTAACGGTTGTATAGCAGAGGGAGGGCGTGAGAGAGACAGGCGTGGCAGAAGGTGCTATGTGTAGCGGATGGCGGCAGCATGTTAAGCTGCCGTTAAAAGTTTCGGTGCGAAACAATATTGCGGTGCAGTTAACGCTGCGGCCAGTTGAACGCGCCAATCAGCGAGAGCGGATAACGCTCGCCGCGCTGCCAGGTGCGGATGCTTTCGGCCACCAGTGGAGAGCGCAGGTTAGTCGCCGAGAGAATTTCCTCAGCGCTCACCCAACGGCAGAGGTCGATATCGCTGTCGTGCGGTTCGGTCGGCAGCGGCGCGTCGAGCTCAATACTGAACAGAAAGCGCAGAAACGGCGTGTTGTCAGATGCCAGCCACTGGTGCAGACGCAAAAAATGCTGCGGCTCGGCGCGGATGCCGGTCTCCTCCCACAATTCGCGGCGAGCGGCTTCCACCAGCGTTTCGTCGGCTTCGAGATGGCCGGCGGGCTGGTTCCAGAGCGCTTTGCCGTTAATGGTCTCTTCCACAACCAGGAATTTGCCCTGCGCGTGAACGACGCAGGCGACGGTGACATGGGGTTTGAACATCCGGTTCTCCTTATTTGAGCGGAACGTCTCGCCACTGGCCGCAGGCCAGAGAGTCAAGAGTATAGTCGCCCATCGCGTAACGAATCAGCCGGAGCGTCGGGAAACCGACATGCGCGGTCATGCGCCGCACCTGGCGGTTACGCCCTTCATAAAGGGTGATTTTAAGCCAGCTGGTGGGAATGGATTTACGCTCGCGAATTGGCGGATTACGCGGCCACAGCCAGGCGGGCTCTTCAACGCGCTCCACGCCCGCCGGGAGCGTTGGGCCGTCGTTCAGCGTCACGCCACTGCGCAACTGCGTCAGCGCGGCTTCTGTCGGCTCGCCTTCCACCTGTACAAAATAGATTTTGCCGGTGCGTTTGCCGGGCTGGGTCAGTTTTGCCTGTAACGCGCCGTCATTGGTCAGCACCAGAAGCCCTTCGCTGTCGCGATCGAGACGGCCCGCGGCATAGACGCCCGCCACCGGGATAAAATCCTTCAGCGTCTGGCGGCCTGCCTCGTCGGTAAACTGCGGCAGCACATCATACGGTTTATTAAAGAGGATCAGCCGTTTCGGGCCTTCGGGTTTGCGGCGCTTAGGGGAATGTTGTGAGCTGAATCGCTCAAGCCGGTGATTTCTATAAGAAGTTTTCTGCATACTATTTTCAGGCTTTATCAATTGCCGCATTATACCCTATTCATAAGGGCGTGGCATGGGGCAGAACATTCAGGTAGTATTATCACGCCTATTACAAATCATTAACATAATGAGTCACAACCAGAAGCGCTCGAAGGAGAGGTGAATGGAAAGCAAAGTAGTAGTTCCGGCGGAAGGTGAAAAGATCACAGCGCAAAACGGCAAGCTGAATGTCCCCCACAACCCGATCATCCCGTTCATTGAAGGCGACGGTATCGGCGTGGACGTGACGCCGGCAATGCTGAAAGTGGTCGACGCCGCGGTTGAGAAAGCCTACAAAGGCGAGCGTAAAATTTCCTGGATGGAAATTTACACCGGTGAGAAATCTACCCAGCTTTACGGCCAGGATGTCTGGCTGCCCCAGGAAACCCTAGATCTGATTCGTGAATATCGCGTTGCCATCAAAGGCCCGCTGACTACCCCGGTTGGTGGCGGTATTCGCTCCCTTAACGTTGCCCTGCGCCAGGAGCTGGACCTTTACGTCTGCCTGCGCCCGGTACGTTACTACCAGGGCACCCCGAGCCCGGTTAAACACCCGGAACTGACCGACATGGTTATCTTCCGTGAAAACTCTGAAGACATCTACGCCGGTATCGAGTGGAAAGCCGACTCCGCTGACGCTGAGAAAGTGATCAAATTCCTGCGTGAAGAGATGGGCGTGAAGAAAATCCGCTTCCCGGAACATTGCGGCATCGGCATCAAGCCGTGTTCTGAAGAAGGCACCAAACGCCTGGTGCGCGCGGCGATTGAATACGCCATCACCAACGATCGCGAATCCGTGACCCTGGTGCATAAAGGCAACATCATGAAATTCACCGAAGGCGCGTTTAAAGACTGGGGCTACCAGCTGGCGCGTGAAGAGTTCGGCGGCGAGCTTATCGACGGCGGCCCGTGGGTGAAAATCAAGAACCCGAACAACGGCAAAGAGATCGTTGTGAAAGACGTGATTGCCGACGCCTTCCTGCAGCAGATCCTGCTGCGTCCGGCGGAATATGACGTTATCGCCTGTATGAACCTGAACGGCGACTACATCTCTGACGCCCTGGCGGCGCAGGTTGGCGGCATCGGCATTGCGCCGGGCGCGAACATCGGTGACGAGTGCGCGCTGTTTGAAGCGACCCACGGCACCGCGCCGAAATACGCAGGCCAGGACAAGGTGAACCCGGGCTCTATCATCCTCTCTGCGGAGATGATGCTGCGTCATATGGAATGGTTCGAAGCGGCTGACCTTATCGTGAAAGGTATGGAAGGCGCTATCAACAACAAGACCGTGACCTATGACTTCGAACGCCTGATGGAAGGCGCTAAGCTGCTGAAATGTTCAGAGTTTGGCGACGCTATCATCGCGAACATGTAATCCAGATGCTGGGTTAGATGAGAACGGGAGCCATTTGGTTCCCGTTTTTTTATGTCTGCAAGTGCTTCTCCAGAATTCTGATTTGATAACCGATTTGGATAGTAATAACCGATAGTTTTACCCTGCCATGATTGTTGAAATGTTATTTTTGAATCTGTGGCTGAAGATTTTTCCACGCCTTGTCTAAGATAAAGTCACTTATACAAAAACCTCCGCGAATTAAACGATTACTTTTCGTCCTCTATATGAATGAAGCTAATCTGATCCTGATCTGGAAGACGGTTGGCAGAGCTTTTCCTGTGTTTCTCTCTCCATTTGCTCGGAGGCATTTGAAAATATTTTGAAAATACCCTCGTAAAAGTTTGTTGTGTTGAAAAGCCACACTCCAGCGAAATATGGCATATCGTCAGATCGGTTTGATGCAGCAATTTTAAAGCATAATTCATTCTGGCATGAAGAATGTACTTACTTAAACTCATACTATGATAACAAGAAAACATTCTCTGGAAATAGAATTGAGAGTATCCGGATTTTTGTGCGATAAAGGTAGCTGAAAAAGGTAAGCTCAGGTTCTCGTTAATCCACTGCGTAATGTCTCTTATGGTTTCGATTTGAAAGGTATTCATATCGTTTCCATAACGTACAGCAGTATTTTTTTGAATTCTCGAAGCCATAGGTGCGAACTCTCACTATTTATAAAGAAAGGAATGATTATTCAACGCTTTTGCTCGTTACACTGATTAATCTGAAAAGCTTTGAGCAATGGAATTCTGATTTCAAAAAGTGAACCTCCGTTTTCTCCTTCTTTGGCGCGAATCTCGCCCTGATGTAGCTCTATAATATGTTTAACAAGATGTAGGCCAAGGCCTGTACCCTGAGAATTTAAATGTAACCGATGGAATGGCTCAAATATTTTTTCGCGCTCATCCACAGGAATTCCTGGTCCACAGTCCTGAACAGTTATACATCCGGAGTGAGTTACCTCAACAGTAATGAGACCTTTACCACCGCCATGATGTACAGCGTTTTGCAGAATGTTTATTACCGCTCGGGAAAGTGATGCATCGTCACCATAGATGAATACCGGCTCGTTACAAACAATAAGTTCAATGTCGTAACCAGCAGCTATGATCATCGGTGAATAATCAGAGACCACTTTGCGCATAAACCTTTTTATATCAATCAAAGTAAAAAAAGAGGTACTTTGGCCAAGTCTTTGTAAGTCAAGCAATGATTCTGCCAGGTTTGATAACCGTGCCACATCATTAGACAAGATTTGCCTGACATTATGATCTTCTATTATTTGTAATCGTGCCTCAATAACAGCCAGAGGCGCCCGCAACTCGTGCGCTGCGCTTGCAAGAAAACGATCCCTTTCTTCATAGCCTTCGCTCAGTCTCTGAAGAGCCGCATTAACTGCTTTTACAAGGGGTAGTATTTCATGAGGTATTCCCGACTCTCTCAACCTGGCTTTATGATCACCCTCATGAATATGCTGAGCATCATATGCAGCATCAGAGATACCAGCAAGAATCCTGCGAGTCACCAAAGGCATTATGATTAGTGCAGCAATACCCATGGGGATAAACATTTTTAAACTGAGTTCTTTCACTAATGAAAGAAAAAAATCCCAAACACCATGATAAACTGGCGTGCCTCCCAGCATGACATAAATGTTATTACCGTCAGCTTTACCAGACATTACCTTCATGGCGTAATGAGACAGACTTTCATTAATTTTAATTTCTGATAAGCCTAAGAATCTGATGTTTTCCGTTAAAAAATTGTATTCAGGAGGTATGTTGCCTTTTTTAATTAACTGGCCTTTATCATCAGCAATGACCAGCCATGCATCAGGGTGTTTAAGTATATCAGCTATTTCCGTTCCGGCCTTTAGGTTAAGAGTGTGCGACGTATTATACCCAACTGAATCAATGATCAATTCCAGTTGAGAATCAGATATATAACCAGGATAGTTTGTTCGGTTTACGATTAACAAATCATAAGTAAAGTAAGCAATTGCCAGATAAAGAGTTATCAGCTGGAATAAAATTATGCTCACTAGCATCTTAGCGGCTATCGATATCTGTTTAAGCTTCATCACGTTTTTCCTTAAGCAGATACCCGACACCCCTTATTACATGAATGGTGACGTTTGCTTCCGCATCTTCAAGGGAGCGTCTGAGGCGAGATACTTGTGAATCCAGAGAGTTAGACTGAATTTCTTCACTGAAACCGTACACGCATTCTGTTAACCATTCACGCTGAACGGTGCGGCGCGCGCGGGTACAGAGAGCCTCAAGAACAAGTAATTGTCGGCGGGGTAATATCAATGGGATATCATCAACAGTGACGTGAAGGCTGTTAAAATCAAAGGTAAGGTTAGCAATCGTCACTTTTGGGATAGTGAATGTTGCGGGTCGGCGGCCTATCGCTCTTATTCGAGCCATTAGTTCTTCAAAAGAGAAAGGTTTTACTAAATAATCATCGGCTCCCAGATCTAACCCTTCGATTCGACCTTTTACATCAGACCTGCCGGTTAAAAAAATGATGGGCGTATCAGCTGTTGTCTTACGAATGAAAGGGACGAGTAATGCGCCATCACCATCCGGCAGCTGCCGGTCTAATAAAATCAAACTAAAAACCTGATGAGTAATAGCTATTTTAGCCTGAGCTATTGATGCCACACCGTCCACAATCATCCCTTGTTTTTCAAGGGCTCTGGTAAGCGCCGACACCATCTGCGATTCATCTTCAACAATCAACACGCGCATGCTTAAGTCCACACATTTAAATTCAGCCATCGAGAAAATAACATAAAATTATTTCAGACGACGTAACGTTCAGGTAAGGTTGTGACTGTAAGCTGACCGTACATTATGATATGTGCGGAATATAAAAATGCTGCGGAAATTATCAGTCCTGTTACTAACATTTGCCTGTGTGGCCCCTGCGGTTGGTCAGTCCTCTCCTTCACCTTTCAAAGCCGGAGTCATCGCAGGTTGGAGTGAAAGCCCTTATAAAAAATATTCTAATAAAATTATGCCTATACCTTATTTAAGCTATGACGGAGCCAGATTTTTTATACATGGTCCTGAGGTTGGCTTAAGGCTTTACCAGTCAGATAATGACGAATTTGACATGTCTGCAAGCCTGCTTCCATATCGCTTCCGTCCACAGGATACCGCAGACAGAGAATTAAAAATTCTGGATGAGAGAAAAATGTCTGTCACGGCTGGTCTTAGCTGGATACACAATTTTTCACTGGGTTTTATAACAAGCTCTATACGCCAGAGGATCTCTGGCAACAAAGAAGGGATTATGTTGACTGCGGGGTATGGATATCCTTTTCTGTTTGGTAGTTTAACGATCATTCCTTCAACGGGTATTGAATTAAGTAACAACAGACTGAATAACTATTATTATGGCGTTTCTTCAGTTGAAAGCAAAGGAAGCGGTATCGATCAATACCGGGTTGGCTCGGGAGGAGCCCCTTATGTTGATATAATGGGCATCTACGCAATAACAAAAAGTCTGAATCTGTCAGCAGGAGCACGTATGCAAAAGCTTTCAGATGCCGTTTATGGAAGCCCGATGGTAGAAAATAAATACATAAGCTCTTTTCTTTTATCAATGGTTTATACTTTTTGAAAGCGTAGACTTACATTTATTCATATTTAATAAGTGATAAATATGGCAAGGCACTTATTGATAATATGCGTTGTTTTTCTGCTAACCATTTTCTGTGTAAATTATAATCATGATGTACTTGAGAAAAACTTCATTAAGAGTTTTTCTAATATGATGAAGGATACTGGCAACTTCTCTTCCCGAAATGTAATAAAAAGGATAGTTAGAAGATTTTATAAACCCAGAATCATATGTGAATAGTTCATTCGCAGAGATATTGATCGTTTCTTCATTATATCTTGATTTTCGGAGTTGGTCAGTAGATTGAAAACTCTTTCGTATATGGATACTGCTTGTGCTAACATTTATCTTTGTCACCACAATCTATGCCTCGCTTCTAAGTCTCATTTTTTTTATGTCAGGAGAGAAAATGATAACCAAAGAATCCCCCCCGTCAGCCGAGGACTTCTGCCGTTTGAGAACGCTGACGAAACTCTCGCCAAGGGGGTATGAGTATGTAGTCAGAGCGCTTCCTGCAAGTCTTTATGGCGTACACATTATTGCTGATGATCAGGTTATTGCAATGGGGCGGGTAGTAGGCGATGGTGTTATCAATTTTGAAATTGTCGATGTGGCTGTGCACCCCTCATATCAGGGAAAAGGATACGGGAAAGTCATTATGGAGCATATAATGAAATATCTTGGAAAGACTGCAGCCCCTGGCGCTTATATCACATTAATGGCGGACGTTCCTGAATTGTATGAAAAGTTCGGCTTCAGGCTTTCACGCCCACGCAGTGAAGGCATGTATATGAACTGGGGTTTGTAATCACAATTATAAAATCGTTAATACTGAAATGCTCAGAGTCTGGCGACCTTATCATCGCGAACATGTAATCCAGCGTCTGGGTTAGGTGAAAAATGGGAGCCGGTTGGTTCCCGTTTTTATACCCGTAAGACTCTACTCAAATCCTCTTCCAACCCGCTTTAAGAATGGGCTTTTCCTGAAACACGTGTTACCGAAATATTCATATATTTTTTGAATCCAGTATCACGTTTTACCCCTTGCGGATCTGACACAAAAGGGAGCCTGAACCGTGGTATATCGGATACCGTCACAGTCCAGAGATACTCACCGATAAACCTGAAACTGATGCTGTCTGCTGTAACCGATAACGCCTCAAAATATCCTGTGGCGTATTCATTGCCCACCCGGACAACCTCTTTGATACCCTCATGAAGATCAAGAAGCGCTATAGTCAGCGATTCTTCGAAAATAACGTCGTCAGTGAGAAAAAGAACATAACGCTGTTCATTGATCAGAACAGCTGCCTCCAGTATTTCTCCAGGGACAATAATCCCGGTGTTATTGCCATTAAGTACAACTTCAGAGCGGGCCTGTGACAAATTGGTCGCTTCCTGAACCTTCACCAACGAGAGTGAGTTAACCTGTTGCATTATTAATCCCATAAACGGCATCACCCTAATACATGATAGCCTCCAGAAAGTAAGCCTGATTCGCTTTCACTGACAGAGAGCCAATACCGGAGATAAAACATGCTGATGTACACGACGATAGGGACAAACCACCTGGAACGTATGACGGCGTTTTATGATGCCATCTTTGACGTACTGGGAATCCCACGGATCCCCTCATGGACTGAAGGCTGGGCGACGTGGGGAGAGCCATTAGGTGAGGGCTTCAGTTTTTGCATTTGCCCGCCGTTTAACAGGAAATCGGCGACGGCGGGAAATGGCACCATGTTTTCCTTCAAAGCCAGCAGCGCGGAAGTGGTGAGAAAATTCCATGCCGCAGGTCTGCGCAATGGCGGAACGAATGAAGGAAAGCCCGGCGTCAGAGAGGCGTATGGCCCGGATTTTTACGTGGCTTATCTTCGTGACCCGGATGGACATAAGCTGGCGTGTGTTT